>CAVPUS010000001.1:0-10821 GCA_963709005.1 uncultured Acidobacteriota bacterium
TCGCTGTTCGTTAGATTTGGCAACTGCGGCAAACGCATCGAGCGCGACACGGTTCGCGCGATCGCCGATGGCGTGGAAGGCAATCTGGAACCCGGCGCGATCGCGTTCGATGGACATTTCCGTCAGCTTCGCGGGATCCACGCGCAGGATTCCAGATGTCTTCGGGTCATCCGAATAAGGCGCCAGCATTGCGGCCGTGCGTGAGCCGAGGGAGCCATCGAGGAATGCCTTGAGCGCGCCGGTCTTGAGCCACGCATCGGTGGTGCCGCCGATGCGGCGCATTTCTTCCAGCCGCGGCAGGGGCGCGCCGAATGGCAGCCACTCCGTGATGCGTACGTTCAATTTTCCTTCGCGCTGCATGTCCCGATAGACAAGAAAGTTTGGCCATGCGAAGTTGCTGCTCTCGGATAGCTCCTGCACGGAATTGTCCTGCACGGAAGTGACGCCGAACCGCGCAGCCTCGTCGATTGCGAGTTCGAGCGCGCGGCGCCGCTGAGCTGCGGAATAAGGCGGAATGCGGCTGTACACCAGATTCATCGCGGAATCTTCCTCGAGCATGCCGGTCGGTTCGCCGGTGGCGGGGTCGCGCTCGATGTGTCCGCCCGGAGGGTCGGGCGTGGCTCGGGTAATTCCGGCGATTTCCAAGGCGCGCGAATTCGCCACGGCAACGTGGCCGTCGACGCGGACGAAAAACATGGGATGATCGGCAGACACCGCGTCCAAATCCTGCCTCGCCGGAAACTTTTGTCCGGGCCAGAGTGTGTGATCCCAGCCGCGGCCCACCATCCACTCCCCTGCCTTGAAATCGCCGAGGCGGTCCCGAACGCGCTGCTGGAACTCGGCAAGGGAGCGCGCGCCGTCGAATTTCACCTGAAGCTTCGCCTGGCCCGCGCCAGCGAGATGGACGTGAGCATCATTGAAGCCGGGCATGGCGAACTGGCCGCGCAGATCAATGACTCGCGTCCTGGGCCCGATCCATGGCTTCAAATCAGCGCCGGAATCCGCGATGGCGGCAATCCACTCGCCGCGAATCGCAACGGCGGCAGTCCATGGGTGTTTGCTATCGCCCGTATAAATCCTGCCATTCGTGAGGAGGAGATCCGCCGGATCTTGCGAGGCCGCGCCCTGCAGGGCACTTCGTTCCGTTGCGCCCGCGACGAAAAAACTGCGCGTTGAACGAGACATGGCTAAAACCACGATGCACAGGAAAGCCGCGAGCGAAACGAGAAGAACCCGCCGCAGCATTTCAGGATTGGACGCCCGCCACGGCCAGAGCGATCAGGAAAAGCCGCTTCAATCCCTCTTCGCGCCCCTCGGGGTCGTACCACTCGCTCGTGGTATGCGAGCCGCCACCCCTGCCGCCGCCGCCCAAAGCGACAGCAGGAATGCCCCGCGACAGGGGAATGTTCGCGTCGGTAGAGCTGCGCTCGACGCGGGAGCGATTCCCCAGGTGGCGCTCAACGCTGCGAATCGTTTCGAGCAATGGAGAATCATCCGCAAGCTTTCCCGAGGGGCGGGAACCGAGCGAGCGAAAAGTCAGCTGGAGCGGATTGGCGTCCGGGCGAACGTCCGGCATCGCGGCCGTTTCCTCTTTTATTCCCGCATCCATGGCTTCGCGCAACGCGGACTCCATGCGACTGAGCTCGGACTCTTCTTCGGAGCGCAGATCGATTTTCACCGCGGCGCGCGCGGGAATGGAATTTACCGAGGACCCTCCTTCGATCATGCCGAAGTTGAAGGAGCTGCGCGGATCGTCGGGAAGATGGATGGAAGAAAAGCGGACGATGCCCCGCGAAAGAGCCGTGATCGGATTGGGCGCGCCAAAATCCGACCAGCTATGCCCGCCGGGGCCGGTGATCGCGATTTCAAAGCGCCGGGAAGAAATTCCTTGCGTGGTGACGTGCTCGGTGGAAGCTCCATCCACGGCAATCACGGCCGAGAGGCGCGAGCCATACTCTTCCACGAGCGCGCGGATACCCCGAAGATTGCCTTCGCCTTCTTCGCCGACGTCCGCGGCCAGAACAATCGTTTTCTTCGTGGCGATTCCCGACTGTTCCAGGGCGCGCGCCAACCCGATGACGGCTGCCAAGCCGGCGCCGTTGTCCGCAATTCCCGGAGCTTCGAGGCGGCTGCCGTTGCGCTTCACGCGAACATTCGTCCCCGCGGGGAATACGGTATCGAGATGCGCGGTGATCAGCAGGACGCTCCCGGAATCGGAACCGGGGCGCTCGGCAATCACGTTGCCGGTCTTGTCCGTGCGCACTTTCAGGCCGGCGGACTCGAACGCTTTTGCGAGGTACGCGCCGCGCGGGCCTTCGGCAAATTCAGGAGCGGGAATTTCGGTGACGCGAATTTGCTCGCTGGTGAGCCACTCGGAATTCTTCTCGATCCAGCCGAGCGCGCGAACGCAGCGAGGATCCTGCGCCAGCTTCTCGATGGAATCTTCGGCAGCGCGAGTGGAAAGAGCGGCCATCAAGAGAACGATACAGCAGATGCGAACGAGTTTCACGAGATTCGTGCGACAGACTCAACCAAAACCAAAAGCTCCTGTTCGGTCAGCACGCGTTCGGATTGCTTTGCAACGCTGAAGATGCGGTCGACGAGCTCCTCGGTGGCGGGGATGCCGCGCTTCTCGAGCCAGTAAAGAACGTTCGATTTGCCGCTCAGCGGACCCACTTCGATCACCTGCTCGAGGCCAAAAAGATGCGAGGGCACACCGCTATAAATCGAATTGGCGAGTTCGGTGTCGTTTTTCTTGTAGGCCTTCACGATGGCGGCGGCGTGAACGCCGGTGGCGGTGCGGAAAGCGTCGCGGCCGACAACCGGATAGTTCGGCGGAATCACGGAGTGTGTCGCTTTCGCGACGGTGTCCGAATATTTCTTCAGTTTCGAAAGGTCGCGGTCAATCAAACCGAGCAGGCGAAGATTGACGAGCATCAGCTCCATCGGCGTATTGCCCACGCGTTCGCCGAGCGAAATGGCGGCGGCGTGGACCTGGTCGGCGCCGGCGGCAAACGCGGCCATGGAATTCGCGACCGCGAGACCCCGGTCGTTGTGCCCATGCCAATCCACGCGGATTTTTTCGCCCGAAGGCTTGACGACTTCATCGATCGCGAACTTCACGAGATTGTGGGCGCCGCGCGGAGTGGCGTGGCCCACCGTGTCGCAAAGAACGATGGCGCGCGCTCCGGTGCGAATCGCGGTGGAATAGAGGGTAATGATGGTGGAGGGATCGGTGCGAACCGTGTCCTCGGTGACGTACATCACGGGAAGGCCCGCGGACACGGCGAACGTAACCGCCTCTTCCGTGGTGCGCTGGAGGTGTTCGACGGTCCAATCTTCCACAAGGCGGCGGATCGGGCTCGAACCGAGAAACGTTGCGGCCTCGATGGGGAAGCCCACGCGTTCGGAAATTTCGATGATGGGCTTGATGTCGTTCTTGTGGGTGCGCGCCGCGCAGTTCGGCCGGATCTTCATGCGCGAATGGAGGATCTCGCGCGCGAGAGCCTCGGTGTCGGCGTAAGCGCGAGGCCCGGCGCCGGGAAGGCCGATATTCACCGTATCGATTCCGAGATCTTCCATCAGATGGAGTATCTCGATTTTTTCGGCGATGGATGGGTCGTGGACGGACGGATTCTGCAGGCCGTCGCGAAGCGTTTCGTCGTTGAGCATCACGCGGCGATCGCCCGGGATTTCAGGACCGGAGTAAGAGTTCCAGTCGTGGATGAGGTCGCTTTTCATTTCGATCGATTTGATCGCGCTAACATCCAGAAAAATCCTCAATAGCGCAGTGTGTAGCTGTGCGGCGCCTGCGAGAGATCCGGAGTGTAGAGAGTCTTGCAAAACTCGCAGCGATAGATCTCCGATTTCTTGCCGACGAGCGCTGCAATCTCCTTCGGGTAGTCGTACCAGCGCTTCAGATGGCCGCAGCAGAGCTTTCCTTTTTCGTCTTTTTCGTCGCATGCGCGCTGGGTCGCTTTCTTGTGCTTGACCTTCGGCGGCGCGGGGGCCGCGGTTTCAGCGACGGGGGCGGCAGGCGCCGGAGCAGCTGGTGCGGCCTGCGCCGGAGTTTCTGGAGAGGTCGTGTCGGCCATTCAATAGGCTCCTTGCCAAGAGAGATGCTTCGTTTGCCCATACGGCCATAGGCCAGCCTAATTCTACATTATTTTAGCCAACCTCATTGGCAGTTGTCTCTCCCAGGGCAAAAGCGAAGAGCTAGCTTCTGCTCCGAGCAGAACGGCGCAAAGAGACGGAGGCGAGCGAGTCGGTAGGGTCGGGATACTCGAGCGAAACCAGATAGAGGCCGTCGGGAGGAGCGGTGGGGCCGGAGCGGCCCGGATCGCGCGCCTCAAGGAGTTGCGGGATATCCACCGGCGCAAGCCTTCCCTTCCCGACCTCGATCAGGGTGCCGACAATCTTGCGCACCATGTAGCGCAGGAAGGAACGGCCGCGAACGACGTAGACGATCTCCGGGCGACCGGGTTCGTGAACGATTTCAGAAGAATGAATCACGCGCACCGTTTCGCGATCGCGGTCCTCGTCTTCCCCGCCTGAAGAAGCGGCGAAGGTGGTGAAGTCGTGTTCGCCTTCGAAGTGCCGCGCGGCGGCGGCCATAGCGTCCTCGTCGAGAGGCGCCGAATAGTGGAGCGCGCGGCGGTGATCAAACGGCGGCAGAACAGCGCCGCGGAAAATTCGATAGCGGTACGTCTTTCCCTGCGCTTGCCAGCGCGAGTGAAAATCCATGCCGACTTCCTCGGCGGCCACGACGCGAATCGCGGGAGGAAGCAGCGCGTTGAGCGCGCGCTGGAATTCTCCCGCAGGGAGCAGCGAGTGCGTCTTGAAGTGCGCAACTTGTCCGAGCGCGTGGACGCCTGCGTCCGTGCGGCTGGCGCCGTGAACGACGAGCTCTTCCTGCGTGATCTTCCGCAGAACATCCCCGACCGCGCCCTGAATGGTGGGCATGCCCGGCTGGGATTGCCAACCGTGGAAGTCGGCGCCGTCGTAGGCGAGTGTGAGTTTGATGTTGCGCATCGGACTGCTCTGATTATCGCACGGGCGGCGAAAGGCAATGCAACCACAGATGAACGCAGATGAACACAGATTGGGAAAAAGAAAGACCTCCAACTTTCAAACACGGAATGCGCACGAGTGTTTCCGCGAATGGCGCGAGAAAGTTACGGTTCGACGCGGGAGAAGCGGGAGCCGGGGCGTGTAGGAACGCCGCCGGCGCGGCAGAGGGGGCAATCATCCGGCTCGTAGCTCGGGACATCCATTTCGAGAAGCGCGCGCGAGGGAACGTTCAATTCCAGGCGGCCGCCGCTGCGGTCAATCAATGCGCCAGCGGCGACAGCGAGGCCGCCTTCCTGCTCGACGACGCCGATAGTCTCGCGCGTGGAGCCGCCGGTGGTCCAGACATCCTCGATAACGAGGACACGCTCGCCGCGCTTGAGCTCGAAGCCGCGGCGCAGAGCCATCTGCCCGGAGCGGTCGCGCTCGACGAAGATCGAGCGGACCCCGAGGGCGCGCGCCACCTCATAGCCAATGATGATCCCGCCGAGGGCGGGCGCCACGACGCAGGCGACGGTAAGATTCGAGAAAAGTTCCGCGAGCGCGCGAGCCAGTTGATCGGCATGCGCCGGATGCTGCAGGACGAGCGCGCACTGAAGATACGTGGCGCTGTGGCGTCCGCTGGAAAGCTCGAAATGGCCCTGGCGGATTGCGCCTACTTGTTCGAGAAGCTTCAGGATGTCGTCGCGCTTCATCGGCTGTCGCCCGGCACCCGCATATCAGCACAACGCGGGCATCCGGTGCGCGTAGCCTAGCGGCGCAGGCGAATTGTGTCAACGGCAGGAATGCAATTTGTATGTGCGACGCGTGGGTGTCTCCCAGGTGGTGAGTCGGTTTCAGGCTGCCGCGTTTTATCATCCCGTAGAAATCGGATGCAACTCAATTGCGCGCGCCCGCTGCGGAGCGGGGTGGAGCGGTGCGCCGGGCGAGCAGGTCTTTCAAGGCGCGACCGAGTTTGGCCTCTTCGTCCGCTTCCTCGCCGAAGCGAGTGCGCATGACATCGAAGATGGGAAGGCGCGTGCTGCCCGGATAGGGTTCGTGGGGGCCGCGCACGGAAAACCAGAGAATGCGATTCACCGTACCGGCGTCGGCCAAGTCGGGAGCTTCGAAATTCTGGCGCTCGCTGCGGCGAATCATTTGCGCGGTTTCACGATCGGAAGAAGGCTGGACGATCAGATTCTTCAGCGACACGCTGGGCAGGATGGCCTGGTACGAGGTCAAATCGGGCTGCGCCTGGAAAACATCGATGGGAGACGCGGAGGCATCGAGCTGATTCATGGGCGACATGCCGAGGAGAAGCTCCATGGTGCGGATCAGGCTGACCGTGCTGTGGTACTGATGAACGAGGATACCGGGGCGATTGTAGGCGCTGATGACCAGAGCGGGAGAGCGGTGGGCGTCCACGTGGTCGGGGCCATTTTGCGCGTCGTCTTCGAGAACGAAGATAGCCGTGTCTTTCCAATAGGGGCTGGAAGAAACTTCCTGGACGAGGAGGCCGAGAGCGTAGTCATTATCGGCGATGTAGAACTGCGGCGTCGGCATGTGGGGGCGGAAACCATCGGTATGATCGTTCGGCAAGTAGACGATGTTGAAAGCGGGAAAGGAATCGGGCGCACCTTTGCGGAGCCCTTCGACGTAGCCGCGGAATTCAATCAGCCAATTGGAGACGCGGGAGTAACCGCGGAAATGCGGATCGGGATTGGAATCGGAGATCAGGGCGGACGCAGAACGCGATGCGACGGCCGCACGGTAGGAATCAGCAGTCATCGAATCGGGCGTATAAATATCGAACTCGCGATGAGTGGGACTGAAATGGCCCTCCAGTGACTTCTTCAGAGGGAATGCAACAACGGTGGGGGAGATGTCCGGATATTCACGCTCGCGATTGGCGTTGAAGGCGTCCACCTCGGCTTGCGAAATCGTGGCCACCTCCTCGCCATCGGTGCGGTAGGTGAGGCGCGCTCGCGCAGCCGCATCCCACAGGTAAAGCGTTTCCGGCTCGGCCACGTCGCGCGAGCCGTTCAGGTAGGGGACGTAGCGCTGGATGAGATGAGCGACGTCGTCCGCGGTGGCGGGGACGGGGAGAATCGGCGGCTGGCCGCGGGTTGCCCCGATATCAGGCTCGCGATTCTCCCCCTGGAAATCGTAGCTTCGGCCGCGGTGGGAATAGTTCCAGCGGAAGGCTTTGTCGACATAATCCGAGGAGAACGCGGCGTCGGTCCAGTTGTGGCCGTCGGGGCTGGCCTCAGAATTCACGAAGAAGCGGTCGAGAAGGCCGAAACGTTGGGCCAGAGCGTGGGCGTTGGGAGTGATCTCCTGTGGCGGACCGCCCGGCTGGCGCGCGGCTGAGCCATCGCCAAAAATGGCAAGAGCGGAATCGCCGTCGGCAGCCTGGCCGCTGCCGGATTTTTCGACATCGCCGAAGATTTCGTCGTAGGTGCGATTTTCGCGAATGATGTAAATGACGTGATGAATTGGAGACGCCCCAGCAAAGAGATGAATATCGGGGGCGCCAATCAAGCCGTCGTTGCGCATTACCTGGCTTGTGTAATTGACGAGCGTGCGGGGATCCGGCTCGGCAATTTGAGAGATCGTTCCGGCGATCAAGGCGCCATCATATTCGCCGCCCTGGCGCGTACGGCCAGTCCCGGCGGGGAAGCGATCGTTGGCCGTGTTCGGGGCGCGTCCAGAATCGTTGGCTACGAGAGAAGAGTTTTCGAAGCCAGTTCCCTTCCCGTTGGCGACGAAGAGCGAGCCATTGGCAACGGCGAGAGCAGACGGATACTGACCGGTGGGGATGAAACCGCGGACTTGGCTTCGTTGGGCCGATTTTTCATCGTCATCGTCCGACGATTTCCCCTCCTCTTTCTTGCGCGTCGCCGCTCCCATCGCTGCAGGCCCTAAAGCGACCACGGCAACGGCGTTGCTATGAGCGTTAGCCACATAGAGCGTGGCGCCATCCGCGCTGAGAGCCAGGCCCTCGGGCGAGCTGCCCGGAAGGGCATTCTCCGACAAGCGCACCGAGATTGTTTCGACGACGCGGTCGGTGCGCGCGTCGATGACGGAGACGGAGTCGGCGTCGGAATTGGCGACGTAGAGGCGCGTGAGCGCCGCGTTGAAGAGCATCGCGGTCGGGTGGCGGCCGACGGGAATAAAGGTGGGGGGCTTTTCGGGATGATTGACGTCCACGGCGGCAACGGAAGCAGTGGCCCAGCAGGAAACGAAAACTTTCTTCGTCTCGCGGGAGCCCGGCTCAGACCAAGCCACAACGCCGTAGGGATAGACGAAGTGCCCGGGATGGCCATCGGACAAATCCACGCGCATCAGGCGGCGATCGGAGCGAAGGCCCCGGACGATGCCAAGAGAGTCGCCAAGATTATTGGCGAGGAAGAGCGAATCGCCGTCGGCGCTGAGGGCGATTCCCAGCGGATAGACCGGCTCCTGATTGTCATTGTAGCGCGGCGAAGATGCCTGGGAGGCGAAGCCACTGACGGAAAGGAAGGGCGCGGTGACTTTGCTATCCGGGCCATTCGACGGAGGTGAAACCGGCTGCGCGGCATTTGGACGGAAGCGGAACATCCAGATCTTGTTTTCGAATCCGCCAGAAACATAGAGAGTGTACGAGCCGGTGGAGTCGGGCTCCGGGGAGAATGCCGCACCGACCTGAGCGCTTTGCGGGCTGGGGAAATAGACGTCTTGAATGACTTGCGGGGAGGGCTGAGCACTGAGATCGAGAACCGAGATGGACTGCTGTTCGGGATTCGTGGCGGCATTGAACTGGATCCCGAGGCCGCTATTGATGCTGATGAGGTAACGACCGCCGCCATCCTTTGCGGCATGGTCGGGACTGCGGACGAATGCGACGGGCAGAGAGCCTACGGCCGGATGGCCGGTGGTGGTGTCCGGGACGAGCGAGCCGGCGGGCGTGATCGGCCGGCCTTCGGAGGCGGGCTCGTTTGAGGCCGAGCGGTCTTGGGAGAACGCAAGGCATGCCGCGCAGAGCGCCATGACAACAAGAGCTGGAAGTACACGTGAAGGAATTCGGGAAAGGATCCAGTTCAAGATGGCACCTCAGAATAAGAATGCACTGCTGCGACTGGCTTCCCATTAAGCCGGGATTTCCGACTTGGCGCGCCAACCTCTGATAATTCCGGTATTCGGAAGCTAGTCTACTACGGCGTCGGGCTGCGAATTGACAGTAATGCAATTTGCGCGAGGCAGGCGCGGCCCGATTCGCTGCGCCGGAGGCCGGAGCAGCCGACCTCGGGTATAAGGAACGCATGCTAGATCCAGCCGACGCGCACAGTTGTCTTACCGAGGCTCGAGCTGAACCTCTGGATACTGCGTGGAAACACTTGTCAGCAGAGTTGAAGGCGCGCCCTTCAGATAGATATCAAAGAACGTGTGCACATACTCGGAGGTTATGGTGAGACCGCGGCGCCCGTCCAGCCCCCCGAATCCAAACATGCGCAGCAGCGTGATGACGTAATGGCTCTTGAGCAGGATCTGGTCACTGAAACTAAAGTGATTTGCTCCGCGAATCGTAATCAGTAATCGACCGTTCGGGAGGCGGCCGTAAATGGACTGGATGTCTGCACCGATCTGCCTGCTAGCGGGATCTGCCAGTTCGCGGCTGTGATCGCTGAGAATAAACATGAAAGGCTGTTTGAGGCCCTCCTGAACGACGCTGCCGTAGGGAGCGCCATCGATATCGATGCCCGCCTTGCAGCGGGAATCGTCGTGACAGAATTGCAACGCCTGCGCGCCGCCGAACGAATGCCCAAACATGCCGAGCCACTGCATATCCAGCCGGCCCGTAAACTTTCCGGATGGATCAGCGGCATTCAGGCGCTCCAACTGGCTCACCACAAACTTCGTGTCGCTGGTCCACATGGGCAAAAGTCTGTTGATCAGGCGATTCGCTTGGCCGGCTTCCATATCTTCGGGATCGTTCGTTGGCGGTCTGATGACGACGCGGCCGTCCGAAAGGACGACGACGAAGGTTCTGTAAGGCGCGTCGAAGCCCACGACGATATACCCGTGACTTGCCAGATCCTCAGCGAGAGTCGTGAAGTCCGTGGTCAAAGCTCCGCCACCAGCCCGCATAATGACGACTGGATAGGAGCGCTGCTCCGTCGATATGTCCGGATCGGATGTGCTATGGGCTTGGACCAGGGACAAATCTCGCGTAAGGAATTGACTCATCAGTGCGCCAGAGTGTTGCGCGAGGGCCAAACGCCACGCCGCCGGCAGATACTCCGCCGGTGCGGCGGACGTCGCAGCCACCGACGGGTACCAGATCCAAACCAATACCTCTCGCGCCGCTCGTGGAGATGGCGCCAATTCGTCCTTCTCGGCGTCGTTGACCCATGCGTACGTCGTCCGCCCAACGGAAAAGTGGCCTGTGGGCGCCGGCAGCGTGATTCCTGTTTTGTGTTCCCGCCAAAGCAAAGTGAGCAGCACCGCCAGCCCGACGACGGCGAATATGAAAACTGCGGCGAGGCTTCTAACTACCCATTGAATGAGCCGCTTCATGGCCATGAAAGGTGTCCTCTCGCGTTGAATGCGATCGTGCGGGACTCATCATACTGAAAGTACTTTGCCGTGTAACGTAAGTGGCAATAAGCTTCAGCTCCAGACCGCCCTATCATGGGGGGGTCTCCGAATCCCTCGGAGTCGTTCCGGGAGCCCCTGGTTTTCAAGTCTGAATTCACCTGGGCGTGCAGCCGGGGAATCAGAAACTAGCCCACCACT
>CAVPUS010000002.1:0-13977 GCA_963709005.1 uncultured Acidobacteriota bacterium
CACGGAAAGAGCGAGAGCCACCACGACAGCCCACGCGTCGAGCGAAAGTTTGAACCCCGATTGCTGTTTCGCTTCCTTACGGTCTTCAGGTGATTTGCTCAAGGTGTAAGGCTCCTTTTCAAATGAATGGTCGTTGGCGAGTCGAGATGCCGCGCATCGTAAAGAAAATCCGTGGGCAGGTGGAGAGGCTCAAGGCCCGATTGGGACGCGTTCGCGTGTTGCGCCGCGCTTTCGAGTGTGCGGCCAATCAAAAGCACTGTGGGAGATTCGAGAACGGGAAGGTTTTCGAGCCGGCCGAGAGTCGTCCAGAGCATGCTCTCGTCCTGAGTAGAAGCGCGGGAAACAATTACGCACGGAGTTTCGGGGGCCAAGGCCGCATCGAGCAGTTCCTTGCGGATTCGACTGAAATCGCGGCCCGGCATGTAGATTGCAAGCGTCGTGTCTTCATGAACCAGGGCGGCGACATCAGCGCTCGCAATGAGCTTGCGTTCATCTGCGTGGTGGCCGCTGGCCAACAGAACGCGCGAACTTTTCCGGCGGTCCGTTAGAGACGCGCCAACCGCCGATGCTGCCGCGAGTGCGGCCGTGACGCCAGGAACGATTTCGAAAGCCACACCGGCGGCATTGAGAGCGTCTATTTCCTCGCCGAGGCGGCCGAAGACGGCGGGGTCACCGCTCTTCAGGCGCACAACGCTCATCCCACGGCGCGCGGACGAAATCATGAGTTCATGGATTTGCTCCTGCGTGATTTTCTTGGCGCCGCACCGCTTGCCCACGTTGATCGCCATGCTTTGCGGCGCAGCCAGCGCCAGAATCGCCGGGGGCACGAGGTCGTCATGCAACACCAGATCGGCGCGGCACAGGAGCGCGGCGGCCTTGACAGTGAGCAGTTCCGGATCGCCGGGTCCTGCTCCGACGAAATATACTTTGCCGCGGGCAATCGTTGTCATCGTTCGCTCCTGATTCTCTGATTCTTGGGCGATTTTCGGGCGCGCCTTCGCGCGATATGCGGCATCCTTTCATCGGGGGCGCCGTACGCAAGCGACTGCAAGAGCCGCTTGCGCTCTTCCGATGGCGGCTGCGACGCAAGAATTTCGCGGCGGCGGGTTCCGATCTCGTCCACCCAATCCCCCATGGAACTATCGAGACTTTTCTCGAGTTCGATACGAAGACGCTGCGCGAGCAACGGGCTTTCACCGGAAGTCGAAATTGCAATCTGAAGCTTGCCGCGCCGCACGACAGCCGGAAAATAGAAATCGCAATTCGGGGGATCGTCCACGGCGTTGCAGAGAATGTTGCGGCGCTGCGCTTCGAGAAAAACGGCGCGGTTGACATCGCTCGCGGAAGTGGCGGCAATTGCGAGAAAGATTCCGTCGAGGTCGGCGGCCCGGAACTCGCTCCGGATCCAATGGACTCTCCCTGCCGCGGCGAGCGCCTGAACCTGCGGAGTGGCTCGCAGCGCCACAACAGTGACGCGCGCGCCCGCGTCAAGCAGCGAAGCAATCTTCGACGAGGCGATCTCTCCGGCGCCGACCACCAGGCACGGGCGGTTCGCCAGTTTGATGAAAGCCGGGAAGAGATTTGCGTCCATGCTCAATCTCCGGCTCCGTGAGGCACGGGCCCCGGCGAAGGATCGCGGCTGACGGCTTCGAGGACGTGGCCCGCCAACTGGGCGCGGAGCTCGTCATCGGAGAAGCGCGCAAAATACGCGCGGAGATTTTCGCCATTGTTGCGGTTCGCGAGATAGGCGTGCAGCAGGCGTTCGATGGCGTCCGGGACTTCGCGGGCCGCGCAGCGGAAGCCGATCGGACGCGCAATTCGCTGGTGTTCGCCGACCGCGCCACCCAGGCAAAAATAATAGGCGTCCAGAAAATCTTGGCCTTGCTTGATCTTTTTCCCTTCGAGGCCGATGTCGGCAATCCAATGCTGGCCGCAGGCATTCGGGCAGCCGGTCACATTCAGTTTGAGCTGCTGGTCGAACCCGGGAACGCGCTCTTCGAGTTCGTCAACGAGCCAGCGCGTGAAACCCTTGGTCTCGGTGAGAGCGAGCTTGCAGAATTCCGCCCCGCTGCAAGCGATGGCGCCGCGCCAGAAGGGAGTGGCTTCCACGCGCAGACCTGCGTGATCCAGTTCGCGGACGAGCGGATTGACATGGGCGCGGGGGACATTGGCGATGATGAGATTCTGCATGTTCGTCGTGCGCAGATCGCCGTTCGCAAAGCGGTCCGATAAATCCGCGGCTGCGCGCATCTGCTCCGGCGTGATGCGCCCGCGGAGGACCGCGACGCCCGCGTAGAAAAGTCCGGGCTGTTTCTGGGGATGAATTCCCACGTGATCGCGGTAAATATCGGCGGGCGGGGCTTCCTCTTCGGCAGGATCGAGTTTGAATCCGAGCCGATCCGTCAGCTCCTCTAGAAACTGTTGCGATGTCCAGGCGTGCCGAGTGAAGAGATGCTTCAGGCGCGCGCGGTCGCGATTTTCGCGCAGGACATCCTGATCGCGAAAGATTTCGGCGACGCCTCGCACCACCGGGAGCGCTTGTTCCCATCGCACGAACGCGTTCAGGCGAACCCCAAAGTGCGGATCGGCCGAGAGACCGCCTCCCACTCGAACGGAGAAGCCCGCTTCGCGCTTGCCCTGGCGGTATCGCTCGATGGCGGTGAGACCCACATCGTTGATTTCGGGATATGAGCACCACACGCGGCAGCCCGTGATGCACACTTTGAATTTGCGCGGAAGATTGTAGAAATCGTTGCCTGCGGCGAGCAGATCATTCGCTTCGAGCAGCAGCGGCGACGCATCGCAAATCTCTTCCGGCGCGATGCCGGCGACCGGGCAGCCGGTGAGATTGCGAGGCACATCGCCGCAGGCGCTCTTCGGAGTGAGGCCCACGGCTGCGAGCGACTCAATCACTCCGGGCAGATCCTCGATAGTAAGCCAGTGCAGCTGAATATTTTGGCGGACGGTAATGTCAGCGACGGATCTTCCGTGGCGCTCGGCCAGGCTGGCGATCATCCGCAACTGATTCGAACGGAGGAGCCCGTTGGGCAGGCGGATGCGCAGCATGAAATATTTCGTGGATTTTCCTTCTCCGCCGTTGCCTGCCACAACGCCCGCGCCGTCTCCCTGCGTGTAAATCCCCCACCAGCGGAAGTAGAGGGCCGTCCATTCGGGCAGAACGGAGTCGCGGCCTTTTCGCGCGAACTCCTTGATCTCTTCGAAGCATTCCCACGGATTCTTCGCGAGCTTCAGGCGCTCGATGCGCTGCGCCTTGGTCTCGCGCGGCGGCGGCACGTGCTTGGCGTCCTGTGTGGCCTGTACATCTGTTCCGGCGGCCATAAAATCTCCCAGAAAAACAAAAAACCCGCTGACCAGTTTTTGCTGGTGAGCGGGTTGCTTGAATCCGAATTTAGATAATGACTATGTCAGTCGGATCGCACCCCGGCGCCAGCCGTGTGTACAACAACACGGCATACAAAGCGTCGAGAAGGTGCAAGCCTTCATAAACTCACTTTACCCGGGGCTCAGAACTCCGTCAAGTCAATAGGATGCGAGTGTTAGCCGGAGGACTCAGGAAAGTTCTTGATCCCGTTGCAGTGTTGACCGTGACCGACCCGAAACGCCAAAATGCCACGCTGCTCTGGCTAGTCAAACGCGCTCAGTCCGATGCCGCCACCGAGCCCGAATCCGGAGGATATCCTGCCGGGGCGTCGTGTCAGGTTTGTCCCAACTGCATACCTTTCTGTATCCTACCGGAGCGGCGAAACGTCTAAATTTGAGATATAACTTTGCCCAGAGGACGACCGATGTCCGCTTCTGAACCGCTGGAGAAGGACGAGATTAAAGTCTCGCCGCCACCCCCTCGAGAACCATATAACCTGCCGCGCAAACACCGCTGGGTGTGGCCGGCGATTATAGTCGTGCTGATCGCAGCGTCGATCTTTGTGTACCGCGCGCGGGGTCGCTCGGCGGCAGCTGCAAAGGGACCAACCGCGCCGCCCGCCTTCTCGGTGTCCGTCACGCCGGTTCAGACGAGGGATGTGCCGTTTTATCTGACCGGTCTCGGATCGGTCACGGCGTTTAACACCGTGACGGTGAAGACGCGCGTGGACGGCCAAATTGTCAAGGTTAACTTCAAAGAAGGGCAGTTCGTTAAGGAAGGCGACCTCCTGATTGAAATTGATCCGCGGCCGTATCAGGTGGCCCTCGATCAAGCGAACGGCCAATATGCAAAGGACCTGGCATCTCAGAACGACGCGAGGATTAATCTCAACCGCTACCAGCAGTTATGGCAGGAGGGAGTGGCTCCCCGCCAGCAACTGGATTCGCAGCAGGCCATGGTCGGCCAGTTTGACGGCGCACTCCAGGCGGACCAGGCTCAGATCAACAGCGCCAAGCTGAATCTCACCTATTCCAAGATCACCTCGCCCATTAGCGGCCGTGTAGGACTGCGGCTGGTGGACCCCGGCAACATCGTGCACGCCGCCGACACGACGGGCATGCTCGTGATCACGCAGGTTCAGCCCATCGCCGTGATTTTCACGTTGCCCGAGGACAATCTTCTTCAAGTCATCGCCGAGATGCGCAACCGCCAGCTCACCGTCGAAGCTTACAGCCGCGACAATAAAACGAAGATCGCCGACGGAAACCTGCAGACCATCGACAATCAGATCGATCAGACCACCGGCACGGTCAAGCTGAAGTCCGTTTTCCCCAACAACGACAATTCTTTGTGGCCCAATCAATTCGTGAACATCCGGCTGTTCCTTACCACGAAAAAAAGCGCGATCGTCATTCCCTCCGCGGCCATTCAGAAGGGCTCGCAGGGAGACTTCGTGTATGTCGTGAAATCCGACTCCACAGCGGATGTTCGTCCCATTCAGGAAGACTTCATCGAAGGCAATATCGCCGTGATCACGCAGGGATTGGCTCCCGGCGAGCAGGTTGTCATCGACGGCCAGGATAAGCTTCAAGCCGGGGCCAAGGTGAACGCGAATCCCGTAAGTCCGGCTCGGACCCAGCAAAGTGCCTCGCCAGCGGGAGGAAAGAATCAGTGAGCCCGTCGCGGCCGTTCATACTTCGGCCCGTGGCGACATCGCTCCTGATGGTGGGAGTGGTGCTCGTAGGCGTCGTGGCCTACCGGCAGCTTCCCGTCTCCGCTCTTCCGCAGGTGGATTATCCGACCATCCAGGTTCTTACATTTTATCCGGGCGCAAGCCCCGACGTGATGGCGTCGTCGGTGACCACGCCGCTCGAGAGGCAGTTCGGGCAGGTTCCGGGTCTCAACCAGATGACCTCCACGAGCTCTTTCGGCGGCTCGGTGATCACCCTCCAATTTGACTTGCTCCAAAACATCGACGTTGCCGAACAACAGGTGCAGGCTGCGATCAATGCGGCTGCCACGTACCTGCCGAAAGACCTGCCCAATCCCCCCATCTACAGCAAGGTGAATCCGGCGGATACGCCTGTCCTGACTCTTGCGCTGACGTCGGAAACTCTGCCTCTTTCCAAGGTTGAGGACCTGGCCGACACAAATCTCGCGCAGAAAATTTCGCAGCTCCCGGGTGTTGGCCTCGTGACCATCAGCGGCGGGCAGAAGCCCGCCGTTCGTGTCCTCGCGAATCCCACTGCGCTCGCGGGCTATGGCCTGGGCATGGAAGACCTGCGAACGGCGCTTTCGCAGGCCAATGTGGACCAGGCCAAGGGAAACCTCAATGGTCCCCGGCAGTCCTTCACCATCGGAGACAATGATCAGCTCCTTACCAGCGATCAATACGGCTCCATCGTGATCGCCTATCGGAATGGCGGCCCGGTTCGCCTGTCCGACGTGGCCACTGTGGTGGATGGCGCGGAAAATGAACTTCAGGCTGCCTGGATGAACACGATGCCCGCCGTGATTCTGAACATCCAGCGCCAGCCCGGGACCAATATCATCGGCGTGGTGGATCGCATCAAGAAGCTTCTTCCGCGCCTGCAGGCCACCTTGCCTTCCTCCATTCATGTGACCACGCTCACCGACCGCACCATCACCATTCGCGCGTCGGTGCAGGATGTTCAATTCGAGTTGATGCTCACCGTGGCCCTGGTCGTGATGGTGATGTTCCTGTTCCTTCGCAGCGTCGCGGCCACCATTATTCCCAGCGTCGCGGTCCCTCTTTCGATCGTGGGCACCTTCGGCGTGATGTATCTGCTCAATTACAGCCTCGACAATCTTTCGCTTATGGCCCTCACCATATCCACCGGCTTCGTGGTGGATGACGCGATCGTGATGATCGAGAACATTTCAAGGTTCATTGAGGAAGGGCATCCGCCCCTGGAAGCCGCCTTGATGGGTTCGGACCAGATCGGATTCACCATCGTGTCTTTGACCGTTTCACTGATCGCCGTGCTGATCCCGCTCCTGTTCATGGGCGACATTGTCGGACGCCTTTTCCGCGAGTTTGCCGTCACCCTCGGCGTCACAATCCTTGTCTCCGCGTTCGTCTCGCTCACGCTGACTCCCATGATGTGCGCGAAGCTTCTTAAGCAGGAGGCGGCTTCAAAGCAGGGATGGTTCTACAAAGCTTCGGAGCGATTCTTCGACCGGACGATCGAGCGCTACGGCCGCGGCGTGAAGTTCGTTCTGCGCCATCAGACCGTCACACTCCTGGTCACCGCCGGGACTCTCGTGCTTACCATCGTTCTTTACTACATCGTGCCCAAGGGCTTTTTCCCGGTCCAGGATACGGGCGTGATTCTCGGCGTTTCCGAGGCCGCGCAGACCGTGTCCTTTTCTTCCATGTCCGACCGCCAACAGGCGCTGACGACGATCATCTTGAAAGATCCCGGCGTGGAAAGCCTCTCCTCCTTTATCGGTGTGGATGGCACCAACATGACCCCGAACGCCGGGCGCATCCAGATCAATTTGAAGCCGCTCGATCAGAGGAACGCCAGCGCTTCCGACATTATCCGGCGGCTGCAGCCGAAGCTGGCGCAGGTGGCCGGTATCACTCTTTTCATGCAGCCGGTGCAGGACCTGACCGTTGAGGATCGCGTGAGCCGCACTCAATACCAATACTCGATTGAGGACGCCGACGGGAACGAGCTCTCCCAATGGACGCCGAAGCTCGTCGCCAAACTGAACACGCTTTCTCAATTGCGCGATGTCGCCACCGACCAGCAGGATAGCGGGCTCCAGGCAAACCTCGTGATCGATCGCGACACCGCTTCGCGCCTCGGAATCGCTCCGCAGTCGATAGACGACGCGCTCTACGACGCCTTCGGCCAACGTCAAGTCTCCACGATTTTCACGCAATTGAACCAGTACCACGTGGTTCTGCAAGTGGACCCGCGCTTCGGACAGAACCCTGACGCCCTGAACCAAATCTACGTCAAGTCCACCAATGGAACGCAGGTCCCGCTGGGCACGTTCACACACTTGCAGCAGAAGGCCGTGACTTTGGCGATAAACCACCAGGGCCAGTTTCCCGTCGTCACGCTCTCTTTCAACTTGGCCCCCGGCGTTTCCCTGGGAGATGCCGTGGACGCAATCAAGAAAGCGGAGCGCGAAATCGGGTTGCCGGCTTCGATCAATGCGAGTTTTCAGGGAACCGCCCAGGCGTTCCAGGCCGCGCTGGTCAACGAGCCGATTCTGATCCTGGCCGCCTTGGTCACTGTTTACATCGTTCTTGGCGTCCTCTACGAAAGCTACATTCATCCCATCACGATTCTTTCCACGCTTCCCTCCGCGGGAGTCGGAGCCATTCTGGCTTTGTTGATTTGCGGCGAGGACCTGAGCGTGATTGCATTGATCGGCATCATCCTCCTCATCGGCATCGTGAAGAAAAACGCGATCATGATGATTGATTTCGCTCTCGACGCGGAGCGCAATCAGCACAAGAGCCCGGAGGAAGCGATCTATCAAGCCTGCCTGCTCCGTTTCCGTCCGATCATGATGACCACGATGGCCGCGCTTCTGGGCGGTCTTCCCCTTGCGTTGGGAACCGGCACCGGTTCGGAGCTGCGGCGCCCGCTGGGCATCAGCATCGTCGGCGGGTTGCTCGTTAGCCAGCTGCTCACGCTCTTCACCACGCCGGTTGTTTATCTCTGGTTCGACCGGCTCGCTCGCCGCTTTTCGCGCTACCGCATCGGCAATGTAATCGAGCCTGAGGCGGAGGCCGCAAGCGACTGACGTCCATGAATATCTCCACCCCCTTTATCCAGAGACCCATCGGCACTTCGCTGCTGACGGCGGCCGTGATGCTGGCGGGCGTGATTGCCTACCGCTTTCTTCCCGTCGCGCCCCTTCCCCAGGTGGAATTTCCGACCATTCAGGTGCAGGCGGCTCTGCCGGGTGCGAGCCCCGAGACAATGGCTTCATCCGTGGCCACTCCGCTCGAACGCCAGTTCGGCCGTATCGCTGGCGTTACGCAAATGACTTCGTCGAGCCTTCTCGGCTCGACCACAATTGTTCTGCAGTTTGACCTCACCCGCAGCATTGATGCCGCGGCTCGCGACGTGCAGGCGGCGATCAATGCTGCCGCGGGACAGTTGCCGGCGAATCTTCCCGCCTCGCCCACCTATCGAAAAAGCAATCCATCCGACTCGCCGATCATGATCCTTTCCGTGAGTTCCGCCATTCTCCCCATGGCCAAGCTTTACGACGTCTCCGACTCCATCATCGCGCAGAAGCTCTCGCAGATTGATGGCGTCGGCCTGGTGCTTGTCGGAGGAAGCGCGCGCCCGGCTGTGCGCGTCGAAGTGAACCCCATGACCCTGGGAAATTACGGAATCGGGCTCGAGGATGTTCGCACCGCGCTCGGCCAGGTGAATGCCAACGAGCCGAAAGGCATTCTCGCCAACGGCCTGGTTCGCTGGACCATCATGGACAACGATCAATTGTTCGACGCTGTCCACTATGCGCCGTTGATCGTCGCCTACCACAACGGATCCCCGATTCGGCTTCGAGACATCGGGACGGTTGTCGATTCGGTCGAGGACATCCATACCGCCGGCCTGTCCAACAGCGTGCCATCCGTCATAATCATCGTGTGGCGCCAGCCGGGCGCCAATATCGTCGGAACCGTGGACCGCGTCCGCGCGAACCTTCCGGAAATTCAAGCGTCCATTCCGGCGGCCGTGAAAGTGGATGTTGCGTCCGACCGCACCACCACCATTCGCGCCTCTGTGGACGACATACAGATCACTCTCCTGATCACCGTTGTCCTGGTCATTCTCGTCATCTTTGTTTTTCTGAGAAACGTTTGGGCCACGGTGATTCCTGCCGTGGCCGTGCCCGTGTCGCTGCTCGGCACGCTGGCCGTCATGTACCTGCTCGGCTATTCGGTGGACAACTTATCTCTGATGGCTCTTACCATCTGCACCGGATTCGTCGTTGACGATGCCATTGTGGTGATTGAGAACATCACGCGTTACCTCGAGATGGGTTTGTCTCCCCTCAAGGCGGCCTACAAGGGTTCGCAGGAGATCGGCTTCACCGTTCTCTCGATGAGCACGTCGCTGGTCGCCGTTTTTATTCCCATCCTCCTGATGGCCGGTATCGTTGGCAGGCTTTTCCGCGAATTTGCTGTGACCCTCAGCGTCGCCATCGGCGTTTCGCTGCTTGTTTCCCTCACCACCACGCCCATGATGTGCGCGAAATTCCTGAAGCCGTTGTCGAAACAGGGGCACGGGCGCGTGTATCTCGCCAGCGAGCGCGCCTTCGACGCGCTGCACCGATCGTACGATCGCGGCCTGCGCTGGGTCTTGAGGCATCAGCGCATCACGCTGGCTATCACCCTCGCCACCGTGTGCGTGAACATCGCGCTCTTCTACGTCATTCCCAAGGGCTTCTTCCCTCAGCAGGACACCGGCATTCTCGGCGGCTCCATCCAGGCGGCCCAGGACATTTCGTTCGATGCCATGCGCAAGAAGCAAAGGCAGTTCAGCGATATTGTGATGGCTGATCCGGCCGTCTACACCGTCGTGAGTTTCGTGGGCGGCAATGGCGGCACGATCAATACGGGCCGCATGTTCATCACGCTGAAGCCTCTTTCGGAAAGAAAGGTCAGCGCCGACCAGGTGATCCAGCGCCTGCGCCGCAAGCTCGCCGTGGTGCCCGGAGCCGTGCTGTACCTCCAGGCGCAGCAGGATATTCGCGTCGGCGGGCGCTCGAGCAATTCGCAGTATCAGTTCACTCTCGATAGCGAGAACCTTGACGATCTGAACGCCTGGTCGCCCCGCATGCTGGCAAAGTTGAAGACCTTGCCCGAATTGCGCGACGTCGCCACCGATCAGCAGGATAAAGGCCTGGAAGCGGAACTTGTGATTGACCGCGACACCGCATCGCGGCTCGGCATTCCCGCGCAAACGATTGACAATGTCCTTTACGACGCTTTCGGCCAGCGGCAAGTCTCGATTATGTACAAGACGTTGAACCAGTATCACGTGGTGCTCGAAGTGGACCCCAGCTTCCAGGAGGACCCCGACGCGCTGAAGAGCATCTACGTGAGGTCGGCCACCGGTGCGCAGGTTCCCCTGAGCGCTTTCACGCACTTCGAATCGCGCACCACCGCGCTGGCCGTGAATCACCAGGGCCAGTTTCCCGCGGTCACGCTGTCGTTCAATCTGGCGCTGGGCGTCGCGCTGGGCGATGCCGTGGACGCCATCGAGAACGCGGAGCGTGACATCAGCTTGCCCTCCACGATTCATGCCAGCTTCCAGGGAACGGCACAGGCGTTTCAGTCGTCGC
Source organism: uncultured Acidobacteriota bacterium (assembly GCA_963709005.1). Taxonomy (GTDB): domain Bacteria; phylum Acidobacteriota; class Terriglobia; order Acidiferrales; family UBA7541; genus Palsa-295. Next base: position 10,730 of record CAVPUS010000002.1, read on the forward strand.
TGTCGAACCAGCTCATTCTGATTCTCGCGGCGCTTGCGGCTGTGTACATCGTCCTCGGCATGCTCTACGAGAGCTACATCCATCCGATTACGATTCTCTCCACGCTTCCTTCCGCCGGCATCGGCGCGATTCTGGCGCTGCTGATTTGCGGAATGGACTTGAGCGTCATCGCCTTGATCGGCATCATCCTCCTGATCGGCATCGTGAAGAAGAATGCGATCATGATGATTGATTTTGCGCTCGACGCGGAACGCAAGGAAGGGAAGTCGTCGGAGGAATCAATCTACCAGGCCTGCTTGCTGCGCTTTCGTCCCATCATGATGACCACGATGGCCGCGCTCTTGGGCGCGCTGCCGCTCGCCATCGGTATGGGAACCGGCTCCGAATTGCGCCGCCCGCTCGGCGTCAGCATTGTCGGCGGCCTGATCCTGAGCCAGATGCTCACGCTGTTTACCACGCCTGTCGTTTACCTCTATATGGACCGTTTCCAACTGGCGTGGTTCCACCATAAGCAAAAATCCTACCCCGCGCGGCAAGAGCCTCAGCTTCGTCCATCTGTCTGAAACCCCGCCTGGGATTTTCACTTTTCCCTTGAGCGTGGCATCGTACGCATAAGTGTGCTGTATGGAACACATTTTACGGTGTCGTGCATGCATACTCGCCGCGGGTCGGAATTCCGAATTGTAGGTTCCACCGCAACCCAGCGCACACAACCTTAGGAGGTTGACATGTTTGCTCGCATTGTTTCCCTGGAATTGAAACCCAATACACACAAGCAATTTTCTGAACTTTTCGAGAAGCATATCCTTCCGGCCCTTCGCAAACAGCAGGGCTTCAAGGACGAGATTCTATTGGTTGATCCGGGCGCGCCGAAAGTGGTCGCCATCAGCATATGGGAGACGAAAGAAAACGCGGAAGCTTACGAAAGCAAGGCCTACGCGGACGCGGTGAAGAGTTTGGTGGAAGTGCTCGAAGGCGCTCCCGAGGTAAAAACCTTCCAGCTCGCCTTTTCCACTCTCTACCCGATCGCCATCGGCATCGCAGCAGCTCAATCGTCCATCACAAATCCAACCCCGGGTGTAGGCGGTTAGGAGCGGCATTCGCCCAGCGGCTCGGCTCACTTCACCCTGCGCGCAGACTCCGCGATGCGCGGCTTGGCCATTTCTTTCTTGACGCTGGCGAGCGTAACTTCGCTCAATTCTCTTTTTGTTTTCTTCTTCATCGCACGTCCATGTTCATCGCACATCCATGATGGCGCCGCGAGCGAAGAAAAACATTTCAATTCAGGACGCTGCCAAAAATCCGCGACAGGCACCGCCATGCCTGGACCGGGTGTCCCGTCCGCGCATCGCGGCCAAAGTGAAAGCTCAGGCTGATGCCGGAGGAATGGATCGAACGCGGACCGCCGGGAAAAAGCTGCAGGTTCTGAACGCGAAGTGTGCTCTGAAAGGCGCCGAGTTGCATCCGTCCGCTCCAGGCTTGCGCGAGCGGAACGCTCGACTGCGTGAAAAACACAGTCCGGAACTCTTCGGTCGGGAGAAGTTGGGCCATGCTCTGGCCAGATTGATTCGCTCCCGCGAACACCTGAATAAGAGGGGCCGGGGTCTTTGCGGCATCCTCGGACGGCCGGAAGGAAGCGGCCAGTAAAGGGGTCGATAGCGGCATCGAAAAAGGCATCGCTGGCGTTGGCTGCATGGTCATGGCCGGCGCAACGTGTACCTGCGCGAGGACGATCTGGGCGCTGCCGCCCTGCGGCATGGGCGCGGCCATGATTGCGGTTGGCGAGAAAATCGCAGCGGCGATAGCAATGACAATGGCCAAGAAAATCGCAGGGGCAATCGCAGTCGCAATGCCAGCAACAAGACCAGGAGCCGAGAAGAATAGTGGACGGATAATCCCCCAGGCTCGACTTGCCGTCGACACTGGGAGGCCCCATATTTGGCGCATTGCGTGGTCCTTCAAAACCGGGATACCGAATCCCTCCCGTTGCCCACGACTATGCGCCTCTGGTGCCGCGATGTATGTTCCATACAGCACGTATCTGGAAATAAAACCTCCCCCGAACAGGTGGGGGTCCCGTGTTGCGGGAATTCGTGCGAAAAAGACCCCTCGCCGAGTGTCGATTAGAAAAAGTGATGTATTAGGTGCGCAAGAACTTAGCCGCAGTTCTAATCGACACGGGTGACGATTAGAAAAGCAGTGGCGAGTGGCTAGTGGCCCGTTCGTCCGCAAAGCGGTCCTCAGGGTAAACGAGTGGCTAGCGTTTGCCACGGAGGCACGGAGACGGGTATTAAGCGTTTTTTCGATTTCATTTTGTGTGTAGCGCACGCCTCCGGCTCCTTTCGGGCCTGCGAAAAATTATCGCAGGCTGGGGGAAATGTAGCATGGGAGGTTTGTGCTTTTCGCCTGTCCTTGAGGACAGTTTTGGTATGGAAGCGAGATGAGGGTTGAAACTGTCTATCGGGACAAGTGGCCCCCCTATGGGACCGAGGCACGTCAGCCGTACGCTGAATTGTGGTGGGGTGAGCGCGCTACGATGCGGCGCGGAGGGCGACAAGAGCTATTTTTTTTTGCCTTCGCCGAGCAACTTCTTCAAAGCATCAATCATCTTGTTTTGCGCGTCATGGTTCGCCAAGTTCTTTTTCTCTACCGTGAAAGTGGGGTCGTTCTTTGACGTCAGCTTTACATACGGGGTGTCGGCCTCGCAATGGACCTCGATAAGGAAATTGCCATCGGTGCCCCACGAGGAAACATCCTTAGTCGCAGTCGAGTATCCGATGTCCCACTTTTGCTTCGGCTCTGCCAATTTCTGCTCTTTGCTGCCCTTGATGAACGTCTTCTCGACCTTGACCTTGCCGTCCTTGTCCCGCTTGCCATCCGTTTTAATCGTATACGTGTTGCCGTCCTTGTCGGTCGCCTTTATCGAATCCGCGGACACAACAACATCTTCGGCCATATGCAACTCCTCTCTGTTTGAAGCTTCGGACGTCCCGCACCAGGGCGTTCATCAGTACCACCACCCTTGTTCGGCGTCGTCAATCGGGGCAATGAAGTTAGCGGGGATTTCCGATTTGGCTCAATTTCAGGCGCATCGTACTCCTCTCCTGCCCCCTCCACAATGAACTTCACAGCAGAGCAGGCCCCAGCGAGATCGGCGGAGTCCCTACGGAGCGTTCTTGCACGTCTGACAAGCTCCGCTGCCGACCCTTCAACTCGGCCCACGCGGATCGGTCAGCTCAGTCGGTGAC
>CAVPUS010000003.1:0-27510 GCA_963709005.1 uncultured Acidobacteriota bacterium
CAATCATTGACCGCTTTCGCTCTGATGGCAACAGCAATTTAGCCAACTTGCAAAAATCGCCGCGGCGGCGGCCATGGCTGCGAAGGAACAGTCCGCTCCTGGACCCAGTGTGAAGAGGCCTGCCGTGCTAGGATTTGGAAGTTTCTTCCTCTCAATTTCGTAGGCGACGACAAGGATAAGCAGAGTCAAGGAAAGGGACGTCGGCACCTCTGCGGGCAACTTGAGGTTCAGGTTGCGGATGATTCGGTGGTGTACGGCAAGCTCGTCGACAGACGTCGAGCAGATAAATGTTGGATTTGTTCACCAAGACGGCAGAGCGCGATCGAGCTCTTCGAGCAGTACCGTGCTGCCCTTTTAATCACGGGCTGGGTGATGTCGATACGGGATCGAACTCTGCCAGAAAATTGGCACGAGCCAGAGGCATTCCTGGCGACTACGTCATCATCTCTGACGAGCAATTCGAAGAGAACGTGGTCGAAGGACTGGCGGCAGGCGCCGACGACTACCTGACGAAGCCCTTCCATCTGCAGGAGCTTCGGCGCGTGTGGGAGCGGCCGAAGAATCGTTGACCTGCAGCGGCATCGAGGCAAAGAACCAGCTGCTGGAAGAGCGGCACTCACCGAACCCTGACACGGCCACCCAATCGCCGGGCGATTAACGCCTGGGCGTGCGCGAATTGAGCGGCGCCGCGCCCATGGCCTTCGTTCTGGGGTGGCAATGGCGGAACTGGACAATTTCGGCGCGTAAATGACACGTACGGACATGAAGCGGGAGATGCCGTTCGAAAGGGGTTGCGGAAGTCCAAAGACCAATTCGAGACGTTCGGACATGTGCGGCGTATCGGCGGCGAGGAATTCCTGATGATATTCACGCATGCGGACGCGAAGACGTTCGACTCTTGGTGGAGCGCGTGAGTCGGCAATTCCGAGAACAACAATTACTTTGGTGAGAAGACGGTTAGGGCAACAGCCAGTTTCGGCATTGCCGGTTTTGAGGGAAAAGTCGCGCCGGAATTTGCAAAGCTGGTGAGCCAGGCCGACGCGGCGCTCTACGCGGCAAAACGCGGGGGGCGCGACCGGATCGAAGTGAGTGCTGTCGTTCTTTCCTGAGGAATCCCCACGGCAGTTAATACGATTCGTCTATGAGATTTGCAACGAGGCCGGTCCAGCCAGTCTGATGGCTTGCGCCGAGGCCAGCGCCGGTGTCGCCGTGAAAATATTCGTAAAAGAGAAGGTAATCGCGCCAGTGAGGATCTTGCTGGAATTTGGCGGCATCGCCGAAGACGGGGCGGCGTCCGGATGAATCGCGGCCGAAAATGGCGATCATGCGTCGAGCGATTTCCGCAGCCATCGCGCGCGGAGTGACGGGGTTTCCGCCGCTTCCCGGCGCTGCCACTTTGAAATCCGGGCCGAATGCCTCGCTGAATTTCACGAGAGATTCAATAATCAAATATGTGGTCGGGAACCAGAGAGGCCCGCGCCAATTGGAATTGCCGCCTTTGATCTTCACGTCGGCTTCGGCGGGCGAGTAGCGCACTTCGCTCTCGCCGAACGCGAAGGGCGAATGCTCATGGAATTTCGAAAGGCTGCGGATCCCGGTGGGCGAGAGGAACTCGTCCGGATCGAAAAGACGCTCTAGAATTCGCGACAATTGGTGACGGTCCACGATCGAAAGAACGTGGCAGCGCACGCCATCGCGCGTTTCCGAATAGCAAGCGCTACCGACGAGATCCGGGCGGTTTTTGATGAACCAATTGACGCTGCCGGGGAAATAGGAGAGCTGCTTCAGCTCATCTTCGCGGAGGAATTCCACGGCGAACATCGGAATGAGGCCCACGAGCGAACGAACGCGGAACTTGTGGAAGTCGCCATTCGTGTAGCGAAGAACATCGTAGAAAAAACCCGCGTCTTCATCCCACAGCTGATACCCGCGGCCACCCATTTTCTTCATGGCGGCCCCGATGCCGATGAAATGCTCGAAGAATTTCGTGGCGAGGCCTTCGTAGACGCGGTCTTTCTTGGCAAGTTCGAGAGCGATGCGCATCATGTGCAGGCAAAAGAACCCCATCCAGCCGGTAGCGTCGGACTGCTCGAGGATTGCGCCGTCCGGCAATTTGGTGCTGCGGTCCACTACAGTGATGTTGTCGAGGCCGAGAAAACCGCCCTCGAAGACGTTCAAACCCTGGCTGTCGACTTTGTTGACCCACCAGGCGAAATTGATCAGCAGCTTGTGAAAACACTTCTCGAGAAATTCGCGGTCGTACGATCCCGAGCGTTTTTTCTCGAGCTCATAAATCCGCCAAGCGGCCCAGGCTTGCACCGGAGGGTTCAAATCGGAGAATTCCCATTCGTAAGCGGGAATCTGTCCGTTGGGGTGCTGGAACTGCTCGAAGAGAAGCACCCAGAGATTCTGTTTCGCGGTGCCCGGGTCGATCAGAGCGAGCGTGACGCAATGAAACGCCAAGTCCCACGAAGCGAACCAGGGATACTCCCACTTGTCCGGCATCATCAGGACGCGCATGGAATTCAAATGGCGCCAGTGAGAATTGCGGATGTGCTTGCGGGATTCGGGCGGAGGACAGGCAGGAATATCGCCGTCGAGCCACAAGCTCACGTCGAAAAGATAAATTTGCTTGGTCCAAAGCATTCCCGAAAGCGCCTGGCGCTGGATCAAGCGCTCGTCGGCGGTGGCCTTCGGGGGATGGATCGTGGCGTAAAACTCATCGGCTTCCTGTTTGCGCTGGAGGACAATCGCTTCGACATCCTCCAAAGGCGGAACGCCCGCGCGCGGCCTTTCCGGCGTCAGGCGCATGGGAATGACGACTGACTTGCCGGCGGGAATTTGCAGCGTGTAATGGAAACACGCTTTCGTGCCAACGCGTTCGGGATTCACGGAGTTTTCGCCGTTAATGATATGGCGGTGGAAAGCATCTTTCACGTACGGCTTGCGGCTTACATTGCCGGGGCCAAAGACGCGAGGAGCATTCGTCTCATTGTCGGTAAAGAGCAACTCCGCGCCTGCGGGACCGTAGAGGCGCGTGAGATCGAGGCGATACTCCGATTGCAAATTTCCGAGCGGTCTTGCGCCGCTCGAATCGGCTTCAAGGAATGCCGCTTCGCTACGCGTCGATCCGCGGCCGGCGCCGGCACGAATGATCGGCTCGCTACCCGGCGGATCCGTCCACGCCCATGTGTTGCGGAACCATAAATGCGGCAGGAGGTGCAGGACTGCGTCCTCGGGGCCACGGTTGAATGCTTCGATGCGGATGCAGATATCCTCGGGAGAAGCTTTTGCGTATTCGACGAAAACATCGAAGTAACGGTTTTCGTTGAATACTCCCGTATCGAGCAGCTCAAATTCCGCGCCGCTGCCCTCTCGACGACGGTTTTCATCGAGAACGAGTAAATAGGGATATTCCGCCTGCGGATATTTGTAGAGCATCCGCATATAACTGTGGGTGGGAGTATTGTCGAGATAGAAGTAATACTCCTTTACGTCTTCACCGTGGTTCGCTTCCGACCCGTTCAGGCCGAACATCCGCTCCTTGAGAATGGGATCGCGGCCGTTCCACAGCGCTAAAGCGAAGACAAGGAGCTGATAGCGGTCGCAAAGTCCCGCTATGCCGTCCTCGCCCCAACGATATGCCTTGCTGCGCGCCAAATCGTGCGGCAGAAAGTTCCAGGCGTCGCCGCCGGCGCTGTAATCTTCCCGCACCGTACCCCAGGAACGCTCACTGACGTAGGGACCCCAGCGGCGCCAGGGTGCGACGGCGCCTTCGTCCGGAGCGTTCAATCTTTGGTGTTCGGCGGTAAGAGGGCTCTTTGGCTTGGTCATGGTCTCAGAGATGCTAAAGGTCAGCGCTAGTGAATACTATTCAACCGAGTGGTGTCAACGAAATGGAAGTCACGATGTTGTGAACGCGGCATTATGAAATGGGCCCAGGTGCTCTGGACTTGCCCCATGAGATTTGCTATAGGAGTGCTGCGCAAGACCTATTTTGCAAACATTCCTGCCGTCGATTAGAATGGCTTGCGACTCAGGAGACAATTGAGTTGATCGTAGAGGAACTCAAGGCGGTTCAGAAGGAGTTCGGTTATCTGCCTGCGGAGCAGCTTCAGGCTTTGTCGACGAGAATCGAAGTTCCCATCACGCGCCTGCATCAGGTCGCCAGCTTCTTTCCGCACTTCCGGCTGACGCCTCCGCCAAAGGCCGACGTGCTCGTGTGCCGGGACATGACATGCCATCTCCTCGGCGCAGACCAACTGAAGACCGAACTGGAGCGAGCTTTCCTCGGAGCGCACGAACAAGATTTGACAATCCGCGGCGTATCCTGCCTGGGCCGGTGCGACATGGCCCCGGCGGTTTCGATCAACGAACGCATTTATTGCCCCATTCAGCTATCCCGGGCAGAAGAGCTGATCCGCGGCGCCATGACCCACGGAGAATTGCCGGAGCCGGGTCAGCGCTCGGAACGCGTGGAATGCGCTTCCGATCCTTACGCAGGGGCGCCTCATTACGGGGCTGTGCGAAGGCTTGTGCAATCGCGAGATTTCGATGGCGCACTCGCTTCGCTGAAGGCGTCCGGGCTGCGAGGGCTGGGCGGCGCAGGATTCCCCACCGAGTCGAAATGGCAAATTGTGCGCGCGCAAACCGACCCGGAGAAGTATATCGTCTGCAATGCAGATGAGAGCGAGCCCGGCACGATCAAGGACCGCTTCATCCTCACGCATCTCACGCATCTGGTAGTCGAGGGCATGATCCTCGCCGGGCTGATAACCGGCGCACGCAAGGGAATTCTTTACATTCGCCACGAGTACGGACATCAGGAAGAGCTAGCCGAAGAGGAAATCCAGCACTGCCAGCGCGAAGGACTGTTAGGCCCCCGAATCCTGGGAAGCAATCTTGCCTTCGAATTGGAAGTTTTTGTGAGTCCGGGCGGATATATCTGCGGCGAAGAAAGCGCGTTACTGGAGGCTATCGAAGGCAAAAGAGCCGAGCCGCGAAACAAGCCACCGTTCCCGGTGTCGCACGGACTCTGGAACAAGCCGACGGTGATCAACAATGTCGAGACATTCGCGCACGTTCCGCAAATTCTGGTGCGCGGCGTGGACTGGTATAAAGCGCAGGGAGTGAACGGAACGGCGGGATTGAAATTCGTCGGAGTCAGCGGCGACGTAGTGCGTCCGGGAATCTATGAAGTGCCAATGGGCACTCCGATGTCCGAATTGATTTTTCAGAAGGCTGGAGGGATTCCCGGAGGCAAGAAACTGAAAGCATTTGCGCCGTCGGGTCCTTCGGCGGGCTATTTGCCGGCTTCGATGGTGGACGTGCACGTGGATTTCAAATCGCTTGCCGATGTGGGATCGATGATGGGTTCCGGCGCGGTGGTGGTCTGCGCAGAGGACAGGTGCATGCTGGACATGGCGCTGAGCGCGACGCAATTCTTCCGCAATGAGTCCTGCGGAAAATGCGTGCCTTGCCGCGTAGGCTCCCAAAAGATGGTGGACATTCTGACCAACTGGACACTGGGCCGTCAAAATCTCGGCGATATGGCTTTGGTTGATGAGCTTTCCGAGGCATTGAAGCTGGCGTCCATCTGCGGCCTGGGCCAGGTAGTGCCGGTGCCGATTGCTTCAGTTTTGAAGTACTTCAAAGAAGAGGTGGAGGCGCACATCACGCGCCGCGAGTGCCCTTCCGGAATCTGCCATGCGCCGGCGGCCGCTCATGTAGTTCCAAAAGCGCATGTCGCACCCGCGAGGCACGCATGAGTCCAGCCGGAGCGATTGAACTCACAGTCGACGGGAGAAAAGTGACGGTGCCGGCCGGCACGAGCGTTTTCGACGCGGCCCGGTTGAACGGGATCGCGATCCCCACGCTGTGCCACCAGCAGAACGAAACACCTGTAGGAGTCTGCCGTATATGCGTGGTGGACGTGGGCGGGCGCGTTTTGACTGCCTCGTGCGTAAGGCCTGCCGAGAACGGCATGGTAGTGAATACCGCCTCCGACAGGGTGCGGGGGGCGCGGCGAACGCTGCTGGAACTGCTGATGTCCGATCACCCCAGCCCTTGCGCGCGCCAGCAGAACACGGGTGATTGCGAACTCGAGACGCTGGCGAAGCAATCCGGCATCACGCAGCCGCGCTTCGTGCACCGCAGCACCGGCCGCGGCAAGGACGATTCTTCCCCAGCCATCGCAGTGGAATTCGACGCTTGCATTCTTTGCGACCGCTGCATCCGCGGATGCAGCGAGATCCGCCACAATTTCGTGCTGGGCCGCATGGGCAAGGGCGCGCAAGCGGGGATTGCGTTCGACAACAATTTGCCCATGGGCAGCTCGTCCTGCGTGTCGTGCGGCGAGTGCATGGTTTCGTGTCCGACTGGCGCGCTGACGAACAAGGGCGTGACCGGAACCGCCTTAAAGAGCGCCACCAATACGCAGCAGGTGACTCCCGAGGAGCTCGAGCAGCTTCCCGTGTTCAAAGGCGTCTCCGGAACATTCCTCAGCTTGAATCGCGGCGCAGTGGTGCGGCGGAATTTCAAGAAAGGCGAAGTGATTTGCCGCGAAGGAGAGTATGGCTCAACCGCGTTCTACATTCTGAGCGGCAGAGCGCGCGTGTCTATTTCGAGCCCGATGGCCCACGTGAAGACGCACGGTGGCGCCAAGGGGTTTTTCAGCAAATTGACGAGCGCCCTCGCCAAGCGTCAGGAGGACAAGCGCGAAGAGGAAACAGATCAACGGTACATTCATATTGATGCCCCCATCGACCTGAAGTATGAAAACCCGGTGGCGGAGCTGGGAGCAGGAGATCTGTTCGGCGAGATGACCTGCATGAGCCTGTATCCGCGGTCCGCGACCGTTCGCGCGGAAACTGATTGCACGATGCTCGAAATGCTGCGGAACGTGCTCGACATCATGCAGCGCAACAAGAATTTCAGGGCCCAGCTCGATAAATCCTATCGCCAGCGTGCACTCGATAGTCATCTGCGAGGAGTTCCCGTCTTCGCCTCTCTGACGGACGAATTCATCAGCAGCCTGCGGGATAGGGTCGAACTGCTGCACTACGCCAAAGGGCAGGTGATTTGCAAACAAGGAGACGTAGCCGACAGCTTCTATCTTGTGCGGATCGGGTTCGTGAAGGTTTCCCAGGCGCACCCCGGCGGCGAACTGGTGGTGGCTTACCTCTCTCGCGGCGATTATTTCGGAGAGATCGGCCTGCTACAAGGCGACATACGCACGGCCACCTGCACGGCGCTCGACCACGTCGAACTCGTGAGATTCTCCGGCGAAGATTTCAACCGCATGATGGTGCAGTTTCCGGATATACGCAAAAAGCTCGAGGCTGTGGAGCACGAGCGGCTCGAAAGTAACCGCCAGCGCCTTTCTATGGTTCAAAGCGTGCCACTCGAGAGTTTCCTTGCGCAAGGATTAATGGAAGCGCAGAGCCTGCTGCTGCTCGATCTGGAGCGCTGCACGCGGTGCGACGCGTGCGTGCGAGCGTGCGCGGATGCTCATGACGGCGTCACTCGGCTCATTCGCGAAGGCCTGCGATTCGATCATTATCTGGTGGCCACGTCATGCCGGCACTGCCGGGATCCGCTTTGCATGGTGGGTTGTCCCGTGGGATCCATACGCCGGCGCAACTCGCTCGAGGTAATCATCGAAGATTGGTGCGTTGGCTGCGGCCTATGCGCGCAGAATTGCCCGTACGGAAACATCAATTTGCATCCGTTTGAAGTGATGGTGGACGACCCGGAACACGCTGGGCGGAAAAAAGCGACCATGAGGCGGAAAGCCACTTCGTGCGATTTGTGCACGGAACATGCCGAGCCGAGTTGCGTGTACGCTTGCCCACACGATGCGGCGCACCGCGTGGATCCGAGCAAGTATTTCTCCGGGATCTTGGGGGTTGCTCCGCCCAAGGCGCCGAAACGGTAGCGAAAGTCATCGAAGAGCGCAGGAATTGAACGCTTAGAGATCCAACGTGCTAATCGACAAGACTCACAAAAAATGGCTGGTCCTGTCGCTCATCATTCTTGGGGGATCGGCCGCCGTCTACGTTCCTTACGCAGCCAAGTGGCCGCACGGGCCCAGTGGTTCCAGCCCGGTTGGACTGGCGTTCGGAATTGCCGGCTTCGCGTTCATGATCTTCGCGGCGTTGCTGGGGGCGCGCAAGAAGGTTCCCGTCTGGCGGCTGGGTCGCGCCCAGTCGTGGATGCGCGGCCACTTATGGCTCGGATTCCTGAGCTTGCCGCTAATTCTATTCCACGGCGGATTCCATTTTGGCGGACCGCTCACAACCACCTTGATGGTTCTGCTGATCCTGGTTGTGGGGAGCGGCGTCTTTGGCGCTGTGTTGCAGAATTACATGCCGAATGTTATCCGCGTGGAGGTTCCACTGGAAACGGTCTTCGAACAAATTGACCATGTGCGCGGCCGGCTCCTCGAGGAAGCGGACGAATTTGTCGCATCCGCATCCGTCGCCTCCGGAAGCCCGCTAATCATAACGACCCAGGAGCGCGGAGGGGTAATAGCTGACGAATTGCCGGCTATCTCGGAAGAGGATGTCGTGCCGCTGCAGAAATTCTATACCCGCGAGATGCGGCCATTTCTGGAACATCCCGGCGCCCGCGGTCACGCGCTTTCAGAGTCGGCAAACGCACGCGCGATGTTTCAAGGCCTCCGCACTCTCTTGCCGCCTGCGCTGCATGAGACCGTCAAGGACCTCGAGGACATTTGTGAGGAGGAGCGCCAGCTGCGGCAGCAAGTGCGTCTCCATCATTGGCTCCACGGCTGGCTGCTATTCCACATCCCTCTGTCGCTTGCGCTGCTGCTGCTCGGCGCCGTACACGCTATAGTTGCGCTGCGGTATTGAAGCAAAGCTGCGCGATCGTCTGACCATACGATCCATCCTGATTCATACCGCGAGGCATCGATTCGCTCCAGCTGCGCGAGCTACAATGACGCCGAAATGTTTCGAGGGTACGAAACAAGGTCCGAGAGAAAATGCTGATCCCGCTGACTGCCGCATTCCTAAGCAGCACAACCGCGAGAGAAATGTTGCGCTGGCTACGCCACCTGGGTGGCCCTGGGCTAATTATTCTCGGACTCCTCGACAGCTCGATCATTCCCATACCTGGCAGCCTCGATGCGCTCACGATCGTTCTCGCGGCCGCCAAGTTGGAGGTCTGGCCGTATTACGCATTTATGGCGACCACAGGCTCCGTCCTGGGTGCCTACCTTACCTACCGGCTCGCGCACAAGCAAGGCGAGGCAGCTTTGACGAATCGGTTGTCGCGCCGGAATGTGGAAAGGGTCAACAAGTTTTTCGCGAAATGGGGTTTGGGCGCGATTGTAATTCCCGCAATTCTTCCGCCTCCGGCGCCCATGGTTCCGTTCGTCCTTGCTGCCGGTGCGACGAAATATCCGGCCAGGAAGTTTCTGATTGCTTTCACAGTGGGCCGGGGCATCCGCTTTACGCTATTCGCATATCTGGGAGCCACGTACGGGCGACATATCCTGAGATGGATGTCGAAATATGGAGATTGGATTCTCGCCGTGGTGCTCGCGGTGACGATTGTAGCGATAGCCGTCGGAGTGCTCCGTTGGAGAAAGAGCAAAAAGAAACGAAGCCGAAAGTAGAGGCAGATTGGCGCCCGCGAGCGCGCACGGAGAAGCCTGAGCTTCTTCTTGTGTTCTCAGAACATCGAGAGCAGGCGTTTGACACCCTCCGCAAATTCTGTTTCCCGCGTGATCAGACTGAGCACCAAGAATCCCTCCGACGCGAAATCATAGAAGTGACCAGGGTGCACATGAACGCCTCTCGTAGTCAGGAGTTCGATTGCGAGGTCTTCATCCGACCGCGTCGCGGGAATGCGAAGAACGGCATTCCAGGCCCCCTCCACTTCGAGCCGGGTGCAATAGGTTTGGCCGTCCAGTTGGCGGTCCAGCTCGGACAAGTTCCTTCGCACGCGCTTCAGCAATTGCTTCTGAAATTCATGACGCTGTTGTAAGAATTCCGGAATGGCCAGTTGCACCGGGGCATTCATGGAAAGATACGCATCGGCGATTACCTCGAGCCGCGCCAGCGCCTGCTGTTTCAACTCCTCAGGGCCCGCCGCGATCAACCAGGCCGCCTTCATTTGCGGGAGGCCGGATATCTTGGAAAGGCCGCTGACCGTAAAGGTCAGCGCATCTGAGTTCGTCGCGAAGCTGACTGGCTTTTCCTCCCCGATGACGAAATCAAGGAACACTTCGTCGGCAATCATGGCCAATTGACGCGCGGAGCAGATCTCGTTCAGCTTTGACCTATCGTCGCTTTTGCAAAAATGACCGGTGGGATTATTCGGATGGACCACGACGATTCCGCGCGTGCGCGATGTGATCGTGCGTTCGAGTGCGTGAAAATCAATCTGCCAACCGTGGTCGTAGACGAGAGGGTAGCGCACAAGCCGCACGTCATGGATATCACCCAGGAAATCAAACAGCGGATAGCCGGGAGCGGGAATCAGCAACTCGTCACCGGGATTGCAAAGAAGCCGAAAAACAAAGGAATACGCTTCGCTCGTGCTGGTAGTGAGAAACATGTCCTCGATCGGAACCGTGCCGCCTAGCGCGAGGTAGTAGCCGGCAACTGCCCGGCGTGCCGCAATCAAGCCTTTGGGGTCCGGATGATATTCCAGGACGGCTGGATGTGATAGTGCGCGCACAATTGCCGCCTGGTCATACTCAAAACCGCTTTCGGTTGGATTTGAAGCGGTAAGATCGAGCAACGGCTTGCCACTGGCGCGATGCCGGGCGAGGGCCGTGGTCAGTCGGTTTTCATCGAGATTCCAATTCGTGCGGTCGGCAAACATTGCGACATGGCGCGCCCGGCGGGAATTGACCACCGGCCCCATGGCTGAGACAAAACAGTATTATGTTCCCGTCGCTTCTTCCACTGGTAGTTTTGTGCTCGCAAGTACGAACAATCACGACTGTGCAAAATTGAACAGCCCCGCATTTTGACCGCTTCTAAGATTCTGCTTTTACACCTGCGAGAAACGACGAATGGGGGGCGGGGTGCCATCGCACTCGCAACAAGCGCGAGGAGTTGCGGAAAAGCAACAGTAGATGAGGTGACTGAGATGGCCAACCACAAGGTACACACGAAGCGAGAACCAAGGGAGTTCGGGTTTTGCCGGCAATGTGACGACAAGCGACGCAGCCAGTTATCGGGAGAGCGAAACATTCTTGAGCTGATATCCCTCGGCGCGCCGCTTCCGGTGATCTTGAATAAACTGTGCACTGCGATCGATGTTCAGATCGGCGACGTAGTATCGCTCGTCTTGCTGCCGGGCGTGGGAGAAAGCCATGTCTCTTCAATCGCTCAAAGCGCCACACAATTCGGCCTGAACGTTTTTTCGGCCACAAGTATTCTATCGCGTGACAAGAACCCGATGGGAACGCTCCAAATTTACTGCTGTGACCAACGAAATCCCACTGCGCATGAATTTCAGCTGATCGAGCGAGTGGTCCATTTGGCAGCAATTGCTCTTCAACATCACGAAGATGAAGAGAATTTCGAGAGACCTTCCAGACGATCGGGAAGCGGGATCGACAACGCAGTCGAAAGGCCGCCATTCATCAATTGATTGTTACCCGATCACCCTGAAACTACTGTGCTACAGCCGTTCGCACAGAAGAGGCAACACTTCTCGCGGAAGCCACCGATGCCATCCACGGCTGCGACCATGCGACCCATATCGCAATGTGTTCCTTTCTGTACAGAAACATTTATCCTGGCGACTTATATTTGCGCTTGATCATCCGCCCTTGATCCAAATAGGAGATAAAATAATGACCCCAGCAAAACCCGAGAAGTGTGCTCACCCCATCTGTTCGTGCGTGACAACGTCAGGCAAGTATTGCAGCACCGAGTGTGAGGCGATGGAAAAGACGCCCGACATCGATTGTCTGTGCGGACATAGCGGATGCAAGGGCAACACGCACTAGCCATCGACTCGCTGCTGTTTTGAGATTCCATCTCGAATTCATCATAGGAGAAACATGAAAAAGCTCAGATTGTCAGCAACCATGCTCACGCTCTTCGCCGTTGGGATTCTGGCCGGATGCACGGGGACAGCCGCGAAGTCACCCGATGTCTCCGACAGTATTCGCAAATCGCTCGATCAAGCAGGCCTTAAGAACGTCTCCGTCAGCCAGGATCGTGACAAAGGCATCGTGACCTTGGAAGGACAAGTGGCAAGTGGCAGCGACAAGACGCAAGCTGAGACACTTGCGAGGTCTCTGGCGGGCACGCAGGTTGTCGCGGATCAGATTGCGGTGATTCCTCCGGGCCTCGAAAAAGAAGCAAAAGCTGTGAACTCCGATTTGGACGAAGGCATTGAAAAGAACCTGGATGCTGCACTGATCCAAAACAAGTTGCATGAGGACGTGAAATACGAAGTGAAGAGCGGCGTGGTCACGCTCACGGGAGAAGTGAACTCGGAAAACAAGCGCACGCGCGCCGAGAAGGTGGCGACAGGAGTGCCGAACGTTCAGCAAGTGGTTAACGATCTACAGGTCAAAAATCAAAAAGCAAGCTCATCACAGTAGGAACTGCGGATTTGATTTATGTCAGAGAAGGGAGGGCGGCTGGATTCCGGGTTGCTCTCCCGCAAGCGGGCAAGCTGAGTTCTCCAGCGAAAGCTGCCGCGGCTGACTCCGGAAGGGATGCTATGTCATTCGGCCTTTACTCGATTGGTTTCGCGATCGTGATCGGCGGCCTGATTTATGCCGCATGCTTGATGCACATCCCCGCACACTGGATTGCGGTGGGCGCGGTCGTACTTTTGGGAGTAGGGATTCTGACTGGCGTAAAGGCGACGCGTCAGAAAGATCCTGCGGGATGACGGTCGCCGGAGCGCCTAGCTCGCAACGGTTGCGACTGGGCCCTTGACCGATCCCTGTTTGCGCAGAGCTTCCCCGATCTGATTCACCAGCATTTCGCGCGAAAACGGCTTGTTCAGGAATAAAGCTTCTCTTAGGAAATCGCCATCGGTTTCGTCGGGCTCGAGGTATCCAGAGACATACACAACCTTCAATCCGGGCCTCAGGCGCATCAGTCGCCTGGCGAGTTCTCGGCCCCCGCATACGCGGCATCACTATGTCGGTCACCAGGATATCAATTGTGTTGTCATGTTCAGCAATCTGTAGCGCCCGCACACCGTCCTCGGCCGTCAACACGCGGAACCCTGCCGACGTCAGGAATTCACAAGCCACGGCGCGCACCTCGGCCTCATCCTCCGCCAGCAGAACGGTGTGCGGTGCAACTTTCTGAGCTGGCGAATTCTGCGGGGCCACATCGACCTCGAGCTTCCCATCCACCCGGGGCAGGTAAACCTCAAATTTGCTCCCGATCCCTATTTCGCTATCGACGCATATGAAGCCGCCGGTTTGCTTCACAACGCCATAGACGGTTGCAAGGCCCAGGCCCGTTCCCTTTCCCGGCTCCTTCGTCGTGAAAAACGGCTCGAAGATATGGGCTTTCGTTTCGGCATCCATGCCGGTCCCTGTGTCAATCACGGCGAGTTTCACGTAATCTCCCGGTTCCACCGACGGGAGGGTCCGCGCCAATTCCGCATTCACTCTCACATTGCGCGTTTCAATAATCACTTTGCCGCCCCGCGGCATCGCATCGCGTGCGTTGAGGGTCAAGTTCAACAACACTTGTTCCAGTTGGCTCGCGTCCGCTTTCACTCGGCCCAGCGATTCTTCCGGCCGGAAGATTACCTCGATGTCTTCCGGTATCAGCCGTTTCACCAATTTCCCGATGTCCTCCACGACGGCATTCACGTTCAACACCTTCGGTTGCAAAGCCTGCCTTCGGCTGAACGCAAGCATCTGTCGTGTGAGCGTGGCGGCACGGTCAGCAGCCTTCCGAATCTGCTGGCCGCTCATTGAAACGGGATCGGCGGGCGCCACTCGGTCCGTGATCAATTCGCTGTGGCCTTTGATCACCGTCAGCAGGTTATTGAAATCGTGAGCCACGCCGCCGGCCAGACGTCCCAGCGCCTCCATTTTCTGTGATTGACGAAGTTGATCCTCGAGCTGTTGTTTCTGCGCTTCGTTTTTCTGCAACGCGTTGCGCATGCGGTCGAATGCGCGCGTCGCATGGGCCACCTCATCGCCCCCATGAGCGTGCAGCGGATAGGCGTAATCGCCGCGCTCGAGCGCCCGGAATCCTTCTAGAAGATTTGCCAGCGGCCGCGTAAATGCATCCGAAATCAAGAACACAAGTCCTGCACCTGCCAGCACAGCCAGAAACCCAAGGCCAAGAAGCAGATGGTTCAAGTCCGTAAGGAAAGCGGTAGCCTCGCTGTACGATTTGAGCACAGTCAGGCGCGCGGCAGGACCGGATCCGCTATTCAGTTGTAGCGAATCGGCAAAGAATTGACCATCCCCAACCTCGATTTGCCCGGGCAACGGCGCATTCTGCAATTTTTTGCCAGCTTCCTGCTCCTCGATCGGACGAAACGTGCTGGCGACGACATTTCGGTCATAACTGAAAACCACTTGGCTTGCAGAGATCCGTCCCATGTCGTGAACTGTGCGATAATCAATCTCACGACCTACGATAATCGTGCCTGATCCACGGCCGATTCGTTGGAGCGCGACCTGATAAAGGGAGCCGCCGACGTACCACCAATCGGACGAAGACCCTTTCTGTAGCGACCGGCGGAGCATTTCCTGCGTTTCCATTGTTGGAAAATTCTTGCGGCTGGCATGAAGTACGACGATCTTGTTCGATCCATCCGCCACCGCGACAAGGTCGCTCCCATCCGATTCCAGAGGGTTGGCAGAGCTTTGCGTCGCGTCGACATCCTCCTCGTCCCCGGCCATTGCCGCTTTCGTAGCGAGAAGGTCCGCCTTTCGAGCTAGAGCGTTCTGATGTTGATGGAACAGCACATCGAAGGTCAGCAGGGATGTGTGGGCCCCAGCTGCGACCTCTTGCCGCGCGTGGTTCTGCCCTGAATAGCGCACCGCAAGCAGCGTCGCGCAACTAAGGCAGGCGGTGATCAGGACATAGGAAAACAGGAGCTTCGTCCGCAACCTCAAGTCGCTCATCAAGTTAGGCGTTTTCAGCGCCATGGATGAAGTCCCTCTCCAACGCTAAGGTCTTTGAACAGCATTTGACGGATTCTGGATTCTGCGGTCAGGGACCAGAATGGGAAATAGCCTGTCAGTACCCGGTAGAAGGTACTGGTGAGCCAAGGGTGGGTATGCAATCGTCCAGACGCGCGAAGGAAGGTCCACTTCGATTGCAGTCAAGACCGTTCACACAAGAGTGTACCGAAATGAACAGATATCGCCATCCAAGGTTCCTAATATGGGTGCTGCACGAAATGATGTCGAGGAAGCAGTCAGCAGCGTGCAGAAACAGAAATTGCCGTTTCTCACGCTGAGAGACAAGGAGATTCAAACATGCTTGGTTTAATCGCAGCGGTCTTGATTGTTCTTTGGTTACTCGGGTTTTTCGCATTTCACGTTACCAGTGGACTCATTCACATCGTCCTCGTCGTTGGTATCGTGCTCCTCATCTTCCACTTGTTGAGGGGCAGAAGCGCCATCGCATGAAAGGCCAGTGGATCTAGGAGGGGTGATCTAGCTTGAGGCGGAGTGTCGGCGTTTCTAGAAATGTGTCCTGTAGAAAATACTCCACTGCTTGTTCCTGACGGTCAGGTCCCTCGATTCACAATCATTCTGACAATACGTACGGAATGGAACCGCAGGAAGTATCGCGCCGGTAGCCGTGGCAGATCGCATGCTGAATACTCACGACTTTATTCGACAGTTCCCTGCCCGGTTTCGCATGGCATTTGTCGCCGTGCGGAACAATCGCACGGCC
This sequence comes from uncultured Acidobacteriota bacterium, assembly GCA_963709005.1. Taxonomy (GTDB): domain Bacteria; phylum Acidobacteriota; class Terriglobia; order Acidiferrales; family UBA7541; genus Palsa-295. The sequence continues at coordinate 15,888 of CAVPUS010000003.1, forward strand.
CGTGTTGTTTTCCGCGTCGCCGCTGGTAGCTTTCTGGTTCCAGTAGCCTTTGCGGTATTCACGGCTTTCTACGTCAACTTTAATCGAACAAACCTTCCCGATCTGGATGGATTCATTCGCTTTGAGCCCCCCACGATGGGTCATGTTTATGACGCGAATGGCCACGTTCTCATCGAACTGGGGCGGGAACGCCGCGACATCATGCGGTATGAGCAAATTCCCGTCGTAGTGCGCGATGCCGTACTCTCTGCCGAAGATCAAAACTTCTTCTCACATTCGGGAGTGGACTATTCCGTCTTCCTTCGCTTGCTGGCCAAAACCAATATTCGAGCCTTGGCAGCGCATTTCACAACTTTCGATGGCGAAGATGCTTCCAAGCGTCCACTCGTGTTTCCGCAAGGCGGCTCGACGATCACCCAGCAGCTCGTGCGCGGCTACTTCCTCCAAAAACTTTCCGGCACAAAAAACAGCAAATCGCTCCAGCACGACGGCATATTCCCCCGCGTTCTAGCCTTCGTCATCGGCGTGCCCGGCACGAATAAACTCCTGCTGAAAATTGAGACCATCCGTCTCTCCTTGTGGATCGAGAGTGAGATGCAGAAGCAGTACGGATCCAAACGCCGGGCCAAGGAAGAGCTGTTCGCGCGTTATGCGAACTTCGTCTACTTGGGAAATGGCCGATATGGCTTTGCGGCAGCCTCGGATTTTTACTTTCATAAGCCCATTGAGACGTTCACCGTGGACGACGCCGACAAAGCAGCACTGCTCGCTGCAATCCCGAAGTCGCCTGGCGAATACGCTCCCACCGTGGAAGACCTTCAAAAACCCACGCACCGGAGAAATCAAATATTGAATCTCATGGTGGCGAATCACTTCCTTCCTGCGGAGGTGGCCCAGCGCCTCAAGCTAGAGCCAATTCGTTTGGCGGCTCATCCCATTGAACCTGTCGAAGGTGCTGCCGCGGTAGAGACGACTCTCGAGGAACTCAAACGCCTCGGCCCCAACCTGGACTCCGAGATCGGAGTTGAGCAGCTCCTCGAAGGCCACATCCAGGTTTATTCGACCGTTGACCACCGTATCCAATTCATAGCGAACGACATGGCGCTGGAAAATGCCTTGAAGGTCTATGAGAAGCGGCACCCCCAGAGCGTGGGGCTTATTCAAGGTTCCGTGGTCGTTCTTCGAAACGGCGATTCCGCCATCCTGGCCGAGATAGGTGGCCGGGAGGTGTACAAAGGCCGTAACAACACCTACAGCGACTACAACCGCGCAACCCAATCGAAGCGCCAGCCAGGCTCGGCGATGAAGCCCTTTGTTTATCTGGCAGCTTTTCGCCAAGGCGCTCTCGATTTGGATACATCCGTGCCCGACGAACCCATCTCGGTGGCTGGTGCCAACGGTCGAACAATCAAATGGATCTCCAATTTCGACAACCAATTCGAGGGAATGATACCGGCACGGCAGGCGTTGGCCGAGTCGAGGAACGCGGCGGCCATCTGGGTCGCCGGACAGATTGGGATTGATTCCGTACTGAAAACAGCGCAAGCCGTTGGCATCCGAACCAAGCTACAGCCCTACATCACCACGGCCCTTGGGGCATCCGAAGTCACGTTGGTGGAACTTGCCAACGCCTACCGGTTGATGGCTGGCGGAATGCCCGGAGAACCACACGTAATTGATAGAATTCAACATACGCGGGGAGAGGTTGTCTATAGCTTTCAACAGCCCTGCTGTTTGGCGAAGAGCAACGACTTTGCATTGTCCATGATTCAGGAGGGGCTGCGCGGAGTCGTGCGCATCCCTTCGGGAACCGCGCACGCGCTTGATTCGCATGCTTTCCCCATCCCAGTCATGGGCAAGACCGGCACGACGAACAATTACCGGGATGCTCTATTTGTCGGGTCCACGTTTGGGCTCAACGGAATTACTGTGGCAGTGCGTATTGGCTTTGATGACAACCGCTCGTTGGGCGCGAAGGAAACCGGCGCTTTTGCCGCGTTGCCGGTTTTCAGAGAAATCATGCTGAAGATTTATCAGGACAAGTTAGCCGGTCCCGCGCCGCGATTTCCTGTAGAAATGGAAGAGAACATCGATGCCTATCTGAGGGGAGATCTCCCGCCGAAGGATGCGACAGCGTTAGTGAATCCGCTCGGAGCGCCGGGACTCGCTGATGATGGGTCAAAAGACTGTTCCGCGAAACCGGCCATCCTGTCAATCCACGAATGCGAGCCATCAGGCCACCAGCGGTATACCATCTATCCCAGTAAGAACGAGAGTGGCCGATTGATTTTTACAAATGAGTGAAAACCCGCTTCAGACCTAGACCTTGCTCAGGAGAAAAGGCATGCCAAGAGACTCGCACATAAGAGCCGCAGAGTTCCACGAGCTAGCCGCGCACGCACATCGTGTTGCTGCCGTGCACCACGAAAAAGAAGACCATATGACCGGGCACGAGCATTCCCGGCAAGCACTGGAGCACTCCGCGAAGGCTTATCAGTTTTCTCAGGAGGCTCACCGGAAATCGAAAGACGCCTCCGGCAAGAAAGAATAAGCGTGCGAACGGCGCGCCGACTAAGAGTCCGTGAATAGCTGGGCGCGAGGCTGTTCTTTCGCCAGAGGCGGCGGAGCGGCAGGCTCGCTGAAATCCTTCGTCCAATGCCAATTCCGAATTTCCGGCATATCCTCGAAATGCTGCCGGATGTATGCATGGTGCTCGTACAGTTTCCGGTTGAACATGTCGATCGCGTCCGATGCCTGCGAGCGCAATCGAGGCACATGCTTCAGCGCATCAATGGCTAAGTGGAAGCGGCTCATCTTATTGAGAACGACCATATCGAATGGAGTGGTGGTACTTCCCTCGTCGTTAAATCCGCGGACATGAAAGCGAGCCTCGTTCGCGCGGCCATGCACCATGCTGTGAATAAGCCAGCGATAGCCATGGAAAGCGAAGATCACATCGACATCGCGTGTAAACAGCGCATTGAATGAAATATTGTCCATGCCGTGGGGATGATCGTCGGGGCTCATCAGCGCGTTGAGATCGACAACATTCACGACACGCACTTTAATCCCCGGCACGTGCTTTTGCAGCAGCCAGGATGTGGCGCAGGCTTCGATGGTAGGGACATCGCCGGCACACGCTAGAACGATGTCAGGCTCGCTGCCGTCATCGTTCGTCGCAAATTTCCAGATGGATGCCCCCTGAGAGCAATGAGCAAGCGCTTCGTCAAACGTGAGCCATTGCAACTCCGGCTGTTTTCCGCAGGTAACGACGTTGACGTAATCTCGGCTGCGCAAGCAGTGATCGAACACATTGAGCAAGCAGTTTGAATCCGGTGGATAGTAGACGCGGATCACCTCGCTGCGGCGCTGGAGCGCATTGTCGACAAAGCCGGGCGCCTGATGGCTGAAACCATTGTGGTCGTTTCTCCAGGCATGGCTGGTTAGAAAGACGTTGAGAGAGGCGATAGGTCTGCGCCATGGAAACTCGATGCATTGTTCCATCCATTTCGCATGCTGCGTGACCATGGAATCGACCACCTGAGCGAATGCCTCGTAGGAAGACCACATGCCATGCCGGCCGGTAAGCAGATAGCCTTCGAGCCAACCTTCGCAAAGATGTTCGCTGAGCACCTCCATCACACGGCCGTCGGGGGCTAAATGGTCGTCGATGGATACGGTCTCCTCCATCGTGCAACGATTCGTCCGTCGAACACTGCATTCAGCCGATTGGAGTTTGTCTCATCCGGACAGAACAGCCGAAAATTCGCGGGGTTGAGCTTAATGACGTCGCGCAGATACTCTCCCAGTTTGCGCGGTGCTTCTGCCACTACTTCACCTGGACCAGGCACGGACAATGCGTATTGAGCAAAGTCGGGGAGATCGAGCGCCTTCAGCAATCGCCCGCCGTTGACATGAGGATTTGCGCCCATGCGGCGATCCCCGTCTGGAGCCAGCGCCGCAAGCTCAGCAACAAGACGCCCTTCCTTATCAAACAAGGCCTCGGGCCGATACTTTCTCATCCAAGCTTCGAGCATCTTTAAGTGTTCAGGATTTTCGCACACGGTGGAGAGCGGAACCTGGTGCGCACGGAATGTGCCCTCGATCGGCACGCCGTCCACCTCCTTGGGGCAAGTCCATCCCTTGGGAGTGCGCAAGATGATCATCGGCCACGACCGAGGCGACGATGCCGGCGAGGGTCGCGTCCCGACTCTATTGCCCGGCGCGCTTTTTCCCCGGGAGTTCTTCTGAATCTCCCGGATCTCCGCGTAGCAACGATCAAGAGCAGCCGCAAAGAGTTGATGCACGATTTCGGGATCATCCCCTTCGACGCAATAGGCGGAGTACCCGAAACCTTTATAAAGAGCGATTAGCTCTTCATCATTGGTGCGTGCTGTGACTGTAGGCCCGGAGATTTTGTAGCCGTTCAGGTGCAGGATCGGCAATACAGCTCCATCTCTCGCAGGATTCAGGAATTTGACGCCCTTCCAGCTTCCTTCGAGCGGGCACGTTTCGGCCTCTCCATCTCCGATGACGCAAGCCACAATCAGGTCAGGATTGTCGAATGCTGCTCCAAAGGCGTGGACCAGTGAATATCCGAGTTCTCCTCCTTCGTGCATGGAGTTTGGCGTATGGGGACCACAGTGACTTGGCACGCCACCCGGTGTGGAAAAGGAGCGGAAGAAAAGGCGCATTCCGTGGATGTCCCGAGTAATCTCCGGATGCACTTCGGTATAGGTGCCTTCGAGATAGGCGCAGGCGTTTAGCGTTGGACCGCCATGGCCGGGGCCGGATATATAAATAATGTCGGCGTCCGTTTCCCGAATCAGGCGATTTAAGTGAGCGTAAATAAAATTCTGACCGGCAGATGTGCCCCAATGCCCCAGCAAGCGCGGCTTGATGTGGGCCTTCGTGAGCGGCTCTCGCAGCAGCGGGTTGTCGAGGAGGTAGATTTGGCCGACGCAGAGATAATTTGCGGCCTCCCAGTAGCGCTGAATCTTATCAAGCAATTCAGACGAGAGCGGCCCCGGCGTTCCAGATGGCCGCTCCTTCGCTGGCCGTTCCGGAGCATCACTTGCAGTGGACAATCTCGCTTCAAAAGTGAACATGGGTTCCTCGGTCTCGCTTCGACGTTTGTTCAGCCGAGAACAGCAATCACGTGCCGGACAATCATTCGATCTTCGTCGGTTTGTATGACACGCACGCTAACACGGCTATCGGAACTCGATATCAACGGTGCGTGTGCTTCATTGCGGGAGGGATCGAGACAGATTCCCAAAAACTCCAGGCCGCTGCAGATCCGCTCGCGGACGGTGGGAGCATGCTCTCCGATTCCTCCCGTGAAAACGAGCACGTCGAGTCCTCCCAATACCGCAGCGTAGGCACCAAGATACTTCTTGGCACGGTAACAAAACAGCTCGACGGCGTCGGCAGCGCGGGCGTCGTGCGAAACCTTGCCAAGTAAGTCGCGCATATCCGCGCTCGTTCCTGAAACTCCCGCGAGACCCGATTCTTTGTTCAGGAGTGTGTTGACTTCTTTCGAGGACATCTTCTCTTGTGCGAGGAGATAGAGGAGTAAGCCCGGGTCGACATCCCCCGATCGAGTACTCATCACGAGGCCTTCAAGTGGCGTGAAACCCATGGAAGTGTCAATGCTCTTTCCATCTTTGATTGCGACCATGCTGGCGCCGCTGCCAAGATGCGCGATGATGATTCGGCCGCCCGCCAGTTCTCCGTCGAGCGCGCGAAGTTCGCCCAGTATGTATTCATAGGAGAGGCCGTGGAAACCATAGCGAAAGATGCTTTGTTCGTAGAATCGCCGCGGAAGGGCGTACATCCGCGCAACTTTCGGAAGAGAGCTGTGGAACGCCGTGTCGAAACATGCTACTTGGGGAAGTTCCGGAAATTTCTTGGCAATGAACTGGATTCCGCGGATCGCCGCTGGCATGTGATCAGGGTCCAGTGGCACAAGTTGCTCCATCTCCGAAAGAAATTCCGGAGTGATCCTCTGCGGCTCCCTGTATCGAGGTCCACCATGGACGAGCCGGTGACCTGCTGCCGCCAGTTGGGAAAAATATTTCCGTTCGTCCAGCCAGGCGAATACCGTTTCCAATGCGCCATTTGAGTCTAGGCCATCGACCGGTGCGTCCGACAACACAGCCCCACTTGGATCTGCAATCTTCAAACGGCTGCCTGAGGCCCCAGCCTGATGAACCGTCATTGAAAGGAGAAGTTCCTCGGGATTTCCCTCTTCATAAAGGGCGCACTTCAAAGTCGAAGACCCTCTGTTCATTGTTAAGACGCGTCTTCGACGTAGAACCATCACGAATCCATTCTACATAAATACCAGCTTCGATTTGCTCTTGCCCGTCAACTGGGCGACAAGCGCCCGCCGTGGACTGTTTGGCAACGCGAAAAACATCTTGGCCTCAGTTCGCAAAATGGAATAGGCTGTCGGATTCCCAGCAGGCTTTAACCTCTGGGAACATCGCTAAAGGAATCTTCGTGCGCGCTTCCTTAAGGTTTTCTTTCGCTCTGCTTTGCATTCTCTTCGGCCTTAGTGGAGCGAACTCATCAAGCGTCGCGCCATCAACCTGTACACCTCGAACAGAGGAGGGCAAAGCTCAGCAGCGAAAAGAGCTGATCGTTTTCAATGCCGGGAGTTTGACGGCGCCCTTCGCCGATTTACTGAGGGAATTCGGGCGCCTTCATCCGGGAGTCACCCCGCAGCAGGAAAGTTCTGGCAGCTTGGACTTGGTGCGCAAAATCACCGAACTCGGCAAGTTATGCGATGTATTGGCCGTGGCCGATTATGAGGTGATCCCGTCGCTCCTGATCCCACGCTATGCCGATTGGTACGCCATCTTCGCGCGCAACCAGATGGTTTTGATGTACACGCCGTCCTCCAAGTTCGCCGGTGAGATTAACAGCAAGAACTGGCATGAAATCCTTCTCCGGGCGGGTGTCCAATCCGGACATTCGGACCCGGACGCAGATCCCGCCGGATATCGCACACTTCTCCTCTGGCAACTGGCGGAGAAGTATTACCAAAAACCGGGCCTCTACGAGCAACTCAACAAGTCGGTTCCTCCGAGGAACATACGCCCAAAGTCGGTTGAGTTGGTTGCGCTTCTCCAGACCGGTGAACTGGACTACGTCTACGGCTACCGTTCTGTGGCCGACCAGAACGGGCTATCATGTGTCACGCTGCCGCCTGAAATTGACTTGAGCGACGCCAGCAAAGCTGGTCTGTATTCCACCGTTTCCACGCAAGTGGCCGGGAATAAACCCGGCGAGAAAAAGGCGATCAACGGACTTCCGATCCTCTTCGCGCTGACCATTCCGAAAAGCGCTCCCCACCCGCAACTCGCCGAGGAATTCATCGGCTTCGCGTTATCTGCAGAAGGCCAGGAGATCATGAAGCGGAGCCATCTCCCGCTCATCGTTCCCGCACTTGCCAGCGACCTGGAGAAACTGCCCGCCGGATTGCGGCCAAATTTCGTTTCTCTCGAGAAAGGAAGAAAATGAAAAAGCCCAGCCTACTCAATCTTGTTTTCTCCCTTCTCGGCGCCTGCATCGTGCTATTCCTGCTGGCGCCTCTCCTCAAGATGCTGCTCAGCTCTCCTGCAGCAGGGTTGCGCGAAGCGCTCGGCGACAGCGAAGTGCGGCGTGCAATCGCGCTTTCGCTGACTTGTGCGTTTTGGGCGACACTGATCGGAGCCGTGCTCGGCGTCCCACTTGCTTATCTGCTCGCACGCCGTTCGTTCCCCGGCAAGCACTTCATCGAGGCGATTGTGGATGTACCGATAGTAATCCCGCATCCAGTCGCTGGGATTGCACTGCTTCTGGTTTTTGGCCGCCATTACTTCGGCGGGGAGTTCTTCAGCCGTCTCGGTCTCGCCTTCGTTGGTGATGTTCCGGGCATCGTTATCGCCATGCTGTTTGTCAGCTGCTCTTTCCTCATCAATGCGGCTCGCGACGGGTTCCGGCACGTGGACCCTCGCCTCGAAAACGTCGCCCGGACGCTCGGCTACGGCCCGTTACGAGCCTTTCTCTTCGTTACCGTGCCGCTCAGTTGGCGCAACCTGCTTTCCGGGGCCATCCTGATGTGGGCGCGCGCCATCAGCGAATTCGGCGCGATCGTGATCCTTACCTATAACCCGAAGGTCGCCTCTGTGCTGATTTACGACCGCTTCACCACGTACGGCCTCAACTATGCTTTGCCTCCCGCCTTGACTCTGGTGCTGCTGTCGCTGGCCGTGTTTGCGCTTTTACGCGGAATCAGCCTCGAGAGAGGACCGGGCGGAGCCGCTTGATTCGCTTATCGAACGTCAGTTCCCGGCGAGGCGCATTCGCGCTCCAGTCCATCAATCTGGAAATCGCTGACGGCGAATATTTTGTTCTGCTGGGACCCACCGGCGCCGGGAAAACCCAACTGCTCGAAGTGATTGCAGGCGTGCAACAGGCGGCTTCGGGCGAAATCTGGATTGACGGCGAGAATGTGACTTCGCTGCCGCCAGAGGCCCGCCACATCGGCTTCATGTATCAGGACTACCTGCTGTTCCCGCAGTTGTCCGTGCGCAAGAACATCGCTTTCGGCCTTCGTCGGATGCCGAGGGCAGAGGCGAACGCACGCGTCGAAGAAGTTGCGCGCTTGCTCGAGATCAAATCGCTACTCGACCGGCGGGTTCTTGGATTGAGCGGCGGCGAGCAGCAGCGCATCGCACTCGCCCGCGCGCTTGCGCCCCGGCCACGAGTCCTGCTTCTCGACGAGCCGCTCTCGGCGCTCGATCCGCAGATTCGACGCAAGCTGCGGCGCAAGCTGCGCAGCTTGCACGAGAAATTGCGAACGACGACTCTGCACGTTACGCACGACTTCGAGGAGGCGCTGGCTCTCGCCGGCCGCGTAGGCGTGATCCATGACGGCGCCATAGTGCAAACTGGGATGCCTGACGAAGTTTTTCGCAAGCCGGGCTCGGCCTTCCTGGCCAGCTTTCTTGGGGTCGAGAACCTGCTGCGTGGGAATGTTGTCCGCCGCCATCCGGAGGAACCGAGGACTGGAGAATCGCCCGATTCGGAGTTTGACGCGGAGTTCGACGCCGGCCCCTTGAAACTCTACGTCATCGCACAGCGCGAAGGTCCGGCGTATGCGGCGATCCGCCCGGAAGACATCACTGTGTCGCGCGAGCCTATTCCTTCTTCAGCGCGCAACACGCTTGAGGGTACACTCGCGAAGATTGAAAGGTCGTGGCCATTGGTAAGGCTGACGTTTGATGTGGGGGCGCCCATAGCAGTCCCGCTCGTCGCTGTAATCACCGAGCAATCGCTCCACTCCTTGGACCTGGCCCTGGGAGCAAGAGCCTTCCTGACAATCAAGGCCACTGCAATTCACCTCATTTAGCCGTTCCCCCAGGCTCAACTGATCTCCCGAGCAGCGAGGAGAGTTCTTGTCGCAACATGGCAGTTCTGTTGCGATTAGAAATTTAATTGTCCTTTGTTCGCAATAACTTACAAAGATTCTAATAATGGTATGTTGCGATTAGAATTGCGCCCTTCGGCTCCGGTCAGGGCAGGGTGGCTGGGAGGGCGTCTGATCCCCCAGGCTCGACTGATCTCCCGAGCTCGACTTGCCGTCGACTCGGGAGCCCTGTATTCCGTCGACACTGGGCGGCCCCTTCTAAAGCAAAAGCGCCCACGGCGAAATCGCCGGGGCGCTACTAGAATTCGCGCCAGTTACTTACAAGGCAAGTGTACCACATTCTCTAGGGGATTGCAAGCGAAAAAGTTGTGGTGTGAATGAAGTTCCCCGCTCCTTCTGGCTGAGACGACCCGGCATTCTGGGAAAGACTAGGTTTCGAGGCCAATCGGAACAGGGGACGATCAGGGAATGAACAGGGAATCGAATTCCCCGATAACTAATGTTGCTAGGAAATACCCGAGTTCGGCAATGGTTTCGGTTCACATGAAAAGCGAAACCCGCACCCTTGCAAGAGCCGCAAGCGTCGTTGCCCTGAGGGGCGGTTCGACCTATGCCTAAAGGCAGTTTAAGTTGCTTTTTGGCATTATGGTTGTCCATCTTCGGTCTCGTCGTTGTTCACGTCGGGCAGTTCTTCATTCCCGCGGCCATCGATTAGAGCACTTAGGTTCATCATCTCGCGTCGGAGACCTTCCGTGGCCAATCGAAGTCCTTGACGCGCAGCATTGAGACCGGCGGTCAGGCGTCCTTGCTCATCTCTGTCTGGTGGAAATGAGACCTCCAGTGCCTCAAAGTCAACAGATTGAGTCCGACGCCGGTTGCTGTGGCCGGTTGTAATCGCACGGAAGGCACGTTGATAGTACCGGGCGCGAAGCAAGACCTGTAAAAACGACGGAGTCAGACGCTGGTCTGTGATCTCGTAGATGGGGAACTCCTTTGTAACCAGTGCGCCATTAAACGCAGGTGGCACAACCGAAATGCAACCTTTCCAGAGGTCGATAGAAGAGAACACAACATCATCTGTCTGAGCTGCAAACCACTCACCCGGGCTCTCCGAAAAGTAAGCGCCAATCCACTCCGGGGGATTGTGCCCCTTTCCAGCTGGTCTGGGCCGGATTTCGCCCGTCTGCGCGAGAGTCATGACGATATAGTCTCGATCCGGGTCTTGGAAAACTTCGGGGACTTCGCGTCGTCGCATGAGAGCACCAATTCTCGCTCGTACCCAACCCTCCGGAACAGGTCTGTTGGCCTCGCGCTCAAAAAGGTGATACTTCGGATCGAGACGATGACTCGCATGGGCCCGCCAAAGCACGTCAAATGAAACCGCCATGCAGTCTGGTGAATTCCGGCCTTCGTAGTTTCTCTGCGCACGGAACAGTCTCCACTCGCCGAGTATCGTCCCGGCCTGATCGTCGGCTATCTGGCTGGCATTCTCAGAACGATAAAGATCGTTATTCCCGATTGCGTTTCCAGTTGTCGAATAGCCGACGTGATTGGCCTCAGCTAGAAACACTCGGTAGTTCAAATCGGCTGCAACCGTCGCCGTTGCTATGGCCTCGCCCTCCTCAGTCCCCTCATCAATGGCTGCGGCGTAAGAGCGATCAAAAGTAACTTTCTGCTGCTGCGTAAATTTCCGGAAAAACAAAATTGATGTCTTGTTCTGTGCGCCGGCCTTACGAAAAGCGTGATCAGGCAACGAAACGATAGCTTCAATCTGACCCGACCGCGCAAGAAGCGCCCGAGTCTGTGGACAGTTTGATTGCCAACCTTGGTTATTTAGTACCCCGTCCGGCATAACAAGGCCGAGTCGCTGTCCAGGTTCGAGGAGATTGATGCATCGCTCGAGGATCACTTGTTCGGAGTCCACCTTGGCGCGGCCCGTCGCGATGGTGAAGTTCTCCAGCGAATTGCCGCCCAGATGATCCTCGTCGCCCTCTTTGACCTCGTCGCCGAAGGGAGGATTGCCCACGATCTTTGAAAAGCGCCCCTGCGGCGGATTTAGGCGGGCGTTTGTGAAAACTGAATCTAAGCACGATCTCCCCGTCTCGATATTGGTATGCCCATCATGGTGGAGGAGTAGATTGATTTTGCAAATCCGGGCTAGCGTCTCGTGTATTTCAATTCCATAGACGTGAGTCAGCGCAAAAT
>CAVPUS010000004.1:0-80449 GCA_963709005.1 uncultured Acidobacteriota bacterium
TTTCTACATCGCAGCAAACAACGGTGGCGTGTGGAAGACCACCGACTACGGCCTCACGTGGATTCCCATCTTCGACGGCCAGCCCACCGGCTCGGTCGGCGCTCTCGCCGTTGCTCCGTCGAATCCGGACATCATTTACGTCGGCAGCGGCGAGGGCCTGCGCCGCCCGGATCTCTCCACCGGCGACGGCATCTACAAATCCACCGATGCCGGCAAAACCTGGAAGCACCTCGGGCTTCGCGACGGCCAGCAGATCACCAACATCCTCGTTGACCCGCGCGATCCCAATCGCGTCTTCGTCGCCGTGCTCGGCCATCCCTATGGTCCCAATGCCGAGCGCGGCGTGTTCCGCTCCACCGACGGCGGCGAAACCTGGCAGAAGATCTTGCCTGCCCTGAGCACCGCCGAAGGGTCCAAGGACGAGAATACTGGCGCGACCGATCTGGCATTTGATCCCGCGAATTCGCAGACGATTTACACCGTCCTTTGGAATTCCCGCCGCCCGCCTTGGACCACCGGCGGCCCGCTCGAGGGCCACACCGGCGGGCTATTCAAGTCCACCGATGGCGGCACCACTTGGCGCGCCATCGGCAAAGGCTTGCCCACCAATGAACAGGGCCTTGGCCGCATCGGGATCGGCATCGCGCCGAATGATCCGAATCGCATTTTCGCCTTCGCGGACGCTCCGCAAATCGGAGGGCTTTTTCGTTCCGACGACGCCGGCGAAAATTTCGAGCGCGTGAACAATGAAGAGCGCATCTGGGGACGCGGCTTCGATTTCGCCTGGGTCCGCGTTGCGCCGGATAACAAAGACACCGTCTACATCTGCAACACTTCCACCTACAGCTCCACCGATGGCGGTCATACGTTCACCGCCATCAAAGGCGCGCCCGGCGGCGATGATTACCACACCATCTGGATCAACCCCGAGAATCCGCAAATCCTCCTGCTCGCGAGCGATCAGGGCGCCACCATCAGCGTCAATAGCGGCGCCACTTGGAGCAGTTGGTACAACCAGCCGACCGCGCAGTTCTACCACGTCATCACCGACAATCAATTTCCCTACTGGGTCTATGCCGGACAGCAGGAAAGCGGCTCGGCGGGAACCGCAAGCCGCAGCGATTGGGGCGAAATCACCTTCCGCGAATGGCATCCGGTGGGCACCGAGGAGTACGGCTACGTGGCGCCCGATCCGCTGAATCCCAATTTTATCTACGGCGGAAAAGCCACGCGCTTCGACACCTCCACCGGGCAGACGCGCGACGTTTCGCCCGTGATTATTCGCACCGGCCAATACCGCTTCAATCGCACCGCGCCGCTGATTTTTTCACCCAAGGATCCGCATGCGCTCTATCTCGGCTCGAATGTCGTGTTTAAGACCACCAACGGCGGGAATAGCTGGAAAATCATCAGCCCGGATTTGACGCGCGAAGATCCCGGCGTGCCTTCAAATATCGGCGGCCTGATTTCGGGCGATCCCGCCAAGGGCAAGCATCGCGGTGTGGTCTATTCGCTCGCGCCATCTCCCCTCAACGCCGATCTGATCTGGGCCGGCACTGACGACGGGCTCATATGGGTTACGCGAGATGGCGGCAAGAACTGGAGCAACGTCACCCCGCCGGACCTGACCGCGTGGAGCAAAATCGCCCAACTCGACGCATCGCATTTCGATGTAGGTATCGCCTACGCCGCTGTGAACCGCTTCCGCCTCGACGATCTGCACGCGTACATCTACCGCACGCGCGACGCCGGAAGGACGTGGCAGAAAATCACCAATGGCATTCCCGACGACGCTGCCGTCAATGTCGTCCGCGAGGATCCCGTTCGCCCCGGCCTTCTCTTCGCCGGCACCGAGCGCGCCATCTGGGTTTCATTCAACGACGGCGATTCCTGGCAATCGCTTCAGTTGAATCTTCCCGCCACCTCCATGCGCGACTTGGTCGTCCACGGCGACGACATCGTCGTCGGCACTCACGGCCGCTCGTTCTGGATTCTCGACGACATCACGCCGCTCCGGCAGGTGGAGGAGCTTCAGCGGAAGGAAAATAGAGGTGGCTTTCTTTTCAAGCCGGGCGCCGCTTATCGCGTGCGGCGGAATATCAATCCGGACACGCCGCTGCCGCCGGAAGAACCCGCCGGGAAAAATCCGCCCGACGGCGCAATCGTTGATTACTACTTGGCGCCGCCTCAGGCTGACCAGGTGAACCTTCTGATTCTTGATGCAAATCGAAAACTGGTGCGCACTTATACGAGCAAAGACAAGCCGGAAGTCACCGAGGAACAGCTAAAGAAGGAACTCAACGTGCCTCTCTATTGGGTCCGTCCGCCGCAGACTCTTTCCGCCGCGCCCGGCATGCACCGCTTCCTTTGGGACATGCGCACAGCACCGCCAAAGTCTGTGTTTCACGAATATCCGATTTCGGCGATTCCTCACAACACGCCGAGGTATCCGCTAGGAGCAAGCGTTCCGCCGGGGACCTATTACGTGCAGTTGAGCGCCGGCAGTTTGAAGGGCGCGCAGCTCTCAAATCCAGTGCTTCAAATCGATCCGCTCGAAGTGAAAATGGACCCGCGCGTCAAAGCCACGCCTGCAGACCTGGCCGCGCAATTCGATATCGCTTCGCGTATCTGCGATGCGATGAACACGAGCTACGCCGGGCTCGAGCAGGTTCGCGCCGTCCGCGCGCAATTGAAATCGCTCGAGGAGAAATCTTCGAAAGGCCCGCTCGCCGATGCCATCTCTGCGCTCGAGCAGAAGGCCGCGACCTTCGAAGGCGCGGCCCAGCGTTTTGGGCCGCAAGTAAAGTCCGATAGCTTTGCCAAGCTGAATGGCCAGTTGGCTCAGCTACTCGGAGTGGTTGAGAGCGCCGACGCCGCCCCCACCGAAACCGCGCGTACCACCTTCGCCGATGTCGAACGCTCGCTCGCCGGCGTCCAGAAGAATTGGGATGATATGAAGGCTCACGACATCCCCGCGCTCAACGAGCGCCTGCGCGCCGCCAAGCTTCCCGTGCTCGACCTTTCGGCAGCCGCCGCGCCCGCCGCCGAGCCCGGCGACGAAGACGAACCATAGGTAGCACCCGCCGCGCCCGGCGACGAAGACTGGGGCCTTCACCTCGCACAATCCCCGCGTCTGTCATCCCGAACCCAGCCGCGTAGTTCGCGGATGGCGGTGAGGGATCTGCTGTTCGGGTTTGGTCTCTCGTTCGCCTTTCGCGCCCGGTGCGACGGTGCCCGCACAATCGGCGCGCGTGTGCCTCTAAGGTTTAAGAACGGGGCCGCCCAGGTCCCCGGTAAGGGGAGTCTGGGGGATCAGCGCGCCGCCCTTTAGGGCGGCATTGCCCGCTGTCTCATAGATGGGGTTCTTAGGGGGTCGGAGCTTTAGCTTGTCCTGAGACGAAGGCCGAAGAGCTCCGCCATCACAAAGCGGCGCGAAGCCCGCTATCTCATAGATGGGGTTCTTAGGGGGTCGGAGCTTTAGCTCCGACATCACAAAGCAGCGCGAAGCGCGTTCCGCTGCGCTGGTTCCCCGCCCTGAGCCTGCCGAATGGGATCCGCAGCATGTGGTCTCGCCGTCGCGCGATCGCTACCCTGTGCCTCTAAGGTTTAAATGTAGCGCCGCCCTTTAGGGCGGCATTGCCTGCTGTCTCATAGATGGGTTCTTAGGGGGTCGGAGCTTTAGCTCCGACATAGGAGCTTTGAGAAAGATGGGCTTTAGCCCCTGAGGCCCGATGCGGTCACCGCCCCCAAAGACAAACCCTCTTGTCCTGTACCAGAACACCCTTCCGAATGAAATGGTCGCCACAAATGCATCGAGTCAATTCAAGCTAGCGGTGAGATCTGAGGGTGCCGCTCGTCCTGACTAGCCACTTCTCTCACCCACCTGTACCTTCGTACAGGAATTCGCGTTTTCTGCGTCCTGGCCCAATTTTGTACTTAGGTGTAATTTTTTTACGCATCCCCTCTTGCTAGACTCGATCCGGCCTCGCGAAATTTCGCGGAGGCCTGAGGATGGATATGTTGAATCGCGACTTGAATAAGGGCTCGAGGGGCATGGTCGCCTCGGACATTTGCTCGCAACCTCAAACCTCCAACCTCTCACCTCTAATTTCTAATCGCAACATTCCATTATTAGACACCTCGTTAAGCTCCTCAAAACAAAGGACATCATTTTTTCTAATCGCAACAAGAACGCCGATCCGAAAAAACGGGGCTGGTCGGTTCTGCGGGACCGGGGGATCAGACGCCGCCGAATTTTCTAATCGTCACTCGTGCCGATTAGAATCGCGCCTAAATCCCCGTGCATCAATGACATCACTTTTTCTAATCGTCAGTAAATTAGGGGTGCAGTTTGTCGATTTTTGCTGCGAGGATGAAATCGCTTTCGGTGAGCCCGTTGATCTTGTGCGTGTAGGTTGTCACTTCGGCTTTCCCCCACGCCAGCAGGATGTCCGGATGATGTCCTTGCTCTTCGGCAATCGCTCCCACTTTGTTGACAAACGCGAGGGCCTGCTTGAAATCGGGAAACCCGAATGCGCGGGTGATGTGGTGCGCGTCCACCACCTTCCAGTGCGGAACCTGCTTGGCGAGAGCTTCCAGTTCTTTTCCCGCAAGCGGCGGAACTCCTCCCTTGCACGGCACGCACGTTTTGCTGGCCAGATCGCTCATCGTTTTACCTCCCGCTACACGGTCAGTCCTCCGATTGTACAGGAATTTGCGAGCCGCGGTTGGCCTTGGCTGCGGGGATGGCGCGCCGTTCCGGCGTTTGCTATCCTCTCACGCGTTCGAAATCCACAATTCCTGTGAGGACTGCATATGCCCGACGAAGCTCAAGAGTTGAGGGAAAACGCCGAACATGGCGCGCAGGAGCCGAGCTTCGCGCCCGTCACTTTGACGATGTGCTTTCTCGCCGTGCTTGTGGCCAGCGTCACGCTGCTCGGCCACCGCGCGCACACGGAAGAAGTGCTTCTGCAGACGCGCGCCGCGGATCAATGGGCCTTCTACCAAGCCAAGGACATTCGCCGCAGAAACTACGAATTGTTTCTCGACGAGCTCTCGATCTTTTCCTTGCAGGAGACCAAGCAGGTGGACGCCATCAAGGAAAAGTACGCGAAGCAAGTGGATCGCTATTCCGGAGAGATCAAGGAAATCGAAGCCGAAGCCAGGAAAGCCGAAAACGAGGTGAAGGTCGAACAAGCCCGCGCCGACCGTTACGATCTGGCGGAAGTGCTGCTGGAAGCCGCTTTGGTGATTTCCTCCATCACGCTATTGACGCGCAAAAAGATTTTCTGGATCTTCGGGATTGCCCTGTCGCTCTGTGGAATTGGAGTCGGAATAGCCGGTGCCCTGATCCACTAGAGCAGCCGCAGCGGGGGCCGCGCCCGTCGCGCAGACCGGTTCGATTAGCGTTTTCCCGTCGCCGCCGAGTTCTGCTCCACGTAGGCGCGCACGTAGCTCGCGAACGCCTTCTCCAGTTTCTGCGTGATGAGGCCCGGCGCTGCGGCGATCTTGCGCCCGTCGATTTCGCTGACGGCAAGCACGCTGCGGTTCGTGGAAGAGATAAAAACTTCCTCCGCCGCGTAGAGATCTTCCGGCAGCAGCATGCGCTCTTCCACCGCCGCCCCCGCCCCCGCGCCGATTTCGAGCAGCACCCCGCGCGTTACGCCCTCCAGGCACCCGGCCGTCAACGGCGGGGTTGCAACGCGGCCTCCGCGCACGCAGAAGATGTTCGCGGCCGTGCATTCCGCCACTTCCCCTCGCTCGTTCAGCATCACCACTTCGTCCCAGCCCGCTTTCTGCGCTTCGTTGAGGCACCAGACATTCGTCAGCCACGAAGTCACTTTCACGCCCGCGAGCGGCGACGCTGCGTGCCGCCCGTGCTCGCGCACGCCCAGGCGCGCCGGCTCGCGATACGACGGCAGGCCCGCGGAATAGATGATCAAGTCCACGCGTGGAAGTTTCTCGTCGCCGCTCCAGAAGCCGGCCTGGTTGTAAACCGCATAGATGCGGCCGCAGCCTTCCTGCACCTGATTCGCCTGCAACACCTCGCCGAGTTGCGCCTTCACAACATCCTCTTCGAACGGAAAAGGACAATGCGTCCGCTCGGCATCGCGTTCCAGCCGCTTCCAATGCCGCTCGAATGCGAACGGAACCCCTTCGACGATGCGAATGGTGGTGAACAGGCCCCATCCGTTCAGCAATCCGGCCTGGCCGGGAGAAAGCCGCACCTGGTCGATCGGGAGCACCCGGTCGTTGTGGAAAACGAAACGATGGATCATGCGGTTCCTCCGCGGACACCGATTATTCTATCGCAGAATGGTTCGACGCGGACTCGGCCCGACCGCCTGCCTTCCTCCTGCTTGAATTCGATATTGACACCGGCCGCTTCTGCGCCTAGATTGTTGATGCAGCCCTCTTGGAGGAAACGACGTGCGATCCATCGCCCGTTCCTGCCTGATAGCATTTCTGGTAGTTGGCCTTCTAAATCTCCCTGTACTGGCGGCAGTTGCTGAAAGCCCGGTCGGGACGATCATTCAATCGGAAAGCGCTCGCCTGGGAACCGCCGACGCCGCCATCGGCACCACCGTGTATCCCGGAGATAGTCTGTGGACGGAAACGGGCGGCACTGCGCGGCTGCGAGTCGGCTCCGCACAGCTCTATCTGCTTTCCGCAAGCGCGGCGACGCTGGCGCGTAACTCCGGCACAGTCCAGGTGACCGTGACGCGCGGAACAGTAGGGTTCTCAACTCCCGCGTCCGAGCGGCTCGAGCTTCTGATACCGGAAGGCATTCTCCGCAGTGCGGACGGCCAGCCGGCCTATGGCCAAGTGACGCTGGTCGCCCCGAACCAAGTAGTCATCTCCGCGTATACCGGCTCTTTGGTGCTGGATAATGCCGGCGAGATTCACAACTTCGCTGCCGGCACTTCGTCCCGCGTGACGATGTTGATTGACGATACGGCCCAACAGCCGGAAGGCACGGGTACGGAGCCGCAGATCAAGTTTGTCCCGCAGAAGCGGAGGAATCTCATATTTGCCGCGATTCTTATAACGGCTCTCGGCGTGGGAGGCTACTTCCTGGCGCAGTACATCGACGAGAGTCCTTCTGTCCCCAAGAGGTAGCCAGGGTAGACACTGAATAACCTGGCTCACCGCTCCAGCGGCTAAGCTGACGTGCAACTCAGAGAATGGCGTTCGTGTTTCTACGGCAAATGGCAGGCCTTGATTCCCTGCTTCTCGAAATACTGCTGGTGGTAATCCTCGGCGCGGAAAAACTCCGATGCGGGCGTGATTTCGGTGACGATGGGGCGTTTGAAAGCCCCTCCCTTCTCGAGCGATTCCTTTGACGCGCGCGCGGCCACTTCCTGCACGGCATCATGGAAAAAAATTGCCGACCGGTATTGCGTGCCCACGTCCGGACCTTGCCGGTTCAGGGTCGTGGGATCGTGGCTTTCCCAAAACACTTTTAGAAGTTGAGGAAAGGTAACCTGCGCGGGATCGAATTCCACCTCCACCGCTTCGGCGTGCCCCGTGCGCCCGCCGCAAACATCCTTGTACGTCGGATTCTTCATCGTGCCGCCCGTGTAACCGACGGTCGTCGAAATAACGCCTTTCATTTGACGGAACGCGTCTTCCACGCCCCAGAAACATCCGGCCGCGAACGTTGCTTTCGCCATGATGTGAAACTCCCTCCGCTTAAACGCTGAAATCTTGCGAATCTTAATTTTGCCACAGGCGCGCGATGCGGTCGAGCCATCGAACACAAATTCCGCTCGAGGCCGATAGTGTATACTCCGCCCCGAAAGCGGGAGAAATGAGCAGAATAACTAGATTGCGCAATTTTATTCTGGTTGCGGCCATTCTTGCCGCCATCTTCGGCGGCGCGACGGGACTCTTCGCGCAGCAGGATTCATCTCCATTCTTCGCCGGCATGCGCTCTAGAATTGCCCTTGCCCATTAGGCTTTTGCATCCCGCATTATTTCGCGGTCGAAACCGGAGCCGAAGCTCCCGTTGCCGCGTCCGGCACGAGAACCTTCTTCGCGGAATCGGGGATTTCATTCGCGTGCGCGACCAACTGACTTACCTGCCACATCTGAGTCTCGGTTAGCTTGGTCTTGAAAGCGGGCATCCCGGTCAAGCGGATGCCATTCGCTATCTTCCAATAGCTCTCCGACACCGGGTCATCGGTCACACCTTTGCCCCGGAACAGTTGAGGCGGCTTCGGATACATCGTCGTCGCGTAGTCGGTGGGTGGCTGGTTCGGAAGCCCGTGACAACTCGCACAATTCTGTTTGTACACGCCCGCACCGGCTAGAAAATTCGGTTCGTCGGCGGCCACGGGAGAATTCCCTACGTGTTGCTTCTCGATATGCGCGTCCAGGGCCATGCTCGCCAGTTTCTTCTCGAACGGCATTGGCGGATCAGCAGTGGCCGCCGGTGCCATGCCCGAAGAAAAGTAGTAGTAGACCCCACCTGCCAGAATCACTACGGTCAGAAAGCAGCCGATCCCAAGACCCTTAATCATTTTCGTTCGCGCTCCTGAATCACGAGTTAAATCGAGGCTCAGAGATCACTCTCAGAATGAGGTGGCCGATGGCCCCTATCCAAATTGATCTCCCATTGCTTCGCCATATTCAAACCCATCGCGTGGAAAGTCCGGTGCTGGTGTTGCGACGCACGATCGAACCCGGCGGCCCGAGATGAGACGCTCTGAATTGATGGTGGCACTGCCCCGACTTCATCGCAAGTCACGCACGGGATGAAAACTCTCCGTTGGCGGGCAGGACTACATTGGAGTCAGATCGTGAACGGTGTCTCATCATGTCTTAGGAGTCTAAGACAGTCGATTTGCCACGTCAATCATTGTGGTTACAAACATCGCATTGCAATGTCATTTCTCATTCCGCCAGTCACCTCCACGCGAGCAGGAATTTCGTTCTTCACTGGAAATCATGCCGGGTAAATTCCCGCTCGAAGCCGATAGTGTATACTCCGCCCCGAAAGCGGGAGAAATGAGCAAAATAATTAGATTGCGCAATTTTATTTTGGTTGCGGCCATTCTTGCCGCCATCTTCGGGTGCGCGACGGGACTCTTTGCGCAGCAGGATTCGCCTCCCTTCTTCGCCGGCATGCGCTGGCGCTTGATCGGACCGTTTCGCGGCGGGCGCGTGCTCGCCGTGAGCGGCGTGCCCGGCAATCCCAATGAATATTTTTTCGGGGCGGTGGGCGGCGGCGTTTGGAAGACGAAAAACGCGGGACAGACCTGGCAGCCGGTATTCGACGGGCCCGTCGCCTCGATCGGCGCGCTGGCCGTTGCCCCCTCCGAACCAAATACGATCTACGTGGGAACGGGCGAAGCGGACATGCGCTCCGACATTTCTTTCGGCGACGGAATGTATAAGTCCACCGACGGCGGCTCGACGTGGAAAAACATCGGCTTGCGCGATTCGCGCCACATCGGACGCATCCTCGTGGACGCGCGCGACCCAAACATCGTTCTCGTTGCAGCACTGGGCCACGCGTTTGGGCCGAACCCGGAGCGCGGCGTGTACCGCTCGACGGACGGTGGAGCAACGTGGCAGAAAGTTCTCTCGAAGGATGATGATACGGGCGCGATTGATTTGTGTTTCGATCCGGGCAATGCGCATGTTATGTACGCATCGCTCTGGCAGGCACGCCGCCCACCCTGGAGCGTCTATGCCGCGGCAAGCGGCCCCGGCAGCGGCCTCTACAAATCCACGGATGGCGGCGTTACATGGAAGCAGATCGTGGGCAACGGATTTCCGAGCGAAGGACTCGGCCGGATCGGGATTGCCGTCGCCGCAGGCGAGAACGGCAATCGCATCTACGCCATTGTGGACGCGCGCGAGGGCGGATTGTATCGCTCGGACGATGCAGGAAACTCGTGGAAGCGAGTCTCATCCGATCACCGCATCTGGGAGCGCGGCTGGTACTTCGGCGGGATCACGGCCGACCCGCGCAACGCGAACGTCGTGTACGTGGCGAACACCGCGCTTTATCGCTCCACGGATGGCGGCAGCACTTTCACGGCTATCAAGGGCGCGCCCGGCGGCGACGACTACCATATCCTGTGGATTGCTCCCGACGATGCGGAACGCATGATCCTAGGATGCGATCAGGGCGGGGCGGTCAGCGTGGACGGCGGAAAATCGTGGAGCTCGTGGTACAACCAGCCCACAGCGCAGTTCTACCACGTCGTCACGGACAATCATTTTCCGTACCGGGTCTACGGCGCGCAGCAAGACAGCGGGACGGCGGCGGTCACGAGCCGCAGCGACTACGGTGAAATTTCGTTTCGCGATTGGTCGCCTGTCGGCGGCGATGAGAGCGGTTACATCGTGCCGGCCCCGGATGAGCCGGTGGTCTACGGCGGCGGTCCGTATGGCGTCGTCACTCGTTTTGATTGGGTCACGGGACAGTCCCACGATATTTCTCCGTGGCCGAGTTTCGGCGTCGGGAACAAATTGCGATTTACGTGGACGTCGCCTCTGGTGATCTCACCGCAGAATCCTCATGTGCTTTACCTGGGGGCGCAATTCGTTCTCCGCAGCGAAAACCGTGGAATGAGCTGGCAAACGATCAGCCCCGATCTGACGGCCAAGACATCGGCCTCGAACGGCGCGGCCAAAAAAGAAAAGGACCGCGGCGTTGTGTACACCATTGCGCCCTCGCCGGTCCGCGCCGGAGAAATCTGGACGGGAAGCGACAACGGACTGATTTATCTCACGGCCGACGAAGGCAAGACATGGACAGACGTCACGCCGCCGAACTTGGGCGACTGGAGCATGATCAGCCTCATCGAGGCGTCGCACTTCGACGCAGCGACGGCTTACACCGCGATTGACCGCCACCAGGTTGACGATTTCCATCCGTATGTCTTTCGCACGCACGACTCAGGAAAGACGTGGCAAAACGCCGTCGCCGGATTGCCCGCGCAAGTGTATGTACACGTGGTCCGAGAAGACCCAGTGCATAAAGGGCTCCTTTTTGCGGGTACGGAAACGGGAGTTTACGTTTCCTTCGATGATGGCGATCACTGGCAGCCGCTTCAATTGAACTTGCCCGGCGCATCCATTCGGGACATCGCCATTCATGGCGATGACCTGGTGGCCGCAACGCATGGCCGGTCATTCTGGATTCTCGACGACATCGAGCCGCTGCGCGAGTGGAACGAACGACTGGCGTCCGCCGATACGCATCTTTTTCATCCTCAAGCCGCGCTGCGAATTCGCCGCACGGAAAATCATGATACGCCGCTGCCTCTCGAGACGCCGGTGGGAGAGAATCCGCCGGCGGGCGCCGCGATTGACTACTACCTGAAAGCGCCGACCGATGGGGAGGTCGCGATCGAGATTCGTGACGCGGCGGGCAGTCTGGTGCGGCGATTCTCGAGCGAGCGACACTTGCAGCCAGTGCAAGAGCCTCCTGCGTTCCCGGAAAATTGGCTGCCGCGGGAAGCGCTAGTTTCAAAGGTGGCAGGAGCGCATCGTTTTGTCTGGGACCTGCGCTACCCGAGGCCCGTAGCGCTGCGCGATGAATACTCGATTGGCGCGGTGATTGGCCGCGGCACCGTGGCCGAACCCGAAGGCCCGCTCGCGCTTCCCGGAGAATACGAAGTGCGACTCATCGTCGCGGGGAAGGCGTACACGCAACCGCTCCAGGTGAAAATGGACCCGCGCGTGCAAATCTCCGGCGACGATCTCGCGAAACAGCTCGAGCTTCAACTGAAAATCTCGAGCGATCTCACGAAAGCCACCAACACGTATCGCGAAATCGCGGATGTGCGCGCACAACTTCAGGCGGTCAAGCCGCGGCTCGCGGGAAACTCCGGCGCCAAGAGCCTTCTTCCGGCGATCGACGAATTCGACAAGCGGGCAGGGGCAATTGCCGGGCGGACCGATGAAGCGTGGCCCTCTTCCTCCGAAGGCTTGACGCACCTCGATGGATCACTTGCATCGCTCGAGAATTCGGCGGGAAGCGCGGACAGCGCGCCCACCGCGCAGACTTATGCCGCATTCGAATTATTCGACAAAAATCTTCAGGACAAACTCTCGAAGTGGGACGAATTGAAGAAGCAGGATCTCGCGGCGCTCAACAAGCAATTGCAGCAGGCGGGAATTCCGCAGCTCGCGCCGGGCGCCTCAGGCAAGCCTGTCGGCGAGTAGCTCGCTTGCATTCGCAGGCGTGGCAGGGAGGCTGCGGGCGAGGATTTGCTCCAGCATTCCCGGAATCTCGAATACCGCGCGGTTATCGAGCGCCGCGGCATTCGCGCGGTACCGCGCGAGAACTGCAGGCTCGATCAAGCGCGCGGCCGCCGGTACGATATCGCGAAAACTCCGGAGCACCACGCCCAGCTCCTTTTCCAGAATCCAATCGCAGTTGTAGCGTTCCTGCGGCAGCGTCCACGCATTGCATTCCACAATCACGGGAAGGCGCATCGCGAGCGCCTCGCTCAAGCTGCCGGGACCCGGCTTTCCGATGAAAAAATCGGCGAGCTGCATGTACTGATTCACTTTTGTCGTGAAGCCCTCGACAAAGCGCGGCAAGCGCGGCTTCTGCGCCCGCAACGCATTCAGGAGCTTCTCGTTTTTTCCGCAGATGAAAATCAATTGAAGATCCAGATTCGAGCGGTCGAGGCGTTCCGCAATCTGCCGCATTACCTGCGAACCGTGGCCGCCGAACAGCACGACGCCGGTGAGGAGATCGCGCCGCAGGCCCAGGCGCTCGCGCTCCGCAATGCGATCGGACACGGGCGGCTCGTAAAATCGCGGGTGAAGGATCATTCCGGAGGCGCGAAAGATCTCATTTTCGGCGTGTCCCATTTCGCGGGCTTGCGCGACAGCGCGGTCGGTGCCGCATACGAAATATTGCGGCTGGCGCTCGATCCAAAAATGCGGCGGATAATCGGCAAGGTCCGTGAGGACTGTTACGAATGGGAGTCCTGGGAAAGCGCGGCGAAAGCTTTCGCCCAGCGCGCGATTGAAATGCGGCACAAATGAAACCACCATATCCGGCCGCGTTTCTTTCCAGTGGGATTCGAGAAGGCGAACGGTGGGGCGATGATACATGCGGATCGCCAGTTGCAGCACTTTCATAAGTTGCGCGCTGCCAAGCGTATAGCCGGTCCGCAACATGATGTTATAGAAGTCCTGGATGCGAATCCTGCCGTACTTTTTCAGAATATCGAGATCGTCGAGGAGTTCCTGCAGATTTGTAAGGCGGACTTCCCACGGGCGCCCTTGCGCTTGGATCGCCATCTGGAGGGCGGTGGCGGCAGCCCGATGCCCTCCGCCAGCGTCGAAGAATGCGAACTCAATTCTCACCATGCGAGGCCGATTCTGGCAGGCCAGGGGCCACCAATCTTTACAATCCTGTTAAATGTGGGAAATCTGTGTTCAAGGAAATAAGTAGCTTTATTTTCAGAACTTTAGCGGGGATGTCATCTGCCGTTAACCCTGTTGATTTACTGTGGAAATCGTGAAATGCGACCTGCACGTCCACTCGTACTTCTCCGGGTTATGCACCACTCCATTTGTGCGCAAATTCTGCCGCGAAAGTTACAGCGATCCTGCCGAGGTGTATGCGGTTTTGAAACGGCGCGGCATGGATCTGATCACGCTCACGGATCATGACTCCGTGGAGGGCGCGGAAAAGCTGCGGCAGAATCCCGATTTTTTCCTAAGCGAAGAGCTGACGTGCCGTATGCCGAGCGGCACGGAAATTCATGTCGGCGTGTACGACATGAACGAGCGCCAGCACGCGCAACTGCAGCAGCGGCGCAACGACCTGGTGGCGTTGCTGATGTATCTGACGGAGCGGCGCCTGTTCTTCAGCATCAATCACGTGTTTTCGAGTCTCACCGGACCTCGCGAGCGCGAGGACTTCGTTTGGTTCCAGGAATATTTTCCGGCGGTCGAGACGCGCAACGGCCACATGCTCGAGAAACAAAACGGGCACGCCGCCAGCCTCGCAAAGTTGTGGCAGAAAATCGAAATCGGCGGAAGCGACGCCCACGCGCTGCCGTCGGCGGGCGCCACGTACACGGAGGTGCCCGGCGCGCGGAATAAGGACGAATTCTTCGAGGGCTTGCGGCATGGAATGGGCCGCGTGGCCGGCGAATCCGGCAGCTTTTCAAAATTGACGCGGGACGTGGTGCTGATCGCGATCGAATTGATGCGCGAGAAATCGTGGACCACGATTCTCTCGCCGCTGGCTCTTTTCATTCCGGTGGTCACGTTGCTGAACTACCGCGACGAAGCCGGCTTCTGCCGCCGCTGGGCGCCCCAGCTTCTGGGGCAGCGCCAAACCCGCAAGCGTCCTCGATGGATCGGCGTGCCGCTTCCCTCGGTGGAGGAGTGCGTATGACAGTCGCCAAGGCGGTTTGGAATCAGATTCAATCGAACGATCACCGGCTGATGCGCCGCGTTCACCGCTGGCGGCCGCCGCGGTGGTTCCGCATCCTGATGATCATAGCGACGCGGCTGGGCGATGGATGGCTGTGGTACACGCTCGGGTTGATCCTGGTGTTTTTCGGCGGCGAGCATCGCTTCGCGGCGCTTGGCGCGGGCGGGTGCGCCGCGTTTACAGGAATCGTGCTTTTTCGCGTGCTGAAAAGGATGAGTCACCGCAAGCGGCCCTGCGAGATCGAGCCGCACTGCTGGGCTGCAATTCTACCGCCCGACAAGTTTTCGTTTCCCTCCGGCCATTCCATCACGGCATTCGGGATCGCGCTCTCGATCGGTCTTTTTTATCCGGACCTGCAAGGATGCCTGCTGGCCGCCGCGTTCCTGATTGCGTCCTCGCGCATTATTCTGGGGATGCACTTTCTCAGCGACGTTCTGGCGGGCTCAACGATCGGAGTCGTACTGGGCTTTATCTCCTACCACCTCTTCGCAATGCTCTGAAAGCTTCCACGTGGCGTCACTTGCGCTCGGCAGGCTTTGATCCTGCCGCGGCCGATTCCGGCACATTTTTCTGACGCAGAAGTTCGACGACCGCGCGGTACAACCGCGAGCGCACCTCCTGGCGTTCGCGGGCTCGCGTCAAGTAGCGCACCTGGACGTTCACGCCTACGGCAGTGGGCCGGACGCCCATGGACGGCGCCGCTGAAAATGTTTGCTTCGAGAAAGCAGGGACCACGCGCTGCCATTCCTTTTCCGCAAGCTGGGCATTCGCGGTGGTATCGTCCGCAACGATTTTCTGAATGGCTTCGGCGATCGCGTAGGGATCGGATTCCGGGGGGACCAGCACTTGCAGCTCATCCCAGAGCCACTGTCCCGATGTGGAGAAATTGAAGTAGTGGCCTTCGATCGCGAAGCTGTTCACGAAGGTGACTTTGCGGCCGGTGGGATGAGCTGCGTCCGACCAGTTGCCTGTTTCGAGCAACACCGTCCGGAATGGTCCCACCTCGAGCACTTCGCCACCCACTCCGTTGATCTCGACCCAATCGCCCGGGCGGATGCCGTCCTTGCCCATGAGCACGAACCATCCGGCAAAACCCAAGATGAAGTCCCGCATCGCGACGGTGAGCCCGGCGCCAGCCAACGCCAGGATCGTGCCAAAGTTACTGGGCACGCCGAAGACAACCAGAAGAACCAGAATCACGCCGAGAACTTGCAATGAAATCAGGATCGCCGCGCGCACGGTGTGAAGCTGGCGCGCTTCCGGCGGCAGCTCCGAGAAGAAGCTGTGAATCAACTGGTTCGCGGCGAGTACGCAGACCGCGATGAGAAGAACCCAGAACACTGCCAGGAGTATTTCGTGCAGGAACGCGTGCTCGCGGACCTTCACAAACGCCATCCAATTTCCATAGAGAGCGGCGAGCTGTTGTTCGTCCTGGATGCGTTTTCCGAGCTGCGACAGAGTCTTTTGATCCTGGGTCAATTCCTGGAGGAATGTGAGTTGCGAAGGCGGCTGTGCCGAGGCGTTTGCGGGCGGCGAATTCGAAGGCTGCTGCAACGACACTTTCGGTTTGTGGTGAAGGATTTGCTTCTGGGCCTTCTCTTCGTTCACTTCCTTCTCGAGCGCCTGGTGAGAAGCGGAAAGATTCGCTTCCCGCGCGAGCGCATTCTGTTGCGCCTGGAGGAGAAGTTTCTCTTTCGCGTGCAGAGAGAGCCACGCCTGAATATTGGGCGTAAGGCTCCTCGACTTGGTAAGTTCGGGAGAAGGAGCGGCCGAGCCCGGCGCGGGAGCACTGGCCTTGGCGGTGTGCTGCTCGGAAGCTTCGTGCTGGTCGAGCAGATTCTGAACGGTGGCGTGCTTGTCGCCTCCGGCGCGGATGAGGTCCTGGTGGGCGTCGTCAATCTCGTCCTGATCGAGTTCCAATTGCGCGTTCGCGAGATCGAGCTGCTCCTGAAGCGCTTCCTTCGCCGCCGGGCGCGCTTTTGCGATCTTCCCGGTGAGTGCGGCGACGAGGTCCTGATCGACCGCCAGGTTTGTCTCCCCAGTCTTGATGCGCGCCGCAATTTCGCGTGTTTGTGGAGTGAGGGGCGCCGGATTCTCCTCGGCATCGGCGAGTGCCGCGGAGAATGCAAGGTCCACGGAGTGATCGGCGAGGCGCAATGCCTCCTGCGCATATTCCTGCTCCGTATGCGTCTCAGCGAGGGGCGCGAGTTGTTGAGCCGTCTCAAGGGCATGCGTGTCCACGATCTGAGACGGATGATGGGAGGCCACGCGGATCGCGCGCAGGCGGTCGCGATAGTTGGACCAGCTTCGCGTGTAGATCACTGCCGCCAGGGCCACTAGCAGCAGCGCAATCAACCCTCCAAGAACCAGCTTTTGTACGCCTTTCATGTGATTTCCCTGCCGGAGATTGTAATATGCTGCAATCCGCCCCGGATGCACAAATCGCACGGAACGTCAGGCCAAGGAGAAACCGTGAAAACACCTGGATCGCGGCCAAAGGGTAAACGATATGGCGGCGGGAAGTCCGTCCAGTTCGGGCCGACTGTCAACGAGCGTATGGCGGCGGGAAAGGCGCTGCGGGAAAAAGTCCCGCGGGCTTCGCACGCGGAGTGGGATGTTCCGCGCGGACGCCCCGATCCAATCGAGCTCCTGAAGCATGCAGACCAAGGCCGATTGACCGACTTGCTGCCGATTCGGTATGGCCGGATGCGACAATCGCCTTTTGCGTTTTTCCGCGGAGCTGCAGCGGTGATGGCCTGGGACCTCGCGAAGACTCCCGCTACCGGAATTCGCGTGCAAGCCTGCGGAGATTGCCACGCCGCGAATTTTGGCGGATTCAGCAGCCCCGAGCGGCGGCTGGTTTTCGACATCAACGATTTCGACGAGACATTGCCGGCGCCGTGGGAATGGGACATCAAGCGGCTCGCGGCAAGCATCGTGCTAGCCAGCCGCCAGCTTCGAAGGAACGAACGCCATTGCACGGACGCTGCACGGCTGGCCGTCGAGTCCTATCGCACACACATGCGCGAGTACGCGAACATGCGCGCCATTGAAGCATGGTATTCGCGTCTCGACGCCGAGATATTTGTCGAAGAAGCGCACACGGCGGAGGCGAAGAGGCGCTGGCGGAGGATCGAGGAAAATGCGAAGTTGCAGACGGCGGAGCACATGTTTCCGAGGATCACGTCCCTCGTAAACAACTGTCCCCGCATCGTCGATGAGCCGCCGCTGGTGTACCACTCGCGCGAAATCGCAAGAATCGGGAAACATGCGACGGACGTGTTTCACCGTTACCGGATGACGCTTCCGGAAGAGCGCCGGGTGATTCTGGACCGCTATCACGTTGTGGACATCGCTCGAAAAGTGGTGGGAGTGGGCAGTGTGGGCACTCGTTGCGCTGTCGCGCTGCTAATGGCCGGCAAAAACGATCCGCTGTTCCTGCAATTCAAGGAAGCGCTTCCTTCCGTGCTCGAACCGTATGCGGGCAAGAGCCGGTACACGAACCACGGCGAGCGCGTGGTGACGGGGCAGCGCATGCTGCAATCGGCGAGCGACGTCTTCCTGGGCTGGACGCGCGATGACGATGGCCGCGATTTTTATTTCCGGCAGCTCCGCGACATGAAGATGAAAATCAATCTGGAGGTAATGGCGAAAGAGGATTGGATCGAGTACGTCACGATCTGCGGATGGGCGCTAGCGCGCGCACATGGGCGAACCGGAGACGCAGCGCAAATCGCGGGGTACCTGGGGAAGAAGGGGGCTTTCGACCGGGCCATCGCGAAATTTGCCGCCGCCTACGCGGACCAAGCCGAGCAGGATCACGCCGCGCTCGTGAAAGCAATCCGCGCGGGCCGCGTTCACGCCAGCGACGTGGCTCCCTGAGATGATTCACAAGTCCAGAGGCAGGCGATTTCTGCCGGTGATCAAGCGCGCCGAGCGGCCATAGGTGAAATAAGACCCCGCCCATTGCAGAAGCACGAGCAGGCGATTCTGGAACTGCACAATGTAGAGCAGGTGGATGAAAATCCAGATCAGCCAGGCCGGGAAGCCGGAGAGATGCACCCAGTTTAAGTCCGCTACCGCCGCTCCGCGTCCGATGGTTGCCAGATTTCCCTTGTCCAAATAGTGAAACGGCTTGAAATCCTTTTCGCCGCGCAGCCGGCGGCGGATCACGGACGCAACGTAGTGCCCCTGCTGAATCGCGGGCTGAGCTATGCCGGGGAGCGGCTTTCCCTTCTGATGGCTGAAATTCGCGAGATCGCCGATCACGAAAATCTCCGGATGCCCGGCGACTGTGCAGTCAGGCGCAACGACGACCCGGCCCGCCTTGTCGAGCTTGGCGCCGGCTTCGTCCGCCAAAATACGCCCGAGCGGAGAGGCAAGAACGCCGGCAGCCCACAGAACCGTGCGAGCGGGAATCGTCTCCGTGCGCTCACCTTCCCGGATGGTTACCGAGTCCTTGCCTATGCCTACGACCATCGCATTGGTGCGCACGGTGACGCCCAGGCGCTTGACCATCTTCTCCGCCGCCGTGGAAAGCTTTTCGGGATACGGAGGCAGCACCCGGCCCGCGCCTTCGACGAGAACGATCTTCGCGGTGGTGGGATCAATGTGGCGAAAATCGTGGCGCAGCGTGTCGTTGGCGATTTCACCGAGCGCACCGGCCAACTCGACCCCCGTGGGGCCTCCTCCGACGATGACGAAGGTGAGCCACGCGCGGAGCTTCGCCGGATCGCTCTCGCGTTCCGCGGCTTCGAAAGCGAGCAACACTTTGCCGCGCATTTCGGTGGCATCTTCAATTGTTTTCAACCCCGGAGCGAACTCTTCCCACTCGTCATGCCCGAAATATTGATGACTCGCGCCGGTGGCGACGACCAGCGTGTCGTAGTCGAGCGCGCCGTCGCTCAGGATCACGCGACGCCTCGCGGCCTCAATGTGAACGGCCTCGGCGAGCAAAACTCGAGTGTTCTTGCTGCGCTTCAGGACCTGACGCAAAGGGGCGGTGATATTGGCCGGAGAGAGAGAGCCGGTTGCAACCTGATAGAGCAGAGGTTGAAACAAGTGGTAATTGTGGCGGTCGAGCAAGGTGACATCGACAGGGGCGTTCTTGAGTTTGAGCGCGAGACTCAGACCGCCGAAACCGCCGCCAATAATGACGACTCGATGGCGGCCGGTCATCGACTCGTCCTTGCGTTTTCAAAAGATTGACTCAATTTCAGCTTCAGCTCCGCCATCGTTATCCCCAACACTATCGTTGCCCTCATGCGCCGGAAACTTCCCGGCCGAGTTTCGCCTCCAAATCAAGCTTGCACGAATGAAAAGTAAATTCAAGTCATGTACGCTGTACATGACTGAGGAGATTGCCTCCTTCCTGCCGATTCGAAATGTGTCCTCGTCCGCCCGACCCTTACGAAATCCTTATGACTCGTTTATTCCTTCCTGATGCCGCGAGCGTAGGGTTTTCAGGGAAGAACCTCCGCCTGCGGTCGCGTGTGCATTCTTGCGGCGGAAGGAGGTTTCCCGAGGGCGCGGCAGGACCCGCGACCTGAGCGGCTGAGTTATATTGAGACAACCCTTCCGATCGCGGCTGTGGTGCCACGCTCGGCAAAAACGAATGACGTGAACTACACCGGCGTTTCCTCAAGGCGGATAGCGTAAGACGCCACACGCCTAAAATGCCCGCCAGTAAAGTCTTCTCCGGAAAGGTTCGGTCGAAACCCAAAAGAACGCAGATGAGCGAGATATACCCGGAAAAGGAGAAAACCTCCATGCTGAAGTTCGTGTCATGCGGTAAGTCACAGATGGTTTTCTGTGCGCTCGCCTTGATGTTGGGGCCGCATCCTTGCTTCGCACAAACAAGCGGCCAGGCAGTCAATCAACAGGCGAGCGCCGGAGATCAGCAAATACCGCCCGCCATAGCGAAAAAGCTCGAGGAGATGAGTAAGCGTATCGAGCAGCTCGAGGCGGAGTTGAAGGAGCACAAGGTGGAGACGCAGCCAACGATCGTGGTTGCTTCCGCAAAAGCGTCGGTGCCTGTCACGCCGTTCGTTGCCGGTGCCCCGATTTCGCAGGAAGGAGCAATTGCTGCAAATAAGGAGACGGCACCGCCGGAGCCTGCCAAGGTAGAGCCATTCTCGGATGCGGATTGGACCTGGCTTAACGGCAATCCGCGCACAAAAGAGATCTTTTGGGATTCGAAATTCTTTACACCAGAAATCCGGGCGGACGTTAACTACGTCTATGACTACAACCACCCGACGGACCACTCGATCGGCGGATCGAGCGAGCTTTTCCGGTCGCAAGAAGTCCAACTGGAGCAGCTCGGCGTGGGCGGCGACTTCCACTATGACAACGTCCGGGCCCGGCTGATGACTCAGTTGGGCATGTACTCCGCGACGACGCCAAGGAATGACCCCAGCCCAGGGCACGGCCAATGGGATCTCGTCAGTGCGTACCGTTATCTATCGGAGGCATACGGCGGATATCACTTCAACGTGCTGAGCGGGATCAATGTGGACGCGGGAATTTTCTTGTCTTACATCGGCCTGTTCAGTTACTACAACTTCGACAATTGGGCCTATCAACCCTCTTACGTTTCCTCCAATACTCCCTGGTTTTTCAACGGAGTGCGGGTACAACTTTTCCTCACGCCACATTTGAAGATCGAACCGTGGTTCATCAATGGATGGCAGTCATACGGTTCGGCCAACCACAGGCCGGGTCTCGGCGGCCAGCTAAAATGGACCCCGACGAGCTACATCAACGTCATCTCCAACAATTACGGGTTGGGTCAGGATGACCTCTTCACACCCCACCGCGAGCGCATCCACACCGACAACAGCATCGAGGTCAAATATTTCGACAAGCCGGATAGGGAGCATCTCAATAAGATGGCGTTCAGCCTCACCGGCGATGCGGGCTGTGAATTCGGCGGCGGCGTGAGCTGTTACGGAAATAAGAAGGGCGGTCCCAAGCAGAGCTTTCTGGGCTTCATGCTGTACAACCGCTGGTGGTTCGACAGAGACAAGTTCGGTCTGACGCTCGGCGGGGGGAAGATCAACAATCCGGGGCGGTATCTGGTTCTGCTGCCGCCAATCAACGGAGAGACCGCCGTAACCGCGGCGACGAATTCGCCCTATTTTACGGAGAATCCCGGGGACCCATTCAAAGCGTGGGATTCGTCACTCACCTTCGACTATATGCCCAAGCAATACATCACTTTTCGCTGGGAATATGATTATCGCCACGCGAACGTGCCCTATTGGTCCGGCCGTGGCGGGATTACACCTCCCGGCGGAAACAACGGTTTCCCCCAATTTTTCGCGTGCAGCAACGGCGCTTCGTCCGGGCAAACGGCCCTGGGGCCCGCGGAACAGGCCTGTGGAACACCCGGCAGCACCTCCGGTGTCTTTTTCCCGGACCTGCGCAGGGATGAATCGTTTATCGATATGTCGATACTGGTCAAATTCTAGTTTGCGTGAACATGGGGGTTTCTCCAGGCGACCTGAGGAGTGAGCAGCGATGCGCGATTTGATTTTTGTGATGTGTACGATTGGTTTTTTCGTTGTGGCCGTGGCGTACGTCTGGGGATGCGAGCAGTTGAAGTAAGGAGCGAGAACCATGCTCGGCAACGTCGTACTACTGGGAATTTGCGTGCTGGTGCTTTGCTACCTGCTGGCGGCATTGCTCTGGCCGGAGAAGTTCTGACATGACCGCGAATGGCTGGTTTCAAATTTTCGTATTTCTATTGGTGATCTTTGCGGTTGCCAAACCGCTCGGCGTCTACATGGCCCGCGTGTTTTCCGGCGAGAAAACGTTTTTGGACGCGGTAGCCCGGCCGGTCGAGCGTTTGCTGTACCGCCTGACCGGAGTGGACGAAACCCGGGAAATGCCGTGGACCGAATACGCAGCCTCGATGCTGCTGTTCAGCGGTGTGTCGATGTTCGTGCTCTACCTCATCCAGAGGGTGCAGCAGTGGCTGCCGTGGAATCCGCAGCACCTGGCCGCCGTTGCACCGAACCTGGCGTTCAACACGGCCGCTTCCTTTACGACGAACACAAACTGGCAAGCCTACACGCCCGAAACGACAATGAGCTATTTCACGCAGATGGCGGGGCTGGCTTATCACAACTTCGCATCTGCCGCGGTAGGAATCGCTCTAGCCATCGCCGTGATCCGGGGAATTGCCCGGCGCGAGAAGGAAACGATCGGGAACTTCTGGGTCGATTTCACGCGCGGTATTCTATGGGTGCTGCTGCCCGCGTGCCTGGTGATCGCGTTGGTGTTCGTGTCGCAGGGCGTGATTCAGAATTTCCGGCCGTACGACACGGCAAAGCTGCTGAATCCACAAACCGTCTCGCAGACTGGAGCCGACGGCAAGAGCACAACGCAAACGGTGACGGAGCAGGTGATTGCGCAGGGGCCGGTGGCGTCGCAGGAAGCGATCAAGATTCTGGGCACGAACGGCGGGGGATTCTTCAACGTCAATAGCGCGCACCCTTTCGAGAATCCGACTCCGCTTACAAATTTCCTTCAGCTCGTGATGATCTTCGCGATTCCTTCGGGATTGACTTACACGCTTGGGCGGATGACCGGCTCGCAGCAGCACGGCTGGGCTGTGTGGGCGGCGATGGCCGCGCTGTTCATAACCGCGGTGATGTGCGCGTACGCCGCGGAAGCGCGCGGAAATCCGCTGCTGCAGGGAGTGGACCAACGGGCCAGCACGATGCAGTCCGGTGGGAATATGGAAGGCAAGGAAGTGCGCTTCGGGATTGCGAATTCGGCGCTATACGCGACGGTGACAACGGACGCGAGCTGCGGCGCAGTCAACTCGATGCACGATTCGTTCACGCCGCTGGGCGGGATGATTCCGCTGATCAACATGATGCTGGGCGAGGTCGTTTTCGGCGGAGTGGGCGCCGGGCTTTACGGAATGGTCGTATTTGTGATTCTTGCGGTGTTCATTGCAGGCCTGATGGTGGGCCGGACGCCGGAATATCTCGGGAAGAAGATTGAGGCGTACGACGTGAAGATGGCCATGCTGACGGTGCTCATCTTCTCGCTGATCATACTTACTTTCACCGCGATCGGGGTGGTGACTCCGTACGGCAAAGCGGGAATCTCGAATCGGGGGCCGCACGGATTGTCACAGATTCTATACGCCTATACGGAAGGCGCGGCAAACAACGGTTCGTCATTCGCGGGCGGCAACTGGAACTCGCCTTGGTACAACACGAGCATCAGTTTCGACATGCTGCTGGGGAGATTCTTCATGGTCATTCCTGTGCTGGCAATCGCCGGAAACCTGGCGCGCAAAAAGATCGTGCCGGAATCGGCGGGGACTTTCCCGGTGACGACACCGCTCTTCAGTATTCTTCTGGTGTCGGTGATTTTGATCGTGGGCGCGCTGACGTTTTTCCCGGCCTTGAGCCTGGGACCTATTCTCGAACACCTGCTGATGCATGCCGGAAAGGTTTTCTAAGGCAAGCTGATGAGCACACAAACGGCTATGACTCCCGAGATGGTTCCGACGCCGGGCGAAGCACATCCGAAGTCCAAACAGAGAAAGTCGTTGTGGACGGGCGGAATCGTCAGCGGGGCGCTGAAGGATTCGGTGCTGAAGCTCAATCCGCGGACGCTGATGAAGAATCCGGTGATGTTCGTGGTGGAAGTGGGCGCGGTGATCACGACCGTGGATCTGGCGCGCTATATCGTTAGCCACTTGCCCGGCGTTGGATTCGCACTGCAGATCACGCTGTGGCTGTGGTTTACGGTGCTCTTTGCGAACTTTGCGGAGGCCATGGCGGAAGGGCGCGGGAAAGCGCAAACGGAAACGCTTCGCAGGGCTCGCGCGGAAACTATGGCGCATCGTATGAAGCCGGACGGAACAGTGGAAGAGGTGACCGGGTCGAAGCTGCGCATCGACGATATCGTCGTGGTGTCGGCGGGCGAATTCATACCGGGAGACGGAGAAGTGGTTATTGGCGTGGCGTCGGTGGACGAATCCGCGATCACGGGCGAATCAGCGCCGGTAATTCGCGAATCGGGAGGCGACCGCTCGGCAGTCACCGGCGGAACACGCGTGCTCTCCGATCAAATCACCGTGAAAATCACGGCGAATCCGGGAGAAACATTTCTGGACCGGATGATCAAGCTTGTGGAAGGGGCCGAGCGGCAAAAGACGCCCAACGAAATCGCCCTGAACATTCTGCTCGCCGGGCTGACCATCATTTTCCTTCTGGCGGTGGTGACGCTGCAGCCCATGGCGATTTACAGCGGCGCGCCGCAGTCCATTTTCGTGCTGATTTCGCTGCTCGTCTGCCTGATTCCCACGACGATCGGGGGATTGCTCTCGGCGATCGGGATTGCGGGCATGGACCGCGTTGTCCAAAGAAACGTGCTGGCGATGTCGGGGCGGGCAGTGGAAGCAGCGGGCGACGTGGACACGCTGCTGCTCGATAAGACCGGCACGATCACGCTCGGCAACCGGCGGGCGACGGAATTGATTCCAGCGCCCGGCGTGAAGGAAGTAGACCTGGCCGACGCAGCGCAACTGGCGTCCCTGGCGGACGAAACGCCGGAGGGACGATCCATCGTCGTGCTCGCAAAGGAAAAATACGGGTTGCGCGGCCGCGAACTTTCGCCATACGGCACGACGTTCATTCCCTTCTCGGCGACCACGCGAATGTCCGGGGTGGACCTTGACGGGCGGGAAATCCGGAAGGGCGCATTCGACGCGATTGTCCGGTATGCGGCGGAGAGCGGAAATCGGGTTCCGGCGGAAGTGGAGGAGGCCGTAAAGGCGATTTCGGGCGCGGGTGGAACGCCGCTACTGGTGGCGGAGGATCGCCGCATTCTGGGGACGATCTACCTGAAAGATATCGTAAAGGGCGGGATGCGCGAGCGCTTCGACCAACTGCGGGCGATGGGAATTCGCACGGTGATGATTACGGGAGACAACCCGCTCACGGCCGCGGCTATCGCGCGCGAAGCCGGCGTGGACGACTTTCTCGCGCAGGCGAAACCGGAGGACAAGCTGGCGCTAATTCGGCGCGAACAAGCGAAGGGGAAACTGGTGGCGATGACTGGTGATGGAACCAACGACGCTCCAGCCCTCGCACAGGCCGACGTGGGCGTGGCCATGAATGCCGGCACACAAGCCGCCAAAGAGGCCGGCAACATGGTGGACCTCGATTCCAATCCGACGAAGCTGATTGAAATCGTCGAAATCGGCAAGCAGCTTCTGATCACACGCGGGTCGCTGACAACATTCTCGGTGGCGAATGACGTGGCCAAGTACTTCGCGATTATTCCGGCGATGTTTGCCGGGGCGTTTCCGCAATTGAACGTGCTGAATGTGATGTCGCTGAAGACGCCGGAATCGGCCGTGCTCTCCGCCGTGATTTTCAACGCGTTGATTATCATCGCGCTCGTTCCGCTGGCGCTGCGCGGCGTGAGGTACCGTCCGCTGGGAGCGGAAGCGTTGCTGCGGCGCAATCTGCTCATTTACGGATTCGGCGGAATCATCGCGCCGTTTATTGGAATCAAGCTGATTGACATGCTGATTACGCGGATCGGTCTGGCGTGAGGACAACGTGAAAAAGAATCTTCTCATCTCGATCTGGATGACGCTTGTGACGACCGTGCTGCTCGGAATCATTTACCCGCTCGTCGTAACGGGACTGGCGCAGGTGATGTTTCCCCGCCAGGCGAACGGTGAATTGATACAGACGGGCCAAACCATCCAGGGCTCGAGGCTGATCGGGCAACCGTTCGCGGCGCCGGGTTACTTTCACTCGCGGCCTTCCGCGGCGGGCGCAGCGGGTTACGATGCAGGATCGTCAAGCGGGTCGAACCTGGGGCCAACAAACAAGGCGTTGCTCGACCGCGTCGGCGCAAGCGTGCAGGCTCTGCGCGCCGAGAATCCGAATGCGAGCGTGCCCGTGGATCTCGTCACGACATCGGGATCGGGTCTCGATCCGGACATTTCTCCCGCAGCGGCGGAATTTCAAGTGCCGCGCGTGGCGCACGAGCGAGGCATGGATGAGGCGGACGTACGGGCGCTGGTAAAAACACACACAGAAGGACGCCAGTTTGGATTCCTGGGCGAGCCACGCGTGAATGTGCTGGAGTTGAACCTGTACCTGGATGCCCTTCGCCCGATGCGCTGAACGATTATTTCGAGGAGCGAGTAGCGCGAGATTTGCCGGGCGGAGGATCGAAGCGGTAGCCGACCCACGGTTCGGTATGAATGTAGCGCGGGTGGCGTGAATCAGGCTCGATCTTCTTGCGCAGTTGATTGATGAACACCCGCAGATACTCCGTCTCCTCGCCGTAGTCCGGTCCCCACACAGCTTGAAGAAGGCGCCTGTGTCCGATGGCTTTCCCTTGATTTGCGACAAGGTGGCGCAGCAATTCGAATTCTTTCGGCGTCAGCCGGATGGCGTTCTCTTTCACGGTCACGACGCGCTTTTCAAAATCAATCCTCAGATCGGTGGAATGGAAGGGCGGAATAGACTCCGCGGGCGCGGCCCTTCGGAGCGCGGCGCGGATCCGCGCCATTAATTCGTCGACGCCGAACGGCTTCACGACATAGTCATCGGCACCGGCATCGAGGGCCTGCACTTTGTCGCGCTCGGTATTGCGGACCGTGAGCATGATGATGGGCACATCGCTCGATTCGCGAATTTCGCGGCACGTTTCCAGCCCGGATCGTCCCGGCATGTTGACATCGAGAAGAATCAGATCGACGCGCCCGGCGCGAAACTCCTCGAGCGCCGCGTCGCCGCTGGGCGCTTCCGTCACGGCGTAGCCGTGCGAAACCAAAGTCGTTCGCATGACGCGCCGGATTTGCGGTTCGTCGTCCACGATGAGGATGGTGGCGGAAGGCATGTGCTCTCAGCGGCCTCGATCCACCGGAAGAGTGAAGGAAAAGACGGAGCCGTGGCCGCGCTGGCTCATCAGACTGATGGAACCGCCGTGCGCCTCGACGATTGCCTTCGCGATCGGAAGCCCCATTCCGGTTCCCTGCACGCTGTATCGCTGGTCTTCGCCACGGTAGAATTTCTCGAAGATGAGGCTCTGCTCGGGATCGCCGATACCGGCGCCGCGGTCGGCCACGCTGGTCGTTACAAAGCCGCCATTCAATTCGGCCGAGATCGTGATGGGCTGTTCCGGCGGCGAATACTGGTTGGCATTCTCGAGCAATTGAATGAGCACTTCCTTCGCGCGCGACAGATCCACGCGGACCCACGGCAGGCCTTCCGGAATCTTGACTTGAATCGTCCGGCTGCCCAGCACGCTCTTGCAATGCTTGAGAGCCTCGTTGATGACTTCGTCTATGGGTGAAGGCTCCAGCTTCAATTCGACCTCTCCCGCGTCTAACCGCGCCATTTCCGCGGCTTCGCCGACCATGCGATTCAGCCGGTCGCTTTCCTCGTTGATGATCGTGAGAAGTTCGTGTCTCTGGTTTTCCGTCAAGGCAGGATTCGTGAGCAAGTTTGTCACGGAAGCCTTGATTGAGGTCAGCGGGGTCCGTAGGTCGTGCGTGACAGAATCGAGCAGCGCGGTACGAAGCCGCTCGCCCTCGCGTGCCGCCTCAGTCTGGCCGAGCTGCTCGACGGCGCGGGCGCGCTCCATCGAGACGGCAACCAGCGTTCCGATGGCTTCCAGCGTCTGCCGCGACAAGATCGTGCCTGAAACCCCCAAGCTGCCGATTGACCGGACGCCCATGCGCACAGGAACGAAGCAGAGGCTTGCGGCAATGTCGATCACGGGCTCCTCGCGCGCCGCGATTTTTTTCAGGCTTTCGAGATCGAGCTGCGGAATCACGGGACCGGAGCGATACACTTTTTGTTTGTCCGCCAGAAAAATGGCTGCTGCCCCTACTTCAAATGTGTCCACAATCTTCGCGGGAATCCGGTTCAGCAGCTGAATCACGTTTCCGGATTCGAGCAGGCTTTGGCTGAACGAATACAGTTTCTCGATCTCGCGGCGGCGGGAGGATGCGTCCTGAGCCTGCTTGCGGGCGCGCATGGAGAGCTGGCTGGCGAGCACGGAAACTACCAAGAAGGCGAAAAGCGCCACCCAATTTTGCGGGTCCGCAATCGTGAAAGTTCCGACCGGCGGAAGGAAAAAATAGTTGAATGCGAGCATGGCGGCCACGGACATGAACACCGATACCGCAATGCCCCAAACGGTGGAAACAGCTAGAATGGCGAGCAGAAGCGTGAGAGCGACTGTGGTGGCATTGACCGGAAGCACCTTGCGATAAAAAACGGTGATCCCGAACACGATGGCAAAAGCGGCCAGGAAACGGAGCGCTCGTGTGAAAAAAGAATCAGGCACCGGGTTATTCTACCGTAGCTTTCCGGGCACCCATAAAAGAGAATAACGGCCGTGGCAAAGACTCCTGAACAATGGCTCGCCGAATCGCAGCCTAGCGAAAAAACGAAGGGCACACTCAAGCTCTTCCTCGGTTACGCGCCGGGCGTCGGCAAGACATACGGGATGCTGAGCGAGGCGATTCGCCGCCACAGCCGCGGCGAAGATGTCGTGATAGGCATCGTGGAAACCCACGGAAGAAAAGGAATCGCCGAGCTGGTATCGCAACTAGAATCCGTTCCCCGCAAGAAAATCGACTACAAAGGAACCATATTCGAAGAGATGGATATTGACGGCATCCTCGCACGCCGGCCGCAGGTGGTCCTGGTAGACGAGCTCGCACACACGAACATACCCGGCAGCCGGCATCGCAAGCGATACGAGGACGTCCTGGAGATTTTGCAAGCGAAGATTGACGTCCTTTCGACGGTCAATATCCAGCACATCGAGAGCATTGCTCCCACGGTCCGTGCCATCACGGGAATCGGCGTGCGTGAAACCGTGCCGGACTGGCTTCTGCAAATGGCGGAAGAAACCGTAATGGTGGACCTGACCCCAGAGGCGCTTCAGAACCGCATGAAACGCGGCGATGTGTATGGCAAGGAAAAGGTGGAGCAGTCGCTGAAGAACTTCTTCCGGCGCGGGAATTTGATCGCTCTCCGCGAACTCGCCTTGCGCCAGGTGGCAGAACAAGTGGACCGCAGCCTGGCCACTTATATGGTGGAGAAGGACATCCGCGGAAACTGGCCCGTGCGGGAACGGATCGCCGTCTGCATCAGCGCAAACCCCAAAGCACAATATCTTGTGGCCCGTGCTGTCCGCATGGCCCGCCGGATGGACGCCGAGCTTTATGCCGTGCATGTGGATACGAATCACGATACGGGGCCAGGGGGCAAATCACTCGAGGCGAACCTTCAATTTGCCGAAAGCCTGGGCGCGACAACCGTGAGGCTAAAGGGCGAAAGCATCGCCGATGCTGCCGCGCAATTCGCCCGCGAGAAGCACGTTACGCAGGTCATCTTCGGCAGAACTGCGATCGAAGGATGGCGGGCGATCAGGTATATGAACGCAATCAACCGCTTCTTGCGAGATGCGCCCGCCGTTGACGTCCACATTGTCACGCAGGAACCCGAGTAAGACCGCGGCAACCCTCAGGCATCGTCCGCCGGAATCTCGAACCGCACCAAATCTGCTTGAAAACCCCTAGTTTTCACGGCGCCATATGCGATGCCGACCGCCATCCAGATGGCGCCGAGAAGCATGGCGTCATGGCTGAGGTTTCGCCAAATGAACAGGCAGATGACAAAACCGAGAAGTGGCGAGACAAAATTCGTCCAGTGTTTTTCATGGGCTCGAAGAAAATAGCGCACAAAAGCGGCGGCATTCACTCCCATGAATGCGATCAGCGCGCCAAAGTTCAGCAGCTCCGCACCCTGGTCATAACTGATCAGGAAGGCTCCAATCAGCGCGAGCGCGCCGACGAAAATCACGTTGTTTCGTGGAATGTGATGCTTGGGATCCACGGCGCCGAAAAACCGCTTCGGAATTCCATTGCTTCTCCCCATGCCATAGAGCAGGCGGGCCGCTCCGAGCTGAGCGCCCATTCCTGACCCGATGTTGGCGATCAGAATGGTGAAATTGAGCAGATGAAAAAGAAAGAAGCCGCCGGCACGCTGCGCTACCAAAGGAAACGCGGATTCCACCATTTTTGGCGGAAATGGATTCGGGCCCCAAACTACCTGGGCTGCATAGACCTCGAGTGACGACAGCACACCCGTGATCACGCAGACCAGCACCGTTGCAAGCATGATGTTCCGGCGGGGGTTTTCGACTTCCTCGGAAAATGTGGAGATGGCATCGAAACCGATGTAAGTGAGAACGGCAATGGAGGTTCCGCGGAACACGCCCGTGAAACTGAACGTAGCCGGATTGTAAAAAGGCTGCGTGAAAAATCCGGCGCCATATTCGTGAAGCCCCCAGACGAAACGAATGACAAACGCAAAAAAGATGACGACGACGATCATCATGCCCGCGGCAAGGACGTCGTTGATGCGCGCCGATGTCTTGACGCCCCGCAGATTCAGCGCCGTAAACGCGAACGCAAAGCCGATAGCAAGAGCCCAATACGGCACGCCCGGAAGGATGTTCTGCGTGAGCTTGCTGCAAAGGATGGTGCAAATCAGCGGATTGAGAATGTAGTCCATCACCATCGCCCAGCCGGTGATGTACCCAAGCGACGTGTGTATTTCCTGCCCCACGTAGGTATAGGCGGAACCCGCGCTCGGATAGGCGCGTGCCATCTTCCCGTAGCTGATGGCCGTGAACAACATCGCCACCATGGCGATCAGAATCGTAGTGACCACGTGGCCGCCCGCCGTGTTGCTGATCACGCCGTAGATGCCCATCGGGGCAATCGGCTGGATGATGACAATGCCGATGATGATTAAATCCCACAGGCCTAGGACGCGTTTTAGTTTTACTTGCGTCGATGCGCCTTGGCTGGTCTCAGCGGGCATCAGCGGCTTCCTGCACCGGATGAAGCTTGCGGATGTTGTTTGGTCACCGGAACAACATCCAGCCGAACCCGCGGCAACCGGGCGATTGCAGTCAGGTCGTCATAAGCCGAAGCGGGTGTGAAGATCGCACTTACCGAGTCCTCGAAGTATTTTTCGTTTCGAACTATCGCTGCCTCCCGAGAAATCCAATCGGCGTTGCTTCCGGCAAGAAATGGACGCGCTCATCTTTATCACAGACAAAAGAAGGAGGCCAGCAGAAGGAAATAGTGCGTAACTTCGGTTTGGCGAGCGAAGAATTAAACCGGCGGGATTTGCGACGCCTTCCAGCCGCCGCCAATGGCCTTGATCAGCAGCACGCTGGCGGTCATTCGGCGCGTCAAAATATTTACAGCGGTAACTTCATCCGACAAC
This sequence comes from uncultured Acidobacteriota bacterium, assembly GCA_963709005.1. Classification (GTDB taxonomy): domain Bacteria; phylum Acidobacteriota; class Terriglobia; order Acidiferrales; family UBA7541; genus Palsa-295. The sequence goes on from CAVPUS010000004.1 coordinate 31,732, forward strand.
GCCGCGCTCTGTGCCGTGGTCACTTCCAGATAATTCGCGATACCCCCCTTATAGCGGTTCAGCGAAAGCGCGACCGAATGTTCGGCGGCAGCAACCGCGCCATCTTCGGTTTGCGCCTCCTCCTGGAGAATACGCAACGCGGCAAGATTGTCCTCCACATCTTGGAACGCGCGCAGAACAGTCTGGCGGTAGTTCGCAACGTTCTGGTCGTACGCGGCTCGCGCCTGTTCGGAAATTCCGCGCCGTTTGCCGGCATCAAACAACGTTTCAACCGCTGCTCCTCCGAGCGACCACAGTCCGCTCGGGCCTTGAATCAATGTCGTGATCGCCGTGCTTTCAAAACCGCCGCCACCGGAAAGCGTGATCAGGGGAAAATATCCGGCTCGAGCAACGCCGATCTGAGCGTTGGCTTCCTGCACGCGCCGCTCGGCGGCAGCGATGTCCGGACGGCGCTCGAGCAACTCCGAAGGAAGACCCTCAGGAATCGGGGGCGGCGGAGTTGTCAGCGGGATCGCTTGCAAACTAAGTTCCGCCGGAGGCTTTCCAACGAGGACGGCGATGGCGTGCTCGAGAGCGGTTCGCTGGACTTCGACGTCAATCGCCTGGCCTCGCGTGGTCTCGAGTTGCGTTTGCGCCTGCGCCACGTCCACGGCGGATGCGAGTCCCCCGGTATAACGGCTTCGCGTCAGTTCAAACGCCTTTTGGAATGATTCGACAGTCGAATCGAGAAGCTTCTTCTGGGCATCCACGCCGCGCAACTGGAAGTAGTCGAGCGCCAACTCGGCGCGGATGCTCAGCTCGACATTTGCGAGATCGGCCGCGCTCGCTTGCGCCTCGGAGCGGCTGGCTTCGACCGTCCGGCGCACGCGGCCCCAAACGTCCGCTTCGTAGGAAGCATCAACAGGAATCGTGTAGTCCGAATACGTGGTGTTCTCGCCCGCCTTGAAAAGCGGCTGGTGGCTCGATAGATGTGTTTCGGTCACCGACAAGCCGCCCGTTACGTTGGGAAAAAGATTGGAACGCGTGATTCGAAGGGCGGCCCTCGCCTGCTGAAACTGAGCCTGGGCTGCCTTCAATGTCTGATTCGAGACCTGAATCTGGTCTTCCAACGCGTTCAACTGCGAATCCTGGTACACCTCCCACCATCTGCCCTTTGAGATAGCGTCGCTCGGCTCAGCGGCCTTCCAGTTTCCAGCTTCTTTGTAGGAGGTCGGCGCCTCGGCCGTTGGCCGGACATATTTCGGCCCCACGGTGCAGCCCGCGGCAAACAGAACAGAGAGGCAGAGTGAAAGTCTGTAAAGCCTAAAGGAAGCGTTATGCGAGTGACAGCCACCCATCAACTTCACCGCGAGCCCCCCACAGGCTTTTCAGCAGGAGGAGCAGGAGACGACGGAGCTAGGGGCTGGGCGATCCGAACCGTTTCCCCTTGCACCACGGAATCCGGAGGATTGGTGACCACTTGATCCTGCTCATTCAAACCGGAAACCACTTCCACTTCGCCGCCGAAATCGCGGCCCAGCGTAACGGAGGCAAGATTGATCTTGTTGCCGTCTTGAACGGTAGCAATCTGCAATCCCTGCGATCGGAAAATCAGGGCGCTGACGGGCAAAATGTATGTCGAAACCTCGGTCGGAAGCTTCAGATGAACTTCCGTGTAGGCGCCTGGAAGAAGCTCGCCGCTGGAGTTGTCCACGTCGACTTCGACAAGCAACGTGCGCGAGGCGAGATCAATTGCGTTGGCCGTGCGCACCAGTTTGCCTTGGAAGCGCCTGCCCGAGAATTCCGCAAGTGTCAGATCGGCCGTCAAGCCAGGTTTTGCCGCCTGCGAGTATTGCTGAGGCACGTTCACGTACACGCGCAGAGTCCGCGTCGCCGCCATGTGGAACAGCTCCCGCACCCCGCCGCTGCTGGAAACAGGTGCGCCGCCGTTGCCGGATCCGCCGCTGGCTCCGGAGTCGATCAGCCGCCCGACGTCCGTATTGCGCGCCGTGATCACGCCGTCGAATGGAGCGTAGATCTTCTCGAACGCCTGCAATTGCTCCAGGCGTTTCACATTGGCCTGTGACGACGCCACTGTCGCTCTTTGCGCTTCGAAAGCGCCGACCGCGTTGTCCACGTCCTGCTTCGACACCGAATCGGTGCTCTTCAATTCCTGGTAGCGATTCTTCGTGATTTCAGACAGGCGGAAGTTCGCCTGCGCAGTGTTCAAGTCAGCCCGCGCCTGCGCGAGCTGCTGGTCCACTTCGGGCGTCTCAATTTCCGCCAGCAACTGCCCCTCTTTCACGTGCGCTCCGATATCCGCGTACCACTTCTTCAGATATCCGTTGGTGCGTGCATAAATCGGCGCGTCGGTAAACGCCTGGATGTTTCCCGGAAGCACGATCTCCTGTTGCGGCGCACCGCGCTTTGGATGGATCACCGCAACCGTCGGTACCGCCAACTCGTTTGTCGCCGTGCGCAGAGCTGCCTTCGCCCTGATCCGTGGAACAATTCCTGCAACGACTATGCCCGCAATGATGAGCACGGCTAGAACGGCAATCAGCACGCCGTGTTTCGATCCTGAATCCTTCGAGGCCGGGCGTGGGCCACCGGAAGGGGGCTGCACCTTTCCGGGATTCGTCGTCTCGACCATGTTTTCCGCCACCTGATGGGTCATGAAGTTCTTTTCTGGTTTCGGCACGCTATCATCTTAGATGATTTTTACTGTCAATTCGTCTCACGCCGGCTTGGGCGCATCTTTTTCGCGCCAGCCGTGGACCAAGCTGAAAACAACCGGAACGAAAAACAATGTGGCCACCGTCGCAAACAAAAGCCCCCCGATTACAGCGCGTCCGAGAGGAGCATTTTGCTCGCCACCCTCGCCAAGGCCCAGGGACATCGGCAGCATTCCAATAATCATCGCAAGAGCCGTCATGATTACGGGACGGAAACGCGTGAATCCTGCTTCCAGCGCCGATTCCGACGGCGTTTTTCCTTCCACCAACCTTTCCTTCGAGAAGCTGATCACCAGAATGCTGTTCGACGTTGCGACGCCCATGCACATGATCGCTCCCGTGAGGGCCGGCACGCTCACGGTGGTTCCCGTCACGAACAAGAACCACACGATCCCAGCCAGCGCCGCGGGCAACGCCATGAGAATGATGAAAGGATCCAGCCACGACTGGAAATTGATTACGATCAACAGATAAACAAGTACGATCGAAAAGCCGAGTCCCGCCAGCAGGCCGATGAACGACGAATTCATCGTCTGAATCTGGCCGCGCGTGATGATTTGCGAACCCTTCGGTAAATCCTTCCGGTTGCGCTCGATAATCGGCGTGATATCGCTCGCTACTCCGCCGAGATCGCGTCCTTCGACTGCGCCGTAGATATCGACCACCTGTTGAATATTGTAGTGCGAGACCACTCCCATTTCAGCGCCGCGGTGGAAGGAAGCGAGGCTCGCAAAAATCTGCGGCGTGTTGGTTCCGTTCGCAATCGGAATGTTCTCGAGATCCTGCAGCGATTCCACCCGGTACTGAGGCGTCTGCGTCGAGATGTTGTAGCTCACGCCTGTTTTTGGGTCGAGCCAGAATTCCGGCGTGGTTTGAAAGCTGCCGCTCAGCGAAATCAGAAGATCGTTGGCCACGTCCCGCTGCGTGAATCCCACTTCACTGGCTTTTGTGCGATCTACCTCGATGTGCATTCGCGGGTAATTGAATGGCTGCTGGATTCGCAAGTCCACCGCGCCCGGAATGAACTTCAGTTCGTTCATCATCTTTTCCGCGAAGGCACGGTTGGCAGGCAGGTCTCGCCCCACCACCTGAATGTCGATCGGAGCAGGCAGGCCGAAGTTCAATATTTGCGTGACGATGTCCACCGGCAAGTTGTAGAAGACGATCCCCGGAAAATCCCGGGAGAGCTTTGCGCGAAGATCGTGGACGTACTCCTTCGTCGGGCGATGTTTGGGCGACAGCTCCACTTGAATGTCGGCGTCCGCCGGCCCAATGGGAGCCGAAGTGCTGTAGGAAAGGTTGATGCCGCTGTACGGAATCCCGATATTGTCGATGATTGCAGTAAGTTCCTTCGGCGGGATCTGGCTGCGGATATCGGCTTCCACGCGATCGCAAAGCGCAGCCGTTTCCTCGATGCGCGTTCCCGTCGGCGCGCGCATGTGCAGCTTGAATTCTCCGCTGTCGACGCTAGGGAAGAAGTCCCTTCCGAGCCACGGCAGAAGCGCGAAGGAGAACAGACAAAAACCAAAGAAAATGATTACGAACGCAGCGCGGTGCCGGATGCAGGTATCCAGCAGGCGATGGTAGCGCTCGCGAAGCGCTTCAAAACCGTGCTCGAATCGGGCTTGCATCTTGACCAGGGGGTTGCGCGCGCTCGCGACTTCCTCTCGGCGCTGTTCCTCTGTTTGCGAAGCCAGCAGGAAGCGGGCCATCGTGGGCACAAGTGTCCGCGACAGCAGATAGGAGGCCAGCATGGCGAACACAACCGCTTCCGCAAGGGGCACGAAGAGGTACTTGGCGACACCCGAAAGAAAGAACATCGGAACGAACACGATACAAATCGAAAGCGTGGAAACCAGCGCGGGGACCGCGATTTGCGACGCGCCGTCCAGAATCGCCTGCACGATTTCCTTGCCCTGGCCGATGTTCCGGTTGATGTTCTCGATTTCCACCGTCGCGTCGTCAACCAGTATGCCAACGGCAAGAGCCAAGCCTCCCAGGGTCATGATGTTGATTGTTTCCCCGAGCGCGCTCATCACGATGATCGAGGTCAGAATCGAAAGAGGAATCGACACCGCAATGATGAGGGTGCTGCGCCAGCTGCCGAGGAAGATCAGAATCATCAGGGCCGTCAGACACGCGGCGATCACCCCTTCGCGAATCACGCCTTCGATAGACGCCTTGACGAACAGCGACTGGTCCGACAGCGGGTGAATGTCCAGTTGATTCGGGAGCGACGCTTGAACGACCGGCAATTTCTGTTTGATGCCGGAGATGATGTCGAGCGTCGAGGCATTGCCCGATTTCAAGATGGACATCAGCACCGACCGCGACCCATTCACTCGCACAATGTTCGTCTGTGGCGGATATCCGTCTCTGACGAAGCCGACATCGCGCACATAGATTGTCGAGTTGCCGACGGTTTTGATGGGAACGTTATTCAGGTCGTTCACCTGCTCCGGCGACCCGTTCATGTCTACTTGATATTCGAAGCTGCCGATCTTGGCGGTGCCCGACGGGAGGATCAGGTTCTGAGCGCTGATTGTATTCACCACATCCACCGGCGAGAGTCCCTTGGACTGAAGCTCGGTGGTATTCAAGTCCACCATAATCTGCCGCTGCTTGCCGCCATACGGATACGGCAAAGCCACTCCGGGGACGGTGATGAGGCTCGGGCGAAGAAAATTTACGCCAACGTCAAAGAGCTGCTGCTCGTTGAGCTGAGGGCTCGAAAGTGCAAGCTGCAGGATCGGTACTGTGGAAGCGTTGTACTGAATGACCAGAGGCGGAAAGGTGCCGGGAGGAAATTGTCGCACCGCGGTCTGCGAGATAGCCGTAACCTGAGCCACCGCAGCGCCGATTTGCACCCCAGGATGAAAGAAAATCTTTACGATCCCGATTCCGTTCAAGGATTGCGATTCGATGTGCTCGATGTCGTTTACGGTCGTGGTCAGAATTCGCTCGTAGCCGAAAACGATGCGGTTCGACATGTCCTCCGGCGACAGGCCGGTATAGTTCCAGATCACGCTGACAACCGGTATATCGATGTTCGGGAAGATATCGGTGGGGGTTCGCAGGATGGCCACCGGCCCCAGAATCAGCAGCAGGATAGACGTAACGATGAACGTATACGGACGCCGTAAAGCCAGTCTTACAATCCACATCGAAGTGTCACGTCCCCTGTGTAATTCTTACGCGTATTAAGTAGTTGACGCTCCTGGTGCCCTCTTGGTTTCAGCAATTTCAAAGACCATTACCGGCATTATCGGCCGCGGCAAGCCTATCTGCAAAAAATAGATGAAACTTTGGCTGGCAGTCGGGGTTCTAACTAAGAGTGAGCGAAGTGTCCGCGGCGCTGGACAACCAGTGAGCCGTAAGTCCCTGCGCTTCGGAGGAGGATGCTCGATTGTCCACGATTCTGCTGACGCTGCTGTTTCTGCTCCTCTTTCTGCTTGCGGTCGTCGCCAGCGTTCTCGCGCCCTTCCTTGGAATGGGCTTCATGATTTGGAATCGCCACAAGCTGAGCGGTGAAGCGCACGGCGTTCGAGAAGGCGATCCATCGCGGAATCTTGGCTTTCGTTGAGCCTTGATCCGTGATTCATAATCAACGATCAATGAGGTAGGTTTCGTCACACCGGATTTCCATCCCCCTCGCTATGAGAAACGAGAAATCTCCTTCACCGCACGGTAAGCCTGGTCGATGGCCTCGTTCGTATACGCAAAAGCGCCGGCGTCTGAATTCGCGATCGAGATCCGTCCGAATGGCTGCCGCCCGATGACGCAGGGCTGTTGGTCCTCCGGCCAATCCGGATCGTAAAGTGAGTTGTATTCGTACGCATAACCGTGCGGCCAGCGGTTGACCGTGATGGCTTGGATATCGCGCGCGGGATCAAAACCGCCGGGTGAAAGAATTCGCGCGAGCTGGTCGCGGATTTTTCGCTCGAACGTTTCGAATCGCGTGGTGAACAATTCCTGGCGCCCGGCGGTTTGCTGTTCCCGCGCGGGCAGTCCCGGCTTGCAAGGCACTCTTTCGAGATGGAGGACGCAAGGCTCGTCGGGACTTCTCGTGAACTGATAGTCGCCCATGCTCACGGGAAAATCCATTTCCGCGGTTTCGAAGTAAGACCCCGGGCAGTGCGCGCCGCTGACGCCCAGCTTCTTGAACGCTTGCCAGTTGCGAATCAGCACGTTCGTGTAAACCAACGGCACTTTCACGCCATACGCCAGCGCCTCCTTTTGCTTTTCCGGCATTTCGGGGCACATGTACGGAATCACCATGTTCCAGCAAGCGAGAATGCAAGCGGCGCCTCGCACCGAATGCGCCTGGCCGCCCCGCACGTAGGTGACTTCCACCTCCTTCGCATTGGCAGGTTCCCCCACGTTGCGCGCGGACACTGCCGTGCTGTTCAGCCGTATGCGCACGCGAGATGCGGGATCGTCAAGCCGCGCGTAATTCATCTTTGCGGTGACGATGTCTTCCATCGTGCGGCCGTCCGCCGAACCCGGAATAAGCGCGCGCACCAGAAGTCGCGCCAGCGACGCGTTGCCGTCCGGAAAATGGAAAATGTACGGATCGCTCGGATCCTGCCGCGTGACTTCCAATCCCAGGCCCGGACCTGGCGGCCCGGATAGATCCATCCCCTGAAAACCAGGCACGCCAAGTCCTGCAAGGTCGCCCGCCGGAACCGCATCAATTCCCACGCCGTAGAGCCCGTATGTTTCCTTCTGCAAGAACGGAATCACGTCGGGATGCACCTTGACGTATTCAAGGAGAAAGTCCTTGTAGCTGGTCCTGGCAAGCAGAACTTTTTTCTCCCGGGTGGATTTTCCGGGAAGGTAGTCCACCTTCTCGGTGTTCAGCCGCGCGATGTCCTTCTGCGCTTCCCGCGAGAGCGGTGTCTTGGCCAGATATTCAGCGCCACGGAGTGTTGCCGCGGCCGGGAACAAGCTTGTCTGCGCCGAATGTTTCCTTGTCGAAAAAGATCCCACGCGAAAGCCCCTGCGATTTATAGAAGTCCTGATCGAAGTATTTCTTGAAACGCTGAACGTCAACGTCCAGCTCTCGCAGCAGTCCGATCGCCTCCGGGCTGTAGAGTTTCGGCGAGGCAATTGACTGCGTGCCGCCATAGCCAAGAATCATCCGGCTGCCTGTGTGGTATTCGTTTCGCTTGGCGTGCCCGCCGAAGTCGTTGTGGTTGTCGAGGACCACCACCTTCGCGTTTGGCCCTGCAAGCTTGTGGAAGAAATACGCTGCCGAAAGGCCGCTCAGTCCTCCGCCGACCACAATCAGGTCGTATGATTCCTTGTCCGGCGTGGGGCTGTTCCACTGCTCGCCGTCGCGAAGCTGATGCGCCACTTCCCACGACCCATCGTGGCTCCCGCGCATGCCGGTCAGGCTCGGCGGGTAATAGCTGGGATTTTTTTCAGGAGCAAAGGGCGACTGCGGCAATCCGAAAGTTTCCAGCCATTTGTAATCGGAGAGGGCGAACGATCCTCCGATCGCAATACTGAATCCGTTCAGGAAATCGCGGCGGGTAATGCGGCGGTCAATTCCAAGGTCCCGGTCCGGTTTTTCATGCTTCACATTCTCCCCCGTGGGATTTGACCGCCAGGGAAAGCGGACGTGCTGGGGAACTCCCTGGCTTTAGATTTTGGCGGCTGAAATCATACCCCACCGAATCCGTTTCGCGGGTCAAATTCGCCTTGCTTCGTTCAGCCTGATCGTCCGCCGCTCTTGGGGGGAGTGGCGGCGGACGATCCGCCGGGGAAAGCTAGTCGAGGACTAGCGAGCGGGAGCGCCTTCCTCGATGAAGCGGAAGGCGTCCTCCACGGTGCGGGGACCGCCGCCGTGGCTTCCCAAACCGTTCGATTCGGTCTTCGTGAATTGCGGGCGGCGCCGCGGCGAGAACTTTGCCGGATCGAACGTACCGCGCTTCATTTGGAACACCCAAACGTATTCGTGATGGCTCTTCTCGAGCTCCGACGCGGACAACAGCGCGGTATCCGCCGTTGTCAGAGGCGTGAAATCCGAGAATCCGTTCTTATCGGTGTGCACTGCCGCTGGCATCGTGGAATTGTAGAATTCCACGTCGTGCGTAAAAATAACGACGAAATCCACCTTGGCCGGCCCCGGCGCGGGACAGATGCCCGGATATTTCTTGCGCCGGTTTTCCGCGATCCATTTGTACTGGTTCGGCGAAAGGCCATACGCGGAGAAATACACCTGGCAGGCTGTGCTGGCGCTTTCATCCTCGATCAATCGTTCAGGATAGTCCTCCGAATCTGTATCGGACGAAGTTGCCGCCACTGTATGCGTGCTTGCGTTCGGAACGGGTTGCAATGTTGCCGGGCTTCTGCCGGAAACGCTCAGGTTCGTCTCAACAGCCACCACCGCCCGCGGAGCCTCGCTCGTTGCGTTGGACGCCACAGCGATGGAACGCGCGCCGGCCGGTGCTGCAGGTGCGGCAGTTGACGCGCTGCTTGTCGTGCTCGTTGATGTAGCTGCCGGAGCGGGGCGAGCGGGTCTGCTCGCCGGAGGCGCCGGAGCCGTCTTCGGTTTTTTCGCGGCGGTAACCGCTGCCTTGTCATTTTTCTGCGATGCCGGGACGGGCGCGGGCGCACTAACTGCTTCGCTGGGCGCAACAACGTCAATCGCGGACGCGTTCACGGCAGGTTGCGGCGTGGTCGCGATTCTGTTGCCGTCGGCGCTTTCGCTTCTCTTCACCGCCGCGGCGGTCTTCGTCGCTGCATTTGCCGGCTCAATCGAGATGGACGACACAATCGCCGGTTGCACGCTGCCTATCTGAGGCTGAGGTTGTACCGCGCTGGCTCTCGCTTCGGATGCCTTCTCAATTTTCGGTATTGCGGCCACTGGAGCAGGCGCCGCGTTTGCGGCAGCGGGCGCTGAGGGGGCAGCACGCGCTGCGCGGTAAGCACGAGCTTGCGCCGCAAGAGAATTATCGGCGGCGGGCTTTTCGCTGTTGTTGCTATCGTTGGCTGGCGCCGCTGGCTTCGGCAGCGCATCTTCCGGCACATACCCTTCGGTGCCGTCTTGCATGCGGACCTTCACGAAACCCTTCTCCCGCGCAACGATTTCCACGCGGTCTCCGCACTTCACCTTTGTTTGCACTCCAAGATTGTTCAGTGAATCGTAGACCCACACGCGGTCTTGGCCCGCCGGGCACTTCACCGGGCTCGTCTCGCCCCCCAGCGCTGGCAATGCGATCGTGATCCCCACGAACATGAAAGCAATTCGCAGCGTGCGATTCATCATTCCTCCCCGCTGGCCTCCCCTGCTGGCGTCAGCCACATCGTTCCGCTCCGGCTGGTCCACGGCCATGGCCTTGTAAGTAAACGCGTTCCGAATTTCGGGATGGGTTGGGATGCTCGAAGAGTTCGTGCGTATTTCCAGGATGAGATGGATTGAGCGTCGCGCGATGTCCCCGTTGCCCCATGTTTCAAACCGGCACATCTGCTCAAAGTATGATGGGACCCGTTTCCGCGAACAACTGGTCGGAGGGTCAGGAAAAGTACAGGCGAAGAGAATTGTACGGTAGGCGAACCCCGAAAACCGCTCACTTGTGATATTGGTATTTCGCTCTTTTGAAGACGTAACGGCGAATGTAGGAAACGATGGCGCTCAGTTGAATACGCTCGAACTGGTTGTTCTTGTCTGGATCGGCTCTCTCGCCGCGGGATTCCTCGGCTCGCTGACGGGCCTTGGGGGCGGCGTGGTGATCGTGCCGTTTCTTACTCTCGTTTTTGGCGTGGACATCCGCTACGCGATCGGCGCTTCGCTGGTTTCTGTGATTGCGACGTCTTCCGGCGCCGCCGCGGCCTACGTGAAAGAAGGCTTCTCCAACATTCGCGTCGGCATGTTCCTCGAAATTGCCACCACGCTCGGCGCTCTCGCCGGCGCTTTAGTGGCGATTCACCTGCCCGTTAAGATTATCGCCGTGATTTTTGGGGTGGTTCTCCTCTATTCCGCCTATATTTCCTATTTCCCGCCATTGAAAGAAGATCGCCCGGACCGGCCCGACCGCATCGCGACCCTGCTTCACATGGATTCGACTTTCCCCACGACGCAGGGCTTGCAGCCCTACTACGTTCGAGGCGTGCCTGCCGGCTTTGGCTTGATGTTCGTCGCGGGCTTGCTTTCAGGCGTGCTCGGAATCGGCTCCGGCGCCGTGAAAGTGCTTGCCATGGATCGCGCCATGCGCCTTCCCTTCAAGGTTTCGACCACCACGAGCAACTTCATGATTGGCGTAACCGCGGCAGCGAGCGCCGGCATCTACCTCAATCGCGGATACATCGACCCCGGCCTCGCCATGCCCGTAATGCTGGGCGTCCTTGCAGGCTCGCTGATGGGTAGCCGCGCCCTTGCCACCGCAAAAACACGCGTCCTGCGCATCGTGTTCGCGCTTGTAATCGGAGTCTTGGCCGTGGAAATGATCTGGAGCGGAATCACCTGGAGAATCTGATGACACGCGTCATGCATGCACTCCGTGTTGGCATTGGTAGGGGCGCTGCTTGCTGCGCCCCGGTTTATACCGAAACACTGTCATCCCGACGGAGGCCGCTGTCTCGCCGACGCGCCTTTTGCGTCCCGGGATGTGTTCGCATGACGAGGGATCTGCTGTTGCTTTTCCCGGGGAACAAGAAAAATTGCCACCCGCTATGCATCGTGTTTACGAGGTGACCCCATGGCCCTCTTAAACCGCAAGCTGATGGATAAAGACGCCGAAGAGGTCATCGGCAATCTTTTGCAAGCCGGAGTGATTCTCGCTGCCACCGTCGTGCTCTTCGGCGGAATCCTGTATCTCGTGCGCCATGGGTCGGCACCTACGCACTATCGGACATTCGCCGGCGAGCCGGAAGAGTTGCGCCATATCCCGAGCATACTCCGCGAAATCGTGACGCTCCGGGCGTCCGCCATTATTCAGTTTGGGCTTTTGATTTTGATCGCCACTCCCGTCGCTCGAGTCGCATTCTCCGTCTGGGCCTTCGCCAAGGAACGCGACTGGATGTACGTCGTCTTCACCCTCATCGTCCTGTCTCTGCTCATCTACAGCCTCACCGGCCAGCATTTCTAGCAATATCCACGCAGGGCTGCGAGGCGCTTGTAGGAACAAGTGAAACGCAGCCGGTGAAAACTGGCGTGGTATCATCCCCCCACTTCGTACTTGTGGTTTCTTGCGGAGAGTAGTAATGAAAATAAGGTGCGTGGTGACGGGACAGGACGCGCGCGGGAAGTCGGTGATCGCGCGCGATGCAAGCGTCGAACCGGTGACGCTCGCGACGATGCCCGGATTCGAGTTTCATCGCCTGTGGGCCAGCGACCACACCCAGAAGCTGCCCTGCGACAGAACGCAGCCGCCTCACGGGCGTTACTTCCCTTCGGAAGGCGGCTTCCGGTTCGCGTTCTTCACCGTCCCGCCGGCAGGCCACAGGAGTTCAGAACGCGCCGATCCCGCGGCGGCCCTGGCCGAGCTCGAACAAAAGCTTCCCGGGCTCGCCGAAACCCTCGAGACGCAGCATCCGGGAATGCATACCACCGACACGGTGGATTTCGACGTGGTTGTATCGGGCGAGGTTTATCTCGAGCTGGACGACGGCAAGGAAGTGCTGCTGAAGGCCGGTGATTGCGTCGTACAGAATGGGACACGCCATGCCTGGCGGAATCGCTCGTCAGAGAATTGCGTGATCGCGGTGGCGCTGGTCGGCGCCAGGCGCTAGCACCTCGTTCCCCTTGTCAATTTTGCGATGAAAAAAAGGAGACTTCCATTGACTCTCACCTACTGGAAATTCAGAGGCTGGAAATCTAACGGCTGGACTGTTTGCGTCCTCGCCCTGCTTTCTTTTGCCGCTGGATCGCTCATCACTGCCCGCCTGGCGCACATTGGCCAAGTGAGGGCCGATGGCAATCGCGTCTTTGAGCTTCGCATCTATCACACTCTGCCGGGCAAAGTGCCGGCCCTCGAGTCGCGCTTTCGCGACACCACTTCAAAGCTGCTCGCCAAACACGATCTGAAGGTTGTGGGTTACTGGGTGCCCGAGGGTGCTCCCGCCTGGGACAACACCTTCATCTTTATGTTGGCTCATCCCAGCCGGGAGGAAGCGAAAAAGAACTGGGATGCGATGTGGGCAGACCCAGAATTTCAAGAGGTGCTCAAAACCGAGCAGGCCAACAAAACGGTGGAAAAAATAGACGTGACATACATGCGTCCGTCGGATTTTTCCCCGATGAAGTAGCCGGCGCGTTGCCGGGCCGTTCAGCGCCCGCACGCACAATTCTGCGCGCACCTGTCCAAAACCTGTACTTTGTCTGCTTTCCTCGACCTGTACTAAATCTGCCCTCAAGGACACTTATTTTCACCCAACCTTTCCCGCTTCCTGATCCCCTGAAGATCCTGCCGCTGGCAGGTCGGAAGGACGCGATTTCGAGAACGAGAAGATGGCGAGGCACCACATTTACGGATTCCGCAAGCCCGCTGCGGCAGGGCGTCACGCCTGCCTCTGCCGCAGGCAAAGGAAGTCTAATCGCAACATTCCATTATTAGAATCTTCGCAACTTGCTAAAAACATGAGGGATACAAATTGCTAATCGCAACACAACGGCGTTCTGGCGAGCATCGCCGTCCTGAGTCCGCCCTCCGGAGGAACCTAGATGACTACCGATTCCCGGTATTCGCCGAAGGCTCGGCGAAGCGCATCGGAAATCTCGCCCACTGTCGCCCAGGCCTCCACCGCCGCCAGGATGAAGGGCATGAGGTTTTCGTTTCCGCGGGCCGCGCGTTCCACTTCATCGAGCGCCGCGCGCGACTTCGCCGCATCGCGCCGCGCGCGCAACGCGTTCAATCGCGCCACTTGCGAGCGTTCGATTTCCGGATCGATTTGCAGCGTGGGAATCGGCCGCTCTTCTTCTGCCTGGAACTGGTTCACGCCCACAACAACCTGCTCGCCCGAGTCCACCGCCTGCTGATACTCATACGCCGCCTTCTGAATTTCCTGCTGGACGTAGCCCGTTTCGACCGCGCGCAGCACGCCGCCCATCGCGTCAATCTTGGCGATGTAATCGCTCGCGCCCGCCTCGATTTCGTTGGTGAGCTTTTCAATGGCGTAGGAGCCGGCCACGGGATCTGCCGTGTTCACCACTCCCGTTTCCTGCGCGATGATTTGCTGCGTGCGCAGCGCGAGCACGGCGGATTGCTCGGTCGGCAGCGCCAGCGCTTCGTCGAGCGCGTTGGCGTGCAGCGATTGGCACCCGCCCAGCACGGCGCCCAGCGCCTGCAGCGCCACGCGCACCAGGTTATTTTCCGGCTGCTGCTGCGTGAGCGCCGAGCCTGCCGTCTGCGCGTGGAAGCGCAGAATCAGCGAGCGCGGGTCGCGCGCGCCGAAGCGTTCCCGCATCGTTCGCGCCCACAGCCGGCGCGCCGCGCGGAACTTGGCGATCTGCATCAGCAGCTCGTTGTGCGCGTTGAAGAAAAACGAAAGCTGCGGAGCGAATTCATCCACCTGCAATCCCGCCGCGATCGCCGCTTCCACGTACGCGATTCCATTCGCCAGCGTGAACGCGATTTCCTGCACGTCGGTGGCGCCCGCCTCTCGAATGTGGTAGCCGGAAATCGAGATCGCGTTCCAATTGGGAATTTCGCGGCGGCACCACGCGAAAATATCGGTGACGATCCGCATCGCCGGCCGCAACGGGTAAATGTACGTTCCGCGCGCGATGTATTCCTTCAGGATGTCGTTTTGCACCGTGCCCGCAAGGCGGTGCAGGTTCGCGCCCTGTTGTTTCGCGACGGCCACGTACAGCGCCAGAAGAATCGCCGCCGTGGAATTGATCGTCATCGAAGTGGATACGCGCTCGAGCGGGATACCCTCGAACAGCATCTGCATATCCTCGAGCGAATCAATAGCGACGCCCACTTTTCCCACTTCGCCCTGCGCCAGCGCATGGTCCGAGTCCATGCCGTGCTGCGTCGGCAGATCGAACGCCACGGAAAGGCCCGTGGTCCCCTGCGACAACAAATAGCGATAGCGCCAGTTCGATTCCGTGGCGCTGCCGAACCCGGCGTATTGCCGCATGGTCCAGAGCCGCCCGCGATACATTGTGGGGTAAACGCCGCGCGTGAAAGGAAACTGTCCGGGATAGCCGAGCTCGCGCTCCGCGTCCCAGCCGCGCAGAGCGTTGGGCCCGATCACCGCTTCCATTGGCAGACCCGTGGTGGAGGCGGCCTTTCGTTCCGATGGCTCCAGCGGTTTTGTGGGGCGGTCACTCATGCCGAGGGAAATCCGAAACGCGAAATTCGAAACTCGCTTTCATCGCACGCGCCTTGCCCGGCGGAACGCGCCGAGCGCGAACAGCGCCATCATCGCCGCGTAAATCACCGCGAAACCCATCAGCCAGAGAATGCGGTGGCTTGTCCATTGGCGCCAAACCGCCAGCACGCCGTAGACGGCGAAGAGCGCGAAAAGAGTGCCTGTGGCCTCGTGAAACAATTGGCGCGATACGCGCCACAGCGTGCGCAGCGTCACGCGAGCCGAGTTCCAGAATGCGGCGATCACGTTGCCGGCCATTGGACAATTGTAGTATATCCTGGCCCTGGTGCCGCGGAGCGTCGTGCGCTGCGCCTGCGATCAGCCGCTACGGTCTGGACCGCAATGCGCGTACTGCGTGTACCGGCCTCCGTACGGGAGCCTGAAGGTACGGCCCAAGGTACAGGTTACCCCCGCGATTCCAGCACCGAATCTGGGCCTTGTTTCGAAGCAGCTTGCGGTTCTAGAATTGGGTCAAGCAGGGTCATTGCCCGGAGGTAAGCCCTTGCAACTCGACGACCGGATGAAGCAGTTGCTGCGCGAGCTGGGACACGCGATCAACGACAGCGTGTCGGATTCCGAGCGCATCGCCGAAGCCATTTCCGGCGTTCGCGCCGCGGGCTTCGATATCGTTCTGAAGCTCGACGCCACCATCGGCCTGGCGCGCCGCCAATCGCAGGACGCCAAAATGACCTCGCAGGACCGCCGCTTCCTGGAAGCCCTGCACATCCGCGTGGACGAAGAGCTCCTGACGGAAGACGCATCAGAATCGAAGGTCGAAATCACGCCGCAGGACATTAAATTCTTGAAGTCTCTGAAGATTTCATTCGATGAAGAACTCTAGAATTCTCGCCGTGTTGTTCGCCGTCACCGCGGGCACGGTGCTGGCCGCCGGCCCGGCTCGCGCGCAGATGAGCAGCACCGCGCCGATTGTGGTGAAGGACCAGCCGCCGAAAAAAGTCTGGATGACAGCCGAAGTGCTTCACGCGGACGGGGCCTCGATCATGGTGCGCGATCCGAAAAACGCGATGAGCGTTTCCACTTTCACCTACGCGCCGGAACTTCGCGACAAAATGCAGAAGGTCCAGGATGCCGGCGGATATCAGTATGGCGACAAAGTGAAGATCCGCTACCAGATAGGCCAGACCGTGGCGCTCGATGTGCGCGGAAGGCCGTCGAAGCCGCTCTGATTTCTTCGCGCGTGGCGGCATTCGCGCATTCGTGAATCGCAATACTTGAAAATGCTTCGCCCTCCCGCCGTCGCCGGACGCTTCTACTCTTCCGATTCCCGGGAATTGACTCAGCAGGTCGACGCGTGCCTCGCGCAGAAGGACGGCACTGTAAGAAAGGCCGCGGCGCGCGGATGCGTTGTGCCGCACGCGGGCTTCATGTACTCGGGCCACGTTGCCGGAGCCGTGTATGCGTCGCTCGAAATTCCCTCGCGCTGCATTCTGCTCGGCCCGCGGCATTTTCCGCGCGGCGAGCCGATGGCAATTCTCACCGCGGGAAGCTGGCAGACGCCGATGGGAAACGCGGAGATTGATTCGGCGCTTTCGACGGAACTGGCGCGCGCATGCCCGCGGCTCCGCGAGGATCCCGTCGCCCACGCCCGCGAGCATTCACTCGAAGTGCAGATTCCATTTCTGCAGCGGCTGGTGAAGGATTTCCGCTTCGTCCCTGTGGTGCTCGCGACGGACCGCTATCCCGTGCTCGAAGAATTGGGCCACGCCGTGGCGCAGGTGGTGGCAGCGCAAGCCGATCCAATTCTCGTGATTGCCAGCACGGACATGAATCACTACGAGAGTGATGCGATTACGCGCAGGAAAGATCAGCTCGCCATCGCGAGAATCCTCGAGCTCGATCCGCGCGGCTTGTTTGATACGGTGCGCTCGGAGGGAATTACGATGTGCGGTTACGCAGCGACAGTGGCGGCGCTGGTGGCGATGCAGGACCTAGGTGCCAAGGAAGCACAGCTCGTGCAGTATGCGACTTCGGGCGACGTCACCGGCGACCACGACGAAGTGGTCGGCTACGCCGGAATCATCTTGCGATAAATGAAGGGCGATCAATGAAAAGCGGCTGCACTGTTTGCAGCGCACCCGCCCGAATAGCGTCAATACTCTCTACTGGGTCCTCTACTGGATGGTCACCGTTACGGCGGATTGCGAGGCCGCGTAATTCGTGTCGCCGCTGTATTTCGCGGTAATGGTGTCCTTGTGACCGCCGCCACCACCACCGCCTCCACTCGATCCGCACCCGACAATTGCACCAGTGAGAAGAACAAGGAACAGAGCGGCGGCGTAGGCGTAGCTGCGGCGCTTTGATGAATGAATCTTCATCAGAAGCAGCAGGACGAGAAGCGCGGTGCAAACTACAATCCAGAGAAGATTCTTCGGAAATCCAGGAGTCTTGGGAGACACATTCGCCGGCGGAACAAACGCGAGTGTTGTGGAAAGAGTAGCTGTCAGCGAAGCCGTTGTCCCGGTTATGGAGCCGGCCACAGGAATCAACGACACGGTCCCCGAAAGTGGAGTAGTCCCGTTGAAGAATTGCACCGTCCCTGTTGGCGCGGCACCCAGGCTCTGAGTATTCACCACCGCGGTAAGAGTGACAGCGCCGCCGGAAGCAATGGTTGTCGGGAAGGCGGATGCGGTCATGGTCGGAATGGCCTGCGTGATGGTGATCGTATCCGCCGCATTGGACCCCGAGAAGCTATTGTCGCCGGGATACGTGGCCGTGAGCGGATGCGATCCGACGGAAAGCAGGGCCAGCGAAAAGCTTTGATCCTCTGTGTACCCGATACTGTTCAATACGAACGCGCCTGATCCTTGCGGGCTTCCATCGAGACCATTTCCGTTATCTTTCAGGGTGACCGTACCCGTTGGGCAGCCCGTTTGTCCTATTGTGTTTTGAGAGCAGGTCCCTCCCGACGCCGAAGAACTCGTAACGTTCATGCGGATCAACGTGTTCGCTCCATAGGGGGCCGTGGTTGCGTTGCCGCTGGTTTGCTGGCCGCTCAAAGCAAAAGTTTCGAAAAGGATCTGTACCTTGCTTCCTTCCTGGCCGACAATCACACTGACTGGCGCCGAATCGCTAGGCAGGAAATTACCATCGCCTTCATAGTGCGCGGTGATGGTGTAGGGCTGCGGAACTCCGGCTATTTCCGGGCTGCCAGGCAGGACGAGCGTTGAGGTGGAGACAGAACCGCCACTGAGAGTGAGTGTCGCGAGTGTTATAGCGCCCGTAGTCCCGTTCGCTCCTGTATTCGCAATGAGGGCAACATCTCCAGTAGGAGTGCCCTTGCCGTTTTGAGAAGCGGCGACAGTGATGCTCACAGTTGCGCTGGTGCCGTGCGGGATCGTGCTCGGCGGTGCGGGCGTAATTTGCGCGAGCGTGGTGGTGGAGCCATTGACCCTGGCAGTGTTCCACATGTTGATAAGGTTCGTCACATTCACCGAGCCGAGGCCCGAGGCTTCGTCATAGCCGATGCCCGCCTGGAAATCGGCGCCCGCGGTCCCAAAACCGGTCTCACCGGGAACGGCGTTGTTGCCGCTGGTCACGTCGTTGAATACGCAGGTCGTGCCTGTCGGCCCGTTGCCGGCGGAAGCATTGCAAGCGCTTAATCCGGGGCTTCCTCCTTCGTTGGCCGCGAGCTTGTAAAGCACAAACCCAGCTTCGCCCTGCCGCTGCCCAGTCGCTTGATTGACGAGCGCCATGACGCCGGCAAAGGAGGGCGACGCCACCGACGTGCCGCCGACAGTGAGGATGAAAAAATTCCCCGGGTCAGCGCAGCCTGTGTTGCCGGGTGGCAGCTGGTCATCCACGCACAATACGGCGGGATCGTGAAACACGGCGGCATTTAGAGACACGTCGGGAACTTCGCGATTCGGGCCCGAGAGCCCCGCGACTCCGGACTGAAAGGCAGGCTTTGTGAAAAATATGCTCGCGCCCCCGCTGCCGGCCAGAATGTTGGGTCCGCCTCCTCCCGAGGTGACGGACGCCAAGCAAGAGCTTTGCGTTGCGCAGCTTTCGTTCCAAACGTCTTCGGGGATGTAGCTATTGGCCGATTCAAACGTGTTGCTGTTATTAGCGTTCCAGAAGGCTGCGTCGTTTTGAGTAAACATGGTGCCGCCGACGGCGACGGTAAAAGGCAAGGCTGCGGGGATTCCAACCGCGATCGGGCCTTTGGCGGTGGTTTCCGAGTGGGGATCGTCACAACCCTCGGCGCCCGTATCTCCCGTGGAAGCCATGAAAGTGATGCCTTGCGCGGCGGCCTGCTCCGCAAGATTTGACTCGTTCGTTGCCTGGGCGGAGCCGGCGTCTTGTTCGCATTGGCCGAAGCTCTCGCTCATCACCGGGGCAAGATTGTTGTCAATGATGAAGACTTCAGAGAGATCAACGCCATCCGTCGTTTCAGTCGACTCGGAAACCACGAAGTCGACTGCGGCATTCGGCGCAACGGAGCCAGACCAGGTCGCATCCAGAACGGCTTCAAACTCTTCGCCTCCACCAAGATTGCCGGGGTCCGGGCCGTTCAAAATGATATTGAGGTTGGCTGGGGAGACGCCGAAGATAGCACGAAATTCCTGAACGTCGGTCACGTTGATGTTGGAACGCGCGATGATCGCGATCGTGACTCCGTCGCCGTTGAATTGCTGCGCCGGTGCCTTGATGTTGAGGCTAGTTGGCGTGTTATAGATAGTCGCAAAGTCGCCGGGACCAAGAGCGTGGAAAATGAATTGATCCTTCGCCGGACAGGGATTAGCGTTTATCGTACACCCCTGAAGATTGACTGCCGGGCGCGGGCCGCCCGTGCTGGTGCCAGCGAGGCGAGCACCCGAAGTCTTGTAATGCGGATGCTTCACGAAATTGTGCAGCGTCGAGACACCCGCGACGACCGGCACGAGGGCCGTGGGAATCTGGGGGTTGCTCGAGTTGGCCCAATGCTCTTCACCGTTGACGACATACTTGTGGATGGCGGTGTGGAATGCTTGCTGCACCTGGCCGACGGTGCCGGAAAATTCAATCACGGTGCGGCCGCTAGAGACGTTCGCTACCTGGAAACCGTGGGAACCGAGCCATGACGTAATTGCCTGGATGTCTTCATCGGAAGCACCGAATTGCTGGCCGAATTGCGCGGGCGTCAGCCACTTGTGATAGTTGAGCGAGCTTTTGTCCTGGAGATCAATCAGCAATTGTTGCAGGGCACTTTCCTGGGCCGGGCTTCGCTTCAAGGAAAGCAACATGCGATGCAATGGCATCCCAGCGGGAGCCGCGCCGTGGTCGAACTCCGCGCGAGCAAGCGGATGCGTATTGCCTTTCAGCACAGCCAATATCGTGTCGTCCACGGGCTGCGTGATGCGCGCCTGGATATTGGCCGCTTGCGCGGAGGCCAAAATCGGAAGCGCGAGAAAAACGAAAAATACCGCTAGAAATTTCTGAACCGCTCGGTTTCGCCGCATGGCACCCCTACCCTAAGAAGAGATGAACCACCCTTGCCAGAATCACCAGGAAAAGGCATGTGGATCGTCATCATGCGCAGCGCCCACGCATCGCGTCAATGTGAAGCGCGAATGCGGCTCGCCAGAGTCCGGGCGCGCTGGCGAGCCATGTCAATAAACTTGTCATCGGCGCTCACTTGATCGAGCGCCGCAAGAAGGCGTTGCGGCTCAGGAAGGAGTTTGTTGTTGTAATCGGTTTCGATTTGCCCGAGCACGTCGTTTACACCCAGGCGATCATAGCGCATTGTCCGCTGAAGATCGGAAAGATCCATTTCCTGCCTGGTGAACCCTTCAAAAATGTTGAGCAACTGCGTGGCGCTGTCGTCCAGGGTGTAGTTGAAAGTAACCTCGTGGGTTTCGCCGCCCTTTTCGTAGCGAAACGTTTTTTCACCCAGATTGGCGATCCGGCGATGAACGGCCAGGTCCACGCCCTGGAAATTGTGCAACTTGCCAGCGAGCCCGAAAATCCTCTGCGACAGCTCCGGCTCCATTTGAAACGGCTGCGGGCTGGGCTCTTCGTCGAGGCTGCGAATATCGAACGTGCCCGATCCGGCGTCGCTGACCTTGATTTCGACGAATTCAGGATAGCTGGTCTTGAATATCTTGCGGAATGTAATCATTGCTCCATCAACCGGGGCGACAACACCAGCGGATAAAGCCGCCGCGAAAAAGAGCAAGGGCAATAGGCAGGCGAAAACCAGTTTCGCGACCGTGCGGAAAGACTTCATTGACATCCTTGGATGCGGGCGGCACGCCTGCGGCTGCCCGCGATAATAACACTGGTGCGCATATTCGTTGCGGCCGCGATGCGATCGCGCGCCTGAGCCAGATACGCGTGGCAGAGCGCCACGGCCAGCGCGTCGGCGGCGTCGGCAGGCTCGGGATAATGCGCCAGCCCGAGGAGGGATTTTACCATGTGTTGCATTTGCTGCTTCGAGGCTGCGCCATAACCCGCCACGCTGGCCTTGACTTCGCGGGGCGAGTAGCTGTGCGCGGGAACCCGGGCCTGCGCGGCGGCGAGGAGCACCACACCGCGCATTTCGGCGAGTTTCAACGCGGTGCGGGCATTGAGCGCGGTGAAGACCGATTCGACCGCGACGGCGTCGGGCGCAAATTCCGCAACGAGCCGTGAGATCAACTGGTGGATTTCGCGAAGCCGGGAGGCAAAAGTGGCTTGCCGCGGAAGTTTCAGCGCGCCAAAACGGAGAAGATGCGGCGAAGAGCCGTTGAATTCAACGATACCGTAGCCGGTGGCCCCAGCGACGGCCGGGTCTACACCCAACACCCGCCATGTTTTTCCGTTCGTACCAGAAGGAGACATACGAGCGGCACAAGTGTAGTGCGAGCCGGAACAAGCGGGTAGTGTTTTTTCGGAGATGCGCGCCGCGAAGGAAACTATCCGGCGACGGCGGCCTGGATTTCCTTTTCGTCGATGTCGAAGTTGGCGTAGACGTGCTGCACGTCGTCGTGGTCTTCGAGCGTTTCCATCAGGCGGAGCATTTGCTGTGCCTGCACGCCCGTGAGCTTCACGAATTGCTTGGGGATCCATCCGACCTCCGCCGAAGCGGGCGTAATCCCGGCTCCGGTGAGCGCCTCACGAACCTTTTCCATGGTTTCCGGAGGCGTCGTCACTTCCCACGCCGAGCCGTCGTCGCGCAAATCTTCCGCGCCGGCGTCGAGCACGATGCCCATCATCTTGTCTTCGTCGGCCGCTTCTTTCGGTACCAGGATGTCGCCCTTGCGCTGGAACATCCAGCCCACAGCGCCGTTCTCTGCCATGTTGCCGCCGTTTTTCGACATCATATGGCGGATTTCGCTGACGATCCGATTGCGGTTGCTCGTCACCACCTGGATCAGAACGCCCACGCCGCCCGGGCCGTAGCCTTCGAACATCACCTCGTCGAGCGTCTCGCCCTCGAGCTGCCCGGTGCCGCGCAGGATGGCGCGTTCGATGTTGTCGTTGGGCATGTTTTCGCCCTTCGCCGCCAAAATGGCGGTGCGCAAGCGGGGATTCGTCACCGGGTCAGACCCGCCAGTGCGCGCGGCAATCGTCAATTCGCGGATAATCTTGGTGAAAATCTTGCCGCGTTTGGCGTCGGTAGCCGCCTTCTTATGCTTGATCGTGGCCCATTTAGAGTGTCCAGACATGGATAAACCTTTTACAGGGAGTGTGGCAGGAGCAGCAGTTTAGCTCTTGCCGCGACAGTGTAGCAGCAGCGCAAGAATGAGGCAAGCGAAGCCGCCCGGCGCATGGTCAGAATTCGTCGTCTTCGTTTTTCTTCAGGCGCGTAATCTTCAGCGCGATGCGGAAATCCCGCGAACGCGCTTCCGCCAGGATCGCGCGCCGCAAATCGGCAGGCAGCGTCCCGGGCCCTATCACACCCGCCGAATCCCGCGGAAAGTGTTTTACGAACAGGGCCGCCATGTGCGCGGTGGCATACGCGATCGGCGTCGCAACCATCCCGCGTCGCCGAATTTGATAGAGCGTCGGAAAGCTCGCGTCCCAGCGCACCAGCAACGGCTGATCGTCTTTCATCCCGCGCACCAGCACGGCGGCGGCGAAGCGCGCGTTTTCGAACTCGCCCTTGCGGATGAGCTTGGCTACGCCTTTGGGCGTCAGCGTGGTCGGAAATCTCTTTCGCGCCATTCCTTGCGATTTGTTGAGACGCCCCTGGCGATACCATCGCCGCATGCGCTCGAAATCGTTTCCGCCGATCTTGGCGTCCACCTCGCGCACGGGAATCGCGTACGGCAGCATGCACACTTCGTCCTGAGCCGCCAAGTAAACGGGGACTTCACCAACGGGAGCGGGGAAACGGAATTTCTCGCGGCCGTCGAAGCGGCGCGCCAGCGCGAACCGCCCATCACGATAGACGCGCGGGCGCGAGATCGCCTCGTCGTAAGCAGCTTCGGGGGACCATGTCGAAACGGGGTCCTTGCTCTCCGTGCTTTCGAGGAGGCGGATATGGATCGTCTCGACGGAGTCAAGCAACTCAGAGGCGCGCTTGGCGAGAAGATTGGTCAGCCCGGGCGCGACACCCGCGCAGATCAGGGCCGCGCGGTTCTTGGCCACGAACCGCTTGTGAAAGCGGTACTGCTCGGGCCTAAAAAGACTGCGCGTGAGATGCGCGTTCATGTCGAGATAATGCGCGCGCAGGCGAAGGGCGGCGCGCAGGATGATCTCGTTGTAGACCGGGGGCGACGCATTGACGATGAGGTTGGCGCCGCGCGCCGAACGCACGATGGCCCACAGGTTGCGCGCGTTTGTCTCGACAACTTCGATGCCGCTTTTTTTGCCGAGGAAGCGGCGGCCGCGCTCGGGATCGCGGTCGCCGCACCAGACGGTGTGCCCTTGGCGCTTCAGCAGATGTGCCAGCAAGGAGCCGGTGCCGCCCGCGCCCAGTACGAATATCCGCATCGGCCCGCAACTCTACCATAACCGGAACCCGCGCCCGCCTTCTCGACATCAATTGATACGCACAGGGAACGGGCGTAGAATGAATTTGATTTCTCCGATCCCCGCAGCCTAAGGGAGATACAACCTACGGCGCGGGGACGCTTCCCGGTGAACCGGGATAAGGGTTCGGGTGGAAACGCCCGTTCCTCCCGCGCGGAATCACCCGCGTTTGGAAAGGAGACAGTCACGCCGCTCTGTCACCAGGGCGGGTGGCTCGCCCAAGTCCAAACGCGGACTTGGGCTTTTTAGTTGACGATGCGATCGGCATCGTCATCCTGTGGCTGCGAAGCGTTGGGCCCGAAGGATCTCTCTTAAGCGAAATGAGTCTTCTCGACAAATTCGGCCGACAAATCACTGACCTCCGTGTCTCGGTCACCGACCGCTGCAATTTTCGCTGCGTCTATTGCCGCTCGGCCAATCCTGATAACCATATGGCCGCGGGCGAGCTGCTCGACTGGGATGAATACGAGCGCGTGGTCCGCATTCTCATCGGGATGGGGATTCGCAAGGTGCGCGTTACGGGCGGGGAACCGCTGGTGCGGCCCGGCGTTGAAGAGTTTATCGCGCGGCTGAAGCAGCTTGGCGTCAGCGATCTTTCGATGACTACGAACGGCCACCTGCTTGCCGATCGCTGCGACCGACTGGTCGCGGCAGGCCTCGACCGGATCAACATCAGCCTGGACTCACTCGATCGCGCGAAATTCGAGCAAGTGACGCGAACGCGAAGTTTCGAACAAGTGATGGCGGGGATTGACGCGGCCCAGGCTTCGCCGCTGCGCCCGGTGAAAGTGAACGCGGTGCTTGTGCGCGGGCTCAACGATGACGAAGTCGAGGCGTTTGCAGAATTCGCGCGCGAGCGCGATCTGACGATGCGCTTCATCGAATATATGCCGCTCGATGCTGACCGCGCGTGGACCCGCGATCTTGTCGTCACCGCCGCGGAAATTTATCGCCGTATTTCCGCGCGCTGGCCGCTCGTTCCAATCGCGCACGAACGCAGCGAGACCGCGCGCAAATATCGCTTCGCCGACGGCTGCGGGGAGATTGGCTTGATCGCGCCCGTGTCGCAACCCTTCTGCGGACATTGCTCGCGCATCCGGCTCACTGCCGACGGGAAACTCCGCACCTGCCTTTTCAGCAAGGAAGATCATGATTTGAAATTCCTGCTCCGCGGCGGCGCGAGCGACGAAGAGATTGCCGCGGAAATCAGGGGGATCGTCGAAGAAAAGGAAGAAAGCCATCACATTAACGATCCCGGTTTTGTGCCACCTTCGCGTACAATGGTCTTCATTGGCGGCTAGGGGGACTCAGGGTTGAGCGACATGGCAGACGACGAATCCAAAAACTTCTCACTTTCAGAGGCCGAGCGCCTGCGCGCGAAGATCGAGCCGATTCTGATCGAGGCGATGGAAGCTCGCCGCAAGATGGCGGAACTCGATCAGCAGCTCGGCGCGCTGGCCGAGCGTATCTCGCGCTCCGGCGGGATGCAGGTTCCCTACGAGAAAACCGCGAAGGTGCGCCTGGAACGCAACCGGCTGGAAGGATCGATTCAGGGCGCGCTCGAAAGCATCCACTCCACGGGGTGCATCGTGAAGGATCTCAACGCCGGCCTGCTCGATTTCCCTTCGCGCATGAATAATGAAGAGGTCTATCTCTGCTGGCGGCTCGGAGAGGACCGCATCCGCTTCTACCATCGCCAGGACGAAGGATTCGCCGGCCGCAAGCCCATTGATCCGCGCGACGCCGGCTACTCCAACCCCATCCAGTAGCCTAAACAACGTGAGCGAAGCCCCTGAGAATCGGCTGAAGAATTCCGCGAGCCCGTATCTTCGCTCGGCCGCGCACCAACCGGTGGACTGGCGCGAGTGGGGGGCGGAAGCTTTCGATGCCGCGCGCGCCGAAGGCAAGCCGATCCTTCTCGATATCGGCGCGGTGTGGTGCCACTGGTGCCACGTCATTGACCGCGAAAGCTACGAGAACCCCGAAATCGCGGCCATGATCAACCAGCTTTACATCCCGGTAAAGGTGGACCGTGACGAGCGTCCCGATGTGGACTCGCGCTATCAGTCCGCCATCAGCGCGATTTCCGGACAGGGCGGCTGGCCGCTCACTGCGTTCCTAACGCCTGACGGCAAGCCTTTCTTCGGTGGCACGTATTTTCCTCCGGACGACGCGATGGGCCGCCCCGGCTTCAAGCGCATCCTTCTCGGTGTTGCGGAAGCTTTTAAGTCACGGCGCTCGGAAGTGGATAGCTCAGCCCTGGCGCTTGAAGATGCCGTTGCGAAAGCGGAGACTCACCGCACCGCGCGCGGGGAATTCGACGCAGGCGTTGTGGATGCCGTCGTCGAATCCGCGCTCCATCTCTTTGACGCGGAGCGCGGCGGCTTCGGCACCGCGCCGAAATTTCCCCATGCGGGCGCGATTGATTTGCTCCTCGAGCGCTACCAAGCCACGCGCGACGCGAAGCTGCTCGATGTCGTCGAGCGCACGCTCACCGGAATGGCCAACGGCGGCGTCTACGACCAGATCGGCGGCGGCTTCCATCGCTACTCCGTTGATGAACGCTGGTGCGTGCCGCACTTCGAGAAAATGACATACGACAATTCCGAGCTGCTGAAAAATTACCTTCACGGGTTTCAGGTGACGCGCAATTCGCTCTTTCGCGAAACTGCCGAGGGAATTATTTCCTGGGTTGGTGAAGTGTTGTCCGACCGCGAGCGCGGCGGCTTCTACGGCAGCCAGGACGCCGACCAGACGCTCGACGATGACGGCGATTATTTCACGTGGACCGTGGCGGAGCTTCGCGCCGTATTGTCGCCGGAAGAATCGCGCGCAATGGAAATCTATTACGACGTGAAGGGGCGCGGCGAGATGCACCACAATCCGGAGAAGAATGTACTGTGGGTTGCGTCGAGCATTGACGAACTCGCGCGTACCCTTGGACTCGAAGAAGCCGGTGCACGAATTCTCATTGCGCGCGCAAAAGGAAAAATGCTGGCTGCGCGCCGCCTGCGTCAACCCACGCCCGCGATTGACGAAACCATTTACGTGGGTTGGAACGCGATGTTCATTTCGACATATCTCGAAGCTGCGCATGTTCTCGATCGTGGCGATTGCCGCAAGTTCGCGCTGAAAACGCTCGACCGCATCCTCGCCGAAGCCTGGGACCCGGCGAAAGGCTTTCTGCATCGCGTCGGCGGTCCTCGTCTTGAAGGCACGCTCGACGATCAGGTCTTCGCTGCGGCTGCGCTGCTCGATGCCTACGAATCGACGCTCGACCACCGCTACTTTGATATCGCCGAACGCGCCATGAAGCTCACCATCGAACGCTTCGGCGATCCCGAAGGCGGCGGCTTCTTCGATCGCGCGAAAGATGCCGCGCCCATGGGCGGCCTCGACGTCCGCCGCAAGCCGCTTCAGGATTCGCCCACGCCGGGCGCGAATTCCATCGCCGCAATCGTTCTCGACCGGCTCTACGCCTTCACCGGCGAAAAAATCTATAGTGACTGGGCGCAGAAAACGCTCGAAGCGTTCGTTGGGCTCGTTCCGCAGTATGGACTATTCGCAGCGAACTACGGACTCGCGGCGCTGCTTCACGCGCGCCACCCGTTGCAGGTAGTTGTCACCGGAACAGCGGGCAACCCGAAAGCCGCGGAGCTCGAACGAGCGGCGAACGAGACCTATCGCTTCGGCAAAGCGGTATTGCGCGTCACGCCGGAGACCCTCGCTTCCAATGCGCTCGCGCCTGCGCTGCGCGAAACTCTTCCGCACCTGAATGCCGCCACGCCGCAGGCGCTCGTCTGCATCGAGACCACCTGCCATCCGCCGGTTGATGATCCGCAGAAGCTGACCGCGCTCCTCGCGGAAGTTGCCGTCGGCAAAGCCGGCGCCGCTCGCTGAACGGCCTCAATTGGCTGTGCCTCCGTCGAATCGACGAACGCCAATAGATGCAAACGCGGCTGCGGCGACCCTGCGCCATCGGTTGCCGGGGACGTAGCGCGGTGACATAATGGGGCGTTTCGCGCGAGCTGCGTGGCAGCTCGGGCGCGAACGGGGGGATTTTTATGGCGATGAGGGATGCATGGATTGAAAAGCGCTCAGCGGCAGCGAGCCTGGACGAGCGCTCCGGGAAGACGAATGGAGGCATCCGCAATTTTTCACAGATGCATTACGCGCGCCAGGGCGTCATCACCGAAGAGATGGAGTACGTCGCGAAACGGGAGAAGCTCGAGCCGGAGCTAGTGCGCAGCGAAGTGGCGCGCGGCCGCGCCATCATCCCCGCCAACATCAACCACCGCAATCTCGAGCCCATGGGCATCGGCGTCGCTTTCTTCTGCAAAATCAATGCGAACATCGGCAACTCGGCCACCACCTCCGATGTTGACGAAGAGCTGAAGAAGTTGCACCGCTCCGTGCACTACGGCTCGGACACCGTGATGGACCTCTCCACCGGCGGCGACATTCCGTTGATCCGCAAAGCTATCATCAACGCGTCGCCTGTCCCCATCGGCACCGTGCCCATTTATGAGGCGCTCACGCGCGTGCGACGCGCGGAAGATCTGTCGATCGAGCTGATGCTCGAAGTGATCGAAGAGCAGGCCGAGCAGGGCGTGGACTACATGACCATTCATGCCGGCGTGTTGCGCGAATTCCTGCCGCTCGTGCGCAACCGCATCACCGGAATCGTCAGCCGCGGCGGCGCGCTGCTGGCACAGTGGATGAGCTTCCACAAGAAGCAGAATTTTCTTTACGAGAATTTTGACGCCATCTGCAAGATTTTCCAGAAGCACGACGTCAGCTTCTCGCTAGGTGACGGCCTGCGCCCCGGCTGCCTCGCCGACGCCAGCGACGAAGCGCAGTTCTCCGAGCTGAAGGTTCTCGGCGAACTCACCAAGAAGGCATGGGAATACGACGTGCAGGTGATGATCGAAGGCCCTGGCCACATCCCCATGGACCAGATTGAGCTGCAAGTGAAAAAAGAAGTTGAGATGTGCTACGAAGCCCCGTTCTACACGCTCGGCCCGCTCGTCACCGACATTGCTCCCGGCTACGACCACATCACCAGCGCAATCGGCGCGGCGATGATCGGCTGGCACGGCGCGTCGATGCTTTGCTACGTCACACCGAAGGAGCATCTCGGATTGCCGAACGCGGACGATGTCCGCCAGGGCGTAATCGCGTACAAGATCGCGGCCCATGCCGCGGACGTAGCGCGCCATCGCCCCGGCGCTCGCGATCGCGACGATGCGCTCAGCTATGCGCGCTTCCTCTTCGACTGGAACAAGCAGTTCGAGCTTTCGCTCGACCCCGAAACCGCGCGCGCCATGCACGACGAAACGCTGCCCGACGACTTCTACAAGGAAGCGAAGTTCTGCTCCATGTGCGGCCCGAAATTCTGCTCGATGAATACCACGCAGATCGCCGAAGCGTATCAGGGCCAGACGCAGGCCGACCGCGAGGCGAAATTCGTGGAGCTGCTCGCAAAGGTACAGCCGGCGACGAAATCTGCGGCGTCATCCTAGGGTCCGCGCCCGGTTATGGCCGCTTCAAACCTGCTATTCCCGGAAATATTCTTGCGCACGCTCCTCGCGTTCGCGCTTGCTTGTGCGCTCTGCACCGCGGCAACCGCCGTCGCCGATGATGCTGCATACAAATCGTCCGTCGAGAAGTGGCGCCAGGACTATGAGAACGACCTGAAGTCCGACCACGGCTGGCTCAGCATTTCCGGTCTTTTCTGGCTGCACGAAGGCGAGAACCGCTTCGGCTCCGATCCTCTGAACGACATCGCGCTGCCGGAATCGTCCGCGCCCGCCGATGCGGGTTATTTCGAATTGAAAGCCGGCAAGATTACAGTGCACGTGACGCACGGAGTGGCCATCACGATGAACGGCAAGCCCGTCGAAACCGCCGAGCTTCACTCGGACTCACGCGAAGACCGCCTCACGATTGGCGATCTTCAACTCTGGGTGCACGCCAGCGGCGGTCGCTTCGCGATCCGTCTGCGCGACAAGAACAGCAAGCTGCGCCAGAATTTCACCGGGCTGCACTGGTTCCCTGTGGACAAGTCCTATCGCGTCACCGCGCGCTACACTCCGTACGAGAAGGAGAAGCAGGTTGACATTCAGAATCTCGCGGGCGACGCGATCAAGCTGCCGATCTCGGGCTACGTCACGTTCACGCTGCGCGGCCAGGCGTTGCGCCTGGAAGCGCAGTCGGACGATAAGGGGGCGCTCTCATTTGTTTTTCGCGACCTGACGAGCGGCAAGGAAACTTACGGCGCCGGGCGTTTCCTCGACACCGATCCGGTGAAGAATGGCGAAGTGGTCCTCGACTTCAACGAAGCCTACAATCCGCCGTGCGCCTATAATCCATATACGACGTGCCCGATCCCGCCGCCGGAAAATCGCCTCCGCGCGCGCATCGAGGCCGGCGAGATGAGCTACAAACACGATCACTGAGCGTCGGGTCGCCCCCGGAGAGGGCGCTTGACATCAGGCGAAGAAAAAGCGAAACTATTCTCTCTTTCAGGGAGCCCATTTCAATTCAGCCAAGGAGATTCCACCATGCCAATGAATCAAGCTTTGCTAGCGGAGTTCGACCAAGAAATGGCCAACACGCGCAAGACACTCGAACGCGTTCCCGACGCCAAGTGGGATTGGAAGCCCCATCCGAAGTCGGGAACAACTGGCTGGCTCGTTAACCACATCGTGATGTTTCCCGGCTGGGCCGGCAGTATGTTTACGTCCGAGTCCTTCGACTTCGCGCCCGGCGGCAAGCAGATTGAATTCCCCTCGGCTCACAACACAAAGGAAGCGCTCGCGATTTTCGACGAAGGTGTGCTCGCGGCTCGCGCCGGGCTGGCGAAGGCCACCGACGAGCAACTGATGAAAACGTGGTCTCTGCTCAACAACGGCCAAGTGATTTTCAGCATGCCGCGCGTCGCTGTGCTTCGCGGCATGATCATGAACCATCTGATCCATCACCGCGCCCAATTAACCGTGTACTTCCGGTTGAACGATATTCCCGTGCCCGCGCTCTACGGCCCGTCCGCCGACGAAGGCACGGCACAAGCAGCCGCGAAGTAAAGCGAATTGCGCACGGCTCTTCCCGGAACTCGGGCGTCCGCGGCGGACGCTCCTTCCTGTCTCCTGACCAGGTCCCGGGAACAAAATTGCGTGCTTGAGCGTATCCTTATGTAGTAAGAAAGACGCAAGCGCGGCGGCTCGGCGCGATTTAAGAGTGAAAGGGGGCGCACATGACATTTCTCGTTTTCGCGACCCTGCTGTATTTCCTGCCCACGATCGTCGGCCACAACAAGCGCGACGTGCTGGGCATCTTTCTCGTCAATTTGCTCTTTGGCTGGACGTTCATCGGCTGGATCATCGCCATGGTCTGGGCGTGCACGGCGGAACTGCAGCCGCACGTCTTCATGGTCGCCGGTCCTGAAGCAGCGCAATATTGCTGCCGCTGCGGAACCATGAGCGCCCAAGGCGCTATCTTCTGCAGAGCCTGCGGCAGCCGCGTCTGACGCCGTCCTCGCATGATCGTAGGGGCTCTGCTTGCTGCGCCCTTTCTTGCCTCAGTTAACTAGCGAAGAGTCGTCTTCATACGCCCAAAGGGCGGCAGGCCCTTCGCATTTTGCGTACCGTCCGGTAAAATTCTAGAATGTCCGAAGCGCAGCCGCAGGAACAACTCCGCGAAGAATTCAACCGCTGGGCCGACGCCGGCAAGGGCGAGTCCATGGCCGAAGAGCACTGGCCCATCGCCAAGCCCACGCTCGAGCTGATGCAGATCGCGCCCGACGAAAACGTCCTCGACGTGGGCTGCGGCGCCGGTTGGCTCTCGCGCATTCTGGCGAGAGGCGTCTCCGAAGGCCGCGTCGTCGGCATGGACATCTCCGACGAAATGATCCATCGCGCGCGCCGCGCGAGCGTGGATCTCGCGAATCTCGTCTTCATTATCGGCGAAGTGAACGACATTCCCTGGGAGCCGAATTTCTTCTCGCGGGCGATTTCCGTCGAGTCCTCGTATTACTGGCCCGACCCCGCCAAGGGCATCCGCGAAGTCTTCCGCATCCTTTGCGAAGGCGGCTCGGCGTGGATTCTCATCAACTACTATCGCGATAATCCGCACTGCCACCAGTGGGGCGAGAAACTCGCCGTCCCCACGCATCTTCTCTCCGCCGACGAATGGGCCGCCCTGTTCCGCGACGCCGGCTTCTCCGGTGTCGCGCACCGCCGCATCGTGGACCCCACGCCCGCTCCCGATGTTTACAACGGTCGCTGGTTCCGCGACGCTGCGCAGTTGCGCGCCTTCCGTGAATTCGGCGCGCTGCTTGTCCACGGCACCAAGCACGAAGCGTAGCAACAGGAAGAAGAACCTGGTAGTTTCGCACGAGGCTCATATCACTACTCTATGAAGGCGAAACGATGCCTCCTACTTTTGGGAACGGCAAGATCTGCTATATCGAGTTACCCGCTACCGATATCGCGCGGTCGTCCGAATTCTACGGGAAGGTTTTTGGCTGGAACATCCGGAAACGCGGCGACGGCAGCATCTCGTTTGATGACGGCGTCGGGGAAGTGAGCGGTGTCTGGCTGCTCGGGCGGACGCCTGCAGCAGAGGGCAGTCTGATGGTTCACATCATGGTTGATAACATGTCCGCGACGCTCGAGTTGATTGTGGCCAATGGAGGCGAAATCGTGCAGCCGGTCGGCGCGGATTTGCCGGAGATCACTGCCCGGTTCCGCGACCCGGGCGGAAATGTGCTCGGCCTCTACCAACACCGCGGCTGAGGATAGTGGCTCAAGAAGGGAGCTGAGATGACGAAGCGATCCCCCGCGCGCACTGCAATCTTCACGGCGGTGTTCCTATTTTTAGGTTTTGGATCCTTGGGCTCGGGTTCGCATACGCCGATACATTCGCCGGTTAGCAGCGCAATCCAGAAAGGTGCGGCCATGGCAGCACATGCAACTGGAACGTTTGATGTAAAGCTGACCCCTCAGCCCCCGGACGACAAGGCCGAGGGCTCGACGCTCAGCTGGATGACTATCGACAAGCAGTTTCACGGCGATCTCGAAGCCGCCGCCAAAGGCCAGATGCTCACCGTTGTTACGGACGTCAAAGGCTCGGCCGGCTATGTCGCCATCGAACGCATCACCGGTACGCTCAATGGACGCACCGGCAGCTTCGTCCTCCAGCACAGCGGCATCCTGACGCGCGGCACGCAGCAACAGAGCGTCACCGTCGTGCCGGATTCCGGCACCGGCCAGCTCGTGGGCCTCACCGGCAAAATGACAGGCAATATTGAAGCCGGAAAACATTCCTACGACTTGGAGTACACGCTCCCTGAGGCCTCCGACAAGTGACAGACACAAATCATAGAGGCGGAATCCGGTGAACCGAGCCTTGCGGATCACATACGAGACGGTGCGTCGAATCGGGCTTGCTCTTCCGAATGCCGAGGAGGGCACTTCGTACGGCACGCCGGCGCTGAAGGTAAAAGGAAAGTTGTTCGTCCGCTTGAAGGAGGATGGCGATTCGATTGTCGTCGGGATGCCGTTCGACCAGCGGGAAGCAATGATGAACGAGGATCCCGAAAAGTATTACATCACCGACCACTATCGCGAATATCCGTATATGCTTGTGCGGCTCTCCAAGGTAACCGAGGGGGCGCTTCGCGAGCTGCTGCAAATTTCGTATCGCGCGGCGTTGGCCTCGAAACGCCGCCGCGATTGAGCCTCAAACCTCTAACGTCGACCGCCGCCTTTTGATATACTCCGCGTCCTTGTGAGGTAGAATAAGAAACATGGGGATCATTGAAAATCGCTTCGAACGCAGCTACGCTCTCTCGACGGTTGATTACGTTTTCAACTGGGCGCGCAAGAGCGCGATCTGGCCGCTGACGTTCGGCCTGGCCTGCTGCGCCATCGAGATGATCGCTTCCACCACGTCGCGCTTCGATATCGCGCGCTTCGGCGCCGAAGTGTTTCGCCCGTCGCCACGCCAGGCGGACCTGATGATCGTCGCCGGCACGGTGACGCTGAAGATGTCGCCGGTGCTCAAGCGCGTCTGGGACCAGATGCCGGACCCGAAGTGGTGCATCTCGATGGGCGCGTGCTCGAGCGTAGGCGGCCCGTTCAATGTGTACTCGGTGCTTCAGGGCGTGGACCGCATCGTCCCCGTGGACGTCTACGTGATCGGCTGCCCGCCGCGGCCCGAGGGGCTGTTCTACGCGCTTCTGAAGCTTCAGGACAAAATTGACCAGATGTCCCTGGCCAAGCGCCCCACGGAAGTCCGGTTGCAGCCCGACATGGTCGAAGACTTCAAGCGCGGCGTCATGGTCGCCCAGACGCCCGCGCCCCGATAGGAATGAGGGTTCAAGATGGCCTTTCTGCGCGCCGCAAAGATGGAAGAAGTTCCCGCCGGGACGATTCGCGAATACGCGATCGAAGGTAAAGTGATTGCGCTCGCCAATGTGAGCGGTAAGCTCTTTGCTATCAATAACGTATGCCTCCACCGCGACGGCCCGCTTGGCGAGGGGGAGCTGGAAGGCCAAAAGGTCACCTGCCCCTGGCACGGTTGGCAGTACGACGTGACAACCGGAAAGCTGGTCGCGAACCCCGCCGTTGGGGTAGAAACGTTCCCTGTCGAGGTTCGCGGAGACGACATTTTCGTCGACATCGGCTAAACGCCCTGATTTCAGCTGCAAGACCCCTCAAGAATTCCGACACAAATTGCTACATTTTTCGCCCCTTCCGTGTATAGTGCGCGCGGCACTTCTTGACGAATGACGACGCAAGCCCCCACCAAACCGAGACGCTGGATGCTGGCCGTTGACCCGCGCGTCTACCACTGGGACACCCTCTTCGTGAAGGGCAAGGAGATGTGGCGTCACGCCGGGAATCGTCCTGACGCGTTGCGGCAGCTCAAGCAGGTCCACAAGGGTGACCGCGCGCTTTGCTATCACGGAAAAGCTGAGCACGCGGTTTATGCGCTCGCCGAAGTGAGCCGCGATCCGTACCCCGATCCGCACCATTCCGACGCGAAACGGCTCGTTGTTGATTTGCGGGCGATTGAGCGGCTGCCCCGGCAGGTGACGCTCGCCGAAATACGCGAAAATCGCCTGCTGCGAAAAATCAAGTTCCTGAAAAATACGCGGCTCACAATTTGCCCGCTGACGGACGAGGAGTACTCCGAGCTCCTGCGCATGGCGGGCATCGTCGCGTCGCCCGGCATTCCTTTGCCCTGAGCACTTAAACTTAATACTTCAAACAGCTAGAATTCGTCACAGGGAGGACCCCGATATGCGAAGAAGCATCTTCGTGACTTGTGCGATTGTCGCGGCCGGTGCAATGCTGTTGAGCGGAGCGCAGAAGCGAAACACGGCCCCGTCCGACCTTCTGAGTGGAATTCCGAGCGGCAAGACGCGTGTCGTCGACATGACCTACGCGATCAACGATAAATTGCCGGCGTGGCCGGGAGACGATCGCACGTTCGAAGCAAAGGTGAACGCCACACCTGAAAAGGACGGATACTTCACGCGCAGCTTCTGGATGCTCGAGCACTACGGCACACACATGGACGCGCCGGCGCACTTCCCGCCCGGGAAGCTATTCCTGGATCAAATTCCGATTGACCATTTCTTTGGTCTGGCGGCCGTGATCGATGTCCGAGACGATGTAACAAAAGACGCGGACTACCGCCTGACGGCCGTGCGTGTGGAAAAATGGGAGGCGCTGCACGGGCGTGTTCCGCCGGGCGCGATCGTCGTGCTGCGCACGGGTTGGAGTTCGCGCTGGCCGGACCAGGCGCGTTACCGCAACATGGATGCGAACAGCGTGATGCATTTCCCCGGCTATTCCGTTGCGGCGGCGAAACTTCTGGTGTCGCGCGGCGTCGTTGGGATTGGGAATCGACACGCTGAGCATTGATTACGGCGCATCAAAGGATTTTGAGGTGCACCGCACGGATTTGCCCGCGGGCCTCTACAATCTCGAGAACCTGGCGAATGCGGACCAGTTGCCGGAAGCGGGAGCTTTCCTGATTGCCGCTCCGATCAAACTCGAAGGCGGCTCGGGCGGCGCCGTCCGCGTGTTCGCGATTCTGCCAAATAAATAATGGTGTCGCAGAGTCAAAGCAGTTTTGCGAGAAAGACGATCGCCGTTGCGCGAATCGTGACCGGCGTGTTCTTTCTTTTCTTCGCCGAATACAAAATTGCCGGGCCGGAATGGGCGCACGGCGGCTTCGAGCGCTGGATTCACGGATACGTGGATCAGGGAACCGCGGTCGGCTTCTTCAACGTCATCCTCGTGAAATTCACGCTGGTTCATCCCGTCCTTTGCGCGCAGCTGGTGGCCTGGGGCGAACTCGCGATCGGCCTCAGCTTGGTCCTCGGGCTGCTCGTGCGCTCTGCTTCGATTGGCGGCGGGATTCTGATGATCAGTCTCGCTCTCGCGACGTGGTACGCGCCCGGACACGGTGCGCCGATGTGGCAATACTTCGGCGCGAACCTGGACCACCTGACTCTGCTCCTGCTCTTCGCGATTTTCTTCGCAACGCGCGCTGGTGAGGTTTGGGGCCTGGATGGCCGCCTGGGGCAAATTCGAAGGATGAAATCTTGACCTAGGTTTAGACCTGGGTCTAAACTTAGATTGAAATGAGGGGCAGGATGCGAAATATCATTCCCATCACGGACCTCCAACAGAAAACCAAAAAGTTTGTTGACCG
The DNA here is from genome assembly GCA_963709005.1 of uncultured Acidobacteriota bacterium. GTDB lineage: Bacteria > Acidobacteriota > Terriglobia > Acidiferrales > UBA7541 > Palsa-295. The sequence continues at coordinate 68,451 of CAVPUS010000004.1, forward strand.
GGTCCGGTCTACGGGAGTTCCTCTCGTGATCACGCAAAGAGGCCGAGCTGCCGCCGTTCTCGCGTCCGCGGAGGATTTCGAAGGGTATTTGATCACTCTCGACGAAATGTCTTACCCGGGCTGGCAAGCAAAACTCCACCGAGCCTTGAAAGAATTGAACGCTGGCGGAGGAATCGAACTCGAGACATTCCTCAAGAAGACGAAGAAGGTGAAACGCCGCCGGTAGGTTACGCAATGGCCCGACCGCGCAAACTCTTTCTCTCTTCCGAAGCCTGCAAGGACTTGGATTTGGTAACTGAACCGCTTCGTAAGGACGTCATCGTCCGCTTGCAATTGTTGAAACGTTTCCCGATGATCGGTGTGGCGCTGGTTGGAAAGCTGAAGGGGCTGCGTGCCACCACGGTCGGATTGTTCCGGATTTTCTATCGCCTTACCGGCCGAGGCGTTGAGGTTGCTTACATTCGGCATTGCAAGCGCAAGTCTCCGGCGCGTTAGCGCACTCCATTACCTAGATCTGCCTACACTAAACGATACACCCGATTACTGGCGCTGCTCGACCATCATGCCACGGCCACGCACGCGGTCGATTGCAAGCCCCGCCTGCACGGCAACCACGGAGAAGACGTTCAGATCCTCGACCGTAAACATGCCCCGCCGCGAAAGGTTATCGACGTAGAGCAGGCCGCGGAGCCGGTCACCGATTCCGAGCGGAGCGCACATCGCCGACTGGATTCCGGCGAGCGCGATACTGCTGCTCGCGGAAAGCCGCGAGTCGGCTTTTGCGTCGGAAACCAGACGGGGCAGGCCCGCCTGCATTACCTGCTTGATGATGCTTTGGGATATCACGAGCTGCGGCGCGGCTTGATTGGGTGCGCCTCTTGCGCCGCGGTAACGAATCACGGCTGGCAGAAAAGTGTAGCCGCCCTTGCGAAGATCGCCGCGGGCTATGGAAGCTTCGTCGAGCAGCATCGCGTAGGCGCGCTCGGCGCCTTCGATTTCCAGCACGAGATCCAGAGCGCCGCGCGTTACGTCTTCGGCCGTATTCAGTTTTCCAAATTCCCGCTGGGCGCGATGCGAGCAGAGCCAGGAGCCGATTCTCGTGCTCCGCGCTGCGCCTGCGGACTCCCGCGTCCGCCGGGTGCCCGGCTTCGTGAATCGCTACCGCTCCCAGGGCTTCGACTGGCATAGCCGAGCTTGCATACGACGATTGAGACAGGGCCTGGACGACTCGCCGCGGAAGATTCGGTGTGCCGTAGCTCGCAACTTTGTGCGTCGCGGAGTCCTCGAAACGCAAACGGCACTCCCCAACCAGGATTTCATCGTTCGGACGCAGCATCGTCTCTTTTACCGCGCTGCCATTGATCTTTACGCCGTTCGAGCTGCCGCGGTCGATGATTTGCCAGTGGCCGTCGGGCGTCGAGCGCACTATGGCGTGCAAACGCGATACGCTCGGATCATCCAGGACCAGATTGCTCGATTTGGCCCTGCCGATGGAGATGGGACGGTCACCGAGAAGCTCGAAGACTCGGGAACCTCCATCCGAGTCATAAATCAGAAGCCGGGGCATGGGAATAGTCTCTTCCCATCTTGAGAGCACAAATCCCTGAAAGCAAGAAACTGCCGGCTTCGGCTTGTCCGATGGCTAACGCCCTGATTCCGCGCGCCAAGGGGCAGAGTGAGGAGCTACTTTGGACGCCGCACAATTGCGCCGTTCTTCATCACGAAGTTGACCTTGCGCAGCGACTCGATGTTGTCGAGCGGGCTTTCGGGCATGGCGATGATGTCCGCAAACAGCCCTTTCGCGATGGCGCCGCGCTGGTTTGAAATGCGCAGAAGTTCCGCATCGTTCGTCGTCATGCACTTCAGGATTTCCGCCGGCGGCACTCCCGCGGCGCGCCAGACGGCAAGGTAGTCCCAGGTCATGTCCGCGCGCGTTTCGTTCGGCGCATCGGTAACGATGTCGGTGCCAAAAGCCATCTTCACGCCAATTTTGTATGCGCGGCTTAGCCGGTCAATGATGGCCGCGCCAATTACTTTTGCGCCCTTGAATTGACCCGCCTCGAAGTGAGCGGTTGGAAAGTCGGTGCCAGAAAGAAACATGCCTTTTTCCTTCATCCGCCGAAGCTGGTCGTCGGTGAGAAAGAAACCGTGCTCGATGGAATCCACGCCGCCGGCAATCACGTTGTCGGCCGCTTCGCCGCCGAGCACGTGCACCGCGACGGCCTTGTTGGCATGATGCGCTTCGTCTACCGCGGCGCGAATTTCGTCCACGGAGTAGTGGTAATCGCTATTGTCCGCGACCAATTTGATTAGATCAGCCCCGTAGTAAATGTTCTCGCGGACGGCCTTCCGGATTTCCTCGGGATTGTCCGCGTCGTAGTATTCGAATTGCCAGAACGGGCCGATTTCCTGCGGGATGCCGCCGGTTTGGCCGCCGAAGGGCGCGATGATTTTCCCTGCCGTCTGGATCGTCGGCCCCACGAACCAGCCTTTCTCGATTGCCTTGCGCAACGCGACGGCTGCGAAATTTGCGTCGTTGCCAACGTCGCGGACGGTCGTGACGCCCGCATTCAGAAGCGTTTGTCCCGTCCACAGGCCGCGCAGGGCGCGAAGAGGAGTGTCTTCGCGAAGGTAGTTGCTGTCCAATTCGTGGAAATACTGCACGCTCTGCGTGATGTGCGTGTGCGCGTCCATGACTCCGGGCATCACCCATTCGCCGGAGAGGTCCACCACCTGGGCGTCCGCGGGAATCGCAACGCTCGGACCCACGTCCACGATCTTCTGGTCCTTGACCAGAATGATCTGGTTCTTCGCGACAGTGCCCGTCCCGGGATCAATCAGGTTTCCGGCGCGAATTGCAACCGTCTGCGCCCAGGCCGGCGCGGCAAGAAACACACAAAGCGCAAACCCGAAAACAATTCTTCGCACGAGAGTTCTCCCTTCAATTTAGTGCTGTAAAGCGCGGGAGTGTAGCACCGGCGAGATGCTGCTTCCAGTCAAGTCTGTGTGCTACCTTCTCAGGCGGACGAAAATGTCGGAGCTGCCGGAAGCCGAGACTGTTGCGCGTGAACTTTGCAAACATGGGCAATAAACAGGAGGGATCACATGGCGATTGAGGTCCGAGGGATGGCGCCGCTGTTCCAGGTCTTTGATATGCCCACGTCCATCAGGTTTTACCGTGATGTGCTTGGCTTCGTGGTGGAAACCACGTCTCCCCCCAGGGGAGAATATTTCGATTGGGCGCTACTCAATCTCAATGGCGTACAGTTGATGCTGAACACGGCTTACGAGCAGGACGCGCGGCCGCCGGCTCCTGATCCCGCTCGCATCGCCGCCCACGACGATACAGCAATTTACTTTGGCTGCCCGGACGTGGATGCAGCGTACGCTCACCTTCGCGCGCGCGGCGTCAATGCCAAGGAGCCGACCATTGCGCCGTATGGCATGAAGCAGTTGTACGTCGCCGATCCCGATGGATATAGCCTGTGCTTCCAATGGCCGACTAAGAAGGCAGACACGGCCGGGGGAACCTAAGAATGCCGGAACTGCCGGAAGTCGAGACTGTCGCGCGCGGGCTGCGGGCCGTGCTGCCGGGAAGGCGCATTCTCACAGTGCGTCTCGGCAAGACGGATTTCATTGATGATCCCGCGGCGGTGGAACAGCATCTGCCTGGATCGAGAGTCATCAGCGTCGAGCGCTATGGAAAGTTTCTCGTGCTCGATCTCGAATCCGCGAATGGCTCAGCGCGAGAGCACTTTCTTCTGATCCATCTGGGCATGACCGGCCGGATCGTGACGTGCGTGCCGGAGGCCCACATTGCCCCGCATACGCACGTTTTTCTCGCGCTCGATGATGGCAGCGAAGTGCGCTACACGGACCCCCGTCGATTCGGCCGCATGGCCGTTTTGCCCACCAGCGGCCGCGAGACCGCGCTTGGTCTGCTCGGCCTTGAGCCGCTGGATGCAACAGAACAGCAGTTTCGGGAAAGGATCGGGAGCCGGCGCGCGCACGTCAAGGCGTTGTTGCTCGATCAGCACGTCCTGCGAGGGATGGGAAACATCTATACCGACGAAAGCCTTTGGCGCGCGAAGATCCATCCAAAGCGCCTCGGGGCCAATCTGAAGCGAGATGAGCTTCGCAAACTCTATCGCGCCGTTCAGGCCGTCCTGACGGAAGCGATTCGCCTGGGCGGGTCGTCCATTTCAGACTATGTGGACTCCGAAGGCCAGCCCGGAGAATTTCAGCTGCGGCATCGCGTGTACCAGCGCGAAGGAAAGAAGTGCGCGCGTTGCGGCACTGCAATCCGCCGCATAATTGTCGCCGGACGCAGCAGCTATTTTTGCTCGCGCTGCCAACAAGCTCCTCGAACTCGCGCCCGGATCTCGACACGACGCGGGAAGCGTCAGCGCCAGCGGTAAATCAGAATTGCTCCAGCCAGCGTGAAAACCCCCGCATACACGAACCCCGCCGACGGACTGACCGCCGACCACAGCACGCCGACAGCGACGCTCGAAACAAGATCGCCGATTCCGTTTACCGTCGCCAGCACGCCGAAACCGGAGCCGCGCACCTCGGCAGGAAGCAATTCGGCAGCGAGCGACTTCTCGAGCGATGCCATAACGCCTGCGTGAATCCCTGCCAATCCGAAGAGACCGACGAGAACAAAGATCGTTGGTGGCTCGAAAATGAATCCTGCATAGGACGCCACACCCGCGAGGTAGCCGAGCGCGAGCAGTCCGCGCTTGCCAATGTGATCTCCGAGCGCACCAGCCGGATACGATGTGGCGGCGCTAACGACGTTGTAAAACGTGTAGAGTCCAACTGCAATCGCAGCGGCCCGTCCGGCGCCCATGCGCGGGCTTAGAATCTGGGTCGCCCGAAGAATCAGAAGTGTCGGTGCAAAGTCGCCAATCCCGTGCGCGAACACGCCGGAGAGAAAATGCCAGTATCTCTTCGGCATCTGCGCAAAACTCTCGGCAAAGCCCTGCGCACGATGACCATCGTCCGCTTTCGCCGCCGGCGCTAATACCGCAAAGGCGAGCGCAGCCGCGACGCCGGGAACAACGCTCCAGCGCAACACGCCGCGCGCGCCAATCACTCCGATCAGCGCAGCGGCGCAAAGCGGTCCAAGGACCGCGCCCAGCGTGTCCATCGCGCGCTCGAACCCGAAAGCACGGCCTTCCCGCCCGGGCGCCACGCATCCTGCAAGCAGCGTGTCGCGCGACGGACCGCGGCCGCCCCGCCCAATCCACCCGAGCGCGCGCAGTAGAAGAACCATCGGCCAGGTTTGCGCGAAGGCATAGCCGAACGTCGCAAGCCCTGTCGCAAGGTATCCAACGATGCCCACGGGCTTGTGCCATCGGGGGCGGTCCGCGATCCATCCGCCCGCCAACTTTGCGAAACTCGAGAGGCCGTCCGACACGCCCTCAATCACGCCCAGCGCAAAAGCAGGCGCGCCGAGGCTCGCAAGAAATGCAGGCAAGATTGCCGTCGCCGCTTCGTGGCCCCAATCGGAAAAAAGGCTGGCGAGGCCGACGCCGAGAACGCCGCGCGTGAGCCAACGTTTCGGCGGGGAATCTGCCGCGCCTTTTGGGCTCATACTTTGGGTTGACCTTCAGCGAGCCGCGGCATCGCGGGATTGGATTGTGGAGTTTCCTTCGATCAGCGGCGCCGCTGCTGCGAAAATGCGCTCCGCCCACACGCGCCGCTCCCGGCCTTCGAGCCAGATCACCGGCGCATGGAGTTTGTCGAACGGCGCAGCGGCGAGGAATTGTTTCAGAAGCTCGTGAATGCGCAATTGGAAGGCGCGGTCTTCGGAACGGAAACCGTCGGAAGGAATCCCATCTTCGATTGGCGGAACGCCGATCAACAACGAGTACGTTTCCATCCACCAGGCGAGCCAGGCCTCGAGCTGCGGCTGGCGGCCGAATTTGTTGACGAGGTAGCAGTAGTTGTCGAGCACGGCGCGATCGCAAATCACGTGGGGCGCGCGCCGCGCGGCATCCAGCTCGGCCGCAATCTGCGCGTGAAGGATCCAGAGTTGGCCTTCGAGTGTTGTCGCCGCGTTGACGGGAAAAGGAGACTGGCGCGCGACTTCGGTGACCAGCTCGACGTTGTAGTCCGCTTTCTTCAGCAGCGAGCAGATTTCGTAGGCGAGCGTCGTCTTGCCTACGCCGTGGGTCCCGATGAGAGCGAGCTTCACTTTTCCGCCTTCGCGCGAGCGCTTTCCTTCTAGCACACTTTCGCGATAGTGAGAATTGAGAATAAGCCGCGAAACGCCTTCTTGGCGGCGCGCGTCTAGTGCTTGGGGTGGACTGCCATTGTGTTCCCTCGACGCGCCGCATAGAATTGCGGCTCTTGCCGCCACTAAATCACAAACCGTCGTCAGGAGTGATGCCGATGAAGAGTCGTTGGAGAGCAGGACTTGTTCTCAGTTTGATTCTTGGCGCCGGCGGCGCTTTCGCGGCGCTGCGAGCACAGCAATTTGCGGCGCCGGCTTCATATCCTGAGGTCGAAGAAGCCGACCAGAAGATTCTAGCGGAGATTCACGATCACAACGAAATCATGGCGAATCTCGAATACCTCTCGGACATGATCGGCGCGCGGCTCACCGGCTCCGAGAATCTGAAGAAGGCGAATGATTGGACGAAAGACCGATTCAGCGCCTACGGTCTCGCGAGCGCGCACCTGGAGCCGTGGACGATTGCTCACTCGTGGACTCGCGGCACCGCGCGCGCGCACATTGTCAGCCCGGCGGAGCACCCTCTCACCATCGCGTCCTATGGCTGGTCTCCCGGGACGAATGGAGCCGTGCGCGGGCCGGTAGTGTACGTCAAAGCCAGGTCCGTCGAGGAACTCGAGCCCTTCAAAGGAAAGCTGAAGGGAGCCATTGTGATCACAAGCGAGCCGGCGCTCCTGCCACCGCCTGACGAGCCCGCTCCGAATCCGCTTATGAGGCCCTACGGTGAACCATTCCTCATGGTTGCGCCGCAGCGCCCGGGCGAGCGTCCGCCACAGTTCGGACCCTCCATGCAGCGATTCCGTCAGGCGCAAACAGAATTCTTCAAGAACGAAGGTGTCGCCGCCGTGTTCACCGATTCCGCCAAGCCCGACGGTTTGCTCAACATGACAGGCGTGGGAGGGCGCGACTATCACCTCGGAGCCGTTCCCTCTGCGTTCATCTCGTCGGAGAGCTACGGCTTGATTTGGAGGCTGTTGAAGCGCGGGCCGGTAGCAGTCGAGGTCGAACTGACCAGTGCGTTCAGCGATAAGCCAGTCGAGGTTTACAACACCATCGCCGAGATTCGCGGCAGCGAGAGGCCGGATGAAATTGTGGTCCTCGGCGCTCACATCGATTCATGGGACCTCGGCACGGGTTCGACGGACAACGGCACGGGTTCGATGGTGGTTCTTGAAGCGGCGCGCGCGCTGCAGAAGCTCGGTCTTAAGCCGAAGCGCACGATTCGCTTTGCGCTGTTTTCGGGCGAAGAGCAGGGACTGAACGGCTCCCGAGCTTATGTGGCGGCGCACAAAGAGGAGCTTCCGAAGATTTCTGCTGCGTTGATCCACGACACCGGCACGGGTAAGGTGATCAGCATCAGCCTGATGCGCAACTACCAGGACCGCGAGGTGATGGAGAAGGCCGTTGCGCCGCTGCGTTCTCTCGGGCTGCTGGAGCTAAGCGAGCGGTGGATGACCGGCAGCGATCACGCATCGTTCGAGGAAGCCGGCGTCCCGGGCTTTTATTGCGTGCAGGACCCGGCGCAGTATTTCATAACACACCACACGCAAGCGGATACCTTCGACCAGGCGCATGAAGCGGATCTCGTCGAGGGTGCGCAGGTGATGGCCGCCTGGGCATACAACGTGGCGCAATTGCCGGAGCTGCTTCCGCGAAAACCGGCGCCAGCCGCCCCGCCCACTGCGACCTCGCCGTGAAGATCTCGGAGCGGTCGTGAGCTCATGCGCGCAGTGCTCCAGCGGGTAAGCAAAGCGAACGTCGCAGTGGATGGGCGCGTCACCGGCGAGATCGGCGCGGGCCTGGTGGTCCTCTGTGGCCGTCGGGCGGGAAGACACACCCGCGACTGCCGCTTCAATGGCAGAAAAGGTTGTGAACCTGCGAATCTTCAATGACGATCAAGGAAAAATGAATCGCTCGCTCCTTGATGCCGGGGGTTCGGTGCTCGCGATTTCGCAGTTCACATTGTACGGCGACGCACGCGGGCAGCGGCGGCCCAGTTTTCTTCAGGCCGCGCCGCCGGAACAAGGGAAAGCGCTGTACGAAGAATTTGTGCATGCGCTGAAGGCGCTCGGGGTGCGGGTTGAGACGGGCGTGTTTCAAGCGCACATGGCGGTGGAACTGGTGAACGACGGACCTGTCACGATTCTTCTCGATTCCGAGAAGACGTTTTAGGCCGTTTTCGGCTGCGACCAAATCAGAGGCACGGCGTCCAATCGGCTGGGGGTCAATTCGATGAGCGAAGTCGCGCGCATTCTCGATCAATTAGACCGTGGGTTTGCAGGCGAAGCCTGGCACGGGCCGGCGCTGCAAGAGTTGCTCGACGGCGTGTCCGCGGAAGATGCATCCAAGCATCCCGTTTCCGGCGCGCACTCCGTGTGGGAATTGGTGAACCACATCGCTGCCTGGAATCTGATCGTTCGCCATCGCGTCGCCGGTGAAAGTGTGGAAGTGACGCCGGAGATGGACTGGCCGCCCGTGTGGGAAATAAGCGAAGTCGCGTGGACAAGGGCGCTAGACCACCTGAAAGAGAGCCGGGACCTGCTGCGCGGCACCATCCAACAGCTTCGCGACGAGCAATTGAACCAGCAAGTCTTGGGTGAGAAATATTCGATCTATGTGATGTTGCACGGCCTCGTGCAGCACGACCTGTATCACGCGGGCCAGATTGCGATCCTGAAAAAAGGCGTCGTCATGAAGAAAGAGGCGCGTGCATGACGGCTCCGGCCCGTTCCGGCGCCGTCGAAATCCGTTCCCACTCGCCCGGCGGATTATCCGCGGATGGCCGAGCTTGCCGGACAACTCGGTTATGCCGCCATTGCCGACGACATCGCGCGCCGCGTCGCGGGAATGGAACCATTAGGCGAACACAGCGTGTTCGTCGCCGAGTTGCCGAACGGCGAAATCGGCGGCTGGATCGGAGTTTTTGTGTACCGCTGCGTCGAAGCAGACGCGCGCGCTGAGATTAGCGGCCTCGTGGTGGACGAGCGTTTGCGGTCGCAAGGTGTGGGTCTTCGGCTGCTCGAACGGGCCGAGCAATGGGCCCGTGAAAAAGCATGCCGCGCGGTTGGGCTCCGCTCGAATGTAATCCGCAGCCGCGCGCACGCCTTCTACGAACGCCATGGCTACGTCCATTCGAAGACGCAGAAATCCTTCCGCAAGACCTTATAGACGGCAACGAATTCTCTTACAATCATGCTTTTTTAGAATATATCGTAATGCGATATAATAAACGCATATGATGGAGCACCTGCAAACCGCAGTGGACTATCGCGCGCTGGCGGATTTCCGCTACGAGATTCGCCGCTTCCTTAATTTCAGCGAGCAGGCCGCGCGCGTCGCCAGGATCCAACCGCACCAGCATCAGGCACTTCTGGCGATCAAAGGGCTGCCATCCGGCCGGCGCGCTACGGTTGGACTGATCGCCGAGCGCCTCCAGATTCAACATCACAGCGCCGTTGAATTGAGCCTTCGCCTCGAAGCAAAGGGATTGATTCGCCGCCGGCCGGGCCTTTCCGATCGCCGGGAGGTCGTGTTGAGCCTGAGCAGCCGAGGCGAACAAGTTCTGCGCGAACTTTCGCTGTCGCACCGCGCCGAACTGCGCTCGGCAGGGCCAACGCTCCTGCGTGCTCTGGTGGAGATCATTCGCGTGGGAACGCATCCGAAGAAAGTTCGAATGAAAACAAGCCGCGTCAGCAGAAAGAAGAAAGGATAGCTCGTGGCATCCGCCGCCTCACCGGCAAACTCCACACCACCCGAACAGTCCGCCGGCTTCCGGCTCGGATTCATTTCGCTTCTGGCCGCGGGTATTGGGGTTCTGGCCGGACTGGTCGCCTACGCTTTATATGACCTCATCGCCCTGTTCACGAACCTTGCCTACTATCACCAATGGTCTTTCCACTTTCGAAGCCCGGAGCATACGCAGATAGGCCTGTGGATCATCATCATGCCCGTGGTCGGTGGCCTGATCGTCGGCTTCATGGCCAAGTACGGCTCGTCGAAAATCAAGGGCCATGGAATTCCCGAGGCCATGGAAGCGGTGCTGATGTCCCGCAGCCGGATCGAGGCCAAAGTCGCGATCCTGAAGCCGCTCTCCGCCGCAATCGCCATCGGAACGGGCGGGCCGTTCGGCGCGGAAGGACCCATCATTCAAACCGGCGGCGCACTCGGCTCCCTGATGGGCCAGCTGATCTCGACGACGGCTGTGGAACGCAAAGTGCTTCTTGCATGCGGCGCGGGCGCCGGAATGGCGGCCACGTTCAATACGCCAATCGCGGGCGTGATCCTCGCGATCGAACTTCTCCTCTTCGAGTTCCGCAGCCGTTCATTTATTCCACTCGTCATTGCCAGCACGCTCGCCACCAGCGTGCGGGCGATCCTTCTCGGTCAGCGCTCGATGTTTACGATGGGCAATATGAATTTCGACGCGTTGCGTGGGCTTCCCTTCTATGTATTGCTCGGAGCGATCTGCGGAGTGGCTGCCATCGGTTTCACGAGATTTCTTTACTGGGTGGAAGACCAGTTTGACCGCTTGCCGATCGACGACCTTTGGCATCCCGCTATCGGCGCTTTGGGGCTGGGCATCATCGGATTCTTCGTTCCGCGCGTGCTCGGCGTGGGCTACGACACAATCTCCGACATTCTGAACAACAATCTTGCGCTGAAGCTTCTCATCGTGATCGCCATATTCAAGGCGTTGGCGCTGGTGATCTCGCTGGGCTCGGGGACATCGGGCGGGCTGCTCGCGCCGATGTTCATGTCGAGCGCGGCTCTCGGCGGCGTCTTTGCGATGGTTGTGAATTTCATCGTGCCGGGCGCGCATCTCTCGCCAGGAGCCTACGCATTGGTGGCGATGGCTGCGGTGTTCGGAGCTGCGTCGCGCGCCACTTTCACATTCATCGTTTTTGCGTTTGAAATCACGCGCGATTACAACGCGATCCTCCCGCTGATGCTCGGCTGCGTGATTGCGGACATGATTGCCATCCGCTACCTGCCAAGCTCGATCATGACGCTGAAGCTTACGCGCCGCGGCTTATCTGTTCCGGACTATTACGAAGCGGGCGTGCTGAATGTCGTTCGCGTCGGCGAAATCATGCGCACGGATGTGCAGCCTATACCCCCGGAAATGACCGTTAGCGAGCTCAGCAGAACGCACCGCGCGCCGGGACGGCAGTTACACTCTCACCGATGGACTGCCCATTGTCGGAAGCGACGGCCATATTGTTGGCATCGTCACGGAGACCGACTTGCTCCGCGCGCTCGAAAAAGATCCGAAGGGAAACATGTCCGTCCTCGATGCCGGCTCGAGCAAATTAATCGTCGCGTTTCCCGACGAGCTCGTCTTCGAGGCGCTCTTGCGCATGTTGCAGAACAACATCGGCCGTCTTCCGGTTGTCGCGCGCGAGGATCCCCTGCGAATGGTTGGCTATCTGAACCGTTCGAGCATTCTTGGCGCTTGGACGCGCCACCTGGAGGAGGAAGGAATCCGCGAGCATGGTTGGTTCAGCAAATGGCGCCGGCCAGGAAGAGTGGTCTAGTGGAAGGATCGAATGTACCCGGAAGAAGGACGCTCTTGTTTTCTACCAGCCGCCGCCTCCACCGCCGCCAAATCCGCCGCCGGAGTATCCGCCGCCGAAGCCTGAGCCACCCGAGCTGCGCGGCGATGAAACCATCGTCGTTCCCGCCTGCATCGCCATGATGTTGAGGTCGTTCACAAAAATGTAAGGGACGAAGCCGCTGCCGTAAGGCCCCTGGTACCACG
>CAVPUS010000005.1:0-12266 GCA_963709005.1 uncultured Acidobacteriota bacterium
ACTCCGAAACGGCTGGCGGGAAGAATCTCAATTTCCGGCAGCGCTGCCGCAAGCTGGGCCATCATCAGAGGATTCCGCGCGCCGCCTCCCGCAACAATCATTTGGCCCACGCGTGCGCGGGGCAGGACGAACCTTCGCAAAGCATCTGCAATCGAAAGCGAAGTGAACAGGGTCGCGGTGCGCACCAGGTCTTCCTGCCGCGCGCGACGCCGCTTTGCCCACTCGAGCAAATCTTGCGCATACTCCCGCCCGAACTGTTCGCGCCCCGCCGTCTTGGGAGGTGCCTTCCGCAGATACGGATCGCGCATGAGCCGCTCGAGCAGGCTCGGAATCATTCGTCCGCGCATCGCCATTCCCGCGCCGCGATCGTAGCGCGCGCGTCCCCTCGTGAAGCTCTCTATCAGGGAGTCCACAATCATGTTTCCCGGACCCGTATCGAACGCGAAGACGTCCGCCGGCTGCGCGCCCGCCGGAATCGCCGTGATATTCGCGATGCCGCCGATGTTCAGCGCGCCGCGCCCGCGCCGCGCATCGCGATACAGCAGATAGTCCACGAACGGCACGAGCGGCGCGCCCTGTCCTCCGGCGGCCATATCGGCGGGACGAAAGTCGGCGATCGTGGTGATTCCTGTCCGCTCTGCAATCACGCTTGGCTCGGCAATCTGGAGCGTCGAAGCCATGCGCCGTGCGCCGGCGAAACGCGCCGCCACGCCCTGATGAAAAACTGTCTGGCCGTGCGAACCGATCAGCGATATTTGTTTGATTGAAATGCGCCATTGCTTGCATGCAGCGATGGCTGCCGCCGCGAATTGCTCGCCGAGCAAAAAGTTCAGCTGGCTGATTTCGGCGGTCGTCGTGGCCGCGCCGTTCGCGAGTCGCAAAATGGCATCCCGCACCGAGGAAGGGAATCGAACGTGATGGTGCGCCTCGAACTTCACCGACAGCTTCGGCGGCGCTCCGGAGATACGCGCGAGCGCGACATCAATGCCGTCCGCCGACGTCCCCGACATCATCCCCAGCACGCGCATCGTTGTCCTTGTCAATGTCCTCGCCACAACCGCAATCAGTTTCACCACAGATGACCACAGATAAAGGCAGATAAGAAGAGAAACTAGAAAACTGAGACGCAAGGAAGCAACGAGGTTCGGTTACTCCAACTGTTTTTGCAGTGCTGCAAGGAGATTCAGCGCTTCAAGCGGAGTCAGCTTGTTCAGATCGGCGCCGCGCAGCGCTTCGAGCACTTTCTCATCAATCGCCGTGAAACTCACCTGTTCTGCCACAGGCGGTTTCGCGCCCGGCGACAGCTCTTCCGTGAGCTTCTCCTCGCTCTGCTCGTGCTTTCGCAGAATCTCGCGTGCTCGCACGATCACATCCTGCGGCAATCCGGCGAGCCGCGCGACTTCAATTCCGTAACTCTTGTCCGCGCTCCCCGGCTCCACGCGCCGCAGGAAGACAATCTCGCTTCCGGCTTCGCGCACCGAGACATGCACATTCTTGATGCCCGGCAACAATTGCTCGAGATCCGTCAATTCATGGTAATGCGTCGCGAAGAGCGTTCGCGGCCGCGCGCCGGCATGGAGCGCTTCGACCACCGCCCACGCAATGGAAAGCCCGTCGAAGGTAGCCGTCCCGCGCCCCACTTCGTCGAGCAGCACCAGGCTTGCGGGCGTCGCCGTATTCAGGATCGCGGCCACTTCGCTCATCTCCACCAAAAATGTTGAGCGCCCGCGCGACAGATTGTCCGACGCGCCAATCCGCGTAAAAATCCGATCGACCAGTGGCAGCTTCGCCTCGGCCGCCGGCACGAATGAGCCCATCTGGGCGAGTATCGAGATGAGCGCCACCTGGCGCAGGTAAGTGGACTTGCCTCCCATATTTGGCCCGGTGATGAGCAGCAGGAACTGCGACTCGTCGTCGAGATACAAATCATTCGGAACGAATCGCTCGCCCCGCTCTTCGAGCAGCTTTTCGATCACGGGATGCCGCCCGCCGGCAATCATCAGCGTTCCACGATCTGCGCCTTGCTTGGCGGGGTTCTCGCGGGCCTGCCCGAGCGTCGTTTCCGTGAATCCCGGCCGCGTGTAGTTCCGTGACGCCGCAAGCCGCGCAAAATTGACGAGCACGTCCAATTGCCCAACGGCGGCAGCCGCCTGACGCAGCCTCCCTGCCTCGCGCGCAATCGTTTCGCGGATCTCGGAGTAGAGTCTCCGCTCGATTTCGAGCACGCGCTCCTCGGCCGACAGCACCTTCCGCTCGTGCTCCTTCAACTCCGTTGACGTAAACCGCTCGGCGTTCACGAGCGTCTGTTTGCGCTCATAATCTGATGGCGCGAGATGCAGATTCGCCTTGGAAAGCTCGATGTAGTAGCCGAACACCTGGTTATAGCGAATCTTCAGCGATGCGATTCCGGTGCGCTTGCGCTCGCGGTCCTCCATCGCGGCGATGATCTGCCGGCCTTGTTTTGTGACGTCGCGCAGCTCGTCCAGTTCTGTGTCGAACCCGCGCCGGATCACTCCCGCATCGTTCGGCATGGCCGGAGGATCATCCGCGATGCCGCGCGCGATGATGTCGCGCACGTCGGCAAGCTCATCCATTTGTTCGCGCAACGTCGCGAGCCTGGATTTGGCACTGTTTGCGGCCCCCGGTGCGCTGTGTTTTCCGGAACTCGTAATCTCGGCGACTAATTCTCGCAATCGCGGAATCTTGTCGAGCGAAGCGCGGAGTGCCAGCAGGTCGCGCGGCGTAGCCACTCCGAGCGTGATGCGGCTCGTTAATCTCTCGAGGTCCAGAATCCCTTCGAGCGACTTGCGAATTTCCTCGCGGCCCACAGTCTGCGCTTTCAAGCCAGACACGGCATCGAGCCGCTCCGTAATCTCGGCGAGCGAGATCTCCGGGCGCAGAATCCAGGTGCGAAGCAGCCTGGCGCCCATGCCCGTCGCTGTCTCATCCATCGCCCGCAAAAGAGTCGCCGAGGATTCATCTCCCGCGGACGCCTCGACCAGCTCGAGATTTCGCGCCGTCACCGGGTCGAGAACCATCGCGTCTTGCTGCTCGTAGTACGTGATGCGGTTGAGGTGCTCGAGTCCGACCCCGGCGGGCCGCAGCGTGGGTATCACCGCCGTGTCCTCGGGCTTGCGCGCGCCGATGGCGGACGTTTCGCGCAAGTAGTGAATGATCGCGCCCGCTGCGGAAGCCGCCTGCGTGTGGCCGTTTAAGCCAAAGCCGTCCAGCACAGCGACGCGGAACTGCTGTTCGAGCAGCCGTTTCGCATATTGGCTCTCAAAGATCCACTCCTCCACGCGGGTCTCCACCGCACCGAAGCCATTCGTTTCCTTCGTGGCTTCGCTCGGGAACAACGTCACTGCCTGCGGGAGCAGCACCTCGCGAGGCCGCAGGATTCCCAGCTCATCGCGCAATCGCGCTTCAGCTTTTTCGCCGGCGAATTCCGTGGCACGAAAATCGCCGGTCGAGAGATCCACGTAGGCCAGGCCGATCACTTCTTCGCCCCTCGCTGCGGCCCCCACGGCGGCTTGCATACCCGGAAGCTGTCTTTGTTCGCCTACACCGCGCGATGCGCGCGCACCTCGCGCCACCGCCGCTAGGAAATTGTTCTCCTTCGCTTCCAGAAGTCCCGTGCCACCGGCAGTTCCCGGTGTCAGCACGCGAATCACCTCGCGGCGCACGAGTTTCTTTCCCGGCCCGGGCTCTTCCATTTGTTCGCAGATGGCCACTTTGTGGCCTGCACGAATCAACCGCGCAATGTAGTTCTCGGCTGCGTGGTAGGGGACGCCGCACATAGGCACGGGGTCACCCCGTTCCTTGTTGCGTGCGGTCAGCGTGATCTGCAGGATGCGTGAGGCCAGCTTGGCATCGTCGTAGAAAAGCTCGTAGAAATCGCCCAGCCGAAAGAGCAGCAGCGCGGACGGGTGCTGTTTCTTCAGCGCGTGGTACTGCTGCATCAATGGAGTTGTCGGCTCAGTCATGAACGTGCATTTGGTCCGGTAGGAGAGCGATTATGCTGTCTTGCGCGCGCCTTTGGCAACTGCCAATGAGCGATGCCGCACGAATCGCCTCGACGCTGCTCTCTCCGCGGGCTGTGTTGGGCCTACGGCTGTTCTATACTGGGCCAATGTCCCGCCATGCCACCAGCAATCGCGAGATTGAAATCAAGCTTCGCGTTTCTGATGTTCCTGCGCTTCTCAAGCGGTTGCGACTCCTCGGTGCAAGCTGCCATGGGCGCGTTTTCGAGCAAAACACGCTTTACGACACGCCGCAATCGGACTTGCGCCGCCGCGTCCGCCTTCTTCGCGTTCGCATTGAGACCCCCGCGCCGACCGTCCTCGTTCCCGCCGGGGCCATGAACGCCGTCCTTACATCGAAGGCGCCAGTCGGTCCGCCCGACGGTCGCGGCTGGGCCCGGCGCTACAAAGAAAAGCTCGAAAGTGAAGTGCCGATCCTGCACCCCAAGCAGTTGATACGGACCCTTGGCTCGATTGGATTCCGCGCGACCTTCCGCTACGACAAATACCGGTCGAGCTTTCGTTTTCGAGGACTTCATTTGGACCTGGATGAAACGCCGGTCGGCGTGTTCCTCGAACTGGAAGGCACTCCCGGGGGGATTGATCGCACCGCTCGCGCGCTCGGATTCTCGTTTCGGGACTACATCCGGGCAAGCTACTGGGACCTCTATGCTGCCGATTGCCGCCGGCGCGGCCGCAAACCAAGAAACATGCTCTTCCGCGCATAAAAAATTCGCTAATCATGCACTCTTCGCTTGACAAAGTTTCATTCTGCCTTTACTAGTCAAATCGAGGACAAGCGTGAAGTATGGAAAGCTCGTCCAATTCGGAGCCGGGAAGTAGCCCTTTCGCCGGGCGCCTGGGGAACTTGAAGCGCCGCCCGGGGAGCTTCCCGCTCGTTTTTGTTCGCCGGGCCCGCGTTGAGGGGGGACCCGGGGAGGCGAGAGCCGGCCAAGAGTAATCGGGAGATTTCGGTCTGCCCGTGGCCGGGCGCAACCTCGGCTCCGGGCATTTTTTTTTGGCAGCCCGCTGGCCCCAGAGCGCCGCTCAAAGGAGTCGCCATGCTGCACGCAACGGAAGTTCTGGGGGCCGAAACGTACGATTCGCTCGGCAACTTTGTGGGCCGCGTGAAGGAATTGTTCATCGAGCCGGCCGACCAGCCGAACCGGGTATCCCGGCTGCTGCTGGGCCGCGGCCAATACCGCCCCCTGGTGGCGCGGTACGATCAGATTGCGTCTGTTGCCCCGGGGCGGGTGAACCTCACAACCGACGAATCGGCCCTCGAGTTGTACCATCCGAACGAAGCCTGGCTGGCGGTCCGCAAGGATCTGCTCGACCAACAGATCATTGACACAAACGGCCGCAAGGTAGTTCGCGTGAACGACGTGGACCTTGCCGACCAGCGCGTGAACGGCAACACCGAACTGCGTATCACGCAAGTGGACGTGGGGCTCCCCTCGGCCGTGCGCCGGCTCTTGCAGGGAATCGTTCCGCCGATGGCCATCCGACGCATCCAGGCCAAGCTTCCCGCGCGCACGATCCGTTGGGAGTTCGTCAACCTCATCGAGCAGAATCCCCTCCGGCGCGTCAAACTGCGAATGTCGAGCACCAAGCTCGCCGAACTCCATCCGGCCGACCTCGCCGACATCATGGAAGAACTGTCGCCGGCCGAGCGCCAGTCCATCATTGACTCGCTTGACGAAGAAACTGCCGCCGAGACCATTTCCGAGCTCGATAAGCGCCTTCAAACCCAGATCGTGGAGAAACTCGATCCGGAGAAAGCTGCCGACATCATCGAAGAGATGAGCCCGGACACCGCCGCGGACATCCTCTCGACTCTCTCGCCCGAAGATTCGAAGGAAGTGCTCGACGAAATGGAGCATCGCGAAGCGCGAGAGGTGAAGGCCCTGATGAGTTTCGAGGAAAACACGGCCGGCGGCATGATGACCACGGAAGTGGTCGTGGTGGGAGAAGATGCCACGCGCGGCGAGGTGGTGGACCACATCCGCTTCCACGAAATCCCGATCGACCAGCTCGACAACATCGTGCTCATCAACCGTGATTCGGAGCTCGCCGGAACAGTCCCCATTGCGCGCCTTGTTCTGGCAGACGGCGAAGCTCGGATGTCCGAGATGGCCTTCGAGCCGCTCCTTTCCGTCAAAACAGACACGAAAGACAAGGAAGTGTTCGAGCTGTTCGACAAGTATAACCTGCGCAGCCTCACGGTCGTGAACGCCCAGAACCACCCGATTGGCGCGATCACCGTGGACGACATCGTCAACCGCATGCGCACAAAGATTTAGCGTCTGAATGAAAGCAGAACGATCTCATCGCCTCTAAGGTGGCGAACAACATTTCACTAAGCCCAAGGCGGCAGAGAAGAAGTGATGAACACCTGGCCCACACTGATGCGAGCGTTCGACGCGTGGAAAACGCGGAGCCGGGATTTCTCCCGGCGTTCGCGCAGCATGCGGCGGCGCCTCGCCGTGTTCTTCGCCGTTGTAGGGCCGGGGCTGATCACGTCGAATGTGGACAACGACGCGGGCGGCATCAGCGTGTACACGAGCGCCGGAGCGCAGTTCGGCTATCACCTGCTGTGGTCGCTGATCCCGATGACCATCGCGCTGTACGTCAGCGAGGAAATGTGCGCGCGCATGGGCGTGGTCACGGGAAAAGGGCTTTCCGACTTGATCCGCGAGGAATTCGGGTTCCGTTCCACGTTCTTCGTGATGGTGGCCGCGCTAGCCGTGGATTTGTTCAACACCGTCGCTGAGTTTTCCGGAGTCGCCGAAGCCTCCGAAGTGATGCACGTGAGCAAGTACGTTGCGGTACCGTTGGCGGCGATCGCCGTGTGGCTTTTGGTTGTGTACGGCTCGTACCGCGCCGTGGAGAAGATATTTCTCGTGGCGTGCGGCTTCTATCTTTCGTACGTCCTCTCGGCGTTCCTCGCGAAGCCGGACTGGATGCTCGCCGCGCATGAAACCGTTGTCCCTTCCATGCACTTTGACGCCGCCTATCTGCTGATGCTCACCGGCCTGGTGGGTACGACCATCGCGCCCTGGCAGTTCTTTTACCTGCAAGCGGGGTTCGTCGAGAAGCGCGTGGGGCCGCGCCAATACAAACAAGCGAAATGGGACGTGCTGGTGGGCAGCATATCGTGCATGGTGATCGTGTTCTTCATCATCGTCTGCTGCGCGGCCACCCTGAACAAGCACGGCCTGACAAACGTCACGAGCGCCAAGGAAGCCGCTGTTGCGCTGATACCGCTGGCGGGGAAGTGGGCCGGTTGGCTTTTCGCCTTTGGGCTGCTGAACGCGTCGCTTTTCGCCGCTTCCATTCTGCCGCTTTCCACCGCGCACGTGATTTGCGAAGGGCTCGGCTTCGAATCCGGACTGGATCGGAAGTTCAAGGAAGCTCCCGCGTTCTATTCCCTCTACACCCTCCTGATTGTTGTCGGCGCGGGGATCGTACTGCTGCCGGGGGCGCCGCTGTGGAAAATTCTGATCTATTCGCAGGTGGGCAACGGCATCTGGCTGCCGGTGGTCCTGATTTTCATTTTGCTTCTGATCAACCGGCGTGACTTAATGGGCGACTACGTCAACTCGTGGGCCTTCAACGTGGTCGCCTGGACCATGAGCATCGTCATGATCGCGCTGACTCTGTTCCTCACCTACGCCTCGATTTTCGAGCCGGGCGCTACGGGTATATCCGGCGCTCTGATGCACACATCCACCTGGTTCCATTTCCATCTCCACTAGTGATTAACTCTCGTTTTCGCTAAGCGCCGTGGATTAGCACGGCAAAGTCACTTTGCCGCGGGTGTGGCGAGGCTTGCGGCGCGGGCTTTGCGGGCAATTAGGAGAAAGCCTTTGTCGGTTGCATCCTTTTCGAGGGTGCGGAGGAGGAAGCGGCCATTGCCGCTCTTGCCCACGTTCATCAGCATTTCGCCGAGGGCGAGGCGCGCGTCGAATTGAAGGGGAACGAAGCCGCGTTTCTCCAGGTCGGAGATTTCGGTTTCCAGAGCTTGCCTGGCCTTTGGTGTCTCCCCGAACCCGGCGGCAACCCTGGCGGCAACAATCCTCATTTCGAAGCGAGGGCGCGGGTCCTGCACATTCACCGCAAGAGGAACCGAGATGTTGACTTGTTTTTGAGCTTCGACAAAGAACTGCGGACCTCCCATATCGAGCAGCGCCCGGGCAAGAGCCGCATGAGCGAGAACTTCTCCGGCATTGTCTTGTGCCGCGCGAAACTCCGTGATTGCCTCGTGCAACGGAGCGCGCGTCTCGCCGGGGCGTCCCTCCTCCATGGTTACTTTAGCTAGAGGTATTTGAGTTTCCGCGGCTTGCCGCTTGGCTCCTATCCTGTTGAATAGATTCAAAGCCTGCTCGTAGGATTTGCGCGCACCATCTAAATCGTCTTGAGCGAGCATGATGTTGCCCTTGTAGCGCAAAGCGACCCCCGCAAGAGTTTTATCACTGGATTTTCGAACCGCCGGCTCCGCTTCATCCAGCATGCGCTTTGCACTCGCCAAATCGCCCTGGGTGTAACGTATTTGGGCGAGACCCAGCAGGTCCGGCCCCTGGGCCGGAGCGTCACCGAGAACGCGGGTCATAGCAAGAGACTTTTCGTACGCGGTCTTCGCGCCCGATAAGTCTCCCAGCCCGAGCAGCGCGTCGCCGAGATTTGCCAGGGCCGAGGTTGCCAGGACATTGTCACCTGCTTCGCGGCTCGCACTGAGCGCCTCTTCGGATTCCTTCCTTGCACTGTCGAGATTGCCTTCCAGGACGAGCGCGCTCGCGATGGCGTTGAGCTCGTTTGCCGTGCGGGTCCGGTCGCCGGCTTCTCGGTCCATAGCAAGAGCCTGCTCGAACTTGGCCCTGGCATTTCTGACGTCGTCGTTCTCTGCCAGCAGGACCCCTTCCTTGTGGAGCTCGTCGGATTTCCGGGCGCTGGGGGACGGGGCTGCGGGATTTCGCGGCGGAGTCACGCTAGGAGCGAGAGTCTTGTTGTCCGGATGCGAGGACGGCGCGGGCTTAGCAGCCGCGGGTTGCGCAGAGGCTGGTGCAGGCGTTGACGCCGCGGGCGAGGGCGGGGCTGGAGCAGGAGCCGTCACTGGTGGAACTGGCTGGGGCGCGGCGGCGGGTTGCACTGGAGTAGGCTTGGCAGGCGGATTCTCAATTGCCAGGGACGGCGTGGCCGGCGGTTCCGCCACAGGGCGATGCCGCCGGAGAACGCGGTCGCGCATTCCGTGGACGTTCAGGCCGAAAAGAAGTCCCGCAACGATCAAGCACGCAAGTGCCGCGCCGCCCACAATCGCTTTCCATGGTGGAGACGATTCCGCAGGGGCGGACTCAGGCAAGCGCTCTCACTCGATGCCATCAATTGTGGGTCGGGCTGGAAGGAAACTGTGGAGGAGAGGGCGGCCACACCTTGCAGGGCGGCCCGGAGGTCGCGCGCCGACTGGAAACGTTGCGTAGGGTCCTTCTCGAGCGATTTCGCGATCACACTCTCCATTTTCGGGGAAACCACCGGATTTACGGAGCGCGCTGGTGGAAGCGTCTGAACCAGAATCGCGGTCATCAACTCCGCGGTCTGCGTTTGTGGAAACGGCCGCCGGCCGGTCGCCATTTCGTACAGCACCGCGCCTGCCGCGTAGATATCGCTGCGCATGTCAACGGGCAAGCCGCGCAACTGCTCGGGCGACATGTAAGGGAGAAATTCCGTCGGCGAAACTTTCCCTTTTCCGCCCAGCTCTTTCTCGACTTGCGTTTCAATTGGCAAGCCGTGGCAATCCCATCCAGGCACATACGGGGCATAGTGCCCCGCCATGTTCTTGGATTTGACGATCATGTCTTTGAGGATTTTGTTGAGGCCAGTACCAAGATGAATGGTACCGGTCGGATACGGAGGACCATCATGCAAAACGAACAGCGGCTGGCCTTTGTGGGCTTCAAGAATCCGCTCGTAAAGATGCGATGCCTGCCAGGCCGCAAGTTGCTTCGGTTCATTTTGTGGAAGGGCAGCCTTCATCGGGAAATCGGTCTTGGGCAGATTGAGTGTTTTCTTGAGTTCCAGAAGTTCGGCCATGGAAGTGTGCGCCAGCAATACAACTCGCTCGATTCGACAGCCGTCCTTTGGTTCAGGTATTCAGCCAGAAACAACGTAAAGCGGTGTAATCGCGTATGTTACAATGAATAGGAGTTGGTGTCAGCGGCTGGGGTGGCGCAACCTTTCCCGGCTCGGTTGAATCTTATGGATTCAGGACACCCAACGCAGTCTAACTGCGTCTAAGCAGGGGGAAGATGGTGCCGGACCTAATCGTCAATCTCGTTCCGCCTGAAGCAACAAAGGTTGGCGTGTCTGCCGCCAGCAGTCATGCCGTTCCAGTACCCGCCGCAGCGGTTCCTAAGTTTGGCGCGCCCGCTCTTCTTATTCCCGATAATTTCTGGTCCAACCTAAAGCAGTTTCTTACCGAGCGGCCAGTCAAAGTGAGGGAGCGCGCCGACGCGCCCTTTATGAAGGCGCCGTTTGGCGCGGGCGTTTTTGACAATTTCAGAGATTTCTTCAGTTCGCGCCCGGTGCCGAAAGGCCCTATCAACAGCCGGTTGGCAGTTTCGTGGGGCACGAATTTTGGCGGGTTTGGCACGCGCATCAAAGAGGTTTTCTTTCCGACGAAGCTGCCGCCCGCGAATTTCACCAGCAAGCCCGTGAAGGTGAAAGACATCTGGACGAAGGATGAGAACTTCGGTTGGACCCAGGTGATTTCGTTTGCGATTCACGGGAGCGTTTTCGCGCTGGTCATATTGATTCCGTTGTTTTGGCATTTCGGGTCTGCCGCCCAGGCGAAAAACAAGAATGGTGTCGACGTCACGGCGATCGACCTGTCCCCGTACATGGCGAAACTGCCGGCAGGCGCCAAGAAAGCGGGCGGCGGCGGCGGCGCAAACGACCACACGCTTACTCCCGTCAACAAAGGCAAACTGCCCAAGTTCCAGTGGACACAGTTTACTCCGCCCCAAGTGAAGCCTCAGAACCCCGATCCCAAGCTGGCCATGGACCCGTCGCTGCTCGGGCCTCCAGATCTGAAGGTGCCGAATCTTAATGCGGCAAACTTTGGCGATCCACTGGCCAACGGCGTGAGCGATTCTCTCGGACATGGCAATGGCACCGGCATCGGCAGCGGCACTGGCGGGGGCTTGGGTCCCGGCGAAGGCGGGGGCACGGGCGGCGGCGCGTTCCGCGCTGGTGTCAATGGCGTTGGCGTTCCTGAATGTATCTATTGCCCGGCGCCGCTTTATTCGGATGACGCGCGCAAAGCGAAATACATGGGCACGGTTGTGCTTGAGGTGACCATCACGCCTGACGGGCGCGCGATCAATATCTCGATCCTGAAAGATCCCGGAATGGGCCTCGGGGAAAAAGCCGTCGAGTCCGTGCGCACCTGGAAGTTCCGGCCAGCCGCGGGACCCAGCGGCAAGATTGTGCCCGTGCAAGTGCCGATCGAAGTGACCTTCCGGCTGTACTAGCTCCTATTGTTCTATTGGTTCCGCTCTTCGTTCTGATCGCTCATTGTCTGATTCGCTTCTCATTAGGGGTTAAGATTTTGCCGCAGGCAACCAATCTCTTTTTCGACACTTCTGACTAGCCGACTGGTGCCCGCCTCCAGACGTTGTCGGGCCTAACCGTGAGGCGGAGACGGAGGCCTGCGCATGCGCGAGCCATTTCTGCGCCCTTTTTCCGGCAACGATCCCACAACGAATTCCCCTTTCTCAGATTCTTGGTTGAACCGCGTCCGAGAAAATTTGGGCCAGCTAATCCTCCCTTCGCATTTCAAACCGTCATCGGCAAACGGCGCGCCCATACATCTCCTCAAGTTCGACAAGTCTCTGCGTCCGGCGCGCGCTCAAGGGGCTTCCCTGCTCACGCACGCCGCGATTTTCGCCGCAATTCTTTTTCTCGTATCGCGTGTGGAACCTCCACCTATGCCTCACCCCACCAAGGGCTCGACATCACTGACTCGCTATTCGTTTCCAGTTATTCGCACAACCGCTAGGGCAAATCCTTCGAACGGAAATGGAAGCGGTGGCGATCGCAATCCAGTCCCCGCCACGAGCGGAAACCTTCCTCCGCACTCTTCTGTTCAGGTGGTGAGGCCCACGCTTCCACTAAACCAAAATCCCATACTGCCCGAGCCACCGACGATTTTTGACCAGAACGCAGCGCCGGTACTTACGCCCACCGATAAAA
>CAVPUS010000006.1:0-11087 GCA_963709005.1 uncultured Acidobacteriota bacterium
CATGGTTTGGATTATCCAGTGGTGGGTTGGTGTGAGCCAAGGCAAAGGATTCGCGATTTGGGTTGTGGAATAAATCGGTTCACTGTGCTGTGAGTGTCCAACATCGGACAGTTTCACGAACCTAGAAGAGAGATGATCCAATTGCAAAGGAGGGACCGGTGATCGAGAAACTGAAGGATCTCCCTCGTGGAATCGATGGTGTCAGGGCTATTGGAAAGATATCGAAGGAAGACTACGAGCAAGTGTTCGTGCCGCTCCTCGACGAGGCACGACGAGAGGGTCGTCACATTCGCTTTCTATATCAGCTTGGGCCGGAGTTCGAGGGCTTCACTCCGGGCGCGGCATGGGAAGATGCGAAAATCGGCCTCCATTTCCTGCGGCTTTTCGACGGTTGCGCCATCGTCACTGACTTGGCTTGGATTCGACAATTGACGCGGCTGGCCGGGTTTCTCATGCCGTGTCCCGTGTGCGTATTCGGCAACACTGAATTCGCCGGGGCCGTTGACTGGCTGCGGTCGCTTCCCGAAGGTGCCGCCATTTCTCACCGGCTTCTCCCCGAATCCGGCGTGATCGTGGTCGAAGTCAAACAAGCCTTGCGCGCACAAGATTTCGACTCGCTGGCATTCACGGCAGACGCGTGGATCGAAACGCATGGTGACTTACAAGGGCTGGTGATTCACGCCCGTGAATTTCCCGGTTGGGAAAATCTGGCGAGCTTCCTTCGGCACATTCGATTCATCCGCGATCATCATCGAAAGGTAAAGAAGATCGCGCTTGCCGCCGATACCAAGCTGGCCAGCCTGGCGCCCAGTATCGCCGAGCATTTCATTCAAGCTGAAGTGAAGAGCTTCGGATACGACGAACTCGACACCGCAATCGCGTGGGCAGAAAGACCTGCCACACGCAGTGCCGCTGCGCAACGATCCGCGTCACACTAAGCCAACATTCTGCCTCGTCGCACTCGGACGACGACGCTGCTCGCCTAGAACCCTTCGACGGCAGTGCGCGCAAGGCGTCACGACTTCTTCCCTCCGTTCTCCACCCCTTGAGCCCCCAGCGATGGCAACAGCTCCGCAAGCCGGTCGTAGCTGGCTGCCACGCCCCGTTCCATGCCGGTTTTGAGGACGGCGTCGCGCGCTTCCCGTGACTCGTAGAGTATCGTCTGAGTCAGTGTGGTCTTTCCGCTCTGCTCCACTAGGACGACTGTGCCGACGGCCTCGCCCGGATACCACGCCTCATCAAACCGCTCGGTCGCGACCAGTTGCTCCGGCGCCCGGATCTCGCGGTACACGCCGCCCATTCCCATCTCGTGCCCATTGGCATCACGCCACACATAGCGGTAGGCGCCGCCTACCCGCAGATCGATCTCGCAGACCGGCATCGTCCAGCCCGGCGGCCCGAGCAACCACCGCTTGACCAGTTCGGGCTTGGTGAAGGCGTCGAACAACCAGTCGGCGCGGCGCATCGAACACCCGCATCATCACGATCTCACGGTCGCCGCGCGTCGTCAGTTCCAAGGTTTTTTCGCTCATGCTCCCTGTGCTCCTTATCGGTCGATCTGTTCTATCGCTTTTTGCGTCCACGTTTTTTCTCCTTCATCTTCATCTCTTCGAGCAGCGCGTCCAGACGCTGGTAGTTGCCCTCCCAGATACGCCGGTACCTCTCCAGCCACACTTCCAGCTCCCGGAGCGGCGCCGGCCGCAACGCATAAATCCGGCGCTGCGCGTCCACGCGAACGTCCACCATCCCCGCCTCGCTGAGCACGCGGAGATGTTTCGAAACCTGCGGCTGGCGAAGACGCAGGCGGTGGACCATGTATCCGACCGGCCGCGGCCCGTCACGCAGCAGTTCGACGATTTGAAAACGGTTGGGCTCGGCCAGCGCTCGGAAGGTGGTCATCATGGCGAGTTATAATATGCCTCAGTAGGAATATACTTGTCAAGACATATTCTCGCGAGGGGATATAAGAGGCCTCCGGATGCATGAGTATAAGCCTGAGCCAGCCACCCTCTAAGAAGGGTCAGTTGCTTCGGCCGCTGCGCCGTGCCGGATCTTTCCATGGACTCAGGACGGTGTAACGAGGTGTTGCTGTTGCGTTTTCCTTTGCGACGGCCAGCAGCTTTCGCCGCACCAGCCAGCCCACCGCGGATTGCGCGGAACTTTTCGAAACCCCAATGGACTCCGCGAGTTCGCTATAGCTGATCCGAACCGCCCCATTTCTACGCTGCTGCTCGGCGGCAAGCCACAGATAAACCAGAAAGCTGACGGGCCTGCGGTCATGGCCGACCAGGTCGCGCATGAGCACGTCGGTCACGTAAGCATCCAAAGCAGCCATAGCTATACCGACAGTTAATATAGGATTGGCTGGCTGATTGCAACTGCGAAACGCAGCAAGCTATTCTTTGCGCGTCACCAGGGAGGTGCACACAATGATTCGCAGACTGAAGTTCGTCAGCATTCCCGTTCGCAATCAGGACGCTTCGTTGAAGTTCTACACCGAAAAGCTCGGCTTTAAGGTAGCCACGGACCAGCCCTTTAATGGAAAGCAACGGTGGATTGAACTTCTAATTCCGGGCGCGGAAACCGGGTTTGTGCTTTTTACACCGGACGGCCATGAGAAGCGCATCGGCGATTTCCAGCCGATGTCGTTCTGGTGTGACGATGTATTTGCCACCGCCAAGATCATGAAGTCCAACGGCGTCGAATTCGAAGTGGAGCCGAAGACCGAGCCGTGGGGAACGATGGCTGTTTTCAAGGATGTCGACGGCAATAGGTTCGTGCTCTCCTCGAAGTAACTACCGGAGTTGCGAGCCCCGCGATGAGCCTAAGCGAAGAATTTTCTTAGCGGCTCGAAGTAATGCGATTTCCATCCGGAGCTGAGGCTATCGAAGTCGCCTTCCGGGAAACCCGTGTGATCCAGAACCATCACGGTTCCGGAACCCTGCGGTTTCAGTTCAAACTTGACGACAGAGTAGACGCCCGGATCCCAATGGCCGGGACGCCAGGCCTGCACGATTCGCTGGTTGGGGACGAGTTCGATGTTTCGCCCGCCGATCAACCCGCCGAACAGGGTGAATGCGCCGCCCGTTTTAGGATCGATTTCGGCCGGCAATCCGGTGAATGCGGCAAACTGCTTTGAATCCAACAGCGCCTCATAAATGCGCGGAGCGCTCGCCTTAAATTCAATCTCCTGGTGCAGCGACGTTTTCTTCGCGTTTTCCGGAGTGTTCGGCGCCTCCTTCGGGGTCTGTTGCTGAGCTTGCGCAAGAATTTCCGAAGCCGTAGCCAAGCTGCCAAAGGCGAGTGCCACCCCGCCGATCATTTCGCGTCGCGTCCACATACTGGCTGGCATGATTGGATTTCTTCCTTCGCTCATATGGCTCTCCTCGCGCTCAAGTCTGCCCTACTTGCTTTGTCCTTAACAAGCTCTACCAAACTCCGTATCACGTTTTCATATAATGGATTCGCGTTGTCCGCTCCACTCGCCTTCTCGCCCATTGGAGCGAGCTAAGTCTCGTGCCGACAAGGGTCTCTACCTACCAACCTGAAAATTGAGAGGCTGGCCCTGGGCGTGCATCTCAACCGGCGGCTGTCTCTTCATCCCGGGGTGGGCCGGTTTCGCCGCGCCGAAGCCGGAATTCTGGGGGTAGAGCAAAAAGGGGGCCCGATTGGGCCCCCTCTTTTTTTTGACTGCACGGCTCCCAAACCGTGCCTATCAGCCGGTGGGCTACTCAGGCTAGCCACAGCCATCACCGGCGATAGCGGCATGGTCGAGCCACTTCTCAATCTCCGCGAAAGCCGGAAACTCGTGGTCGCGGGGTATCCACTGCGCGAGGAGTTCGCCGTAACGATCGGCAACGAACACGCCGCGGCGATTCGCGCCGTCTGCGAGTGCGGCGTTACCGAAGAACTCGCGCGCCGCGCGGCCGGGCATGTCCGAGCCGACGATAACGTCCGCCGGAAGCGAATCGGAAATCCCCGGAGCCGGCAGCTGCATAAGAAGAAACAGCGCCACGGCGCTCCTTGCGCGCAGCTCCGCGGCCCCGCCGATGACGCGCTTCAGAAATTCCTCGCACGGCGCGCATTCCGCATCGAGAAATGCGATCACCAGATTTTTCTTCTGCTTGAAATCCCACGCACGCACCACCCGGCCGTCCGGCGTGCGCAGCGTGAGCGGCGGAATCAGTTGGCCCGTGCGCAGCATCGATCCTCGCAGTGAACATTCTTAGGGCGGATGATATCATCGCCCGGCTCGCGTTATCTTTCACGATAAACCGGCCGATATGATGTTCTGCGCGCTGTGTTCCTCATGATGTAATCAACTGAACGGTAGGGAGCCCTCTCACATCATGGAATTCGGAGCTCTTCTCGGATTGCTCGCTCTAGCTGTGCTGCTAGGCGTGCCTCTCATCGCGATCGTGGCGCTCATTCGCGTTTCGAATCTCTCAAGAAGCGTTGGGAACGTCGCGGGACAAGCAGCGCGGATATCCGATGTCGACCAGCGCTTGATGGCGATTGACCGCAAGCTGGACAAGTTGCTCGCAAATGCGGCAGGGGCGGCTCCTGCGGCAGCGGCAACGCCTCCGGTCGCAGCTCCTGCGCCGAGCGCGGTGAAGCCACCCCAGCCCGTCGCCGCACCACCTGTAACTCCGCCCGTAGCGAGTCCGGTTGTTGCGCCTCCACCGGCCCCTCCGGCCGCACCACCCGCGCGTCCAGCGGTCCCTGTTACAACACCGCCGGCCGTTCCACCTCCAGCGCCGCCGAGAGTGCCGCCACCCTTTTCTGCTCCCCATACCACATCTCCAGCTACTGCGGCGCATGTCGCTGCGGCACACCCCTCACCGCTGCCGTCCCCCTTATCGTCACAATCGATCTCGCGCAGCGGCAGCGAAGTTGAGGAAATGATCGCTGGGCACTGGCTGAACTACGTAGGAATTCTGGCGATGGCAATCGCCGTCGCGTTCTTCCTGAAGTACGCTTTCGACAACAACTGGATCGGGCCTAGCGGGCGCGTCGCCATCGGAGTGCTGATTGGCACCGCCATGTTTCCGCTCAGCCATTGGCTGCTGCGCCGCGGCTACACGTATTTCTCGGAAGGCATCGCCGGCCTTGGCGCCGCGGTTTTGTATCTCTCCATTTGGTCCGGCTGGCACTACTACCACCTGTTTCCGCAAAACACCGCGTTCATGCTGATGATTTTGATCACCGCGGCCATCACGGCCGTTGCCATCGCGCGGGATTCCGAGCGCATCGCGCTGCTCGCGCTGATCGGCGGCGTCCTGACTCCGATCCTCGTGAGCACGGGCCGCAACGAAGAAACCGCCCTGTTCACCTACATGGCCGTCCTCGGCGCGGGAATGCTCCTGATCGCGTTCCAGCGCCAATGGAAGTCGCTCCCGCCGCTGACGTTCATCGCCACGCTCGTCTACTTCTGGGGATGGTATGACACGTTCTACTCGCCTCGAGCGCTCGAGAACACGGTCTTCTTCGCCACCGTGTTTTTCATCCTTTTCGCCGCGCTTCCCATGGTAAGGAGCTTGCGAGGAGAGGAGTTCTCGCAGGCCGAGATCGTGATCGTCGTTTCGAACGCGGCTCAATATCTGATTGCGTTGCGGCTGATGCTCTGGCCCGCGCACCGCTGGAATCTGACGGCGGCGATGCTGGCCCTTGCGGCGGTGCACTTCGTGGTGGCGCAGGCTGTGCCGCAGAGAAACGCCAACGCGGCGCGCGTGGCTAAAATTCTCTACACCGCGTTAGCTCTGACATTCTTGACGCTCGCCGTGCCCATCGGCCTCGACGACGAATGGATCACCATCGCGTGGGCCGTTGAAGGAGCCGTGCTGATCTGGAGCGGCCTGCGCTTCCGGGCATCCGCGCTTCGCGGCCTGGGATTCATTTTGTTCTTGGTCGTCGGCGTCCGATTGGTGGCGTATCCCATCCATGCGGCCCCGGTGTTCCTGTTGAACGCGCGCTTCCTGACGCAAGCGCTGTGCGCCGCGGCATTTCTGTCCGCGTTCTTATTTGCGCGGGAATCGGACGAGGAGCTGAGCCCGCCGGAAACGAACGCATACTACGCGCTGGCCATCGCCGCGAACTTCCTGTTCCTCGTGGCGCTGTCGCTTGAGGTATGGGATTTCTATGGCCGCACTTTGCTGGTAATGGATCGGGCGCTGTCGCAACAACTTGCGATTTCCGTCCTTTGGATTGTGTACGCGCTCGCGCTGATGGTGGGCGGAGTAATGCTGAAAGCGGCGGCATTGCGCTGGCAGGCACTGGTGTTGCTGGGCGTCGCCATCGCCAAGGTGTTTTTCTTCGACCTTTCGTTCCTTACGCGGTTCTACCGCATCGTTTCGTTCTTTGTCCTGGGGCTGGTGCTGCTGCTCGTCTCGTTCTTCTACCAGCGGCGCTCGACGGCAGGCACCAAGGAACCGTAGGCAATCCAGATCAAAACAAAAAGGGCGGCCGATTGGCCGCCCCTTTTCAAAAAACTGTTGAGTTGGTTCTGTTGTGATCCTGCTCCGCGCGGCGTTCGCGCCATGTTTCGGCTCCTCCTCGCGAACTTGTCATTCTGAGCGGAGCGTCCCGGCGGCCTTTCTTTCCCGCAGATCGTGCCTTTGACGATCTGTGGGCCGGGACGCGCAGTCGAAGAATCTCTCTTCGGCGTCGCGAATGAGAGGATGTCAACAGACCTAGGCTGGCTTCTAGCTGCAGCCCGAAGTGCTCCCGCAGTTCGAACACTTGTAGCAGCTTCCGTTGGGCGTCATAAGCATGCCGCACTCGGAGCACGACGGCGCGTCGTCAATCGCCGCACGCGAACGAGTGGAAGTCTCCGTCTCTGCGGCTCTTGATATCGACACCCCCGTAGTTTTGGTCGCAGGCGCGCCGGCCGGTGCCGCTGCAATCCCCGACGCGTCGTCCTCCGCCACAGCGGCATCGCGGTCGAGGTAATCCGGCGAGATGAATTTTGCGCCAAGCCACCGCCCGATGTAATCCACAATCGATTTTGCGTAGCGGATTTCGGGATTGCCGGTGTAGCCCGAGGGCTCGAAGCGCGAGTTCACGAATTTGTCCACCAGCGCGCGCAGCGGCACGCCGTATTGCAGCGCGATGGAAACGGACAACGCGAACGCGTCCATGATTCCGGAAAGCGTTGAGCCTTCCTTGGCCATCTTGATGAAGATTTCGCCGGGCGCGCCGTCTTCATATTTTCCGACCGTCAAATAGCCTTCGTGGCCGCCGATCGAGAACTTGTGCGTGATCGAATTCCGCTCGCTTGGCAGCTTGCGCCTCTTGGTTCCGGCAAAAAGCTCCTGCTGCTCGGGCCCTGGCGTCTCGGCTTTTGCCGGCGATGCCTCCACGGCTGGCTTCTCTTCTTCCTTCTTGCCGGCGGCAGAGAGAGGCTGCGAGCGCTTGGAATTGTCGCGATAGATGGCCACCGCCTTGATCCCCAGCTTCCACGACTCCATGTAGGCTTCCATGATGTCGTCTACCGTGGATTCCTCCGGCATGTTGATCGTCTTGCTGATGGCGCCGGAAAGGAACGGCTGCGCCGCAGCCATCATGTGCAGGTGGCCGCGCCAGGAAATCGAACGCCCGCCGCCCATGGGCGTAAGCGAGCAATCAAACACAGGCAAATGCTCGGGTTTCAGCCCGGGCGCTCCCTCGATTTTCGCGTTCGCGTCAATGTAGTCCACGATCTGCGCCACTTGCTCGGGCAAATAGCCCAGGCGCATCAGCGCGGCCGGCACCGTGTTGTTCACGATTTTGATGACGCCGCCGCCCACCAGTCGCTTCTGCTTCACCAGCGCGAGATCCGGCTCGATGCCGGTGGTATCGCAATCCATCATGAAGCCGATCGTTCCGGTGGGGGCCAGCACGGACACCTGCGCATTCTTGTAGCCGAATTTTTCGCCAATCGCGAGCGCATCGTCCCACGATTCCTGCGCCCCCCGAAGAAGAGAGGGCTGGACGTTCTCCTCTTTGATCGGGCGCAGTGAATCGCGGTGCATGCGGATCACATCGAGCATGGACTCGCGGTTGCGCGGGTAACCGCCGAAGGGGCCCATGCGCTCGGCAATTCGCGCCGACTGTGCGTAGGATTCGCCGGTCATCAATGCCGTGATTGCGCCGCAGAAATCCCGGCCGCCTTCGGAATCGTACGGCAGGGCGAGCGACATCAGCAGCGCCCCCAGGTTCGCATAGCCGATGCCCAGCGGACGATAGTCGTGCGAGTTGCGCGCGATTTTCTCCGTCGGATAGCTCGCGTTGTCCACCAGGATTTCCTGCGCCGTGATTGTGATGTCCACAGCGTGGCGGAAGCCGTCGGTGTCGAACTGGCCGTTGGACCCGAGGAATTTCAGCAGATTGAGCGACGCCAGATTGCACGCTGTGTCGTCCAGGAACATGTACTCCGAGCACGGGTTCGAAGCGTAGATGCGGTCGGTGGCCTTCGACGTGTGCCAGCGATTGATGGTCGTGTCGTATTGCATGCCGGGATCGCCGCATTGCCAGGCGGACTCGGCCATCTTGTGCAGCAGCTCGCGGGCGCTGAACTTCTCCACCGGCTTGCCGTCGGTGACGTTGCGCGTCCACCAATCGCGGTCCTCTTCGACGGCGCGCATGAATTCGTCGGTCACTCGCACGGAATGGTTTGCGTTCTGGAAAAATACGGAGGAGTAGGCCTCGCCGTCAATCGCCGGATCGTACCCTTGCTCGATCAGAACGTGCGCCTTATGTTCCTCTTTCCTCTTCGAGTCGATGAAATCGTTGATGTCCGGGTGATCCACGTTCAAGATCACCATCTTCGCGGCGCGGCGCGTCTTCCCGCCGCTCTTGATCACCCCCGCGAAAGCGTCGAATCCCTTCATGAAGCTTACCGGCCCTGAGGCGATTCCGCCTCCGGACAGCGATTCGCGGCTCCCGCGCAGCGACGAAAAGTTTGTGCCCGTGCCGGATCCCCACTTGAACAGCATCCCCTCCGTCTTCGCCAGGTTCATGATCGAGTCCATGTTGTCCTGCACGGAGTTGATGAAGCACGCGGAGCATTGCGGCTTGGCCTGCACGCCCACGTTGAACCATACCGGCGAATTGAATGCCATCTTCTGCTCGACGAGCAGGTGCGCCAGCTCGTCGCGAAAAGCGCCCTTCGATTCGGCATTGGCGAAATAACCGCCCTCTTCACCCCAGCGGACAATCGTGTCCACCACGCGGCCAATCAGCTGCCGCACCGAGGTTTCCCGTTCGTGCGTGTCGGGCTTACCGTGAAAATACTTCGAGGCTACGATGTTTGTGGCTGTCTGCGACCACGTCTTTGGCGCTTCCACATCTTCCTGGCGGAAGATTACCTGCCCCTTGTCGTTCCCGATCAATGCCGTGCGCCGGTCCCACTCGACCGTGTCGAATGGAGACACCCGCCCGTCTGTGAACCGCCGCCTGAATTCCAGGCCGGTCGCTCGCCGCGCCGCCTGTTGCGTTTCGACTCTTCCGTTCATCGTCATTCGTGCTGCTTCTGCCATCTCTGCCTCCGCGCCGGCAGTCCTACCGCCGAAATGTTACCCGGGCTGGCTTGCAGGGGGGAACAACTCCTATCTTACTCTTTCCCAGCTGCGTTCGCCCGGCTATTGTTGGCGTCTATCCAAACAAAAATACACGATCGGGTTGAGCCCGAATGCTGGCCGCGAAGCGAAAACGAGCGCTCGCAGCAAAAAAAGACAAAAGCCCAGCTAAGCCGCGCAAGAACCCTCATGCGCGCTGCGAAGTGGGGTCAGTCCCCTCTGGATATTGGTTAAACCCGGTTCATCTACATCGTGGACCCGTCGTCCGCCCAGGAAGGCATCAACCGGTTCACGTTTTTTTCCCCCGAGTCTGGGTGCGCAGTATCGGAGGTTGTGGAAAACTTGTCAAGAAAAATTCGCGGTAGAACCACAAAATATCCAGCACGTCGTGCCCAAAGCGTCTACCCATAGTGGTGCGTGCGCGGAGCAACACAATTCGATTTGCCCGCAAGCCCCAACCTGGAACATCCTTTTCCGGGAACTCTCGCACTCCGGACACGCACGGGGGTTATCCGAACGACACGAACGATTGACACATCCCGCGCTGATGGAAAAAATAATTTAGGGTAGAGAATATGGATACACCGGCCATTGAGATTCTGGGGCTCACCAAGGATTACCCCACAGGCTTCTGGCGCAAGCGGATGCACCGCTCGCTCGACAACCTTACTCTGCGCGTCGAGGAAGGTGAAGCGTTCGGATTTCTGGGGCCGAACGGCGCCGGAAAAACGACCACGCTGAAGCTGCTGATGGGATTAATTTTCCCCACCGCCGGCACCGCGCGCGTTCGCGGCCGCTCGATTGATGACGTCCGCATGCACCGCGAGATCGGCTTTCAGCCCGAGCAGCCTTACTTCTACGACTATCTCACCGCGCGCGAACTGCTCGATTATTTCGCCCGCTTTTTCGGCTACGCACGCGACGAACGGCGCGAGCGCGTGGGGCGTTTTCTCGAGCGCGTGGGCCTGGGCGCGGCTGCCGACGTCCAGCTCCGCAAATTTTCCAAAGGCATGCTGCAGCGCGTCGGGATCGCGCAAGCCATCCTCCACGATCCCCGGGTCATCTTCCTCGACGAGCCGATGTCCGGACTCGATCCGGTGGGGCGCCGCGAAGTGCGCGACATCATTCTCGAATTGAAGCGCCAGGGACGCACCGTGTTTTTCTCCACGCACATTCTCACCGACGCGGAAATGCTGTGCGACCGCGTGGCCGTCCTGGTCGCCGGCAAGCTGCAGGGCGTCGGCGCGCCCGGAGAAATCATCGGGATGGAAGGGCACGCCATGGAGATTCTGTTCGAAGCAGCGGACGGGACGCTGCCTCGCGGTTTGGCCGACCGCGCCGTTCAGGCCGGCGGGCGTTTCCGCGTTGAAGTGCCCGAGTCCGGTCTCTATCCCGCGCTCGAAGAACTGCGCCGCTGCCGCGCCCGCATTCTATCGGTCACGCCTCTGCATCCGACGCTCGAGGATTATTTCTTCCGGCTCGTGGGCCGCGAGAAAGCTGCTTCAAAGGAGCTCGAGGTGGTTGCCCGATGAG
>CAVPUS010000007.1:0-78291 GCA_963709005.1 uncultured Acidobacteriota bacterium
CCGACAAGGGTCTCTACGTAGCAACCTGAAAATTGGGAGGCTGGCCCTGGGCGTGCTTCCCAACTTGCGGCTGTCTCTTCATCCGGGGTGGCTGGTTTCGCCGCGCTGAAACCGGAATTCTCGGGGTAGAGCAAAAGGGGGCCGATTGGTCCCCCTCTTTTTTGACCGCGCTCTCCAACCGGGCCTATCAGCCGGTGCGCCACTTGGACTAGCCACAGCCATCACAGGCGATGGCGGCATGGTCGAGCCACTTCTCAATCTCCGCGAAGGTGGAACTCGTGGTTGTGGGGTATCCACTGCGCGAAGGAGTTCGCCATAACGATCGGCAACGAACACGCCGCGGCGATTCGCGCCGTCTGCAAGTGCGGCGTCACCGAAGAACTCGCGCGCCGCGCGGCCGGGCATGTCCGAGCCGACGATTACGCTCGCCGGAAGCGAATCGGAAATCCCCGGAGCCGGCAGCTCCATAAGAAGAAACAGCGCCACGGCGCTCCTCGCGCGCAGCTCCGGCTCCCTCCCCCAATGACGCGCCTCAGAAATTCCTCGCATGGCGCGCATTCCGCATCAAGAAATGCGATCACCAGATTTTTCTTTCGTTTGAAATCCCACGCACGCACCACGCGGCCGTCCGGCGTGCGCAGCGTGAGCGGCGGAATCAGTTCGTCGCGCAGCATCCATCCTCGCAGTGAACATTCTTAGGGTGGATGATATCATCGCCCGGCTCGCGTTATCTTTCACGATAAACCGACCGATACTACGTTCTGGGTGCTGTGTTCCTCATGATGTAATCAACTGAACGGTAAGGAGCCCTCTCAACATCATGCAATTCGCAGCTCTTCTCGGGTTGCTCGCTCTGGCTGTGATGCTAGGCGTGCCTCTCATCGCGATCGTGGCGCTCATTCGCGTTTCAAATCTCTCGCGAAGTGTTGCGGAACGTCGCCGGACAAGCGGCGCGGATATCCGATGTCGACGTGCGCTTGATGGCGATTGACCGCAAGCTGGACAAGTCGCTCGGAGACCGCCGTGGCAACTCCTGCGGCAGCGGCAACGCCTCCGGTCGCAGCTCCTACGCCAAGCGCGGTGAAGCCAACTGAGCCAATGGCGCCTGCGCAGATCCCTGTTGCTCCTCCGCCGAGCTCCTCCGATCGTTCCACCTGTGCGTCTGGTGGTCCCTGTACCAGTGCCACCAGCCGTTCCAGCAGCGCCGAGGGAGCGCCGCCGGCAACGCCGTTTTCGGCTCCCCCTGCTGTTTCACAAGTCACCGCAGCACACGCCGCAGCGGCGCACCAAGCCGCCGTCGTCTTCGCCTTTATCGTCGCAATCGATCTCGCGCAGCGGCAGCGAAGTTGAGGAAATGATCGCTGGGCACTGGCTGAACTACGTGGCGATTCTGGCAATGGCCATCGCCGTCGCGTTCTTTCTCAAGTACGCGTTCGACAACAACTGGATTGGGCCCAGTGGGGCGGGTCGCGATCGGACTTCTTATTGGCAGTGCCATGTTTCCGTTTAGCTACGGCTGCTCGGCGGGGGATACAGGTATTCTCGGAAGGCATCGCCGGCCTTGGCGCCGCGGTTTTGTATCTCTCAGTTTGGTCCGGCTGGCACTACTACCACCTGTTTTCGCAAAACACCGCGTTCATGCTGATGATTTTGATCACCGCGGCCATCACGGCCGTTGCCATCGCGCGGGATTCCGAGCGCATCGCCCTGCTCGCGCTGATCGGCGGCGTCCTGACTCCGATCCTCGTGAGTACGGGCCGCAACGAAGAAACCGCGCTGTTCACCTACATGGCCGTCCTCGGCGCGGGAATGCTCCTGATCGCGTTCCAGCGCCAATGGAAGTCGCTCCCGCCGCTGACGTTCATCGCCACGCTCGTCTACTTCTGGGGATGGTATGACACGTTCTACTCGCCTCGAAGCGCTCAAGAACACGGTCTTCTTCGCTACGGTGTTTTTCATCCTTTTCGCCGCGCTTCCCATGGTAAGGAGCTTGCGGGGAGAAGAGTTCTCGCAGGCCGAGATCGTGATCGTCGTTTCGAACGCGGCTCAATATCTGATCGCGTTGCGGCTGATGCTCTGGCCCGCGCACCGCTGGAATCTGACGGCGGCGATGCTGGCCCTTGCGGCGGTGCATTTTGTGGTGGCGCAGGCAGTCCCGCAGAGAAACGCAAATGCGGCACGCGTGGCTAGAATTCTCTACACCGCGTTAGCTCTGGCATTCTTGACCCTCGCCGTGCCCATCGGCCTCGACGACGAATGGATCACCATCGCGTGGGCCGTTGAAGGAGCCGTGCTGATCTGGAGCGGCCTGCGCTTCCGGGCATCCGCGCTTCGCGGCCTGGGATTCATTTTGTTCTTGGTCGTCGGCGTGCGCCTGGTGGCGTATCCCATCGATGCGGCTCCGGTGTTCCTGTTGAACGCGCGCTTCCTGACGCAAGCGCTGTGCGCGGCGGCATTTCTGTCCGCGTTCTTATTCGCGCGGGAATCGGACGAGGAGCTGAGCCCGCCGGAAACGAACGCATACTACGCGCTGGCCATCGCCGCGAACTTCCTGTTCCTCGTGGCGCTTTCGCTTGAGGTATGGGATTTCTATGGCCGCACTTTGCTGGTAATGGATCGGGCGCTGGCGCAACAACTTGCGATTTCCGTCCTTTGGATTGTGTATGCGCTCGCGCTGATGGTGGGCGGAGTAATGCTGAAAGCGGCGGCGTTGCGCTGGCAGGCGCTGGTGCTGCTGGGCGTCGCTATCGCCAAGGTATTTTTCTTCGACCTTTCGTTCCTCACGCGGTTCTACCGCATCGTTTCGTTCTTTGTGCTGGGGCTGGTGCTGCTGCTCGTCTCGTTCTTCTACCAGCGGCGCTCGACGGCAGGCATCAAGGAACCGTAGGCAATCCAGATCAAAACAAAAGGGGCGGCCGATTGGCCGCCCCTTCTCAAAAAACTGTTGAGTTGACTTCTAGCTGCAGCCCGAAGTGCTCCCGCAGTTCGAGCACTTGTAGCAGCTTCCGTTCGGCGTCATGAGCATGCCGCACTCGGAGCAGGACGGCGCGTCGTCAATCGCCGCACGCGAACGAGTGGAAGTCTCCGTCTCTGCGGCTTTTGATATCGACATCCCCGTAGTTTTTGTCGTAGGCGCGGCGGCCGGTGCCGCTGCAATCCCCGACGCGTCGTCCTCCGCCACAGCGGCATCGCGGTCGAGGTAATCCGGCGAGATGAATTTCGCGCCGAGCCACCGCCCGATGTAATCCACAATCGATTTCGCGTAGCGGATTTCGGGATTGCCGGTGTAGCCCGAGGGCTCGAAGCGCGAGTTCACGAATTTGTCCACCAGCGCGCGCAGCGGCACGCCGTATTGCAGCGCGATCGAAACGGACAACGCGAACGCGTCCATGATTCCGGAAAGCGTCGAGCCTTCCTTAGCCATCTTGATGAAGATTTCGCCGGGCGCGCCGTCTTCATATTTTCCGACCGTCAAATAGCCTTCGTGGCCGCCGATCGAGAACTTGTGCGTGATCGAGTTGCGCTCGGAGGGCAGCTTGCGCCGCTTGGCTCCGGCAAACAGTTCCTGCTGCTCGGGCGCTGGCGTCTCGGCTTTCGCCGGCGATGCCTCCACGGCTGCCGGCTTCTCTTCTTCCTTCTTGCCGGCGGCAGAGAGAGGTTGCGAGCGCTTGGAATTGTCGCGATAGATGGCCACGGCCTTGATCCCCAGCTTCCACGACTCCATGTAGGCTTCCATGATGTCTTCTACCGTGGATTCTTCCGGCATGTTGATCGTCTTGCTGATGGCGCCGGAAAGGAACGGCTGTGCCGCGGCCATCATGTGCAGGTGGCCGCGCCAGGAAATCGAACGGCCGCCGCCCATGGGCGTAAGCGAGCAATCAAACACGGGCAAATGCTCGGGTTTCAGCCCGGGCGCTCCCTCGATTTTCGCGTTTGCGTCGATGTAGTCCACGATCTGCGCCACCTGCTCGGGCGAATAGCCCAGGCGCATCAGCGCGGGCGGCACCGTGTTGTTCACGATCTTGATGACGCCGCCGCCCACCAGCCGCTTCTGCTTCACCAGCGCGAGATCCGGCTCGATGCCGGTGGTGTCGCAATCCATCATGAAGCCGATCGTGCCGGTGGGCGCCAGCACGGACACCTGCGCATTCTTGTAGCCGAATTTCTCGCCGAGCGCGAGCGCATCGTCCCACGATTCCTGCGCCGCCCGAAGAAGAGAGGGCTGGACGTTCTCCTCTTTGATCGGGCGCAGCGAATCGCGGTGCATGCGGATCACATCGAGCATGGACTCGCGGTTGCGCGGGTAACCGCCGAAGGGGCCCATGCGCTCGGCGATTCGCGCCGACTGCGCGTAGGATTCGCCGGTCATCAATGCCGTGATTGCGCCGCAGAAATCGCGGCCGCCTTCGGAATCGTACGGCAGGGCGAGCGACATCAGCAGCGCCCCCAGGTTCGCGTAGCCGATGCCCAGCGGACGATAGTCGTGCGAGTTGCGCGCGATTTTCTCCGTCGGATAGCTCGCGTTGTCCACCAGGATTTCCTGCGCCGTGATCGTGACGTCCACGGCGTGGCGGAAGCCGTCGGTGTCGAACTGGCCGTTGGACCCGAGGAACTTCAGCAGATTGAGCGACGCCAGATTGCACGCCGTGTCGTCCAGGAACATGTACTCCGAGCACGGATTCGAAGCGTAGATGCGGTCGGTGGCCTTCGACGTGTGCCAGCGATTGATCGTCGTGTCGTACTGCATGCCGGGATCGCCGCATTGCCAGGCGGACTCGGCCATCTTGTGCAGCAGGTCGCGGGCGCGGAACTTCTCCACCGGCTTGCCGTCGGTGACGTTGCGCGTCCACCAATCGCGGTCCTCTTCGACGGCGCGCATGAATTCGTCGGTCACTCGCACGGAATGGTTCGCGTTCTGGAAAAACACGGAGGAGTAGGCCTCGCCGTCGATCGCCGGATCGTAGCCTTGCTCGATCAGAACGTGCGCCTTGCGCTCTTCTTTCCTCTTGCAGTCGATGAAATCGATGATGTCCGGGTGATCCACGTTCAGGATCACCATCTTCGCGGCGCGGCGCGTCTTCCCGCCGCTCTTGATCACCCCCGCGAACGCGTCGAATCCCTTCATGAAGCTTACCGGCCCTGAGGCGATGCCGCCTCCGGACAGCGATTCGCGGCTGCCGCGCAGCGACGAAAAATTCGTTCCCGTGCCGGATCCCCACTTGAACAGCATCCCCTCCGTCTTCGCCAGGTTCATGATCGAGTCCATGTTGTCCTGGACGGAGTTGATGAAGCACGCGGAGCATTGCGGCTTGGCCTGCACGCCCACGTTGAACCATACCGGCGAATTGAATGCCATCTTCTGCTCGACCAGCAGGTGCGCCAGCTCGTCGCGAAAAGCGCCCTTCGATTCGGCATTGGCGAAATAACCGCCCTCTTCACCCCAGCGGACAATCGTGTCCACCACGCGGCCAATCAGCTGCCGCACCGAGGTTTCGCGCTCGTGCGTGTCGGGCTTACCGTGAAAATACTTCGAGGCTACGATGTTTGTCGCTGTCTGCGACCACGTCTTTGGCACTTCCACATCTTCCTGGCGGAAGATTACCTGCCCCTTGTCGTTGCCGATCAATGCCGTGCGCCGGTCCCACTCGACCGTGTCGAATGGAGACACCCGTCCATCTGTGAACCGCCGCCTGAATTCCAGGCCGGTCGCTCGCCGCGCCGCCTGTTCCGTTTCGACTCTTCCGTTCATCGTCATTCGTGCTGCTTCTGCCATCTCTGCCTCCGCGCCGGCAGTCGTACCGCCGAAATGTTACCCGGGCTGGCTTGCAGGGGGGAACAACTCCTATCTTACTCTCTCCCAACTGCGTTCGCCCGGCTATTGTTGGCGTCTATCCAAACAAAAATACACGATCGGGTTGAGCCCGAATGCTGGCCGCGAAGCGAAAACGAGTGCTCGCAGCAAAAAAAGAGAAAAGCCCAGCTAAGCCGCGCAAGAACCCTCATGCGCGGTGCGAAGTGGGGTCAGTCCCCTCTGGATATTGGTTAAACCCGGTTCATCTACATCGTGGACCCGTCGTCCGCCCAGGAAGGCATCAACCGGCTCACTTTTTTTCCCCCGAGTCTGGGTGCGCAGTATCGGAGGTTGTGGAAAACTTGTCAAGAAAAATTCGCGCGAGAACCACAAAATATTCAGCACGTCGTGCCCAAAGCGTCTACCCATAGTGGTGCGTGCGCGGAGCAACACAATTCGATTTGCCCGCAAGCCCCAACCTGGAACATCCTCTTCCGGGAACTCTCGCATTCCGGACACGCACGGGGGTTATCCGAACGACACGAACGATTGACACATCCCGCGCTGATGGAAAAAATAATTTAGGGTAGAGAACATGGATACACCGGCCATTGAGATTCTGGGGCTCACCAAGGATTACCCCACAGGCTTCTGGCGCAAGCGGATGCGCCGCTCGCTCGACAACCTTACTCTGCGCGTCGAGGAAGGAGAAGCGTTCGGATTTCTGGGGCCGAACGGCGCCGGAAAAACGACCACGCTGAAGCTGCTGATGGGATTGATTTTCCCCACCGCCGGCACCGCGCGCGTTCGCGGCCGCTCGATTGATGACGTCCGCATGCACCGCGAGATCGGCTTTCTGCCCGAGCAGCCTTACTTCTACGACTATCTCACCGCGCGCGAACTGCTCGATTATTTCGCCCGCTTTTTCGGCTACGCACGCGACGAACGGCGCGAGCGCGTGGGGCGTTTTCTCGAGCGCGTGGGCCTGGGCGCGGCGGCCGACGTCCAGCTCCGGAAATTTTCCAAAGGCATGCTGCAGCGCGTCGGGATCGCGCAAGCCATCCTCCACGATCCCCGGGTCATCTTCCTCGACGAGCCGATGTCCGGACTCGATCCGGTGGGGCGCCGCGAAGTGCGCGACATCATTCTCGAATTGAAGCGCCAGGGACGCACCGTGTTTTTCTCGACGCACATTCTCACCGACGCGGAAATGCTGTGCGACCGCGTGGCCGTCCTGGTCGCCGGCAAGCTGCAGGGCGTCGGCGCGCCCGGAGAAATCATCGGGATGGAAGGGCACGCCATGGAGATTCTGTTCGAAGCAGCGGACGGGACGCTGCCTCGCGGTTTGGCCGACCGCGCCGTTCAGGCCGGCGGGCGTTTCCGCGTTGAAGTGCCCGAGTCCGATCTC
This sequence comes from uncultured Acidobacteriota bacterium, assembly GCA_963709005.1. Taxonomy (GTDB): domain Bacteria; phylum Acidobacteriota; class Terriglobia; order Acidiferrales; family UBA7541; genus Palsa-295. The sequence goes on from CAVPUS010000007.1 coordinate 7,200, forward strand.
TATCCCGCGCTCGAAGAACTGCGCCGCTGCCGCGCCCGCATTCTATCGGTCACGCCTCTGCATCCGACGCTCGAGGATTATTTCTTCCGGCTCGTGGGCCGCGAGAAAGCTGCTTCAAAGGAGCTCGAGGTGGTTGCCCGATGAGTTCGATGCCGCAAACAATTCCTGGCGTGGTGGCCGTCAACACGTTCCGCGAAGCCGTGCGCGACCGCGTGCTCTACAACCTGATATTTTTCGCGCTCGTGATGATCGGCGCGGCGATTTTCGTGGGCCAGATTTCCATCGGGATTGAGCGCCTGGTGATCGTCAATCTGGGCCTCACGGCGATTTCGATTTTCGGCCTGATTATGGCGATTTTCATCGGCGTGGGCCTGGTGTACAAGGAAATGGAACGCCGCACCCTGTACAGCCTGCTCGCGAAGCCCGTCCGGCGCTGGGAATTCCTGGTGGGGAAATATGCCGGCCTGCTTCTCACCCTTGCGGTGAACACCTCGCTCATGACCCTGGGCCTCGCGGCCGCGCTTTTCTACGTCGGGCGCCCCTTCGTGCGAGCGGACGCGCTGATTCTCGTCGCCGTGTATTTTATTCTGCTCGAACTCGCTCTCGTCACCGCGCTGGCCCTGTTCTTCTCGTGCTTCTCGAGCCCCATGCTTTCGACGCTCTTCACCCTCGGCATTTATATCGCGGGCCTGTTCACGAGCGACATTCGCGAGTTCGGCGCGATAACGAAAAGCCCTGCGATGAAAATGTTCACCCAGGCGCTTTATTACCTGCTCCCGAATTTCCATAATTTCAACGCCATCACCGCGGCATCTCACGGCCAGGCGATTCCCTTTTCGCTGATCTGGCAGAACACCGCCTACGCCGCGCTTTACGCCGCCATCGTTTTGATCGCAGCTTCCGCCGCATTTTCCGGCCGCAATTTGAAATGAGCGCGCGAAATCAATTCCGCTTGCGGGCGGGCGCGGCCGTCGCCGCGGCCGTGCTGTTCGCCCCCATCATCGCGCTGCAATCGCGCATTGACGCGGAAACGCGTCCGCTCGCCGGAGAAAAACCGGAACTCTTCCTGCGCTCGGGCCCGCTCGTGAAGAAGGCGAGCCTCGGATACGACTCGCTGCTCGCGGATATTTACTGGACGCGCGTGGTGCAGTATTACGGCTCGCGGGACGGAACTCGGGGCGAAACTTTCCCGCTGCTCGGGCCGCTTCTCGACATTACCACCACGCTCGACCCGCACTTGATCACCGCCTACCGCTTCGGCGCGATTTTTCTCTCCGAGCCGCCTCCCGGCGGGGCCGGGCGCCCCGATCTGACCGCCGATTTGATCAAGCGCGGAATCGCGGCGAATCCGGACGAATGGCGTCTCAGCTCCGATCTCGGATTCCTCTACTATTGGCATTTGAAAGATTACGAAAAGGCCTCGGCGGCCTATCTTGCGGGCAGCAAGAATCCGAAAGCGCCCGCGTGGATGGGCATGATGGCCGCGCGCATCGCTTCGAAGGCCGGCGACATCGACACGTCGCAGATGATCTGGACGCAATTTTACAAATCGTCGCAAGACGAGAAGGTGCGCAAGAACGCGCTCGAGCACATCAAGGGATTGCAGGCGCTCAAGGACGAACGCGCGCTCGACGAAATTTCCGGGGAATACCGCAAGCGCTTCGGCCGCTTCCCCGCTTCGACGAAAGAGTTGCTCGACGCCAGGATGATTGCCGGCATTCCCGTGGACCCCGCCGGAATTCCCTACGCGATCGGTCCTGACGGGAAATCGCGCCTCGATCCCAAAAGCCCCGTCCTCATCGAAATTCCGCCGAAAGGCCCAGGCGAACGCAGGCCCTCTTAGAGGCTTGCGCATGTTGGCCTGTTCTTGTCTTCCTCGCCCCACAAAGGTGTCATCCCGAATCCCGTTGCCTTTCAGACGGGTGAGGGATCTGCTGTTGGCCTTTGGCGTGTTCTTGTCTTCCTCGCCCCACAAAGGTGTCATCCCGAATCCCGTCGTCTTTCAGACGGGTGAGGGATCTGCTGTTTGCCTTAGAGGAAGACAAGAGCAGGCCAAATGCTAAGAGCAGAAGCCTGCGCCGGCGCATCATTTAATTCCTCGCACCACGGCTTATTCGTAGCGGAGGGCTTCGACGGGGTTGAGGCGGGCGGCCTTGGTGGCGGGCCAGACGCCGAAGACCAAGCCGATGGTGACGGAAACGGAAAAGCCGACGACGACGGCCCACAGCGGCACCACCGCCTTCATCGTGGTGACCACGGGAATGAGCGAAACGAGACCGCTGCCGAAGAGGATGCCGATCAGCCCGCCGGTACCCGTGAGGGTCATGGCCTCGAAGAGAAATTGCCAGGTGATGTCGCTGCGGCGCGCGCCGATGGCTTTGCGGACGCCAATCTCCTTGGTGCGCTCGGTGACGGAGACGAGCATGATGTTCATCACGCCCATGCCGCCGATGAGCAAGCCAATGGAGCTGAGCACGACGATGGCGAGGACAACGCCCTGAATGATGTCGTCGAACTGCTTCATGGTTTCGATGTTGGTCTGAATGAAGAAATCGTCGGGCTTGGCGTAGGGCACATTGCGGCGGCGGCGCAGCACTTCGCGGATCTGGTCCACGGCGGTATTGAGTTTGCCGGGATAGGCCTGCATGCGCATGGCGATTTCGTAGCTTCCGGGATAGAGCTTGAAGAACGTATAAAACGGAATCACGATGCGGCGGTCTTCGTCGTTGGTGCCGAAGCCGCCATTCTGTTTCTGCAAGACGCCGATGACCAGGAATTTCGAGCCGTCCACGATGATTTCCTTATCCATGGCGTCTTCGACGCTGGGGAAAAGCGCGGTGGCGGTGTTCTCGCCGAGCACGACGACGTTGTCGCGGTGGTCGTTTTCCGCCTCGGTGAAGAACCGGCCGACTTTCATGCTCGCGTTCGAGTAGACCTCGAGATAGGCGGGAAAGGTTCCGCGAAACTCGCCGCCCTGGACCTGGTTGTTCTGATAGCGCGCGTTGTGCGCCAGCTCCCACTGGAACACGGAGATCGCGATTTGCTTCACCGCCGGGCACAGCTCGCGAACGGCGAGGCCATCCTCGAGAGTGAGCGGCTTGCGCTGGCGCTCGTCTTTCGGGCGGCGGCCGACGCGCGGGCCTTGCTCGAAGCGGGAGATCCAGGCGGTGTCGGCGCCTTCGGCCATGAGCTCGTCCTCGATGCTCGAGCGGAAACCCTGGACCAGCCCCACGACAAGAATAATGAGGGCCACGCCGATCATCACGCCGAGCACGGCCAGGAAGCTGCGCAGCTTGTGGCTGCGGATGGTGTCGATCGCGAGGTGCAGGTTTTCGCGGAAGTCCTGCTTCACCATGTCAGTTCTCCGCCCGCAGCGCTTCGATGGGGTCCAGGCGCGCGGCGCGCATGGCGGGATAAATGCCGAAGAACAGGCCGACGGCGGTGGAAAGCAGCAGGGCGATGCAAATGGCGAAGACGGGAGTGGAAATGGGAATGGGCGTGACGGAGCGCACAAGCTGCGAAATCCCGAGCGCCAGGACGACACCCGCGATGCCGCCGGAAGCGGAAAGCAGCGAAGACTCCGTGAGGAATTGAAGCACGATGTGGCGGCGGCGAGCGCCGAGCGATTTGCGCAGGCCGATTTCGCGGGTCCGTTCGGTGACGCTCGCGAGCATGATGTTCATGATCACGATTCCACCGACGACGAGAAACACGGAAGTGACCCAGATGGCGATGCCGAAGGCGTTGCCGGTGATGCGATTCCATAGGCCGGTGATGGAAGTGGGCTCAATGATGGCGAAATTGTCCTCATCGCCGTAAGGAACATGGCGGCGCGAGCGGAGAATCACGCGCGATTCGTCTTCCGCCGCAGGCATCCCTTCGGGGCTGCGCGCCTGAACGAACATGCTGACGGAGTCGAATTTTGCGAGCCATTCCTTGCGGTAGGTCCGCAGGGGAATCATCACAAAGTTGTCCTGCGACTGCCCGAACACGGTGCCCTTGGGCCTGGCCACGCCGACGATTTGATATTGCGACTGGCCGGCCCTGATTTCCTTGCCGATGGCGTCCACGCCGGGAAAGAATTTTTCGGCGACGTCGTATCCCACGACGCAAACGCTGGCGCCGTGTTCTTCGTCCACGTCCACGAGCAAGCGGCCATTCATGACGTCAATGTCCCGGATTTCGGCGAAGGCGGGCGAGGCGCCGATGATGCTAACGTCCTCGCTCAGTTGATTGCCCTGGCGCACGTCGGCGATGGTGTCCTGTTCGCCGGCAACCTGTTCGGCGAACTTCATGCCGTCGCGGACCGCTTCGAAATCCGACATGTCGAGGGGAGGCCGCTTGCGGGCCTTGTTCCATTCCTCGAAGTTGGTGACGATTCCGATGCGGTCAATCACATAGGCGTTGGCGCCGAGATTGGCGACCTTGTCGGCGACGTAAACGTTCAGGCCGTTCAGTATGGACATGACGGCCACAAGCGTCGCGACGGCCAGGATGACGCCCAGAAGAGTCAGAAAGGTGCGCAGTTTGTGCGCGCGGAGGGTATCGAGAGCAATCCAGAAGGTTTCCTGGGCGGCCACCGCCGCCTGCCGCGCTTTCGAAAGGAAATTGGGGAGTTTGGCCACTGCACTAATAATAGACGGATGAGGCACCCAAAATGTTCCTAATTTTGGGGATAAATCGGACTTTACCGCCGCGGCGCGCCCGCGGCTGACAGGCCGCTAACTCCTTAAAAACCAGTTACAATGATGTGGAACCGGTCTCCAGACCCCGGGAATGCCATAGAGGCGCTTGAAATGAACTCCCGTCGCTTCGCCATTCCGATGCTCGTGTTCACGCTGGCTGCGGCAGGACCGCAAGTGCGACCGGCGGGTCAAACAAACGCACAACCTCCTTCGGAAGCCGAAATCCGCGACCGGGCCGCGAAGCTGGCCCAGAGCCAGCACAATGACGACAACGCGCTCGAGCTGTACGAGCGGATCGAGCACCAGGTGGATCGCACCGGTGGCGCCAGTCCGCGCGTCCTTGGGGACAAGGTCTACCGCGTGGTTCCCGACGGGGCCGGGACGCTGAAGCTGCTGCTGAAAAGCGACGGCAAGCCCGTGGATCCGGCCGAGTATCAGCGCCAGTTGCTGGCCTGGCGGGATTTGCTGGAACTGGCGCTCAAGCCGGATGATTCGCGGTTCAAGGCAGCGTCCGCGAAGTGGGAAAAAAAGAAGCACGACCGGGCGGATCTGGTGGACGGAGCGCGCGAAGCATTCGTGACGAAATGGCTCGGACAGGAGATGCGAAACGGCCGCCTGTGCGATGTGCTCGAGCTCGACCCGAACCCCAAGTATCGCCCGCACTCGATGTTTCAGGATGCGCTTACGCGCGTTACGGCCAAGACCTGGGTGGATCACGAGACGAATCAACTGGCGCGCGGCGAAGCGCACGTCACGCGCGATATTTCCTTCGGCGGCGGCATTCTCGGCAAACTTTATCGCGGAGGAGTGTTTTCGCTCGAACAGGCGGAAGTGGCGCCGGGCATCTGGCTGCCGGTGCGTTACCAGTACGATTTCACGGCACGAAAATTTTTGTTCCCGTTCGAGGAACACCAGTACATTGAAGTCAGCCGCTACCGCAGGCTCGGCCCCCCGAAACAGGCGCTCGAGATCGTGCGCAATGAGCTGGCGACAGGCAAGGGCGCCAGCACCGATCCATAGGATTCGTGGTGATGTCAGTTCCGCCGAGCGTGTCTCTTTATCTGTTGCGGGCGAGCCCTTGCGGTGCGGGATTCGATCGCACCGGGAGACGCGTGATGAACAAACAGATCCGATGGGCCCTTACGTTTGCGGCGGGATTGTTTCTCTCCGCCACGAACGCGGGAACGCTGCGTGCGCAGAGCAATCCTCCGCCGGCCACGCCGCCGGCTCCCGCGCAGGCGGCTGATTCGGCTGCGCAAACCCCTACGAAGAAAGTCTGGACAAATGAGGATGTAAAGACGCCGCCGGGCCAGCCGGAGGTCTCAACGTTCCAGCCGGAAAACCGCGGAACGTCTCAGCCAGACGGGAAGCTGCGTGGGAGATCAGCAGCGTCGCCAAAGAATAATAAGGATGCGAAGTGGTACCAGGATCAGATCGCGAAGCTCCAGGCGAAAGTCCCTCCACTCGACGCCCAGATCGCAGAATTGCAGGCGGCGATCAAAGGTGAGCCCACCGGAGATGCGAAGAGCTCCACAAGGCCTCGTGGGGTGAAGGCGGACAGCTGGGCAAGCGAGCTGGCGCAGCTTCAGAAACAACGCGACGACATTGTTGACAAAATCGCCGCGTTGCGAGACGAGGCCCGCCACAACGGCGTTTCTCCCAACGCGCTGCCGTAGCTCTACGGAAGCCGCATTTTGCAGATTGTTTTGACGGCCTTCCCGCCGAGCTACCTTGCCGCGGCGGCCGCTTCCTTCTCGATGGGCGCGCCGACCAGATTGCCCCACTCGGTCCACGAGCCGTCGTAATTCTTCACGCTGTCGTAGCCGAGCAAATACTTCAGGACGAACCAGGTGTGGGAGCTGCGTTCGCCGATGCGGCAGTAGGCGATCACTTCGGCTCCCCCGGTAACGCCCTTGGCATCGTAGAGCTGCTTCAGCGCGTCGGCGGATTTGAACGTGCCGTCTTCGTTGGCGGCCTGCGCCCACGGAATATTTGCCGCGCCTGGAATGTGCCCGCCGCGCTGCGCCGTTTCCGACATTCCCGGCGGCGCGATGATTTTGCCGGTGAATTCATCCACGGAGCGAACGTCCACAAGCTGGCGTCCGGCGCGGTTCTGCAGCACGGAAGAAACATCCTCCTTGCGCGCGCGGATGGACTCGTCGGGACCGGCGGCGCGGTACGTGGCGGGAGTAACCTTCGCCGCGTCCGCCGTCACCGGGCGCTTCTCTTCCAGCCACTTCTTGCGGCCGCCGTTCATCAGCCGCACATCTTTGTGGCCGTAATACTTCAATTGCCAGAAGGCATAGGCGGCGAACCAGTTGTTGTTGTCGCCGTAGAGAATCACCGTGGTGTCGTTCGAAACTCCCGAACGCCCGAGCAATTCTTCGAGCGCCTTTTTCTCGATCAGGTCGCGGCGGATGTTGTCCTGGAGCTGCGTTTGCCAGTTCCAGCCAACAGCGCCGGCGATATGGCCCTGGTCGTACGCCGTCGTGTCCACGTCCACTTCCACCAGCCGGATCTTCGGGTCGTTCCCGTGCTGCGCTACCCAGTCGGTTGAAACCAAAACTTCCGGATGCTTGTAGTCGGCCATTTCCCTTTTCTCCTTTGACATCTATCGATCAGACTTTTTCCTAAAACAAAAAACCCACCGGCCACTTGTCTCTGGCGGTGGGTTCTAAACTCCCGGCTAGTATTGCTTGCTTAGGTTCCTAGCCTCCCGGTGCCAGAGGACATGCCGGGACAACACGCGCAGCAGCAACACATGCAACGGCAGCAGCCCGGAGTTAGTCTCTCGTGGCAGTCGAACATAGCAAACAGGCTACACCTGAACTTGGCCGATGACAATAGCGGCCAACGGGGGCCGTCAATCGCGTACAAGGTCATATCTGCTTCTGCGCGGATTTCGGGGAGCAGGTCATCATGCCCCCAATTAAGCCGGCAATATCTATGCCCTGCTCACTTGGGAATGAATGCGGGCGACGTAATTACGTAGCGGCGGAGCTTTAAGCCACTCCTATTCTTGACCCAGGTGAATGTCTCTTCGGCTGGCCCGCCAGCGAAGGTTGTGTTATAGCTAGTGATTATGAGCACCCCGCCGATGGTGGTGCTTACATGTGCGTGAGATTCTCCGTCGTGGCATCTCCCAATTTGGCATGCGTAGCTTGAAGAACCCTGACAAACTCATCGTGCTTGCCACCTTCTCTGAATCCCGAGTCCGCTTCCTGCCAAATTTGGTCGTACTGGCCGCTATTAAGTTCTTGATGAAAATGGTGAACCGACCCATTGGCTAAGCGGACTCCCTGATAGAACCCAGGCCCGCACTCCCACAGCGAATAGGCGACGACAAGAGCTGTCGCGATCAGCGTCCACTTCCAGGCAATTAGCTTGGGTCGGCCGCGTGATGGCTCGCTCGGCGGGATCGAAGGTGGAGACGTAGTCGCCAAGGGTTCTCCTCTAATTGCGTTGCAGAATCGGCCTACGCGTGGAGGAATTAATGATACGTAAGGACTGAGTCAACGGCAATGCCTTGGCAACCATTGAGGCAGTTGCCTAGCAGACTGGTTGATCTTCCGGTCCTCGGGGTGCCTGACCCTTTGCCTTTCAAGGGTCGGAGGGCTCTCGAGTCAACAACTCCAACTTTTCCTAACCGCAAAAAAATCAAACGTGTTTTCCCCGCAGCATCTCTTCCACGTCGTCAACCTTGTCCACCAGCAGATTCAGTTTTCGGGCCAATCCTTGTATCTCAGACTCGGCGCGGCGGTTCACGTCGTAGTCCAGTTCGCCGCGCAACCGGTCCTTCGTATCTTGGCGGTTCTGGCTCATCATGATGACGGGCGCCTGGATGGCCGCGAGCATGGAAAGAATCAGATTGAGGAGAATGAACGGGTACGGGTCCCAGGCCGATCGGCCCAGCACCACGTTGATCGCCGAATAGACCACGATCGCGACACCGAACATAATGATGAACGTCCACGATCCGCCGAATCCCGCCACTAAATCGGCGATGCGCTCGCCGAAGGTCATGTCTTGCATGATTACGTCGTTGGGATTGCGGTTCGCGCGAAGGCGGACCAGTTGGTGCGCGGCATGGAACTGCTTGCCCAGCACCGTGAGCATGTCCATTCCGGCGTGGGGCTTGTGCTGCAACAGCGTCAGGATGTCGTCGCGGTCCACTTCGAGACAGGACGTCTCCTCGAGCGCGATTGCCGTGGTCTGATGGGGCGTTTGATCGAGCATGGAGGCGAAGCCGAAGAATTCGCCGCAGCACGGCTCGTCGACCACCACTTCCTGCTGGTCTTCGTCCACCGTGGTGATGCGCACCTTCCCGGAGACCATGACATACGCGCGTCCGCCCGCTTCGCCTGCTTTATAGATGCGTTGCCGCGGAGCGAACGTTTTCAGTTCCACCTGGGCGCACAGCACGGCTCTTTCGTCGTCATCGAGCAGCGAAAACAGCGGCACGCGTTTCAGCACATCCGGGTTGCAGGCCATGGGTCACCTCGTCGGGTAGAAGTCGGTTTCGGGCCGATTCTACTAGAGGATGGCGGCAATAATATCCGGCGAATGTTCCGCCAATTCCTAGTAGTTCGACGCGGGAAACGGAATTCAACAACCGCGGGGTGCTACACATTTCGCATCGAGCGCAGGGTCGTCCGGTGTCGGCCCAAATCAAATAGGACGCAACGGGCCTTCGCTCGATTCCAACTCCACGCGCAGCAGCCAGTCGAAATGGAATTTTTCAGCGGCGAGCCAGCCTTCCAGCTCCTCGCGCCCCGGCGCGTCGAATTCCACCAGCATTTTTCCTTCCTGCATGTTCACCAGGACGCGGCGGGCGGCCACGTGCGTCGCGGCGTGCAGCCGCTCGACGAGCGCTTCGGCTCCCTGGCGCGTGAGGCACGCGAGCGTATGTTGCGAGATGTATCGAGGCATCGAGTCTCCTGCGAAAGGCGGACACTGTTCGAGATTGAATTGTTCAGATGCGATTGCGAAGCCATCGGATACACTGTGCCGGGAGAAAAAGCAAATGGCCGAGCCGCGCAAGGCCCACCCGTACTACCTCTACGACGCGATTCATGCCCAGCCCGCGCTGATTGAGAAAGTGCTTGCGCGCAGCGCGGTAATCGAAAAGGCCGCAGACGCGGCCGCTCGAAAAGAGCGCATCACGTTCGTGGGCATCGGCACATCGCTGCACGCGGCGCAGATCGCCGAATTCTGGATGCGCGACCGCTCCGCGGGCCGCATCCGCGCTCATTTCGAGCAGCCGTTCGAGCTGGTTCACTATCCGGTTGCGCTCGACCACGATGACGCGGTGATCGTGATCACCCACACCGGCACCACGACGTGGTCCATCGAAGCCCTGCGCATGGCGCGCGCCGCCGGTGCGCTCACGGTCGCGATAACCGGCGAGATGAGCGGCAAGGATATTCAAGGCGCCGATTTTCATCTCGAAACGTGCGAACAGGAAGCGTCGTTCGCTTACACGAAAAGCTACACGACCGCGCTCACCGCGATCGCGCTATTGATTCTGCGCGTGGCCGAACGCCGCAAGCTGCTTGCGGATTCGGAATCCGCCAGCGCGCTCGACCGAGTCCCGAATCTGATGCGCCAGGCGCTCGCGCTCGAACCGGAGGTGCGCGAGTTTGCGAAGCGGGCCGCCGCGCTTTCGCGCATGAATCTCTTCGGCTCCGGCGCCGGCTGGGCTACCGCGCGTGAAGCGGCCTTGAAAATCAAGGAAAGCTGTTACATCGCGGCGGAAGGTTTTGAAACCGAGGAAATCCTGCACGGGCCGTTTTCAGAGATCGATTCGCGCGCCGCGATCGCCGGCCTTCTAACCGGGAATCGAGGAGACGACCGCGCCCACGCCATTCTCCGCGCCGCAGGCGAATTGAAGATGCTGCGCGCGGCGGTGACGGTTCCTTCGGCGAATCGCGATATTTCCGCCGAGCATATTTTCGTTGTTCCGGAAGCGCCTGAATGGCTGGCGGCGTTCGTGCATCTTGTCCCGCTGCAGCTTCTCACCTATTTCATGGCCCTCGAGCGCGGCCTAAATCCCGATTCAGGCCGCCAGGACCAGCCGGCGCACGCCGCCGCCGCGAAACACTACAAGTACTGACCACACCTACTGACCAACCGCAGCAATTAAACCTCGCTCCATTAAGCACCTGTCCTCTCGAACAGGAGCCTTTTCGAGAACACCTACACCTTGCCGGAAGCGCGCTGCGAAAGGAGAGTACTAGAATCATTCGAGAACCCAGCCGGAAGCTGATCTGGAGGCAGAAATGAGACGATCGGTTTGGGCTTTTCTCGCCTTTGCGATGCTCGCGTTTGCCACGGCTGCGAACGATCGCGTGCCCGTGGGAACGCTGGCAGGAATTGTGCTTGATGCGAAGGGCAATCCCGTAGCGGATGCGAGCGTGACGATTCAAACCTCCGACGGATTGCACCCGCATGCCACGCACACCGACGCCAACGGCCATTTCCAGTTCGAGCGCTGGGAAACGGGACAATACGATTTGCGCGCCTACTCAAACGGCGTGTTCTCCGATTGGCAAAAGCGCATCATGATCCGCTCGAAGAAAACGACACAAGTCACCCTGCGATTGGCTGCGCAATAGCGGGGTACGGGGAGCGTTCAAGAAAATGCGGCAGATGAAGCGAGCCTTTTCCTTGTGCCTGCTCGTGGCGATGGCGTTGGCGCTGGCCGCGGCAGCGGACGACAACGGAATGGGAACCCTGGCGGGAACCGTCGTGGGCCCGGGTGGCGCAGCGATAGTGGGCGCACGTGTGACTTCTCAGGGTGCAGATGGGTCACACCCGCAGGTGACAACGACCAACACGCAAGGGCGCTTCTTCTTCCCCGATCTCCGCCACGGCTACTACAACGTTCGCGCTTACTCGAAGGGCGCCTGGACCGATTGGAAGAACAACATCGAAGTAAAAACAGGGCAGCAGACCGAAGTGAAGCTGCGACTCGCCTCGCCGAAGAAATCAAGCTAGCGCGACCAACGCCGCATCGCTATTCATTCGTAGCGCAGCGCGACCATCGGATCCACGCGCATCGCGCGCCGCGCCGGGACGTAACAGGCAAGAAACGCAACAGCAGAAAGGAGAGACGCTGCTGCGACCAGTGTGGGCGGGTCAATGGGCCGCACGCCGAAAAGAAGGGCGGACATCAGCGGCGTCACCGGGAACGAGAGACCAATGCCGATGAGGCAGCCGAAGACCAATGGCGCCATGCCGCGAACAAGAACAAGCCTGCGCACATCCGCTGGAAGAGCGCCGAGGGCCATGCGAACGCCGATTTCCGACGTGCGCAACGTCACAAGGTAGGAAGTGACTCCATAAATGCCGATACATGTGAGAAACAAGGCCAGCGCGGCGAGCGCTCCGGAAAGAAAAGTAACGAAACGGGTCTGTGAACGCGCCTGCGCGACGAGGTCAGAGAGCGGAATGAACCGTGCGACTGCGACGGCCTTGTTCAGCTTTGACACTTGCTGGCGGATGGGCCCCATGAGGCTGGAAAGGGGAGCCGATGCGCGCAACACAAAGGAAACGGGGCGCGGGGCGAGTTGGTATGGAAGGTAAACCTGGGGGCGCACCATGACCGTGAGCGAATGGCATTGGACATGGCGGACGACGCCGACGACCACTGCCCAGTCTTCCTGGAACTGGTACCAGCCTGCAGGTGAATCAGAAATATGCAGCTTCTTGCCAATAGGATTCAGGCCGGGCCAAGCGCTCTGCGCAAGAGCGTCATCCACGATGGCGACGTGCTGATGTGCGGCATCGTCCAGGTCGGTGAAGTCGCGACCTTCGATCAGCGTCGCGCCGATGGTTCTGAAGTAGCCAGGCAGCACGGAGCGATAGTCGGCCATGACGGTGGATTGCTGAGCGGGTGCAGTGCCTTCCGGCCAGTAATAATCGTACCAATTCGCGTAATTACCATCGAGCGGCAGGTGAGAAACGAGGGAGACGGATTCGACGCCGGGAAGAGCAGCGAGGTTCAGTTGCAGTTGGTGGAGGAAGGGATAATCGCCACCCAGGGTCGTGAAACTCAGAACGTTGGCGGGCTGAAAACCGGGATCGACATGAAGTACGCTGACGAACGTGCGGACCAGTAAGCCGGTAGCCACCAGGAGCGTGAAACTAAGCGCCACTTCGCCGAGGATCAGCGCGATGTTGGAGCCTTGCCTGCCCCAAGAGGTACTGCTTCGAGCGCTCTTGAGGCCTGCCGCGACATCAAATCGCGCTGCTCCTACGGCGGGCGCGAGGCCAAAGATAATTCCGGTGACGAGCGCCACAACCAAAGTGAAAGCGAGGGCGACCGAGTCCAGGTGAATCGCGCCCAGACGCAAGAGCGATTCCGGGCGCAGAGCCAGGAGTCCCTGGAGTGCCGCCCAACCGACGGCGATGGCGGCCAGACCCCCGAAGAATCCGAGCACAAGACTTTCGGTGAGGAGTTGCCGGACTAGGCGGCCGCGGGTGGCACCCAGGGCCGCGCGCACAATGGTTTCGCGCTCGCGGCTGCCGGCTCGCGCGAGCAGCAGGTTCGCAACATTGGCGCAAGCGATCAGAAGAACGAAGCCGACGCCGCCGAAGAGGATGAGCAAAGTACGGCGAACGTTGCGGACGTCGTCCTGCTGAAGAGGAATCACGTGGAGTTGATAATTCTGAGCGCTGTAGTCCTTGATCGTTGCTCGCAACTGCGCCGCGATGGCATCGGCTTCCGATTGAGCCTGCGCAAAAGTGGCGCCGGGCCGCACGCGTCCGATCAGGTGAAGAAATGCCGGCCCGCCGGGCTCCGCGAAGTTGCCCGTCAGCGGCACATAAACATCGGGAGTGGTGGGGACGCTTGCGTCGTCAGGAAATATCAAGTGAAAATCTTCGGGCAGCATGCCGAGAATAGTCAGCGCAGTATCGCCTACGTGTAGCGATTGGCCGGTGATGTGGGGATCGGCGCCGAATTTGCGGCGCCAAAGACCGCTCGAAATAATAACGTTGATTGAGGACTTGGGCTCTGTGTCCTGCGGGATGAACAAGCGTCCGAGAGCCGGCCGCTTGCATACAAGAGAGAGAAAATCACCGGTTACGCTTGCCACCTTCACCGGCTCCGGTTGTGGATCATCGTTGCCCGTGATGGCGCTATTGGTCACCCAAATTCCGCCGATCGCATCGAACAGGCGCGAGCGCTCGCGAATCTGCTCGAATTCGTAGCCGGAGGCCGGCGCGCGGTGCTCGTTGCCGAAGCTGGACAACACAATCGCGAGGCGCTTCGCATCGGGGTAGGGAAGCGGCTTAAGCAGGATGGCGTCCACAACGCTGAAGATGGCGGTGTTGGCACCGATGCCGAGGGCGAGCGTAAGGATCGCTACAGTGGCGAAGCCGGGATTCTTGCGCAGCATGCGCAGGCCGTAGCGTGCGTCACTCCAAAACGTTTCGAGCCAGAATCCGCGCCGTTCTTCCCGGCAATATTCCTTCACGCCTTCGACGGCACCGAATTGCAGAGCGGCCTGGCGCCGGGCCTCGTCGCGCGTCATCCCAGCGGCAAGATTCGCGGCCGTTTGCTGCTCGACGTGAAAGCGCAACTCGTCGTTCATTTCGCGTTCCCACGTCTTGTTTGAGAACCACCGCCGCCAAAAGTTCATGGCTTCCGCCTCCAACTTGCCGTTTGTATGAAGAGGTCCTTCGCTCGCTCCACGCGGGCAGGATGACGATCCAGGCCGGATCCTTACGCGCGCTGGAGAATCAATGCAACCGCCGACGACAACCGCTCCCACTGCGCCAGTTCCTGGTCGAGTTGGCGGCGGCCCGTTTTCGTCAGCGAGTAATACTTCGCCCGGCGATTGTTTTCCGAAGCGCCCCATTCGGCGCGGACCAATCCCTTTCGTTCCAGCCGGTACAACGCCGGATAGAGAGAGCCTTGCTGGATTTGAAGAACGTCGCGGGAGATCTGCTGGATGCGTTGCGCGATGCCCCACCCGTGCATGGGCTCGAGTGCGACCGTTTTCAGAATCAGCACATCCAAGGTTCCCTGCAGGATTTCCGCACTTTGGTTCATATCGTCTCCGATCCACCGCGCGTCTCGAACTAACTGCCGGAATCCAGATGCCACCCCACATTGACCCACTTCCCGTGACGATTGACGAACATCTCCGTCGCGCGCCCCGATTGGGTGGTCGGTTTTCCGCCGATTTCGATTTCGTACAAATACTTCGAGTACACAATCGCGGTGTAGCCGTACACCTGGATTTCGGTCTGCGGAAATTCCAGGCGCAAAAGCTTTCCACCCTGATCGACAAAGCCTTTCGCGCCCGTAAGCACGTCGTCGCGGCCGTGCCATTTGTCACCATCGTCGACAGCGATCAATTCAGCCGGGAGCGATTCCGCCAGCCGGGCCGCGTTGTTCGTGAAGTAGTCGCGCCAGACGGCTTCGCGCGCGGCCAGCAGATCCTTCTTATCGTCGGGACTGAGCGTTTGCGGTTCCTGCATGCCGACTGCTATGGACTCCGGATGCAGTTGCGTGTCAGAGGCGACTTGGTTCCATTCGCCTCCGATTTTCGCGTAGACGTCGAGCACGCGAAGCTTCCTGGTGGATGTGTTGCCCTCGTAGTCGTAGCTGACATCCGCGACATACGGGATGATCGCGACATCTCCATAAAAAACCACATCGAACTCGAGCATCTTGTAGGCGGTCATCCGGACGGGGCTCCGGAGGTACCCGTTGACGTCCTTCATGTACTGATCGATGCCATGGATCGCAGTCTGCGAGCTCGATTGGAAGCCCAGCCACTCCGCCGCATGTGTCGCGCGGATTACATCGGCGTCTTTGTGGATGTATGCCTGGAAAATCTTATCGATGTGGTTCCGGATGGCGTCACGGTCCGCTTGCCGCTGAGCTCCCGGTACCGGAGTCAATTGCATTGCATCAGTGGAACCCGCGGCAAGAAATGCGGCAGCGACGAGCAAGAGCTTCACGAGTTTCATAGCAGTCCTCCTTAGAGCAATTCCCACTCCCCTAGAAATACGACAGGAGCCTGCCATCCCTCTTGTAGATTGTCAAAGGGAAGCAACATCTCAGACGAGCGGCGCTTGGAAAAGCAAGCCGAAAAGCGGGCAGGCAGGAAGTTCGCGAGCCTGCATTCGCTTCATTTTCAGGGGGGTACTAATACCCGCGTACTCAAATTTTGCCCCTCGCGAGCCATTGTTCCAGCACGATTCACATCGCGAAAATGTTGAGTGCGGGTTGGAAGCTGCGATGCGGGGACGACGGTTCCGAGAGGAGCCGGGGCACGCTGACCAACCCGTCCAGCCCTCCTGCTGGCGTTACCCCCACCTGACCCCCGTCAGCAGGACGGGCTTCAATCAACCAGCCACATCTCTTCGGAATCAGACTTGGGCACTTCGTTCGAGGCTGTTCAGGGCAGCGCACGCTTACCGACCGGTGGCCACTTTAAGGAATCAGAAAGTCGTAGTCCCGAGGAAGATGTCGGGGATTGCATTGCTATCGCGCGCGACGAGGTCATTCGCCAGAGAGATGAAACTGGCCACATGGCCGTCGGCGCTGATGGAGGGCACGAAGCTGTTGCCATTCGAGGCCGCAGCCGAAGTGCCGGTGGCGATGCTGACGAGCGACACGCTCGGCGAGCAAGTAGCCGTGCCGGTGGTGGGGACGTTCGTGCAAGTGTTGCGTGTAAAGATATTCTCGATACCGTTCGCCGCGTTGCCCGACAAATTCGAGGAAAACGAAGCGAAGGCGATGAACTGGCCCGTCGTCAGACTGATGCTGGGATGCTCGCTCAGCGCGTTGCCCGGCGTCGTGCCGTTCGGCGTAGAAACGAGCGTGGTGGACGGAGTGCATGCCGTCGTGGTCTGGCCCGTGCAGGTATCGTGCACATAAATCTGCTGGGTCGGCCCCACGCCCGGAATGAGAATGGTTGCCGTGGAGGCGAAAGCAACGAAACGGCCATCGGTGGTAATTGACGATTCGCCGCTAGCGCCGTCGGCCGCCGTTGTGCCATCCGGCGTGGAAATCAAATTCGTGAAAGTCGCGCAGCCGCCTACCCCGGTCACACAAGTGCCGCGCTCAAATACTTCCGGCGCGCCGTTTGGATTGACCGCGGTCTGGCCGAGATTCGTCGCGCTCGACGTGAAAGAGACAAAAAGCGCATCGTTTGCGACTGACGGATTCGAACTGGGGCCGTTTGCAGGTATCGTGCCGTCGGACGTCGAAACAAGAAAGGTCGTCGGCGTACATCCTGCCGTGGTTGTGGTCGAAGTTGGGAACGTGCCGCACGTATCGCGGAGAAAGACCTGCGGGTTTACGCCATCGAACGCAACGCCGGAGACAAGATTCGTGGCCAGCGAAACGAACGCCACGTAGCGCCCGTCCGGGCTGATCGCGGGGTTGAAGCTATCGCGGTTCCCGGCCTCGGTTCCATCGGCGGAAACTGAAATGAGCTGCGTCAGGGGTGCCGTGGTGGTGCAGACGGTACCCGACGCCGTGCAGGGTTTATTCAAGAACACCTGCCGGCCGGGGGGCACAATTGGAACGGTCGTAACGAGATTCGAAGCCAGAGAGGTAAATGCTACAAGGGTGCCATCCGAGCTAACCGAAGGTTCGGAACTCGACCCATTGGCCGGTCCGTTATTTGCCGCCACGCTCGCCAGCTCGTTCACCGGTCCGCAGGTGGTCGTCGTGCTTCCCGTCTTCACGAGACACGTGTTGCGCACGAATATGTTGCTCCCCGGATTCTGATCGTTGGCGATCAAATTCGTCGAAATAGACGCGTAGGCCACGAATTGACCCGTGGAGCTTGTGGAAGGCCCTGCGGTCGTCAGATCGGGGACTCCTCCCGGCGCGCATGCGCCACAGATTCCAAGGTTTGCCTGCGAACCGTCCGTCCCCACATCCACGAGGACAGGTAGTCCTACGGCGGGACTCGGATCTATGAAGAAGGGCAGAATATTGGAAGTTCCACCGCCGGGCGCAGGGTTTTGCACTTCAATTTGAATCGCGCCCCCTGCGGCAAGATCACCCGCCGACAAGGGCGTGCTGACCGATGTGCTGTTCGCGAAGGTCGTTTGCCTGGGCGCCCCGTTGATCAAGATCACGGAGGCTGCCGCGAAGCTTGACCCGGTCACCGTAAGTGTTGGCGGGGAAGTGCCGGCCCCAACGGCCGCTGGAGTAAGCGCGGTGATTGTGGGAACCGGATTGTTGACCGCCAACTTCACGGTGTTCGAAGAACCGCCGCCCGGCGGCGGATTCACCACGGCAATATTCACGGCGCCGCTCACTGCAATATCACTCCCCGGTATCCCCACTCGAAGTGACGTGCTGCTCACGCTTATTGGCGTGAGATCGCTGCCGTTTGCTGTGACAATTGACTGAGGTACGAAGCCCGACCCGTTCACCACAAGGGTAAACTGTGAACCCACGGGGACGGAGCCAGCAAACACCCCCGCCGGAGAAATGGAACTGATTTGGGGTGTGGGGCTGGTCGTTGGGCTGATCGAAAGAATCACGGAAGCGGTCGTTCCACCTCCCGGCTGGGAAGTAACAACGGTTATGGCTGCCTCTCCGGGGGATTGGACGTCCGCGGCCAGGATCGTCGAGGTGAGCGTATTCGTATTCATGAAAAAAGTGGCTCTCGGTGACCCGTTGAATTCGACCGTGGAACCAGCGCCGGAATTATTGGGAACGAACTGTTTTCCTGTCAGGGTGAGAGTAAAAGACGGCGAGCCTGCTTGAACGGTGGTGGGCGAGATGGAAGTAAGAACCGGCGCCGGGTTATTGATTACCTGGTTGCACGCCGCCGACGCCACTGCCACGAAAATGAGAATGCTGAGAACAAACTGCCGCTTCAACTCCAAGTTCCTCACCTCTGGTTCTCTAGGTTGGCTGCACCCACACCAGTGCCAATAGCACAGACTACTAGAGATGACCTCGACGGGCAATCGGGATGCTCCCCCCTCTTTTAAATTGATCTGTGCTGACACCAGTTTATCGATCTGTTCTCCGACCTTCGAAATAACGCGGCTTTGGTCTGGATTTCGCGTTGCCACGTGGTTTACTCTGGCCCCGTGACAGCGAGTTCAGACGAAGTTAAGGTTCCGCCGGAGAGTGAGCCGCCTAGCCGCCCAATTCGGTCTGCCGATTCTATGTTTCCTGCTCGTGTGCTCTGCGGCGCCACATTTGGCGCTGGCTCAAGATTCGCAGACTGATAAGCCTGACAAGCCGGAGCCCCGCGATTCCGCGTTGGCACCCGCGCAGGATCAGCCAGCTGCGGACGATCCATCCACCC
Organism: uncultured Acidobacteriota bacterium; assembly: GCA_963709005.1. Taxonomy (GTDB): domain Bacteria; phylum Acidobacteriota; class Terriglobia; order Acidiferrales; family UBA7541; genus Palsa-295. The sequence continues at coordinate 26,185 of CAVPUS010000007.1, forward strand.
TGTTCCCACACTCCGAGTCGAGTCGCTACTGGATCTCCGGCCAGGGCAACATCGTCCTGCAGTGGCATCCCACGTTTGCGGCCAAGTACAGCGGACCGAACAGCCTGACTCCAGGGGCTCAGAGCGCCACCACGCACATTCTGACGCTTTATACCGGCTACGAACTCACGCATACGACGGAAGTGTTCGCCGACGTAGAGTACGCGACGGGGGGCGGCATCGGAAGCGCGTTCGGCCTCGCCGGCTACACCAATTTGGATTCCGTGCGGACAGTGCAAGGTATACCACTTGCAGACACTCCTTACCTCGCACGGCTCATGTTGCGCCAGATCATCCCGCTGACCCAGGAGCGCGTTGAAGCGGACCGCGACGCGCTTCATCTCGCCACTTCTCTACCGTCGCGGAGGATCGAGTTTCGCATCGGAAAATTCGACTTGGTTGATTTCTTCGATCTGAATTCCTTCGGGTCCGACAGCCACCTTCAATTTCTGAATTGGACCCTAGACAACAACGGCGCTTACGACTATGCCGCCAACACGCGCGGCTACACCGATGGCGTGATCCTTGAATACGACGACCACTGGTTCACCGCGCGCTTCGCTGAAACGCTCATGCCGAAAGTGGCAAATGGAATCAACCTGGACGCCGATATCGCGCGTGCGCGAGCGGAAAACCTCGAGTTCGAAGCCCGCGGAAAACTGATCGCGCATCGGGCGGGCGTGGTGCGCCTGTCGAGCTATCTCAACCACGGCGACATGGGAAACTATCGTGAGGCGATTGCCGACTTCCTCGATCACGAAACCGCGGCGCCCGACATCATCGCCACGCGGCGCCAGGGCCGCCACAAATACGGCTTTGGCCTGAACTTCGAGCAGGAAATCACATCGCAGGTGGGCGTCTTCGGCCGCCTGGGCTGGAGCGATGGCCACAATGAATCCTTCGCCTATACGGAGGACGACCGCACGCTCGAACTCGGCGCCTTCACGAAGGGAGAGTCGTGGCACAGACGCAACGACCGCGCCGGGGCGGCTTTCGTTGCCAACGGGATTGTGGCCGCGCATCAGCAGTATCTTGCTCTCGGCGGACTCGGCTTCCTGCTCGGCGACGGCGCGCTCACCTACGGCCATGAAAAAATCTTGGAGGGCTTCTACACCGCGCACCTCTGGCGCGGACTTTTCGCGTCGTTCGACCTCCAGCACATCAACAATCCCGGCTACAACAAGGACCGCGGGCCGGTCACCGTCCCCGGCCTGCGCCTGCACGTGGACTTTTGACGATTGCTCGTCTGCAGTGTGCGCCGTGAATGCACTTTCTTGTGGAAACGCGCGGCGGGGCGGTTTAAGCTCCGCGCCTGCGGCCTGGGGCAAGGAGCGCAAACGCAGCGACCCGCAAGGAGAAAGCGAATGACACGTTTGAATCATTTGGTTCTCGGTGTTTTCCTGTTGGGCCTAACCGCTACCACACCTCTCTTCGGGCAAGAGAAGGAACAAGCGAAGCCAAAAACTGAAGCTCCCGCCACCCAGGCGCCCGCAACTCCCCCGGCCCCGCCGGCGGCGAAGCCGGCTGATGTGGCCTCGCCCGACGCCATCCTTGCCGCGACGTATGACGTCATCTCCGGGCCCGCTGGACAGAAGCGCGACTGGGACCGCTTCCGCTCGCTATTCGTTCCCGGCGCGCGATTGATCCCGTCGGGAGTCAAGAAGGACGGCGGCTTTTTCGTGCAAGTCGTCACGCCGGATGAGTATGCGAAATTTGCGGATGCGTATTTTGAGAAGAACAGCTTCTCGGAAACTGAAATCGCCCGCAGAAGCGAGCGCTTCGGCAACATCATGCACATTTTCAGCACCTACGCGTCGCGCCATGACGCAAAGGATCCGGAGCCGTTCGAGCGCGGTATCAACAGTTTTCAGCTGTTTTTTGACGGGAAGCGCTGGTGGGTCGTGACGATTTACTGGGAAGGCGAAACCGCCGACAACCCGATTCCGAAGGAATTTTTACCCATTGCAAAGTAGCCGAGGGTCCGAACTATGTTTCAGAACGATCTGCTGAAAGGCCGGACGATTCTGATCACGGGTGGCGGAACGGGCCTGGGCCGCTCGATGGCATTGCGATTCGCGGAACTGGGCGCGAATTTGTTTCTCGTGGGGCGCCGAAGAGAGCCGCTCGAAGAAACCGCCGAAGCAATCCGAGTAAAAGGGGCGCGGGCGGCCTTCGCTTCCGCAGACGTCCGCGATTTCGCAGCCGTCGAAAATGTGGTTGCCGCAGCGGAAAAGGAATTGGGGAGCGTGGATACGCTCGTCAACAACGCCGCCGGAAATTTCATCGCGCGCACCGAAAAACTTTCGCCGAACGCGTTCAACGCCGTGGTGGGAATCGTTCTGCAGGGAACTTTCCACTGCACGCTCGCGCTGGGCCGCAAGTGGATCGCCGCGAAGCAGCCCGGCAACATTTTGAACATCGTGACAACCTATGCCGCGACAAATGCGGGCTCCGGGTTTGTGGTGCCGTCGGCATGTGCGAAGGCAGGCGTGCTCGCCATGACGCGCTCGCTCGCCGTGGAATGGGCGCGCCACCGGATCCGGTTGAATGCGATTGCGCCGGGGCCATTTCCCACCGAAGGCGCCTTCTCACGCCTCATGCCGTCGAAGGAGTTCGAAGAGCGCGCGAAGAATTCGCACCCCATGAAACGCTTCGGCAGGCATGAGGAGCTTGCGAACCTCGCGGCCTACTTGCTGAGCAGCCAGGCGGATTACGTCAACGGCGAATGCGTGGTGATCGACGGGGCCCTGTGGCTTCGCGGCGCCGGCGAATTCAACGATTTGGCAGATTTGCCCGACGCCGCCTGGGACATGCTCGAGCAAGCCCGCAAGAAATAGCGTCGTCTTACGATAGACATATCGATTGCATATTGACATACGCAAACACGTTCGATATGATTCTGGTGGGATAATGTGATGCAAACTGCAGAAAAGGTGAGGGTTTCTCCTAAGTTCCAGGTGGTGATTCCGAAGGCCATCCGTGAAGAACTGAAGATCGCCCCGGGACAGGAGCTATTCGCCTACGCATTCGACGGCGCGATTCGCCTCGAGCCCAAGCGCTCCATACGAGAGCTTTACGGAATGGCGAAGGGCATACGCTGGGAGCCGAGTGATCGTGACCGCAACGACCGGTTCTGAAGTCTTCCTGGTCGATTCCTCGGGTTGGGTGGAGTTTTTCGGCGCGAGCCCCAAGGGGCTGGCGTTTGCGCCCTACCTTGATCGAGACGATCTGCTTATTCCGACGATCGTAATCTACGAGGTCCTAAAGAAGCTTACGCGGGATAGCGGAAAAACTGAGGCAGATCGGTTTGTTTCCCATGCCCTGCGTCGCGTGGTCGTTCCCCTGGACAGAGCCCTTGCTGTTTCTGCCGCGGCGGTTAGCCTCGATTCGAAACTCGCAATGGCGGATGCCATCATTTACGCGACGGCGCAGGCTTACCACGCGCAACTCGTCACCGGAGACCTCGCCTTCCGTGGGTTGCCCGGAGTGATCATTCCTTAGGGCGCAAGTTTCCTCGACAGCCGCCACACGCCGCGTTGGCTTGACCGCGGTTTGCGCCGCCAGTAAGCTAGTTGTTTCCGCATCGAAAGAAGACTCGCCATGGAGACGATTCAAGTCACGTTGCCGGACGGCGCGAAGCGCGAGGTTCCGCGCGGGACTACGCCCGCTCAGATCGCCAAGGAGATTTCGCCGAGGCTCGCGAAAGAAGCGCTCGTCGCCCGGACGAACGGCGATCTGATTGACCTCAGCCGCCCGCTCGACCACGACACCTCGCTCGCCATCCTGACCGCCAAGGACCCGGACGCGGTGCAGGTATTCAGGCATTCGGCCGCGCACCTGCTGGCCGCGGCCGTAATGGAGCTTTACCCCGGCGTGAAGCTCGGCATCGGCCCGCCGATCGATTACGGATTCTTCTACGAGTTCGTGCGCCCTGAGCCGTTCACCCCCGAGGACCTCGCGAAGATCGAGGCGAAGATGCACGAGCTCGCCGCGAAAGACATTCCGAACGAACGCAAGATGATCCCGAAGCCGGAAGCGCTCGAGCTTTATCGAAAAAGCAATCAGGAGTTCAAGTGCGAGCTGGTGGAGGAAAAGGCGCAGGAGCCGATGGTGTCGTTTTACACCACCGGCAAGTTCATCGACTTCTGCCGCGGGCCGCACATCCCTTCCACCGGCCGCATCAAGGCGTTCAAGCTGATGAACGTGGGCGGAGCCTACTGGAAAGGGCAGGAAGGCAATCCGCAGATGCAGCGGATTTACGGCGCGTGCTTCGTCGATCAGAAGGAACTGGACGAGTATCTGCACAAGCTGGAAGAAGCGAAGCGGCGCGACCATCGCAGGCTCGGCACGGAACTCGATCTCTTCAGCATCCAGGACGAAGCCGGACCCGGCTTGATTTTCTGGCATCCCAAGGGCGGGATCATCCGCAAGCAGATGGAGGACTGGCTGCGCAACGAGCTGATTCGTCACGGCTACGATCTCGTTTTCACTCCGCACATCATGCGGCTGCATCTTTGGCAGATCAGCGGCCACACGGATTTTTACCGCTCGAGCATGTTCGGGCCGATGGAAGTGGAGAAAGACGAGTATCAGCTCAAGCCGATGAACTGTCCGGGTCACATTCTGATTTACAAATCGCGCTTGCGCAGCTATCGCGAGCTGCCCGTCCGCCTCGCGGAGCTTGGCACCGTGTATCGCTACGAACGTTCCGGCGTGCTGCATGGATTGCTGCGCGTGCGCGGCTTCACGCAGGACGATGCGCACATTTTCTGCATGCCGGACCAGATCGAAAAGGAAATTCAGGATTGCGTGGAATTCGCATGGGAAGTCCTGCGCGTTTTCGGCTTTGACCGCTACGAAGTGGAGCTTTCGGCGGGCGACCCTTCGCGGCCGCAGGACTATCCCGGAACTCCGGAAGAGTGGAGGCACGCTGAAAATGCGCTCATGAATACGCTGAAACGCATGAACGTGCCGCACAAAATCATTCCCGGCGAGGGCGCATTCTACGGCCCGAAGATCGACGTGAAACTTGTGGACGCTATCGGGCGTCCCTGGCAGCTCACCACCGTGCAGTTCGATTTCAATTTGCCGCGGCGTTTCAAGCTTGAATACGTCGGCGAAGACGGCTCGCGCCATCAGCCGCTGATGGTCCACCGCGCGCTGTGGGGCTCGATCGAGCGATTCTTCGGCGTGCTGATCGAGCAATATGCGGGCGCGTTTCCGGCGTGGCTTGCTCCGGTGCAGGCGAGCGTCCTGCCGCTGAGCGAAAAAACCATCGAGTACGCGCGGAAGGTGACGCAACAACTGAAGGACGCGGGCTTCCGCGTTCATCTCGACGACCGCAACGAAAAGCTGCAGGCGAAGATTCGCGACGCGCAGCTCGAAAAGATTCCCTACATGCTCATCATCGGCGGCAAGGAAGCGGAAGCGGGCACCGTCGCGGTGCGGCACCGCGCGAAGGGCGATCTTGGCCCGCGACCGCTCGAGCAGTTCATCGCCGACCTGCAGCAGGAAATTGCCTCCCGCGCAATTGTCTAGGCGAGCTTTGCCCCTTTTCAGCGGGACGGAAAGCCATGCTATACTTTCTGCCCCGACCCTCCCGGCGGGCTTTTCTTTCTGCGGGAGGCGGGATTAGCGGGCGGCGAACATCGAGTTCGCGAGCCTCGGAGGTGGGTTTATCGCAGAACGAGGTGGCAGTGGCGGTCTTCGAGTAAACGAGCGCATTCGCGCTCGCGAAGTACGCGTAGTGGACGAAGCTGGGAATCAGCTTGGCGTGATGTCCCTGTTTGACGCCATGAAGGCGGCGCGGGATGCCGGGCTGGACGTGGTGGAAATCTCGCCGACGGCGGTGCCGCCTGTCTGCAAACTGGTGGATTACGGCAAGTTTCAGTACGAGCAGAACAAGAAATCGCACGAAGCGAAAAAGCACCAGAAAAGCTCGCACATCAAGGAAGTAAAGTTCCGGCCTTCCACCGCCGAGCACGATTATCAGGTGCGGAAGAATCAGATCATCCGCTTCCTCGGCGAGGGACACAAAGTGAAGGCCATGATTTTTCATCGCGGCCGCGAAATGGCTCACCAGGATGTGGGCCGCGCCAAGATGGAACGGTTGATGAAGGACATCACCGACTACGCGCTGGTGGAATTTGGCCCGCGCATGGAAGCAAACATTTTGCTCGCCCTCCTTGCGCCGAAGAAGGCCGGAGCTGGCGCAGCAGCCACGCCTTCGCGCCCTGCACCGGCCGCGGGCGGGCAGGCGTAACGGATTTCCTGAATGGGGACATTGTGAAAAAGAACAAGAAAATGAAATTGAAGACGCACCGGGGCGCGGCCAAGCGCTTTAAGATCACGTCCACCGGCAAAGTGATGCGCTGGCATTCGGGCAAGCGCCACCTGCTCGGCACGAAAAAGCCCCGCCGCATGCGCAAGCTTTTGAACAAGGTTGAGGTAAATCCCGCGGACGTGCGGAACGTGCGTCTCGCGTTGCCCTACGGTATCAAGTAGCGAATCGAGTTTTCGCGCCAGGCAGAGCGAAACCCGCCGCGGCGGGCCTGCCGGCCTGCCCTTTGTTCTCAGTAATCTGTTCGCAATAAGCGAACGAAGGGCCGAACGAGCCAGAACTTGGCTCGTTTTGCTTCCGGGCCCGGGCAATCCACGGGCTGACGGAAGCCATCATGAACACGCCGCGGAGATAAGCGCAGCAGCCGCTGTGTCGAGTCCTTTTTTCGGGACGGCCGCCCTGCTTTTGCCCCTCTCCGCGCCAGTGGTACCGGCTTCGAAATAAAAATAGGAGAAGCAGACCCATGCCTCGAGTAAAACGTGGCACCAAGCGCCGCGCGCGGCGCAAGAAGCTGTTGAAACACGCCAAGGGTTTTTTCCTCACCAAGGGAAAGCTGTTCCGCTCGGCAAAGGAGGCGGTGAACCGCTCGTTGCGGTACAGCTATCGCGACCGGCGGACCCGCAAGCGCGATTTCCGCACGCTGTGGATCCAGCGCATTGGTGCGGCAGCGCGCAACAACGGCACCACCTACAACCAGTTGATTCACGGGCTGAAGCTGGGCGGCGTCGAAATCGACCGGAAGATTCTGGCGGATATGGCCGTGCGCGACGCCGAAGGATTTACGGCGCTAGTGGCCTCGGCGAAGCAGCACCTCGCCGCCGCGCCGAAGCCGGCGCCGCAACAACCGACCGTCTAACCGCCTTCGCGCTTGTGGGGGCGCATCAACGTTGTTTGTAGGGGCGCTGCTTGCTGCGCCCCTTTTGGCTGGACGCCGCAACGGCGAGACACTTTTGTAGCGCCGTCATCTTGACGGCGAGTCTTCTCTGACTTTGCGCGAGCTATATGCCCGAGAAAGCGATCACCGAAAAAACTCTCGCCGAGCTGGGTGACTCCACACCCGTAAAAGTGAGCGCTCGTTTCGCCGAGGTTCGGCAACGATTCGACGATCAAGCCGCGCAGCATTCCTCAGACCCCGAAAGCTGGCGAACCTTCGTCGTACATTGGACGGGACGAAAATCCGGCGTCCTTTCGCAAATCACCGATAGCTGGCTGAAGCCGGCGCCGCCCGAGCTGAAACCGATCGTCGGGCAGGAACTGAACAAACTTAAAGACCACGTTGAAACAGCGCTGGAAGAGCGCCGGAAGGAAATCGAAGCTGCCGCCGAAGGCGCGGCGGCTGCGCGCGAACGAATTGACCTCTCGCTTCCCGGCGTCGAGCGCGCGATCGGCACGCGCCACCTGATTCGCCAGACATTCGAAGAATTGCAGCGCATCTTCCTTTCCATCGGCTTCAGCGTGGTGGAAGGGCCCGAAATCGAGACGCCCTATTACAACTTCGAAGCGCTGAATATTCCCGAGCACCATCCCGCGCGCGACAACATGGACACGTTCTACATCGAAGGCTCGCGCGGCCACCTTCTGCGCACGCACACCTCGCCGATGCAGATTCGCACCATGGAAAAGCAGAAGCCGCCGGTGCGCATCATCGTTCCGGGCAAGGTCTATCGCCGCGACAATCCCGACGCCACGCACGGCTACATGTTCCACCAGATCGAAGGGCTGGCCGTCGATACGGACATCACCTTCTGCGATTTCAAAGGTACGGTCGAATACTTCGTGCGCGCATTTTTTGGGCCGAAAGTGAAAACTCGCCTGCGGCCCAGCTATTTTCCGTTCACCGAGCCTTCGGCGGAAGTGGACGCGAGTTGCCACGTCTGCGGCGGCAGCGGCTGCCGCGTCTGCAAATTTTCTGGCTGGATCGAATTGTTCGGCGCCGGCATGGTGAATCCGGCGGTGTACGGGTTTGTGAACTACGATCCCGACAAATTGTCGGGCTTTGCGTTCGGCATGGGCGTGGACCGCTTCGCCATGATGAAGTATGGCGTGACGGAAGTGCCGCTGCTGTTCCAGAACGACGTGCGCTTCCTGCGGCAGTTTCCGTGACAATCCGACCAGGATTGTCAGAGTAAGTTAGGGTAGAAAATCCGATCGATGAAGGTTCTCTACAACCAACTGAAGGAGTTCGTGGACGTAAAGGCGGCGCCCACGGAGCTGCGCACGCGGCTTTCTCTTTGCGGTATCGCCGTGGATTCGGTGGAAGAATCACCGGCAGGACCCGTGCTGGATGCCGAAATCACGGCCAACCGTCCCGATTGCCTCGGCTTTTACGGCATCGCGCGCGAAGTGACCGCGATTTACAGGCTGGCGCTCAAGCCGGTGAAGCCTTCGTTCAAGGAATCCGCAGAAAAGGCTGCGGATGCAACGCGGGTTGAAATCGAGTGTCCCGATCTGTGCGGACGCTTCACGGCGCGAATTATCCGCGGCGTCAAGGTGCATCCCTCGCCTGATTGGTTGCGGCAGCGCCTCGCGGCGATCGGACAAAATTCAATTAACAACGTCGTGGACATCACGAACTACGTGATGTTCGAGCTGGGCCAGCCGCTGCACGCGTACGATCTCGACAAACTCAGCGAGCACCGCATCGTCGTGCGGCGGGCGCGCGCCGGTGAAAAAATCCGAACGCTCGATGGTGTCGAGCGCAAGCTTGCGAAAGAAATGTGCGTGATTGCCGATGCGACGCATGCCTTGGGGATCGGCGGCGTGATGGGCGGCGCGGAAAGCGAAATCGGATTTACGAGCCGCAACCTCCTGATCGAAGCTGCTTGGTTCGATCCCATTTCGATTCGGGGCACGGCGAAATCGCTGGGCCTGCGCACGGAGGCGTCGTATCGCTTCGAGCGCGGCGCCGACCCGGAAATGGCGGAGCTTGCATCGCGCCGCGCCGCGGAACTAATCCAACAGCTTGCGGGCGGTGAGTTGCTTGCGGGCGTGGTGGACGTTTATCCACGCCGTGAGCCGGAGCGCAAGATTGAATTCACGCGCAAGGAATTGTTGCGCGTGATGGGTGCGGACATCCCGGATCGCGACATCGAGGATATTCTGGGCGCGCTCGGATTCCGTCCCATGCGCGTGGACGCAAACCGCGGAAGCGCGGGTTCGATCGTTGCCGCATGGGAATGCCGGCAGCCATCCTGGCGGCACGATGTGACGCGCGGAATTGATCTCGTTGAGGAAGTCGCAAGGCACCATGGCTACGACAAATTTCCTCCGCGCCTGCCTCCCGCAAAACAGCCCGCGCAGCGGTTGCCGCACGCCGAAGCGCGGGACCGTCTGCTTGAGCGCGTTGTCGCGCTCGGCTACCAGGAAATCCTTGAGATCCCCCTCGTGGATCAGAACCGCGACGCGATCTTTCGTCCCGAAGGCGTGCAGCCGGTCGTGATTGGCAACCCGCTGGCGGAGAATGCGTCGATAATGCGCTCCACCGGAATCGTCAGCATGATCGGCGCGCTCGAATGGAACCTGAATCACGGGCAGCGCAACTTGCGCCTGTTTGAAATCGGCACCGCATACCAGCTCCGCAACGGCGAGCCGGTGGAGACGCCGGTGCTTACGCTTGGTGCCACGGGGCTCGCACACGAGAAGGACATCTACGAAGCGGCGCACGAGTTCAGCTTCGCGGACCTGAAAGGCGATCTCGATCGCATTGGCGAGCTTGCCGGCGGCTTCGCCTGGCAAGCGGGCGCACCGAACTGGCTCGCGGGAGCGCGCGCGGCGCAGGTTTCTCTCGCGCGCGACGGCAAGAGCATGCTCGGTATCGGCGGCCAGTTGGCGCGCCGCGTAGCCGATCAGTTGAAGCTGCGGCAGGATATTTACATCGCTGAGCTGCAGCTCGAGCCGCTGCTCGTGGGCATCGAAGCAGCGCGCGCGGCCTTGCGTTTCACGCCCCTCCCGCGCTTCCCCGCTGTGGAAAGAGATTTTTCGCTCGTCCTCGCGGATGGAGTCACATTCGCGCAGGTAAAAGAGACGGTCGAATTGTGCAAGATAGCCGAGCTGGCAAGCATTGAGCCCGCTGACCTGTTCCGCGGCGGGCAGATCCCTGCAGGAAAATTTTCCTTGATGATACGCGTAACCTTCGTGAGCGCGCAGGCAACTCTTACAGATGCTCAAATTGCCGATTTTTCCGGACGCATCGCTGCAGCGTTGTCGGTGAATCTCGGCGCGGTTCTTCGCGCGAGCTAATTCTCACAAGACCGTTGCGCCCGCCATCCCATTGGCCGACAATAGCGCGACGCGGGCTGGGCCGGGAGCACACACGTGAAAATCGAAATCTTTGATCAGACCTACAGTGTCCAGGCGGACGGGAACGAGGAATATCTGAAGGAGCTGGCCGCGTACGTGGACTCGAAAATGCGAGTCGTCGCTGAAGCGACGCGCACGGTGGACTCGGTCAAAATAGCGGTCCTCGCGGCGCTGAACATTGCGGACGAAATGTTCACGCTTCGCCAGCATCAGGAGAAGATCGAAGTTCCGCTGCGAAAACGCGTGGAAAAGTGCGTCGCGCTCGTGGAAAAAGCGCTGGAGCAGTCGAACTAACTCGCGGATGCCTTGCGGAGCACAGCAGCTCACAACCTATTGGGACACTGTAGCGTCTACTGTATGATTGGGTAAGGCCCTCTGATGGCTCCTTAGAATATGCCCGAGCGAAAGGCAATTCGGCATCTGGTTGTGACGGCGGCGATGATCACGCTGCTGCTGTTCGCTGCTACGCTCGGCAGTGTCTTCCATCATCACGTAAGTTCAACCGACACGAACTGCTCCATTGCCATCTGACGCACCAGCCGATAACGCCGCAGGTCGCCACTTGCGCGTCTGTCGTGGCGGCCGTCGTTATGCTGGTCGAAGCCCAGGAGCCGGGATTCGTCTCGAGCCCAGTGGCTCCACGTCTCCCCGCCAGAGCTCCCCCCTCGGTATAAACACCGTCCGCTCTGTGCCGGTCGCGGCACATCGATTCACACTCAGCATTTTCCAGGAAGGTTGAACAACCATGCGTGCACAAGATTTGCGAGTTCTGATTTTGGCAGTCGTGCTGTGTTTTCCGGCCACAACTCAGGCGCATTCCCAGGGTCCCGTGCGCATCACGCTCGACGAAGCCATCCAGATGGCGCTCCAGCACAATCACGCCCTGGCGGCGGCGCGCACCGTGATCCAGCAAAATGAAGCGTCGGAGATTACGGCCAACCTGCGCCCCAATCCGGTATTCACGGCCGACGCGCAATTTCTGCCGGTCTTCAACCCGAATAGATTCAGCGCCGACTACATCAACACGACGGCGCAGTTCGACGCCGGCCTCAGCTACCTATTCGAGCGTGGAAGAAAGCGCCAGCACCGCTTGCAGGCGGCGAAAGACACGACGGCGGTGACGCGCTCGACGGTGGCGGACAACGAGCGGACTCTGGAGTTCAATGTCGCTTCGCAGTTCGTCAGTGTCCAGCTAGCTGAATCCACGCTCGCCCTTGCGGTGGAGGATCTGAAGAGTTTCCAGAACACGGTGGACATCAGCGAATCCCGCTACAAAGCGGGCGACATCAGCGAAGGCGACTTCCTCAAGATCAAGATACAGGTGCTGCAATTCCACAGCGACGTCGCGCAAGCAGAGCTCGCCAAAGTGCAGGCGCTCGTCGGCCTGCGGCAATTTCTCGGATATGAATCGGTCCCCCAAGATTTCGATGTGGCCGGAGATTTCGACTACTCGCCCGTGACGGTCAAGCTCGAAGATTTGCAGGCGAAGGCGCTGCAGACTCGCCCGGATTTTCGCGCGGCCCAGCAGGGAGTGACGGCGGCGCAGAGCCAGTACGAACTGCAGAAAGCAATCGGCAAGGTGGACGTGACCGGCACGGCGAACTATGACCACGTCAGCGCTACGAGCGCGGCGTCTTTTTTCGGCAGCTTCCAGATCCCGATTTTCAACCGCAATCAGGGTGAAATCGCGCGCACGCACTATGCCATCACGCAGGCGCAGGAACTCGAGCGTGCGGCGAGCAATCAGGTGATGAGTGACGTGCTCGACGCCTACGAGGGAGTGCATGAGAACGACCAGGTGGTGTCGCTCTACCGCGCGGGATACCTCGATGCGGCGAAGAAATCGCGCGACATCAGCGAATACGCCTACAAGCGCGGCGCCGCGAGCCTGCTCGATTATCTCGATGCGGAACGCAGTTATCGCGCAACGGAGCTCGCCTACCGCCAGTCGCTCGCTGCTTACCTCACCGCGGTGGAGCAACTGCGTGAAGCCGTCGGCGTGAGGACCCTGCCATGAAGATTCCACCAAAACACCCGGTGGGAGCGGCTGGAATCGGGGTATTCATCGTTGCGGTGCTGGCCGGATGTGGCTCAGAACAGCGCAGCGCCAGGGAAATGACGTCGTATTCGGCCAAAGAATCGAAATCGGGTACGCCCGAGCTTTTCACCATTCCCCAGGAGCAGATGTCGCACGTGCAAGTGGTCACCATTCAGCCGGTGAAGCTGACGCGCACTCTGCGGCTTACCGGCACCGTGGCGTTCAACGCATTCAGCACCACGCCCGTGATCACGCAGGTCGGCGGGCCCGTCAGCCGGATCCTGGTTGTGCCGGGAGAGCGGGTGAAGCAGGGCCAGCCGCTCCTCGACGTGAGTAGTCCGGATTATTCCGTGTTGCTCGCTGCGTATCTGAAGGCGAAAGACACCTACCGCGTCGCCGACAAGAACTACGATCGCGCGAAGGATCTTTTCGAGCACCATGCCATCTCGGACCGCGATCTCCTGCAGGCGGAATCGGATCGCAATCAGGCGCAAGCCGATCTGTTTTCGACCGAGCAGGGCCTGAAGGTCCTTGGGATTACAAATCCGGATAGCCTGCTCGCGAAGATGCCGTCGGGCGCAGAAGTTCCGTTGCTGGCGCCCATTTCGGGCGAAGTCGTTGAACGGCTCGTCGCGCCGGGGCAGGTCTTGACGGCAGGCACCACGCAGGCGTTCACGATTTCCGATATGAGCACCGTGTGGGTGCTCGCAAACGTTTATCAAGGCGACCTCGCGTTCGTAAAGAATGGCGATGATGTCACCGTGCAGACCGATTCCTACCCCGACACCTTTCACGGGAAGATTTCCTTCGTTTCGCCTGCCCTTGACCCGACTACGCGGACGCTTCAGGCGCGCATCGTCGTGCAGAATCCTGGGGAAAAGCTGAAACGGGATATGTACGTCACCGTAACCGTGATTGCAGGTGCGATCCAGAATGCGATCGCAGTTCCCGATGCCGCCGTGCTGCGCGACGACGAGAACCATCCGTTCGTTTATGTGGCGACCGCGTCGAACCAGTTTGGCCGTCGCCAGGTCGAGATAGGCAATAGCCAGGGCGGGCAAACCCAAGTCTTGAAGGGACTTTCCCCCGGCGAACGAGTTGTGGGCGACGGCAGTTTGTTTTTGCAGTTTGCGAACTCGTTCCAGCACTAGCAGGAATCGCATCGAGATCACGCATGTGAAGGAACGGCACGGCTGAAATCGTGTACTGACGAAGACTGACGAACAAACAATGATTCACCGAATCGTCCAAAGCGCGCTGAAACAGCGTTTTCTGGTCCTGATGATGACGGTTTTCATTGGGGTCGCGGGAGCTGTGTCCTTCAAGCGCATGCCCGTGGACGCCTACCCGGACCTCTCGCCGCCGAGGGTGGAGATCATCACGCAGTGGCCGGGGCACGCCGCCGAAGAAATCGAGCGGTTGGTTACTCTGCCCATCGAAGTCGAGATGAACGGCGTGCCAAAGATGGAGATACAGCGCTCGATCTCGCTCTACGGCCTCTCCGACATTATTCTGACATTCAATGAAGGCACCGACGACTACTTTGCCCGGCAGGTTGTCTTCCAACGGCTCAGTGAAGTGCAGCTTCCCGGCGGTATCACGCCGGGCCTTGCGCCGCTCTTCAGCCCTTCTGGCCTCGTCTATCGTTACGTCCTCGAAAGCCCGGACCGCTCGCCGCAGGAATTGAAGACCTACGAAGACTGGGTGATCGAGCGGCAATACAAGCAAGTCCCCGGTGTCGCGGACGATTCAGGGTTCGGCGGCACGGTAATGCAGTATCAAGTGCTGCTCGATCCTGCGCGGCTCTACGGCTATCACATCACGGTCCCGCAAATCATCCAGCAGCTCGGCATCAACAATGCAAATACCGGCGGCGGATTTTATTCCCAAGGCGGGCAGTTTTATTACGTCCGCGGCCTGGGCCTAATCCGCGACGAAGCAGATATCGCGGCAGTCGTCGTGGGCGCCCAGAACGGCGTGCCGGTGCGCGTGCGCGACGTCGGCGAAGTCGTCATCGGCAATGCGCCGCGCCTCGGCGAATTCGGGTTCAACAAGAACGACGATTCCGTCGAAGGCGTCATCTTCCTGCGGCGCGGCGAGCAAACGCAAACCGTCCTGAAAGGCGTCGAGGAAAAAACAAAGGAGATCAACGAGCACATCCTGCCGACGGACGTAAAGGTGCATCCTTACTACGATCGCAGCGATCTGGTCCACCTGACGACCGACACCGTGGAAGCGAACCTGCTGCGCGGCATGGTCCTCGTGCTGATCGTGCTGATTTTCTTTCTCGTGAGCTTTCGCGCAGCCGTGATCGTCGCCCTCACCATTCCGCTCGCCTTGCTTTTTTCATTCATTTTTCTTCACGCCCACGACGTGGCGGCGAACCTGCTTTCGATTGGCGCGATCGATTTCGGGATCATCATCGATGGCACGCTCGTTATGGTGGAGAACATTTACCGGGAGCTTGGCGAGCGCGCGGGGCAGGAATACAAGCTGAACGACGTGATTCTCGCGGCGGCAAAGGATGTCGACCGCCCGATCTTCTACTCGGTCGCAGTCATCATCGCGGGCTACATCCCTATCTATGCGCTGAGTGGTCCTGCCGGAAAGTTATTCCATCCTATGGCGGATACGATGTCCGTCGCGCTCGTCGGTGCCTTGATCCTCACTCTCACGCTCGTGCCCGTGCTTTGCTCCTACTGGTTCAAGAAGGGCGTGCACGAGCGGGTGAACAAGCCGTTCGAATGGGTCCGCCGGAGATACGCGGGACAGCTTACCTGGTGTCTCGATCGTCCGAAGACGACGATGTTCGCAGCGACGGCTATTTTTATCGCCACCCTGCTGCTTGTCCCGTACATTGGCGGCGAGTTCATGCCGCATCTTGACGAAGGCGCCCTGTGGGTCCGCGCCACCATGCCGTACACCATCTCGTACGAAGAGGCCAGCAAGTTCGCTCCGCAGGTGCGCGACATTTTGATGAAGTATCCCCAGGTGACGGACATTGGCTCCGAACTGGGCCGTCCCGACGATGGCACCGATCCCACCGGCTTTTTCAACTGCGAGTTCTATGTGGGGTTGAAGCCGTACGGCGATTCCTCCTGGAAAACAGGCGCGATCCATGACAAGTCGGAATTGACCGAAGACATTCAGAAAAAGCTCGCGGCATTTCCGGGTGTGATTTTCAACTACACCCAGCCCGCGGAAGACGCTGTCGACGAAGCGCTCACCGGCCTCAAGAGCGCGCTCGCCGTAAAAGTCTACGGTCCTGACCTGAACGTCCTCCAGGAAAAAGCTCTCGAGATCAAGCGGCGGCTGTCGCAGGTGCCGGGCTTTACCCAACTCACGGTCGTCCGCGAGCTGGGCCAGCCCAGCCTCATCGTCCAGGTGGACCGTGAAAAAATCGCACGCTACGGAGTGAACGTGGCGGATGTGGAAGGAATTGTGCAGGCGGCGGTAGGCGGCCAGGCGGCAACTCAGGTGATTCAGGGTGAGAAGCTCTTTGATCTGGTCGTGCGCATGAAGCCGGAATTTCGCGAAAGCGCCCAGTCCATCGGGAATCTGCTTGTCGGCACACCATCCGGCACCCAGATTCCGCTTACCGCTGTTGCCGACATCAAGCAAGGCAACGGCGCATCGTTCATTTATCGCGAGAACAACTCGCGCTACATCGGCGTGCAGTACAGCATCGAAGGGCGTGACCTCGAGCGCGCGGTCGAGGATGGCCAGCGCGCCATTGCCGATATCACAAAATCGCTTCCAGCGGGCTACCGCCTTGCATGGGGTGGCGAGTACAGCGAATTCCTGGAGGCCAAGAGCCAGATGGAAATCATTGGCCCGCTCGCCGTGTTGTTGATTTTCTTGATCCTCTTCGCACTTTACGGGAATTTCAAGTTCCCGGTGACGATCGCGCTCGGCGTCGTCATGACCGAGCCCGTCGGCGCGCTGATCGCTTTGAAGCTTACCCACACGCCCTTCAGCGTTTCTTCCGTTCTTGGCTTGCTGGCGCTGATGGGGGTTTCGGTCGAGACGGCGGTTATTCTCGTGTCCTACATCAATAAGCTGCGGCTTGAAAACAAAGACATTCGCACCGCCACACACGAAGCGTCGCTCTTGCGGCTGCGTCCCATCATGATGACGGCGCTCGTCGCTTGCCTGGGTTTATTGCCCGCAGCGCTCTCCACCGGCATCGGCTCCGACACGCAAAAGCCTTTCGCCATCGTGATTGTCGCGGGACTTATTTCGCGGCTGTTTCTCGGATTCTTCGTCAACCCCGTGCTGTACGAAATGGTCGCGCGCGACGGAGATGTCTTGCAGGTTTGATGCCGCAAGTCTCAGTCAAAATACTTGAACATGAGGGCAAAGTAGAAAAACGCGAGCAGGAGCGCCAGTACCACCAGAATTGTGATGACAGTGAGGCTGTCGTTTACCGTGGAATGCTGGTGCAAATTTAGCTTCATGCGGATTGCCGCGTAAGGACGATTTGGCCCGCCTTCCTCCGCTGAACAAGCCTGGCCGAGTTCAAAATGAATGCCAGTTCCGATGTGACATGAACCAGGGCGGCCAGCACCGGGCTCAGCATTCCCCACATGGCCAGTCCGATTCCGATGGCATCTACAACGAGCGTGCCGGTGAAGTTCTGCATGACCGTGCGTCGGCAGCGCCGTGCCAGCCGCACCGTTTCTACTAGCTTCGAGAGATCGTTGCCGATCAGGACGATGTTGGCGCTTTCTCGCGCCACGTCGGTTCCAGATCCCATGGCCACTCCCACAGTAGCTTGCATCAGAGCGGGTGCGTCGTTCACCCCGTCTCCAACCATCGCCACCGCGTGCGACTCGTTCGTCAATCGCAGAACGTAGCTCAGCTTTTGTTCCGGCAGCAATTCGGAGGCTACTTCGTCCACACCGAGTTGCTTGCCGATATCTTCAGCGATGCTCTTCGCATCTCCCGTCAGCAGCACGGTCCGGATTCCCATCGACTTCAGCGCTTGGATGGCCTGCCGCGCCTCCGGACGAAGCGTATCTGCCACCAGAATGGTTCCACAAAGGCGCCCCTGCCTCGCCACGAACACCTCGGCGCCGCGGCCCGAGAGATTTTCGTGATTCAGAATGATTCCGTGCTCGTGCAGGAACTCGCGAGTGCCCACGATGATTTCATCGCCTCGGGTTTTCGAGATCACGCCCTTGCCCGGCAAATACTCGAAGCTTTCCGGCTCCGCATAAGACACGGAAAGTTGCAGCGCCTTGCGGAGAATCGCTCGCGCAATCGGATGTTCCGAGCGCGATTCGGCGAGTGCAGCCGTCTCGAGCAATTCCGTAGTCGACACACCGCTGACCGGCTGGAGGTTGGTGACCTCCGGATTGCCGTACGTTAGCGTTCCCGTCTTGTCGAGGAGAATTGTATCGACTTCAGCCAACTTTTCGAGATAGAGGCCGCCCTTGATGACGGCGCCCTGCTGAGCGGCGCGCCCGATTCCTCCAAGAATGGCCAGCGGCGTTCCGGCTGCGATGCCGCATGCTCCCGCAACGATAACTACCGAGATCGTGGACCGGGGGTTGTGGGTAATGAGAAAAGTCAAACCGGCAGCGCCTAGCGCAAAATAAACAAGGTAGCCGGCCAGCCGATCCGCGATCCCTTGAATCGGAGCACGGGATTTTTCAGCTTGCTCGACGGCTTCGATGATTTTGCCGAATGTCGTGTCGCGTCCCAGACGCTCGACTTGAACTTCGAGCGCGCCCATCTGATTGATCGTGCCCGCGTAAACTGCGGCGCCGGGCCGTTTTTCCACCGGCATGGACTCGCCTGTAATGGTCGCCTGATCGACGAATGAATTCCCTCCTACCACTCGGCCGTCCACAGGAAGGCTCGCTCCCGGCCGGACAAGCACTACGTCTCCCGTCGCAACCTGCTCCGTTTCCACCTCTGTCCAGGCTCCGCCCCGGCGCACCGTAGCCGTTCTCGGCAAGAGATCGACCAGGTGCTGGATCGCGCGCCGTCCGCGCGCCACCGTGAGACCCTCAAGAACCTCGGCCGCCAGCACAAACAGGGTGATTACGAGCGCCGTGAAAATCTCTCGGATAACCAGCGCGGCTGCAATCGCGATAGTCATTGACAACTCCATCGTCATCCGCCGCTCGACGATATTCTCGTAGGCCTCGTGCAGAATCGGAAAGCCGCCGACGACTGCGCAAATCACGCCCACGATCACGACGAATAGGCTCGGCCGCGGCCCCGCAAACCAAAATGCGCCCGCGGCCGCGGCTACAAAGAAGATCCGGTTTAGGTCACGCCAGCGAAGCGAATGTTGATGCTCGCTTACTCCGTGCTCCTCGTCTTCTGCAACGGTGTCGTGCTCCTTGTGCGGCAAAAGATGAGACTCGTCCTTCAACGGCGTTCTCTTCGTCGCAGCATTCACATCACACATCGTCTTGTCCTCTTACGGACTGAGTGAAATCACAAATCCTCAAAGCTATTTCAAATACGCCCGAACGACGTCCATGAGCTCCTCGGCGGCCTCGGCCTGCTGCGAATTCTTCGCCTTGTCTGGATCGAGAACGTGAAACTGGATATGCCCTTCCACCAACTCCGCCATCAGCCCGTTCAGCGCGCCCCGGCAGGCGGCCACCAGCTGGAGCACTTCGGCGCACTCATGTTCTTCGTCGAGAGCGCGTTCAATTGCCTCCACCTGGCCCCGAATCCTTCGCACGCGGATACGCAGTTTCTCTTTGTCTCGCTTGGTGTGTGCCACTTTGCCTCCAGAGCCACTATACTATACACCAGTATATTATCAACGCCCTCGTGCTTCAATTTCTTGCCCCTCGCAACACTTTCCTTACCACCCTTGAACCCTCCAGTGCGTCCAAGTAAGCTAGCGGATCACTTGCCTTGGGGGAATGGGTGGTTCTAAGCATCGCACTGCAACAAAAGAGCCGCAGGCGAATCGCCGCTTGCGTCGCGATTGTCGTGCTTCTCTTCGCCACCTCCGCCGGCCTGTGGCACCACCACGATTCCGATTCCTCGGCGACTTGCCAGATTTGCCATGTGGTGCACCATCAGCCCCTGGTTCGGGAACACGTTCGCGCGCAACTCCCCGAGCTCGTTGCAACCATGCGGCCCATACCGGCGCAGTCGCAGTCGGTTGCGCTCGACCCGATCACCCTTCACGCGTCTCCTCGCGCACCGCCTTCCGCGTAACTCCTTTCTCTCGAGAAGCCATCAATCGACGTTCTTGTTCCGCGAATCGTAGCGCGGCGCAAGCCCTTTTCATTTGACTAGCTACTCCACATGCCCATGTAGCCCCGCGGGGTTCATTGGGCGGCACTTATACAAGGAGATGCGTGATGAGTGGATTTCAAAGGTCAATCTTGGTTGTATTCGTGTGCTTGGGCGTATTGACGCTCTCGGCAGTTGTTCGCGCGCAGGGCGGTGCTTCCATTGTGGGCACCGTCACCGATCCGTCTGGCGGAGTGGTGGTGAACGCAATCGTGGGAATTCACAATCCGGTCAGCGGCTATGAACGGTCGACTGCCACTGACAGCTCAGGCAATTTCAGTTTCCCGAACGTGCCCTTCAACCCCTATCACCTGTCGGTCGCGGCCAAAGGGTTTGCTCCCTATGCGCAGGATGTCGACGTACGATCCTTCGTGCCCGTGGAGGTAAAGATCGGCATGCAAATCGCTGGAACCGCAACCAGCGTGACGGTCGAGGGTGGCGGAGATCTCCTCGAGAACGATTCCACCGCGCACACGGATGTGGACCGCTCCCTTTTCGACAAACTCCCCCTGGAAAGCGCATCGTCGTCACTCAGCTCGCTGGTTACACTTGCCTCACCGGGAGTCGCTGCCGATTCGAACGGGCTTTTCCACGGATTAGGTGATCACGCGGAAAACTCGTTTTCTGTCGACGGCCAGCCCATCACCGACCAGCAAAGCAAGGTTTTCTCCAACCAGATTCCGCTCGATTCCGTTCAATCCCTCGAGGTCATTCAGGGTGCGCCGCCCGCCGAATACGGAGGCAAGACCAGCCTTGTGATTGTGGCGACCACACGCTCAGGCCAAGGTGTCACCACCCCCCATGGCAGTGTGACCGCCTCCTACGGCGCGTTTGGAACGTCCGAAGCTGGCTTCGATCTCTCCTACGGCGGCGAGAAGTGGGGGAACTTCATCTCCGTGAGCGGGCTCAACAGCGGGCGGTTTCTCGACCCACCCGAGTTCAGCGTGATCCACGACAAAGGCAACGAAGAAAATCTGTTCGACCGCGTGGACTATCAACTTTCCTCTTCGGATTCTCTTCACGTGAACTTCGGTTACTCTCGTTCCTGGTTTCAAAATCCCAATTCGTTCGACCAGCAAACTCATTTCGTGGCGATAGACGGCCCCGCCGTTCAACTCCTCGACCCGTTGACCGGCAGCCCTCTGGGGCCCACCGATCAGCGCTCGAAGATAGGGACGTTCAACATCGCGCCCACCTGGACGCGCTTGCTCGGCTCGAACGCTGTGTTCACTTTAGCCGGCTTCGTACGCCGCGACCAATACAACTATTTCCCGAGCGCAAACCCGTTTGACGATTTCTCTCCGGACCTGCAAGGCGAGACCTTCAATCAGAATCGGACACTCACCAACGCAGGCGCTCGGTCCAGCCTTTCCTACGTGAAAGGGATCCACAACTTGAAAGCGGGAATCACGTACGAGCAGACCTTCCTCACGGAGAATGACGGGATCGGCATCGTCGACCCGGGGCTGGTTGCGGGAATCACGCCTTCCTGTCTGAATCCTGTGACGCACCAACCAGTTCCCAATACACCCTGCGCCATCCTGGCTGCCCATGATTTGACGGGCGGCGGCGGTCTGTACACCCCGGGCGATCTTTTCACCTTCCACGGCCACACGGACGTGAAGGAGCTCGCGCTCTACCTCCAGGACACCATCACCTGGAAAGACTGGTCGTTCAACGTCGGAATTCGCGGCGACTTCTACAACGGACTTTCCAAAGCGAATCAGGCGGAGCCGCGGCTCGGTATCGCCTACAACATCAAACCGAGCAACACGGTTCTCCGCGTTTCCTATGCGCGAACCCTGGAAAGCCCGTTCAACGAGAATCTGGTCATTGCCAGCATCGGTTGCGGCGTCCCATTCCTTGCCGCGCTTGTCCCGCCTCCCGGTGTCGCCTGTAACACGGGAGCGATTACTCCGGGCTACCGCAATGAATTCCATGCCGGCTTGCAACAGGCGTTCGGAAAGTATGTCGTCGTGAGCGGCGACTACATCTGGAAGTACACGCACAACGGCTACGATTTCGGTGTCGTCGGTGCCACCCCTCTTGCCTTCCCGATTGAGTGGCACAACTCGAAGATTCCGGGATACGCCATCCGCGTGAGCGTGCCGAATTATCGCCGCTTCTCGGCCCAGGTGGTGATGTCCAGCGTGGCCGCGCGCTTCTTCCTGCCGCAGGTCGCGGGCCTGCCTATCATTCCTCCGTCGACCGGCGTTTTTCGCATTGACCATGACGAAAAATTCAATGAGACGACGCACCTTCAGTACCAGCTGTGGAAAGCCGGACCGTGGCTTGGCTTCAACTGGAGATATGACAGCGGGCTGGTGGCCGGGGCGACGCCTTGTTTTAACCCGTTGACTGCAACGTGCGCCGGGGCGTCCACCACGCTAGACGGCCAGCCGGCCATAAACCTGATTAATACGATTTCGGGTGCGCCGTTAACCGCCGACCAGGAGTTCCAGGGCGGATTCACCTGCAATGGTGTGCATGCCACCCCGACTGTGGCTCTGCCCAGCCCGTGCTTGGCGTCGCAGTTCGGGTCTACGCTCATACAAGTTCCGGCGCCGAACAAGGAGAATGACGACCACAATCCGCAGCGCATCCAGCCGCGCAATGTGTTCGACATGTCCGTGGGCCACGACAATCTCTTCCACGGCGATCGCTACAAGTGGAGCTTGCGTGTGACCGCCATCAATGTGACCAACGAATTCGTGCTCTACAACTTCCTCTCCACCTTTAGCGGCACGCATTACGTCACGCCGCGCGCTGTCACCGCCGAGGTCGGTTTCCACTTCTAGCACCGTCGCAGCCAGCGGAGGCCGGCTCGCACGAGCCGGTCTCCGTACCTGCCTCCCTTAGTCGCCTGTGTGCGCGCTGGCTTTCCCGGAGAACTCGATAGTAATCAGAAACCCGTTCGTTCCCTTGTAATCGAAGTCGTGACCCTGTCCGGAATAGGCCTCGCGCTTCGACTTCCACATCCGGAAACCCGAGTTGGATTGCGCGTTCCAATATTTCACGTTGGGCAGCACAATTTCCTCCTTCGGGTTCGTGCTGGCCACGCGTTCGAGCTCGACTTCCCCCTTGCCGTTGCTCATTTTCGCGTGGGCCACTCCGGTGGCGCGGTCCACGTTCCACGTGAACGCCACCGTGTCGGTCGCCACTTTTTCCCATTTCATCGGATAGAGCTGTCCGAGAATGTCGCCGAGCGCCGCTTTCTGTTCCGGCGTGTCCTCCGCATCAAACGTCATCACCACCCAGGAGTCTTTTCCCGTGCCCCAATCGCTCCCCAGATCGGTGGAGACCCACACTTTCGCGCCGTCGAGCTTCGTCGCCTTGTAATACCCTTTGTCGACTTTCATCACCAGGTTCGCGCGGCAAAATTGCTTGTCGCCGTGCATCGTGGAGTGCGCATTGAAGTAGCAGGGGCAGAACATATCGCAGCTGCACGCTTCAATGTACGACGCCGTGATGGAAAAATCGGGCTTTTCGGTTTGGCCCTTGTTCGCGGGCGCCGGCGTGTCATATTGCGCCGATGCCGTCGCCGCGCAAACACACGCCAGCATCATCAACAGGAAAACTTTTCGCATCATTCTTCTCCTCCAGTGAATTGAGATTCCGGATTGCCTCGAAAACTGTGAAGCGATTCTAATCCCGTCTCTTGCCCGCCACAAGGATGTGTTGGCGCCGCTGGCAAATCCCGGGCCGACCAGCGCGCCCGCCATTGCTGCTACAATATTCCGCGGAAGCGGTCTGCGACGCAGGTGACGCTGCGAAAGCCTATTGAACCAACACTGGATCCCAGGGAGCCCGCGTCGTCCTGCCCTTGTGCGTCCCCGGCTTGCCGGGGAAGCCTTAAAGCAGGCGCTGGGCCCCCACCTATTACGTGGGGTTCAGGGCCTAGCAGCGCACGGCGAAGCGGATCGCTTTCTAGAAACTCGGCGCTGGGCGAACACGTCATTCTGAGCGGAGCGTCCCGGCGGCCTCTTCTTTCCCACAGATTGCGCCTTTGGCGATCTGTGGGCCGGAACGCGCAGTCGAAGAATCTCTCTTCGGCTTCGCCAACGAGAAAGATGTCAACAGTGGCCCCTGAAGACATGCGGATAAACTCGTGAGAATTATTTTCATCGGCGACATCGTCGGCTCGCCCGGCCGCAAGATCGTTCACGACCGGCTCGCGGACATCCTCGCCCAGCGCAAAATTGATCTGTGCATCGCCAATGGCGAAAATTCCGCGTCCGGCTTCGGCATCACCCCGCGCCTCGCCGAGGAGCTTTTCGGCGCCGGCATCGAAGTCCTCACCGGCGGCAACCACATCTGGGACCGCAAGGAGATTCTCGATTTTTTCCCGCACGAGCCGCGCCTGTTGCGCCCCGCAAATTTTCCCAACGGCTCTCCGGGCAGCGGGCTTTTCGTCGGCCGCGCGAAAAACGGCACGGGCTACGCCATCTTGAATTTGCAAGGGCGCACGTTCATGACCCCCATTGACGACCCCTTCCGCGCCGCGCTCGTCGAGCTCGCCAAAATTCCGCCGGACGTGAAAGTCATCCTCGTGGACTTCCACGCGGAGACCACTTCCGAAAAGCAGGCCATGGGCTGGCATCTCGACGGCAAAGTTTCCGCCGTGGTCGGCACGCACACCCACGTCGCCACCGCCGACGAGCACGTCCTGCCCAAGGGCACCGCTTACATCACCGACGTGGGCATGACCGGCCCGCACGACTCCGTCATCGGCATGGACAAGCAGGGCATCGTGCAGCGCTTCCTCGACGCCATGCCCGCCAAATTCGCCGTCGCCGAAGGCGACGTGCAGATGAACACCGTCATCCTCGACGTGGACGAATCCACCGGCCACGCCCGCTCCATCGAGCGCGCCAATTTCCGCCTGGATTAACCCGCCGCGTGCTCTTGATCTTCCGTAGGGGCACAGCATGCTGTGCCCGGCCTTCGTCGCCGCTGCCGAGGGATCTGCTTTTGGACCGTGGCTCACCCGCCATATCAACAAGACACACCTTCACAGCGCGGTATTTCAATTGCGTGGTGTCAGTTTTACATCGTCGATTGCGGGAAACTCCGGGTGCTCGGGATTGATTATCCTGATCGTCAATCCCTTGAAGTCGGCCCCCTCGTTATACTGTTTGCCGACCCCTTTGATACCGATATTGATCCAGTTCAGTTTGAAATTTCCGCTCGCCGTGTGGTCAGGGATTGTTCCGCTTATCTCAAATTGGGCATCGCTTATTTTTTTGAATTGGCTTCCCTGGAAACCTTGGCCTAGCGGTTCCTGCGCTTTCTCAGGCTGGCCAACGAGCCCAAAACCAAACGTCGCTGCCTCAACAGGGTTTGGCGGCGTCTTAAATGTCACCAAAATGTGAACAGTCTCGCCTGGATGAAAGACCACACCTACCTCTTGCGCTGCTACAGTTCCCGCGCCCAAAACGACCAAAACCAACAACATCACGATATTCTTCATTTTCCATACCCCCTTGTGCCGGACCCTATGTGAGGATCGTCCCGGCTTGAACCAGCATTCGATTTGCTAAACACACAGTCTGCTTTAGGGCCGTCAGCCTAGTGCGACTTGCGGTTGTGCACCTTGAATTTCACTTGGACTGGTACTTGCTGCTCCTTTCTCGCGGTAAATTGAACCTTCTCGCCATCCTTGGTTCGGAAATTCACCTTTGTAGGCTGCTTCATCCACTTGTGAGCATCGAATTCCCGAGTCGCCATCTCTTTCTCCTTTTAACTCTCATTTTGTAATACAGTCCTCCCCCGAACCCTCAAGCCGACACGCATTCCGGTAGCGAAAGAAGATTGTCCTTCAGCGAATGGTCTGGTGTCGTCCGGATGAAAGTGTGGGCATGAGCCGACCCCGACATTCGTAATGTGGGCGTTGCGATCTTGGTGCGTTGGAGCTTTATTGATGCACGTGATCCGCTTACGAGCCATTGTTTTCTCCCCCCTCCTCCATGCAGCTTCGCCGATTAGTCGAAAAGTTGGCTGTCCTCTTCGGAAGCAATGGCATTATTTCAAAAATCTGCTTTGTAAGTCAAGCACTGCTTTTGCATTAATGCTAATGCGCCGTTGACTATGCAATTCAGATTGTCTAAACTCTCTTCTATGGAGGCGGTCGATGCCAGCGCACACGCTTGGGCAAGAGCTAGCCAGGCTGCGAAGGATACGGGGTTGGACCTTGAGAGAAGTTGAAGAGAAGACGAACCGAAAGGTATCCAACAGCTATCTCAATCAGCTAGAGAACGATAACGTTAGCGAACCGTCCCCCAACGTTCTGTATGAAATAGCCAAGGTCTACGGCGTACCGTACAACGGGTTTATGAAGCTAGCCGGATACATGACTCAGGCGACGGGCGAGCCGACGCGTGGACACGCCTCGCTCGCCTTCAACGCGCTTGATCTTTCTCCAGAAGAAGAGGAACAA
This sequence comes from uncultured Acidobacteriota bacterium, assembly GCA_963709005.1. Classification (GTDB taxonomy): domain Bacteria; phylum Acidobacteriota; class Terriglobia; order Acidiferrales; family UBA7541; genus Palsa-295. The sequence continues at coordinate 52,606 of CAVPUS010000007.1, forward strand.
GTCCTAGACTTCGTTGAATTCATGAGACGCAAGAAAAAGGCACGCAATCGGTAGTAAACATGAGAGAACTACCAGCGCAAATTCGGGTACCGCGATCTGCGAGTGAAATCACCTCAGAGGTCAAACAATTGCTGCGCGCTGCCGGCGTCAGGAATTGCCTTCCGACTCCGAAATCCGGAATTCTTGCGTGCGCCCGGCTTGTTGAGGCCGGCGAACTCGACCTAGCTGAATTCCGAGAGTCGTTCACCGAAAGAGCGCGGGATCTTTTTTACAGAGCTTTCTCCAAGGTGCGCGGGTTCATGGACAGGCGAACTGAACTTGCGTATGTTGATCCTTCGTTGCCCGATCCAAGGAAATCGTTTGTCACCTATCATGAGGTGACACATAAGATTCTCCCCTGGCAGCACATTTCCTATACCGAAGAGGATGATGCGAGCCTAAGCCCTCAATGTATCGAGCTTTTTGAATCCGAAGCAAACTTCGGCGCAGCCGAAATCCTTTTTCAGTGCGAGAGATTTGAGCGCGAGGCACAGGATTATCAGGCTTCGATTGCCAGTGCTGTTTACCTCGCAGATCGGTACGGCGCATCTCGGCACGCGACGTTAAGACGATTCGTAGAAAGGAACCGCGTCCCCTGCTTGCTACTTGTGTTGGCTAGGACTTCGCGCGAAAATCCGGATGGCGGGACGTCGTTCTACGTTGTCTATTCCGTGCCGAGCAAGCCTTTCACGACTCAGTTCGGTGCCCCACCCGACCTGACGTTTATAAATCCAGGTGACGAGATCGGTGGCATTCTTAACGACGGTGGTCAAGGTGAGATCATTTTGAGTGATCTTAAAGGCTTCGCGAGGAGTTGCGTTGTCGAATGCTTTTGTAACTCATATCGCGAGTTTGTCTTGATTCGCCCCAAAGAATTGCGCCGTGCTCGCCATATAGTGGAGTTTCGCGCTTCGGGTCTCTCCTAATTGGGATGGTTGTACCCCCGACGGCGTTAAGGCATGAATTAAGTATAATATCTGGTATGGTCTTAGCCGAACCGCTGACTCGCATCAAGGTGCTGTATCATTTCACCGACAAGCGTAACCTTGCTTTGATCCGAGAGCTGGGCGGGTTATATTCAACAGCTAAGCTACGAGAGAAGGGTGTCGACAAGTCTTGTCCTGGCGGCAACCAGTGGAGCTTGGACGCGGACCGGATGTTCGGCATGGATAAGTATGTCCATCTATGCTTTAGGCCGAACCATCCAATGGAGCATATTGCCAAACAAGAGGGCAGAATCGAAGAATCGGTATTCCTCAGGGTTGATGGCGGCGTGCTCGGAGCGAAAGGCGTGCGGTACTCACCTGACGTCTCGAACAAATGCGGCATTGAGATCTGTGACCTTGGGGATGCGGCGGGCCAAATAGACTTTGAGGTGCTCTACACGCGGATGCCTTGGAACGACGCTAATGTTCAGGCGAGGCTGCAGGCAGCAGAGAAGTGCGAGATTCTTGTGCCCGACCACGTTCCGATGAAATACTTGGAGAAGTACTTTCCCAATGGCTGAGCGACCCATTTTCGTGCCAGCCTCAGCGAGCGCCGAGTTGGTGAACGAGATTTTCTTCCAATTGAAATGGCATTCGGGGTTCGCGCCGACCCAGAAGGAAAAGAATGTCGATGCACTGCACACAGCGGCCGCAGCAGCGGGATTTTCGCCCTTGCTGGAGGTTTCTAGCAAGTCGAAGAGGACATCGGGGCAGCATCTTAGTGCCTTTCATCTGAAGGTGCAAAGCGTCCGGCGCGGAGAAATCTCACTGGAATGCGCCTTCCAAGGAAGCAAAGTATTTGAGCGGGGCGGGCCATTTACGGACTTGTACGACAAGGGAGCTAGGGAGGCTAAGCGCGATCCACGGCTGCGGGAATCTGGGCCGCTGATCGGGTTCGAATTCGACGGCTTCTCCTTCCCGCTGGAGCCACGGACCGCATTCTACGACTGGCTCTACGTTAACTCGATCTACCCACACCGGCAATGGTGCACAAGGCTTTATGGTTACGCGGGCTTTACTGATATCGAGTTCAATCCGCTACGCTCCATCAATTGCCAAGCGCGCTCCTGTGCCCTTTTTTTGACCCTGATGAAGCGCGGGCTGTTGGACGATGCGGTGAAGTCGCCGGAAGACTTCATACGGGTTATTTCCGAGTACCATTATCGGCCGCAACTGCATCCAGACGTCAGTGCCCCTCCCGCGCTCTTTGCCGACCACCGATAATCGACGCGTCGGCAGCATACGGCCACTCTTTCGCTGTTTTCGAAAGCTCCGATCGATGGACTGCGTCAAAATTGCGGCGGCGCGCCGTAATGCCGAGCGGTTTGCCGGTTTCCAGGAACGTCTTCAGGCTGGAGACTCGATGTCCCCGGTGATCTTGAATTCGCCCGCCATAAAACCGAACAGCTCGTCTCCTTCTGAAGCCAGCGGAACCACCTTCACCAACGGCGCGCCTCGCTTGGTCACCAACACCGGCTCGCCGGTCACCCGCACGTGCTCCATCACCGACAGGCAGTTCTTCCTGAATTGTCCCGCCGCCATTTTCCTCATGGCACTCTCCTGATGTCCGTGGTCAATTCTATCAGCCTCGGACTACCTGTCCCACGGGTCAGCTTTTTGTGTTTTCCGCCGCCTGTACCAATTTTGTCCGCTGGGACAATTACCTCCGCCACCGCCCCCCTGCTAACCTTGTTCTGAGGTGTACGTAACTTGAGCGACGCTCGCGATTTCGTTTTCCCGGGTATTTGCCGGGAGTCCCCTTGTGCCGAACAACCGGCATACAGGGCTAGCCACTCGTTTACCCTGAGGACCGCTTTGTGGACGAACGGGTCACTAGTCACTCGCCACCCTGCCCTGAGCGGAGCCGAAGGGCGCATTTCTAATCGCAACATTCCAGAATTAGAATCTTTGCAACTTACACAAAAAGGAGGGCTTAAAAATTTCTAATCGCAACAAAACGGCATTTTCGCCTTGGGACAACACCCGCATCCGCCGCGGCGGACCGGGCACAGCATGCTGTGCCCCTACAGAAACCACGGACGCGGAATTCGCCGCTGTCGCCCGTCACACCACTCGATAGTTCAGGTGGACGACGCCGTCGGGGAACGTTTTGGTCGAGAGCAGCGCGAGCTTGACGTTGCGATGGCGCGGCGCGACGAGCGGGATTCCTTCGCCGATGAGAACCGGGATCACGTGGATGCTGAACTCGTCGATTTCGCCTTCGTCGAGAAACGCCGCGATCAGCTCGGCGCCGCCCATCATAAAGATGTTCTTGCCGGGCTTGCCCGCCGCGGCGGGCTGCGCGCGCAGACGCTGCGCGAACGGCTTGATCGGCTCGTTGACGAACTCGACTCCCGGGCCAAAAGTCTTTTGCCGTGCAGGCGAACGCGAGAAGACGTAGTTCTTGATTCCGGGGCCGTACACCGAAAGGTCCATCCCTTTTTCGATTACGGGCATGAAGGTCTTGCGGCCCCACAGGATGGTGTCGATGGATTTGAAAAACGCGGGCATGCCGTAGTGGTCCTTGGGATGCGGGCGGTCGAGCCAGTCGACACTGCCGTCGGGACGCGCGATGTAGCCGTCGGCGCTGGTGGCGATGTAGACGATGATCTTCCGGGAATTTTTGGTGGCGCTCTTCTTCATGGCGTCCTTTTTCGTGGCGTGCCTCGCGGTGTTTTTTTTCATGATGGCTCGTCCTCCGGAACGGTTCACGGCTTCACGCGATAGCGCACGCACACGCAGCCGTTCTTGAAGGTCTGGCTCTCGAGCAGCTCGAGGTCGATCTGGCGGCTCATCTCATGGAACAGAGGAATCCCCGAGCCGAGCAGCACCGGATGGATGTTGAGGCCAATCTCGTCGATCAAGCCGGCTTCGAAGAGCGAGTTCGCGAGCCCGCCGCCGCCCATCAGGCAGATGTCTTTTCCCGGCTGCTTTTTGAGGTTGCGGATGAAGTCGGGGGCGTCGCCGGAAACCATGGTGACGTGGGGATGGGCGTCGGGCTTGAGCGTTTTCGAGAAGACGTAGGATTTCATGCCCGGGTAGGGCGATTTGCCTTTGCTGCCGCGAAGGGCCACCTCGTACGTCTTGCGGCCCATGAGGATGGTGTCAATCGTTTTCCAATAGGCGGACATGATCGCGGCGGCTTCATCGCACCAGAGGAGCCAGTCCACGGCATGGTCTTTGCGAGCGAGGAAGTTGTCGAGGCTGTTGGCGCCGCCGAAAGTGACTTTGCGCATGAAGAACCTCCCATCCGAGAGCAGGCATGTGCCGGCCGCTCATGCCGCCCAATGTAAATGACCGTTCATTTATTGTCAAGGGTTGTTTGTGAACAGTGATTCGCTTATAGTGCAGGGGCTATGTCGCCCCGGCCGCGCCTGAAACCCGATTCGGATATCGTGCTCGCCGCCATCCGCGCGATCGAGCGGCTGGGGCCGTCGCGGCTGACACTGGCGGACGTTGCCAAGGAAGCGGGGCTGGCGCCGGCAACGCTGATGCAGCGCTTTGGGTCGAAGCGCGGGCTGCTGCTCGAAGTGGCACGGCTGGGCGCCTCGGGCGTGGGCGAAGAGTTCGCGCGGCTCCGGGCGCAGCATCGCTCGCCGCTGCGCGCGCTCGAAGGCGTGGCCGAGTGCATGGCGCAAATGGCGCGCTCGCCTGAGGTGCTGGCAAACTCGCTCGCATTTCTCGAGATAGACCTGGCCGATCCGGAGTTTCACCGGCTGGCGCTGGCGCACGCGCGGCAGTTCCGGGCGGAGCTGCGCGCGCTGATTGTGGAAGCGGTCCGGGCAGGAGAATTGCGCAAGTGCCCGGCGGCGCGGCTCGCCAATGCCGTGCAGGGAATGATCGGCGGATCGATGCTGAACTGGGCGATTCACCGCGAGGGCAAGGCACGGGCGTTCATGGTGGGCGATCTCGACACGCTGCTGCGGCCGTACCGCACCACAAGAGCGAAAGCGAAGAAGTAGCCTCACCGGAGGGAGCACAGGCACTATTGTCTGTGCCACAGTGTTCCGCAGGCAACACCGCGCCAGGGTGGGGCATCTGTGCGCAATGGAACCGCTATAATTTTCTTGCACATGCTTCGCCGCATCCAGCTCGGCGTGTCTTTTGCAACAGTCGCGACGCTAGCCACGATGGCGATGGTCGCTGCATTCGCCGCCGGGTGGATGCGCGCACCTGTGGCGGGACAGCAGCAGGCATTCGAGCGCGAGATTGTCGCCAAGGCGCGCGTGTTTCCCGGAGTGGGTCCGGGGGTCACGGCGCTGAAGCGCGACGCGGCCGGGCGCTACTACATTCTCGCCGTGCCCGCGACGCAGGTTGCGATCTACGCCGCCGACGGCAAACGCAGCGGGCAAATCCCCAACGCCAATTCCGGCGCGGCGAAGATCGTGTACGCGGTGGACATCGATCTCGACGCGAACGGGCAGCTCTGGGTGGCCGACCGCGGCGCCAATGCCGTGAAAGTTTTCGCGCCCGATGGTTCGCTGGTGGCGACGATTCCGGTGGTGGCGCCCACTTCCATCGTGGCGCTGCCGGACAACGAAGTCGCGGTGGAGACGCTTCGTTCGGGCCGGCTGGTGGATGTGCTCGACAAGCGCGGAAAGCTGGTCCGCGATTTCGGCGACCCGTCGGACTTGGTGGAAGATGAAAAGGGCGCGAAGCAGTTTCTGAATCGCGGCTGGCTGACGGGCGATCCCGCGGGGCATATTTATTTCGCGTTCACCTATGCGGCCGACCCGACAATCCGGAAATACGATCGCTACGGTTACTCTTCGTACGAGATTGCTCTTTCCGCGCTCGAGTTTGCGCCGCAGGACAAGCGCCACGATTATTTGAAACTCGACCGGCACACCGAAGTTCCGGTGACGAAGCCGGTGATCAATGCCATCGGCGTGGACCCGGCGACGCAGGAAATCTGGACCGCCATCGGAAATGCGTTGTTGCACTTCAGCAGCGACGGCAATCGCCTGCTGACCTATCGCACGGTGACGAAAGAGGGCGCGCGCGTGGAGCCGAAAGCAATTCTTGTCGAGCCCGATCGTCTTCTTCTCGCGGCCGATCCCATCGGAATCTTCGAGTTTGTGCGGCCGGACAAAATCCCCTTAACGCCAGCGGCGGAACACTGATTCCCCGGAAAAATTTCTTGCGCCGCGCATAATAAATTTCTCATCCGCGTTTTTTTCTCCGCGCGGCCGCGCAACGACCGATTTTCTGCTTGTGGAAAAACTGTGCATAAGATGTGGAGAGTCCACATCGACTTCGTTCAGTTTTCTCTTGCTCGCAACGTTGCGATTAGGCAGAATCCACTCCTCGCATACGATATCAGTCGGTGCGACGGCACTCATACGATGCCGCGGAACGCCGGGGGCGTACCCACAGCGTCGAATCTGATCGGCCAAAAAGCAAAAGTATTGCGTGTGTGGATTTCCACAACATTTCCACATCGGTGGAAATTGGGGCGAGGCTGGCTTTTCGAATGAACCTTTGGGACAAGATCCTTCTGCATACAGAACGTCGCGTCAATCCTCACAGTTTCGCCACTTGGTTTCGCCCCACCCGCCAGGAGCGCGCCGAAGACGGCCGCCTGGTGGTGCGCGTCCCGACGCGGCTCTTCTGCAAGCGGCTCACGGAGACGTATGGCCAGCTTTTGCAAGCTGTTCTGACGGAAATCGGCAAGCCGGAGATGCTGATCGAATACATCGCGGCCGAAACGGAGCCGGCGCCGGCGGCGGCCGCCACGTCACAGGCGAAACTCGATTTCGATTCCGCGAACCATCAGCTCAATCCGCGCTATACCTTCGATAAGTTCATCGTCGGAGCTTCGAACCAGTTCGCGCACGCGGCGGCCGTGGCGGTTGCCGAGCAACCGTCCAAGTCCTACAACCCGCTCTTCCTGTACGGCGGTGTGGGGTTGGGCAAGACGCATTTGATGCAGGCCATCGGGCACATGCTCAAGCGCCGCAATCCATCATTGCGGTTGACGTACATCAGCGCCGAAAAATTTACGAACGAGGTGATTGCCTCGATCCGCTTCGAGCGCATGGCCAATTTCCGCGACCGGTTCCGCACCATGGACGTGCTGATGGTGGACGACATCCAGTTCATCGCCACGCGCGAGCGGACGCAGGAAGAATTCTTTCACACCTTCAACGCGCTGTACGACCAGCAGAAGCAGATCGTCATTTCGTCGGACTGCCCGCCGAAGGAGATTTCCGCCATCGAGGAACGCCTGCGCTCGCGCTTCGAGTGGGGACTGATCGCCGATATCCAGCCTCCGGACCTCGAAACGAAAATCGCGATTCTGCAGAAGAAGGCCGATAACGAGCGCGTTCAGGTGCCGGATGACGTGGCCGAATACATTGCGCGCGCCATCAAATCGAATATCCGCGAGCTCGAGGGCGCGCTGATCCGGCTGATCGCTTACTCGTCTCTCACGGGCGCGCAAATCAACCTGCCCACGGCGCAGCAGGTGCTGAAGAACATCATCGAGACGCAGGAAAAGAAAGTGACCATCGAGCAGATCCAAAAGCGCGTCGGCGAGCACTTCGGGATGCGCGCGCAGGACTTGAAGGTGCGCAGCAATTCGAAAGTGATTGCCTTCCCGCGACAGGTGGCGATGTTCCTTGTGAAACAGCTCACGTCGGCATCTCTGCCCGAAATCGGCCGGCAATTTGGCGGCAAGCACCACACCACCGTTCTACATTCGATCAATAAGATTGAGACGCTGCGCCAGGTGGACAAGGATTTGAACAAGACGATCAACAGGCTACTCGATTCATTTGGATAGAGTTAGGGGTCAGGGGCCCGGCCGGGTGCTCCTTCCACTGTGGATGCATTGTGGAAGACATCCACAGCTCCTGCCCGGCCGGGATTTTCCCTGCGGCACGCGCGGGGTTCCACAGGACAGGGGATACCGCAACTGTCTTGTGCTTTGCGAGTTGCAGGGTTATCCGCAATATCCACAATTGCGGCGACGGCGACGGTTCTTATTTCTTATTCAAATAAATAAAGGAAAGAAGTAAAGTAGCCGCATCCATGCCCACGACAACAGGAACGCAAACAATGGCCGAGATGGAATTCAGCGTCAAGAAGTTCGACCTGCTCGAGGAGCTGTCCCTCACCCAGGGCGTCGTCGAGCGCAAGACGACAATCCCGATCCTTTCGAATCTCCTCTGCGAGGCCAAGGGCAACCGCCTGACCATCACGGCCACCGACCTCGAGCTCAGCATCCGCACCTCGTGCGAAGCCAAAGTGAAAAAGGAAGGCGCGGGCACCATCCCCGCAAAGAAGCTGCTCGAGCTCGTGCGCCTGCTGCCGGACGAGGAAATCCGCTTCAAGCTCCTCGAAAATCATTGGGTGCAGCTCACCTGCGACCGCAAGAACTACAAGCTGGTCGGAATGTCGAAGGATAACTTCCCTGCGTTGCCGGTCTTTCCGCACGCGCTTCTAAAAATTCCCGCCAAGCTGCTCGCGGACGTCATCGCCAAGACCACCTTCGCGATTTCGCTCGAAGAATCGCGCTACACGCTGAACGGCGCGCTGCTCGTGTTGAAGCCGGGGTCCATCACGATGGTAGCCACCGACGGCCACCGGCTCGCCATGGTCGAGATCGACCACAAATTCGAAGGCTTCAGCGCCGAAACACGCGTCCTCGTGCCGAAGAAAGCCATGTCCGAAATTCAACGCCTCGCGGCCGAAAGCGGCGACGATGGCGCGGTGGAATTCGCGCAGGACGAAAGCCACCTCTTCTTCCAGTTCGGCGGTCGCCTGCTCACGTCGCGCAAGCTTACGGGCCAGTTCCCCAACTACGAAGCGGTTCTGCCCCGCGACGCCAATAAGACAGTCATCCTCGAGCGCGGCGAGCTTCAGGACGCGCTGCGCCGCGTCTCGCAGCTCGCCGACCAGCGCTCCCACGCCGTGAAGTTCACGCTCGCAAAAGAAGGAATCGAAATCTCCGCATCAAGCCCCGAATACGGCGAAGCGAAGGAAGCCATCGAGAAGGAATTCAAGGGCGAGCCAATCGCCATTGGCTTCAACGCGCAGTACATGCTCGATTTCCTGGCCGCGGCGCCGGACGGCCCGATCTCGTTCGAGCTGAAGGACGAACAGTCCGCCGGGCAGTTGCGTCCCGTCGGCGACGAATCCAGCCGTTACCGCTACGTCGTTATGCCCATGCGCATCTGACCCCCCTCTCCAATTTGGATCTACCACTAAATCTTTGTGCCGGTATTCTCGCGCGTACTAAGCGGAGAAGTCCGTGGACATGGACAAAAATAAAAATCTGGTCCGGCGCTACTACGACGAGATGTGGAACCCGTGGAATTTCGCGAAGGCGGAGGAGCTGCTTGCCGAGGAGATTGTTTTTCGCGGGTCACTCGGCACGGAAACGAAGGGGCGCGAGGCATTCCGCGCGTACATGCGCCAGGTGCAACGTGCGTTCCCGGATTTTCACAACACGATCGAGGAGATTGCGGCCGAAGACGATCGGGTGGTCGCGCGCCTGCTCTACCGCGGGACGCATCGCGGCGAAATTTTCGGTGTCGCGCCGGCCGGAAAAACGATCGCATACTCGGGCGCGGCGTTCTTTCGCATCGCGGAGGGAAAAGTCGCCGAGGGCTGGGTTCTCGGCGATCTTCTCAGTCTCTTGCGTCAACTGGGCGCGCAAAAACTGCCCTGATTTCGCAGCCACGCTTGCCGAATTTGCCCACAGTAAATCACTTTGTTCATGCGCGAAATGTGAGCAGGAAATCCGCGCAAAGCCCCTGCCTTGAAAGCCCGCAACCAACTGAAAATAAGAAGGATAGAATATAGTCGCCGGGCCACAATGGCCTTGTGAATTTCCGCGCAATTCGGTAAAATTTGGTGTTCGGATTCCTCCTGAAATGGCATTGCATCCGGACCGGGCATGCCCAGCATCCTCGCTTGCGCCAGAGCGAGCGGTGCGAATGACGTGCCGGATGTCCCCAGCCGGGGAAAATAGAAGCTTCGCCGCGTCCGCAAGTAGCGGACGGGATGGAGCCAAGAAAAACCCTTCGAGTCCCAGCGCACCTGGTCAGGGAAAGCATCTGGGACCAATGGGCAGGCCAGCGTCGAGCACTTTCCGCGCGACTCGCCTTCCCGAAAAAGACAACGTAGCTCAGGCTTTTAGACCTGAAATTTTTTGCAGCACTGCGCAGCAGCACCACTGAGGAGACGCACGATCCATGGCTGACAAAGAATCCACGCCTGCCAAGGGCGGGCCTGCCTCGCCGGGAGGCGGGCATAAGTACGACGCTACTTCCATCAAAGTCCTCGGCGGCATCGAAGCCGTGCGCAAACGCCCGGCGATGTACATCGGTTCCACCGGGGAGCTCGGCCTGCACCATCTCGTCTGGGAAGTGGTGGACAATTCGGTGGACGAAGCCATGGCCGGGTTCTGCGACGAAATCAACGTCACGATCCACGACGACAACAGCGTCACCGTGATCGACAACGGCCGCGGCATTCCCGTGGACATGCACGCCACGGAAAAAAAGCCCGCCGCCGAAGTGGTGATGACCGTGCTGCACGCGGGCGGAAAATTCGACAGCGACACGTACAAGGTTTCAGGCGGGCTGCATGGCGTCGGCGTTTCCGTGGTCAACGCGCTTTCCGATTGGCTCGATCTGGAAATCTGGCGCGACGGCGAGGTGTGGGAGCAGTCCTACGAAAAAGGAGTGCCCACGTCGAAACTGAAGTCCTCCGGCAAGACGCGAAAAACCGGCACGAAAATCACGTTTCACGCCGACACTTCGATCTTTACCACCATCAACTACAGCTTCGACACGCTATCGCAGCGCCTCCGCGAGCTGGCCTTCCTGAACAAGGGCCTCAAGATCACGCTCGAAGACGAGCGCCCCAGCGGCGGCAAGAAAGCCGAGTTCCGCTTCACCGGCGGCATCACCGAATTCATCAAGCACCTGAATCGCGGCAAGCAGACGCTCCACGATTCGCCCATCTACATGGAGGGGAAGCGCGAGCAGGTGGACATGGAAATCGCGCTGCAATACAACGACAGCTACGCCGAAAACATTTTCGCCTTCGCCAACACCATCAACACGGTTGACGGCGGCACGCACCTTTCCGGCTTCCGCTCCGCGCTGACGCGCACGATCAACTACTACGCCGGTCAGTTCGGCATGCTGAAGGAGCAGAAGGACGAAATCTCGATCACCGGTGACGACGTCCGCGAAGGCCTGGTCGCCGTCGTTTCGGTGAAGCTGCCGCAGCCCCAGTTCGAGGGCCAGACCAAAGGCAAGCTCAATAGCGACATCAAGGGTCTCGTCGAATCGCTGGTCAATTCCGAGCTCGGCCTGTATTTCGACAAGCACTCCTCCATCGCGCGCAAGATTATCGGCAAGACCATTGACGCCGCGCGCGCCCGCGAAGCGGCGCGCAAGGCCCGCGAGCTGACGCGGCGAAAATCCGCGCTCGATTCGAGCGGCCTGCCGGGAAAACTGGCCGATTGCCAGGAACGCGATCCCGCGCGCTGCGAACTGTTCGTCGTCGAGGGCGAATCGGCCGGCGGCTCGGCCAAGGGCGGCCGCGACCGCCGCTATCAGGCCATCCTGCCGCTCAAGGGCAAGATCCTCAACGTCGAAAAGGCGCGCTACGACAAGATGCTGGGCCACGAAGAAATTCGCGCCATCATCACGGCCCTCGGCACCGGCATCGGCAAGGATGATTTCGACGCCGCGAAGCTGCGCTATCACAAAGTGATTCTCATGACCGACGCGGACGTGGACGGCTCGCACATCCGGACTCTTCTGTTGACTTTCTTTTTCCGGCACATGCGCGAGCTGATCGAAAAGGGGCACATCTATATCGCCCAGCCGCCTCTGTATCGCATCAAGCGCGGCAAGATGGATCGTTACATCCGCGACGAGCGCGAGTTCTCCCGCGAGCTGATGAAGCGCGCCACCGAAGAACACGTGGTCAAGGGGAAGAACGGGAAATCGCTGGAAGGCGCCGAGCTCACCACGTTTCTTCTGAATATTCAGGAGTACGACCAGGTGGCCGCGAAACTCGCGCGCCGCCTGCGCGATCCGAAGCTCGTCGAATTGCTCGCCGAAAGCGATCTCGACAAGAAAGCGGACTTCGCGGACAAGAAGAAATTGAACGAACTCGTCAAGGCCATCGAAAAAGAAAAGCTGAAGCTCGAAACCAAGTTCGTGTTCGACGAAGAGCACAGCCTCCACGAACTCGTGCTGAAGAACGGCGGCGAGAGCCGCATCAACTGGGCGCTTGCATCCCGGCCCGATTACAAGCGCCTGCGTACCCTGCGCGCGGCCATCGGAGAGCACGACCGGCCGCCGTTCGTCGTCACGCACAACGGCGACAAAGCCACCAAGGAATCCGCACTGGATCTGCTGAACTACGTCATGGAAGGCGCAAAGAAGGAATTCACCATCACGCGCTTCAAGGGCCTCGGGGAAATGAACCCCGAGCAGCTGTGGGAAACCACCATGAACGCCGAAACGCGCACGCTGCTGAAGGTGCGCCTCGAAGATGCCGTCGCCGCGGAGGATATTTTCTCGACGCTCATGGGCGAAAACGTCGAGGAGCGCCGCAAATTCATCCAGGATAACGCGCTCGATGTGGTCAATTTGGATATTTGAGTTGAACAAGCAGCAAAGAGCTGGGCCGAGGCGTTGTGGGTCGCCCCTTTAGGGGCGACATAAATGGCCGACAAGAGGAGGGGCTTTAGCCCCTGAAGCTCCCTGATGGGCAGACTTGCGAGGCGAGTCAGACAATCGGGCGTGTATTTCGTGACGACCGACACCTGGGAGCGCCGGCGGATCTTCCAGAAGCCGGGCCCGGCGAAGATTCTTCTGGAGCAGTTGCTTGAATGTCGGGAGCGGGGTTATTACAAACTGCATGCTTTTGCGATCATGCCAGAGCACCTACACATGCTCATCACTCCGAGCGAAACATCCTCGCTTGAGAAGGCCGTCATGATGATCAAGGGCGGTTCGTCGCATCGGATCAAGCACGACTTGGTTTACCAGTTCCCGATTTGGATGGAAGGCTTCCATGACCGCTGGATTCGAAACCTCGACGAATATCGAATTCGAAAGCAATACATTGAGCAGAATCCGGTCAAGGCTCGGCTAGCCAGCAAGCCGCAAGAGTATCTATTGAGCTCCGCGTGTGCTCAGTACGAGCTCGATCCGAGTCCTTACGATGCGGGAGCTTCAGGGGCTAAAGCCCCTACGGAAGACGCCGCTAATGTCGCCCCTAAAGGGGCGACCCACAAGGCGTCTCCGGGCCAGCAATCAATAAGGCGATGATCTATCAGCTCACATGGAAGATTTTGCCGGGGCTGCGCGGGCTTTCGTGCTCGGAATTTCGCGCCACACCAACGAGTGCGCCGAACAACGACCAGGGCGTGGCGTTTGAATGCGGGAGCGAAGCCGAGTGCGCCGCGCTGGTGCAGCGCCTGGAAGCACATTTCGGGGCGCAGCGATTTTCAAACAACGCCTCGGCATTTGAGACGGTGAAGGCTTACGTTTTGGAGCAGGCAGCGCGCCGCTAGGCGACACCTGTTGCGGAATTGATGAGTTAACGGCTGCAAGTTTACGCAGCCACAGCACACTTTGGGGGATAGATGGCGGACGAAATCACGAATCAGTCGATCATGACGCCGGTTGATATCGAATCGGAAATGAAGAAGTCGTACCTCGATTACGCCATGAGCGTAATCATCGGGCGCGCGCTGCCCGACGTGCGCGACGGCTTGAAGCCCGTCCACCGGCGCATTCTTTTCGGCATGTACGAACTCGGGCTTACGTCGACGAAGGCTTACCGCAAGTGCGCGAAAATCGTCGGCGAAGTTTTGGGCAAATATCACCCGCACGGCGACACGCCCGTTTACGACGCGCTTGTCCGGCTCGCGCAGGATTTCAACATGCGCTACCCGCTGATCGACGGCCAGGGAAACTTCGGCTCGGTTGACGGCGACCCGCCGGCGGCCATGCGGTACACCGAGGCGCGCCTCTCGAAAATCGCCGAGGAGATGCTCGCGGACATCGAGAAGGACACCGTTGATCACGTTCCCAATTTCGACGAAAGCGAGCAAGAGCCGACCGTCCTGCCGTCACGCATCCCGAACCTGCTCGTCAACGGCTCCTCGGGGATCGCGGTCGGCATGGCCACCAACATTCCGCCGCACAACCTGAAGGAAACGATCGAAGCCGCGATCCTGATGATCGAAGAGCCGGACGCGAACCTGAAAAAGGTGATGAAGCTCGTTCCCGGCCCCGATTTCCCGACGGGAGGTTACATCTACGGCCGCGAAGGAATCGAGTCGGCCTACAAGACGGGCCGCGGCAGCTTCCAGGTGCGCGCGAAGGCGGCGATCGAACAGCGCGGCAAGGACCGCCAGGACATCGTGGTCACCGAGCTGCCGTACCAGGTGAACAAATCCCGGTTGATCGGGCACATCGCCGAGCTGATCAACAACAAGAAAATCGAAGGCATTGCCGACATTCGCGACGAAAGCGACCGTGACGGCATGCGCATCGTCATCGAAGTGAAGCGCGATGAAGAACCCCAGATCATTTTGAACCAGCTCTTCAAGCAGACGCAGATGCAGGAATCGTTCGGCATGATCCTGCTCGCTATCGTGGGCGGCCAGCCGCGCGAGATGGGCTTATTGCAACTGCTTCAGCTATTCATCGAGCACCGCGTGGACGTGGTCCGCCGGCGCACGCAGTACGAGCTGCGCAAGGCGCAGGAGCGCGAGCACATCCTGCTCGGCTACCGCATCGCACTCGACAACATCGACGACGTCATCAAAATCATTCGGGGATCGTCCAGCCGCGCGAATGCTCGCGAGAATTTGCACGAATTCTTCGAGAATAAGTCCGTGCGCGTTTCAGTCGGCGGAAAGGAAACCACGATTCGCGGCGTCAAGCTCGACGCCAAGAAATACGCGATTTCGGCGGCAACTTCCGGCGAAGGGCTTGGACTCAGTTACGTTCAAATCGACGCCATTCTCGAGCTGCAACTGCACCGGCTGACGCAGCTTTCCGTGGACGAAATCCTCAAGGAACTCGCCCAAATTCGCGACCGCATCGCCGAACTGATGGAAATCCTGGCCAGTCAGAAAAAGCTGATGGCGGTGATCGTCGCCGAGCTGCGCGACGTGCTGAAGTCTTATGGTGACGAGCGCCGCACGCAGATCGTGGACCGCGTCGAGGAAATCAAGCTCGAAGACCTGATCAAGGATGAAGAGATGGCCATCACCGTCAGCCACGCCGGCTACATCAAGCGGACTTCGGTGGACGTCTATCGCCATCAATCGCGCGGTGGAAAGGGACGCATCGGCGCGAAAACCCGCGAAGAGGATTTCGTCCAGCACCTCTTTATCGCCTCGGCGCACAGCTACATTTTGTTGTTCACCTCGAAAGGCCGCATCTACTGGCTGAAGGTGTATGAAATTCCCGAAGCCGCCGCGGCCACACGCGGCAAAGCAATTGGGAGCCTGGTGAAGTTTCAGGAAAGCGAAAAGCTCACAGCCGTGGTCCCCGCGCGAAACCTGGAAGAAGCGGACCGCTACGTCTTCCTCGCGACGCGCAACGGCACCGTAAAGAAGACCGGGCTCGCGGAATATTCGAATCCGCGGCCGAGCGGAATCATCGCCATCAATCTCGATAGCGACGACGAATTGATCGGCGCGAAGCTCACCGACGGCAAGCAGATGATTTTCCTCGCGAGCCACGAAGGCCAGGCCATCCTCTTCCGCGAAACGGAGGTGCGCTCGATGGGCCGCGCCGCGGGCGGCGTGAACGGCATGGACCTCGCGAAGGGAGATTTCGTGGTCAGCATGGACGCCGTGCAGGTGGACTTTGGCATCATCCAGAAGGAATACAAGACGGCGACGCAGAATCTGGATGAGCTCGAAAGCGACCAGATCCGCGAGTCACTCACGTCGCTGATGCTGACCGTCGCCGAGAAGGGCTACGGCAAGCGCACGCCGCTCGCGGAGTATCGCGTCACGTCGCGCGGCGGCAAGGGCGTCATCAACCTCAAAACCACGGACCGCAACGGCTCCGTCGTCGCGGCGCTGCAGGTCCGCGAGGATTCCGACGTCATGATCATCACCGGCCAGGGCAAGGTGATCCGCGTGCACTCGGCCGAAATCCGCGAAGCAGGGCGCTCCACGCAGGGCGTCCGCTTGCTGCGCTTGGAAGAAGGCGACCGCATCGCCGCTGCCGCCGCCATCCTCGAAGAGGAAGAAAACAGCTCGGGGCCTGAAGCCGAGAAGAAATGACGAGGAGGAGAAAATGGCACCGAAACTGGCTTACGTAATCGAATTTGTCGCGGATATGGACCGCGCGGTCAAATTCTATCGCGACGTGGTCGGCTTTCCCTTGAAGTTCGAATCTCCCGGCTGGAGCGAATTCGCGACTGGCGAAACAATTCTGGCGCTGCATCCTGCTTCGGACAAAAGCCCGGCGGGGAAAATTGACCTGGGATTCACGGTGAGCGACCTCCCGCAGTTTTACCGGGAAATGCAGGCCAAGGGTGTTCAGTTCCTCATGCCCCCAACGAAACAGGACTTCGGGGGAATGCTGGCGCGGTTTGTGGACTCCGAAGGCGGGCACCCGAGCGTAGGCGGAGCTTAGCGCTGTGCCCACCCGAGAAAAAATAGCGAGGCAATTTGAACGAACAAGCAATCGCAATTCGAACCCCTGACGGAACGGCGGATGGATTTCTCTTCCAGCCCGAAACGAAGGGACGTTGGCCCGCTGTAATCCACCTCACCGACATCGGAGGAATCCGTCCCTCGCAGCATGATATGTGCCGGCGCCTTTCTTCCGCGGGCTACGTGGTGCTGATGCCGAACATGTTCTACCGCACGGCCAAGCCGCCCGTGATCGATTTCCCCCTAAAGATGGGCGATGAGAAAACCATGAAACGCATCAACGAGCTAAGAGCGCCGTTGACGCCAGAAGCAATCGCGCGGGATGGTTCAGCTTATTTGGATTTTCTCGCCACGCAGGAATCCGTGAAGGCCGGCCCTACGGGTATCGTCGGTTACTGCTTCGCGGGAGCTGTGGCGCTGCGAATCGCCGCCGCCCGTCCGGACAAGATTGCGGCAGCCGCGTCGTTTCATGGCGGGGGCCTTTTCACCGACGCCCCAACGAGTCCGCACCACGTCCTGCCTGGCGTGAAAGCGCGACTCTATTTCGGACACGCCATCGAAGATCGCTCCATGCCGAAGGCCGCCATCGAGAACCTCGAGCGTGCGCTCCAGTCCCGGGGATGCAAGTTCGAAAGTGAGACCTATGATGGCGCGTATCACAGTTGGACTACACCGGACAGTCCTGTCTACAACGAGAAACAGGCCAATCGAGCATTCGGAAAATTAACCGAACTCTTTGCTGCAACGCTCACGTGAGAACGTAGGCCTAGTCGCTTTCCGGCGGCGGGAGGTAGTAGCCGGGGCGGGTGCGGACGGTGACGCGGCCGCGGTCCACCGTGACTTTGATTTCGTGGTAGCCGGAAGGCTCGTCGCCCGGCGGGCGATAGCCGATTGTGTACTGCGCGTGGAGCTCGCCTCCGATTTCATCCAGGGCTTTTTCAATCGAGCGGTCCCTCATCGTATTCAGGTGCAACCCGCCGGTGGCTTTGCTGGCAATCGCGAGTGAATTCGGCCCCAGCGCATTCTTGCCGGTCTTCACCAGCCACACGGCAAGCGCGAGAAGATCGATATTTCCTTGGACTTGCGCTTCAGCCTGCGGCGTTTGCGGCTGGCCTCGCGGAGTCGGAAGCGGAAACGTTCCGGGCGGTCCGATGTAGGGCACGGCCTCCTTGGGCTTGGCGCGCAGGTCCGCCATGGTGGTGCTGAGGCCGATCGAATAGATGGTCACATTCGCGAGTTGCGCCTGACGCAGCACCTCGCCGAGCGTGTTTTCGCTTCCTTCGTCCTGCGCTTCGCCGATGACCACCAGAATGCGGCGCCGCACCGGGGGGCGCTTCTCGAGAAGCGAAACGCCGCGCGACATCGCGTCGTACAGCCGCGTTCCCATGGTTCCCATGCGGATGTGCTCGATTACGTTTTGAACGCCGTCGGAGTCGGTGGTGAATTTCTGCAGCAGGTCCACGGTATCGTCGAAACTGATGATGGCGGCTTCGGACGTCAGCCCCATCACCGCCTGCGCGAAAATGATCCCCGTATTGCGAACCGCCGGAAGCATCGGCTCGATGTGCGAACTCGCTTCGACGACGAGGACAATCGAGAGCGGATCGCCGCCCAGGTCGAAGTGCTCGATTTTCTGCTCGACGCCGTTATCGAACACGTGGAATTTGTCTTTTGTGAGATCAAAGACCATCTCGCCCGTCCCGTCGCGGACGGTGACCGGCGCGGTGACCTCGTTCACGCGCACGCGGATCATGCCCTTCCGCTGGTCCGGCGGGATATCCTCCGGCTGGACTCCAGGCTTGGTGTGGATCGGCCCGGCAGGGGCCTGGCTCCAGGCAGGCGAGGCAAGGGCGAGCGAAGCGAGCAGCAGCGCTGCGCAGAGAGGCGTCCGTGCAATCTGGGGGCGAGCCATCAAGGTATCAGTCTATCTGATTCGGGGCGCAAGAAGCGCGTTGCTTGCAGCGAAACGAGGCGCGCGCGGGCATTCGTACTTCTCCGGGGAGGTACTAGAATGAATGTTTCGTTTTCTCATGGGGGAATTACATGAAACGTAGCGGCCATCTGCGCATGGCGAAGCTTGCTTATCAGGATCCCGCGTTCATGGAGAGCCTCAGCGCGCGGCCGCTGCGGATTCTTGCGGAGTATTTCGATCCACTGACGCGGCTGCGGAAAGCAGGCGTCGCCGACACGATCGTGATGTTCGGGTCGGCGCGTATTTTTCCGCGTGACCGCGCGCTCGCGCGAGTGAAGGAACTGCGGCGGGAATCGCGCGGCCGGAAGACGGCGGACTGGCGGGCCAAGATTCGCGCGGCGCGCGCCGTGGTGGATATGTCGCGCTACTACGAGGAAGCGCGGGAACTCTCGCGGCGCATCACGGAATGGTCGCTCACCCTCGGCGACCGCCCGAAACGATTCGTGATTTGCTCGGGAGGCGGACCCGGAATCATGGAGGCGGCCAACCGCGGCGCAGCCGAAGCGGGGGGATCGTCCGTGGGGCTCAGCATCCAGCTTCCCCACGAGCAGCGCCCCAACGCTTACATTTCCCCGGAGCTGAATTTTTGTTTCCACTATTTCTTCATGCGCAAGCTGTGGTTCGCGCAGATGGCGAAAGCCTTGATCGTTTTCCCCGGCGGATTTGGCACCATGGACGAGCTGTGGGAAATGCTGACGCTATTGCAGACGAACAAGCTTTCCTCGCATCACCTGATCCTCATTTACGGCCGGAAATACTGGGACAAGGTTCTCAACTGGCGGCATATGGTGCGAACCGGCACAATCAGCGAGCGCGAATACAGCCTGCTCCAGTTTGCCGACACGGTGGATGAAGCGTTTGCCCGCGTCCGCACCGATATGGAGAAGCACCACCTGGCCCTCGACGCCGATTAGTTATTTGGATTTTCCATCGCTGCAAATCAAAGCAACCGGCCGTGCCTGCTATCCGTCCCATATGGTAGGCAGCGAAAATGCGAAACCACCCAGCGGGTTTCAGGCTGCGGGAGGTCGCTATGATGAGCAAGGCCAGACTACTCGGAATCGCGCTGGGCGCTGTGATGATTTTTGGCGGTGCCAGCGCAGCGCGCGCCAGCGGTTGGGGCGGCGGGTGCGAGGAACGGATCGAGCACGAGCGACACGAACTCAATAGGGCCATCGAGCGCCATGGATATTACAGCCGCCAGGCTGACCATGAGCGCCGCGAGCTCGACCGTTTGCGCGACGAGTGCCGCTACCGCCGCTAATCCCAGGCTAATCTCTCAACAAACTTTAGGGGGAAGGAATTCTTAATTCCTTCCCCCTTTTTCCTGCTTTTTGTTTGGCTCTCTTGATAGGAATCGAACGAAGGATTATTTAGATGAGACACACCCGCAGTTCGTCAGACCAACCATCCCGATGGGCAGGGTTAGTTGTTCGAGACTGCGAGGTCCGCCGCGAAGACGGCTTCAAAGCGCCGCTTCTCGTCCTTATCGTGCAACATCACGACAGGAACGACGCGAAGCGAGCGCCTGCAGCCACGGCAGACGGACATTTCACCGTGCAAGTCCTGCACGAACCCGTCCGTAAAATGATACTCGGAGCGAGCGCGGCGAGCTGGTTTGGCTCCCGAGGCGCCGCAATGCGGGCAGGTGTACTCGACACGATCGTCCAGCGGGTCGCGGTTCAATGCGGCCCAGCCGGTGTAGCGGACCCCAACTGTTTCTGCGGAAAGCTTGCTCATGATGACCACTCCTCGATTATGATCCGCCGCGAAGCGGGCGGACAAGGTTTTAGACGCGCGAATGGCCCAAATTGATGCACCGCCCCTGAAAAACCCTGAAACCCTTGAAAATAAATAGCTTTCGGGGCCGTATGCTGGGGGAATTAGCCCGGAAAGCAACCCTTTGAGAGAAAGCGGGAACTCGTCCGCGGCCACGGTGTCTATCACAGTAGAGATCGCGACCTTCAGCAACACAGGTTCGATGCGGGGACGCGGCAAGGCCGCAACTCACCGGCGCCCCTGAAGCAGTGATTTCCTTTGCGTTGAAATGACGGCGGAGGTGTGTCCATGAGCAGCCTGGGAAATCTTGGCGAGTGTTTGATGGACAGCGATGCGGAGACGATTGTCCGGGCCCGACGTTTGCGCGGGAAGGCGCTGATTCTTTCAGTGGCGGCCGAGGCGGTTATGATTGGCGCGATGCTCGTATGGCCGCTGGTTACTCCCGGCGTGCTGCCGCGGCGATTCGTTTTCACTCCCGCGCCGCCTTACGACGGCGGGTGGGCGCATGTCATGAATGTGCCTCACGGTGCGGAGCAGCCTCGGAGCCAGTCCAGCGCGCAACACTACACAATAATCGTGCAACCTCCCACCATTCCCCCGCACGTGCAGGATTCAGCTGGCGCGGATGAACCGAACGTCGGGACAGGCCTTCCGGCCCATGGAGGCGAGATTCCCGGCGCGATGGGCGGCGATGGATCGCCAATTCCAGGCGGAAGCGAAGACGGGCGGCCGACAATTCTTCCTCCTCCACCTCCGCGTCCCAGCGCGCCGGTTCGGAAGAGCGCAAGTGTGATGGAAGCTGAGCTGATTCGGCGCGTACAGCCGGCCTATCCCGTGGTGGCGCGAGTCGCCCGCATCAGCGGAACGGTGGAGCTACGCGCGATCATCGCCACGGACGGAAGCGTAAAGCAACTCGAAATTCTAAGCGGGAATATGATCCTCGCGCAGGCGGCCGTTGCTGCGGTGCGCGAATGGCGGTACCGGGCGACACGCCTGGATGGCGTGGACGTCGAAGTCGAGACGCTGATCACGGTGAATTTCGTGCTCGACCGCTGAGCTGGGAAAAAAGAAGCGCCGGCATCCGCGTGATTTTGCGTCAGGACGCCGGCGCCACATTGTGGAACAATTGCTGAATTAGAAGCGGAAGACAATGCCGCTTGAGATGCGGGCATTGTTCTGCGTGTGGTCGCCAAAGCGGCTGAGGAGATAATCGCCCTGAATCAGCCGCCAGTAAAACCTGTCCGTGATTTTCGCGTCGATTCCACCGCCGAGGGCGCTGGCGAACGCTGTGTCGGATGCCCCGCCTCCGCTGATATGCGCTCCGCCCACAAGAACGTGCGCAAACGGCGAGACGCGAGCAGGCCACGATATCTGCGGTCCGAACAGGAACGTGTGAAACTGAGTACCCACACCGGCTATGGAACCGTAGTCGCCGCTGAAATCCGCAACGCCGCCTAGCCAGCTTGTGACCTTGTATTGGCCGGAAGCTTCCCAGCCATTTAGGTTGACGGAGGATGGCGCTGGCGAGAGATCCAGCCGCAAGTAGGAGTATCCGCCGAAGATTTCCACTTTGTCCTGCGCGTGGGCTGTGAACGAAAGCAAGAAAAACAGCCCCAAGAATAACGACACTTTTCGAAACATAGCTCTCCTCCTCAGGAGAATGGGATTTTGGGATTGCCGTGAGCAGGCATTCGGCAATCCCGCTTGCACCGCGGAGCCTCGAACCCCCACGAAGGGGGTGAAACACCGCTTTAGGCTGTGGCAATCCTTAGATGCAGCCTGACGATAAAAGGGTTACCTCTAAAGAGTGGTCTTAGAGAAGAGCTTCGCCGGTGTTCCTGGCGATGATATCGCGGGAGGCATCGCGCAAGCGGACGATTTCCTGCCAGTCGGTTGCCGCGGCGGGGTCGGGAGCGACAAGCGGGCCGAACGTAACGGTGATACGGCCGGGGCGGGGCAAGATCGTTTGGTCGCGCAGGATCTTGCGCGCGCCGCGAACGGCGACCGGGCAAATGGGGCGCTTCGTATCAACGGCCGCTTTGAACGCGCCAAGCTGGAACGGGCGAATGCCCGCGATCGGCGTGAACGTTCCTTCCGGGTAGATGACCACGGATTCTCCGCGCTCGAGGGCGGCGTTCACTTCTTGCGCCTGGCGGATGCGCGCTTCGGGATCGCTGCGGTCGAACGCAAAGTGGCCGCCGCGCTTTGCAAGCATACCGAACAGCGGCATCGAGAAGGTTTCGCTCTTGGAGACGAACCGTGCGTTGCTGGGCAAGAGGGCGAGAGTCACCAGAATATCCACATAGCTCGAATGGTTCGGAGCAAAAATACAGGGGCCTGATTTTTCGAGATCGCGAAGAATCTCGCCTCCTTGAATACGGATGGGCAATCCGCCGGCCCGAAGCACCAGGCGAGCGCCGTGATGCGTGAACCGCGCAGCGCGCTTGGGGTCTGTCGTGAGCGATACGATCGCCCACAGCGGCACGAGCACGGCGCCGGCAGCTGCAAGCGCATACACGCCATAGAGGGCGTCCACGGCGCGGCCGAATCCTCCCTTGATGAGCGCCCATCCCCGCGGCGCCGCACCGCGAGCCACCAGCTTCGCCACTTGCAGCCAGGGCGGGGACTGCTTCTTGCCCAGTGTGCCTTCGAGAAAAAGCCGGCGCGTTTCGCTGCGGCGCAATTTCCCGCTGGAAGTCTTGGGAATGGATTGGGGCGGGAGCACTTCGACGAGGTCGGGCGGCATGCCCATGGCATCGTTTACGGCGCGGGTGATATCCGCGGCAATGCGGTCTCGATCCGCCATGTTGCGCAGTTCCGCGGCGACCACAATGCGCTCGGTCCCCGAACGCGTGTCCGGCGCGCCGAACGCGACGACGCAGCCGGGGCGCACTCCGGCGACGCGCCCCGCAATTTCTTCCACCTCGTGCGGGTAGATATTGCGGCCCGCTTTGATGATTACGTCCTTCGCGCGGCCCGTAATGTAGAGATCGCCATCCGCCCAGTAGGCGAGATCGCCCGAATCGAGCCAGTCGCCGTCGCGCATGAGCTCGCGCGTGGCCGCCGGGTTGCGGTAATAACCGCTGGTTGCCGAGGGACCGCGAAACCACAGAGATCCCTGGACGCGCTCGCCGGCATCGCGGCCGTCCGCATGCACGATGCGCACGTCCACGCTCGGCAGCGGTTTCCCGGCGTAAACGAATTCGAGGGCTGCGGCTTCACTGGCAGCGGCCGGAATTGCGCGGCCTTCGGACTCGAACGCAGACCGTTCGATCCGGTCCACTTTGTATCCCGCGCCCATTTGCGGGGCGGCGACGGCGAGGCACGCTTCGGCAAGGCCATACACGGGAGAAAGGGCTTCGCGGCGAAAACCGTAAGGAGCGAAGCGCGCGGCAAAGCGATTGAGGGTGTCCGCATGCACGGGCTCAGCGCCGTTCGTGGCCGCGCGCCACGAACTGAGATCGAGTCCCGCGAGATTTTCATCCGGGATTTTCTTGACGCACAGCTCGTACGCAAAATTCGGCGCGGGGCTGATGGTGCCGCGATGGCGATGAATGGCGCGCAGCCAGCGTTCGGGGCGGCTGAGGAAGGCGAGCGGCGACATTACGACGAGCGGGATGCCCGTAAACAGGGGCACAAACCAGGCGCCGATCAAGCCCATGTCGTGATACAGCGGCAGCCAGCTGACGGCCACGTCGCTCGGCTGGATGTCCACGCCCGTAACGATCGCGCGAATATTCGCGAGCAGGTTGGCGTGCGTCAGGATGACGCCCTTGGGATCGCCGGTGGAGCCGGAAGTGTATTGCAGGAAGGCGATGTCGTCGCCACGCGCGTGATGCGAAAGATTTTCAACGACGCGCCATTCGTTCGAAGCAGGCTCCGCCGGAACCGGTGCGCCCGCCAATCGCTCCGAGTTGAGTACCTCGCGGAGTGTGGGGACGCGCGGCTGAAGCAGCCGGGCAAGCCCTTCGGCCTGGCGAAACGTGATAAGAAACCGCGCTTCCGCATTCCGCAAGATGTTGGACTGCCGGGTGGCATACTCGGCGATTCGGTCGGCGCGGAACGGCGGATAAATCGGGACCGGGATTCCTCCGGCGAGAAGGATGCCCGCGAAGGTTGAAAAGAAATCGGCGCAAGTGGGCAGCATGATGGCGACGGTCTGCGCGGGCTCCAGGCCGCGGCGCTTCAGCTCGAGTGCGACCGACGAAGCGCGACCGTAGAGTTCGCCAAACGTGATGGTGTGAAGCGTGTCGTCTTCTTCGTAGAGATGGATGTGCGCGCGGGCAGGTTCGGCGCGGCCGCGCAGCCGGAAGATTTCTGTCAGCGTTTCCGCGCTGCGTATCTGGCGCTCGAGGTCTGGACGTGCGGCCTGCGCGGAGGAAGCGGAAGCGGCGGAAGCCGCGTGAAGTCCCGGTGCATTCGGAGCGGTGCTACCAGGGATGGATGCGGCGATTTCGCGCAATACCGCGTCAATTAAGTCTTGTACCGTATCGGCTTCCGCGATGGCGCGGTCCGGCAGGCGCGAGCCGCAAGCGTCACCGAGGCGAATCATCAACTCGACCCGTTCGAGGCTGCCGAGGCCGAGTTCCCGCTCAAGATGAGCCGCCGGGCCGCGCGCCTTCAACTCCTCGAGCCCCCGCGAACTCCCCAACTCGACCAAAAGGCCATGCACAACGGCCAAAGCCTGCGACTCCACGGCCGCGCTGCGATCGAGTTTTGTTCCGGTAGCGCCCACGGGTATGGCCAGATTGCGCGTCGCCCCCGGCGTACGCGGCGAAACAGATTCGCTGCCGACAGCCTATCACCGTGGTGCGCAGGCGTTCAACCGATTCGCCCGGACGAAAGCGAAGCGGAACTCAAGCGAAAGGCGAAGGCGAGTACCTTGGTACTGGCACCAAATGAACCTACGGTCTATCGACGAAAGCGCACGGCGAAGCGAAGCTTAACGTGTGTTCGGGAGGCCGCAACGGCAGCCCGAATGTCTGCACCTCCATCACCCCATGCCCACGAGCGGCCGGCACCCCCACCGGCCGCTCATTTTTTTGGCCCCCCCTGAATCGGCTTGCCGGAGCCGGTAGAATCTGCCTTGACTTCCGGCCCGTGCAGTCATATAGAAGACAACACTCGGGTTGTGTGGGCTGTGTGGACTAGGGTGGGGTCGCTCTCTTCAGGACGCTTGCGAAGTCCGAGTCCCCTATTTCGTGACCGCTTCATCCTCCCTCACAACCAGAAGGGCGCGGAGAATC
>CAVPUS010000008.1:0-15743 GCA_963709005.1 uncultured Acidobacteriota bacterium
AGCGCACAACCCCGAACAGGCCCGAGTGAGCGAAACATGCGGGGAGATTCTAGCAGGATGGGCGGAATCTGGACCAACATTGCTGAACGGCGTCAACTGCATGAGTGGCGTCACTTGTGGACGCGGACAGGTCACACGAAAGATGTTCGGAACGAGTGATCAAGGGGAAGTGACGGGCCGTGGAAAACGGCGTGCAACCTCAGTTTTATCTTGACACTACGAGACATAGGGCGATAGCCTACGCGCGAAAAATTCGGCACCGTGGGGGGCGTCCGAATCGTGAGTCAGAAATTCAGCCCGGCATTTCTGAGATCTATCACTCGTATTTGCTCGTCCTCCAGGGCGCGCGCCCGGCAATCGGCCCACGTAGCGTTCAATGCAAGACGAACGTGTTTGCTGTTCCTCAGAGGACCGATTATCGCGCTCCTGGTTTTCTTCGCACTTCCAGCGCAGGCTTCGCCTGCCGCCGCTCGCAAGGTAATCATCGATACGGACCCGGGAACCGACGATGCCATCGCGATCCTGCTGGCGGTAAATTCGCCGGAGCTGGATGTTCGCGCGCTGACGGTGGTTCCGGGGAACGTGACGGCGCAGCAAGGCCTGGAGAACGCGCTGAAACTTGCGTCGCTTGCGAACCGGTGCGACATCGCGGTCGCCGGCGGAGCGCAGCATCCGCTATTTCAGAAGCTGATTACGGCGGAGTTCTGGCACGGGAAAAATGGACTGGCGAACGTGGAATTGCCGGCGAGCAAGTGCAAGGCAGACCCGCGATTTGCGCCGGACCTGATCATCCAGATGGTTCACGCGGCGCCGCACGAGATCACGCTGGTGCCCATCGGGCCGGAGACGAATATCGCGCTGGCGGTGCTGAAAGATCCCTCGATTGTGCCGCTGGTGAAGGAAGTGATCGTGATGGGCGGCTCGATTTCCGGGGGGAACGTGAATGCCGCGGCGGAAGCGAACATCTACAACGATCCGGAGGCGGCGCAGATCGTCTTTCAAGCGGGCTGGCCGCTCACGATGGTGGGGCTCGACGTGGGGAACGCAACGCTGTTCACGCGACGGCACATCGAGCAGCTGGCGAAGAGCCACGGGCCGGAAAACGATTTCCTGGTCGCGGTGCTGAGTTTTCTGGTGACGCTCTCGGAAAAGTACGGATACGCGGGAGCGCCGATGTACGATCCGCTCGCGGTGGGCGCGGCGATCGATTCGACAATGGTGAAGGCGCAGGCGATGCACGTGGAAGTGGAAACGCGCGGCGAGTTCTCGCGCGGCGAAACCGTGGCAAACCGGACGAACGAGGTGGAACGGAACGTTTTGCACGGCGACCGTTACATCATCGAAGGGGTAGACAAGGTGCGGCCAAACGCGGAGGTGTGCACCGGCGTGGATTCCGAACGATTCATGCAATTGCTGATAGGCCGAGTACAGGGAAAGTGAGAGCCTTTATACTTTCGTTCACAAGGCATGATGGTTTCTGAGTCGAAGGCAAGGGACGTATTGGAGGGAGTCACAATGAAGATTTGGAAGGGTGTGTTTCTGGCCTTGACGCTCATCGGTTTGCTTTTGACCGCATCCCCCGCAAACGCGCAGACACTGGAGCGCGGCGAGATCCGCGGTTTTGTGTACGACTCCTCGCACGCGATCGTGCCGAACGCCAAGGTGACGATCTCCAATCCCTCCACGGGCTACAAGCACGAGCTGACAACGGATGCGAGCGGCTTCTTCGACTTTGCGTCGCTATTGCCCGGCGTGTACCAGATGAAGGCGGAAGCCAGCGGGTTCGCGCTGATTACCGTTACGGATGTCCACGTCGAGATTGGCGCGAGCCTGGCACTGGACATCACGCTGCCGGTCAAAGGACAGACGCAGACGGTGACTGTGTCGGCCGCGGAAGAGGGCCCGGTGGATACGTCCACGGCGGGGATCAACCAAATCATTAACGAGAAGGACATCAACGACCTGCCCCTTTCGGGCCGCGACTACCGCGACCTGGCGGGGCTAAGCTCCTCAGCGCAGGTGGTACCCGGTCTGCGCGGCGGCATCCGGCTGGGCGGGCAGCAGAGCGATTTCACGGGGCTGGTGATAGACGGGCAGGACAGTTTCAACAACTTCTTCGGCGAGTTTGTTGGGTCGCTCGAGACAAAGAATTTCACGATTCCGCTCGACGCCGTGCAGGAATTCCAGGTGGTCACAGACGGATTCGCTCCTGAATTCGGCCGCGCCACCGGGGGCTTGATCAATGTGATTACCAAGTCCGGCTCGAATGAAGTCCACGGCGAGGCGCACGAATACTACCGTGGCAGCTCGCTCACTGCCAATGATGGCATCGGCAACCCGCCGAACATCACCGACCAGAATCAGTTTGGCGGGTCCATCGGTTTTCCTATCCACAAAGACCGGCAGTTCTTTTACGTGGCGACAGATGTCCAGCGGCAGTTCGGCCCGCTCGTGACACAGTTGTGTCCGCCGAGTGCTATTGCGGGCGACCAGGCTCAGTGCCTGGCGGCCCTGCCCACAATAACGGGACCCAGCTTCGCGAACTGCGCCCCAGGAACATGCGCTGCCGGTACAGTTCCGCTACCGTCCAATCTTGTTGGAACGGGTGCCACACTGCCTGCCGCGTGCGGTACGCCTGCGGCAGGGGACCTCGTGCTGCAGGATTGCTACGGAGTCACTTCGCTGGCCGGTTTTCAGGGTTCGGGCACTCAATTCCAGAGATTGTTTACCATCCTCGGCCACTACGACTATCAGTTCAGCCCCGCCAACCATTTCAGCATACGCAGCTACTTTACCCGCAACCACACTAATGGGTTCAGCGGGGGCGTGGGCCAGAACGAGATCCCGATGCCGTTCGAAGGCACGGAAAATTTCATCAACAAGGGCGGCAGTGTGATCTTCTCGCTCAATACGGTGCTCGGCAAAAAGGTGAATGAAATTCGATTCAGCCTCCAGGACGAGGTTCGGGAGCGCCATCCCAACAGCACAGCGCCCGGACTTACCATCGCGGATGGGTCCGTGCCCGATCTGACCCTCGGCCATGCGTTTGCCTTTGGCGCCGGCAACCGCTTCTTCCTACCGATTAACAACCAGGATGGCAAACTGCAGGCAGCGGACAACTTCTCCTATTCCTTCGGAAAGCACGACATCAAATTCGGCGGCGACATTGATGTCTTCGAAGACCGCAAAGACAGTTTCGTGGGCTGGAGCGCCGGCCAATACGATTACTTCGACGTAGCCGATTTCAACAGCGGAACGACGGCATGCTCCGCCGCCAATTTTGCATTTAATTGTTTTCTAAGCCAAGGCGTGGCGCTGAATGGATTGCCGCTCTCATTTCTAGGTCCTGCTACTACAGAGTTCCCCAACTATCAGGCCAGCATAGGCCTGTACTGGCAGGATAAGTGGGCGATCACCCCGAACGTTACGATCACCTATGGCCTGCGCTGGGATGGCACCTGGAACCCTCAGCCGCAGACGCCGCTGTTGGGGAGCTGCGTGTATGCCGGGGTCGGTGCGCCGCCTCCGAATGCCTCGTGCAACAACCTTACCAAGGGGTCCGGTTCAAGCCTTGTCCCCGTGCCACAGCGGTGGCCCGCCGACTTCAATCAATTCGGGCCGCGTATCGGCATCGCCTGGAGCGCGAGAAGGGGAGAGCATCCGACCGTTGTCCGGGCAGCCTGGGGTCTCTACTATGCCCCGGCCATCACGGGAGTTTTCACACCCACGGCGGGAGCAGGCAACCTGACCCACTGCATTGGCTCTTGTTCATTACCTGACGGCGGGTTAGTCGCCTTTCCTTATCTGAACCCCAACTCTACGACGCTGGGCGCCAATCAGCTTTGCGGGACGCAGTTCGGATGTCCGGCCCCCTCGTCTCAAGGCGATTTCATTGACCCGGGTTTTAAAAACCCGCGCGTCTCGAGCCTCACAGGAGGTGTGGAGCAAACCCTCGCCCGCAATCTGACGATGACGGTCACATACGCTTTCGTGCATTCGAGCCATTTGCGAACAGGCGGGTACCCCTCGGAAGAGGCCTGGTCGCGGAATTTCGTCCAGTGCTCCAATGGAACCGACCAATTCGGACGCGCCTTCCTGTGCGGAGCTCTTGACCCCACCCTTTCGAGCGCGGGCGATACGGGCAGCTTCAGCCGCGGCAACTACCACTCGGTGGTGGTGAACATCACGAAGCGCTTTTCGAACCATTTCCAGGTGTTCGCGAACTACATCTGGTCGCAAAACAAGGACAATGGATCGTCCGAGCGTGACACGGACACCTATTTCGGGACGCAGGATCCGTTCAACATCAACCTGGATTACGGCCGCAACAGCCTGGACATCAAACACCAGTTCAAGGCGGCCGGAGTCTACGAGCTGCCATGGGGCTTCGCAGCCAGCGGAAGTTTCATCGGTCACACGGGTGTGCCCTATCCTCTGTACATCAACGTGGACATCAACGGAGACGGAGTTTCCAACAACGGCCACAACAACGACCGCCCAACTGTGTTGCTCGCCAACGGCAAGACGATTCTTTTGAACCGCTACCCGTTCAATCAGCCGGGGTTTGCCGAATTGGATGCGCGCCTGCAAAAAGATTTCCGCATCACGGAGCGCTACCATGCACTGCTCTCGGCGGACTTCTTCAACCTGACCAACCGCGCCAACAATTACTCGAATCCGGATACGAGCGCCACGATCGACTATGCAACACTAGGCGGTTGCGTGTCGAATAGCCTCGTCTTCCCAGGAGTAGCAGGAATACAGGGCTCCAGTTGCGGGCCGCTCACGGCGCCGCTCACGAAAGCGAATTTTGCTGCGGGCGGGCCTTATGCGGGATACCGGTCAATCAACCAGGTAGCGCCGGGTAGCACGCCATTCGCGTTCCAGGTGGGAGCCAAGTTCATCTTCTGATGAATAAGAACGGCAGGGAGCGGCGGCGCTTTCTGCAAGGCCTGGGAAGTTCGACATTGCTGGCAGCCACCGGAGGCGACCATCTCCGGCGCGCTGCCGGCGAGGTGTTACGCGGATCAAATCCGGAAGTTTCTCACACCACTTCGTCCTTGCGCTGGCCTAAACCCATCGGCAGTCCCGTGCTCGAAAGCCTTCGCCCCGTCATCGAGAAATCGCGTGACGTGCACACGAACGTCGAAAAAATCGTCGAAGTCGCGAGCTGGATGGCTTACGAAGAACTGCCGATGCCGGATTACCATCTGCCTCTAGGCGTCGGAGAAAACAACCCGAACGAAGCGATCGATTTCATCATGGCCGCCGACGTAATCGACACGGCGTTCACCGATTTCTCGACGCACGTGAAGTTTCAGGTGGACTACGCCGGGCAGCACTGGTCGGATTCGGAAGCGATGTTCGCCTGCGTCAAGCGCGCCATGGATCAAGGGACGCCGATCCTGGACGGCCGTTTTCTCGCCAAGATCACGCGCGCCGAGATGGCGCGGATCTTCGCAGGCAACATCGAAATGCCGATGCTCGACGAGAAAACACAGCTTTGGCAGCAGGCGGGCGCCGCGCTGGCCGAAAAATATGACGGCTACTTCCACAATTTCGTGCACTCCTGCCCGCCCAAGCTCTACGACAACGGCAAAGGAATTATCGAGCGGCTCGCGAAAGAGTTCCCCCGATTCAACGACGTGAGCCGGTACGACGGACATGAAGTGATCTTCTACAAGTTGCCGCAGCTCGGAATCTGGTTCGTGTATTCCACCCTGCACCCGCTCGGAAAGTTCCAGCTCGACGACATCGCTTCCATGACTGCGTTCGCCGACTACATTGTCCCGGTGGCGCTGCGCCTGATGGGCATGACCAGCTATTCGAAGGAGCTCGATCAAGCGATCAACTCGTATCAGATGATTCCCCGCGATTCGACGCAGGAGATCGAAATCCGCGCGCATTGCCTGTACGCGACGGCGCTATTGCGGGAGGAAATCAACAAGATCCGGCCACCCGACATGCAGGTGATCATTCCGCAGATCGACGCACGCTTATGGACGCATTACCACACTACGTTCTGGCCCCACCATTTAACGCGCACGATCATGTATTAAGCGCGGCTTTGCAGGCCTAGGCCCGTGGTACCAAAACGCAGGGCCAAAATAGGGAAGCTGGTTTTATTCCGCCCTGCGCTCGAGGCAGGCGCCGTGATTCAGCGCGGCGATGAGTTGCCGGCGAGCCCGGCGAGCGCGTGCTTGTAGTCGGGATCGTCAGGGGAAAGCTCGAGAGCTTTTTTGTAGGCTGCGAGAGCGCGGACGCGATCGTTGCGTTGCTCGTAGATGGCGCCCATTTCGAAGTACGCGTCCGACTCCTTGGGATTTACCAGCGTGGTCCGCTCGAAGGCGGCGAGCGCTTCGTCGAGCTTTCCCTGCTTTTCGAACACCTTCCCCTGCACGTAGAGCGCGTCAGGCCCATACGGGGCCAGTTCGATCGCTTTCGAAATGGCTTCGCTCGCTTTGTCGATATCTCCAGCCGAGTAGTAGAGCTTCGCGAGCAGCGAATAGGCCCCTGGATGGCTAGGGTCTTTCTCGAGAGCCTGGTTCAGCAGATCCAGCGCGCCCGGCAGATCATTCTTCAGCGCGCGATTGTTGGCCTCGTCCACGAGGTGGTTCGCCTGCTTCTGATTCTCCTGGGTGCTGTGCTCCCTTTGCGATTCCGTCTCGAAAGCCGCGAGCGTCTTTTTCTCCTCTTCCAGCTTCCCGGCACAGTGGAGCGCACGGGAGAGCAGGAAGAGAGTTTCCGAATCGTTCGGCCGGATATCCCCAAGCGGCTGCAGCATGGCGGCTGCCCGGGAACATTCTTCCGCAGCGCGCTCCTGAGCGGCGCTTTCGGAGACGCGCAGCAGGATTTTCGCGAGGAGCACGCGTGCGCGCGCGTTCTGCGGCTGCAGGGCGACGGCCTTTTCTGCGTCGGGCAACGCGCGACTGTCCTGGTGCTGATCGGAGAAGATTCCAGCGCGCAAGTAGTGCGCGAGGGCGTTATCGGGATCGCGCGAGAGCACTTTCGCGAGTTGCGCGAGCGCGTTCGTGGGATCGTTCTTGGACTTGTACGCCAGCGCCAGGCGGTTCCGCGAATCGGTGTCCGCCGGATTGAGCGCGAGCGCAGCGGTCAGTTGCTGGATGGCCGCGTCGTACGTCTGCATTTCGAGGTCGAGATCGCCCAGAATGGCCAGCGGACGCGCATCCTTTGGGTGTTCGCGAGCGTCGCGTTCAAGGATCCGGCGAGCCTCATCATAATTGCCTACGGCTCGAAAGGCTTGCGCGAGCCCGATTTCAGCGGCGGCACTGCGGGGCGAAACACGCAGAGCTTGTTCGTAACTGGAAATCGCATCCGCGAATCTGCCCGCCTTCGCCTGAACGGCTCCCAATTCTGTCCACAGAATTGCGTTTCTTGGAGCAAGAGCGACCGCCTTCTGGTAGGTTGCCGCAGCCTCGCTCCACTTATTCTGCTGGGTCTGTTCTCGCGCCTGTTGGGCGAGGTTGCGTACGTTTTCTGGAAGATCCCGTTGTGCGGCGGCGGGAAGAGCGAAGCTGAGGGCTAGAAAAATTGCCGCGAGCGCGTGCGCGCGGAAATCTCCTCGCACCCGAACATGCCGAAATGCACCAGTGCAGATTCGGAATTTCCAAAACATTCGCGAATTATACTATCGGATATCGCTCCGGTTTTTCCTGAATACCGATGGATCCGGCTTTTTGCTTGACTCAAGCGGCCCACCGAATTATAAGCAGCGCCTACAAAAATGAATGCATGTCCGGTGCAAATTAGCCAACCGGCGCTGTCTTTCACTGGGAAGTTGTTTTTCGCCGCGAAAGCGTTCCAGGGCCAAAGGAGCAGAGGGCCATGCGTCTTAAGACATTGGTGCCGGCAGTTTTGATCTTGCTTTGCGTGTTGCCCGCCGCGGCGCAAACGAAGCGGAAAGTGATTCTCGATCAGGACGCGCGCGGCCCGGCGACCACCGACCAGCAATCCATGCTCATGTTCCTGCAATCGCCCGAAGTGGAAACGCTTGGGATTACGGTAGTCAGCGGGGACATGTGGCGCGATGAAGAAGTCGCTCACACGCTGCGCATGCTCGAAATCATCGGCCGGACCGATGTGCCCGTCGTTCCCGGCGCCGTGTTTCCGCTGATCAATCGCATGGAGTTCATCGAGCGCTGGGAAAAGCTCTACGGAACGGTGCACTATCAGGGCGCGTGGAACGGTCATCGGCCGGACATGAATCTGGGAGACGGCGTTCGCGGGAAATACCACGAGCCATTCGAAATGCCTCATCTGGTGGAAGGCGATCCCACCACCAAGGCGTCCGACGAAGACGCCGCGCATTTCATCATTCGCATGGTCCACAAGTACCCGCACGAAGTGACCATCTACGCAGCCGGGCCGCTCACCAATCTTGCGCAGGCCATCAGCATCGATCCGCATTTGGCGGAACTTGCGCAGGAATTGGTCCTCATGGGCGGGAGCATTGCGCCCCTGGTGGCCGTGGATTGGACGACGGAAAATCGCCGGGAATTCAATTTCTGGTGGGATCCCGAAGCCGTCCATATCGTTCTCACGTCGCCCTGGCACAAGATCACGGCCACTACGGTGGATATCTCGGTGAAAACTCGAATGACCAAGTCTCTGATTGCCGAAATCGCGAAATCGCCGAGCGCGGCTTCGCAATACCTTGCCAAGTATGCGGATGAAGAATACATGTGGGACGAACTCGCCGCCGCCGTATGGCTTGATCCAAGCATTATCACCAAAGAAGAAAAGCTCTACATGGACATCAACATCGACCATGGCGCGGGGTACGGGAACGTGCTCGTATGGAACGCTGGATCACAGCCGGGGCTCGGCGAACAGGTCGTTCATCTGCCGATGGACCTAAACCGGGAAAAATTTGAGAAAATGTTCGTCGAATTGATGTCGCGTCCCACGCCCGGCGCGCACCATACGGGCAATTCACACTGAGGGATTCCATGTCGCAAAATGCAGATGTAGTCGGAATCGGAAGCTGCACGGTGGATTTCTTCGCGATTGTTCCGCGCCTGCTCGGCGCCGAGGAAAAAATCAATGCGGAACGGATGGAAATCCACGCGGGTGGAGTCACCGCCAACAATCTCACGCAAGTGGCGCGGCTCGGCGCGTCCACCGGCTGGCTCGGCCTGATCGGCGACGACGAAAACGGCCGCACCATCCAGAAAGCGTTTGCCCAAGACGGCATGGATCTCTCGGGAATCGAGACCGTGAAGGGCGAGATGTCGTCGCTCACCTGGATTCCCGTGGACGCGGAGGGCGAACGCTGCATTTACATGTTTCCGAACGTCACCGGCAAGATCTCGGTTCATCAGGTGCGCAACCGCTTTGCGCCGCATATCAAAGCCGCCAAGCATTTCCACACCGAAGCGTCGCAACTGCCTCTCGCCCCCGTGAAAGAAGCAATGCACGTTGCAAAAGATGCGGGCGTGCGCGTGATTTTCGACCTCGATGTCTCGCCGAATTTTTTCTGCCAGTCCCATTTGGGAAGCCAGGAAGATCTCACCGACTCGATGAAGCTCGTGGATGTTCTCAAGCCGTGCAAAGCTGCCGCCCGGGAGCTGACCGGCGAGGCCGACTACGAAAAGATTGCAGGCAAGCTTCGCGCTCTCGGCCCGAACATTGTCGCGATCACGATGGGCACGGACGGCTGCGTGATCGCCAGCAGCAAGGAGACGGTCCACGTGCCTGCGTTCAAAGTGGATGTAGTGGACACCACGGGCGCCGGGGACGCGTTCATGGGCGGGTTGTCTTACGGCCTCCTCCAGGGTTGGGAGAACAAAAAAGTCGGCATGTTTGCGAACGCGTGCGCGGCGCTGTGCTGCATGAAAGTCGGCGCGCGCGCCATGTCCAAACGCGCGGAGGTAATTGCATTCATCAAGGCGAACAACCCGGCGGGTGGGACCGCGTTCTAGGGACTGTTTCGTTTCTTCGGCTCAACAGCCAAGAAGGAGCTTCATGTTCACTCCGCATAGTTTTGGCGTGGCCCTCGCGATGATGCTGATTGCGTCCATCTGCTGGGGATCATGGGCCAACACGTTCAAGGGCGTTAGAGATTACCGCTTCGAGCTCTTCTATTGGGACTATGCGATCGGCATTTTCCTTTGGGCGCTGATTCTCGCGCTCACCATGGGCAGCACAGGCCACGACCCGTCGAGCTTTCTCGCGAACGTGCACGCCGCCGATTCCTCGAACATCTACTACGTGCTTCTCGCGGGCGCGATCTTCAATCTTGCCAACCTTTTGCTCGTCGCGGGGATTGATCTGGTCGGACTCGCCACCGCTTTCCCTGTCGCCATTGGTATCGCTCTCGTCGTGGGAACAGTCGTGAGTTACATTCTGCAACCGGTGGGAAATCTGAGGATGATCATCGCCGGCTTGCTCTGCGCCGTGCTCGCGGTTGTGCTGGATGGGATGGCCTACGCGCAAATGGCCTCGAATAAAACCATCGAGCGCAAAGGCATCATCGTGTGCATTGTGTCGGGCGTGCTGATGGGAATGTGGGCGCCGTTTTCCACACGCGCGATGACGCACGGTGCAACGCTGGGGCCCTACAGCGCCAGCGTCTTCTTGTGCCTCGGAGCGCTGCTCTCCTGTTTCATTTGGAATTTCTACTTCATGAAGCACCCACTAGTCGGTTCCCCCGTGGCTTTCAGCGGTTTCTTTCGTGGGCCGTCCATGGGACATCTACTCGGGCTGATCGGCGGAGCGATCTGGGCAACGGGCATGGTGTTCGATCTCGTGGCGTCCAACTTTACCGGCGTAGCGATTTCCTACGCGATCGGCCAGTCCGCGCCCATGGTCGCCGCGCTCTGGGGCATATTCGCGTGGAAGGAATTCAAAGGGGCGAGCCGCAAGACGAGGGCATACCTCGCGCTGATGTTCACGTTCTACATGCTGGCAATTCTGCTCGTTGCCCGCGCGAGCACGAGTTAGCAGCATCTACATCGGCGGGCGGCGGAAGCCGCCGCAGGCATCTTCAATCTTCGCGGCAACCGCGAGGACGGCTTCTTCCTCCCACGGCCTTCCGGCGATTTGCACTCCGATGGGCAGGCCTTCCGACGACTTCCCCACCGGAACCACCGCCGCGGGCATTCCCAGCAGATTAAACCATTGCGAATAGCTCATGGCCTTCAGGTATTCGACGTTTTTACCGTTGACGCTCCATTCGCGTTCGCCATGGCGAAACGCAGGCACCGCGCAAGCAGGACAAAGCAGAATCGGAAACTCCTCCATCCTCGCGAGGAACGCGACACGAATCACATCGCGTTCGAGAAGCGTGTTGAGCAGCTCTCCCGCGCTCAACTCGGGCTCGGATGCCACTCGCGCGCGAAAATCCTGGAATGTCGGGCTCAACTCCCCTTCACGATCCTTGATCGCAGGAGCGAAGGCCATTTGTCCCGCGCGGCCGAACAGGTTCCACCACAACCTCCAGATGCGTTCGAGCCCCGGCGGCACCCACTCGTCCACTTGAAAGCCTTGCGCGCGAAGCGCCTCCGCCGCCCTGCGCACGGCCGCGGCTGTTTCCGGGGTGACGGGCGTCACGCCGTCGTCTGTAAAATACGCCACGCGCTGCTTGCGAATCTCGTCGCCGGTCATTTGCCGCAAAGGCACGGGTGCAGAGGCAGGGTCGCCCGGGTCGGGACCGGCCATGACTTCAAACAGGCGTTCCACATCGCGCACTGTGCGCGCCATCGGACCCACCACGCCAAGATACGCGAAGGGACCCGCCGAGCCCGGGAAATGTCCGGTGGAAGGAATACGCCCGGGCGTAGGCTTCAGCCCGCAGATGCCGCTGTAGTGCGCGGGAATGCGAATGGAGCCGCCGCCGTCGCTTCCCACGCCTCCACCCGAGCAGCCCGCCGCGATGGCCGCCGCTTCGCCGCCGCTCGAGCCGCCCGGAGTGCGCGTCAGATCCCAGGGATTATTCGTGCGGCCATGCAGAATATTGTCTGTCTCGTACGCCATCAGGAATTCCGGCACATTCGTGTTGCCCAGGATGATGGCTCCCGCGGCGCGCAACCTCGCGACCAGCGGCGCATCCGACGGCGCCACCATTCCCTTCCGCAATCGGCTGCCGCACTCGCAGCCAAGCCCCTCGACGTCAATCGAGCTCTTGATTGAAACTGGTACGCCGTGCAGCGCGCCGAGCGAATCTGCCGCGGCACGCGACGTGAGTGCCGCTTCCGCCGCTTTCGCCTGTTTGCCAGCGCGCTCCGCATCTACCTGGACGAATGCATTCAGCTTTGGATTCAGCTTCGCGATGCGCGCCAGATGCGCTTGCACCAATTCCACCGGCGAGATCTTCCTCGCACGCACTTGCCGCGCCATCTCCACAAGCGGTTCGAACACAATCTCGCTCAATTCGCATTCCTCCCTGCCCCGCGAATCGAAGAGTCTAGCACGCGAGAAGCATGCACTTTAGTAGCTCAGGAACCGTCATTGACTTGAACATTCGCCCGGTGCAAGATTCGCAATTCGGAACAAACGGAAATCTTGCGCGGTGCAGGCATTTCTCCCGCTTCGCATCGTAGGGACGCTGAATGAAGCGCGCGACATCCTTCCTGCTGGCGATTTCGTTTGCCACGGCCGCGTATGTATTCGCGTGGCCCTCGCCTACGTTCCCATACTTTGCTGCGGTCGTGGTTCACGTGCTGGGCGGCCTTCTGTTGATCGTCGCGCTCGTGTTCTCGTTCCGGCAGATCTGGCGCAATGCAACGCCCCTCGCTCGCATCGGCTGGACCTTCCTCGCACTCGGCGCAGTCCTGGGCGCAATCCTGATTTACACCGGCACGCCGCGCAGCCAGTGGACCTTGCTCTACGTTCACATCGGTGCGTGCCTAGCGGGTGGCGCCCTTCTTGTGTCGGCGTGGGCGGGCAAGCGCGGATTCCTCGCCGGCGGCTTCGGCGCGGGCCTTTTACGCACCGGTGTTCTTGTTGTAGTGGCCGTACTCTTGGCCGCAGGCGCGTGGTGGGTTCGAACCATTCCGTGGCAGCGCGCCTACCGCATCGAGAATCCGCCGATCGCTCCCGCCAGTATGGACGGCGAAGGCGATGGCCCCGGCGGGCATTTCTTTCCCAGTTCCTCGCAGACCTCGACCGGTGAAACGGTGCCCGAGGATTACTTCATGGATTCCTCCGCCTGCCAGCGATGCCACGCGGACATTTACAATCAGTGGCAGAGTTCCATGCATCACTTCTCTTCGTTCAACAATCAGTGGTATCGCAAGAGCATCGAATATATGCAGGAGGTGGACGGCGTCCAGCCATCGAAGTGGTGCGCCGGCTGCCACGACGCCGCGCTTTTCTTCCCCGGCAATTTCAATGCGCCCATCAAGGACCGCATCTTTACGCCGCCGGCTCAGGCCGGCATGGGCTGCATGGTGTGCCATTCGATCCGCAAAGTAAAAAGCACGATGGGCCAGGGCGACTATGTTCTCGAATATCCCGCGATGCACAAGCTCGTCGCCAGCAAGAATCCGTTGGTGCGCCGCATGATTGATTTTCTGATTGAAGAAAATCCCGAGCCGCACCGCCGCACGTTCCTGAAGCCGTTCATGCGCGCGCAGACGGCCGAGTACTGCTCCTCGTGCCACAAAGTTCATCTCGACGTGCCGGTGAACAACTATCGCTGGATTCGCGGATTCAATGATTACGACAATTGGCAGGCCAGCGGCGTTTCCGGCATGGGCGCGCGGTCGTTCTACTACCCGCCGAAATCGCAGGACTGTGCCGACTGCCACATGACGATGGTCGCGTCCCACGATGCCGGCAACATCGGCGGCTTCGTGCATTCGCATCGCTTTCTGGCGGCCAATACCGCGGTCCCATTTGCGAATCAGGACGGCGCCCAGCTTTCCCAAACCGAACAGTTCCTTGCGGACGGCAAACTGCGCGTGGACATCTTCGCGATTTCGTCTGAACAAAACATAGCGATAGCGCAGCATGGCGAGGGAGCCGAACCAGTCGAGCCGGAGATTCAGACGACATTCGCTGTCGGCGAAGAAGCAGAGGCACAAACTCCCGCGGGCCTTTTGCGTCCGTTTCCGCTGCCTCCGGTTACCGCGCCGCTCAACCGCGTCCCGGCCGCCGTGCGGGCGGGCGATACCGTTCGAGTGGATGTCGTCGTTCGCACGTTGAAGATGGGCCACTTCTTTCCGGGGGGCACCGTGGACGCATTCGACTGCTGGCTCGAGTTGAAAGCCACCGACGATCGCGGCCGCGTCATCTTCTGGAGCGGCTCGGTGGAAGACAATGGCCGCGGCCCGGTCGAAAGCGGCGCGCATTTCTATCGCGCGCTCCTGGTGGACGAGCACAACAATCCAATCAACAAACGCAACGCCTGGGCTGCCCGAGCCACCGTATATGTCCATCTGATTCCCCCCGGCGCCGCCGATACGGCGCACTTCCGCCTGCAAGTGCCCCGGAACGCGAGCGGCCACATTCATCTCGCCGCGAAGCTGAATTACCGCAAGTTTTCCTGGTGGAACACGCAGTTCTCGTTTGCCGGTGTTTTGCAAGGCGCAAGTACGGGCGCGGGCGGCGTATCCAAGAATTATGACGACCGCCAGGTTTCCTTCACCGGTGATACCTCCGCGGTTTCAGGCCACATCAAGGCGATTCCCGATCTCCCGATCGTCGTCATTGCTCATGACGCTGTGGACCTCGAAGTCCTGGCAGCGGGAACTCCCGCGCCGCCGCAAAAAACTTCATTCGACAAGGAGGAATGGCAGCGCTGGAACGACTACGGCATCGGCTTGTTCTTGCAGGGAGACCTGACGGGCGCCGGAGCCGCGTTCCAAAAGATCACGGAAGGAGATCCGTCGAATCCCGACGGCTGGGTCAATGTTGGCCGCGTTCGCTTGCAGGAAGGCAATCTCTCGTCGGCCAGCGAGGTGCTCGAGCGCGCGTTGTCGGTGAGCCCTCATCTGGCCCGCGCGCATTACTTTTACTCGAGGCTGCTTCGCAATCAAGGGCGCTACGACGACGCGATCCCTCATCTTCGCGAAGTAATTGCGCAGTATCCGCGCGATCGCGTGGTGCACGACGACCTTGGCCGTATCTTTTTTCTCCAACGCCGCTACGACGACGCCATCCGTGAATTCGAGGCCGCGCTTTCGATCGACCCGGAGGACCTCGAAGCCAATTACAACCTTATGCTGTGCTACACGGGCAAGGGACGGCCGGACCGCGCCGCCGATTTCGAGAAGCGCTATCTCCGTTTCAAGGCGGATGAGGCCTCGCAGACGCTCACCGGCCCGTATCGCCGCAACCATCCCGACGACAATCTCGAGCGCCAGCCGATCCACGAGCATGTCTCCGCTGCCGCGCAGGGCGCCCCAAATCTGAAGCCAGCCGCGAAAAAATATGCGATCGCCTCGCGCGGCTCGAAGGATTCGGATTAATGGCCCGAAATTCATCGTGGCACCGACATTCTTATCTGTGCATCGTGCTTGCGCTCGGAGCTGCGCTCGCCGCCGCGCGTGGCAAGTCTCCTGCGCCTTCCCCTTCCGGTGTCCATTTCGAAGACGTTACACGCGCGTCAGGAATTCACTTCGTCCACAACAATGGCGCCTTCGGAAAGAAGTGGCTACCTGAAACGATGGGTTCAGGGGTCGCATTTCTCGATTACGACAATGACGGCTGGCAGGACATTCTCTTCGTGAATGGCACGGACTGGCCCGCCGCGGCGGGCGGGCCGGGCCACGGGACGCACC
>CAVPUS010000009.1:0-89280 GCA_963709005.1 uncultured Acidobacteriota bacterium
GTACAGGAGAGTCCAAGTGCGGTCTCTTTGCTTTCGGAGGCCTTGGGAGAACCCTTGTCAGGCACCTTTGACATTCAAATCGTGTCAGTCGCGCTGGGGAACGACCTTGCCATCCGTGGAGATCCACGAAGCGATGAGGGAGACGACATCTTCGGCCACGTGCCCGGGTTTGTAGTATTCGTGAGGCATCGATAGGCCGCTGCCTGCAATAAATAGATGGTTCAGGTCCGGGAAAAGCTTCAGCGTAGCGTTCGAGCGGTTGGCAAGCGTTTTTTTCCAATCGTCGAAATTCGCGGGCGTCACCTGATAGTCGCGGCCGCCCTGCAGAACGAGAATCGGAATTTTCAGTTCCGCCGCAGTTTCAAGCGGATGATAGCCGCGCAAGTCGAGCCAGTAGGACCCCGGCGAATTTCCGCCCAGGAATGTGACGGTGTCGCCGGGCTTGAGGCCGGGGCTTTCGATTTTCTTTGTCGTTTCCTCGACGGCGGCGATTTGCTTCTGTTCTTCCTCGGTGGGCGTCCCGCTGGCGGCCGCGATGTAGCGTACCTGCTCGAGAGCCAGCTGTTCGATGGGGCGCGTGTTCGCTGCGAGCATGACGATCCCGGCGATCTCTGGGTCGGCCGCCGCAATGCGCGGCGCGAGGTACGCTCCCATGCTGTGCCCAACGAGAAAAACGCGTCCTGGATTGACCTTTGTCTGCTTCGCAATCAGAGAAACGGCGGCGCGCGCGTCGCTCATCGCCTCGTCGTCAACGGTTAGCTTCATCGGGTCATCGCTGCTTTGCGAGCCGTATTTCATCGTCCGCTTGGTATAGCGGAAGACGACGACTCCGCGAGTGGCAAGTCCCCAGGCAAGATCTTTGAACGGCCTGTTCGCTCCGATTGTTTCGTCCGCGTCGTTCGGGCCGGAGCCGTGCACCAGTACAACCGCGGGAAACGGTCCATCCCCTTTGGGAATCGTGAGTATGCCTGGCAATTCATATTTGCCGTTTGTCAGCGAAAGGTTTTCCTCGGTGAAGGAATCCGGCTTCGCATACACAGGGGGAGTCCACTCCGCGGCTTCCTGGTGCGGCCGGAAAATTAAGCCCGCGAGCTTGCCCTCGCTATTGAACGTGACGCGCACATCAATAAGCGCATTCTGAAATTTGCAAACCAGGATGTTCACCTCGAGCGCTTGCATCTTGCTGGTCTTCACGTCCATGACCGATTGAAAAGTTCCGGCTTGCTGGATGAGACTGGGCCAAAGCGCGGCGAGTTTTCCGGGCGGGAGCGCGGCGGCCATGCGCGCGTCATACTGCGCCTCGACCTTGTCAAATTGCCCGGCCACAAGCTGCTGGATCACCTGCCGTGCGGCGGAAGCGGATTCCGGTTTTGCCGGCTTCTGAACGGAGGCAGGAGGGCGGTCTTGGTCTTGGTTTGGCGCGTCCTGCGCTGCGGCGGGCGGAAGAGCTGTAAGAAAAATCGCGCCGAGAGCCAGCGACTTCATGCTCAGGTATTTTCGATGCAGCAAACGCTCTCTCTCCGAGGTGCCGGTTTCTACCGGGCCCTTCTATTGCACGGTCGAGCCGCCGGTGGTCGGGAGCGGCGAGGCGTGGTGCGCAACAAGAAGCCATCCTCCGTCGCGAAGCACAAAAATATTCGTGGCCTGAACGGTTGCCTCGTCAAAGCCGTCCGCAAAGGCCGTGGTCACGTGCTCGGTGCAAGCCACCCAGCCGACCTCGCCCTCCACGCGCACCCAGACATTGCCCAGCGCGATTCGCACGCGTTTTGCATTCGCGAAAATTCGAGACCAGCGCTCCCGCACTTCGTCCCATCCCAGCAAGAGATCCCAGCCCGGCAGGACGCATTCCACTCCATCGTCGTGCGACCACACCGCTTCCATCTCGGCGACATCCAGAGATTCAAACGCGGCGTAGAACCGGTTGTTGGCGGCGCGCACGGCTTCTTCGGGAGTCTGCTTTTGCTGTACGGTTTCAGTGCCCATGGTGCGTGCCAAGCAGAAGCTGGAAAATCAGAATATTGATGCAGCCGTCAGTTCCATTACGCGCCCGACTCGTGTGCTACGCCGTGGGTCCTTGGACTTTTTCCCCAGCGAGTTCCAAGCCTCGCACCGCGCCCACAATCACCGCCATCTTTATGATTTCCCCCGGAAGAAACGGGAGCGCACCTTGCTGCAGGGCGGAACTCCACCCCAGTCCCATCGCGGTGGCGAGCCATGCACAACCGGAGAGGAAAATCAAAACTTCGCCGCAAAACAAAGCGCTAGCGAGGCGCACGGCCCCCTTGATGCGAGCATGTTCCATGAGCCATCCGGCCAAAAATGCCGCGGGCGGATATGCCAGCAAGTAACCCGCCGTGGGACCGAAGAATCGCGCCGGCCCGGGCAGCCCGTATGGCTGAAAAACAGGCAGCCCGGCCATTCCTTCAAGAAGATAGAGGACGATCGCAATCGCGCCGCGTCGCGATCCAAGCAGCACGGCCACGAAGAGCACGCCAAAGGTTTGGCCGGTTATGGGGACTGAAGTCCAAGGGAGCGGGATTGCGATGTGCGCGCAGAGCGCCAGCAAAATATTTGCCGCGACGATTCGCACCACGTCGGCAGCGAGACCTTCTCCCTGGTAAATCCGGTCGGCGAGAACTTTCGTCTGGG
Organism: uncultured Acidobacteriota bacterium; assembly: GCA_963709005.1. Classification (GTDB taxonomy): domain Bacteria; phylum Acidobacteriota; class Terriglobia; order Acidiferrales; family UBA7541; genus Palsa-295. The sequence goes on from CAVPUS010000009.1 coordinate 2,650, forward strand.
ACATCCGTTCCTCTTGGAAGTGCGGTCACGAATTCCGCAGCGTAATTCGCAGGGGATTATACCTGAATACTGGGAAGTCGCGTCCCGCTACGGAGCTTTTTCGCCCTGAATCAGCGGGTCCGCAATTGTGGCTACCGAGCCGTGCTTATCCGCCCCGTGGACTTTGCCGCCGGAGTCGAGAAAAAACGAGCGGCGGCCCGCCTTTCCGTAATCCTGCGGAGATGCAGCCAGCTCGAAAGCGGAGTCGTCCTCATTTCCGGCCGGCACAATGCGATAGCGGTATTGATACCCGGATTGGCTGCCCGCAGCGAGATCTTCATTTATAAAGTTTCCCTGCTCGGGCGAGATCTGATTTTCGGAAGCGGGACCGAGTTGCTCGAGCGATTCGGGCAGCTTGCCGAAGGCGCGACGGTAGCTTTCGATCGCTTCACGAAGGGCGCGCAGCGTGGACACGACCGCGTCTTCGCGCGCAGCAAGATCCTGCTCGATCCATTCCTTCGAGAGTTGTGGGATATCGAAGAGGACCAGGCCCACCGAAAGCAGCCGCCAGCCGCCATTCTCGCGCACGAGGCCGAACTGAATCTCTCGAACGCTTACAACGCTGACGGGAATGAACGCGAGATTTTCGCGAACTCGAGGGTCGCCGAGATGGAATTCGGTTGTTCCCGTCCCCGCCTGGCAGTGAAGGACTGGCCGGTTCTTATCGTCGGAGGAAATCAACGGCTTGCCGGCATCGTCGTTAAGCGAAATCCGCTTCAGCACCGCGGTTCGTTGATCTTGTGGCAACGCGAGATATGCGGCCTTGTTTTCGCCGGTGAGGTAGTTCGCGAATTGCGTCTCATTTGCGCGGCAAGCCGCGACGAGAATCGCCGAGAGAGCGGATACGGGGTCTGATTCGCGAGCCTCCTGCGCGCCAGCCGGTGCGGACAGAAATAGCGATAGAAGGAACGCGCCGAGCATCGGGAGCCCGCGTGAGAGAGTTCTCATTTTCATCAAGATTGGGATTTGGCTTGCGCCAGGATGGTTGCCAGGTCTCGTGTGAATTGGGACCGCGGCATCACGGCGGTACATCCCGCCGCGCGCGCCCGTTCGGCCAGATCCACCTGCACGTGCGAAAGGAACGCGACGAGCGGGATATCATGCGCCGCCGCGCGCATGCTCTCGATGGCTGCCAGCGGGTTATTGCGCGCGTTCAAGTCCACCACAACCAGCTTCGGCGCTTGCTTTGCGGCTTCCGCAAGCAGCGCTTCGGGCGTGGAGCACGCGCGCAAATCAACGCCCAATTGCCGGGCGGTCTCGAGCATCTTCGCCTGGAAAAACAGATCGTCCACGAGCGCCAGCACTTGCGCCATGGTCAAGTTCTCCTTTGTTCGGTGTACCATGCGCGCGCGCACGGCACAAGCGGCCTTCGCTAGTCGGGCCGTGCTATTGTATGAAGCAGAGGGATACGCGCGGTTATTCGACGATTCTGGAGGCTTTTATGGCTGCCACTCCAAGTCCCGATGCCCTGCCGGCACTGCCTGTTCTCGAGCAGACGCCCATCATTATCGAGAAGATTGTTTGGGCGACAACAGACGAGCAGATGCATTGGAAGCCAGCGGCGGACCGCTGGTCGATTTCAGAGGTGCTGGCGCATCTGGCCGATCTCGAAGTGGTTTTTCGCGGGCGCATCCAGCAAATGCTCGATCAGAAAAATCCCAGCCTGGAAGCGCACGATCAGAATGCCGCCTACGCCGCGGGGAAATACTCGGGCGGCAAAGCGCGCGAACACTTGAAGCAATTCTGCCATGAGCGAGACCGCAGCCTTTCCTTCCTGCGCTACCTCTCGGCCGGGAATATCTCGCGTACCGGGCAACACTCTGAACTGGGCACCATTACGATCGGTCAATTGCTCAACGAATGGGCTTTTCACGATCTTGGCCACATCCGCCAAATCACGGAGCTCTATCGTTCGCGCGCTTTTTTCCCGTACATTGGACCATTTCAGCGCTACTATACCGTCAAGCCCTAGGAGTTTGCCGCGTAGAAACCGCTGCCCATGAGCATGTCAAAACAATCGCCCGCGCCGCTGCAATCGGTAGACCGGCGAATTCTTTCCACTTTTGATGAGCTACAACGCCAATCGCTCGATTTGCATACGTTCTTCGAGCTGGCCGGCGGCAATCCGCCGTCCGAACGCGAGGCGGTCCTCGATGCCGTATCCCGCCTTGTGGCGAACGGTATGCTCCGGGAAGGCACGGGAGGAGATTTCTACCGGCGCACCGAAGACGGCAGGCTTGCGGTCGCGAACCGGCGTGACATCACCCTCTACACGCGCGAGGGCTGCCATCTTTGCGATGAGGCCAAAGCCGCCATCGTGCCGCTGTTGTCCGAGTTTGGCGCCAAACTGCGCGAAGTGGATATTGACGCCGACCCGGAACTTCGCGACCGCTATACAGACGATGTGCCGGTTGTCTTTCTCGGTTCACGAATGATCGCACAGCATCGAGTGGACCCAGCACAATTGCGGCGCGAGTTCGAACAGGCAAAGCCTTGACCGCTGGCTTATCTCTCTGCGTACCCATTTCAGACAGCATCCCGAATTTGGCGTTTTCCGTATATTGCCGCTAGAATAATTTTATTCGGCCGTAAAACCTTTTTGCGGCATCCTGAGTCAAATTTGTTTAGTGCCGGGCGCCTGGACCCGAATGCAAGCAATAAGGGGAAGAAATGACAGCAGAAGGCCGCCTGACGCATTACCGCAAGGCTGTTCTGGAAGCGCTTCGCGCCACTCATACCCATCCCACCGCCGCGGAGGTTTTTCGGATTGTTCGGCGCCGGCGCCCCGGCGTGGCTTATGCCACAATCTACAATGCTTTGAATTGGCTCGTTCAGAGCGGGCTAATTTCCCGCATCGGCTTTGCCGATCAGGCGGCGCGGTATGACGCTAACATCGAGCGCCACGATCACCTCATATGCAATCGATGCGGCGCTTTGAGGGACATCACCCTAAGGCTGGCGTCGCGGATTTGGTCGCGCGCAGGGCGCCGCGATGGATTCCGCGTTGAACGATATCACACCGAGCTATTCGGATTGTGTGGACGCTGCGCGGGCGAAGAAGACGCAAGGCCCCAGAGAAGAGCTCGCGGAAATTCCGTCTCAACCTAGTGCTTTGCCGGAGTGTCGTGGACGCCCACGGTCTCGTCCGGCACGTCACCCTGCCGGCCCTTCACACGGTCATACACGGTGACCTGGCAGGTGGACCCGAGGGCTTCGTTGTAATAAGTGGGCACGCCCAACGCGGTACGCAATTCCTCGTTGAAGCGCCTGAGATCTTTGAGCTGCTCTACGTGCGCAGGCACTTTTTTCCCTTCGTGAGTGAGGAGAAACTTCTGGTATCCGGCGTCCCAGAGCCTCGTAAACTGGCCCTGCGCCATGATGCAGGGCATTTCCGTCATTTGAAACGCGCCTTCCGCTGTCTTGCGCAGCTCCGCGCCGCAATTGTATTTCTCAATCCGGACCACTCCACCCGAATTGCGCACGAGAAAGCCTTCGGCCGAGAGCGATTCCACTTGCCTCTGATCGAACAGATTGTTCACATACCACATGGCCCTCAGAGTATGAATGTCCGGCCGCCCTGTAAAGCTAAAAATGTGAGGAGAAAAATCCGGTTCGAAATGCCTTCTGCGAGCATCCAAATCCTGGGTGTTCAACGCACCCCAATGCCCTGCGCGGGCTGGCTGGCAATCTGCTAAACTGCTTTGAAACAGCAAAGTACGAGGCCAGCGCACAGCAACACCTGGTTGTGCGTCAATGATGTGTGAATCGTGAGCGCCATTAACAAACCGACGCTATCTCAGCCCCACTCGGACCCGCGCGCGAGCATCGGGCAGAAGATGCTCGAGCTCATAGGGAAAACTCCGCTGCTCCGGCTGGAAAGCTTCGCCTCCGAATTCCCCGGCATCGGCTTTTACGCCAAGGCGGAATGGTTCAATCCCGGCGGATCGGTGAAAGACCGCGCCGCTCTGGCGATGATTCGCGAAGGCGAACGCACGGGCAGCTTGCGGCCCGGCAAGACCATTTTGGATGCGACGAGCGGCAATACCGGCATCGCCTATGGCATGATCGGCGCCGCGCTGGGATACGCCGTGAAACTCTGTCTGCCTGCGAGCGCTTCCATTGAGCGCAAGCAAATCCTTAAAGCATACGGCGTCGAACTGGTGATTACGCCGGGCGATGAAGGCTCTGACGGCGCCATTCGCCGCGTTCGCGAAATCTACGAAGCCGATCCTGAGAAGTATTTTTACGCCGACCAGTACAGCAACCCGGCGAATCCTGCGGCGCACTATTGCTCCACCGCCCCCGAGATTTGGGAACAGACGCACGGGCGCGTCACCCATTTCGTCGCGGGCCTGGGCACCAGCGGCACGTTCGTGGGCACCACGCGGCGGCTGAAGGAATTCAATCCGCGCATTCGCTGCGCCAGCGTCCAACCTGATTCCGGTTTCCACGGCCTGGAAGGGCTGAAGCACATGGCCACCGCGATCGTGCCGAAGATTTACGACGCGAGCCTCGCGGATGAAGATCTGGCGGCTCCGACCGAAGAGGCGCAGCGGATTGTGAAAAGCGTCGCGCGAAAAGAAGGCATCCTCATAGGCGTCAGCTCCGGCGCCGCGCTTTGGGCGTGCCTGGAACTGGCCAGGCGGCTGCCGCGCGGCGAGCCTGCTGTTTTCGTGACGATTTTTCCGGACTCCGGCGAAAAATACTTGAGTGAACGGTTCTGGAGTGAAGACTAGTGGAGCCTGTGCTGAAAATTCGAGAAGATCTTGCCCGGAGGATTCAGTCGCACGGCGTTGAGACCTATCCGCACGAATGCTGCGGAGCGCTGCTTGGTCGCGACGGCGAGAATTCGCGCGAAGTGCTCGATTTGCTGCCTCTCGAGAACCGGCGCAACGACTCGCCTCGCAACCGCTTCGAGGTGACGCCCGACGATGTTCGCCTCGCTGAGAATACGGCTCGAGCGAAGCAGCTGGACTTGATCGGATGGTACCACTCGCATCCCGACGCGCCCGCGCGTCCCAGCGAATTCGATCGCGAGCACGCCTGGCCGTGGTACAGCTACATCATCGTGAGTATTCAGGCGCGCGCGCCGCAAGACACAAAGTCGTGGCGCTTGCGCGACGATCGCTCGGCATATGATCCCGAAGCGATCGAGACCGCGGCGCGCTCAATTGGCTCCTAGTGCGCATGCGATAATTTCTTAGCACGGAGGACATCGAATGGCAGTCAAGGTCATCATCCCAACGCCGCTGCGGGTCTATGCAGGCAAGCAGGAGAGCGTCGAATTGCAGGCCACGACCGTGGGCGAAGCTCTTTCCGCCCTCACCAGCCTCTTCGGTGAATTGAAGAAACATCTGTACGCTGACGATGGACGCTTGCGCAGCTTCGTCAACGTCTACGTGAACGACGAAGACATTCGCTATCTTCAGAAGGACCAAACGCGCGTCCGCGAGGGCGACACGATCAGCATCGTACCTTCCATCGCGGGCGGAGTGTAGCAACGGAATTGAACAAGGGAGTCGTTTCCATGGCAACAAAAACGGGAATTCCCGCGGCGCCGGGCGCTGAAAAGTCCGCCGCCGCTCTATCCAAAGAAGAAATTCTGCGCTACAGCCGCCATCTGATCATGCCGGAAGTCGGCATGGAAGGTCAGCTCAAGCTGAAGCAGGCAAAAGTGCTCGCCATCGGAACCGGCGGCCTCGGCGCGCCCCTGGGTCTTTACCTTGCTGCCGCCGGCGTGGGCCGCATCGGGCTGGTGGATTTCGATTTGGTTGACTTCACGAATCTTCAGCGCCAGATATTGTTCAGCACGAGCGATGTCGGCCGGCCGAAGATCGAGGCTGCCACGGACCGCCTGCGAAGTCTCAATCCCGAAATCCAGATCGACCATTTTGAAACGCGCCTCACCAGCGAGAACGCCCTCGACATCATGAAGGAATACGACATCGTCGTGGATGGCACGGATAATTTTCCCACGCGTTATCTTGTGAACGATGCCTGCGTTCTGCTCGGCAAGCCGAATGTTTACGGCTCGATCTTCCGTTTCGAAGGCCAGGCCAGCATCTTCGGCGCGCCCGGTGGCCCGTGCTATCGCTGCTTATATCCCGAGCCGCCTCCGCCCGGGCTCGTGCCTTCGTGCGCCGAAGGCGGTGTGCTCGGCGTGCTTCCGGGAATTGTTGGCGCGATTCAAGCCGCGGAGACGCTGAAATTGATCATCGGGAAGGGCGAGCATCTCATCGGCCGCTTGCTGCTCTTCGATGCCATGGCTATGCACTTCCGCGAATTGAAGTTGCGCAAGAATCCCGATTGCCCGGTTTGCGGCACTCACCCCACGGTAACCAAACTGATTGACTACGCCGAGTTCTGCGGCATTCGCGGCGAAGAAGCTCCGGCGCCGCAGACCACCGTCCCCGAAATCACCCCCCGCGATCTAAAGGCGCGGCTCGATCGCGGCGACGATCTCTTCATTCTCGACGTGCGCGAGCCGCACGAATACCAGATCTGCAATCTGCGCGGCCACCTCATCCCCCTGGGAGACCTTTCCCGCCGCGTCAGCGAGCTCGATAGTTCGCGCGAGATCGTCGCGCATTGCCGTAGCGGCAAGCGTTCCGCGGAAGCAGTCGAGTTCTTGCGCCAGGCGGGGTTCCGTAAAATTTGGAACCTGAAGGGTGGTATCCTCGCGTGGTCGGATGAAGTGGATCCCTCGGTGCCCAAGTACTGATAGAAGAACTGATAGAAGGGCTGGTAGAAGTCCTGCTTTAGAGTCAGATTCGATCGTTCCTCGGAGGCTGAATGGCTGCCGCGAAAGTTACTGTGCGGAATGACGGCTCCTTGCGCATGGAAGGCGATTTCGAAATTCTGGATAATGAAGGCAAACCCTTCGGCCTCGCCGGCCGAACAACGATCTCTCTGTGCCGGTGCGGCCACTCCGAGAACAAGCCATTCTGCGATGGCAGTCACAAGAAGGTGAACTTCCAGAGCGTCACACCTGCTCGCGACCTCCCGCCACCTCTGCCGAAGCCCTAACTGCGGCTAGGTAAGATTGCACCACACATGTAACCTTTCCACTCAACATTGCGCGGTCGCTGCAGCCCCGTCCATACCCTCTGCTTAACCACACTTACTTCAACTGCCTTTTTATGTGCAGTTTAGCTAGTACTAAACCCATGTCCCGAAACGGCACATCATTTGCAGCTTCTCTCATGGGCATGTGTTCCTTCTGGGGGTTTTTGTGGGTCAGCGGGCCAGGTTTTGGGGTGTCATCCACCGGTTCCGGCTCGTCCTTCTCTGGGCGATTGCTGGCACCGCTTACATTACATTGCTGTGGGTCCTGCGTAACTCCAGCTATTTAGCCGATCCGCTTCTAGACACTTACCTTGAGATGGCGGGCAGCCTGATTGCCTTCACGTTTGCCGCCAACGCTCTGGTTCGCTTCCGCGGCACTCACGATCGAATCGCGCTGATTTTGGCTTTCGGATTTGTCCTCGCCGGGCTGATTGAAGCAGGGACGAGTATGACGTTCTATCGCGGCATGCTCGTTACCATGTCCGGTGGGAATCACATCTCTCTCGGCTGGCTGGCAGGCCGCACGCTGCTGGGAGTGCTTTTGATTGCCGCGTTGGCGGTGGAGCGCCGGATTCCCGTGTCGCGCGATCCCGGAAAAGAAATGGCGGGCGCCACGCTGGTGGTCGGCGCGGCTGCTTATCTTACGAGCGTCTTCTATTTCATGCTGCCGGAGGCGCCGAAGATTCTTCCTCATACCATCGTGCCGCGGATGTGGGACCTGCTCCCAGCCGCAATCTACGCGGTAGCGGCCGTGGGGTACGCGTTGCGATTGCGTCGCGCGGATTCATCGCTCGACCGCGCCCTTTTTCTCGCGGCACTGCTCAACGTTCTTTGCCACGTAACCATCAGCGAGTCGGAGCGCATGTTCGACGCCCTTTTCACCCTCGCTCACGTCCTCATGGTCCTCAGCTATGTGGTCGTGCTTGGCGGAACGCTGCTCGACAACGCCCAGCTGTTCGATCAAGTGAGCCGCATGGCTGCGTCGGACGGGCTTACGGGACTTGCGAATCATCGCCGCCTGCTGGAAGTGTTGGAAACTGAAATTCAGCGTTCGCGCCGGACCGGCCGAAGCTTTGCCGTGCTGCTGTTTGACTTGGATGACCTGAAAAAAATCAACGACAGGTACGGCCATCTTACGGGAAGCCGCGCGATCAAGCGCGTCGGGGCGGCGCTCAAAGGCACCAGCCGGGCTATTGATACAGCCGCGCGCTTCGGTGGCGACGAGTTCGCCGTCATCCTGCCGGAATCCGGCGAGCAGGAAGCAAAGCTCGCCGCTACCCGCATCTGCGATCTCCTGGCCCACGACGGCCAGGAGCCGAAAATTTCTGTCAGCGTTGGCCTTTCTGTCTATCCAACCGATGGAACGACCATTGAAAGAATCCTGCACGCCGCCGATCAAGCGCTCTATCGCATGAAGGCCCGCGGCCGCAAAGGGATTCGGCTGAGTACTGTAGCGGCCTTGTTCTAAAAAACTGCAGGGGGGAGCGGAGATGGCACTTGGGATGGGGGTCCCAAAGTCGTTCACGGCCTCACGCCGCGAGACGCGTATTCCCATGGAAGTTGGAGTCCACATCACCGGGCACCCGGCCCTTCCGGGAACCGAAGCTACTTTCACCGAGAACGTCAGCGCGCGTGGCGCTCGAGTCCTGAGCACGCGGCGCTGGAAGATCAACGACCAATTGACGATTAGCATGTCCGCTGGCTCGTTCCGCGCCATTGCCCGCGTGGCCTATTGTCAACTGGTCCCCGAAGCAGGCTTTGCCGTCGGCCTTGAATTCCTCGAGCCCAACGGCAACTGGGTTGTCAGTGCGCCGCCGCGCAATTAGTTGGAATCCGTGGCCAACGCCCTCAAGATACGCCGCAAGCGCTCCGCATAGTCCTCGTCAGCAACTACCGCGCCGGCGCTGTATCTAACTAAGCCGCTATTTAGGACTTCGTTTTTTTCGAGGGTTTCGACTTGCCGGAACTGTTGAGGGCGGCCGCTTGGCGAACGAGCGCCTTGAAGGCGGACTCGTCAACTTCTTCTCCTTCGTGGATGTCGATCGCGCGGCGTGTGTTTCCGTTGAGACTCGAGTTGAAGAGACGCGCCGGATCCTTCAGAGACGCGCCCTTGGCGAAGGTAAGCTTCACCACTTTCTTGTAGGATTCGCCGGTGCAGATGATGCCGTCGTGCGACCAGACCGGAGTGCCCATCCACTTCCACTCCTCGACGGCGTCCGGGTCTGCTTCCTTGATGAGCTGGCGCATTCTGCTGAGAGTTTCCCCCCGCCAGTCCCCGAGTTCGGCGATTCTTTTCGAGATGAGCTCCGATGCCGGCTGGCCTTGGCTCGCGCCCGGCTTTTTCATGTTCTCATCCTGGAAGTTTCAGATAAATCCACTCTTGTCCTACTGCACGAACCCCACGTTTGGCTCTGGGGCCGGCCCGGATCCTTCCGGCAAGGGGCCGAATTGGACCTCGTAGCGCGAGATGTTCTCTTGCAGCGCGCGCATTAACCGCTTGGCATGCCCGGGATTCATGATCAGGCTCGCCACCAGCTTTCCCTGCGGCACCGTGGGGAACAAATAAACGAAGTTCAGCGTGAACTCTTCGGCGTTGTGGTGAACAACCACCAGGTTGGAATACTGGCCGAGCAGTTCCTTCTCGTCGGCCTTGATTTGCACCTGCTGCTGTTTCGCCGGTTCGGCCATGGCTGTTTCTCCTCGAACTCTTCGCCGCCCCACTATAGCAGACTGGCCGTGCCCGTCATATTTCGGAACGCATATCGCTTCAAAGGGTTGACGCGCGGAAGGGTTAAGCGTAGTTTATTTAGGTAGTTTATCATGGTTAACATATGGACAGCGTGAAAGACAAGGCTTACCGCCCGGCACACCCGACCACGGAGTCCGCCGTCGCTTCGCCCGTCGCCCCTGAACTGGCCGGACTCCTGACCCACGAGGATGTGGATCGCGCCCAGGATCGCTGGGAAGTGGCGCGGGCTAGGCGCAAGGGCCGCGGTTCGAAAGGATTTGGCGGCATTCGCCTGCTTTGGCTGCTTATCGGGCCTGGAGTCCTCGTCTTTCTCGGTGAGAACGACGCGCCCAGCATGCTGTCTTACTCGGCTGACGGCGCGCGCTTTGGAATCGGGTTTTTCATTCCCTTCGTCATACTCACCTTTATCATGGGCTTCGTCGTCCAGGAAATGACCGTTCGCTTGGGGGCAGTCACTCACCGGGGGCACGCTGAGTTGATCTTCGATCGCTTCGGGAAGTTCTGGGGTTTTTTCTCCATGGGCGATCTGGTCCTGGGAAACTTTCTGACCCTCGTGACCGAATTTATCGGTGTGCGCGCCGGCCTGGGCTATTTCGGAATTCGCCCCGCCGTTGCGATTGGCGGCGCGCTTGCCATCGTGCTCGCCGCGATCACCACCGGCAGGTATTGGACCTGGGAGCGGATCGTGCTGGGTCTCGCAATCTTCAACGGCCTTTTCATTCCGGCGGCGATCTTGGCGCGTCCGGATTGGCACTCCGTCGGCCATGCGCTTTTGACCTGGTCACCGCTGCCCACCGGCAATCGCTACGAAATCCTCGTGCTGATTCTTGCCACCATTGGCGCGACGGTGACGCCATGGATGCTTTTCTTTCAGCAAAGCGCCGTGGTGGACAAAGGCATGCAGCCGCGCGACGTCGGTGCCGGACGCTTCGATACCATTCTCGGTGCCTCCCTGGCCGCCGTGTTTGCCATTGCCGCAATTCTCGCCACGGCTCCATTGTTTCACCACGGAATCGACGCTACCCAGTTTCAAGGTGCGGAATTTGCGCAGGCTCTTGAGCCTTGGATCGGCCATCTCGGCGCCGCCCTTTTCGCCCTCGGCATTTTCGAAGCGGGAATCGTGGCCGCCATCGCCATTTCCACCTCGTCCGCGTACGCGTTCGGCGAGGTTTTTCAAACCGGCCACAGCTTGAATCGTCCGTTGCGGGAAGCCTGGGCGTTCTACGCGGTGCTGATCGGCTCCGCCTGCGTGGCGGCGGCCTTGGTGCTGATTCCCCGCGTGCCGCTCGAATTCATTGTGCTCACCGTGAACGTGATTGCCGTTCTCGCCATGCCTCCGGCATTGGTTTTCCTGCTGCTGCTGGTGAACGATCGAGACGTGATGGGCGAGCACGTGAACGGCGTGTGGGGCAACGTCGCGGGAGCCACCGTCACGGTCCTGTTGATTGTTGCGGGACTGGGCTTTGGCCTCGCAACCGTATTTCCGAAATTGCTGGGCGGCTAGAATGCCGGCCGAATCTTTCAAACGAGGAAGAGATTGAAATCCAACAGCGCAGAACTTGCCGCCGGCCGGCAAATCGAATCCGCCGAGAACGCCGGCGAGCCCAACCTCAAAGATCCGCGGGTTGTTCTTTCGCTGCTCGAAGCCGATCAGGTGGTCGCGGCCAAGCGGCAAACGCGTTTCGGCCAGCGCGATCTTTCCTTCCGAGCGCGAGTCCTGCTGTGGGGACTCCGCGTGTATGTCGTCGTCATGATGGTGATTGTTTTGATCTCGGTGCTGCGCGCTCTTGGCGCCGTGCGCTGATTCGCCTGCATTTTCTTCGCTGGGAAATCCCGGCGAGCCGTGCGAAGATTCCTCGAACCTGATTCCCGGTCTGAAGTCCCAACTAAGCTATGGCCCAGAGCGATCCCCCGAAAGCGAAGAACAAATCCCTGCTGATTGGCGTTTCCGTATTGTTTGTTGCAGTCGCGGCGGGAGGGGGTGTGGCCATTTATTCGCTGCGCGATTGGAGCGCGCCTGCGAAGGCCCGGAAACTGCAAAATCCCGTGCCGGAAACGGCCGAATCAATCGCCGCGGGTAAGACGGTCTATGCGCACCGTTGCGCCAGTTGCCACGGTGAAAAGGGCGACGGCAAGGGAGAAAAAGCCGGCGACCTTTCGTTGGAGCCCACGAATTTCACGGACGCGCACGAAATGAGCCTGTCCACCGACGGCGAACTTTTCTGGAAAATCAGCGAAGGCCATCGGCCCATGCCGCGTTTCAAGGACAAGCTCAGCGAAAACGAGCGCTGGGAGCTCGTCAACTACATCCGCACATTCTCCGCAAAGCCCACAACGGGGACGAATCCGTAGGGCCAGCGCAACCGGCTTCAGCGTGCCTATTTCACTTTTGCCAGCGCGTCGGCGACTTCCTTCAGATCCGGCACCACGGGAATATCGTAGTTCTTGAACCATGCAATCTTGCCCGCGCGGTCCACAATGGCGATGGCGCGTCCCGTGATTCCTTTATCGGCCATGAACACGCCGAATTTGTCGGCCGCGGCGCCGCGCGGCTGAAAATCCGCCAGCAGCGGATAATGAATGCCCATTTTTTCGGCGTAGGCCTTGTGTGACCACACGCTGTCCACGCTGATTCCCAGCACTTGTGCCTCGAGCTGATCGAACTTCTTCATGTCGTTCACGAAGCAGGCGTGCTCGTTCGTGCACGTCGGGCTCCAGTCGAGCGGATAGAAAACAAGGACGACATTCTTCTTGCCCTTGAAATCGGACAGCTTCACTTCCTTTTTCTCCTGGTCCATCAGCGAGAAATCCGGTGCCGCTGCGCCTACAGAAATTGCCATGCTGTTCCTCCCATTCATTCACGCCATCAGTTTTTGAGAATTGTAAAACGAATGCAAGCCCACAGACATGATAGACGAAGCCGCCGAGTCAGACAAACGCGAGGCCCATTCTGCCGGGCCGAATCTGTTACCATACCGTCGGAAGCGCGGAGAGAAGCGAAAACTTGGCCCGCATCTCGCACGAAGCGGCGTATCCTGAAGTCGAGTTTCTGCCCAGCAGCCGCAACTGGTGGGCGTGGCTGAAGGGAACGCCGGCGGAATGCATCCACCTGAATGGCGAGACCTCGTGGATGGCGACGCTGCTGCCGGATACGCTGTACCTGCAAGGCAAAAGGGCGGCGCGGCGCGAGCCGGTGCGGCCGGAAGTGTCGCTCTGCCGCGCCTGCCTCGCGGATGTGGCGCGCGGCGAGCTCGAAGCGTATCGTGGGCATGTTGTGGCTTTTGAACCAAGCGCCGAGGATTTCACGCAGTATTTTTTCGTGGCCGCCCCGGATTTCGATCCCGTGGGGCTCGCGCCGGAAGTCTCGAACGCGATCACGGGGCGGCTGTCACAACAGGGCGGCGATTGCGCCGATTGTGGGCACGCGGCGACATGGCTCTGGCTTTCCCGCGAAGAAGTCCCGAGCCTCGACGACGTGGGCCGGATCGAAGAAGCAGCCGGAGAGCGCCTGTGCGCGAAGCATGGCGCGCGGAAACTTTTTGCGACGTTCAGCAGGATTCGCGAGGCCAACGTGTTCTACATGAATCTTCCGTACGGCGAAGCAGGCGCGTACGTTTGGATCTAGGTTGGGTGTGTAGGTTGGGTGTGAAAGATGCAGCCGAAGCGGCAACCCATGCAATTGCGCGAAATCGTTGAAAAGTATCTCGCTGCCGCGGGCGGCTACGGCCATTCCGTGGCGCTCTCGTCGCTGGGATTTTCGCGCGCGGAGATTGAGCAGGTCTTCAGTATTTACGACGAGGATTACCACATCAGCCGTTTCTTCCATTTGAGCGCTCAGCCCGCCGCCGAGAGCTACAACATCAACGGCTTCCCGCAGACGCACGTCACGATCGACGCCGAGATTCAGCGAATTCTCTGAGAAGTTTCCGCGTGCCCAGAGGGCGCAGCAAGCAGCGCCCCTACGGGCCCTCGCAGGGGAACGATTGTGACTACGGCAAAAGAGTTTCATCGCAGTGGCGGATGAAATGAGAATTGGGGATCGATGTCCACGGGGATGTCGTTCTGTTTCCCGAGAAGGGCGGCGAGTTCCGGCGGCATCACGGCGTATTTCTTGAACCAGGCTTCGGTGCGCGCGCGGTCGCCGGTGGCTTCCTGCTCGAGCAGCTCTTTTGCGAGCGAGGCCATTGCCGCGGGCATCTTCTCGAAATCAATTTCATAGAGACCGGTCGAGGCGTCGCGGCGGATGGCACCCCGTTCCGAGAGATAGTTGAATTCCATCATTTCGCCCGCGCCATGCGCTTCGGCAATGCCGAATCGCACGGCGCGGAAAATTCCCGCCACGTACGAGGCGTAGATTCCGTTGAGCTTTTCTTTGGGAACCGCGCCATGCTCGACGAGCCAATGCATGCAGAATTCGCCGGCGACGTCGGCCTTCGCTTCTTCGAGGCCCGAATAGGCATGGCCGATGGCTTCATTAATCTCCACTTTGCCGTGTGACGTGCGCGCGTAAGCGGGACCGAGGCCATGCGAGATTTCGTGCATCAGCGTGCCGGCAAGATAGCCTTCGCCGCTGGCCATGGCGGCCTGGTCCGGACGCATCACGCGTTGCGCGAGCGGCAGGATGATGTAGTTCACGCGCGCGTCCATGAAATTCTTCCAGAAGATTTTCTTCGAGCCTTTTTCTTCGTGGATGCGCGGATCGTTCGGCAGATTGTCGGCGACGGCCTGATACCCGTGCAGCAGGTCGCCGGCGCGGTAGGGCGAATCCACGACTTCCATGGGCGATTGCTCGCCGCGCTTCGACGGCAAATCTTCCGGTGCAAGCGGCAGCGCTTCCTGCAAATCGGGAACGTATTTCTGAAAGACCGCGAGCTTCTTGCTTTCCTCTTCGTTGCGAATCATCACGGACGCGCCGTAGGAAGTCTTCACGCCGAGCAGGGAATCGAGATACGTCTCGTAGGGTGCGAAGACGACATCGAATTTGGGGTTCTCGAGATCGAGCCAGGCGATGTCACTGGCATAGTAATCGTCGGTGAGGAGCGCATCGGCGCGCAAACGCAGGAATTTCGCGAACGCGGGATCGTCGCTCAGATCCGCGGCTTCGCGGAGATCCTTCGCCATGGGCTCGAGGAATTCGCGATAGGCAACGTGATAGGGAACTACTTCGAGTTGGCCGCCGGCTGAACCACGAAGATTAGTCAGCGGGTTGTAGACGCCATCTTTCTTCTCCGGATGCGCGCGAACGTATTCGTCAATTTTCCCGGGCGTCATGTCGGCCGGGAAAAAGCCGCGGCCGGGAGGCATCGGCTCGGTGCCGACGAAGGGTTTGTCGTCGTCGATGAGGTCGAAGCGGCTGCCGTTGATTCGCAGGTAGCGGGCGAGCAACTGGTCTTGCGGGTCTTTGCTCTTTGCGAGCGAGAGATAAAGCTTCAGGCCTTCGGGATCGCTCTGCCGCCAGTAGATACAATCGAGCAGGCCGGAGGCGTCCACGAGCTTTTCGACCATTTTCCTTTCGCGCGGCGTCAGCCCTTGGGAATGAAAGGGCATCTCGACGGGCTTGAACTTTGCGGCGCGCTGCGCGAGGTCCGGTACGACGACGAGCTTCTGCTTCGCAATGACGGACGCTGACGAGGCGGCGCCAGAAGTCTGCGCGGTTCGAGTAAGCGGACTGGCCGCTGAGATTTGCGACGAGGCGCTGATCGCACTGATGCTTACGAGCCCGAGAACGAACAGCAAAGCTGCCGTGGCGTTGCGATTCTTGTTCACGTTGTTTCCGCCGATGGCAGAGGTCCCTCGCTCACGATGTTCGCTCGGGACGCCGATCCATCCCCCAGGCTCCCCTTGCCGGGGACCTGGGCGTCGACTGAATCCCCCAGGCTCCCCTCACCGGGGACACTGGGAGGCCCCATTTGGCGGATTGGCGTCCTTGTTGCGATTAGAAAAAATGATGTGCTTTGTTTTGAGGAGCTTAACGAGGTGTCTAATAATGGAATGTCGCGATTAGAAAAGCGGGCGCGAGCCACCAGGGATCCCATATTTACTGCCACCGAGGCGCTGAGGCACGGACAAGGGGTGGCTGATGAAGGAGGTCTGCCGTATTGGTGGTGAACGATCATTTTCCGATTCTATTCTAACACGCTATTACTACAATGTCAACACAAAACTGCGATCGGTAGTGGTGCAGTTTGAATTCTCTTCATTTACGATCGCGACGGAGGCCTGGAAACCTGCTTTGCTGAAAGCCATGCCGCCGCAGCCAAACATAATGTAATCACGATGGAGAAGACG
The DNA here is from genome assembly GCA_963709005.1 of uncultured Acidobacteriota bacterium. GTDB lineage: Bacteria > Acidobacteriota > Terriglobia > Acidiferrales > UBA7541 > Palsa-295. The sequence goes on from CAVPUS010000009.1 coordinate 18,791, forward strand.
ATGGGTATGATAAAGAAGTATTTCCAGCTCAAGACCGTGATGGCGGCAAAGCAAAGGGGAAACGTCCACGCAGTGCCGCGCATGAGCGCCAAAGACTCCGGCGGAAGGCCGCCCAGCTGCCAGGCCAATACCACGGCGAGCAGAAGAAACACGCTGACAAAGAGTCCGAACCCAACATAAAAATCCCAATAAGTCCGGCTAAACCCCATGATGTAAAAGTGAGTTGAGCGCATGGAGCCAAGATCCACTCCCCACTGGGGATCGGACCAGGGAAAACCGGATGTGTGTCCGGCATCCAAAAGCAGCAGAAGAACAGCGGCGATTCGATAAAACACAGATGCTTTCATGCTTGCCTCCAGAAATCACGGCAGCGGGCGCAACTATCCTGCCGCGCAGGTGCAAACTGTACCACTACCCCGCAATCGGCAGAAGATCGTCCAAGGTGGCCGCAAGTCGAATGCTTTCTGATGCTCCATCAGGGTGCTCATCATGAAGAGGTGGGCTCGACGGTGTCCCGCCCGGTTGAGGGGCACTGCTGAATCTTCGCTACTTGGCGGCGATGGTTGAGCGCTGGAGGCGCTCGGCGAGGGCTTTGTGCTCCTCGGTGATCCGGGAAGGAAGGCGCTTGCCGAACTTTTCGAAGAATTTGGCGGTGGATTCTTCTTCCGCCACCCAATCGGTCGGATTGACGCGGAGCAACTCCGCAAGGGCGCCCTTCGAAAGCGAAAGGCCATCCAGAGTGAGCGAATCCGGGGTGGGAACGTAGCCAATGGGAGTTTCCGTGGCGCCGGCGCGGCCTTCGATGCGCTCGAGCATCCATTTCAGCACGCGGACATTCTCGCCATAACCCGGCCAGAGGAACTTTCCGTCGGCGTCCTTGCGGAACCAATTCACATTGTAGATCTTCGGCGGCTTCTTCATCTTGGGCCCCATGGCGAACCAGTGAGCGAAGTAGTCCGCCATGTTGTAACCGCAGAAGGGAAGCATGGCCATGGGATCGCGGCGCGTGACGCCGATATCACCGGTGATGGCGGCGGTGGTTTCCGAAGCCATGGTTGCGGCGACGAAGACACCGTGCTGCCAGTCGCGGGATTCGTAGACCAGCGGCGCGAGGCGCGCGCGGCGCCCGCCGAAAATAAGGGCGGAAATGGGCACACCTTCGGGATCTTCCCAGTGCGGGGAAATCGAAGGCGATTGCCTGGCGGGCACGGTGTAACGCGAATTCGGCTGCGCCGCGGCTCCCTTGCTCGGCGTCCAGGGCTCGCCCTTCCAGTTGACGAGGCCGGCGGGAGGCGCGCCCTCCATGCCTTCCCACCAGGGTTCGCGCGAGGGAGTGATGGCGACGTTGGTGAAAATCGAATCGCGGTGGATGGCCGCGATCACGTTCGGGTTGGTCTTGGTATTGGTGCCGGGCGCGACGCCGAAAAAGCCCGCTTCGGGATTGATGGCGCGCAGCGAGCCGTCCGCGGCGATGTGCATCCAGGCGATGTCGTCGCCGACGGTCCACACGCGGTAGCCTTGCGCTTCGAGTGCGGAAACCATCATCGCCAGGTTGGTTTTCCCGCACGCGCTGGGGAATGCCGCAGCCATGTAAGTGACTTTGCCGGAGGGATCCTCGAGGCCGAGGATGAGCATGTGCTCGGCCATCCAGCCCTGGTCGCGGGCCATGCAACTTGCAATGCGCAGGGCGAAACATTTTTTGCCGAGCAGGGCGTTGCCGCCGTAGCCGGAACCGATGCTCCAGATGAGGCGCTCCTCGGGGAAGTGGAGGACGAAGCGGCGGTCGGGGTTTACGTCGCCCAGGGAGTGAAGGCCGGGAACGAAATCGTGGGAGCTGCCGAGGCGGTCGAGCGCGACCTTACCCATGCGCGACATCAGGCGCATGCTGGCGACGACATAGGCGCTGTCGGTGATCTCGACGCCGACTTTGCTGTAAGGCGAATTCACGGGGCCGAGGATGTAGGGCACGACGTACATCGTGCGGCCCTTCATCGCGCCGTCGAAGAGGGGACGGACTTTGTTCTTGGCGTCGTCGGGAGCCATCCAATTATTGGTGGGGCCGGCCTCTTCCTTTTTGCGCGTGCAGATGAAGGTGATGCTTTCGGTGCGCGCAACGTCGTTGGGATTGCTGCGATGGAGATAAGAACGGGGGAAGGTCTGCTGATTCAGCTCGATGTAGGTGCCGTCGCGAAGCATCTCGTCGACGAGGCGGTCGTTTTCGGCCTGCGAACCATCGATCCAAACGGTCTTCGAGGGCTTGGTGAGTCGAGCGGACTCTTCAACCCAGCTTTCGAGCGGCGTTGCCAACCGAACCTCCTGAGATTTTCGCGCGGGGGACGCCGCTCGGCCCGGGGGCCTGAGCGCGCCGCAACAGGAAAACAGAGACGCTTAAGCTGAAAAAATAGTGTAGGCCACGCAGTGTGGAAAATCAAGGCAGGGGGAAGCCAGGTAGTGGGTCACTTCGGGATCATTCCGATCGTCCCCAGCCACGTCTCCACCAACTGTGGCCATGCCGTTATCGGAAGCTCCGTGGGCCGCAGCCCAAACGCGTGCCCGCCCTGCGCATACAAATGCATCTCCACGGGAACCCCAGCCTTCTTTAGCGCAATGTAGTAAGCCAGCGAGTCGTTTACGTTGTCCGAGTGGTCATCCTCCGCCTGCAGCAAAAACGTGGGCGGCGTCTGGCTGGTAACAGGAATATCGGGATTCAAGCCAAGATGTTTATCGGCATTGGCCGGATGGGGGACCACAAACTTTTTGGCGCCCTGTCTCGCGTCCCATTCCGCCGCGGAAAGCGAGAGATGTCCCGGATAGATGGCCACCGCAAAGTCCGGGCGGCAGCTTTCCTTGTCGGCGGCATCGACAGCCGGGTACAAACGCTTCTCAAAATGCGTACTCATCGCTGCCACCAGATGCCCGCCGGACGAAAACCCGAGCACACCAATTTTGTGCGGATCGATGTGCCACTCCGCGGCGTGAAAACGCACCAGACCCAGCGTCCTCTGCGCATCTTCGAGCGCCATCGGTGATTCCGGATACGGCCCTGATTTCGGATACGGTGCTGATTTCGGATATCCTCCCTCACCTGGCACGCGGTATTTCAACAGCACGCACGTGATCCCCTTGGGCGTCAGCCAGTCGCAGACCTCGGTGCCTTCCAGATCGATGGCCAGGTCCTCATAGCCGCCGCCGGGGAAGACGACGACCGCAGCGCCGGTATTCTTTCCATTTGGCGAATAGACCGTCATGGTAGGCCGCGAGACGTTGCTCACCCCCACCGCCGGCCTGCCGGCAACCAGGAACTCCTTCCCCGTCGTCTTAGCGACCTCTGGCCCCGCGGCAGGCTGGGCATCAGGCACTGCGCCAGGCCATATAGGAACTTGCGTATGTCCCGGCGACGGCTGCCAGGTAGTCTGCTGCGCGAGCAGACCGCCAAGCGCAAACACAACACAGAGAGCAAGGATCAAAGGCTTCATCACAATCCCCACAGCTTAATATAACGCGTCACTGCCGGAAGGCGCTGATCGGAAACTGTGAAGATAATCGTATGCGGGAACTTCCCAGAACCGGACTTCTCAGGAGTTAGGACTTTTGTCGAATGGGGTGTCGCTATGCGCTATGAACAAATCATGACTCAATACGTATGGACGCTTTTCTTGAAAATGCACGGTCGTGCGGCGAAGGGGCGCCCGGCTGCGGCGGCGGGCCATAAAACGCGTCGTTAATCTGGACTTCAGTGTTCAGCCGCAAGCCGGCGCGCTTTTCGATCTCGGAAACGATCCACCGCGCTTCCTGCCGGCTCTCGATTTCGTCGACCAGGGTGTGGTTCTTGCCGGTGTTGGTTTGCAGGCGCAGCGAATAAAGCGTGCTGCCTGAGGAACTCGCCTGCTGAATGCTGGTGACGGCCAGGATCGAGGCCACGTCGGCAATCTGCATTTGGCGGGTACGGCCGATTCCCAAAACGGAGTGGCGCCAGGAGATGACGCCGTTTCCCACAACGATGCGAGTGGAAGTGAGGGCGGTATGGATGGAAGCCAGGGTCAAGACGAAAGTCAGCAGGCCGACTATAACCAACGCAAAGATCGGTGGCCGCTGCCGTGTATGAAGTATGGCATAGAGAAGCGCCCCGCAAACCGCGGCAAGAGCCACAAAGAGCACAGACCGGAAGAGGTTGCGTCCTGCGCGGAAATAGAATTCCAAGCCCTGAGAGGAGTCGCTTACGGCCACGCGGCGCCGCTCTGGTTCGGGGACTTCGGCGCTCGTTTCGGAGAAGTCCGCGGTTTGGCTGGCGCTTGGCATTTCAAATGACGAATTCGCTTTTCCGGCGGCTGGAGCCTCGGGTGATTGCGCTTTGCGAAAAACGGGAAGCTCAAACTCGTCGGAGTAGCTCACTCCGGGGACGTTTGCATTCACCTTGAGCGACCATTGGATTTGGTCGTTTGGATTGTCATGGTCGGTCTGGAGAGCATCCGATGGAATCGTAAATTCCACCGGAATGATGGTGTCGAGCGGCCCGCGCGAAAGAGAGGTTGGGGGGATATTTTTCGACTCTTCCCAGAGCGGCATTTTGTGCGTTGAACGTTCCTTGCCGGAGCCGGTCACCACGGTGCGGGTGCACCATAACTTCAGGTCGACTCCGTGACGAACATCTGTATCGAGGTGAATATGAATGGCGCCGGCCACGCGGCTTCCTGGCGAAAAAGGCAACGAGGCCATCTCGAGATAGGTCTTACCGAAACGCTTAAAACGGATGGTTGCGCGAATGGCCCCGAAAAGCACGAGGAGGCCCATGAGCCCAAGTGCGGCCGGGACGATGTACGTGGAGTCCTGCGTGGAGAGACCTTTGGAGATGCTCCCCAGGGATACGGGCAGCAAAAGCATGTTCGCCAGGGCCGCAGCGATCCACCAGCCGATGGTGCTCGATTTTTTCTTGCTTTCGACGCGACTGGCAGCCCAATCCTGACGCCAGAGCCAGGGCGACGCAGGGTCCGCCGACTCCCGCCGGGCTTGCTCTTTTTGCAGCGAATAGCCGTATAGCGATCCGAAAATAAGGCCGCCGCCGATCATGGCGAATACGGACGCAAAAATGGCGCCTCCGATCCTGGCCGGCAGAGGCTGATTCGCCGCATTCAGGAAGCTGTAAGCAGCGAAAAGGCCCATGCCCAGGAAAGGGAGCCCAAAAACACTCAGGATCACGGGACCCGCCTTGGATGGCTTAGTCACAAGCCATTTTCGCCTGGAATTGCGGCCGGCGGGATTTGGCATTCAGTTGGGCATCGGAAAGGTAACCAGCGGAGCGAGTGCTCAACTCCCGAAAACGGCTTTGTGGGAAGCGATCGGTGACTAGTTGCAGGCACAAGGCGGGCGTTCGGCAGAGTAAGTCCTGACTAACGCGGTAATCGGAAACTGACCCACCGCCGGAAGCCACAGGAGGCGTCAAAGGGCCGAATGCTATACTTGCCGGAAATGTACGCGCGAAAATTGCGGGCGGAGATTGTGATTGGCGGCGAACGGCGGGATTGTCCGCTCGATTGGCTGGACAATTTCTGCATGCGGAACTTTACGGGTTCGGCGGAATTCGACGACACGCTGGCAACAGCCGAGGGCAAACTTGAGGCGGGGCTGCGCGTTGATCCCGCGCGATTGGCCTCCGCGATGAGTGAGTGGTTCACGAAGCGCGGAAAGGGAAAGGGGCAGCCGGTGAAGGTTGAGATACGCGAGGACGAAAACTCCGGCGCGTGAAGAGGCGCGCTGCAACCTACGAGAATTCGGATTGTGCCGAAAAGCTGATGGATGCCCTAGGAGGGGAAGAGCCGAACTTTCCTACGTATGACTGGGGCGTTGCAGCGGTCATCGCGGGAGAATTCGGCTCCTCACTTTTATTTCGACGCGGAATTCCGGCGATGGTTAGCAGCAACTATTTGGAGTAGGGCTGGATCTCTTCGGTGCGACGGGATTGGACAGGGCGAGGAGACAGGACGCCGCGCGCGAACAGCGTTTTGATTCTCGGAAGGGCTGCAAACGCCGCGTCTTCACCGGCGGCAATCAGATGCGGCGTCTTGGCAAATTCATCCCATAGGATGTGATGGACATCCGGTTCGATAAGGATATCGACCGCGGAGCGCCAGGGCTGAAACGAAGAAGTTTGCATGATGGAAAACGAGCGGCTGATCACTTCGATGGTGTTGCGCGGCCTGGTGTCGAGCAGTCCCGGCTCGAGATGTATGCCGATCACCGCGGTGGCTCCCATTTTCCGGACGGCGGGAGCGGGAACGGCTTCGGTAAGGAACCCGTCCACGAGGATATGCTTGCGATATTCGATGGGCATGAAGAGTCCCGGATAGGCGCATGAAGCCCGCAGCGCCGGGCCGATTTCACCGGTGGTGAAATAGACCGATTCGCCGGTGACAAGATCGGTGGCGACAATACAGAGAGGAATCTTCATCTGTTCGAAACGCTCGGCGGTGGTGAACTTGTGCAGGAAATGTTCCAGCCGCTCGTTGGATGCCATGCCCATGCGCGAAACCGTCCAACGCCCGAAATCGCGAAAACGCGTGGCTTCACCCTGAATCGCCATTTCGTCGAGGGTGCTTCCGCTGGCATAGGCCGCCGCAATCAACGCGCCGACGCTGGTGCCGGCGATGAAATCAATGGGGATTTCGTTTTGTTCGAGGACGCGGAGGACGCCGATGTGCGCAATGCCGCGCGCGAAGCCGCCGCCCAAAGCAACGCCGACTTTTGGGCGCTCGCCGTCCGGCCCGTAGGCGAACGAGCGGAAGCTGCGGAGAGCCCGACCAAGCCATTTCAAGTTTGTGGCCATTTAGCGTTCCAAGCCTATTCAACACTGTACCGTAAATTCCGTTGCGGTGTGTTTGCGGTTGACCCCGAGTTTGCGCTTTTGTAACCTCGACAGTTCCCCTGGACTCAAGAAAGGTTCCAGTGAAGCGACGCATCGAAAAAGCAGCGGTTTTGGGGGCCGGCACGATGGGCGCGCGAATCGCGGCGCACCTGGCGAACGCCGGAATTCCGTGTTTCTTGCTCGATATTGCGCCGTCCGAGTTGAGCGAAGCGGAGAAGCGCAAGGGGCTCGCACTCGAATCGCACGGGGTGCGCAATCGAATTGTGCTGGCGGGCCTGGAAGCGGCGAAGAAGTCGCGCCCGGCGGCTTTTTTTACGCCGGAAACCGCGCGGCTGGTGATGCCGGGCAATTTGGAGGACAACCTCGGCTGGTGCGGCGAAGCGGATTGGATCATCGAAGCGGTGGCCGAAAATCTGGAGATCAAGCGCAAGCTCTTTGCGCGAGTGCAGGGCGTGCGCAAGCCGGAGACGATCGTCACGTCAAATACGTCCGGCCTGCCAATCCACTCGATCGCCGAGGGGCTGCCGGATGATTTCGAGGAGCACTGGGCGGGGACGCATTTCTTCAATCCGCCGCGCTACATGAAATTGGTGGAGCTGATTCCGGGGCCCAAGACGCGGCCGGAAGTCCTCGAATCGCTCGAAGAGATTTGCGACAAGCGGCTGGGCAAGGGCGTGGTGGTGGCGAAGGACACGCCGAACTTCATCGCCAACCGCATCGGCACCTTTTCGATGCTCAACGTGCTGCGGCAAATGCAGGCGCTCGAAATGACGGTGGAAGAAGTGGATGCGTGCACGGGGCCGGCCATCGGCCAGCCGAAGTCGGCGACGTTTCGCACCGCGGACATCGTCGGCCTGGATGTGCTGGTCCACGTGGTGCGCAATATTTACGACAACATCCCCAACGACGAATCGCGGGAGATGTACCGCGTTCCCGCGCTCGTGGAAGAGATGATGAAGTGCGGATGGCTGGGCGAGAAAAGCGGCAGCGGCTTTTACAAGCGCGTGAAGAAGGGCGGAGATTCGGAAATTCTGATGCTCGACTGGCAGAAGATGGAGTATCGCGCGCGGCAGAAGGCGAAATTCGGCTCGATCGAAGCAGGGAAGCAAATCGAGGATACGCGCGAACGTTTGCGCGCGCTCGTTGCGCCGGCGCTGGAGGGCAAAGGCGGCGACAAAGCAAACCGGTTTCTCTGGGCGAGCCTGAGCGAGGGTTGTTTGTATGCGGCGCGCCGCGTGCCGGAAATCGCCAATTCGATTGTGGACGTGGACCGCGCGATGCGCTGGGGATTTGCGTGGGAGCTCGGGCCGTTTGAAGTGTGGGACGCGATCGGCGCGGAAAAAATGGCGGCGGCGCTCGAGCGCGAGGGGAAGCAGATTCCGCCGATCGTGGCGGAAGTGCTGGCGTCGCCGAAGAAATCGTTCTACGAATCGGAGAAGGGCCGCGCGAAATACTTCGATATGGCGTCGCGCACGCTACAGCCCGTCGCGGAGCCGGCCGGAATCATTATCCTGAAATCGCTGAAAGAGCGCACGCCAGTGGTGCAATCGAACGCGGGCGCGAGCCTGATCGACTTGGGCGATGGCGTGGTGTGCTGCGAATTCCATTCGAAGATGAACGCGATCGGCGGGGACCTGGTGGCCATGCTGCACGCGGGCGTCGCGCGGCTGGGCAAGGAATTCGACGCCATGGTGATCGCGAACCAGGCGCCGAATTTTTGCGTCGGCGCGAATTTGATGCTCGTCCTAATCGGCGCGCAGGAAGGCGAATGGGACGATATTCACATGGCCGTGCGGCAATTCCAGCGCGTCAACATGGCGGTCAAGTACGCGCCCGGGCCCGTGGTGGCTGCGCCGCAAGGGATGGCGCTCGGCGGCGGCTGCGAAATCAGCCTGCATGCGGCGCGGATTCACGCGGCCGCGGAGGCTTACATCGGATTGGTTGAGACGGGTGTCGGACTGATTCCCGGCGGCGGCGGGACGAAGGAGATGCTCATCCGCGCGAACGAGCATTCCGCGGGCGCCGAGGATTTGGATTTGTTCCACGCGATGAAGCCCGTGTTTCAGAACATCGCCATGGCCAAGGTTTCAACGAGCGGCGAAGAGGCGCGCTCGCTCGGGTATCTGCGCCCGTCGGATTCGATCGCCATGAACCGCGATCGCCAGGTAGCCGATGCGAAGGAGACGGCGCTCGCCATGGTGCGCGCCGGGTATCATCCGCCGGCGCCAGCGGAAATTCGCGTGCTCGGCGAGGAATTTCTCGCCGGTGCGAAGCTTGCGATTCATATGCTGGTGCGCGGCGAGTTCGCCACGGAATACGACGGCGTGGTCGGGCGCAAGCTTGCCTACGTGCTGGCCGGCGGCGGGATTACGGCGCCGCAGAGCGTTTCCGAGCAGTACATCCTCGATCTCGAGCGCGAAGCGTTCGTCGGTCTTTGCGGCGAGCGCAAGACCCAGGAACGCATCGCCCACACCCTCAAAACCGGCAAACCACTGCGGAACTAGCCAGTCGGGGGAAGGCCGGTATTGAAATACGCGCAACTTTTCCCGTCGAAATGGGTTTCCATTTGGGGGAAACCCGCATCTTAGTCACGAGGTCTAATACTTTGGGGTACTCGGCAGGTCGGGGTCGCTCAGCAGGAGAACATCTCAAGTAATGCACGCCCAGCCGCCGCGTGGAAAGTCATAAGACCAAGGAGAGAGTAATGATCTGGAAGCGACTTCAGGAATTCGTAGTTCTATGTGCGGCCATATCTCTGTTCTTGATTCCATCTGCCAACGCGCAATCCGCGTCTTCGTCCGCCACGCAGCAAAGCGCAATTGCCTCGACGGACGCGCCCGTCTATGACATGTCAAAGGAAATCAAGGTTCAGGGAACCATCCAGCAAATTGAAATGCTGGGACCCGGCGGACCTCTCGGTACGCACGTGCTGATTCAGACGTCGCAGGGCGTTGTGGACGCGCACCTGGGATATCGCAAGGCAACCACGGCGGAAAATCTCGGGCTTTCCGTGGGCCAGGAAATCGAGATAACCGGAATGATGGCCAATATCGGAAGCAATTCGGTGCTGCTCGCGCGGCTTCTCACCACGCCCACTCACATTTTTATATTGAGGAGCGAGCACGGCATCCCGGTGCGGATGCTGCCGCGCAACGGCCCTCCGGCCGCAATCACGGCCAAAGGAGGCCTCTGATGAACCGGAAGATTCAGCTTCTTTCGCTTCTGGCGATGGCCGTGGCGGGTGTTTTCGGTTTGGCGGGTTGCGGCAGTAATAACAACCAGGTGCTGCAAATCACAGTCACGATTTCGTCCCCTGCGACCACCGTTGCTGTGAACCAGACACTCCAGTTCACCGCCGTTGTGAACAACACCTCGAATACAGCGGTCAATTGGCAGGTGAATGGCGCGATGATGGGCGGCAACATCGCGACCACCGGCTCGATCAGTGCGACCGGCCTTTTCACTGCTCCGGCGCAAGTTCCGAGCCCCGCGACCGTCAACATCACTGCCGTCTCGCAAGCGGATAGCGCGGTGACTTCGAACACCATCGTGGTCACCATCACGGCAGCAAATAATTCCGGAGTTGTGGTCAGTCCGCCGACGCCCGTGCTTCCGGCCGGCGGCCAACAGATTTTCACCGCTAAAGAGAACGGCAATGCGATTACGCCCACGTTTACGGTGACCTCTTCCTCCGCGTCTTGCGTGGCAGTGGCTTGCCTCGGCTCGTTTAACGGCGCGACGTACACAGCGCCGCTTTCGCCGCCTCCGGGCGGTACAGTCACGATCACGGCGACGGCACCGGACTCCACGAAAGGGGCAACCGTCGCAACGATTCAGTTCTCCGGCGCGTCGCTCAACGGCCAGTATGCTTTCAATTTTTCCGGCGAGGATTCCACTGGTGAGCCGCTGGAAGTGGCGGGCAGCTTCACGGCGGTCGGTTCGGCGGGTAGCACGACGGTAACCGTTACGGGGGGCTTTGTCGATTTGAGCAGCGGCACATTTGGCGTCGTCCAGGCGGCACCGATCACTGGCGGGACATTTAATGTGGGGCCTAGCGACGGCCGCACGAGCGGCACAATTACAGCTACAGGGATAGGTACCCTTCTGCTTCAAGTCACCCTGGCCTCAAACCAACACGCGCTTGTCATCGACTTTGATTCTGTACTCGGTGGATCGGTGGACGACACTGCGAGTGGGACGATTGACTTGCAGCCCGCGGCTGGAACATTCGGTTTAGGCAACGTCCAGGGGAACTATTCCTTTGGTCTGTCCGGCATCGATGGGTTTGGAAACCCGCTGTCAGTCGCCGGCAACTTCACGGCCAACGCAGGCTCCTCGACGCAAGGCATCATGGACATCAATGACGGCGGCCTCGCGAACGGTGGTGGTGTAAACCCGGCGCCGGACGAGACCCTGAGCGTCCTGTACAATGCCACTGCGATCGATGCCACGACTGGAAGAGGGACAATTACACTCACATCTAATTTGTTGACCGGCGACTTGGGCTCGCCGGTCACGTTTGCGTTCTACATCGTGGACCCGAATCACCTGAAACTCGTCGAAATTGATCTCGTGGCGATTCAGGCAGGCGATGCTTTCGGCGCACCCTCAGGACCCTTTACGACTGCGGCGCTTACCGCCGGTAATTACGCCTTTACCCTTGGCGGGATTCGCGGGTCCAACAGCATCCAGCCGTTCGGCAGCGGAGGTATTCTCGCGTCGGATGGCAACGGGAATATCACCGGCGGCGACTTCGATTTCAACGACACGACGCCGCAGACCGACCTCAGTATTTCGAAGTCGGCGTACACCGTTGATTCGACATTTGGCCGCGTCAACTTTACGTTGACGACCGGTGCGGGCTCCTTCGTCTTCGGGGCTTATCCGACTTCTTCAGGTTCGCTCGAAATGGTCACGCTGGACTCAAAGACCGATGCGTCCGGGATCGCCTACCTGCAGTCATCGCCCGTTCCCAGCGCGGCGGGAAGCTTCGCCATCAACCTCACCGGCTCGGCAATCTCCAAGGGCATTCCGATTGAGCAGGATATAACGGGAGAGGTGATCGCCAACGCTGGCGTGCTAACCGGCACGCTCGACATCAACAACGCGCTCTCCGGTTTTACGCCTGGGAGTTCCAACATCACATCCAGCTCCTTCGCCGTCCCAGATGCATTTGGCCGGGGAACCATAACCCTCAAGGATGTAAACGGCGCATCGTTCAAGCTTGCCTTTTACCTGGTCAGCACCACCAGCGTGAACAACGGCAACGCGATTCCGACGATTCTGCTCGTGGATCTGGATTCGAATCGCGTGTCGGTAGGAGAACTGGACCAGCAGTTCTAATCGCGCGACAGGAAGAACACCGCTTCTCCTCCGGGGCGCCGCCAGAAATGGGGCGCCCAGGAGTTTTTTTCCACAGTCCCCGCTTTCTAGGTGCACCTGAATTCCGTTCGCGCGCGTCCAAAGCCAGCATGGGTGTGTCTCGACGGTGAGAGGCAAAGTTTTGTCGTTCGCGAGTTTCCTTGATTTTGCGAATATCTGCCGCTAGCATCGCGGGGCGTTTTCAACGCCGGGATCAGCACGTGAGAGGCCGAGGAACGGCCTCACGATTGGAGTACGCAAATGTCCAATAGAGTTAGGCGGGCGCGTCTCTTCGCAGTTTTCCTGGGGGTCGCCGCTGCAGCGCTGATTGCCCTGGCGCATACGGCACGAGGAGAAGGCGGCGAGCCGCGCTATTTTGCGATCGCAAACGCGCGCATCGTGCCCGTCTCGGGGCCCGTGATCGAGAGCGGCACGGTGGTCGTCGCGAAGGGGTTGATTCAAGCAGTGGGCGCGAGCGTCACAATTCCGCCTGAGGCCTGGGTCATTGACGGCAAAGGCTTGACGGTCTACCCCGGCTTGATTGATGCGGGCACGGACCTGGGACTGCCGAAGGAAGAAAGCGGCGAGCCAAGTCCTGCGGCTGCCGGCGGCCGAGGACGCGGGCGGAGACGCGTGGCGCCCGCCGGGCCCATTGCGATGGGACCCGAGGATCGTCCCGGCACGACGCCATGGAACGTTGCTGCGGACGAGTTGAAGACAGACGACAAGCGAATCGAGACATGGCGCAGCGCCGGGTTCACCACAGCGCTGACAATCCCGGAGGGCGAAATCTTCCCCGGTCAGGCGACCCTCATCAATCTCGCGGGCGAGCGGCCCGGCGAGATGGTGGTGAAAGCGCTCGCAGCGCTTCCGCTTTCCTTCAAGCCCATCGGTGGATTTTTCGGGTTTCCCGATTCGTTGATGGGCACGATCGCGTACGTCCGGCAGGTGCTCGACGACACAGCGTGGTACGCGCAGGCGGAGACGATCTACGAAGCGAATGTAAGCAAGAATGAACGGCCGGCTTACGACCGCACCGAGGGTGCCGTGGGCCGCGCGCTCCAGAACAAAGAAATTGTCCTGCTGCCGGCAAATAACGCGATCCAGATTCTTCGCGCCCTGCGGCTGGCGGACGAATGGAAGATTCCCGTGGTTCTGCACGGAGGCCAGCAAGGCTATGCTGTCGCCGCCGAGATTGCCGCAAAGAAAATGCCGGTGCTTGTGAGCTTGAAGTGGCCGGAGCCTTCGAAGGACGCTGATCCCGAAGCGAAAACGACGCTCGCGGAGTTGCGCTTCCGAGACCGCGCGCCTTCCACTCCCGCGACATTTGCCAAGGCGGGCGTCAAGTTCGCGTTCTATTCGGATGGGTTGGCCGGGCCGAAAGAAATCTTCAAGGCGGTGAAGAAAGCGACGGATGCAGGGCTCGCGCCCGATGCGGCATTGCGCTCGTTGACCCTTGATGCCGCGGAGATCCTTAAAGTAAGCGACCGCATGGGAAGCATCGAAGCGGGCAAAATCGCAAATCTCGTCGTCACTGACGGCGACATCTTCAACGAAAAGACCAAAGTGAAGCACGTCTTCGTGGACGGACGCTGGTTTGAAATTCACGAAGGGCCTCCACCGGAAAAACCGGGCGAGAAGAAGACACAGCGCGCGGAGGTGGATCGATGAGAAGCGCCGCCATTTTGACCACCCTGCTGGCTGTTTCCCTCGTGCCTGTTTCGGTGCGCGCACAGAGTCCGAGCGTCATCCTGATTCAAAACGCCACGATTCTTACGGTCACGCACGGCAACATCGAGCACGGTTCGATTCTGATTCGCGACGGCAAGATCGCGGCGGTGGGAACCGATATCAAGATGCCCGATGGAGCAACTGTCATCGATGCGGCGGGACAATTCGTCATGCCGGGCATCGTTGATTGCCATTCGCACATCGCCGTGGACGGCAGCGTCAACGAAGCCGGTCCGGCCGTGTCTTCGATGGCGCGCATTCCTGACGTCCTGAATCCCGAGGACATCGATATCTATCGCGATCTGGCGGGCGGCGTGACGTCTGCGAATATCCTGCATGGCAGCGCGAATCCGATCGGGGGCCAAACGGTTGTCATCAAGTTGCGCTGGGGAAAACCGGCGAGCGAGTTGCCGTTCGGAGGGGCGCTGCCCGGCATCAAATTCGCTCTCGGCGAAAATCCCAAGCGCTCCAATTTCACGCCGCCGCCCGGAGTCCCGCAGCGTTACCCCGGGACACGCATGGGCGTCGAGGAAGTGATCCGCCAGGCATTCACCGAGGCGCGCGAATACAAGAAGCAATGGGACGATTACAACCAGCGAAAGGCTGCCGGCGAACAGAACCTGATTCCGCCGCGGCGCAACGATACGCTTGAGCCGCTGGTGGAGGTTCTCCAAGGAAAACGCTATGTCCATTCGCATTGCTACCGGGCCGACGAGATTCTGATGCTCTTGCGCGTGGCGAAGGAATTCGGCTTTCAGGTGCGCACGTTCCAGCACGTGCTGGAAGGCTACAAAGTAGCGGATGAAATCGCGGCCTCCGGCGCGGGCGGGTCCACGTTCTCCGATTGGTGGGGCTACAAAATGGAGGCGTTCGACGCGACCCCATACAACGCCGCATTGATGACGGAGCGCGGCGTGGTCGTCTCGATTAATTCGGACGATGCCGACGAAGCGAGCCACTTGAATCAGGAAGCCGCCAAGAGCATGAAGTACGGGGGGCTTTCGGCGAACGACGCGCTCAAGCTCGTCACTTTGAATCCGGCGATCCAGCTTGGCATCGACAATCGCGTCGGCTCGATCGACGTGGGCAAGGACGCGGATCTGGTGATTTACAACCACGATCCGCTGAGCGTTTACGCCGTGGCGCAAAAGACGCTGATTGACGGGCAGGTTTACTTCGACCGCCAGCGCGATATCAGCCATCGCGCCGAACTCGAAAAAGAAAAACAGGCGCTGCTCGACAAAGAAAAGAAGGCGAGCGAAGAAGCCAAGAAGTCCGAGGAAAAAGACAAGGGGAAGCAGGAGGCGAAGCCCGAGAAGAAACCCGATAAGAAGAAGCCGCCGAAAGCCGGGAGCGAGACGAGTGACGGCGTCGCCGGAGGTGTCCGATGAGAATCCGGGGAACGTCGAGCGCGTCCGAGATGCCGGGAACATGGCCGATGCGGAAGATGATTATTCGCGCGGCCGCGCTCTTTGCGGTTTTTGGCGTGTCAATCATCTCGCAAACGCTCATCTCGCAACCGCTTCGCGCGCAATCCAAGACGGACGTCTACGCAATCAAGGGAGCCAAGGTCCATACGCTGGCAGGCCCCGCGATCGAGAACGGCACCGTGATTATTCGCGACGGAAAAATCGCGGCGGTGGGAGCCGGCGTAACAATTCCCGCGGAAGCGCAGGTGATTGACGCGGCCGGGCTCGAAGTGTATCCGGGGCTGTTCGATCCGATCACTACGATCGGACTCAACGAGGTGGGCGCGGTCTCGGCGACGGTTGACGTCAGCGATCTGGGTGACTACAACCCGGAGCTTGTCGCTGCAACGGCGGTGAATCCGGCGAGCGCACACATACCCGTGACGCGAGCGAGCGGAATCACGCAGGTGGTTGCGGCGCCCGGCACCGGAGGATTCGATCTTCAGAGCGGCGGGGTCATCGGCGGCCAGGCATCCGCTTTTAATTTGGCCGGCTGGACGATGGACGAAATGCAGATCAAACGGTCGGTGGCCATGGTCATCAACTGGCCCTCGATCGTCACGCGGACATTCGATTTCCCGACGCTTAGCTTCAAAGAGAAGCCCTACGCGGACGCCAAGAAGGAATACGACAAATCGGTGAATGATCTGAGCGACTGGCTGGACCGCGCGCGCCATTACGCGCAGGCGCAGGAAAAGGGCTCGCCGGCTCATTTCGAGCGCGACTTGAAATTGGAAGCGCTCGTGCCGGTCGTGGAAGGCAAGCTTCCCGTGCTCGTCATCGCGCGAGAGGCTCGCGACATTCGCAACGCAGTGGAATTCTGCACGAAGCAGAATTTGAAAATGATTCTCGCAGACGGCGCCGAGGCCTGGAAGGAAAAGGAACTTCTCAAGGAAAAGAAAATTCCGGTGATCCTCGGCCCCACCGAACGCCTCCCGCTCCAGGAGGACACACCTTACGATAAGCCGATGACGCTCGCGGGCGAATTGAACGCGGCCGGAATCCCCATCGCGTTCTCGAGCTTCGGCGCGAGCTTCTCGCGGCGGCTCTCGCAATACGCAGGCACGGCGGTTGCGTATGGATTGCCGCACATCGAAGCGCTGAAGGCGGTCACGTTGAACGCGGCGCAAATGTTTGGTCTCGCCGACCAGCTCGGGACAATCGAGCAAGGCAAGCTTGCAAACCTGATCGTGACGGACGGTGACCCGCTCGAAATACGAACGCAGGTCCGCTACCTTTTCATTAAGGGGCAACAGACGAGCACCGACAACCGCCACCGCGACCTCTACGAGCAGTACCGGAAGCGGCCTGCGGCTGCGCGGTAGTATCGAGGAAGGCTCGCTCGCGGCGTTTCCAAGCCGATGGATGACCTCCTCGCTTGCGTCTCGAGAAAGGCCGGCAGCTAAAGGGGTGGAATCCGGAACAAGCGATGTTGTTGCGATTAGAGATTTCGATGTCATTGGTTTTGCGAGGGTTAGCAAGGCTTCTAATAATGGAATGTTGCGATTAGAAAACCGGAAGCGAGCCGCGGAGGCGCGGAAGCGCGGAGAAAAGGAGGGAACAAAAGGCTGCCTGGGCGGCGACGCTATTCTCTGCGTGAGGTGTGAAGGGCCGAGTTCGTGATGTCGTGTCATCGTCCAGCATCCGACCAACCTTAGCAGGAGAGGTATGCTGAATTCGCCTGACCCTAAGGACAGAATTGGTACAAGGCATAGTACTGAACAAAAAAATCACGTTTGGACAGGTCCACCGCTTGACTGGACAGCCCGGGGGAGTGGTGTCCTACTTTCACCGCAGTCTACTCGGGCCGTCGCGACGCCGACGTGGTTATGACATCAACCGGACATGTCCGCGCTGCCGATAGACGGGTGCTGAGAAGGTTCTTAAAGGCTGCAACAGAATGGCTGTTGGGTTCTTCCGGGATTGGGCGTGGCGAGTATTGAGTCAGTTCACCGGGCCCAAATACAGATCCAGCCAATTCAGCGTTTCCTTAATCAATTCGTTGCGCGGGATGTTGTGCCCAGTGTCATAAATCAGGTGTTTCTTCTGGCCCTGCTTGGAGCCCAGCAACCGGTAAAATGGTTCTTGAGTCGATTCCACGGGAAAGAAGAAATCGTAGCGCCCGTTGAGCATCAACACCGGCTGCCTCACCCTCGGGAGGAAATTGACGATAGAGACTTCCGAAAGCGATCGCTGAAAATCAAGGCCGCCCAGTGCGAGGACGCAGACTTTAATCCGCGGTTCGACGGCAGGGATTATGCCGCCCATCACCGCGCCCCAACTGTAGCCGTAGTACGCGAGCTTCTCGTGGTCAAGGTCCGGACGCGTCTCGGCGTAATCGATCGCCCGGGAGGCGTCCTTGGCCCACATGACCACATGGTCGCGCCACGCGCTGGTCATGTTCTCTGTGTCGGAATCCAAGCCGTCGCCGCGTTCGTAAGTGCTCTTGTACACCGGATAGAGGACCGCCCGGCCACTCTTGAGGATCTCATCCAGGGCTGCCGTGCTGTATATCGTGAAGGTCCGCATGAGAATTGCATTCGATCCCGGAAAGAAGAGAACGGTTTGAAACGGGGGCTTGGATTTCTTCGGGAGCATCAAGTAAAGGATGGCCTTTTCATTACCGTAAGGCGCCGCGTAGGTGATCCTGTCCGTTTTCCAATCTTGATCGGGATTGTCGAGGTGCTCGACCACAGCATTCAGGGGAGTTTTGTCATACGAATATGTGCCCAGGTAGGCGCGGAATAATTCCTCTGAAACTGGCTTTTCCTTACTCAAATCGTGTCGCGGCGAAGGAATGGCGTCGATGGCTACTTTGGGGATCGACTCAGGTGCAATGTACTTCACACAGCGAAATCCGATGTCGGCGGCACGGAGAAAAGGTGATTGCGCATCGGGATCGACAAACATGTAGGACGGCTCGTCCCATGCGCCCCCGAGAACATAGTGCTTGCCCGCGTCTGCTTCGTTCCAGGCCCATTCCTTCGCGTTGCCGGCCATGTCGTAGCTGCCCCACGGACTCATTCCCTGTTTACTTCCGACTGGCAGCAGGCTGGAACTTCCGAAATTGCTTGCCGGCACGATGTATGGCGCAGAGAAGGGGCCCGCGGCTCGATTCCAATGATAGATTGTGGGCAGGCTCTTTCCGGCAAACTCCGCGTAGGCGGCAGCCTCAAACCAACTGATGCCGGTCACCGGGTAGTCATCCTGACCTTTGGGGTAGTCGCCCTGAATCCAATCCTTCGGACCCGGGCGCCCCGCCGCGTCACGGAACATGGCCATTGCTTCTTGCCACGCCAATTGCTTCCCATCCTTCCGGAATTCCTGCTTCCAGTACTCGTGCTTCTGATATCCCCCTTGATCAAGGAAAGATTTGAACTGACGGTTGGTGACCTCGTACCGATCGATCCAGAAATCCTGCAAGGCAAGCTCCGGCATGGCCTCGTAACCCGGGATGAACAAACCTTGAGGATAATTCTCCGGCGTTGAAACTCTCACCATGCCAGCGGGAATTTTCCCATTCTCGTCGAGAACAAATTTCACATGCTGATGTGGACCTCCCGGGGAGGTCGGCACCCAGCGGCCAAAGAGGCCGAAGGTCGTGCGGAAAACGGTTTCAAAGCCTGGCTTTTCCAGCTTCCAGACGAAATAACCTTGAGGCGCGCGAACGTCGTTGAAGGGAGTCTGGCCAACGTGTTCCCAGGGAGCGTTTGCGTTCGCATACTCTCTGCGATAAACATCCGCTCCGGGCGGGGTTGTCTCGATCGAGATGGGATAGGAGATTTGCGGCCAGATTTTTTCGAGCGTAGGGTCGCCGCCGAGAGATCGCTCAGCCCTCACCGCGAGCGCGTAGGCGTCGCCGAATTTTCCGTCGTCGGCGAGACGTGAGATTTCGGGAAGGGCCACCGTCCGCGCCCAGCGTGTCTCGCGGGAATGCTTTGCAAGCCAAATCGCTCCCGTAACGAGCGCGATGATCGCCATCGCCAGGGCAACAAGCCGGGGCATGAGGCTCTTCTGCGCAACTGCTACGGGCGCCAGGCCCGAGGATCGCAGCAAGCTCTCGGCGGCGACATTCGGAGAATGAGCCGCCACCCCCGGTTCGCTCGGAGAAAGTGGAATGTGTCCCGAGGAAGGCATTCCGAGATCGGGTGCGGCTGCCACGCGGCCAGTATCCATATCGCGCTTCACACGTTGCAGGTCTGCACGCAGGTCCGATGCATGCTGGTAGCGGAGTTCGCGGTCCTTTTCGAGCGCGCGGTTGATGATTTCCTCGAGTTTTGGAGGCAGATCCGGATTCAGCCGAACAGGAGCCACGGGCGCTCTGTTTAAGATGGCGTCGAACATCACACCCGAGGTTTCCCCGCGAAACGGCAACGTTCCGGTGGCCATCTCGTAAAGCACAACTCCGAACGAAAACAAGTCGCTGCGGCCATCCAACTCCTTGCCGCGGATCTGCTCAGGCGACATATAGGCGACGGTGCCCACAGCCGTGCCGGGGCTGGTCAAGAGCTCTTCCGCCGCGGCTGTGGGCATCGACGTAACGCCCACACCCTCGGGAATTCCTCGAACAGGAGCAAGCTTCGCCAGACCGAAATCGAGAATCTTGGCGTGCCTGCGTTCCGTGACAAATATGTTGGCGGGCTTGATGTCGCGGTGAACAATGCCCTTGGAGTGGGCCGCGTCCAAGGCATCGGCGACCTCGATAGCAAAACCGAGCAGATCCTCCAATTCCATCGGCCGGCCCGCAATGGCCGGCTTGAGGGTCCTGCCCTCCAGATACTCCATCGCGATGAAGGCTCTGCCGTTTTCCTCACCAATGTCGTAAATCGTGCAGATGTTAGGATGATTCAGCGCCGATGCCGCCTGCGCCTCTCGCTCGAAACGTGCGAGTGCCTGAGCGTCTCTGGCCACATTCTCGGGCAGAAATTTCAGGGCAACACTGCGGCCCAGCCGGGTATCCTCGGCCCTGTACACCACTCCCATGCCACCGCCGCCGAGCTTTTCGATGATGCGGTAGTGGGAGATGGTCTGGCCGACTAGAGACGAGGAATCCGGCATTTCGCGCTCATCTTAGGTTGAGCCAGAAGGCAAGTCAACGGACGGAACTCCGCAGGAGCTGGAGCGGTGTTACCACCCGCCAAGAAGATCCAAGGCCCGATAAACGTGGCTACCCGGCCTTTTTCCTAGCGACTTCGGCATCTCGCAAAGACTGGAGCGGAGGGCTATCAAGAAGGTCTTTAAGGGCGTCAACAGGTACAATCATTGCGACTCCACTATCTTTATCTTGATCTGCTGTGGCCTGGTGCGTCGTCGCGATCGTCGACGTCAGGTCAGAGTTTTCAAAGTAGTTCCCACTGATAATTCCAAGCAGCTTGTACGGGTTGCCAGCGATCACTGCTCCATTTCCAAATCCGCTCAAGTCTACAAACACAGGCGAACCGCTGTTTCCGTTCGTTGCGCGCATGTCGGCGAGATAGAGATTTTCCGGCTTATGGAGCGTAGTCCGCAACGGTTCGTCGGGGATGTCTAGGACACCTTCGCGCACCATTGGCTCAAACCTTTGCGGGCCTGGGAACTGGTCAGAAAACCCCGCGAAAAAAACAGAATCACCCTCTCCGATATTATTTTTCTCAACCTCGTCTCGCGTGGCAAACATGGAAACAGGAATTGGCGCGATATCGAGGTTTGCCGATTGTGTGGTGGCGGTGAATACAGCCAAATCAACGGCATCATCAGCGGGGAAATACCAATGAAATTGGCTGCTCACCGGAAGAGGCTTTTCCTCGAAGCGACCAGAGTCTTTTCGATTCGCGCGCAGAGTTGTCGCCGTCACATTGTACAAATGACCCTGGTCGATGCCCGGAACGACCACATGACGGTTGGTGACTAGATATAGGAAGCCTTGGCCTTTCCCCATCCTCTCGTCCGGGTAAAAAACGAAAAAACAAGTGCCCCGCGATTGCATCGGCACACCATCTTTAACGTACAGAGCCGTTAGAAGCCCTACCGTCTTGGTCAGTGCCTTCTTAAGAGTTGCAGGTTGAGTCGTAGCAGCCGTGTGAGGTTGTTGCGCATTCTGTGGACTTTGCAGTCCGGCGAGCCAGATGAGGATCGTGCTTTCGAGAGCGATACGGTGGTATGACCAGCTGTGATCGGTGGCGACGTGCATCGGTGTGACTTCATGGCCGCCCTGCGCTTGGATTAAGCGGACGAGTGCATCGGTGTCGGGCGCGAGGCCATCGTCGGCCGTAAGTGCGAGAAGAGGAGTTTGGGTGAGGCCAGCGGCCGCGTTTTCGAATCGGAACGTCTTGCCGAGGGCGCGCACCTCTTCGGCCATACTCTCTGGGGTGACGCCGGCCAGTGACTCCATGTTGTCCGCCATGTCAGCGACAAGACGGTCGCGCGGCATATCGCCGGCTTTGCCCATGTCCGCTGCGGAGATAATAATCGCGCCGATCAAACCGTGGTCGCGTGACGCAGTGTGCACCACGACCCAACCACCCATGCTGTGACCGGCAATGACGATACGACGCGTGTCAATGCCGAGCCGCTTAACGTTTGCCGGATCGCGGAGATAGGCGAGGACGGCGCCGGCATCTTCGAGGGCCTGGGAAAAACGGAAGACTCCGGGGCTGCCCCACGAGCCGCGATAGTTGAAGGTGACAGCGTTCCAGCCCGCGCGGCGGACGGCCTGCGCGAGATCCAGATTTTTTTCGTTACCGGGCAAGCCGTGGCAGATAACGAGAGTCGGATGCGGGCCTGCTCCGGAGGGCTGGTAGACGATGCCATTAATTTGCACACCGTGAGTTGGGATGTGGAGGACGGTCATTTGCGCGGGATGCGCTGCGTCGGCGGGTGGGTCGGTGAAAATAGCGGGAGGAACGGATTGGGCGGAGGCGGCAGCTGCGGAAAGAGCGGCGAGAATCACGAAGATGTATGAGCGCATGAGCCAACTCCTAAGAAAAGTCCGTATAACCATGCACGACATTGCCGTTCGGGCCGTCAATATGCCAGTTGCCAAACATCTACAATTCGTCTAGCATCAAAGTATGAATGTCGAGGGCCAGGCAGCGGTCTGCAGAATTGCCGCAGCCATCGGCGAGCCGGCGAGGGCTCGCATACTCTACTGCCTTATGGACGGCCATGCACGAACAAGCACCGAGCTTTCGGTGGTGGCGGAAGTGAGTCCGTCAACCGCGAGCGTTCACCTGAATCGACTGAAGATAGCGCACCTGATCAAAGTGCTCGTCCAGGGAAAGCACCGCTTCTACAGCTTGGAAGGGCCCGAGGTGGCCAGCGCGCTTGAGAGCCTGAGCGTCCTCGCCGGCGGCCCTCGCGACAAGTTCGTGCCAAGCACGCCAAGCCGGCTGCGTGCCGCGCGGACTTGTTACGATCACTTGGCCGGCACATTGGGGGTATCACTCCACGACCGCCTTGAGACACTGGGTTGGCTTTCCGCCGCGCCAAAAGGCAGCGACAACGCATACGACCTCAGCTTAGATGGTACAAAGGCGTTTGAGGCTCTTGGAATTGACGTTGGGGCAACTCGGACGCTGCGCCGCCGTTTCGCGTGTGCGTGCCTGGATTGGAGCGAGCGGCGGCCTCATGTGGGGGGAGCGCTAGGCGCGGCCTTGCTGAAGGTCGCGCTGAAAAGGAAATGGGTGGTCCAGGATCTCGACAGTAGAGCCTTGGGCGTCACAAGGCGTGGGCGAGGCGAAATGCTGGCTCGATTTGGCCTTCATGTCTGATTGTGCCCGAGTGACGGCGCATTCGGAAACGATCCACTTGCTTGATTAGAGCGGTACTGGAACTCCCTTCCCAGAGGGGCTTTTCAGGATGCGAACGGATTCCTCAAACTGACGACCTCCCCGAAACGGCTACACATTTCCGAATCTTCCGGCGACTGGGCTATAATTCCGGCCATTCGTTATTCTTTTCTCGAATCTTTTGCTATTCGAGTGCGTCCATCCGGGTACATGGTGCTGAGGAAAGGTGCATTCGATGAGAGGAGCCGCATGCAGTTGTTACACAAGCGGACGCGACTAGCCCTGATTGTATTGATGGTCGCGATTTGCGCGAGTTGTGGCGGCCGCGCGAACCGGGACGAAGCTGCCAAAAAGCCGGCGCGGCCTCCCACAATCGTTTTCATGACTGATTTCGGGACGGCAAACGATGCTGTGGCGATCTGCAAGGCGGTGATGCTTCAAATCGTTCCGGACGTTCGCATCATGGACATCACGCACCAGGTGACGCCATTTTCAATCGAAGAGGCGGCGCGCGATTTATATGGCGTCACGCCTTACTATCCGGAAGGGACGGTTTTCATCGTCGTGGTTGATCCCGGCGTGGGCACGTCGCGCAAAGCCATCGTTGTGAAATCGAAGAGGGGGCAGTTCTTCGTGCTTCCCGATAATGGAATCATTACTCCTGTTGCCGATCGCGATGGAATCGAAGGCGCCCGCGAAATCACGAACACGGCCTGGATGATCGGCGACAAGGTTTCTTCCACGTTTCACGGGCGCGATATTTTTTCGCCGGCAGCAGCTCATTTGGCCGCGCGCGAAGATTGGACGTTCGTTGGCCCCGAAGTAGAGAATCTCGTGCGGCTGCAGCCGCGGGTGGCAAAAGTCGAGGCCAAGGGAATCACGGCAGAAGTTATCGGACTCGATGATCCTTTCGGCAGCCTCATCACCGACATCGCCGCAGATGACTTCAAGAGCCTCGGGTACGCCCTCGGCGAAAAGGTGACGGTGCAGATCGACAAGAAACCCTACCCAATGCCCTATGTGAAAACGTTCATGGACGTGCCCATAGGGCAGCCGTTGCTCTACGTTGACTCGCGCGGGCGCGTGGGTTTCGCGCTGAACGAACGCGATTTCTCGAAGACTTACAAGATTTCCCCCGGGGTTGCTGTTTTCGTTCCGAGGAAGGGGCAGTAGCAACGAGGAGGGAGCATGAAACGAGCGGCGCGCAAACTTGATTTGAGTCTTCGAAGCGCAACATGGATGGCACTGGCCGCGTTGGCGCTGGCCGCATGCATGGCCTCGTCGCTGAATGCGCAGAGCTATCGCGGCGCGATTCGCGGCGTGGTTCAGGACGCGACAAACGCGTTTATTCCGGGAGCAGCCGTGACAGCGAAGAATCTGGGAACCGGGGAAACGCGGAGTGCACAGACTGTCGAGGATGGCGGCTACGTGATTCCCGAGCTGGTTGCTGGAGAATACGAAATCACCGCCGAGGCGAAGGGGCTGGTGACAGTGCGCCAGAAAGCGGTCGTGATAGTGGGTCAGGACACGACGTTGAACATTGCCCTCGCAAAAATAAGCTCAACATCTCAGACCATCATTGTGAATCCTACGGAAACAGTCCCTTTGATTGAAACCTCGCAGACCGAGCTTGCGACTGATGTTCAGAACCGGCTGGTTGAGGAGTTGCCGCTCAATGGACGCGATTTCGGCAAGCTCGTTGCGCTGGTTCCCGGCGCAGCTGTGGAGGGGTCTGGTGTTGCGGGAACCGAGAAAGGATTCGGTCAATTTAACATTAACGGAAACCGCGACCGTTCCAACAATTACCTGCTGGATGGCGCGGACAACAACGACCCCTTTCACAACAACTCGGCTTTGAACCAAGTTGGCATCACGGGTGCGCCCGCCACGTTGTTGCCCCTCGATGCGATTCAGGAATTCAATCTACAAGGCCAATTTCCGGCGGAATATGGGCGGAATACCGGCTCCGTTGTGAACATCATTACGAAGTCGGGATCGAATAACCTCCACGGCTCGCTGTTCGAGTACAACCGCAACTCGCTCTTCGATGCGCGCAACTTTTTCAACACCATAGACAATCCGCAATCGCATTTCGTTAATAACCAGTTTGGCGGATCGATTGGCGGGCCGGTGATTCACGACAAGACGTTCTTCTTCGGATCGTATGAAGGGCAGCGCGAGCGGGTGGGATCGGATTTTGTCTTCTTCGTGCCCACTCTCGCGGAGCGGCAGGCAGCAATCGTTCTCGCGCAAGGGATGTCTCCCGGGATCAACACAGGCCCTACGGACGCTTTGTTGGCCCAATTTTTTCCGGCCAGTACGACCGGCACGGTGCCCTTCACGGTCAAGGACAAAAACAATCTCGACAATTTCATCTTGAAGCTGGACCACAACTTTTCCGCACGGAACATTTTTTCAGTGCGTTACGCCTTCGGGCAAAGCGATCAGGTGTTCCCGCTCGGATCACTAGGCGGCTTCGGCAGCGGCTCGCGGCTGCCCGCGTTCGCGCAAACCTCGCCGACACGCGTCCAACTCATATCCGCCAGCTTTCTCTCGACGATTGATCCCACACACGTCAATGAAGTGCGGTTTGGATACACGCGCTTCCGCACGTCATTCAGCTCGCTCGATGCTTCGTTCGATCCATCGAGCCTGGGATTGAACTTCGGCACCGGGAAGCTGGGGGTTCCGGAGATTGATTTTTCGGGCATCATTGAAAATCTTGGAGCGACCGCGTTCAGCGTTCCACGCGGGCGAGTAAGCGAAAACTACCAATTGCTCGACAACTTCACGTGGATCCATGGCGTCCATACGTGGAAATTTGGCGGCGAGGTCCGCCGCGTCGCCGTGAGCAGCTTCAACGACAATTTGGAGCGCGGACTCTTTTCTTTCAGCCCTTGCGATTGCGGCATCTCGAACGACCCCGTGGTCGATGTGTTGACCCAATACTACCTCGGCAACGCTTTCGTTGAAGCTGACCAGGGCAACACGCAACGGAACACATTTAACAACGGCCTTGCCTTTTTCGCGCAGGATGACTGGCGGATCCAAAAGAACCTTACGATCAATGCGGGGCTGCGTTGGGAATACTTCGGGGTTCTCTCGGCGAAAGACAACCTTCTCTCCGGCCTCGATGCCAATGGAAACCTGGCCCTGGTGGGAAGTTCGACGCTTGGAAGCCTTTACAATAAAGACCTGAACAATTTCGGCCCGAGGCTGGGCGTCGCTTGGAGCCCGCGCACGAACACGGTGGTGCGCGCGAATTATGGAATCTATTACGACTACATCCCGCAGGATATGTTGCTTGATAACTTCACGAACTCCGCGGGTGTTTCCACGAACCCCATTGGACCAAAACCAGTAGCAGGGCTCGACTTCAATCAAAACGCATTCAACGGGTCCGACACTTCCACGCCGATCTTGACGCCCAGCGTGTTGCCGCAGAGCATTTTCTTCATCGACCACAATCTCCGCACGCCCTACGTGCAATCGTGGAGCCTGAATCTGCAGCACCAAGCGGGGAATGCTATTGGGCTGGAAGCGGGTTACGTCGGAACCAAGGGCACGCGTTTGGTCCGCCTTCTGGATATCAACCAACCCGACGTGAATACAGGCGTGCGCCCGAACCCGAACTTTCGCTTTGAAGACGAATTCGCGTCCATCTCGGACTCCACCTATCACGCCTTGCAACTCATTGCCCGTATCCGCGAGTGGCATGGCGTCTCGGGGTTCGCAGGCTACGTCTTCTCGAAATCTCTCGACGATGCCTCCGACGGAATCGACTTCAATTTCGCGACAGCCGCTCTTCCGCAGAATTCGAACAATCTAAGAGCTGAGAAAGGGCCATCCACTTTCGATACGCGGCATCGCTTCACGACGGCGCTCAACTACCGTGTGCCGGTGTGGCGCGGCTTGCCCAAAATAGTCGCAACCGGCTGGCAGCTCAACACGATCATCACGGCGCAAAGCGGCAGGCCAATCGGGATCATCACGTCCAGCGACACGAGCAGCAACAGCGTGGGCCCATTCTTCGATACAGCCTCCAACTTCCACCAGCGGCCCGATGTCGTTCCCGGAGTGAATCCGATTCTTCCGGGAAATCCGGCAAACGGATACATCAATATCGCGGCATTTTCGCAACCTGCACTTGGGTTCGGAAATCTGGGCCGCGACGCGGTCTTTGGTCCCGGATTTTGGAACGTCGATTTCTCCGTGACGAAAAACACGAATATAACCGAGAGGCTCGTCTTTCAGGTTCGCTTCGAATTCTTCAACGTTTTCAACCATCCTCAGCTTGCTTTGCCCAGCGGTGTGATCGACCCGAACTCCTCGCAAGCCAATTGCGGCGGATGCGTGTCCACTGCCACGCCGGACGTGCAGCAAGGCAATCCCGGGCTTGGCGGCGGCGGTCCGCGCGTTGTCCAGATTGCCGCGCGGCTGACTTTCTAAGCGAAAGTTTTCTCAAACACTGCCGATCGCGCAATTGGCCCGGTGCGGCCGGCCGGGATGCCGGGAATACGTCATTCTGACGATGCGTATAAGGAGAAGTTTTCGTTCGCGTTCAGAGCTTGCTCAGAACGTCACCTTCGCAGTACGAAGGTACTATTGCCGCACCTTGTCACTCGCCTCGAAAATCGCTTTATCAAAGCATTTTCATCTCTTTAGATGGGGGACGGCTTACTGCCGCGAATCGCAATGGCGCCACTTTCGAAAGACACGGTCGCAGTTGCAAACCCTTCCGGTGAATCCACGGTTTCGAAGGCGAGTGTTCCCGCAAAATCCACGTCCGGCCATTTGCGCGCGGATGCGGTTTCCCTTGAGGTTGCCGTCAAAGTGCACGGCTCGCGCGTAACGGAGGCGGTCCGCGGAGCCATGCCTCACACGGATCCGTTCGAAGAAGAAACTGCGACGATGATCGTGTTCCCGCAGGGCGGTGTAGTGAGAATGTCCACTTCCGTCAGCGTGGGGCAGATGCTCGTTCTCACGAATCTAAAATCGCGGCAGGACGCGATTTGCCGTGTTGTGAAAGTGAGAACGTTTTCAAAGCTGCAGGGCTACGTCGAGGTGGAATTCACGCACGCGCAGCCTGGCTATTGGGGCGTGTATTTTCCGTCGGACGGTCCAGCGCCTCAAAACAAACCCGCGGCTTCGACCCTCGCCGCCTCGCTTCCGGATCAAGCGCCACCGGCGGCAGTGAAGGAAAAATTCGCTCAGGACATTTCCTGGTCTCCCGCGCCGCACCAATCGGCGCAGCTGGCAACCCAACCGGCACCGAATCTCCCGGATGCAAGCCCCGCGGCAAAAGACTCGCAGCCCGCAGTTGCGCCGCACGCGCGGTTCGTTCCGTCCCCGAAGCCCACGAGTACTTTCGTCTCCATCGGCTCGCAGGAAGATGTGCAGGTGGCCGCGTCAGCAACGGTCACAACGAAGGCGTCGCCGCCTGCAGCGGTAGTTAAAGAAATCGCGGCCCAACCGGCAGCTCCAACAACGGCGCCCGCACAGGTAGCGCCTGTGCAATCGGCACCCGCACAGGTGACACCCGCGCAATTGACAAGGACCAGCGAGTTGGCCGATTTTCCCGCCGTGCAGCCGCCCGCGCCTTCGCCATCGCTCTCGATGGCTGAGCTGCTCGGCGATGAAAATCTGGCATCGCGAGCGAGCTCAGTGGCCGACGCAACTGATACAGAACAAGAGGAGGAAGAATCCGCCGCCGTCGCTGAAGCACCGGTCCCGGAAGGCGCGCGACACACATTTGGCAGCTTCGCGGGCGGAGCAACACTCGATGCCACGAAGTCCGCGTCTTCAGACACATTCGCAGCCTCCGCTGAGGAATCCGTGGCAGGGCAGAGGAGCTGGGTGCCGGTTGCATTAGGGATAGGCCTAATGCTCGCTTGCGTGGCAGGCGGAGTCTTCTATTTCCGCAGTCATGTTGTAAACAACAGCGCAGGCGCAGCAGCCGTCTCGGCTAGCCGGAACTCCACGCCCGCTCCGACTTCGTCGAATACGAGGCAGCCTGAGGCAGTTCACCCGGCTGCTTCGCAGCCCTCGTCACCGTCCGTCCCAGCAGGCAGCCCAATTGCCCCAGTTGCATCAAACCCGGTACCCGGGAGCAGCGCTGCGCCCGGACCGGCAACGAGGACGAATTCACCGGCGCCTGCAAAGACAGCGACTTCGCAGCCGAGCGCTCCGGCGAAATCGCCCGCTGCCGGTGTTACTTCGGAGATGGTAGCGTCGGCCCTGAATGCGCATCCCACGGCGACGCAACGCGCGGACGCAAGTCAATCCCTTGCGGAACCTTCGGTGGATGTTGCGCCCGCATCTGAAAATACGGCTGTATTGCCCGGCGCCATTGGGTCGAGCGATGCCCCACCGCCGCCTGAAGTCAAGCCCGAAGCGGCTGTTAAGGTCGGCGGTGACGTGAAGGCGCCGAGCTTGATCTCCTCTGTTCTTCCGCTGTTCCCGACTGTCGCTAAAGAAGCCGGGATTACGGGCGACGTCGTCATAAGGGCGAGTATCGATAAGAAGGGCGATGTAGGGCATATGGAAATCGTCTCGGGCCCGGCGATGCTTCACCAGGCAGCCCTTCAGGCCCTGCGGCGTTGGAAATACCAGCCAGCGACGTTGAACGGCGAGCCGATCGACACGCAAATACTCGTCACGGTCAAGTTCCATCGTTAGTCTCTAAATCTCGCAGCCCTCTCCGTTCGATCTGCCAGCGGATTACCGTGCTGTTGCTTTTTCACATCTCATAGCATCCAATAGGAAGCAATCAAGACAGGTGATCCGAAGCTCTTGAAACGAGGTGTGCAATGCGGGAAGCGGTGATTGTAAGTTCTGTGCGAACGGCCGTGGGGAAAGCTGCGAAGGGAACTCTGCGGGCGACGCGGCCCGACGATTTGGCGGCCGCCGTGATCAAAGAAGCGGTGGCGCGAACGAAGGGCCTCGATCCAAAGGAAATTGAAGACGTCATTCTTGGGTGCGCGATACCCGAAGCCGAGCAGGGCATGAACGTCGCGCGTATCGCGTCGTTGCGCGCCGGCCTGCCGGTGGACGCTTCCGCGATGACGATCAATCGGTTTTGCTCGTCCGGTTTGCAAGCCATCGCCATCGCTGCGCAACGCATTATGGCGGGCCAGGGCGACGTGGCCGTGGCGGGCGGCACGGAGTCCATGAGCATGGTTCCCATGGGTGGCAATAAAGTCGCGCCGAATCCCTGGCTGATGGACAACTACCCGGACGCCTATCTCGGCATGGGATTGACAGCCGAGAATCTCGCGAAGAAATATGGCATCACGCGCGAGCAGGCCGACGAGTTTTCCTATGCAAGCCATCGGAAGGCGCTCGCGGCCATCGCGGCGGGAAAATTCAAGGATGAAATTGTGCCGGTCGAGGTCAGCTATACGGCGTATGAAAATGGCGGAAACGGCGCCGGCAGTTCGCGGCCGAAAACGACGAAGCTGACATTCGACACGGACGAAGGCCCGCGCGCCGACACCTCGATGGAAGTGCTCGGTAAGCTGAAGCCGGCATTTCACGTGCGCGGCGTGGTGACAGCGGGAAATAGCTCGCAAATGAGCGACGGGGCCGCAGCATCTGTCATTATGAGCGTGGATCGAGCTCGCGCCTTGGGCGCGAAGCCGCTCGCGCGGTTTGTCTCCTTCGCCACCTCGGGTTGTTTGCCCGAGGAGATGGGCGTCGGCCCCGTGTACGCGATTCCAAAAGCTCTCAAAATTGCCGGACTGACGCTCGATCAAATTGACGTCATCGAGTTGAACGAAGCTTTCGCGGCGCAGGCGCTGAGCGTGATCAAACTCGCGGGGCTTGATCCTGCGCGCATCAACGTGAATGGCGGGGCCGTGGCACTCGGCCACCCGCTCGGGTGCACGGGCGCGAAGCTCACGGCGACAATCCTGCGCGAGATGGAACGCCGCGACGCGCGCTACGGATTGGTTACGATGTGCGTTGGCGGTGGCATGGGCGCCGCCGGTATTTTCGAGCGCGCTGCCTGAGTGGGTGCCGCTACAACGGCGTGTTTTCGATTGTTTTTCCGGAAGATGAAAAGGTCTGGCGGTCGTCCGGCCTCGCCGTGAGGGTTTGCTCGAGGAATTCCTTCAGGAAAACCTCCTCGCCCTTTCCGATCCAACGCCCGAACTTTGGAAGGAAAATTCCGAAGAGCACGAGGCCCAGAGGCACGATCACGCCGATCCAAGCATCCCCGTGGATCGGATGAGAAACTGTTGCAATGAGGGCCGCCGCTCCGCCGATGATGGTGAACCCGAGCCATATTGTCATAAAGATTCTGACCCAGCGATCCATGTCGAAATGTCCTTCGATACGTGTACCTCGGTCTGCGGGCGATAGGGTTCCGAAAAAGTAAGGGGCGAAATCGTTCCGATAATATCGGCGCTTCCAGAGCTTGATCTCGCTACCCTCGATTTTTGCCAGGACGGGCTTCGACCCCTTATATCCCGATAGCGAGAAAAGCGTTCGTTTTCCGGGATCGCTTGCTTCTTGGAGGCGCCGCAAGCACTCCTGCGGGTTGAGATCAGTTCGCAGGAGGACGTCCAACTTCGTTCGCATTGGTAGCTACGCGGCGGTGGAAGGTTTTACAATCGCTGCCATGCCAAGGCCGGCGATGGCCCAACTGAGTGCCCCACCGAGGATGTGGCCGATCACATAGTTCGTCGGGAATCCATACCAATTCCAATACGGCAAGTCGACGAAAACTCCAGCAAAGATGCCCAGCATC
Source organism: uncultured Acidobacteriota bacterium (assembly GCA_963709005.1). Classification (GTDB taxonomy): domain Bacteria; phylum Acidobacteriota; class Terriglobia; order Acidiferrales; family UBA7541; genus Palsa-295. The sequence goes on from CAVPUS010000009.1 coordinate 50,726, forward strand.
AGCGCAATCGTCACGCGGGTGAGATAGGTTGTGGTGCCTGCTGTCATCGCCAGGACCCACGCTACGATGAACGCCGCGATGAGGCCAATCAAGAATTGGATTACGAGCAACTTGCCGTACTGCAATCCTTCGCCGCCGAGGCTGTAAATCAGAATTCCCGTCGGGCCCTGCTTGTATTTTTCAAGATAGGCCGCTTGCTGTTCCGGAGTCTGCTTCTCGTGCATGCCGCCCGGCAAACCAGGGAAAAAGTAGAATCCGGGCTCGTGAATCGAAGCGCGCATCGTTGCAACGATGGCATCTTCGCCGGGCAAATTCCGGATGCCTACTTCTCCAAGGCTCGTCGCTGCATGCAAGAACCCGCTGACGAGAAAAACGAGAATCCCGCCGACCAAGCCGCCCAGGAAGATCTTCTTTGCCATGTGCCCCTCTGTAGCGTGAGATTCTTCGGACGGCACACCTTACTTCCGGAGCGGCTGACCCGCAAGGCGTTTCTACTTTGTCGTCGCGTCGGCCTTCCAAAGCGGCTCCATCGGGCCGTCTCCCATTCGCGATGACTCTTCGATGTGGATGGATTTGTCCTGCACTTTCGAATAGATCGCGCGATTGCTCATCTTCACTCCGCCAAATTCGAATTCCGATTCCGTGATCAGGTTGTCCCCATCCCAGTGTGCTTTTCCGATAATGGCGCCGGGAAAGTTTCCGACCGTCACAACCGTGTAGACGCTCTGCTTGGGGTCCCAGGTGAAGACCTGGTGGCCGATTTCTTTTCCGAACGGCCCGTCCGATTCAAAATCGGCGATCACGGAGAATCCCCCCGGCCCGAGTTGCCCCTTGTACCAGCCGGTTGATTTTCCTCCTTGAGGAACCATCGACGACTTCGGGTATTCACCGGTCAGGTTCCAAGTGCCGATCAAGAATTTCACGCGGTCCATTTCCGGCCCCGGCTTTGGCATTTCTTGAGCCGTTGCCACGACAGCGGTCAAAACGGCGGCCATGAGCGCAGCTTTCACCAATGCGAACATCATTTTCATAAATCTCCTCCTCAGCCTGCAATTCCACCAGCGCTCGGAAAAGCGCGGTAGTTTTTCGAAGCCCGCTACTTCTTTGTTTTCCACAATCCGACGGTATTGCCTTCGGGATCTTGCATCCACGCAAAGGTACCGGTGGGAATATCAATCGGCGGCACCAGCGTCTTTCCCCCGAGGCCTGCAGCCTTGTCGAGATATGCCTGCACATCTTCAACCTCGACGTAGAAAATCGTGTAGTGATATGGCTCATGCCCCAGCGCACTGATATGTCCGGTGATGCCGCCAGAGTCAATCATTGCTGCCGGGCCCGCCTGCTGAATCTTCCAGCCGAAGAGCTTGGCGTAAAACTCCTGAGTTTTTGGGCTGTCCTTGCATCCGATTTCGAAATGCACGACGGGGTGTGGCATTGTCTCTCCTTGTGGAATAGCTAACTTCACGCGCTCCATTTCAGGTCCAGGCTTTGGCGCTTGCATCTCCTGCGCGGCTGCCACTGCAACAACCAATACCATCGCCATTACCACATTTTTCGCAAGTGCGATGGTCGTCTTCATAATTTCCTCCTTAATTTGCGATTTCGGCTGCCTTCAGCTATTTCAGGATTCATCCCAAGCCTCGATCTGCGAGGTGCCTTCGAAGCCAGGTCCCCACGATAGAGTGATCTTTCCGCCCTCTCCAGGTGTGGCCTGCGCCTCGAGCGGAAACCAGCGCTTGAGTTCTTCGGATTGCGTGAGCGCCTTCCACACTGCCTCCACCGGCGCGGCAATTTCGATTTGGTTTTCGATGACTTGCTTTCCCTGTTTCGCTTTCGGTGAGGTCATGGTTTCTTCTCGAATGGTTCTTTCCGCTGTTCTGCTCCCGCACCGGCGGCGATCGCCGCAGCAGGGAAGAGAGCAGCCAACCGCTCGACGGAAGGGCCTAATTGCCCTTCCAGCCGTTTCGCCCCCGCTTCATCCAATGCCCAGCTCATTACGCGTACGCCGAGCAGTCGTTGCGGCCCCATCGCGAAACCTTTGAGCTCGAGAGTGCCGCCGATTTCCTTCCACGAAAGCGCGACCTCCCACCCTGTCACCGCAAGCACCCGCCCGGTAAGCATACCGGCATCGCGCAGTGCAAGTTTGCATGAATCTTCCACCTTGCCGATCGAGCCGGAGGTCGAAAGCCACTGCGCGAGTTTCGATGAATCGACAAAATACTCGCGCAGCTGCTGGTACGTGAAGGCCGCAGGCCGTATGATTAACAGCGTCTTCTTTCCGCGTCCGAAATAGTTCTCGAGATATTCCTTCAAAAGCGCGAGCGCCATCCTCCATCCGGAAACTGTTCCCTCGTACTCCTCATCCCATTGCGCATCCTCCCGGAACCCGGAGTTGATAAGCCGCACCACCGTTTCGCCCCCCTCGCGCGCGATTTGAATTTCGAGTATTCCCACGTTTCCTTGCGGTGGCTGCCATTTGAGCACGAAGAGCTGTCCGGGGATTGACTCGACAACTTTATATGGCAGCACGTAGCCGAAGCTGTCGAAGAACCAAGTCATCGTGCCGCCGGTTTTGCCCTCGCCACTCGCGCGATCCACAAACCAGCCCGAAATCTTTTCTGGGTCGGCCCACGCTTCCCATGCCTGCCGCGGCGTCGCCGACGTGCGAATGTCAGCCCGAATAGTTCGGCCCTTGTGCTCGAAACTTTTTTCGTTTGCCATGATCAATGACCTCCGTCGATTTCCTCTTTCCGGGGAGGAATGGGATAACAGCCAAGAACGAGACGATAAGGTCTTCCGGGCGCGGCCGAGCCGTCCTCTCGCGCGTATGGCGAAGCGTGGCGCCCAATCACGTCCACGACCATGCGTCGCAATTCCGCGGCAAACCGCGCGCGCTGCTCGGCGCTCTCAAATCGCAGCTCGGAGCTCACCGAAAGTGTCGAGAGCCGTTTGCCTTTCTCGGCCGCCTCGCGACTGGCGCGTCCGAGTTCGGATTGCCCGCGCGCCATCAGCCCGAGCAACGCCGCCGCGCTGAAGGCATCCTCCGCCTGTTCGCGCGGCAGGCCGAGACGCCCGAGAAGATCGGGCGAAAGGATATAGCCTCGCGCGGTCGTACGGAAGCGCCGCTCCACCATATTGCGTCGGCGCCGTTGTCCGGCCCGCTCCAAAAAATGCGCGCGCGCCAGTTCACGTACATGGTAGTTCACCTTCTGGCGGGGAAGCCGCAGTCTGCGGGCCAGGCCTGCGGCCGAATCGGGACTGGCCAGCGCCTCGAGAATTCGCAGCCGCAAGGGATGCAACAGCGCCGCGGCACGAGGCATTTCCGAGACGAAGCCCCACGCGGTTTCTTGCGGTCTTATCTGAGGTTGCGCGAGCACGCCGTCATTTCACAATGGACTAAAATATTTGTCAAGACAAATTATTTTGTCATAGAGCATGAGGAGCACCAGCATAACGCTCAGCGCGGGAGTTCGCCCACCACCATCTCTGAATCGTAGTTATCGCACGGCAGCCTTGTTGCTCTCGCAAGCGCTTCCCGGTAAAATCATCCCCTAGCGTCCCTACCAAAATTATCGTCCGATCCGGCAACATATCGAAAGCGAGGGAATGATGGCAACGACAACAACAACCGCTCCGGCCGCAATGAACCGCGGCGGCGCCTTCTTGATCACTCCCAGCCGTCCGGAGGACATCTTCACTCCCGCCGACCTTTCCGACGACCAGCGCCTCATCGGCCAAACGGCGCAGGAATTCGTCGAAAAAGAAGTCGTCCCCGCGATCCCGGATCTCGAGCTGCACAAGGATCACTTGATGGCCGATATGCTGAAGAAGGCGGGCGACATCGGCTTGCTGGGCGGCGCGATTCCCGAAGCATACGGCGGTTCCGGCCTCGACAAAGTTTCCGCTACGATTCTTGCCGAAAAGCTCGCCGCCTACGGGTCCTTCGCCGTTTCTCACGGCGGTCACGCCGGCATTGGCACGATTCCCATCGTGTATTTCGGCACCGAAGATCAAAAGAAAAAGTATCTGCCCAAGATCGCCACCGGAGAATTGCTCTCCTGCTATTGCCTCTCCGAACCCCAAGCCGGTTCGGACGCGCTCGCGGCGCGCACCCGCGCTGTGCTCTCACCCGACGGCAAGAGCTGGGTCCTGAACGGCCAGAAGATGTGGATTACCAACGGCGGGTTCGCCGATGTTTTCGTCGTCTTCGCCAAAGTGGACGGCGAAAAATTCTCGTGCTTCATCGTCGAAAAAGGCACGCCGGGTTTCTCTGTGGGTCCGGAAGAAAAAAAGATGGGCATTCGCGGCAGCTCCACTGTTCCGATCTTTTTTGAAAACGCGCACATCCCCAAAGAGAATCTCCTGCACGAAATCGGCCGCGGCCACGTGGTCGCCTTTAACACGCTGAATGTCGGGCGCTTTTCGCTCGGCGCCTTTTGCCTGGGCGGCTCGAAGAAGGTGCTCGAAGCCTCCTCGAAGTATTCCAAGGAACGCACCGCTTTCGGAAAACAGCTCTGCAAGTTCGGCTTGATCAAGAGCAAGCTCGGCGAGATGGCCATCCGCATCTATGCAGTCGAGTCCATGATTTATCGCTCAGCGGGCATGGTCGAATCGGCGGTCGGTGCCCCGAAGTCGGGTTCGGACAAAGTCCAGCAAGCCATGCAGGTGCTCGAGGAATACGCCATCGAAAGCTCGATCAGCAAAGTCGTCGGCAGCGAAACGCTCGATTTCTGCGTGGACGAAGGCGTTCAGATCTTCGGCGGTTACGGTTTCCACGAGGACTATCCCGTCGCGCGCGCGTATCGCGATAGCCGCATCAACCGCATCTTCGAAGGCACCAACGAAATCAACCGCATGCTCATCATCCAGATGTTGATGAAGCGCGCGATGGCAGGCGTGCTCCCGTTGATTCCCGCCGCCATGAAGCTGGGCGAGGAGGTTTTGGCCGGCCCGTCATTCGAAGACGCTCCCTCCGGCCCGTTCGCCGAGGAGGAGCGCTCGCTCGCGCAGGCCAAGAAAGTTTTCTTGCTCGCCGCCGGCACCGCCGTGCAGAAGTTCCGCGAAGCCCTGGCGGAGCAGCAGGAAGTGGTCGCCGCCCTCTCGGACATCGTAATGGACGTCTACGCCATGGAATCGGCGCTCCGCCGCGCGCAGAAGTCTTCGGCCTCCCGCGGCGAATCCGCCAGTGCCATGGTTGACGCCGCTCGCACCTTCATCTACGACGCGATGGACCGCGTCGAAAAGCAGGCGCGCACCGCGCTCGCTGGCACCGTGGATGGCGACACTCTCGTCACGCAACTCGCCGTTCTGCGGCGCTTCGCGAAGCATTCGCCGCTCGATACGATTGCCCTGCGGCGCCGCGTTGCCGACGCCGTGCTCGCGCAGGATCGGTATCCCTTTGAAGGCCGCTGAGCCAAGCGCGAAGGCGAAACAAACAGAAAACTAGATCCGAGCGACGCCGCAGACAAAATCCGGCGCCCAAAAAAGTCTGCCGCAGACTTTCCCTTCGTTTTGGAACCGTTTTCCCTTTTTTTATAAAGGTACAGGTATCTCCTTTTCGCATCCTCCATTAATCCAGGCACTTACGCTTGACGCCTTTGGTATCACCCGTGCATCTAACTGTACGTAAGGACAGGTGAGAGGATCATGCGAGGACCAGGTCAAATGACAAGGGCAATGGGTCAAATCGGTTTGTTCGTCAGTGGCATCGTTGAAAAGGCGAAGCTTCGCAAAGGGGTGTTGTTCGCCATCGCAATTGTTTGCGTTCTGCAGGCGTATTTCGTTCGAGAGCTTCTCGCTGCGGAATTGCTTTTCGCTCTGGGTTTCGGCGTCCTGCTTACGCTCGGCGCGATTGCCTATCTCATCGGTGCAATCGGCGAACGCGGGCTGGATCTCGCCGAGGTGGGAGTTCACGTCGCTGCCGATTCCGCGCGCCGCGGCTATAGCCTGGTCGAAGAAATCAGCAGAAAGTCATTCCGCCATCCACGTTCAGAGTCTGCTCAATAATCGCACTCGAAAGATCACAAGCAAGGAACAGCGCCGCGGCAGCGATCTCTCCCGCTGCCTGCGGCGTCCTTCCCAAATCCCCTTTAGTATTTCATCGGATAATTGATCGCTGCCCGCTTGAAAATAACTCGCCAGCTCGCGCTGCAATCTTGCGCGTCGCTTTGATCTGATCTGTCATCCTCTGCCGGGTTATCATAATAAGCGAACCCCGGGCTTGGGGGCGTTCGGAGATTTCCTCCGTTCTCGACTCCGGAGGGGAACCTTCACGTGATGAAAACTCTCGCATCTTTCATCCACCGCACAGCGCTGATCGGCACGATAAGCGCGATTGGATTCGCATTGCTGATCCACGCTCGCGCCATGGAACGCAATACCATCCCGGATGATTCCTCCGGGAAGCTTCTGAAAGGTCAGGGTGCGCTCGGCGACTGGCACTCGGACGCCCCTGGCGTGCGCCGCCTGATTACGCCCAGCGATTTGCCGAAGCCTTACGCCACGCCATCGGCGGATAACGAGGCTCATGTCGTTGCGCGGCCCAGTGACGCCTGGCCAAAGGCTCTCCCCGGTTTCAAAGTCGAACAAATCGCCACCGGACTTGTGAATCCCAGACTTATCATGACGGCTCCCAACGGTGATCTATTCGTCGCCGAGAGTAGCGCGGGTCGCATTCGCGTGTTGCGCGGCATCGGCAGCGATGGCAAGGTTCAAACCATGGAGGTTTTCGCTTCCGGGCTGCATCAGCCATTCGGCATCGCATTCTATCCGCCCGGCCCGGATCCGCAATTCGTCTATGTGGGTGACACGGATGCCGTCGTCCGGTTTCCGTACCAGAATGGCGATCTGAAAGCTCGCGGTCCGATGCAGAAACTGGTGGGCCTTCCCGGGGGCGGATTGATCCACGGCGGCGGCCATTGGACACGCGACGTTGTGTTCTCGAACGACGGTAAGACAATGTTCGTTTCCGTCGGCTCGCATTCGAACGTCAGCGACGATGCCGCCGAAAACCATCGCGCCGATATCTTGCAGTTTTCCCCGGACGGCTCCGGCGAAAAAATCTATGCTTGGGGAATCCGCAATGCCGTCGGGATTGCGATCAATCCCACGACCGGCGATGTGTGGGCCTCCGTCAATGAACGCGACGATCTCGGCGACGATCTCCCGCCCGATTACATCACGCACATCACCCCGGGCGGTTTCTACGGCTGGCCGTGGTATTACATCGGTTCCAATCAGGACCCTCGCCACGCCGGAAAGCATCCGGAATTGAAAGACAAAGTTCTCGTGCCGGACGTCTTGCTCCAATCGCATTCTGCTTCCCTGCAAATGGTTTTCTACGCAGGCAAACAGTTTCCCGCCGAATATCAGGGTTACGCTTTTGCCGCGGAGCACGGCTCGTGGAATCGTGCGAAGCGCACGGGCTACAAAATCATTTGCGTTCCTATCACCAACGGGAAGGCGACGGGGGAATATGAAGATTTTGTCACGGGTTTCGTTGCTCCGAATGGCGAGGTTTGGGGACGCCCCGTCGGCGTAACAGTTGCTTCTGACGGCTCGCTCATCTTCACCGACGACGGCTCAAAAAGCGTCTGGCGCGTATCTTACGCCGCGAACGAACGCCGATAAAGGTTGTCCCTGACCTACATGCATAGATGCTCATGGAAGGAGTCGAGAATCGGCTGGATTCACATGGAGTGCGTCAGCTTGCACCTGCTTTTCATCCACTCATTACTTTCCTCGCCGCGTGCGCCGATCTGACCTCCTGTAAATTTCCTCCGAACGAGGTGCGTGCCATGAATTGCCATCGTTCGCATCGGCACAGGAAAAAAACGCCCCGCCGTTCAAAGTGGGCGTCGCTACGCGCAGCTTTATCCCGCCCGAGCCGTACAACTGGCGAGGCGCACAAATGCACGCGCTCATCACTACCATCTGATATCCGGCGGATCGGCTGCCGTCGAGCAGCCGCAATGGATTGGTTCTCGATCTGCGGCAAGGTCGTGCTCCATGCGGTCGTCGCCAAGGACGCCTCCGTTCAGAATCTCGAGTATGTTTCGGGTCCCAATGCGCTGATGAAGGCGGCGATGAAAGCCGTTCAGAAATGGCGTTACGCTCCCACAATCCTGCAGGGGCGGCCCGTCGAGGTAGACACAACGATTTCCGTTGTTTTTAACCTTCCGGGCTGCATCCCGCAGTAATCGCGTCCGGCCCGCCTGCGCTTCTTCAGCAAGAATCTCACTATGCTCTTTCTAAGATTCCTTCGCACATCCTCCAAACGAAGTAGCGGCAAGGGCGGTGGTTCGGGTAAAATAGAACCACAGCGGAGAGGACATTGACACTCACGAACATCCAGGGCATTACGAACGGCTCAAGTATCGCCACCGGCACGAAGACGCTGGTTCGCGTCCGCCCGCGAGGGTTTTGCGCCGGCGTCGTGCGCGCCGTTGACATTGTCGAGTTGGCGCTCGAAGCCTACGGCAATCCCGTGTACGTCCATCACGAGATCGTGCATAACCGCTACGTCGTGGATCAGCTTCGCCGCCGCGGCGCGATTTTCGTCGAGTCCATCGGTGAGGTGCCGGAAGGCGCCGTTCTCGTTTTCAGCGCCCACGGTGTTCCGCCGAAGGTGCGCACCGAAGCGCAGGAGCGGCAATTGCGGGTGATTGACGCAACGTGCCCGCTCGTCACAAAAGTTCACCTCGAAGCGCTGAAGTTCGCGCGTGAAGGCCGCACGCTGATTCTGATTGGCCATCGCGATCACCAGGAGATCGTTGGCACGTCTGGCGAGGCGCCCGACCAAACTCTAGTCGTCGGCAGCGTTCAGGAAGTGGATGAATTGGAAGTTGTCGATCCGGATCGCCTGGCGTTTCTTACGCAAACCACACTCTCTCTCTACGACACGCAGGAAATCGTGGCGCGTCTCCGCCAGCGTTTTCCGTCGATTGTGGGCCCCGCGTCCGACGACATTTGCTATGCCACGCAGAATCGCCAGGAAGCCGTCGAAGCGCTGACCCGCGAAGTGGAACTGATCCTGGTTGTGGGTTCAGCAAACAGCTCGAATTCGAATCGTCTGGTCGAAGTGGCAAAACGCGCGGGTGTTGCCGCGCGGTTGATCGAGGATGCCAATGACCTCGATGCATCCTGGCTCGAGAAGGTGAAAACTCTTGGTCTTACGGCTGGCGCGTCTGCACCGGAAGTCCTGGTTGAGCAGGTAAGCCAGCGCCTGTCGAGCTTTGGCTTTACGAATCATCGCGATCTCGATTTGATTCGCGAGGACGTGCGCTTTACCCTGCCTCCGGAGCTTGCTGCGCGGCAGGGCCCGGCTGCGCGATAGCCGGTCGCGGCCCCAGCGGTAAAAAACGAACTCCAAGGAGCCCATGCGTGGCGGTGAAAATCCTCCGCCAGCTGAACAAGATTGCCCTCCTGGGCGCGCCTACAAGCGCCGCCGCGATGTCGTTGGGGCATGAAGGCGCTCCCGCTGCTTTGCGCCAAGCCGGTCTCGTTGACCGGCTGCGTGCCGTCGGCTATGAAGTCGCCGACCTTGGCGATGATCCCCCGCAACTCTTCAAACCCGACGAAGAAAGTCCGCGTGCACGGAACGTGCCGCGAGTTCTTGCAGCGCTCGAAGCGCTGAAGCCGCGGGTTGAACAAGCCGTCAAATCCGGCGCGTTGCCTCTGATCGTAAGCGGCGACTGCTCCGTTGCGCTTGCCACGGTGGCGGGCGCCCGCCGCTACTTCCGCAACGTCAGCATGATCTACATGGACGGCGACGCCGACTTGAACACGCCGGCGACGACGCCTTCGGGCTGTGTCGATGGCATGGTCGTTTCTCACCTTACCGGGCGCGGCGCCGCCGAGCTTGTGCGATTCTGGGGCGAACCTCCGCTGGTGCGCGAGCCGGACCTGGCGCTTTTTGGCGTCTCGCGCCTCGATCCTCCCGAGGAGCGATTGCTCGAGAACTCGCCGCTGCGCCGTTTTCTCGCCCGCGACGTGCAGCGGATGGGCGCCGCCGCAGCAGCGCAGGCTGCCGTCGAACGCATCCATGCGAACGGATACGAATTCATTCTGCATTTCGACGTGGACGTTATCGCGGATTTTCCGGCGACAAACTACCCTGGTTCGGGCGGATTGCGGCTCGACGAAGTGCGCGAGGCTTTGAAAATTTTCGCGCAACAGAAGCATCTCGCCGCGCTGGAAGTTTCGGCCTATAACCCAACGAAGGATACCGACGGAAGCAGCGCGAAACTGCTTCTCGATCTTCTGGCTGAATTCTTTACCGTGCGCCTGGAAGCTTTGAAGACACCGGCCATGACCGCCGCGGCGGCTGTGGCACCGGCGCCCGGCTCGGACGCTGCCGTACACGCAGACAAACCTTCTGCTCGAACGCCCGCGGAAGCCGGCCCAGATGCAGCCGTTCCTCCTGTTGCCTCCGGAGAAGCGTGGTCCTCGGACGTGCTGGAAGAACAAAGCGGAGCGGAATCGCCCGACCCAGAGTCCAAATCCGAGGCCCCCGAAACTCCCGCCGAGCCGGAAGAACCTCATTCCTGACGAATTCGCTCAATCCTCCGGTCGGTCTTTGCGTCCCGCGAAAACAATTCGATGAGAGCCGCGCCTTCTCTGGTCATTTTCGATGTGGACGGCGTTCTGGTCGACACGCGCGGATCGTTTCAGCGCACCACGCTCGAAACCGTCCGGCTGTTCACAGGCAAGCGCGTCTCGCGCGCCGAACTGCACCGCTGGAAGAATTGTCCCGGGTTCAATGACGATTGGAAGCTATCGCACATCTGGGTGCGTTCGCTCGGCGGAGATTTCAAATACGAAGAAGTGAAGCGCCGGTTTCAAGAGATCTACTGGGGAAAGAACGGTAGCGGAAATGTCGCGCATGAAAAGTGGCTTCTGTCGAAGTCCAGTCTGCGACGCCTTGCAGAATCGGCCGAGCTCGCTATCTTCACGGGCCGAACGCGGCGCGAGCTGGACTACACACTCGACCGGTGGAAGGTGCGGGGATTCTTCAAGCAGATTGTTACAGTCGAAGACGTGCAGCGCGGAAAGCCCGATCCGGAAGGGCTATTCGCAATCCTGGACGAGCGCGACCCCGGTATCGCCCTCTACGTCGGTGATAATGTGGACGACGCGATGGCCGCCCGGTCCGCCCGAGTTCCATTCGCCGGCGTGTTGCCAGTTCGGAGCGAAGAGAGGCGGCAGCGAGGCGGACGGTTGCGTAAATTAGGCGCGCAAACCATCCTCGGCGATGTAAACGATCTCGAAGCCTGGCTCGATCGGACTCGCCGCTCCCCGCGTTCCAGGACCATTGTCCCAGCCGCTTTGTAGGCCTTCTCGTAGTACTGAAATGGACACTGGTACCATTGCCTGAACCGGTGCTAAATCCCATATTTTTCATTGAGGCGGGGCATTTGCCCCAAGACTGTCATGACCGCCCACACTCGACCTGCCGCGGCTCGCGCATTCGTTCGCAGCCTGAACATTCTTCTCAAGTTCGCACGCATGTATGACTTCGGTCATCCTCGCACTGCCAAGCAATATGAAACGGCTTGGAGCGAGTTGCGTATGGCTCTCGGCGCCGACCAGGAGAACGAGGCTGGTCTTCTGTTGTCTGTTTCAGGCGATCAACTCTTGCTGGATGGCATTGCGTTGGAATCTGCGGCGGCGGAAAAAAGCTTCGCGAAGATGCTGTCTGCAGCGGGTATCGCGAGCATCCATTTTTCGCCGAAGGTAACGCAGGCGAGCCTGGCTCGGTTCGTTCGTGGTTTTCCAACCGGCACCGGCGCAAAACCCGGACAATTGGCTGCGCAATTAAAAGACGCGCTTCAGGGCGACCCGCACATTCACGTAAACGAAGTCTGCTTTGTTCCGGCGGATTCCGCCGTCGCAAGGTCGACGGTTGCTGCACAACTTGCGGCGCGCACGCTTGGCCTAAACTCTGGCCCCGATGATCTCTTTAGCGACCCCGAAAAGCTGCTCCAACTGATTGTCGCCGCGGAAGGAACCAGGGGAGGCGGGATCCATGGCTCTGGCGGCGACGGTGACGCTGGTGATGGTGGATATGGTTCAGGCGAAGGCGGGTCGGGAGACGGCCAGGGCTCTGGCGGATCTGGATTCGGAGGTCCGGAAGAATATGGCGGATATGGTCCAGGCGAAGGCGGCTCGGGAGGCGGCCACGGATCTGGATTCGGAGGTTCCGGGGGGTCTTCTCAACCCGGTCAAGGCAGTGCTGCGGGCGGCGGTTCCAGCACGTGGAATGTTATTGGCGGCAGTGGAGGCGGAGCACCTCTAGACGACAATACGGGAGGTTTCTGGCTCAACAAGGATGTGTCTGGCGGATCGGCATTACCCCTCGGCGGCACAGGATCCCGCGCAGGGACGACGGGGGGAGTTGCCGTCGACGGCTCACGCGGCGATAGTGCAGGAGGCGGTGTCGCGGGAAGAGAGGCTTCCGGATCTGGAAGCAGTCCCGCCGGTTCAAGCACTTGGAACATTATTGGCGGAAGCGGCAGCGGTGCGCCTCTGGACGACAGCACGGGCGGCTTCTGGCTCGGCAAAGAAGCGTCGAATGGACCGAAATCTGGCGCTGACGGACCTTCCGTTGGCGGTGCCTCTGCAGCGGGAGACTACCACGCTGGTGGAACCGCAGGTCGTGGTGGCTCGGGCGTCCCTGGCCCTGGCGGCATAGGTACACAAGGAATTGGCAGCGGCTCAGGCGCGGTCGGAAGCGGGCCCGGATCTGGGAACAGTCCCGCCGGTTCGAGCACTTGGAACGTTATTGGCGGAAGCGGTGGCGGAGCGCCTTTAGACGATAGCACTGGCGGATTCTGGCTCAACAAGGATGACAAGACCGGCGCGCCGTCCGGTCAGCAACTTGGTCCGAACGGACCGAGCGGTAAACCGCCTGACGGTATTCCCGTCCAAGGATCCGGCAGCGGCGCGGGTGCGGCATCACGAGGATCAAACACGTGGAACGTGATCGGTGGGAGCGGGAGCGGCGCACCGCTGGACGACAGTGCGGGCGGCTTCTGGCTGAACAAAGATGGTTCGAGCGGTGAGAGCGTGGGACCGGGCGGCGCCTCCATTGCGGGCGGCGGTAGCTACCCAGGCGGAGGCTCAGCAAGGGTGTCCGGTTCGAGTGCCGCAACTCCCGCAGGCGGTTTCGGGGTCGGCGGCGGAACAGGAATGGCAGGACCCGGTGGCGGCAGCGGCGGCGGCGCGGGTCACGGAACGGGCAGAGCAGGAACAGGTACAATTGGCGGCCCGGGAGGCCGGACGCGAGGCGGCCCCGCAGGCGCGGGGGCTGCCAACGGCGGCGCGAAACCACCAAGCCGTTGGGGCAACGCGACGGCAGGTATCCGCGGAAGCCGCCCGGCGCGGAGCAGCAAGAGCTCAATGGCCGTGGAAACCGGCTTGATGAGTTTGCAGGAAGATGAGCTGCAGGGAATTCTTCAAGTTCTCGCGCAGATTGCGCGGACCGGAGATTCCGCAAAGGACAAACTCGATCCCAACGCTTTTCAATCGCGTCTCTCGACGCTTCCGCGCCGGGCGCGTTTTACGATCAGCCAGGCATTATCGGCTCTTGCGGCGCAAGCCCCCTCCGAATCCTCGGACAGGCCGACGCTGCTGAAGCTGGCCGAACACATTGCCATACGGTTTGCGCTGGAGAGTTACGAGCGCGGCGACCTGGAAGTGAACGCCGTGCGCCAGTTGCTCGATGAAATGAACTCGGAGCTGGACAGCCTGCGCAAAATCCTCGGCGTGTACGAAGAAAAGATGGCTCGCGCCGGGATTCAGGTCCAATCACATGTTGACATGCTGGCGCAGCAGTTCTGGGCTCAGGTGCCGGAAGCCAAGAAGAAAACAGTTCTTGAATCCGCCGACGCGTGGTGCGTTCCGCCGCTGAAGGTGCGGGAATACGTGGACAGCCTGGTTGCGGAGAAAAAGGCCGAAGAAGCGGAACAAGTCCTGCGAAATTACGCGAGCTGTATCACCAGCAAGGTACCCGAACAGCGGCGCCAGACGGCAACGGGGATTGCCGAACTGGCGGAGCTCTACGGGAGGAGCGACGAAAAACTGCTGATGGACACGATCCGCCAAGTTGGCGTGCAGCTAGCCGAAGAAAAAGATTCGGAGATGCAGAGCCAGGTGGGCGCGGCGTTTGTGCGACTGTCGCAGGAAGCCACAAAAAAGCGAGCCTACCCGGCGATCCAGCGCGCCGTTGAATTGATGGACTACGTTGAGACCAGCCACCCGGGCGTCGCAAAGAACCTGCGGCCCCGAATCGCGGTAGAAAACCGCCTGCCCGAATTCATCGAAGAATCCCTGAAGACTGGAACTGTGCCGGCAGGGCTTTCGGACTTGCTGCGCCGCCTGCCGGTACCCGCGGCCGAGCATGTCGCGGTGCGTTTCAGCCGTGCCGGCTTTCGAGAAGATTGCGACTTGCTCGTTACAATGATGAATGGACTGGGCCCGGAAGGACTCGAGCATCTCCGCGCGCAGCTGCGAGAGGGCAGCACGAACGAAGCCATTGATACGGTTGGCATTCTTTCGCGACTGGACCTCGACACGGTGGCAAAAACGCTGCCGGCGCGTATGAAAGAATGGAAGCGTACGACGCACGACCGGGTGGTCCGGCAGATCGCCGGGGGCGGCGCGCCGGAGCGCGGCCAGCTCTTGCTCGATTTGTTTGATTCCCTCGACGCCATGATTCGACCACTCGCGGTGGACGAGATAGGCCTGAGCGGCGAGCAAGGAGCGGACATGCGCCTGCTGCGCCTTGCCGAGGGCGATCTGCCGCCGGACGGAACGGATTACCTGCGCTTGAAAGCGATCGAGGCTCTGGGCCGCCTGCGCACGGCAGGCGCGGAAGCCGTGCTGCGAAAAATTGCGGAATTTCGCCGCGCATGGCGGTGGGCAAATCCGAGCGAACTCCGGCTGGTGGCAGTTCAAGCGATGGGGAAAATCGATGCCGAGTGGGTGCGCAGTTTCATTCCCAAGAGCGGCCTCAGTGTCGCGGAATTTTCGATCGAGGCCCTTGACGCCGACCCGGATTCATCCGCCATTCGCCAGCGCCGCTATCCGCGGATGCGGCTGGAACATCCGGTGACGGCCACCACGACGAACCTGAAGGAAAATTGCCGGCTGGAGATTCCGGAAATAACTCTGGGCGGAGGAATCGCGATCTGCGAGCAGAGTTTGTATCCGGGCAGCATGGTGAGCATGAAACTGAACACGGCGACGAAGTCGGTGAAGGCGCAAACAATCGTCCGCGACGCGAACACGCAGGCGCGCGCATTCGAAGTGGTGGAAATAGACCTCGAAGAACGCGCCAAGCTTCGCAAACTTCTCGTGCAGCTCGGTAACTCGCAGAAGCAATCTTCGCCGAAAGAACGCAGTCGGCGAGGCACGCGGACAATCCTTTCGAATCCGACCTAGTCCGTCGCGCCACATCCGCGATGGATTGCTCTCACCCGATCATCTTATGAACCAGGCGCCGGACGTGGCGCGCACGCATCCGGCCGGCTTTGCGCGCAAGACCGCGAAGGCCGGATTCGCGAAGAGCTGCCCGCGCGTCACGCAGATAAAACTGCAACATCCCTTTCGACATATCGCGGTAGAACAGACGCTCGAAAGAGCCATCGGCAATCTCGCCCGAGAGGCGCTCGAACCGGTTGAGAATCGCATGGCTACTCTCCGCCGCAGGGACCATCCCCAATCCGGTCTCGTCCAATAGCACAGGCCGGGCCTCCAGCCGAACCAGCTGAGCGTGATGACCGAAACTGGCGACAACAATGAGTCCTTCGCGCTCAGGAGGAGATGAAATGTAGCCGGAAACCAGGCTGCCAAGGCCATAGAAGCAAAAGGATGGCTGTTCAAGCGAGTTGCCAATTTGCTGGAAGCCGGCGATCCGATGGGAATGACAAGCTGCCACGAGATTGAAACCCGATTTTGCGAGCGAGTCCATCCAGCGCACATCTTCGGGGTCCGGACGATTCGTGCGAAGGCAACCAGCGTGCAGGAGCGCGATGCAGAAACCTGCGCCCTGATTCTTCATCGCTGCGAGAGCTTGCATGGATCGGCTGAGCGTGCCCGGCTCAACGCCCGGGCGCTTGCGCGTTGCCGGATCCAGGGTAGCCTTTGCAGCCGCCCAGAATCCGATTCGCACGCCGGCAGGACCCTGCCACACGAAAATTTCCGGCGGATCCTTTAGACTGCGGCCCGCGCCGAGAGGAAGCATTCCACGGGCCGAGATCGCGCAGCGAGTCCGCTCAAGGCCCACGGGGCCAAAGTCGTAGCAATGATTGTTTGCCAGTCCGATGGCATTGCATCGAATTGCTTCCAAATAATCGATGGATTCGGGCGGCGCGGAAACAATCTGGCCAATTCCGGCGAGCGTCCTTGCCGTGAGACCTTCCACGCCGAGCGCGCATTCCAGATTCAAGAACGTGGCGGCAACGTCGTGAAAATGAAGATCCAGGCCGCGAGCCATCTCGCGCCAGTTACAACCGGTGGCAAACGCGAGATTGCCGGCAGGCAAGAAGTCGCCGGCAATCGCGATGCGCGCGACAACAGGCAAATCGCGTGCCGATTCCCACAAGAGCAGGCTTTTCGAGTTCATTGGGATGACCGGAAACTATGCGGGCAAGCGAGAAAGCGCCCAGTTCATCAGACGCTT
The DNA here is from genome assembly GCA_963709005.1 of uncultured Acidobacteriota bacterium. GTDB lineage: Bacteria > Acidobacteriota > Terriglobia > Acidiferrales > UBA7541 > Palsa-295. Next base: position 67,407 of record CAVPUS010000009.1, read on the forward strand.
GCGCATCGGATGGAGCCACATGGGAACGACGATGATCGCGACGGCTGCCGCGCAAAATCCGAACACAACGTGTAGCGAGAGCCAGGAATGCGCACTCCAAGTGGTTGCCAGCGGGAGAAAAATTGCCGCGCCCGCGAGGCTTGAAAAAAGAATGCCGAAGCTTTCCTTCGGCAGAAGATCGGCCAGCGGCACACGGTTTTCGATGTGATAAGCAGCTATCACTACGGCATATCCGAGAATCAGCGAGATGACGTACGCGGCGACCACGGCTGTTCCGCTGATGTACTTGCCGGCGAGGAAGCCGAGTACGGCGTTCAGCGCCGCGGTGATTCCACAACCGATGGAAACCCAGCGAAGCGCTCCGGTGCCCAGGTCCACGACGTACGCCGGATTGCTCAAGATATTGACAACCCAACCAGCCGCGAGAAGCGCGACAAAGTGCACGAAGACCGACTCTTCGCGGCCCATCCAGATCAGGGAAACAAGCGGGCTTGCGACGGTGAGGAAGGCAAACGTGGGGATCGCGAGGAAGAAAACCACGCGATAGGACTCACGATAGACAACAGGAATAGAAAGCGGATCGCGCTCCTGCAGGCTCGAGATGGTGGGCACGAGAACCTGATTGGCCTGGACAATTAACTCCCGAAACGTCACAACCCAACGCAGCGCCATATCGTAGTAGCCGGTAAGTTCGAGACCTCCGAACCTTGCAAGCAGCGCCTTTGTTACCGGCTCGCGCACGGACTGACTAATCGTGATCAATTGAAAATGAAGCCCGTAGCCAGCCATTTCGTGAAAAAGTGCGCGATTCCAGCGGTGAGGAACGAAAGGCAAGCCGGGCACACAGCGCCGCAGCAGGATCCATGAAGCGAGAAAACAGGCGCCGGCCTGAATGGTCTGGGAATAGGCTAGCCCAAGAAGGCCATGGTGCGGAACAAGTGCGAAGGAGAGCAACAGGTATAGCGTAGATCCGCCAAGCACAACGTAGTTGCGGTGCGCGATAAGCTCGTAGCCCGCGAGCCCTGCCTGCAGAATGCTTCCGACCAAATTGATCCACAGCGAGACGAACGCATATGGCAGCAGGGCGATTGCTTCCGCAAGCCGGAATCGAGGAAGAATGATCGTCAACAGCCACTTGGCGCCCGGATAGAGTCCGATCGAAAGCAGGCCCAACGCCAGAGCGATCGAGATCACAGCCGTCTGGATGAGAACGGAAACGCTTTCGGTTTGCTCGCGCGCCACATACTTCGCCACGAATTTCACAATGCTCGTCGAAAAACCCTGGTTTGCGAGCGTGACGACGGACGTGGCCGCGAGGACCAACGACCAAATCCCGAGGCGCTCGACGCCGATCGTGCGAATCAGGAATCGATATAGACAAAAAAGCGCGGCTGCGCTGCCGATGACCTGCGCGAAAGTGGTCAATGCGTTGAGGCGAATTTGTTTGTGTTTCAAGGGAGCGCCGTGCGGGCGACGGACTGTACTCGGAGCTTCAGGCGGCCGGTGAATGCTTGCGGACGGGCTTCCATTGCCCGGACGTTTTCCCGCTGAGGCATTTCAGAGTGCCGAGAAGCGCAGCAAAATTCACAAGGCAAAAGGAGAAGGGCACCGACCATGGGAAGGGAACCGCGCGGTTGCGGAAAATGAATCCGACGAGCGCGACCGCGTAGAAAACTGCTTGCAGCAGGAAGATTCCGCGGAAAAACGGGCGGCCGAGAAGCAGGAGATTACTCACCACAAGGCAAAGAAGAAAGTACGGAATGAACCAGCGCAACAGCTTGTGCGACCACAGGCCAATGGCGAGCGCGCCGTGCTTCCAGGGATTCAAGAGCTCGCGATGAGTCAGAAGGCCGCGCAGATCCTTGCTCACGATTCGCACTTTCATGCGCAGCATTGTGTCTGCGCGATTTTGCGCAAGAGGCATCGCGACTTTCACGCGCGAATCGAGGACGTTGCGCAGCCCGGCCTCAGCCACCTGTAATGGAAGAACGAAATCGTCCCCTAGATTTGGATCGAGCGGTTGCCACAGCGACCGCCGTATGGCGAAAAGCGGCCCCGACGCCATCGCCAGCAGCCCGCGGACGCTTTCCTGCTCGCGCAGCCAACCATCGTAACGGAAATAGATGCTCTCATTTTCGGCGATGGTGTTCTCCGATTCATTGGCGTAGCGCGGATGGGACGTGGCAATACCCACACTCGGGTCCGCAAAATTCTCCAGGAGAAAGCCAAGCGCATCGGGCGCGAGGGAGCTGTCGGCATCCGTGAACACAAGAATCTCACCGGACGCCGCCGCAACAAGCCGGTTCTGGATGGCGCTCTTTCCGTGCTGTTGCGGAAAGGAAACGAGGCCCACGCCGTCCGCTTGAAACTTGCGGACGATCTCCTCGGTGCTGTCGGAGGAGCCGTCGCTTCCGATCAGAATTTCCATTTTTTCTCGCGGATAGTCCGATGCAAGAATGGTTTGCAGTTTTTCCTCGATAATGGATTCCTCGTTGTGGGCCGCAATGATGAAACTGACGAGAGGCCGCGTTGTTCCGCGCCGGATGCCACATCTCCGCCCGAGAAAGCCAAGTCCGAGCAGCAGGGGATATCCGAAATACACGTAGCACACGATTGCGGCGCTGGCCCAGAAGAGAATCAACATGATTGAGTCCACACTTTTAAAGCGCGGCCGCCGCCGTGACACGTCTGCGTGCCGCGCGCGTATCGCACAGTTCGTTGAAAGTGATCAGCCGAATTCCATTTCGCTCGATTGCCTTTCGCATCTCGGGGTCCATCAGCAAGCGCAATTCGCGCTCTCGCTGCAAGCCAATTGCATCCGTTTCCGAAAATCCCGGCTCCAGGATGCCCGGATGACACGCAAGCTCGAATGTTCCCGCCGGCAGATTCTCGAGGGCAAGCATCCATTGTCTCGCGAGGCCGCCGAGGTTAGCACAGTCGTGTGCAGCAAACGAGATGCGGCTCTCCGGAGTCGAAATTCTGCGGGACAGGATCATGTGCAATGTCCCTCGGTAGGATTGCACCAGCACGCGCCGCAGGAGCGCGCCTTTGTGCGATCCTCCGATCGTGCCATTCTTCGGCCAGTGATTGCAGCGGGGTGAGCGAGCGCAACGAATTCCTTCGGCAGCCAGGGCGCGCGCAAATGGCCTCACGGCCGCGGGGTAAATGTGCATGTGATGATGCGAGTCGGCATGACTGGGATTGAGCCCGTATTTCTTCATCCACTGAATCTGTGCGCGAAATTCGGCTTCGATTTGCCACCCGGCCACCTGCCAGCGCCATAGCCTACGCGCCATCGCTGCAGGGGCGAGAAAGCTGCCGTCATTGGCGACAAGAGTTAGTACTTCGCTTGGCGGCAATGCCGGTTTTCCCTGGCAGATGTTCAGGTGAACTCCCACGCCGAGATTTGGCGCTCGCTGCAGCCGTTCGAGCGCGTATTCGGCCGCAGGCATGTTGGCCATCAGCGATGCGCTTGTCACGACGCCATACCGATGCGCGAGCAGAATCGCGTCTGTGATCCCGCGGCTCATGCCAAGATCATCGGCATTGACGATCAGGCGTTTCTCGTTCATTTCGGCCCTTGGTTTACAATGAGCGGAATCTTGCCGCCCGGGCGAGCGAGTGGCTCAGCGGCAACTACGGTTGTCACCTGCATGCCGGGACCAAGCAATTGCTGTAGCCGCGCGCGAATTCTCGAAATGTCCTCTGTGGCGTCACCATTTCCAGGCACGGCCCGAACAATCACGCGGTCCACGCGATCATGGACAAACTGGCAAGAGCGCATTGAACCCGCTTGCTTCAGAAGCTGATTCAACGCGCGCGGGGAAAACAGCCGCCCATCGGGGCAGCGAAGGATATCGCTCTCGCGGGTAATGGTAGGGACGACCATCGGAAAGGCGCGCCCGCACGCGCAACGGCCCCCAGTCTGCCAGCGCCCGCGATCGCCGATTCGATACCGGATCAGCGGCATGGCGCGGTTGAGGAAGCCCGTCCAAACAAAGTGGCCGTCCTCTTCAGGACCGACGGGTTCGTTGTCGCCGTCGAGGATTTCGAGAAATCCGTATTCCACGGCGAGATGCATCCGGCCACGCTCGCATTGCTGGATCAACCCGCAGTACTCCGTCATGCCATAGTGGTCGAACACGCGCGTACCGAAAACTGTTTCGATCTTCTCGCGAATCGCCGGATACAGCGGCTCACCTGTGGTAAATACGGCCCGCATCGGAATTCGATCTCTGCGCTGCAAAGCAAAGTCCGCCAGGATGCCGAGCACGGACGGAAACCCCTCCAGTACTTGACCCGCTCGCGTACGAAGGAAATCGAGATAGGCTGGCGCATTTGTTTCGGACAGGTGAAAAATGCTCATGAGCAGTTGCCGCTCCGGCAGGTTATGTGTCCAGAAGGGCGGCGACGTGCGCTGAGGAGGCACAATCCGGGCTCCGAAGAAAGTGAGGCGCGGTTCGCGGGGTGCCACGCCAGCCCAAGCCCATTGCCGCAGCGTGAATGCCCAATTTTCCCGCGCCACGTCTTCTGTGTAGGCAATTTTCAGATTGGCGCCCGTCGTTCCAGTGGTTCCGGCGAGGATCCGGCCGTGCGCGGGTGTGGCGGAAGAAAGGAGTTTCTGGTGATTTTCTCGAACAATCTCGCGAGTAAGAACAGGAAAGCGGCGAACGTCGTCGAGGCTGCTTATTTGTACCCGCGAATAGTCCCCGTAGAAGGGAGCTGTGCGGCGGCTCTCGTCGAGCACTTGCTGCAAAGCGCGAAGCTGAAACGCAGCGATGTCTGCCTCGTTCCACGATTCGTGCTCGCGCAACCTGCGGAAGATTGCATAGGTCTCGGGAGCGTGTCGAATGCGCGTCAGCACTAAACCTCGAGCGCTGGTTAGCAAATTGCGCGCAGGAGATGGAAAGCGGTCATAGACGCTTTGTAGGCGGGCGAAGTTCCCTCTCAAAAGTGGTTCCAACATGGAGGCTGCTTTCATGGGCCGATTTGTCAGGAAGTACGAACAATCTGCATGCAGAACCTGTGAAGTTTGTGAGCTTCACTGCAATTGTTGAACCGCTCGATGATTGCCGCGCGTCCGCGCTGCCCCATTTTCGCAGCGTTCTCAGGGTGATCCAGCATCCAGCGGATACATCGTGTCAGCTCGGCGGAATTTCCGGGCGGGAAGAGAAGTCCTGCTTTTGCGGACCGGAAAAAGGGGCGGATCGGCGCAAGATCGCTTGCAATCACCGGCAGCTCACAGGCCCAGTATTCGAAGATTTTTACCGGAATATTCAGCAGGAATTTGGGGATGGCCTGCAATGGGCTGACACCGATTCGTGCCTGGCTCAATGCCGCGGCCATTTCTTCATGCTCAAGCCGCGGGCGAATCGTGACACTCGACTCGAGTCCGAGATGTCGAATCTGGTCACGCAAATCTCTCTCCGCGGAATCGTTGTCCGCGTATCCGATAAGAAGAAGTGTCGTGGGCTTTCCTTTGGCAGCAAGCTTCTGCATGGCATCGAGCAACAGGTACGTGCCCGCGCGTTCGGAAAGGCCGCCGCGATAGACGATGTCGAAATTCTTGGGGGCGTCGGGCGGAGGTGGAAACAAATCAAGATTCGGGAAATTGTAGAAAACAAGCTTCCTGCTTCCCCGGTTGCGCGCCAGGCGCCGGAGGGTGAATGGGTCCGCGGCTATCACGCCGTCGAAGCAACGCGCTGCGAGATGGTCGATGCCGGCTATGGCTTTTGCCGCGACTGGCTTGAGGAGACGCGGGATCCACGCCTTGTTGAGCGCCATCGACGGGAAATCCTCGTAGACGTCGTACACGATTCGTTTGCGGAAAATCCATTTCAACAGGAAAGCCAGCGGCAGCAACTCCGGATCCTGAAAGTGATAGAGGCCTGCATTCTGACGCAGAAGATGGGCGAGAAGGGAAGGTGTCGAGAGCAAGCGCAGTATCGGATTGCTACGCCACCGCAAAGAGATGAAATCCACGCCATTGTGCCGTTCCGATGCCAGCGCGGGAGCGACATAGCGAATGCGGATTCCACGCGCTGCCAAAGGCATGCATTCCATGTAGAACGATCGGCTCTTCAGCCTTTTCTGCGTGACCGTGAAGTGGCATAAGGTAATCCCTGTTTGCGCAACGGTGCACGCGCGAGCGCGAACGAGTTCAGAGGTTTGAGTTGCCATGTGCGGTGAGTCTTGCAGGTTCCAGCGCTTGCCTTCGTAGCGAGCCAACCACAAACACAACGCTGACGAAAAGCCATGTGGAACGGTCTGAGTTAATGTCGCCGGTGTTCATTGCGTTCACGATGCCGGCGAACACCAGAGCAGCCGCGAGTTCCGAGAATACGAGGTAAGGCGCAATCCGGTCTTTCAATTGACGAAACGACTCGGCGGTAGTGCTTGCAAAGATGGCGCAGCCCGCCAAGGCCGCGGGTATCCCTAATTCGCACGCGATCTCAAGAAAGATATTGTGCGGCCAGTTGTAGAGCGCCGCGTTTGGCGAATAGTAGCGATAGCCTTGAATGCCAACGCCCAGAAGCGGATGCTGCTCGATCAGCTGGATTGCATGGCCCATCAGCTCGCCGCGGAAACTCAATAGCGCCTCCGCGCTTCGGCCTTGCACAAGCGTTGCAAGATAATTCAGCGATGCTTCGGGAATATAGACAAAAGAAAATGTAATAATTCCTAGAACTAGGAGGCATGCGGCATCCAGAAGCAGGCGGCGATAGAAGAACAGGCTTAGGAGAAGCAAGAGGACCAGGGCAATCAGCGGACCGCGTGATCCGGAACCCACCAACGCTACCGCGGGCACAGCGAGAATTGGATATAGAAAGATCCGTTTTACGAACGATAGCCGCGTCAAAAACCCGAACCAGATGAGCAGTGTCAGCGCGCATGCAATGTGGCCCAAGCCGATCGTGAAATTACTCGGAGTCACCAGCCGCCCGGAGCCGCCAAGTTCCTTCAGCGAATAGCAACAGATCGCGAACGCCGACACCCCGTAACCCATGAGGAAGCGCTTCATCGTGCGAGGCGTTCCCAGGAGAAAGAACGGCGCGACGATCACAATCCCAGTCACCGTGAGGAATCGCCCGAGCTTCTCGAGTCCTGCATCCAGGATGGGTGTGTAGGCCAAGCTTGCGGCCATCATGGCAATGAGTGCGATATAAAGGAAGAATACAGGAGGCAAAGGCAGGACGCGTTTCTTGCGGAGCATGTTTAGCGTGATGCCAGCCAGCAAAATTGCACCCACGGCGAGCGTCAAGTCGAGAAAACCGAATGAGGCGATACGATCGTCGCCCTTGACGTCGCCCACAACCACATAAAGCGCCAGAGCGAACTCAGGATAGAGAAGCAACGCGGTGACTGCCGCGGCGCAACCCGTGACCAGTAGGAAATTGATGGGGGACACGTTCAAGAAAAGAAACGCGAGTCCCGCGCCGAGCGTCAGGGCAAAAAGCGGAACACAGAATGCAGAGAACGAGAAGCTCTCCCCAAAATGGGCTATCGTGTTGTCGCGGTTCATTGTGTTTCCGATGTCGCGAGGAAGAGTATGTCTTCGACGTTCCGTATCGCTTTCAAGTCAACAGGGGAGGTATCAATCAAGTCGCGCGCGGTGTAACCAAATTGCGACATGTAGTCCGCCAAGTCACCCAGGCTTCGTTCCATGAGCGGATATGCACGAGGCGCGATTTCGCAAAGAATGGCGGGACGATGCCCTGTGCTCTCCCAATAGCCGCTCAGTCCCTTCAGAATCGGCAGTTCAAATCCTTCGGCATCAATTTTTATGAGCGCCACTCGAGAGAGACTCCGCTCGCCGATATACGAATCGAGCCGCATGACAGTCACGTCCGCAGTCGAGACAATTTCAGCCGCAGTCTTGTAGCCTGTAACCATCGTGTTCTGGCCCGCTTCGCGCGTTACGTAAATCTTCGCCGTGCCTGGTGTTTCGCCGGCAGCGCAACAAATTGCCTTGATCCGGTAATCCGGATTCATTTCCGCAAGCCTATGAAGTCTCGCGTAGTAAGCCGCAACGGGCTCGAAACTGTGAACCTGGCCTTTCGGGCCCACCAGTCCGGCTGCAATAGCGGAGAGATAGCCGATATTCGCGCCCACATCGAAAAATGTATCGCCTGGTCTTAAGATTCGTTCCATCGCGTGGACGACCGGCAGTGCGTAAGAGCCGAAATACATGGGTGCAGTGCCGCGATACCCGGGCAGGTCGTACTCGAAAACGACATCACGAATGCGCTTTCTCGCTGGAAGCGCCGGCAAAGGCCTCGCCGTGTTCAGTTTAGCGAGAGCGATCCGGCAGAAGAGGGAAGGATTCTTAGCGAGAAGTGTAGCGGCTCGCGATGCCGTTGCGCGGAGATGCATTTTTGTTTTTTGGTGAGCTAACGGTCGCCGCACGCCGCAAAAACGACGTGATCGTCCTCGACAATCGTTGCGTGCGCAAATAGCCTCTGTAGTTCGCTCAGGCGGTCGAAGTCACAGCGGCGAATGCGGTTTTCTTTCATGTCCCTGGCGACACCTTTCTTGTATCCGTGAAGATCGAGCTTGATCGCAGTACGCGGCTTGTTGTTTGGGTCGCCGGGCCCGGACCATGCAGGCCCTTTGTGGATTCCGTTGCCGTGGATCGCAGCGATGCTTCCGCGCCTGGTTCGCAGCATGGCCCAGGTGTTTCGCGGATAGACGCGCTCCACTTCGTCATCGCTCAGTCGGCCGTCGTTTGCGGGGATACCAAGTCGCGCGAAAGGCGCGGGCGGCAGGACCGCGACGTCGTAGTGATTCGAGCCCGGTACGTAGACGAGCGGGCCGCGCGTGTCGTCAATGTCCACGAGATAGACGAAAATCTGCAGCGAGTCGGATTCGTCGTTGTCTTTGTGGAAATTGCTCGAGTGCAGCGGCCGATGTGCGGAAAATCGCGAACCAGAGTCACACGATATAGCGGCGGAACGTAGCCCAGAAAATTGGCTGCGATTCTGAGGATGCTTTCGTGGAATGCGACGTCAGAGCATCTCGGGAATGTGAACCAGCGGGTCGCGCAGCGCGATCATCTTTTCGGTGGCAGCAAGCTCGTCGTAGGAAAGTCCCTCAAGACTGGCACGCTGCCCGTTTTGCACGGAGTAGGCGCGCCCGAGATCGATTTGAAGATTGCGGAACATGGCGTTCGCTTTCTCGAAGATACGGTCTGTGAGAGCCTTCGAGAAACAATCTGGCACGAGGGCATAGCCGTGATCTCGCAGCGATTTCACCTGTTGCCTCTCGAAATCGTTCATTGCGAAACAGGCGATGGTTCTCTCGAAGATGCGTCGCGCTCCGGCTCCCGCAATTCGCCGCGAGTAAAGCATGCGCGCCTTGCACATGCTGCTGTAGAGATGGGGTGTGCTTCGAAGCGTTCGCACAAGCAACGGCGATCGCACAGCGCCATGCCGGACTTCCGTTGACAAGCGCGGTGATTGCGGGTGAACGGCGCGCGATTCTGTTGCGCTCCTCATTCTCTGCTACCCGATTCAGCAATGCTCGTGTTGTGCGTCGTGGGTGTCAGGACGATGAACGACACAAAAAGCCGTTGTCCCAGGCCTGCTGAATATGCGCGTTTCATCGCATCCAAAGCGAAGGGCGCGCGAACGGCAACTGTCTTCATGAGGTTCACCAATCGCCTCCGCCCCATTTGCTGCCATCGTGACCGCTGAAACAGCTCTTCTTCGAAAGGAGTCCGAAGATGACGCGCGATCGCGAAGCCGTACTTCGCGCACAAAAAATCAAGCGTACGCAGACCGAGGAAATGCAAATCGTCCGGAATGCCCCAGTGCATCTGGTTCCAGCGGCTGACGTTGCGGCACATTTCGCTCGTTCGTAGAATCAGCTTGCCTCCCGGCTGTAGCGCAGCGCGCACGGAATGAAATAATGCGTCGAGCGACGGGATATGCGAGAAAACATTGATCATCGTGATCACGTCGAATTTCTTGCCGGTTTCGAATCGCTCGATCGGCACTTCCACAATCTCGCAGCCGGAAATGCGCCTCGCAAATTCAGCAGCCTGGCCGTTCAGTTCGATCCCGACGCGATGCAGCCCCGGCCGCGAACCGAGCCGCTCGAGCAAGTGTCCCGTGCCGCAGCCGACATCCAGCACCGCGGCAGCGCCCTGGCATTCCTCGGCAATCATCGAAAAGTGGCGGTCGTAGTACAACTTTTCTCCCTGATAGCGCCGCTCGCAGTCGAGAATCTCGATCTCCGCAAACGATCCGGACGACACGCGCTCGTGCTGGTGGGTGCTCGCCGGATACGGATGAACGAAGAAGAGTTCGCACTCGGCGCAAACTCGCAGCGAACATGCACCATCTCGAAACGCTCGTTCGCTTTCGAACGAGCCGCACAACGGGCAGACGGCGGCACACTCGTGCGGTTGCTCTCGAACGGCGGATTGAGAGCTGGAAACCACAACGCTCAAGGGATCGAATTGCTTCGCTGAGGCCATTTCTTCTTAGTCCGCGAATCGCGCGGCTTCGATTTCGTGTCCTTCCACGGTTCCAGGCTTGGCCATCGCGAGGTGTTCGATGAGGATTTCTCGAATCGCGGCGCACACTTCTGCCACCTCGTCTTCGCGCATCAAAGAGAAAAATGGAAGCGCCAGGCAGCGCTCGGCCGCCGATTCAGTGTGGGGTAGCGGGCGGTCCGCGGTGAAACCTTGCTCCCGGAAATAGGGCTGGAGGTGAATCGCGGGAAAATACGTTTGGCACGCGATACCGCGTTCGCGGAACCCTGCCATCAATTCGTCACGGCGCAATTGTGCACACCGCCCTTGCAATTGAATCGTGTATATAAACCAGCTTCGTTTCCTTCCCGCCACGCTGGCAGGGAGCGCAATTTCGCGGATACCCGCGAGCCCTCGTGCGTAGGCATCCGCAACGTTCCCGCGCGCAGCGAGCATCTCGTCGAGTCTCTCGAGCTGCGCAAGCCCCAGCGCGCAGTGCAAATCGCTCAGCCGGTAGTTGTAGCCCATGCGAACGTGCCGCAACCACGTCGCATTTTCGTCGCGTCCTTGATTTCGCAAGCTCCGGCATAATTCAGCGATACGTCGGTCATCGGTCACCACCATTCCGCCTTCGCCCGTCGTCATCTGCTTGTTCGGATAGAACGCAAAAACGCCCGCGTCGCCCAAAGTTCCTACGTGCCGCCCGTAATATTCGGCGCCCAGCGCCTCGCACGCATCCTCGATCACCCGCAGGTCATATTCGCGTGCGATTTCCAGAATGGGACGCATATCGCAGGGCAGTCCAAAAACGTGTACGGGGAGTATCGCTTTCAGGATTCGCCACGAGCGCCGGTTCACCAGCCGCCGCGAGCCCCGCTCCCAAACGTACTCACGCGCAATCGTCTTTTGGATTTCGCTCGGATCGAGGTTCAGTGTTGCGGGGTTGATATCCGCAAATTTCGGCGTGGCACGTTCCTGAAGAATGCAATTGGCGGACGCGACGAAGCTGAACGAAGTGGTCAGAACCTCGTCATTCGCTCCGATTCCCAGCGCCTTCACGCATAAGTGCAGGGCGGAAGTGCCGCTGTTCGTCGCGATCGCGTAGCGCGCGCCCGCGTAAGCCGCGAACTTCTCCTCGAATTCCGCAAGACACGGACCCAGACTGAGCTGGCCCGAGCGCAACACGCGAGTGACGTACTCAATTTCGCGCGCGCCGATGTCCGGTCGCGCCAGCGGAATTCTCATGCCGCGCCGACGCTCCAATCGGTTGTTACGCGGCTTTTCTCCGGTGCGATCTCTTGTGCGTTTGCGATCGCGCGATTCACAGGGAAGTCGGGAAGAACCTCATGGATGTACTTCAGCAGTCCATCGCGATCGTGACGCGCGATGTACTCTTCCATCCGTTTTACTCGTTCAAGGATCCCGCGCGAACGCGGGTTCTGCTCCGCGGTCACCAAAATCCGGGCGGTTTCGGTTGGGACCGGCCGCTCCCAATCTTCCCAAAGCTCTTCGCTCACTTTCTCGCCTTCTTTCAGGCCGATGAACTCGATCTGCAGATCGCGCCCGGGCTTCATTCCGGCAAAAAGTGTCATGGTCTTCGCCAGCTCGTAGATGTTGAGAGGCTCGCCCATGTCAAACACAAATGTCTCGCCGCCCTTGCCAAGCGCTGCCGCGCGCAGAATCAAATGGACGGCCTCCGGCACCGACATGAAATAACGCGTCGCCCGGCGGTCGCTCACGCGAATCGGCCCACCCTTCTGAATCTGGTCCCAGAAAATCCGCAGCACGCTGCCCGTGCTTCCGGCGACGTTGCCGAAGCGGACGTTCATGAAGCGCGTTCCATTCACTCGCGCCAGTTCCTGGATGCAGAGTTCCGCGAGTTTCTTCGAGAGTCCCATGTAGCTGCGAGGCCGCACCGCTTTGTCCGTCGAGATATTGATGAAGCTCCGCACGCCGCATTCAATGGCCGCTTCGCCGATATTGCGAGTCCCCAGGACGTTGTTGCGAATCGCCTCCAGCGGATGAAGTTCGAGTAAGCCCACATGCTTGTGCGCTGCGGCGTGAAAGATAATGTCCGGCCTTTCGTTTCGCAGGATTTCCCGGACGCGCCTCTTGTCCACTAGGTCTGCCAGAAGCGGTTTCACGCAGCCCGTGCCGAGCCGGTCCGTCGCTTCGAGGTTCACATAGAACAGGCTATTTTCTGTCTTGTCGAGCAATAGCAGCTTGCACCCGCCCGCGCTTGCAATCTGCCGGCAGAGTTCGGACCCAATGCTTCCCCCGGCGCCCGTAACGAGCACCGTTTTCCCCGCAACAATCTTGCGAGCTTCTTCGATGTCCACGCGAATCTCTTCCCGCTGCAGAAGGTCCTCGACGCACGGGTTGCGCAAGTCTCGCAGTGATACTTTGCAATCCACCAGCCCCGCGAGTGTCGGCAGGGTGCGCACCGGGATTTCCGCCTTGCGACACGCTCCGAGGATGTTTCTCATTTGTGAGCGCGTGGCGCTCGGAATGCAGATCAGGATTTCTTCGGCGCATTTTTCGGCAGCCAATCGAGCGAGATCGTTCGTCCCTCCCACCACTGGCACGCCATAGATCGTTCGTCCCCATTTTTCGGCGTCGTCGTCCACCACGGCCACGGGAAGGCAAGGAGATTCCGAATTCAACGCCAGCTCTTTCAGGAGCATCATTCCCGCGTCGCCCGCTCCGACAATGACCACGCGCTTTCCGCCCCTCCGCAGCACAGCCTGCTGCGTCTTTAGAATCCGGGCGCCGAAGTGCAAGCCGCCCCAGAGAATTTGCAGGAACGCCGCATCCACAACAAACACCGCCCCCGGAATCCTCCACTGCGGGAATTGCCAGCTTACGAAGAGCCAGCACATCAGGGTGCTGACGCATACTGCCTTGGCAATCGAGATTAAATCCGGCAGGCTCGCGTAGCGCAACGAGCGCTGGTGAAGCCGCACGCTTGCCAGGGCCGCGAGTCGAAAGACAATCATTAGCCCCAGTGTCGCTCGCAGAACGTCACCGGCCCAAAAAGGCCCGCGCGACTCCGCCAGCGCTAGAACTGCCAGCACATACGAGAGTGCCGCGAGCAGAAGCTCCGCGGCGAGGATCAGCGCGGATTTCTGCTTACGCTGAATCCAGTGCCCAATCCTGCCCACGGGGGACGCCCAGGGCCGCGCTAGTTCAAATCCGTTCCCTGCTTCTCGTTCTATTGAGACACTATCCATTCGCTGACCCCGTCTGGGCTTGGTAGCCCGAATCTCTCGAACCGAACTCTACTGCATCGCCTGGACCGTTACTACCTGCTCTGACCAAAAGCCTTCGCGCACGCAAATAGCTCCGCCCCGTGAGTCCCATCCAGGAACCCTGCCTACCGCTTTCCTCGCGCGAAATCCGCCGGCTTCTCCAGAGCTACAGCTTCCGATAGAGCGGTTCGGGAATGGGGAACGTCCGCTTATTGAGCACCGCTCCCAGCATTGGAATCTTGGCTGCCTCGAATCCTTCCTTGGCGATGCGTGCCGGCTCGCGCCGTGTCGAGTGCGAATCCACCACCAGAACGATTCCGTCCGTTGACTGCCCCAGAAGCACCGCGTCCGGATAGGAATCGGTCGCCGGCGTATCAATCAAGACGTAGTCGAATTCGTCGCGCAGCTCCATGATCCGGCCGCGCAATCTCGCCGGATGCAGCGCACCATTTGGCTCTTTGCCCACAGCCCCGGCCGGAATCAGCCATAGATTGGTGCCCGCAACGCTCCGCGCAAATTCACGAATCGGTTGCGAGCCTCGCACCGCATCCGCGAATCCAGGACTGCTCTCGAACCGGAAGTGGCCGTGCAGCGACGGCGACCGCAGGTTCGCATCGACGAGGCACACAGATCCGCTCTCCTGATCGGCGAGAACTTCACTCGCTCGCGCGCACACCCAACTGCATCCCGCGTCTTTGTTCACCCCGCAGAACGCGACGACGGCGGGCGCCTTCGCCGGGCCCGACAAGATGAACACTCGTTGCACCAGCTTCACAATCTCGTCCTCCACCGCCGCGCGGCTGTCCCGTGAGTTCCGCTCCCCATTGGCGCGCTCCTCTGCATCTGGCACGGGCATGGCAACAGCACCCAATGCGCCGTCGCCTCGGGCTTTTTGCAGGATGTCGAAGTTCCGGCTCATGGTCGTTCCTCGTGAGTTTGAGTGGCTCGAACTTCTGCCGCTGTTTCGACCGCGCCTGGCACGTTGTGGCGGAGGTAAAGCGGGAGCCGAAGCCGCCGTCCTGCTTCGATGTGGCTGGCGTCTGAAATGTCCGGGTTGAGCGCGCAGATTTCCATCAGCGCGGCAAGATCGGATCTTCCGAGATATTGAAGGCTCAAATGGCGCAAGGTAGCGCCCGGAGGCACTACGACCGTGAGAACTTTGTCCTCTGCCTCGGGTCTTGCGGCACTTGTCTCCAGGACTTGTGGTTCGACGGAACTCGCTTGCGGATTCATTTGCTTCGCTGTTCTCGGTCGCGTCGTGTTTGCGCTTGCAATCGTAGTATGTCGTAGCGCTGCTTTGACAATTCCCGCAGTGCTGGCGCGTGTATTCCAGAAAAAGCCCATCGCGGCGCTCAGAAGCAAAACGGCTGCCGTGGCTAAGATTGCTGGAACCATCCGCAAAGAACGTTCCGGCTTCATCCCTGGCATCGAGCCGAAGGGTATCGGGCTCCGCATCGGAGTGCCGGAACATTGCCGTTCTGGGGTCGGATCGAGCGATTCGATCTCCAGGTCGGCGATCACCTCACGAATAATATTCGAGTCAATCTTCCGCGTCCCTGTTGCGTATGCGAGCGACATCGCGTTAAAGCAAAGATTATTGATGTTGCGGGGGATTCCGCCACTCTGTTCTGTGATCAGCAACCGGGCGCCTACGGTGAACGGCGAAGGCCCGTCATATCCCGCCACCCACAAGCGATGAGCGATGTAGGAAGCTGTCTCATCGGGCGAGAATGGTTCGAGCCGGACGATGGCGGAAATCCTCTGGCGAAGCTGCGCCATGGACGGCCTGGCCAGTCGCTCGGCTAACTGCGGCTGGCCTGCGATCACGATCTGCATCAGCTTCATCCAGGGTGTTTCGAAATTCGAAAGTAACCGGACGGACTCGAGCACTTTTTCTTCCAGGTTTTGCGCTTCATCAATGACGAGCACGAATCGTCGCCCCGCGTTCATGTCGTCCATCAACACCTGATTCAAAATCGCATGCATAGCCGGCAGGTCTTTGCCCTCTGCATCCACGCCGAGATCGGCCAGGATGTACCGAAGAAGCTCTCGCGGCTCGCGGCCCGTCTGAAAAATGAATGCGGTGTGCGCTCTGTTGCGAAGGCCTTCGAGAAACTGAAAGAGCAGGGAAGTCTTCCCCATTCCAGGCGGTGCGACGAGCGCCAGGAACCCTCTATTCGTTTCGATGCCGTAGATCAGCGACGCGAGGGCTTCTCGATACTGGGCCCCGAGATGGAGAAACCTGGGGTCCGGTGTGACGCCGAAGGGCTGCTCGTGCAGGCCAAAGAATTCAAGGAACATATTCGCTAGTGTGTACTCCTCGGAATCGATGCGAGCACCCTGATATCGAGGTAGCGGCTGAGCTCGTCCGGACTTCTGAACAAAGGATCCAGGCGATCCACGGCATAGGCTGAACCTACGCTCACAATTCCCGCCGTGAAAAAGCTGCCGATCAGTAGCCAGCCGAGATGCAGCGTTGGCAGCGCGGGAACCGTGGCAGCCTCGGCGACCGATACGTTCACGATCCGTTTGGTGTCGAGCGCGTCGGAAATGCGCGCTTCCTCGCGCTTGCGGAGATAAAGTAGATAGTTGTCTTCCGAGGCCTTCACATTGCGGATGAGATCGTCCTGCCGCGCACTTTGTTCATCGAGCTTGTGCGCTGCGTCTTCGTAGTGTCGCACCACGCGGGCCGTTGCCTGCGCTCGCGCCTGCAGTGCGGCGCGATCGGTGTCCGCCTTTGCGAGTTCGGTCGCCATCCAGTCCTGCGCTGGGGGGCGATCGGTTGTGAGCTCTTCGACGGGCGATTGTTCGGCCTGCGCAATGGCTTTCCGCGTGTCCGCAATCTGAGTTTCCACTTCCTCGGCCAATGGATACGCGGGCGCGTACTTGATCAGCATTTCGCTGCGCTTCAATTCGAGATTCAGCAGCGTGCTCTCCAGTTGAGCGAGGAGTTGTGCGTTCACTGCCTTCTTGACGACTGTTGTTTGCCTTTCAGGCATGGCCGCTGCTTCGGATTTCAACGCTGCCGCGCGCCGCGTGGCAGCGTATGAATTGGCCTGAGCCTGCTGCAGCTCCGCTTCGAATTCACTGAGCTGGTGAAGAACGAGCTCTTTCTGTGCCGCTGCGGAAACTATCTCTTCGCGGCTGTCGAATTCGCGGAGTTGCGATTCCGCCGCTGCAAGTTCGCCTCGGTAGCGCTCGGTTTCCTGATCGAAGAAACTGAACGTCCCGGCCGGACGATGCACGGCCGCATGCTTTTCCTGGTACAGAGTCGCGAGCGTCTGCAGCACGCGGGCCGCAAGTTGCGGGTCACGCGCCGTATACACCACGCGAATCAGCGTTGTTTTCCTCAGTGGATCGATCACGAGCCTGTCTTCGAGCTTTTGCACTGTCCGGGCCAAGCGCGTTTGATCGCTGGCTCTAACGCCGCGCAGAGCATCGCCGGCGCGCTCGACCGTTCGCTCCCAGGCAGTGTTTTCTTGCGACGCGAGGCCGCACGCCAGGGCAACCTTCTCGATCAGGTCACGGCTCTTCAGTAGCTCAACCTCGGAGTTCAAGTCCTCTTCGCTGACTACCGGCACGGGCTCGGCTGGAACCGGCATCGCCGGGTTCGGTGTGACCACCGAGTCCACGCGATCCCGGTTCACAAGGATTTTCATTTCTGCTTCGTACTTCCGCGGGAGCAGCAGAGCGGTGAGGATGGCGCCCACGAAGATCCCCAGGAAAATCAGTGTTGCAAGCCGCCTCTGGCGGAATACGGGCGCTACAACGTCGCGTAGCGTCGTCGTGAGACGCTGTTCGCCGTTCGTCCGGATCGCCAGCTCGTTCATCTGTCCCCGCGCACTCCTCGCTCGCCCTTACGGCTGGTAGTACGTGCCGACGGTTGTCACCGGAATGAATTTCTTGATCTTCGACATGAAATTTTGCGGGACGAAGAGCATATCGCCGGGCCGTATCTCGGGGTCTTCGTTCACGTCGTGGCCTTGGAGGATGTGTTTCAAGTCGAGCGCCTTCACTTCGAACCAGTCGTTGTTGACCCGGCGGAAAAGAAGCACTTGGGAGTGTTTCGCGGATTCGTTGAATCCGCCTGCAATCGCAACGGCCTGCGCCGCGGTCGTGTAGCCGCGCAGTTCATATTTTCCGGGTTTTCCCACCTGCCCGCCGGCAATGAAGTAGGGCTTGTTGAAGTCCTTCAATTCGATGGACACGATCGGATCGTGCAGGATCTTTGCGTAGGCCGCCTTGATCGGCTGGATGGATTCCTCTGCTGTCAAACCCTCCAGATGGACGTCACCCGCGCCTACAAGACTTACGAACCCATCCGGCTGCACGGTCGCGGTTTGATTGAATTCCGGAGTCAACGGAAACGTCAACGTGATGACATCGCTTGCGCACAATTGGTATCGCCCGTCGCGATGCTGAAGCTCTGGATGTGCTGCATCGCTGACGTTTTCAGTTCTCTGCATCGGTGCGGCAACCGCGGAACCCGCAGATACTGTTGCTTCGTTTCGCTGGGCTGCAGCGGGGCGCGCACTGAGCGGCATAAGAATCGATCCTGAAATCATCGCGAGTGCGCTGAACCTCATCGCTGTGTCCCCAAGGCATTGGCCAGGGCAAGAGGTTCTGAAGACGTGCGCAGGCTTACGCGGTCGTTCACGACCGCGAAGCCCTTCTTGTGATTACTCTTCGTTTCCACTCGCAGCACGCGTCCTACAGCCTCCAGATGCAGGTGGCAGTTCTCGCCTGCCAATGCGGGAAGATAGATATTCAACGAGACGATCGCGCCCTGCGCGGGACACTCCGGTGCGGCGATGTACGCTCCTTTGTGGCTGATGTCGCGGGTCTCCCCCGACGCTCTCCGGCTGACGCCATGCTCCTTCCAATGAAAAGTCGCCCGCGCATTGAGGGAATAACGAACTATGGATCTTGAATCCCCGCTCGGGTAATTGGGCGAGCAGGGCTTTCTTGCTTCTACGTGCATCTGCGCACTTTGGTTTTCTGATGTGGCCATGGTTGACGCCGCGTGTATACGCGAGCGCGAGGTGTGCCACAAGTGGCGGAACGTCACGAATTCACAGGGTTCTTTGTTTCCCGCGAATATTGCCCATTCGGGACAAGTTTCAGCGGAGAGATCTATCTCTAGCGGTACCCACGCAGGCGATGAAACGCGGCAAGTAGAAAAGGGTCGGATGACACCCATACTTTTGTCTCTGCCATTTTATGTTCAAATGTACCTATCGACGAGCCTGGAGGAAGGCAGCCAACTATCTAAGTGACTGATGTTAAAGGAGTTGTACATCATTGCCCATGACGTTCCATGACGATAATGTGGCCAAGCCCACTACTGATTGCGGACTAGATCTTCTTTGAAGCAGGTACTGGTTCCGGGTTCAACCCGAGTCAAACTGAAGCCTACGTAAGCTTCAAAAAGTACTGATACTTCGCTTCGGCCACTCAGTAATTTTGGGCACGAGCTAAGTACATATTGCGCTTGCCCATTTCTCCGCGGTACGTGTAGTGTTTGTCAACCCCTTCCACAAAAATTGGTGTGTCGAGGACATGATATGCAGAAGGCGCTGCATTCGCAGAATTACGTTGTGAAGATTTTCATCGCTGAAGCAAACCACATGAACTGCCAACTGGTGGCGACTGCATTCCGGCGCAGACGCTATCGCGTGGCAGTCGTCGGCAGCGCGGTGAACTCCTCTCTTGCAATTTCGTTCGTCAAAGAGCGAGAGCCGGACGTTGCCATTGTGAGCGCGCAACTCGAAGCAGGCCCTCTTGAGGGGTTTGGGGTGGTTCGCGACATGCGCGCGCTGCAATCGAGAACGCGTGCCGTGATGCTGCTCGCTTCGCGGGAACGCGAGCTCGTCGTGGGCGCTTTCCGGTGCGGTGCGCACGGCGTGATCTTTCGCGATGAACCTTTCGAAACCTTGTGCAAATGCATTCATGCGGTGCATCGGGGGCAAGTGTGGGCCAATAGCGAGCACCTTGGCTATGTGCTCCAAGCTCTTAATCCGACGGTCCCGCTGCACTTGCAGGACTCGAGCGGCGTGGCGCTGCTGTCGAAGCGGGAAGAGGAAGTGGTGCGGCTCGTTGCCGAAGGAATGACCAACAAACAAATCTCGAGCCATCTCCGGTTGAGCGAACACACGATCCGAAATTACTTGTTCCATGTTTTCGACAAGCTGGGAATCTCGACGCGCGTGGAGCTGGTCCTCTACTGCTTGCAGGAGAGGCAAAAAGACTCGGCGCCCGCTTTTGCCTTGGAGGCCTAGCAGGCAGTCACGGCGCGGCTGTTTTAGCCGTTCGTGGCTTGGACGTCGCGGTCCTGCGTGGAGAGGCGCGAGTTGGATGATGATAAGGCGGAATGCGGGGTGAGAATGCGCGAAAAGCTCTTGGCCCTGGCGCTGAACTGATAGGAGCGCCCGTCGCACTTGAGACAGCGATAAGGACGCAGCAGCACAACCATCAGCAGTGTATCGACAATTCCCCGGCGGCGCGAGCGGGACACTTGAGCGCTTCCACAATGTGGGCAAAGACGCTTGAAATGTCCGCCGGAGATAGCCACTTGTTACCTCGCTTGAACAAGAATCTAGACCGCGCGACGCACCGCGTGGTAGATGACCAGGAACACGATAGAACCAACCACCGCGACAAGAATGCTGTACAAGTTCAGACCGGTGACGCCTGCGTGGCCAAATATACTGAACAGCCAGCCTCCAATCACGGCCCCAACGACGCCAAGAAGGATGTCGAGCAGGATACCTTCGCCCGTCCGGTTGACGATCTTGCTGCCGATGAAGCCGGCGATGAGTCCCAAGCCGATCCACGCCAGAAGCGTCATACATGCCCTCCGTTGGAGTTACGGGGACGCCGCGATGCCCCAAGGCAAACGCAGAATGGGGCGAATTTGCCCAAAGCGCCATGCCGCGAAAAATGTAACTCTTTGCGTGAAATGCTGTAGACGAATCCTGAGTCTTCTCTTTCTGCTCGCTAATTGAGGCGCGATTTCGGGTCAGGCAGACTCGAGTTCATTCCCGATCTGGCCGGGCCTGCCGCCCTTTGTTTTCAATAACTTGGCTCGAATTCAGCTATTTAGGCATTCCACCATTCCTACTGATACGCCGTCGGCATCACCAGTTTCTCTACCACGGGAACGGGCAGCGGGCCCTGATCCAGCACGAGATCGTGAAATTTGAGCATGACGAAATTGTTTCCCGCTTCCGACTGATATTTCTTGCGAAACGCAAGCCATTCGCGGAGGCCCACATAATATGTCGGCAACTGAGTCGAGCTGAGTTTCGCACGCACAAGCTTCCCTTCAGCTTCCGCTTGTGTTTGGAACGCATCCTTGGTCATTAAATCCATGGCCTGTTCGTCGGTCATGCCCATCGTTTGCATCTTGACGTCGAGAATCGCGTTGGCCAGCACCCGCAGGCGAATTTTTCGCATCACCATCCTGAAGCGCGAATCGTTGTTCAGAAATCCTTCGTCCATCATTACCTGCGCGATGTATTCAGCCCAGCCTTCCACATAAGCGCCATTGGCGAAGAGCGACCGCAACAGCCTGCGCCTTTCGGGCTGAATATTATTCAAATGCTCGAATTGGACGTAGTGGCCTGGCAGTGCTTCGTGAATGCTCAGCCATTCCAGCGTGTAATTGTTGTACTCCCGCAGCTTGGATTCCACTTTGTCCGCGGGCATTTTCGGATCAATGGGAGTTACCCAGTATTCCGCTTCGGCCTGAGGCTCCAGCGGCGGCGCGCTGTGGAATCCCGCCACCGAATAAATGCCGCGCTCGAACGGAGGTGTCGGAATCACTTTCAAATTGTCGCGCGTGCCCAGCGAAACAATCTTCTTTTCCCGGATAAATTGCTTGATGCTTTCGAGGTCGGCCTCGATGGTCTGCCGCAATTGTTCGGGGCGCGGATGCTCGTCCGAAATCCTGCACAGCACTTCGCTGATGATCAAATTCTGGCGGTCGTGCGCGCTTAGCTCGGCATGGTCGCCGTGATCTGGGTACATCTCCTTGTGCATCGGCAGCGCCAAATCGAGCATTTCAGCCCGCACGGACCGCAATCCCTCTTCGGCGTCCGCCAGCACTTGTTCGGGAGTAACATCCGTCTCCATCACCAGCTTGAATTTCTGA
>CAVPUS010000010.1:0-6904 GCA_963709005.1 uncultured Acidobacteriota bacterium
GTTCGCTTTCGACGTGTTCTATCCAAAGTTCGATTTAATCGCGAAAGACGTCGGCGAGGAGGTCCTGGAGCTGGAATGGCCTGCCGATTCCAGCGGGGAGAGAATCGTCCGGCGATATTTCCGCAAGGACTCGGTCGACAAGATCCGGCAGATGTTCCAGTTCACATTTATCTTCCGCACGTACGAGGGAGACAATCTCGTGCGGGAGGAAACCGAGCCTTTCGCCTTGTCCTATTACACATATCCTCATCTCCGTGCGCTTTTTTTGCTCGCCGGCCTCGAAGTAGTGGAAGAGTGCGGATCCTTCGCGCGCGCGCCACTCGACAATAACGCCCAAGAGATGATCTTTCTTCTTAAGAGGGCGAATCCGTGATGCTCGAAGGTCATTGCTGGGGAGCGCGCTGACGCCAGATGGCAGCAAAGACGAAAGCAACACTGGAGCACGAGATCCGCTGGCCGAAGCGCATCGTCACCTTCGGCGACGCGGTGAAGTACATTGAAGCGGCCGGCTTCTGCATGCTCTTCCCCGTGGGCAAAGTGCCGCTTCCGTCGCTTTATTACGCTGTCACGCGGCGCAACCTGCACGAGAAGATGGTATGGGACAAATATGCGCAGATGGTGTGGCGGTGGAAGGATGAATTGCCGAAGCGGAAGCGGGCGGTCTACACAAAATATTTTCGCGGGCGCGGAACGCTGATCTCGCTCCGGTCACTGCCGCATTTTCTGGCCATGCGCGAAGCGGCGCATGCACCGGGTGATCATGAGCGTTTTTACGCCGAAGGGCGGATTCGCGAGGATGCGCGCGCGATCTGGGAAGCCCTCGCCGCGCACGGGCCGATGGCGACGCTCGAATTGCGCCACGCCTGCAAGATGGAGACGAAGGCGGGCAACAAGCGCTTCAAGCGCGCGATACTCGATCTGCAATGTTTGCTCGCGGTCGTACATTCCGGTACGGAGCAGGAAACCGCTGCGTGGGCTTCGGGCCGCTACGAACTGGCGTGCCGGGCATTCCCGAAGCAGGCAGCCGCAGCACAAAAGATTGCCCCGGCCGATGCGCGGATTGCGCTCGCCGCGAAATATCTCGAGTGGTATCCGAATGCACCGATGATGCAGTTGGCACGCTTATTCGGTTGGACGAAAGAGGAAGCAGGCGCGGCTATGCACGCAGACGGTTCCTTCGCGAAGGCAGGCGTGAGCACGTCATGAAACTCATCCTTGCATCGAGCTCGCCGCGTCGGGCGGAAATCTTGAAGCATGCAGGATTCGTGTTTGACGTGCGTCCGGCGCATGTGGACGAGACGCGATTGCCGCGCGAGAAGGCGCGGGACTACGTCCGCAGGCTGGCGGCCGCGAAAGCCGAGCACGTGGCGAATCACGGCCGTTGGAAGAACCACGCGGCGATCGTGATTGGCGCGGACACGGTGGTCGTGGCGAAGGGAAAAATTCTTGGCAAGCCGGTGGATGTCGAAAGCGCGCGCAAGATGTTGCGGGCCCTGAGCGGGAAGACGCATGACGTGCTCACGGGCGTCGCGATGGTGCGCCTGCCGGATGGAAGCAAAGTCGTGCACGTCGAAAAGACCCGGGTCACGTTCGCGCGGCTGCCGGACGAAGAAATCGACCGCTACTTACTCACGGGGGAGCCGTTTCACAAAGCAGGAGCGTACGCAATTCAGGGAATCGCGGGCCGGTATGTGACGCGAATCGAAGGGTGTTACTTCAACGTGGTGGGTCTGCCGCTCGCGCGCCTATCGGCCATGCTTGCAAAGCTCGGTTGGCGCGAGACGCGCTAGATTGCGTCAGAGGTCGCGAGGAGAAAAGAGTTCTAGATGCCAGTTACTTTTTCTCTTCGGTCGGTGGCACAGTTGGCGCCGCGGGCGGTGGATTAGGCGGCGGATTCGTGTTGGGCTGGTTACCACGCATACCTTCCTTGAACTCGCGGACACCCTGCCCGAGGCCCCGCATCACCTCAGGTATTTTGGCTCCGCCGAAGAGCACAAGGATAACGATCGCAATAATCAGCAAATGCCATGGGCTATCCCACATGGGCACCTACCTTTCACCCCTGATTCCTGGAAATTCGGGCCAAGGGCGTTCCAGTTCAAAATTAGAGTATAACACGCTCGTCCCCGACGCGACGTGTAACGTGTTCCCGGTCGAGGTATTCGAGCAGGGGGATAGCATACTTTCGCGTGATTCCCGTAAGTTCTTTGAATGCAGCTATCGGTAGGCGGGTGCCACGCTCCTGGCGGTACTTGGCCAGCACGTTGCGTAACCGAGCGACAGCGGTGCAATGAAAAACGAGATCCTCGGCAAC
Source organism: uncultured Acidobacteriota bacterium (assembly GCA_963709005.1). Classification (GTDB taxonomy): domain Bacteria; phylum Acidobacteriota; class Terriglobia; order Acidiferrales; family UBA7541; genus Palsa-295. The sequence continues at coordinate 2,315 of CAVPUS010000010.1, forward strand.
CTTAATAAGCACTTTTTCACGCAGCAGGATTTGCAGGATTTTTTGCGCGCGGGAAGATTCGACGGGCAATTTTTCGAGCACCGAGGCGAAGCTGGGAACAGTAAGGCCCGCGCGCTCGAACTCCTTTTCGATCAATTCCTTGGCGCGCGTTTCCTCGGAAGAGAGTGAGATCTCCCGTCCGGCGCGCTGAACTAGGTCGCCAGACAGCGTCACGGCTTTTGCGCTGACGAGATCGTCGAGAGCGGCACGGAAAAGCTCGGGACGCCGTGTACCGGCACGGCCGCGAAGGTCCTGCCTGGGGATTCCGGGCAGCAGCGGATTCGCACGGTGAAAATCCTCGACGGCTTTTTTGAGAGCGGCGGCAGCGTTTTCCAGCGCCGCGGGTGAAGAAACGATCAGCGGATTTTCATTCAGGATACGCAAGCGATTGCTTTGAGCGAGCTTTTCGATGGTGGCGCGGGCTTCGACCTCCGTCCATCCCGTGCGAGCGATCAAGTCCGTCAAGGTGAGGCCGTGAGGCGCGGCGGAGGCAAGCGCGGAGAGCACGTCGTCGGGATTCGCGCGCTCGAGCGTTTGGAGAAAAGCAGCGACGGCGGCATCCTGACGGCGATGGCGAGGCGCGCGCACGTCGAGCACGGTGCCTCCGCCGACCGTCACGACCGGCGAAAATTGGCGAAGAATAAAGCGGTCGCCGGGGAGCAAAAGAGCCGGCTCTTCCAATCGTAACTGCGCCAGCGATGATTCGCCCGAAGGCAGTTCGTTAGGCCCAAGCAAGATCACATCCGCGACGGTTTCGAGCGTTCCCTGATGAAAATGCACGCGCGCGCGATTTTTCAGCGCTCGCGCCGAAGCGAGAAGAGTGATGCGCGCGTCGAGGCGATCCGCCGAACGAAAAATTCCGGGCGGTGCCAGCACCATTCCGCGGCGAATTTCCTCGCGCTCGATTCCAGCAAGATTCACGGCCGTGCGCTGCCCCGCAACTGCTGCGGCGACAGGTTGCCCGCCGGAATGCAGGCCGCGAACGCGAACGCGCTTCCTCGTGGGGTACACCTCGACTTCGTCTTCGGGCCTGACAACGCCGGAAATCAGAGTGCCTGTGACGACGGTGCCAAATCCTTTCATCGCAAAAGCGCGGTCAATCGGCAGCCGAAAATGCCGGGTGGTGCTCTTTACCGGCACCGTTTCACTCGCGCGCAGCAGTGCCGACTTCAGGATGTCGAGCCCCGCGCCAGTCCGGGCGCTCAGCGGAACCACAGGCGCGCGTTCGAGGAAAGAGCCGCGGACGAATTCCTCGATTTCGAGGCGCATGAGGCCGAGGGCATCAGAATCGGCAAGATCGGATTTGGTCAGCGCGATGATGCCGCGCGGAATTCCGAGAAGGCGGCAGATATCGAAATGCTCGCGAGTCTGAGGTTTGATGCCTTCGTCGGCCGCGATAACAAGCAGGACGAGATCAATGCCACCGACACCGGCGAGCATGTTGCGCACGAAGCGCTCGTGGCCCGGCACGTCCACGAAGCCGAGACGAACATGGTTATTCGCGGAATCCAAACCGAGATCGAGAAACGCAAAACCGAGGTCGATGGTGATGCCGCGACGCTTTTCCTCTTCGAGGCGGTCTGGATTCGTGCCGGTCAACGCTTCAACGAGCGATGATTTGCCATGGTCAATGTGGCCGGCGGTGCCGACGATAATATGTTTGGTGGCGTCCATGAAGCGGGCAATCTGCGCAGGAATGCTATAAGAGCGTGGGAGACGCCGTCAAATCGTGGAAGAAAGGGTATGCGGGTATGAGCCCCCCCTTCGATTTTTAGAACTTGGCTTCTTTTTCCTGGAGCGGCGGAGCCGTGGTGCCGCCCTTGTAGCGGGGCTTGCCGAGCTTGGCGATCCAGATTCCGGAATTGATGTCGTTGTAGAAGATCAAGCCATTCGCCGGCTGCGCGCCCCATGCAAAAGGAAGATTGGGGCGGTAACCGTCGGGGTCGCCCGTCCAGACGCGGGCGATTTCACGGCCCTGCGCGTAGAGGTTGCCGCGGAGTTCGCCGGAGATATCTAGCGCGCGGCCGCCCCCAGCATAGTCGCCTGCGTACAGGATATCGTTATCCGCCCAAAAATTGTGCATGCCTCCTTCGGGGATTTCGTATTGGGCCACTTCGCGCGGATGCTCGATATCGGAAGCATCGATCACGTGGCAGATGCCACGCACGGGAATACGTTCCTTGCTGTTGATATCGAAGTTCCCTGGGAAAACTTCGTCTCCGACGAATACATAGTTTTTGTAGCGGAAAGTGGTGTGCGTTCCAGCGAGCCAGCCGTTGCCGTAGAGCTCGTAGTGATTGAACTTGAATTGCGAGACGAGTTGCGGATGCTCGGGGCTGCCGCCCTTGATGCCGTTGCCGACGTCGAGGATCACAAGTCCGTCGCGCCAATAGGCCAAATACGCCAGGCCGTCCTTCACGAAGAGATCATGCAGGTAGCGCCCGCTGGCGAGTGAGCCGATCGGGCTTTCGATGGTTTCGACTCCTGGGTGCTCGGTCTGCCAGCGCGCGACTTCTTTTGGATGCTGCGGGTCGGCGAAATCAATAATGCGGAGCGAGCCGGTGGCGTCGTCAGTGATGTATGCGTAGTGGGTATTGATGAACGCGCTGTGAACGCCCCCGGTGACGGTTTCAGTGTATTCGGATATCACCTTCAGGTGGGCAGGATCGGAGGGATCGAAGAAAACGATGCCGTTCTTGCGGTTCGATGCCTCTTCGCGCGTGAGTACTCCTATTTTTTCGTCCGGCGTGGTGCTGAGGTCGTTGATCAGGCGCGCGTCCACCTTGAGCGTGTCGAGCAGCTTTGGGTGCGCGGGGTCGGATATGTCGTACGAGTAGATTCGGTCGGAAATTGTCGAGTAATAGAGATGATTCCCCATGATCCATTCTTCGGAAGTCTGGATCGGCTTGCCGTCGCTATCTTTGGTGGGAATGTGCGCAACGATGTCCACTTCGCGCTCGACGTTTCGCGGCGCGACGGTAACCGAGGCGACGCCATCCTCCGGACCAGTCGAAGCGGTGACTTGATAGGTCCCCGGACGCTCCGCCACGAAAGCACCATCTGGATAGATTCGTGCCCCGGGACCAGATACGCTCCAGTTGACCAATGGATCCTTTACGAGGTTCTTCCTCTCATGGGCGGTGGCTTTGAAGTAGACGACATCGCCAGTCTTTGCTGTTGCTGTTGCGGGTTGCACGGAGATGCCAACCAGCGAGTTCTCCACGACGCGAACGGAGATTTCGCCGGACACATTTTCGGCCGTCGCTGTGATTTTGGCGGTGCCCGGTGCGAGAGGTGTCAGCATGCCGGCGTCATCCACTTTTGCGATGGCCGGAGACTCAGACTTCCAATGAATCGCGACATCGGTTCGCGGGTTCCCGTTTTCGGTTCGCGCCGTTGCTGATAGCAGGAGCCTGAAACCGTTAGGCAAAGGTCGCGTCGGACCAGTGATTTCCACTTTCGCCACCGGCGAAGGCATCGCTTTTATGTGCGCGAAGCCCGGCTTGCCCCCTACGATCGCGATCACGGTGATTTCTCCGGGTTCGTGGAAAACGACACTGCCGTCCATGTTGGCACCCGCCGCATCAGGCGGGATGGCAACCCAAAACATGGGCTTCATATCGAGTATCTTGCCCGATGCGTCTTTTGCAACGGCGCTAAATTGAACCTTTTGCCCCACCTGCGCCTGCGTTCCATTGGGGCTAACCTCGATTGTCTGGACTTTCGGGGGCGTGGGCGGTGCACCCACTTCCTGTCCTCCCAGGATCGGCGCGAAACCCATCGCGCCCGCTATCACCACCATCGCCAGCCATATCTTCGCAACCCGCATGAACACACCCCCTCCGGTTCACATTTCGCCCCGTGAGAAGTTGAACCGCAAGCGCGCGTTTGTCAATAGTCGAGGGCTGATTTAGCGGGTAACGCGAGAGGCGTCGGCGATCTCTTTGGCAATCGAAAGCGCGGCATTGCGCGGGGATTGCGCGCCTGTTATGGGGCGCCCGACCACGAGATAATCTGCTCCCGCGCAAATGGCATCCGCCGGCGTCGCCACGCGCGATTGATCCTGTACAGAGGCATTGCGCGGCCGCACGCCGGGAATAACGATGAGGAATCGGGGGCCGCAGGCGCGGCGAATCGCCCTCGCTTCGCGCATGGAAGTCACCACCCCATCAAGTCCTGCCTGCTTTGCGAGGCGCGCCAATGCAACAGCGCGCGATGCGACGGAACCCGAAATTCCAACGCTCTTTAGCGCCGGGGCATCGAGGCTCGTGAGAATGGTCACGCCCAGCAAGGCGGGCCGGCGTTTCTTGCCCGCCATTGCTTCGCGGGCGGCGCGCATCATTGCGAGGCCGCCGGTGGTGTGCAGCGTCAGCATCACGACGCTGGGCAGATCCGCAGCGGCGGCAACCGCTCCGGCCACCGAGTTTGGGATATCGTGAAACTTGAGGTCGAGAAAGATACCGGCACCGAGGCCGGCGAGCCTTTCGACAGCCCGCGGACCTTCGGAGGTAAATAGCTGGCTACCGACCTTCAAAAGGCCAGCCGCACCAC
>CAVPUS010000011.1:0-16642 GCA_963709005.1 uncultured Acidobacteriota bacterium
AGGAAGATGATCGTAGAACCGCTCGCCGTCGAACCCATAGATTCGTCCCGCAAGTCCATCCGGGAATCTGCGCCGACGGTCGAAGAAAGCAGAGTCCCTTTCAAGGATGCAATCCGAATTCAAGAGAGCGTGACATCGCGAGTCGAGCGCAAGGCTTTGTTTTGGCTGGCTGCGCGCATGCCCTCTTGGATTAACTCCGATCATCTGACGCTTCTCGGATTTGCCGCGATGTTTCTGGCAGGTCTCAGCTACTGGGTCGCGCGTTGGAATCGGGTTGGACTGTTGCTCGCGACATTTTGTCTTGCCCTCAATTGGTTTGGAGACAGCCTCGATGGCACCCTTGCGCGCGCAAGAAATCGCCAGCGTCCGCGGTACGGCTTTTACGTAGACCACATGATCGACTCGTTTGGCGCTCTATTCCTGATGGGTGGCCTTGGCGTTTCGACTTACGTCGACTGGCGGATTGCAATGGGCTTGCTTGTTGCCTTCCTGCTTCTCTCGATTGAAACCTACCTCGCGTCCTACACGCTGGGGGTATTTCGACTGTCGTTTGGGAAGCTGGGACCCACGGAGATTCGGCTGCTCTTGGCGTTCGGCAATGTTGTTTTATATTTCCGTCCAAGAGCGCAATTGCCCGGATTGCCCTATCGCCTTTTTGACTTCGGTGGATTGGTGGCTATATCCGTGATGTCCGTTATGGTTGTTGTGGCAGCAGTGTGGCACACCCGAACGCTCTATCGGCAGGAAGCACATCGATAACGTTGTCCAGGCCAGGAGGAGAGTTGCTCGAGAGCGAACGGCTTTCCAGGGTGTCTCTCAGCAGTCTAGGCTCAAGCCAGCCTAACGCCCCGGCACTGTACTTTTATCTGGAAATGTGTGGACGAGGAGTAGCTTTTGGGGGTAGACTCCGTCGCGAATTTCGGCCTTCGGCAAGTCACTGCAACTCTCTGGATGGGTAGAGTCCTGTTGGACAGGCATTATCTAGGACCAACAAGACTCTCGGTGGGGGAAAAACCACAGTGAAAACGCTGCAAGGAAGCTTGCGGGATGCGCATGCATCTCCAAATTGTTCTCGAATTTCCTCTCTTACCTCCCATATGGCTCTCGTCGGCGCATTTTTCGCCATGACGACACCTATCGTCGCCGCACACCTTGCTGGTCCCGGAGACTCCAATTCTGCGTCAGGTTCGGCCAAGCCGGCCGCTTCCGCGCCGGTCTCCGTTATCCGACAGGTGAGTGTGTCCAAGGGCGAAGCCGGCGCCGAAGTGCTGGTGCAGGGAGACGGCAAACTCACTTACCACGTGCAGTATCTAAAGGACCCGGAACGCGTCTTACTCGATTTCGGAGCCGCCCGGTTGGCGACGCACGAGAAGACAGTTCCGAGCAGTTTCGCTCCGGTTCAGCGAATCCGGATATCGCAATTCTCTCCGAATGTCGTGCACGTTGTGATTGACCTCAGCGCCGCAACCCCCTACCAGGTTCAAGAAATCGGCAATCGCGTCGCATTGAGATTCGGGACCGAAGGCGCCACCGTAACTGCGCCGCCCGTCAGTCCCACCCCCGTGCTGGCTACTTCGGGATCGTCCTCGGAATCATCCGCGGCAGCGGGAGAGTGCCCTGAAACGATGGATGAGATAGATCCTCCGGCGGGATCCGTTTTGTTGAATGCCCGCGATCTTTGCGCCGCAGCTGTCCGGCCCACCGGAGTTGCCGCGCTCCCCCAAGACCAAGCCCCTCCGCAGGCTCAGACGGGTCAGAAGCCTTTCGGCGAACAGCAACCTCAGCCGGCCGGTGCAAGGCGTCAAAAGAGCGGTAAGAAGACAGACATCGAACCTGAAAACACGCGATGGCGAACGTACGATCTCGAAGGTGTCCCGCAGTACAGCTATCACCTGCTGGACCCCTACCATCAGAATCGTCTTAAGGGTGATTTCCCGGCTTTCGGAGAGAACTGGTTCAGCGAAATTGACATCTTCCAGACGGCTATCTACAAATCGCGTAAGAACGTTGATTTCACACAACAGTTTAACGACAGCCAGAAGTGTTTTCATTCGACCGGCGAGGAATGTCTCCACAATAACTTCATGGACGAGAATGGCATCTTCGGCTTCGAAATTCGCCACAACGATGACCGATTCTTTCCCTCGGATTTCCGTATCCACATGGACGGGATCGCGGATTTCAGGCACGATCCGAACGCCGTCAATGTGCAATCGGCCGGCAATGCCGAGATTTTCGACGCTTTCTCGGACGTACAACTCGCCAACTTCGGAACTCACAACTTCAACCAGATGTTCCTGCGCGGCGGACTCCAAGCGTTCAAGTCGGACTTCCATGGCTTGATTTTCAATGACACTGGCCTGGGGGGCAGAATCTTTGGCCAAGCCCTGAAGAATCGCCTGCGTTACGACGTTGTTTACCTGAAGCTTTTCCAGCGGAACGCTGTTTCGACTCTTTTCGATTTCAGGATTCCCAGCCAGCACCAGGTAGTTATTACGCGGTTTACGTGGGAGGACTTTTTGGTGAAGGGCTGGAACAGCGAGTGGACCTTCCACTTTAACCACGACCCAAGAAAAGCTAATTCCGCGAAGAACCTTGCCGCCCTTGATTTGGACACTTTCTATGCGGGTGCCACATTTAATGGCAATCTGGGCCGGTTCATTTTCAATCCGGCGATTTATGGCGTGTTTGGGTCCGCGGACCACAATGTCATAACCAATGGCATCCCCGCAGCCGTTCATCACGACGTGCGCGCCTGGAATGGAGTGATTGACCTCGAATTCCCGATCGACTTCCTGAAATTCCGGTTCGGTTATGTCTATGCATCGGGTGACAATCGGAACAGCAAAACCGATACGGGATTCGACGCAATCTCCGATGCCACAGTTCTTTTTGGGGGCCCATTCAGTTACTGGACGGGTGAGGATATCAAGTTCGGCGCCGGTGATCTGGTAAGGGCCAACAGCTTCTTCCCATCCCTGCGCGGAGGCAACGCGCAAGCGAACTACGAGAACCCTGGCCTGCAGCTCGTTAACCTCGGCATGGACGCCACAATCACGCGGCGCCTTCAGACATCCTTCAATGTGAACTACTATTACTTCAACAGCCTGGGAACGTTTCCGGGTGTTGGAGTGGCAAACACAGTCAACGGGTTGAACTCTTTCATCATCAGCCACCACTCAGGGGCGATCGAGGAGAATGCTTTCCTCCGCTGGAAGCCCGTGTTGCACCAAATCAATGATCTGTTCGTGATCGACTTTGGATTCGCTGTGATGCAGCCTCTCGCTGGAATGCACGATATTTTCGGAAGAAGCACTCCTGTTTATACGTTCCAGGTTGTGCCTCGTTTGGTGTTCTAAACCAGGGAGCTGGATGAACAATGATACCGAAAAGACCGGCATCTGAACGATGTGAAAAGAGGAGTGGGTTTTCCTCCTATATCCTTCTGCTGTCCGCGGCGCTGGTGGCTTTTCTGTGGCCGGTGGCGAATGCGCAGGAGAAGAAAGCGCCGGAGCAACCGGCTCAATCTTCTTGCGAGAGCTGCCACGTCGGTATCGAGCCCATGCACAGAAATGTGCCCATTGATTGCGTCACGTGCCACGGTGGAAACGACAAGCTCATGGTGAAGGAACAGGCTCACGTTCAGCCGCGCAAGGGCAGCCCGTTTGCCAACGATGCGCGCCCGATTGATTCCTATGCCATGCTGAATCTGGAGCCTTCCGCGTTTGTCCAGTTTCTGAACCCCGGCGATCTGCGGATTGCGGATAAGACCTGCGGGCAATGCCATGCGGATCAGGTGAACACCGTGCGCAGATCCATCATGTCCACGAATGCCATGGCACACAATGCGGTGTTTTACAACAACGGCTCGATTGACTCGAAGATTCCCATTTACGGCGAGGGTTTCGACTCCAACGGCCATCCCTCCGCGATGTTTTCGAATCCTCCGCCCACGCGCGAAGCACAGGATCGCGGCGCGCTTATCCAGCTTCATCCGCATCCGAACTTCGATGTCACCAAGATTAAAGACCCCTTGCGCGTGGCCGAAGTGGACAACCCCGAACTGGGTGACCGCGGCCCGGGCACTGGCGGACGCATCGCCGCCGTATTCCTGAACGTACTCAAGACGCGGTTGAACGATCCAACGCTTTGGTTTATGGGGAATGACAGGACAGGCGGCGATTACCGCGCCAGCGGTTGCAGCGCCTGCCACGTTATCTACGCCAACACGCGCGATGAGACCGCCGGCATTTACGCCAAATATGGCAACGGCGGGACCAGCTACAGCGAAGACAAGAACGTTCACGGCAAGGTCGGCTTCCCGATCGTGCATCAGCTTACGCGCCAGATTCCCTCCCAGCAGTGCTTGGTCTGCCACTACCATCAGGGCAACGGTTCTTTGGACACCTATGTGGGCGCGATCTGGTGGGATCGCGAGTCCGATGCGGACCTTGTGAGGAAATATAAGGGCGAACCGGACTACGGCCCGGGCGAGCCCCAGCTTTGGGACCACAATTCTGAATTCAAGCAGACGCAGTTCGAGGATTACCACTCGCACGGCTGGAACATCATGAAGGTGTTCAAGCGCGACGAGAAAGGCCATCTCCTCGATGTGGATGATCGCGTCGTCCCGGAAAACGACCCCGAAAAATTCAAGAAAGCCGTCCACCTGAAGGACATTCACTTCGAGAAGGGCATGGAATGCGTGGACTGCCACACTGAGCAGGACATGCACGGCGACGGCAATCTCTATGCTCAGATGACGGACGAAATCGAAATCCGCTGCCAGGATTGCCATGGCACCTACACCGCGGCCGCTACGCTGATCACCAGCGGCGAGGGCAAGAGCGGCGGACACAAGCTTACGGACGCCACAACACCATTCGGCGGACCGCAGTACGAGATCAAGGGCGGCAATGTGATTCAGCATTCGATGACCCGCGAGAATGTCGAGTGGGTCGTCAAGCAAGTGGTGGATACGCTGAACCCCTTGAGCCCTCAGTACAATGCCAAGGCGGCATACGCCAAGCTTGTGCTAAGGGACGGCGGGATGGGTTCCGGCAGTTCCGCGGAAGGCAACCTCGCGCACGGGAACAGCAAAGTGGAATGTTTCACTTGCCATTCCTCGTGGCAAACCACCTGTTCGGGTTGCCACTTGCCGCTTGATATCAACGTGAAGTCGCGCGACCTGCACTACGATCCGAAATTCTCGCGCGCCTACGCTCCCTACAATCAGCAGGCGATTCGTACGGACCTCTACTTCTTCGGTATCAGCACGTACAACCAGGGAAGCAAGGTGTGGCCACTCCGTCCGGCCAGCAGCACGATCGTCAGCGTCCTCGATGGCGACCGCAACAATGTGGTCCACGAGCAGCCCCTCGTTTCTACTCCGGGCTTTGCCAACAGCGCGATGACGCCCTATCCTCCGCATACCGTCCGCACGCGTGAAACGAAAACGTGCACCGATTGCCATCTGAGCACGGAAAACAACAACAATGCGCGCATTGGTTCCATGCTCGGCTTTGGCGTGAACGCGCTCAATTATCAGGGCTCCTTCGCCTATACGGCCGTGAATGGCAAGGGAATCACGGCTGTCCAGGTAGCGGAGGGCGATGAGCCCGTCCCGGTGATCGGAAGCAATTTTGACCATATCCTTCTGCCGGAAAGCTTCGACAAGTTCGTAAAAGGCGGCCGCAAACTCAGCGTGAGCCACACACGCCGTGCGCCAAAGATCGTATCGCTCGTCGTGCGCGGAGAATATGCGATCTCGTCGGAAGGGTCCGCTGGCTTCCGCCTCTACGACATCGCCAACATCAACAACAAGCAGGACGCGCAACGCATCGTGCAGCACGTCAATTCACCGCTCGGCGAGGGATCTGTGGTGAAGAGCCCGGATGCGACCTCGATCTATCTCCCGTCGTCGCTTCCCATGGCGCTGGGCCGCCGCACGATGGCGCAAAACCGCGAGGCCCCCATTCACGAGATTTTCCGCTACGCTCTCGGTACCGATCGCAAAGACGGCCTGCTGCTGATCGACGTGAATACTTTGACGGACCAGGATCCCGAGGACAACTACCTGCTCACCCGCGTCCACTTTAATCCGGACGGAAGGCTATCCGGCGCAATGGCTGCCAAGACCTGGGGGCACTATGCATATGTTGTCTCCGAATCCACGGGGTTGAACGTCGTTGACCTGAATACCCCCCTACAGCCGCGGTTTGTCTATGAGAGCCCGGCTGGAACCTTGGACGGCGCCCGCGCGATTGAAATCCAGCTGCGTTACGCCTTTGTGCTCGATCGCGGGGGAATGAAAGTCTTCGATATAACGAACCCTGAGCAGCCCGTATTTGTTCCGGGGGCAACCGTTCCCATGCCCGACGCGCGGGGCTTCACGCTGTTCCGCACCACGGCGATTGTTGCAGCCGGAAAACAGGGCTTGGCGATTATAGATATCACGAATCCGGAGCGGCCCGGCACGCCCACCTTCTTCACGGCCGAAGGAAAGCTCAACGACGCTTACGATGTTACCGTTGCGGAAACGAACGTCAGCTATTTCGCATACGTAGCCGACGGCAAGAACGGAATGCGCGTCGTGGCTCTTGTTCAGCCGGACGATACGCCTGGCTTCCAGTCTTTCGCTCCGGATCTGACGCCCAAGCTCATCGCCTCCTTCTCCGGCGGCGGCAACACGGTTGCCATCGCGCGGGGCCAGAACCGCGACCGCTTTGTGGACGAATCCGGCGACCAGATTGACATCGACAACCGGATGGGATCGCGTCCTTTCAACGCCGAAGAGATTCGCCGCATCCTGTTCTACCCGGATGGCCGCCTGCTGAAGGTCTCGAACCAACTGCCGCCGGCCCCGCCCAAGCCTCCGGCACCGGTGGCCCAGCCTGCGCCCGCGCCCGTGGCACCCCCGCCAGAGGTCAAGGAACTGGAAACCCGGCTCGCGCTTCACAGCATTTACTTCCCCACGGCCCAGCCCACGGAGAGAAATCCTCGCGGCGGCCTGATGGAGAGTCAGGCGGAGGTCCTCACGGCTCTGGCCAGCGATTTCACGAGGTATCTCTCATTCAAACCCGATGCGCATTTGATCCTTGGTGGCCATGCGGACGTCCGGGGATCGGTTGAATACAACAAGGCCCTCACGGAACGACGGGTGGAACGCGCCAAGAGTTTCCTGGTCGAACACGGCGTCCCGCCGGACAGCATCGAGGTTCAGGCGTTTGGGAAGGAAGACGAGCTGACTGTCGGCCAGGTGAAGGATCAGATGCAAGATAATCCGGACCTGAATCCGGATGAGCGCCAGAAAATGTTGGACAATTTGGACGCCATCGTCCTCGCCAACAACCGGCGCCTGGATGTCACGCTGAGCACATCAGGGCAGCAATCCGTCCGCCGTTACCCGTTTAATGCCAAAGACGCTCTGGCGCTGATCAGCAAGAAGGGTGGCGAGAAGGAGCCGGCGGCGGCGAAAAAGAAGCCCAAGAAGGAATAGGCGGAGCGGTGCAATAATTGTTCGATGGGCTTCGGCTGGCACCTGGCCGAGGGCTAGAGGCGCAAGCCGCATTGACAAGGTAGTGGTCAAGCGTAGAATGAAGTTGCTTCGACTTAGAGCTTCCATCGGGTCTCAGGGATCGACGGAACTAAATTTGAACTCGAGGTAATCCATGAAGCGCAACTTAGCTGTGCTGGCTGCACTGGTCGTATTGATCCTGACGGCTTCGCCTTCGCAGGCTGCCGGAGATGCTGCTGCCGGCAAGGTCGTCTATCAGAAGAAGTGTCAGATGTGCCACGGCGTCAACGGAGAAAAGACGAAGTTCGGCCCCACCACCTTCCTCGCCGCGAATTCGAAGGAAGTCCTGGCCCGCAGCGACGCTGACCTGAAAAAGCAGTCGGTTTCTGGTGTCACCGGAAAGATGACTACCACGAAGGGCGTCACCGACAAGGACCTCGACGACGTGGTTGCGTACATGAGGACTCTGAAAGCGCAGTAACTCGTATTTGGGAGAATCTCGAACCCTTTCGGTAGCCCGGTTTAACGCCGGTCCGCCGAAAGGGTTTTTTGTTCGCCCGTGAGGAGTATCGTGGGTGCGGTATCGCCGAACGTAGTCTGGAAGTTCAGCGGGTCATGGCACGGTTCGCTACAAGCCCTTCCAAGCCACGTATGCCGCGCCAATCAGAGGACATTGCTCGTTCAGCACCACGTGGATCGGAATCTTTTCCAGAAACGCGCCGAGCTTTTCCTTGTGCCGGACCGCGGCGACGAACCGCCCTTCCTTCAGTTTCGGCAGGATCTTTACCGCGATTCCTCCCGTGATGTAAATCCCGCCTCGCGCAACCCCCCGCAGCGCCATGTTCCCCGCTTCTGAGCCGTAGATTTCGCAGAAGAGGTCGAGCGTCTTGACGCACACCGGGCAGCTCCCATCCAATCCCCGCTGTGTGATTCCGGGCGCCGGATCTACGGAATTGTCGTCGAAGCCCGGATGGCGCACCGATATATCGAGAAATTCATGGAGTCGCTTGAAGCCTTTCCCGGCAAGTATCAATTCGCAGCTCACATATTCGTTGCGTGCCTTCAGGAACTTCCAAAGCTCGGCTTGCTGTTCGTTGTTCGGCGCCAGGTCCGCATGGCCGCCCTCCGTTGCAATGGGCACGTGCTGTTTGCCGTCCCAGAACAGAATGCCTTCGCCGAGCCCGGTCCCCGCCGCGATCACCACGCGGTTGGCGTCCGGCGTGGCTGTGCCCGCATACAACGTCTCCAGGTCGCTCGGCTCCATCACGCCGACTCCGTAGGCGGCGGCTTCGAGGTCATTCAGCAACCGGCAGCGGCTGATTCCCAATTCGCGCGCGATCACCGTGCCGTCAATCAGCCACGGAAGGTTCGTCGCGCGAACGGTATTATTCACCACCGGCCCGGCGATTCCGAACGACGCGGCCGTCACTTTCGCGCTCGTCTCGCTGACAAATTGTTGCAAGATTTTTTCGGCGGCGGGATAGTCGGCGCTCGCGTACCGTTTGTAGGTGACTCGCTTGAGCTTTCCTCCTTCCACATCGAATAGGCCGATATTGCACTTCGTTCCGCCCATGTCGCCCGCAAGAATCATCGAACCCTCCAGCTTGCGAATTGAGAGACATCAATTCTTAGGTGCGTCGGGCCCAGGAAGCGGGCGCCACCGGCGGCCGTCTGCGCCCACCAGGTCATCTGCCGCGCGCGGCCCGGCGCTTCCCGCGGGATAGTTCGGGAAGGGCGGCGCGGACGCACTCCCCCAGGCCTCGGCAATCGGATCCACCAGCGCCCACGCGGCCTCTACGCTATCAGCCCGATCGAAGAGCGTCGCGTCGCCGCGTATGCAATCGTTGATCAGCGTCGCGTAAGCGTCGCGCGTTACGCCGCCGAACGATTTCCGGTATTGAAAGTCCATCGTCACGGGTTGGATGTGCAGTTCCGACCCCGGCGGCTTTGCTCCAAACGACAGCGAAATCCCCTCGTCTGGCTGAATGTTCAGCACCAGAGAATTCGCCTCAGGATTCTCCCCGCTAAACACCAGATGCGGTGCTGACTTGAACCGGATCGCGATTTCCGTTACCGGCTGCGCCAGCCGCTTGCCGGTTCGCAGGTAGAATGGCACGCCATTCCAGCGCCAGTTGTCCACATGAAGTTTCAACGCCACATACGTGTCTGTTGCCGAATCCGGCTTGACGCCCGGTTCCTGCCGGTATCCCGCAACGGGCTTCCCATTTATATTGCCCGGTCCGTATTGGCCGCGCACAACGGATTTCCAGACGGCGCCGCCCGCGAATGGCCGGATGGATTGCAGCACTTTGATTTTCTCATTGCGCACCGACGTTGAATCAAACGTCACGGGCGCTTCCATCGCCACTAGCGATGCAAGCTGCAGCAAGTGGCTCTGGATCATGTCTCGAAGCGCGCCGGCGGATTCGTAAAAGGCGGCTCGTTTTTCCACTCCCAGCGACTCGGCCGCCGTGATCTGAACGTGATCGATATAGTTGCGGTTCCACAGCGGCTCGAAGATTCCGTTTCCGAAGCGGAACACCAGCAAGTTCTGCACCGTCTCCTTGCCGAGGTAATGGTCGATGCGATAGACCTGCGATTCGTCGAAGGATGACAGCAACTTCTCATTCAGCTCGCGCGCGGATTTCTGATCGTGCCCGAAAGGTTTTTCCACGATCACCCGGACCCAGGACTTGTCGTTCTTCGGCCGCGCCAGGCCTGCCTCGTGCAACCGTTCGATCACGCGCAAGTACACCTCCGGCGGCGTCGCAAGATAAAAGAGGCGGTTTCCTCCAAGCTTGCTCTCCCGATCCAATTGATCCAGGCGCTCGGCCAGGCGCTTGTAGGCCTCGGTGTCGTCGTACTTGCCTGTGAAATACTGCAAATGGTTCAGGAATTCAGCGAGTTTCTGATCGTCCGCGCCCGGAGTTTTGCTTTTCCCCAGGGATTCGCGGGCAGTCTCGCGAAACTTGTCGTCATTCATTTCCGTGCGGGCAAATCCTAGCAGGCGAAATCGCGGCGCCAGGCACGAATGCACGGCGAGCTCATAGAGCGCCGGAAGCAATTTTCGTTGCGCCAGATCCCCCGAAGCGCCGAACATCACCACGGTGCAAGGTTCGGAAGGCGCCTCGCAGTAATATGCGTCTGCCCCTGCCTTCCCAGCAGTTCCTGCGCTGGTAGCATTCATTGCGAATCCCCCAGGTCTGCCAATTGCTTGCTGCGTATCATCCTGATATTCCCTGAAAACCCGCTTCGCAACGCAACAGCCTATCACATTCCGCTGGATGCTTTCGCGCGCGGAAGGTGCGCCAACTGGCATTTCTGGCATCTTTGCAGTATCTTGGATTGGTAGCACATTTCGGGAGGAATCCATGGCCGACGATAAATGCTCCGACACTCCAGGCGTGACTCCCCCGCCGCCTGCAGCCCCGGGTGTGCGCATGGTGAAGTGCGTGAAGTTTGGCAAAGAGATGCCCGGCCTCGACCGCATTCCCTGGAAGGGTGAAATCGGGAAGCGCGTTTACGACAACGTCTCGAAAGAGGCGTGGAAGCTATGGCTCGAGCACTCCAAGATGGTCATGAACGAATATCGCCTCAACCCCTTGGATCCCAACTCGCAAAAAATCATGGAAGAGCAAATGGAGCAGTTCTTTTTCGGTGAAGGCGCCAAACTCCCTGAAGGTTACGTCCCTCAGCGCGCGAAAGGCTAATCAGTCCGCCCCTGCCGAACATTCTTGCAGCCCTCTCCTTCACATCGTTTGTTGCGCCAATGCCAGCTTGCTTATGCTCGAACCCGCCCTGTGGCAGGATGCTCCACCGGCAATCGCGGCGAGAACTTGAATTGCAGCTTCGCATGCGCCGCACGCAACGCCGCTTCCACCTCCTCGGGCGATTCCCCGCGCGCAAAAATAAATCCCAGGTAGCTTGATCCCTCCGGCCATGCGGACACGTACTCGCGCAATCGCGCCGTGATTCGAATCTCTTCGACCAATTTCGTCTTCTCGGCCTCTTCCATTCCGTCCACGCCTTCGAAAATTCCGCTTCGCGGCACGGGAATCATCATCACGCCCGAAGCAGCCTCTTCGCGATTCGCATCGCTGCTGCCGAGCCCCAGCGCGTGCCGTACCAGCAATTCCTCGAGCGGCATTCGCTCCGGCCCGAAGCGCAACGCGCGTGCACAAAGCCCTCCAATCGGCCGCGGCGCCGCTTCGAGCACCCACGGCCCGCGCTCGTTCACGCGGAATTCAGCGTGCACCGGCCCGTTGGTGAGGCCTAGCGCTCGCACCGTTTGCGCCGCGCAATCGCGCAGCGCCGCTTGCGTTTCTTCCGGCAGCCGCGAAGGCGTTACGTAGATCGTCTCCTCGAAATACGGCCCTTCGAGGGCGTCCGGCTTGTCGAAGATTGCGAGCACGCGTAGCCGTCCCGCGTCGATCAATCCTTCGATCGCGACTTCCTTTCCGGGAACGTACGCTTCCACCAGCAGCCGGTCCAGTCCCGGCTCGCGCAGCACTTGAATTTCCGGCGAAACCAGCAGCATTCGAATTCGTTCCACGGCCCGCTCGAATTCCGCGCGATCGTTCGCGCGGATCACGCCCTGGCTCGCCGCGAGCAACACTGGCTTTACGACGCAGGGAAATTCCACGCGCTCAACGACATCCGAAATCGTCTCCGCCAATGAAAAGGAAAAAAATCCGGGAACCTGAATGCCGGCCGCGCTCAATACTTCGCGCTGGCGCAGCTTGTTGCGGCTGGTTTCGACGGCTTCCGGCGGATTCCCGGCTATGCCGAGAATCTGCGCCGCATAAGCAGCGGCCGGCGTCGGTCTGTCGCCGAGCGCCAGAATGGCATGTGGAGGATCGGCGCTCATTTCACGCGCAATGTCTTCGGCCGCCAGCCGCGGATTCTCGAAATGCAGCGGTAGCGCGCTATCTCCCCACGGATCGTCGAGTTGATGGCAGCGGTCAGTTCCAAACCGGACGGCCACGCGTAATTTCTCTGCGGCCTCCGCAAACCCGCGCGTCTGATAACCCAGCTTACTCGCCAGGATCAGCAGCATCTTCTTGGAATTATTCCCGCTCGCCATTCCTTGCTCTGTTCTTTCTTTATGCTTTTCCTCTCGCCATTCCGTCCTCACTCTCTTCCGCGTTCTCCGTGCTCCGCTCCTTCTCCGCGCTTTCCTTTTCTCTGTTTTTTCTCTTTCTCCGTTTTCTGCTTTTGCCTTTATCAGTGATTATCTGTGTTCATCTGTGGTTAGAATTCCCCTCACACAAACGTATCCGCCTGCCGCATCCCCTTGCGCGCCTGAACGATGGGGGCCAACTGGTCCCCGGTTGGCTCCGCTCAACAATACCAGGGCTCATTCAGGTACGGGATCGTTGCTCGCGCAGCGAGGATTGTCTGCGCGCCGGACTGCATTTTGGCTTCATTCTCACGCCCGGCTGCCGAATACGCCGCTCGTGTGATCCGCTCGAAGATTCGCGCGCGCCCATGATTCATTTTCTCGCCTGCGTGGACCATCTCCTGGAGTTCTTCACATAGGAGATCCACGCGCGCGTCCGGATGCTTCCACGGATACACAAGCGCAGCCTCGTCAAAGTCCCCCGTCATCGCCGCGATATCTGGAAGCTCCAGCAGCCGCGAACCCGCCGGAATCAGCAATCGAATCGCAAACTGGATCGGCGCCACGTTCTCCACCAAATCATGCTCGCGAATCAGGTCCAGCATCTCGCAGTAGCCTTCGAGCGTCGTCCACGGCGTAAACGCCACAAAAGTCGGTTGCAGCGTCAACCTCAGTTCGCCAAATAGCTCTATGGTTCGCAGAAAATCTTCACGCGTGTGATTCTTGTCCAGCTTCTCCAGCACGGCATCGTCCACCGATTCCACCGCGCTCGTCACGAAAAGGCAGCCCGTGTCCCTCAACTTCCCCAGGCAGTCCCGATGTTTGAGCAAGTGTTCGATCTTGATCGTCACGTCGTACGTCAATTGCGGAAACTCGCTGTGCAGCGCTTCGACCAGCGGCAGCGCGTGCCCGATGCCATTGAAGAAATCCGGATCGCCAAACGTGATGTGCTGCGCGCCCGCTGCCACTTGTCGGCGGATATCTTCGAGGACCACTTCGCGGTCCACGATCCGGAACACGCCGTCATAAACCGGCACGATCGGGCAGTGACGGCAGAGATGCTTGCACCCGCGGCTCGCTTCGGTGTATCCCACCGTGCGCGTCGTGCCTCCCGGCATCGTCAGCCGCGAATATTTCTCGAGCGGCACTAGCCCGCTGCGGTCAGGCGCCCGAAACCGCAATCGCGCCAGGGAAATCACGGGCTCGCTTTGCGATCCATTTGCTTCGTCCTTCCCCAGTCGCCTCGCCAGCGACGCCAACCCCGCCTCGAATTCCCCGCCCAGAATCGTCTGCACACCGAGCCGCCGCAAATACGCCTCGTTCACCGGCGCGTATAGCCCATAGAAACAAAGATGCGCTTGCGAATTGAGCTCGCGAATCGCCGGCAGCAGCGCGACAGCAAGCCGTGTCGCCGTGTGCATCGGGACATGGAACGCAATCAGGTCCGCCGCCCGCACGGCATGTTCCGCCAGCGGCTCGCGCGACAAATCCAGGCACGTTACCTCCATGCCTCCCTCGCGCAGCCATGCCGCCGGCGAAGCCAGCCCGAACGGCTGATGCCCCATTTCGTACGTCGAGATGAGCACTGTTTTCATTCGATTGGAAATTATGGCACGCGCGAAGGACAACGCAAAATGCCGCCGGAAAATTCCAAGGCGTTCGCCCCGAAGTGCTAAAATAGTGAGTTACCCAGAGAGGAGCGCTCCTTCCCGTATGACCGCGCCATCCAGGAATTCATTCTCCACCCGCGCAACCCTGAACGTCGGTGACCTCAAGTTCGACATCTTCCGCCTTGACGCCCTCGAGCACGCCGGCGTGGGCAAGCCGTCGCATCTGCCCTTTTCGCTCAAGGTGTTGCTCGAGAATTTGCTGCGCCACGAAGACGACCGGTTCGTTCATGCCGACGACATTCGCGCACTCGCCGCGTGGGATGCCTCGAGCTCCGCGGAAAAAGAAATTTCGTTTATGCCTGCCCGCGTCCTGCTCCAGGACTTCACCGGGGTTCCCGCCGTTGTGGACCTTGCTGCGATGCGCGAGGCCATGCGCGCGCTGCGCGGAGACCCGAAAAAAATCAATCCCCTGCTCCCCGCCGAATTGGTGATTGACCATTCGGTGCAAGTGGACAAATTCGGTTCCGCGAACGCATTCGCGTTTAACGCCGAGCTCGAGATGCAGCGCAATATCGAGCGCTACGCATTTCTGCGCTGGGGCCAGAAGGCCTTCCAGAATTTCCAGGTTGTGCCTCCGGACACCGGCATTTGCCACCAGGTGAACCTCGAGTATCTGGCCCGCGTGGTCTTCAGCAGCCCGCAGAACGGCGTTCGCGCCGCCTTCCCCGATTCACTTGTAGGGACGGATTCGCACACCACGATGGTGAACGCGCTCGGCGTCTTCGGCTGGGGCGTTGGTGGAATTGAAGCGGAAGCCGCCATGCTCGGCCAGCCGCTCTCGATGCTCATTCCTGCAGTCGTCGGATTCAAGCTCCACGGCCGTTTGCCGGAAGGCTGCACGGCCACCGATTTGGTCCTTACTGTCACCGAGATTCTGCGCAAAAAAGGCGTCGTCGGAAAATTCGTGGAGTTTTACGGTACGGGACTTTCGAGCCTCACGCTTCCGGACCGCGCCACGATCGCCAACATGGCGCCCGAGTACGGCGCCACCATGGGCTTCTTCCCCGTGGACGCGGAGACGCTTGCCTATCTCCGCTTTACCGGGCGCAAAGAAGAAAACGTCCTCCTCGTCGAGGCCTACACCAAGGAGCAGGGCCTGTTCCGCACGGACCAGACCCCGGATCCCGTCTTCTCCGACCGCCTTGAGCTCGACCTCGCCAAAATTGTTCCCACGATTGCTGGGCCAAAACGCCCGCAGGACAGCGTTCCGCTCACGCAGGCTAAGACGTCGTTCGAGAAGTCTCTCGGCGCCGCGCCCAAGCACGTCAGCGTTCAAAATAATGGCGACAAATTCGAATTGAGCGACGGCTCTGTGGTGATCGCCGCGATTACGAGCTGCACGAACACGTCAAACCCCTCGCTGATGCTCGGCGCCGGCATCCTCGCGAAGAAGGCCGTCGAACGCGGCCTGAGCTCGAAACCCTGGGTGAAGACCAGCTTTGCCCCCGGCTCGAAAGTTGTCACCGATTACATCGAAAAGGCGGGCCTCTGGCCGTATCTCGAATCGCTCCGCTTTCACCTCGTCGGCTACGGCTGCACCACCTGCATCGGCAATAGCGGTCCGCTGCCGGACTCGATCGGCAAGGCAATCAAGGACAACAACCTCGTTGCAGTCTCCGTCCTCAGCGGCAACCGCAATTTTGAGGGCCGCATCAATGCCCTCTGCCGCGCGAATTATCTCGCGTCGCCGCCGCTGGTTGTCGCCTATGCCCTGGCCGGCCGGATGGATCTCGACATCGTCAACGAGCCGCTCGGCAACGACAAGTCCGGCAAGCCGGTGTATCTCCGCGACATCTGGCCCACCCCGCAGGAAGTGGAAACCGTGATGCGCGCGTCCGTTTCGAGCGATATGTTTCACAAGGAATACGCCGACGTTTTCACCGGCGACGCTCATTGGCGCGCGCTGCCTATCCCGGAAGGTGATCTCTACGCGTGGGATTCGAAATCCACCTACATCAAGCTTCCCACTTTTTTCGAGAATATGCCGCTGAAGCCCGCCCCCCTTGCCGACCTGTACTGCTTGCGCGCTCTCGCCATCCTGGGTGACAGCGTCACCACCGACCACATTTCACCCGCCGGTTCGATTCCCGCGGACAGTCCTGCTGGAAAATATTTGATTTCGCGCGGTGTCCAGCCGAAGGACTTCAACTCCTATGGCGCGCGGCGCGGCAATCACGAAGTGATGATGCGCGGTACCTTCGCCAATATCCGCCTGCGCAACATGCTCGCTCCCGGCACCGAGGGCGGTTGGACGATTCATCAGCCAACCGGCGAACAAATGACGATTTACGATGCGGCGATGAGATACCGCGACGAGAATGTGCCGCTGATAATCCT
>CAVPUS010000012.1:0-16497 GCA_963709005.1 uncultured Acidobacteriota bacterium
GCGCCCGGGAGGATTCGAACCTCTGACCTTGTGCTCCGGAGGCACACGCTCTATCCAGCTGAGCTACGGGCGCACTCTATGTTCGCTAATCTTACCTCTGTTCCCCTCGCGAGCAAAGCAATCCGGGCCTGGCCGCTTTTACGGCGCGTCACGACCCGCGCGCTAGATTCTTGATTTGCTTTGCGAGCTTTTCGATTTCTTCAGCCTTCTGCACCAGTGGCAACGAGAGCACGACTGTCGAGTCCGTCTTGCCGGCCTGTTCTTTCAACTCTCCGGCGAGCGAGTAAAGCTTCTCAATATCCTGCTCAATTTGCTCTTTGTTGTGTTTCAGGATCTGTTTTGGATCGGGTTTCGGTGTGTCGTTGGGAAATGGATTCTGAGGTGCCTGCGGAAAGGGAGGAGACTGCTGTTGCCTCTGCGGGTTTGTCTGTTGTGCCATAGCGGTCTTCGCGCGGAATCCAAACGTGGTTGCCACCACTCCCGGAATCGCGGCTGCCAGGAATGTGCGTCTTTTCCATTCCATCGCTTCTTGCTCCCATTGAGAGAAGTGCGGGCTGACCACGGCACCGCGCCGCGCGAGTGGTATAATCCCGCTCCCTCTATTCTATGACCGATTCGTTCGCACGGTGGACCGAAATCGCAGGCACGCGCGGCTTGCGCGTACTCGTCATCTTTTTGATGGCGTATTTCCTCATGCGAATTCTGAAAGCGGTTACCGCGCGCCTGGTTCAAGTGCCGACATCGCCCGCGCGCGCCGCTCAGATGCGCGAGCTCCAAACCCGCAAGGTGGCCGCCGTTCTCTACAGCCTGGGGTCGGCAATCGTATCCATCGCGGCCATCGCAGCCGCGTTGCCCGAATTGGGATTTCACGTTGAATCGCTTCTGGCAGCCGCGGGAGTGGCCGGAATCGTGGTGGGCATCGGAGCCCAGAGCCTGGTTAAGGATGTCGTAAACGGATTCTTCATCGTTTTCGAAGAC
This sequence comes from uncultured Acidobacteriota bacterium, assembly GCA_963709005.1. Taxonomy (GTDB): domain Bacteria; phylum Acidobacteriota; class Terriglobia; order Acidiferrales; family UBA7541; genus Palsa-295. The sequence continues at coordinate 979 of CAVPUS010000012.1, forward strand.
CAGTACGTTGTCGGGGATTTGATCCAACTCAACGGAGAAACCGGCCGCGTCGAGCATCTCACATTGCGCCGCACCGTCCTCCGGAATCCGAGCGGCGCAATGGTAAATATCCCCAATTCTCTGGTCGGCCAGGTGGCCAATCTCAGCCGCGATTGGTCGCAGACCTTTCTTGACGTCACGATCCCGTCGGACGAGATGGTGGGGCGCGCGCTCGCGACCCTTGAGAAGATTGCGGGAGATTTCCGCGCGGACCCCGATTGGTCGCAGACCCTGGTGGACGGTCCCCGCGTGCTCGGCGTAGAATCGCTCGCCCTGGACGGCACGGTCATACGACTTCAGGTTCGCACGTCGCTCAACCGCAAGGACGATGTGGCTCGGGAGCTTCGCCGCCGCATCAAGCTTAGCTTCGAGCAATCGCGCATACCGCTGAGCCACACGCACAAAGTCACGCTGCTTGGGGGAGCAGCGCCGCCAAGTTCGCAGGACGCATGAATCTTTCTTTATCGGCAGGGAGGAAAAAATGGGAGAGGTAAATCACGAGCAGGTAAATTTGATGCTTCGATTGTACGACATGCGCCGCGAACCGCGCTTGCGAGAGGCCCGCGAATGGTATGTCGCCAATTTCAATCCAGCGAGCCCTGAGGAGGTGATGAAGATCTGTCCGCCGGGCAGCGACGAAAATGCGTTCATGCGCATGGTCGTCAGCTACTGGGAGATGTGCGCCAGCATCGTCAATCGCGGCCTCATCGACGAGGAGTTCTTCTTCGAGAACACGGGCGAGCAATGGATTGTCTGGGAGCGGCTGAAACCCACGGTTGCCGGCTGGCGCGAAATCTTCAAGAACCCGCACGCTTTCGGCAATCTCGAAAAGCATTGCACTCGCTTGGAAGCTTGGCGGGAGAAGCGTGCTCCGGGCAGCTCGGAGGCGACGCGCCAAATGTTGGCCCAGATGGCGCAGACGCAGAAGAGGAAAACCGCTGGGAACTGAGCCGCCCGCTGGCCTTCTAGGAAGTAGGCTGAACGCCGCGCCAGTAACGTTTTACGCCACGGAACCTGCATTTTTTCTAGGCTTCGCCGGCGGGAATATGGTAACGTCTGCGACGATCCCACGATGGAAGAGTTACTTAGCGAATTTCCGAGCTGGTGAAGCCATGAATATAGTGTCCCGGTCACAAATTCCGGAGAGGATTGAAACTATGAGCATGCGCCGTCCATTTCACTCTGTGATTGCCTTGGTGGCATTTGCCGCCCTTGCGATTTCCGGCAGTCTGGGAGCGCAAGGCACGCAGGAAGCCGGGAAGATTTCGGTTGTCGTACCCACCGCATATCTCGTGCGCGCGTCTCAGCAGTTGAACGCGGCGGCAGCGATGCCTGTTTTGTGGGGCGACGTGGTCAATACGGGCCACTTGGCCCGGGCGCGCATCTCGCTGACTGACGGGTCGGTGCTTAACGTCGGCTCGGATTCCAATCTCACGGTCGCCAAGCACGACGCAGCCGCGCAGCAGACCGAGCTGGATCTGAATTACGGCCGCGTGCGCGCCAAGGCCGTCAAACTCGTGAAGCCGGATTCGCATTTCCAGATCCGCACCTCGGTCGGAGTCGCCGGCGTGGTCGGCACCGAAATGATCGTCGGATTCGACAGCACGCCAACTCCCGAGACCGCGGCCGTTCCGGCGTCAGGCACCGGCACCGAAGACCGCCGCAAGATGACGCTGATTTGTCTCGAAGGGCAATGCCAGCTTTGCGACAACAACGCGAATTGCATCCTCATGAAGGGCGGCGAGATATCCACCATCCGCGGCAATTCCGCGCCCGCGCAGCCCACGCCTGTTACTCCACTCAGTGTGACCCAAGCGGTGAATTCAACGAGCACAGCGGGAGCGACGGGAGCTGCAGGTGTTGGAGGGCTCGGCGTCGCTGGAACCGCCGCGGTTGGGACAGCCGTGGGCACCGGAGTCGCGATAGGGGTTGTTCGTGCCGTGGCAAAAACTACATCGTGCCCCCCAGTGCCACCGCCACCCAGTGGCGGAGTCGTCAAGCGTCCGGCGGCTAGCTGCGGAGGAATTACGGGCGGAGCAAAAATCAACGGCCAGCGCGGGCCATAGAAAACAGCACAAGGGATTTTCTTGAACGCCCCCGAGGAGTGTTTCGGGGGCGTTTTGTTTTAGGGCAGTTCCCTACTTCACGAAGGTCAGCCCATGCGGCACCAGCTGCGGCACCAGGTACGCGTACGCCATCACAATCGCTCCCACGATGGCTCCGAGGGCGATTGAATGCCAGAGGACGAAGCGGAAAATCATTCCCTCGTTGCCCACCTGATTTGTCGCTGATGTAGCGATGGTGATGGATTGCGCGTCCACCATTTTGCCCATCACGCCGCCGGCGCTGTTCGCGGCGCACATCAATACGGAATCAATATGGAGCTGCTGCGCCGTGATTTTCTGCAAACTTCCGAAGAGAGTGTTCGAGGAAGTATCGCTTCCCGTGAGCGCAACGCCCAGCCAGCCAAGGAACGTGCCGAAGAATGGATAGAACCAGCCCGTTCGCGTGAACGCAAGGCCCAGCACGGCGTCGAGTCCCGCATAGCGCGTGGTAAAGCCAAGCCCCAGCATGAATGAGATGGCGATCATCGCCAGGCGCATTCGAACCAGCGTCTTCCAGAAAATTTTCATCAACTGAAGCGGGCCTAGCCCGAGAAAGAATCCGGAGACAATGGCGGCAAAAAAGCAGCCAGTGCCTGTAGCCGAAAGCCAGTTGAAATCGTAGCGTGCCGCCTCAGGAGTCGGCTTTGCGACGACAGGCGCCGTGCGGTACACCTTGTTATGCAATCCTGGCCAATCCCATCCTGCCGGACCGGGACGAGGTTTGCCGTCGGGCATGGTCACCTTGAAAGAAGGAGTTGTCGCCTGGTTCATGGCGAGCTTGATCTTCGGGAGGCCCCAGCACAAAACAAAGACGGAAAGAATCGCGAATGGCATCCAGGCTCTCGCGACTTGTCCGAAGGTATATTTGTGCGGCGCGACGAATCCATCCACCTCTTTCGGGCTCCACTTTCCTCCCGAGACATCCTCCACGTTTTGTGGGTTGGCAGGCGGAGCGGGCGCGTCGTCATATTCGAAGCGCCAGATTTTCTTCGGCTTCCAGAACTTCAAGAAAATGATGGTGGCGATAATCGAGACGACCGCCCCAGCAATGTCCACGAGATTGCTGTCCACGTGGTTCGACCATAGGTATTGCGTGATCGCAAAGGAAAAGCCAACAACAAGGATCGCGGGAAAAACCTCGAACGTTTCCTCCCAGTTCACCATCGTTCGCACAAGCCAAAAAGGGACGATTACGGCAGTGAAGGGCAGGATGCGCCCAATCATGGCGCTGAGATCGGATTCCGGCAGCGCGCTGACCGCAGCAAGCGCGTGCACCGGCGTGCCAATCGCCCCCCAGGCCACGGGCGCTGTATTCGCGATCAGGTTCAACGCGGCGGCGTGAAACGGCTTGAAGCCAAGCCCGATCATGAACGCGCCGGCAATGGCCACCGGAGCGCCGAATCCGGCTGCTCCTTCAATGAACGCGCCGAAGCAGAACGCAACGAGCAAGACTTGCAGCCGGCGGTCTGGCGTGATGTTGGCGATGGATTCCTTCATGATCTCGAACTGGCCCGTCTCCACCGAAATGTCGTACAGATAGACGGCAGCCAGCACGATCCACGCGATTTTCAGGATTCCGTACGCCACTCCGTAGGTGAACGACGACACCGCTATCGCGAGCGGCATCTTGAACACCAGAATGCCCACGACGACCGCCGTGAACGCTCCTGCGATCGCGCACCAGTGCGGCTTCACTTTCAATCCGGCCAGCAGTCCGAACAGCACGATGATCGGCAAGGCCGCGACCAGCGTGGACAACCACCACATTCCGAACGGGTCATATACCTGGTTCCAGGTCATACAAATCTCCTTTCGGTGAACTGGCCAAAAGTTGTGGTATGCGCTGAGCCTTTATATATATCAGGATCGGAATCTCGATTTCTGCCACCGCTTTAGCCTCACATGCAGCGAAAGAGCGCAAGAACCCGAAAAAGGAAGGCAGACAATCGATCTCAGCGTGATCTCGCGGCCGGGCGCTGCTCTGCTTCGATACCCGGAAAGATGTCATAGACGTAGTCATGGGCGGCCAGGGCAATGTTGTTCAGCGTGCCTTCGTGAACGCGCTTGACGATTTCCTGGCGGGACAGATCGAAGATCGCCGCCAGAATCTGCGCGCGATCCTGTTCGTTCGCCTGTCCCACAACGAAGAGCACGCGGGCGCTGTGCTGGACGTAGCGAGGCGAAAGCAGCTGCCGCTTCAAGAGTTCCATGATGATGGGAGCTTTGCCGCGATCAAAGCGGCCCGGATCGCCGCGGCGGTCCAGTTCGGCAAAGAACTCCAATGTCCATTCGTTATGATAGTCCGACACCTTCTCGAACAGCTCCCTCGTGAAACGGGTCCCGGCCTTGATTGCGGAGGCGTTCACAGCCGGAACGACGCCATCCTCAGTAAGCTTCGGCCGCTTGAGGTGGCCGTCCTTCGTGATGGGGGCCTCGTGATAGAGGAGAGTCCACAGCCACGACACGTCAATGCGGTAGGTGGCGAGATCATTCATGAACCGCAGCGAAAGTTCGTAGTCGTCGATCGCCGCCGCGAAGTTGCCGTTGAGAATCTGGAAGCCGTAGTTCGCCGCCATGTAGAACGCGTGCTGGATGTGTTCGATCGTGATCTCACCCTTGGGCACGCCGTAAATGTCGTCCCAAAGTTCCTGCGTGAAGAGTTTCTCCGGTGTGCCCACCATGTCGTTGGTGATGACCCACGGTGTGATCTTGCCCTGGGAGTTCAATAACCCACGGGATTGCAGCAAGAGCCTTTCTGCGTCAGTGAGACCACTGGCAACCGTTGGCACCGGTTTGCCTTTCACGTCTAAAGTCTCCCGCGGCGCATCGAGGATCGCTTGTAGTTGCGTCACCGGGGCCCGCAAGGGCGCATTGCCAGCGGCGACGTATGCCGGTTCTGGGCTGGCGACCCAGCTTTGCCTATAGGCATCATAGAGTCGTCCTTTTACCCGATCTGCCAGGATCTCCTCTAAGGTGGGCTGTTGACCTGCGGGCAGTGTGCCCTCGGGGATAAACATGAGACCCAGCAGGCGTTCTCGCAGCTTGTCGATGGCTATCGCACGTAAGGCCAATGGGTTATGCCTCGACCGGCCATAGGGATCGGAAGACTGATAGATCATTACAGCCGCCATCCCTCCAATGGGGGCGCCTTGGGTGAGTTCGCCATTTTTCATACCGGCCATGAGCATCACGAGTGCGTTGTACCTCTGATACGCAATCATGTTCGGTGATGCCATGCCGATCAACTGTGGATCCGGAAAGACGCCCTTCGGGTCGTCCTTCCACATTTCGATGAGGCTGCCCAAATAGTCCCAGCGGCCGACATTTGTCCCGAGGAGCCGGCGCCGCAAAACCCAAGCGATCGCAGGCAAGAACCGGCCCGCATTACCCTCCTCATAGAGGACTTTGATCTTGAAGGTGCCGGGCGGGATGCCGATTATGCCTTCCAGCCGCGCCAGAAGCTTCTCCAGGATCAGGGCTTCCTGAGGAGTCTGAATTTTCGGAATGTAAAAATAAATGCCTGTCCCGGCATGTGTGAGGGACTCGTAGTTATTCAGAACCCACAATATAGTGATGGGAATCAAACCAGGCACCGGTTGACTCTCGACCTGGATGTGGTCAAACACCACGTGGATGCCAGGAGGCCGGGCGAACCGGGTCGGCCATCGCCCCGGAGGCGTGGTGATCTTGTAGGCGCGCTTTTGGCCTTTCTTTACGACCTCATATGGGCGGTTGGCCCAGCGGCCTTCCAAAATCTCTTTGGCGTTCTGTAAGGCGGCAAAAATCCCGGGCGGTTGATTCGCAGGTGCGCCGTCTGGCTGAAAGTGGGTCGGCGACGCATCTTCGAAGTCCGGCATATTCATGGGCGCCTGGCTATTCAGCGCGTTGAAAGCCATGTCCAGCGGATGCCACGGCCCGGTGAGCTCCAAGCCGGGATTCTCCAGCGGGTGGGCATCCCTCGGGATGGGCACCTCGTCGTTTAGCCGCCAGCGCCACTTGCTGTCCCTACTGAGAGCGTTGTCAATCATGCCTTGGACGATCTGGCGAAACGTCCAAAATTCCCCCGACACAGAATCCTCGAAGGTGTCGTCCCACTTTGGCCAGAAATATTTGTCGCGGACCGGCGCGGGCAGCTGCAGTAGCATCCGCCGCGCGGTGAGGGCTGCGGCGATCTCTGGACCCAACTCCAGGGTGAGGGTCGCAATCGTCCGTTCGATATGGACTTCTCGCCCGTTTACAATCTTGGTTCCGAAGAGGTCAGGGAACTTCTTGAGAATGTCTTCGCGGATCACGGCCTCGGCCATCCTCAACTCCTCCATATCGGCGCAGCGCTGGGCTCTCTGCTTGGGTCGTATAGCTTCGGCAACCGCAAGTTGTCAAGAGCTAACGGAGTAGCACTCTTGAGAAACGTTCTGGAGGCGGGTTATCGCGACGGGCTGGCAGGCTTCGCGCGACCCGCGGTGGCGCGGCGATGGAACGTCACCACGACGATGGCCATGGACCCCGTGTTTGTTCCTGCCTGCTTCCCTGGCACGAATCGCCATCGGTGTACGGCGGCCAGGGCGGCGGCAGAGAGCGATTCCAGATCGCGCAAGACCTGCATGGAAGTGAGCTGGCCTTGCTCGTCTACCGTGTCATACAGGATCACGCCGCCATCCGCGGTGCCCTCAGGTGGGTATTCCGGCTCAACCGTGAGGATCGGCAGCGCTCCGCGCTCCCACGCGCCCGCCAAAGGCTCTTCGTATTTGTGGACCGGTTCGACCCGCGAAGGCAGGAATTGCGGGAACTGGAATGCGATCCCGATTCTCTGTTTCGCCACAAGCCCGTTCTCGCGGGCGGGAAGAAAAGTCCAGGTTCGAACCGCATTGAGGACCTTTTCGAGGAACGGAGCCTCCCCGCGTACGACCTTTACGTCCGAGAGCCTGCCGTTGCTCTCCACACGCGCATCGAGCACGACTTCGCCCCCGAAGAGCGCTTGTGCGGGATAGGGCGCCGCAACCAGCGAGAGCGGAACGGGAGCGGATGACTCTTTGCGTTGTTCCGCCTGTTCCTTACTGAGCTCGAAATCTCCGGACGCCGTGTGCCAGTCAATGCCTTTCAGTTGCAGCAGTGCGATTGCATAGTGAATGGGCACGGCTGCGCTCAGTCCAGCGCTCTCTTGACCCTTATCGGTGACAACCGGGATGGGGCTGGGATGCAGCCACCGCCCTTCCACCAAGCCCGCTACTTCCTGGGAGTCGCCCAAGACCACAGGGGAGCCGCTTTGCCCCGGCCGGACTTCGTGGCTGAAGAGGAATAACTCCGTATCGCCGCGTCCCTTATCCAGTTGACTGAATTCGTAGTCCACGACTTCACCGGACGGGCGGTCTTCCAGAAGCTCATCGAACGTGTGAGGATCCTTCGGATTCGAGGGGCGCAGCGCCGCTGCAAGCACCCTCTGCGCCGGCGATAGCCTTCGAGTTGCCAACGGAAGGAACGCGACTCTGTATTTGTCTTCGAACGGATTCGGCACCGCGCGAAGGATGGCAACATCGTGTTCGCGGTCTGCAATCACAAGCATGGCCTTCACCAGTTGCGGCGGGCCAATCGTCGAACGCACCAGAATGTAAGGCTGGCCGCGGTGAAGCTGGCTCAGGACATGCGCTGCGGTGATGAGGTAGCCGTCGCTATTAATGAAGAAGCCGTTTCCGTAGAAAAGGTAGTGATAGCCTCGCTCGAACGGAGTCTGGTCTACCTGGTAGACGATCGGGCAGATGGCGGCTGATAGGGTGTCAGTTTCGTCGCCGGCAGCCCTGGCGGGCGCGGAATTCGCAAGTACGGGCCCTAGCACAAAAGCAAAGGATGCCAGTGCATGCGCGCCGATTGTGCGAGGGAATTTCATTCATATCTAGGATAACTCTGCACTGTGGGGGCGCAATTGGCCTTTGGGACAGGTCTGCCGTGTTTGCAAGCCAGGCGCGCTCAGATCTTATTCACGTTCCAGACATACAGGAAGGTTTCATCCGTAGCCGTAGCAACGTTCCGCTTGCCTTTTCGGGTAGCGCGGTTTAGCGCGGAGCGGACATTCTCTTTTGAATCTCCGAGGTCGGCCAGGGGCACTTTGATCGCCGCCCCTTCTTTCAACAGATCCAGGTCGCGGAGAATCATGGAAACGATCTTCTTGTGTTTGCCGTTGCGCGAATGGGGAACGTCCAATTGCGCCATGGTCTTGAAGTGAGCTGCCATTCGGGTCGCACTCATATCCCCCCCCCCCGCTAACGTATAGCTAACCTCACACTGACTACAGTTAACGTCCCGCAACCCTACCGTATTGTGATATCGCGTGTCAAGAGAGAGATATAAAGCTCCTCCCTCCCGGAGGGAAGGCGGATTGGCCCGTATTGTCATCTCGGATTTCGCTAACGTCGTTCGAGTTTCATTAAATGGAGCGGTTACCTGAACTGCGACATTTAAAAGATTCTCCCCGTACGATTTGAAGGTTGGTAGTGTGACGTGCGGAAGGGAGAACAGGCCATGCAAAAAGCGGGAACACATTTTGAGCAGGTTCCAAAAGCGGAGATTGAAAAAATACTTGCGCAGCAAGCCGCGCAGACGGACGACCACCACGACAACGACAGCAGCAACGACGACGCTTCCAACTCGGATGACAACAAGACTTCGCCCAAATCTTAATGGCGCGAACGGAACATCCCGCAGGTCGCCGAACAGACTTGGTAAGAGGAGTTGAGATGAGCCAAAGCGACGAATCCATGATCAGAAAGACTGGAGCGAGGATCAAGGACACATCAGACAAGGGTATCCTCGAAATCCTCGAACAAAATGCCAAATGGTGGGAGCAAGCTGCGGTCACATGCGAAAACACAGCGGCTCGTCTTCCGTCCGGCGAGAAGGAAGAAGTGCTGCTCATGAGCGCTGTGTACCGCGAGCGTGCCGGCATGCACACGCATCTCATCGAGCAATTGCGCGGCAAAGGAAATGGCGCCCGCGGCTAACCGCGTGGCCCACATCCATGAGAAGCGGCCGACAGGGATTTGTTGGAGGCGCGGGTGGGAATCGAACCCACGTATAAAGGTTTTGCAGACCTCTCCCTTACCACTTGGGTACCGCGCCCTCGGAAACACAGTATAACAGACGATCGAGATTGCAGGTCAGGGGATGGGCGTCAGGATACTTCGCGGTCACTCCAATCCAACTACCGAATATGCAGCTCGAATGGAAGGCGAGCCTGTACCGGCTCCATGACGCGGACGAGATGGCGAAGCGTGGCTTCGAGAGTCGCTTCCTCTGAGCGTGATTCAGTGAATTGGTCCCTCTCGCGTTCGAGCAAAATCTGAAGGAACGTCCTCTCTTCCGGGAGGCGCACGATGTGGATTGAGGCGTTGGCGGGGATGTGAGCAAGCTGCTTTGCCACTTCGAGCGCGCGATCCAGGCCGCCCAGCTCATCCACAAGGCCAATCTCCTTGCCCTGCGCGCCCGACCACACGCGGCCCTTGCCGATCTTGTCTACGTCGGCGACGTTCATCTTGCGCCCCTCGGCAACGCCCTTTATGAAATTCCCATAGGTCTCATGGAGCGATTTCTGGATGTATGCCTGCTGGGCCGGCGTGAAATTCTGCTGGTCCGAGAACAGTGTGGCATTGTCGCTGGTGGCGACGGAATCCGTGCTCAGGCCAAGGAGATTGTACAGGCCGGAGATATTGAGCTTTCCGATCAAGACGCCGATCGAGCCGGTGATCGTGTTCGGTTCGGCGACGATTTTGCTCGCGTCCATGGCGATCCAATAACCGCCTGATGCTGCTACATCCGACATCGAGACAACTACCGGCTTCATTGCCTTGGCTAGAACCACTTCGCGGCGAATCACCTCGCTCGCCACGGCGGAACCACCGCCCGAATCAATGCGCAGCACGATCGCCTTGATGCTCGAATCTTCCCGCGCGCGGCGAATATCCCCCGCCACGGAATCGCCCCCCATGATGAATCCGCCACCTGGTGTGTTCCGCGATTCACCCGAGACGATGAGGCCCGTGGCCTGAACGACGGCAATTCTTTGGCCGGCCTCGAACTTCGCGGATGCGAGAGTCCGGTAGCGATGGAGCGAGACCGGGTTCCAATCATTCTTCTGCTTGAAGAAGTCCTGGACCTCGTCCCAATATGCGAGTTGATCCACCAGCTTGCTTTCGATCGCTTCCTCCGCCGAGAACGGCCCACGATTCAGGAGCGACTCGAACTTGGCGGCGTCCATGTTGCGAGCTTTCGAAGTCTCGGTCAGATACTGGCTGTACACGCTATGGAGAAGCCCCTCGACTTCCTCGCGGTGCGCGGGCGTGAATTTCTTCTCGGTGAACATGTTCGACGCGGTCTTGTACTCGGCGATGTGATAGAACTCGGGGACGATTTTCAGTTTGTCGAGCGAGCCGCGCAGAAACAGCGCTTCGGCCATCATGCCGCGAATGCTGACGGGTGCGGTAGGCACAAGCCAGATTTTCTCGCAGGCACTGGCAAGATAATATTCGGCGTTCCCGATGCCGTCGCCGCCCAGGTAGCAGATGTTGGGCTTGCCGCTCTTCCGGAAATTGATTAGGTGCGCGCGAATTTCCTCGAGCTTGCCCCAGCCCGTCGCAAGGGGAGCAATCCGTACCACAAGCCCGGTGATGCGGGAGTCGGTGCGGGCGTTATCAATCGCGTCGAGATAGTCGTGCAGAACGGGGATTCTTTCGCCGGTGAGAGCGCTGAAGAAATCCACGGGGCGCTGCTCTTCGATGGCGCCTTCCGTATCCACGACGAGAACGGAATTGGACGCAATGCGGGCGCCGCCCCCCGATCTCGAAGCCGCGCAGATGATCAACACGAAAAAAGCAACCAGCACGAAGATGATAATCGCTCGCCGCTTGCCCCACGTCATCGCTGTTAACCTCGAATTAAATTTACGCAGGACACCGCTGAGGACGAGATAGCGTCCACTTCCTACGCAGACTTGGCATCGCGAAGAAAGCGTGCGGCTTCTTCGGGCGGCGTCGGGTTGATGTAAAAGCCGGTGCCCCACTCGAATCCGGCGACTTTTGTGAGCTTCGGCATCATTTCAATATGCCAATGATAGTGATCGTTAATTTCCTCGCCGATGGGCGATGTGTGGATCACGTAGTTGTAGGCCGGGCAGGAGAGAACGGTGTCGAGGCGCGATAGAAAATCACGCAGCACGCTCGCGAGGTTGCCGTAATACGGCGTGGGCATGCTTTCGAATGCGGAACTATGCTGCCGCGGAAGAATCCAGGTCTCAAACGGGAAGCGCGGCGCGTATGGCGCAAGCGCGATGAAGTAATCGTTCTGCAGAATCACGCGTGTCTCCGTTTCAATTTCCTGCCGGATCATGTCACAGAAGATGCAGCGCTCTTTTTCGTCGTAGTAGTGCTTTGAGCTGTCCACCTCCTCGCGCACGCGCTTCGGAACGATGGGCAAAGCGATCAATTGCGAGTGCGTGTGTTCCAGCGACGCGCCGGCTGCTTCACCGTGATTCTTGAAGAGCAGGATGTAGCGGAAGCGCTTGTCGTTTTTTAGATCCTGCACGCGGTCCCGATAAGCCCACAGGACTTCCTCAACGGCTTTTTCAGCGAGGCCTGAAAGCATGAGATTGTGATCCGGAGTCTCGATGATCACTTCATGCGCGCCGATGCCGTTCATGCGGTCGAAAAGGCCTTCCCCTTCGCGGTCCAGGCCGCCCTCGATTCCAAGCGCGGGAAATTTATTGGGCACGACGCGGAGCGACCATCCCGGCGTGTTCTTCCCGCTGCCATTGCGGCCATAGGCGAGGATTTCCGGCGGCGTCTTTCCTTCGTTTCCAGGGCAGAAAGGACACGCCCCGTTACCTTTGATCTGAACGCTTTCTCGAACGAAATCCATGGGCCGCTTGGCGCGGTCGGTGGAAATGATCACCCAGCGCCCCGTGATGGGATCCTTGCGAAGTTCCGGCAACTTTCCTCCAGTGGCTCGGCTTCCCGCCCGCGAGGCGGGAACGCCCTTTAATCTCTGAGGGCTTCAATTGTACTACGGGTTGGCAGGTGGCAACGCCACGCATCGAAGCAGCGAGATTCGTTTCAGTGAGTGCCGATTCCGAATGCTCCCTTGTGCAAGCGCACCTGTGGTCTGGCACCCGGCTGAGTCTCAATGGCGAGAACATCAAAACAGCACGACGCTTCGTTGACTCGCCGGGCGCGCAGGAATTGACGAGCCATGCGCGTCAAGTTGCGCCGCTTCCCCCAATTCACCGCATCTTCGGGTTTCGGCTGGTTTGCATCGGACGCCGATCGCGTCTTCACCTCTACGAACGCGAGCACCGATCCGTCGTAGCCGACCATATCAATTTCGCCCTTGAGGCCCGGCGCCGTGTAGTTGCGCGCGACGAGAATGTATCCGTGGCGGCGCAGATACCAGTACGCGTACGTCTCGCCGCGAACTCCGGTGCGGCGCGCCCGCTGCTTCGCGGACTCCTCGCCGGGCGCGTCCGCGAGCCCCTTGCGGGCGGCGAAGTCTACGACGGCGAACATGAAACGCGCGAGCACGGAAGCTACTTCACCACCTCGAGCTGCCATTCCACCGTCTTCCCGCGAATGACGAAGCAGAGGTAATACTCCCAGAAGCGGCGGAACCAGCGAGCGCGGTTGATGAGGAATTGAAAACCGAGCGCGCGCCACAAGCGCAGCATTTCCACGTGGACGCGGCGTTCACGAAAATTTGCGGGCGCGTAGTAGTCGTACTCGGCCGGACGATCGCTGAAGAACCACAACGAAAAACTGGAAAGGTGCCAGCGGTGCGCCGGGCTGCAGTAGGAGGCGTGGTCCGTGTAATGCGGCGTGATGATGGTGACGCGCGCGCCCGGCTTGGCCACGCGATGCACCTCAGCCAGCACGCGGAAAATGTTGTCCACCTCTTCGATGATATGGACCAGTCGCACTTGATCGAAACTGCTCTCCGCAAAGGGCAGCGCCTTCTCCCAATCGCAAAGAACATCGGCCTGCCCTGCGGCGCTCATGTCAATGCCGATGGAGCCTGGGAATTTCTTGCGTCCGCAGCCGATATCGAGGATACGTGGCATCGGCTACTTGATGACCTCGAACGTGAACTCCATCAGCTTTCCACGAATGATGAAACTCAAGTAGTGCTCCCAGAACTGGCGAAACATGCGGCTGTGATTGACGAGAAATTCAAATCCCAATGCACGCCACAATTTCAGCAGTCTTACATTGAGTTTGGCCTCGCGCATGCGCACTTTCGTGTACCACATGTCGCGCCCGTGCATGCCGCCCGGATAAAAATACAGGAACGAATACGAGTTCAGGTGCCAGCGGTGCGTGGGGTCGCGAAACGAGCTGAAATCCGTATAGTGCGGGGTGACGATCCAGATCGTGCCGCCCGGTTTCGTCACGCGATGAAATTCCTCCATCGTGGCGATGATGTCCGCGACGTGCTCGATGATGTGCTCGCCGCGCAGTTGGTCGAAGGAATTATCGCGAAACGGCAGGCCGCCGCGATCCAGGTTGCAGAGCACATCGGCGGCCGTGGCCGGGTTCATATCGAGGCCGATCGAACCGGGATATTTCGCCGGGCCGCAGCCAACATCCAGAATGCGCGGCAAACCGTCCTCCCCATTTGAAAACGAACTGGATTGAGATTATCTGCAACACCTGTAGTTCTGTCACCCGAAAACATGTGCGAACTTCGCGCCCGCGGCAAGCGAGGAAGGATTTGGAGCGAAGAGAACTCGACCACAAAAGCGCGGCGGCTGATTCAGCCGCGTCCGCCGCATGCATGAAATGGATCTAGAGCGTTCTTTCGGCTTCGCTGATGCACTCGTCGAGAATGCGCACGGCGCAGTCGGCCTGTTCCTCGTCGATCATGAGCGGCGGGCAGAGGCGCAGCGTGGTATCGCCCGAGCCCAGAACGAGCAAGCCCTTCTCAAACGCCAACTGCACGATCTTGTTCCGCAGGTCGGGAGCTCTTTCCTTGGTCTTCTGATTGCGCACAAATTCGATGCCGATCATCAAGCCCTTGCCGCGGACTTCTCCTACGATCTTGTGCCGCTCGCGCCAGCCGGCCGTGCGATGCATGATGAACTCGCCGATGCGGGTGGCGTTCGCCATATAGCCGCCTTCAAGAAGGCGCAACGTCGCTAGCGACGCCGCAATACACACCGGATTGCCGCCAAATGTGGAAGCATGCGCGCCGGGAGTCCAGTTCATGATCGACGCTTTGCTGATTATCGCGCTCAGCGGCATGCCGGACGCGATTCCCTTTGCGCTACAGACGATGTCCGGCTCGATTCCCGCATGTTCGAACGCCCACCACTTCCCCGTCCGCCCCATGCCGGACTGCACTTCATCGGCAACCAGCAGGATGCCATGCTTGCGGCAAATGCGCTCGAGTCCCTGCAGGAATTCGGCGGGCGCCAGTAAGTACCCGCCCTCACCCTGGATCGGTTCAACGAAAATTCCGGCCACTTCGTCGGGATCAACGCGCCGCCGAAAGAGCTCATTTTCGAGATAGCTCAAGCAATCAGCCGCCGCACATTCGGGGCGAACCCCATACGTCCCGCGATAGGTGTCTGGAAACGGCATGTGGAACACGCCGGAAAGCAACGTGCCGAATCCCTTGCGCTGAACGGCGCGACTCGCGGTAAGCGAAAGCGCGCCCATCGTGCGGCCGTGGAAAGCGCCGTGAAAGGCGATCAGCATGTCGCGCTTCGTGTGATATTTCGCCAGCTTGATCGCGGCTTCAATCGCTTCCGCGCCCGAATTGCCGAAGTAAACCCGCTTCGGCTCCTTGCCGGGCGTGATCGAAGCGAGCTTCTCGGCAAGTTCGACCATGTTCGGATAGTAGAAATCCGTCCCGGACATGTGAATCAATTCCGCGGCTTGCTTCTGAATCGCGGCGACAACTTCGGGATGGCAGTGGCCCGTGGCAACCACCGCAATTCCAGCCGCGAAGTCAAGAAACGTATTACCGTCCACATCCTCGATCATTGCGCCGCGCCCTTGCTTCGCCACCAGCGGGTAGCTGCGCGTGTACGACGGCGAAAGAAATTGACGATCCAGCTCGACCACCCGCTTCGCCTTCGGCCCCGGGAGCGTGGTCACCAAGTGTGGGAGTTTCATCTCTGCTGTTTGCATGTTCTTCCTCCGAAGTCGGATTTTGATCGGCGCGCGCAGAGCGGTTCCCGCCGCGGCATGCCGGGCAAAACTGTTTAGAACGGAGGACTTAGGCCGCGCCGAAGAGGTTCGGGCGCTCGTGGGAAGGCTGGCTGTGAAGCGATGTTTCGTGCGTCGAGGAGAAACTCATTTGTATTTCCAGCGGATCGAACCGTCTTTCTTATCCTCCAGTA
>CAVPUS010000013.1:0-19212 GCA_963709005.1 uncultured Acidobacteriota bacterium
GCCGCCGCTTTCCCTGTCATCTCCAGTTTCTTAGGGGGTCGGAGCTTTAGTTTACCCTGAGGTCTACGCCGAAGGGCTCCGACACAACAGGCCGAAAATACGATGGGCTTTAGCCCCTGAGGAGAACGCTTTTATGCATGCCTTCAAAACCTAGGCATTACCCGGCGCTCTCTAATCGCGCTTACCCGCCGCTATCTGGCGCGCCGATTTCGCCTTAATCCTGCTAAATTCATTCCGTGCCGCTCCCCGAAACCATCGCCGTCAAATACACCGAAGAAGAAGCCGAATATCTCAGCATGCGCCCGCTCGTCCGCCAGACTTTCCGCTCCGCGGAGCTGGTCGACATGATCCTCGCCGTCACCGGCAAGGATCCCGCCCGCATCCGGCAAATCCTTCGCTCCGGCACAATCGTGTTCCATTCCTACCGCTACTGGTGGCCGGGATTCGAAGCCGACAGCGAGGCGCTCGCCGAGCTTCTCGCCGGCTATCCGGATTCGGACGCGTCGCGCGCGTTTCGCGCCGAGGATTGCACGGAGATCATCTTGGGATCGAGCGGCTTGGCCGTCCCTAGCGGAGCCGAGGGGTCCGCGCGCAGTGGCCTGCGCATTCGCCGCGAAGACGCGCGCAAGCGCCGCTTGCTGCGCGCCCGCACTTTTTGGGATTGCCTGATGGATCTGGCCCGCGAGTTATCGCCCAGCTATCGCGAGTATTCCTACGCGCTGCGCGGCGACATCTATTCCGCCCCGCTCAACGCGCCACAGCTCGCCCGCCTCGCTGCCGACGCCACGCGCTACGCGCCCCTCGCGCTCCGCGCCCAGCTCGCCCGCCTGCGCGCGGTTTCGCACATCGCCTTCGTCTGCCCCCGCCGCCCATAGCGTTTCTGTTCGCCTAATTCGCCCGCCGCAGTATCGCGCTCGAACGCTCGTCGGTTGCAATCTGATGGAGGAAGTCGCGCACTTCGCCGAGCTTATCGGTAGGAACGATCAGATCCGTTATTTCGTACGTTCGCTTGTAGTGCAGCTTATCCCCGTCCACCTGCACTTCGCTGCGATATGTTCCGTAGGGACACTCGGCCTTCACCGGTTGCGGCAGCTCGTCGACGACGTAGCCCGCGGGCAGCGTAATCTCAAAATCGTCATCCTGTCGCGTGGCCTGCGTGAATTCAATCGGATACTTCCGCGGCTTTCCCGACAGGATGTGCGACCCCTTCTCGCCCACCACGCGCGGCCGTACCACCAGCAGATTCCCGGCTGTCTTCGCGTATCCCTCAACGCTGAATTTATATGTAAGTGTCAAATTCTCGTCATACTGATCGAGGTTCCCAACGGACGCGCCCGTCAGCGTAAAGTTACTCAGCGAATTCCCTAGAAAATGCTCCAGCACCTTTTCGCGTTCTGCAGGCGGCTTTCCCAGAAGTTGCGCACGGCTTTGAGCCGCGGGATCTCCCCAGCGCACCTCATGCACCTCTCCGGAAAGATACCCGGCTGCATTCAGCTTGAGTGTGGCGCTCCGCAGCAGACGATTGGTCGATGGGGGCAAAAGGGGAAGAGTAAGCAATGTGCCGCCATCCGGAGTTGTCACCAGGCCATAGTTGTCCTGCAAATACGAGGGGAGATATCCGAGCGGCACGAATTCATTCGTCGGATCGAAGAACAGCAGGCGGCCCAATTTCGGATCGCGAAGAACCGCATACAGACTTGGATCGGTTACGCTGTCCGGCAGCACGATCGCCAGGATTGCATGATTGAATCGCAGCGACGGAAATTCCGGCGCAACGACGCCACGCTTGGTATTGATGAAAAGCAGATAAGAGCGCACCCCGATTTCCTGGAGCATGGCGCTCAGCAGAGTCGCCTTGTCTTTGCAATCTCCATATCTGTGCACGAAAACATCGCCGGCGGCGTGTGGCTGATGGCCCCCGATCCCGATTTCAATCGCCGCATACCGGATTTCCCGCTGCGAAAAAATCGCGAGCGTCTTGATTTTTTCGAGCAGATCCTGGCTCCCCGCTGTCAACTCTTTCACCTTTTGCTGGATTGCCGGTGTGGCCGAGCGCTGGGGCACAAACAATCCGGAATACCAGGTGCCCAGGTCGCCCCACGATCCCGCGGTCTTCGTTCTCATCGCGGCGTCGCGCGGAAAATACTTCACATCCATATGCCCCGCAACCGCTTCCCAGGGCGGCATTTCCGGTTCGATTTCAATAGCGGGGATGTCATTCACTTCCCACGTATACGCATTCATTCCGCTCGTTTGCGGTTTCTGTTCCGCATAATTCGCCCAAACTGTGGTGAATTCCCATCCCGGAGGAAGCTGCACGGTAAATCGCGACCTTCGCAGCGGTATCGTGTACTGGAAATGCCATATGTCATCCAGGAGGTAGGGCCGCTGTTTCTGGACCACTTCGTAACCCACCACGCTTCCCGGGTTCGCTTCCGGGAATTTCAAATACTTCACCCGCTCGTCGCTGAATATCGCGAAGCTTGAGACCGCTACCTCCGTGGCATCCTTTTCCTTCAATTCCATCTCTTTCCCGTCGGACGTGATGGTCCAAGCTTTTAAGAACGAAATTTTCGTTTCGTTATCAAAATTTACAACGAAATATCCATACCCTTCGCGTGCTTCGGGCCGCAGCAGCTTCAACGCCCGCCGCGTTCGAGTCTCAATCTCGCCGTTGTCCTTCACCGTCGCTTGCGTCTCTTCGAACAAAACTACTGCAACGGCTTCCTTCGAGTATTCCGGCAACTTGGTCTGTGCTGCGGCGCGCATCCAATCCGGCGCGCTGTCTGCCCGCAGACACACGGGTAAGACCAGCGCGGCAAATGCCGCCCATCCGAGCAAGCTGGCAAGCCTAGTTGTTCTTGGCCGACTCATTGTTTTGAAGCACCACTTGCGCTTCGTCATTCGATTTCACCATGTTGAAAAAGGAACGGATCGTCCCGTAAGACTCCCTCGAGAACATCGTTCCATCCACAATCAGGTGCCGCTTCACTTGTACCGCATTGCTTGCCGGTGTCGCCGCAATTTCGAAGGAGATCGCGCCATTATTGATTTTCTTTGGCGTGGGTGTGGTCTCGATCTTGTAACCCGCGGGAGCGTGGATTTGGACGTCATCCGTTTCCTCGTAACGGAACCGGAAGAAGATCGGATATGTGCGCTCCGCCGGTTCGAACGACTTTGCCTGCATCACCCGGAACAGCGTCACCGGCGCCAGCATCCGGCGCCCGGTCGAAGTCGCCCACGATGGTATCTTCACTGTTCCTTCTACAGTTAACGGTTCGGCCATCTTGTCCAGGTTTGAGATTTTTGTGACCTCGAACGTGGAATCCACCGGTAGCCAGGCGCGAATTTCGTCTTCGAACGCCTTCTTTCGCCCCGTCTCATCGTTGTTGCGCACGTCCTCGCGTTTGAGCGCCCCTAATTGCCCGGTGAATGCAACCTCGATCTTTCCCACGGCGGCGCCGTCCTCGTTCATATCTAGTTCGGCGTGGCGCACGACTGTGGCATCGGAGCTCGCTGCTTCCGGTGTCTGCACGAACTCGGCGCCTTGCTTGCTGATCCGAATTCCCTTCGCGATCGTTTCGAACCATGGCAGCATGCCGAATGGATAGAACCTGGCTGCCGGGTCGAGCCAGTACTCCTTCCCGCCCGCGCGCACCCATACGACGTCCGCTGAAAGCTGCCTCGAGTCCTGCAAGTTCGCGTAGAAGAAATTCACGTTGCGCGGGACCACATAGACCTCGGTCGCCTCAAATCCCGCGGCTCTCGCCAGCCCGATAAATAACCAGTTGATCTCACGACCGTTCCCGTATCCATGCTTGAGCACGTCTTCGACATTGGAATTGGTCTTCAGTTGCTCTTGCTTCCTTTCTTTTTCTGTCTTCGCTTCCTCGTAACTCAGATCGCGGATCTGCTGCACGCGGGCAAATATCTTACGGAGCTTCGCGTCGGGCGAATCGCCGGCTGCCGTGATCCCGGTCACCTCCTTTTCAAGCGCGCCCTTCTTGTTCACGAAGAGCTCCACTTCATCGTTCCATTTCTTCCCGACCCGGTTCCAATACTGCTCGGTTGATTCTTGGGGTTCGCTCGGGCCGCGGTAAAAGAACTCCACGCGCGCTTGCAGCGTCCTTTCCGGTGGCATGAACGCCTCGTCCCGAACCGCCGCAATGTTGTGCGCATCCATCATGTAGGAGCCATTCGGCTGCTTCTGCGGGATCGTCCCTTGCGGCAGCCCGAACTGCCGGTACACCAGCGCCAGCGCTCCCCGGAATGGCACGATCGAGAAGCGCGCGTCGCGCGTGAACAGCGGTCCGGAGACGGTCCATTCCTCGTTGTAGTAGAAGTTTGAGTCCCCTTGTATCCTGTATTTGTACTCAATAATGCAGCCCGGTTGCACGTCTGGCAGCGTGAACGTTTTTGCCAGGAATCGTACGCCGCTGTTTTTCACCACCACTTTTTCAAAAGCCTTTGCCTGGAAATTCGCGATACTCCCGTCGGGCCGGATCGTCCGTGCGCGGATGTCCCTGACATCGGTTACGCCTTTCACAAACGGGATCTCCACGTTGGCTTCGTCCGTGCCTTGCTTCGTGAAGACCTTGATGCGGATATATTCCTTTACCGCCGATTCCCTCGCATCCACGGCGCTTTCGCGATACAGAATCATGGCGTCCGCGCCCGGGCTCGCCGGATTGTCCTTGAGCACCAGGTCCGCGGGCGGTATCGGCAACCAGTCGTCGCCCGCGCGCGCGGCATGAAAGCACGCGAAGCCCAGCAATCCGGCGATAACTCCAAAGGCGAGCCTAATCGTTCTTCGATGTTTCGGCATTTTGCAGCACCACCTGTGCTTGATCATCCGATTTCGCCAGATTGAAAAATGAACGCAGCGCCGCGTACGAATCTGCCGGATAGTTGATGTCGCTCACTGTCAGGCGGCGTTTCACTTCGAGGGTGTCGCCCTGCTGTGACGGCGAAATTTCGTAAGACATCGCTGTCCCCGGATTGATCACCTTTCGCGGCGGAATGGTTTCGATCTTGTAGGCCGCAGGACCATGAATCTTGACGTCGTCCATTTCCTCGTACCGAAAATTGAAATGGACCGGGTTGATGCGTTTCTGCGTCTCGAACAATTTCGAGAAACTTGTCACGAACACCGTCAGGGGCACAATCATTCGGTGCCCGGTGACCGAACCCATTCCCGGCACCACTACATTTCCCTCGACGTGCAGCGGCACCGACCTGTCGTCCCAATTCGCGATGCTTGTTACTTCGAAAGTCGAGCCACCCGGCAGCCATTGCTTGATCTCGTTCTCGAGCGCTTTCCGCCGCCCTGTTTCATCGTCCCTGCGCCCCAACGTTCGCCGAATAGCTCCAGTCCCGCCGGTAAAATCCACCTGCAGCTTCCCGCTGGCGCTCCCATCCTCTTTCATTTCCAGATCGGCCCGCCGTACCACCGTCGCATCCGAACTCGCCGCCGCGGGCGTCTCAATGAACTCGCCCCCTTGCTTCGAGACGCGCACTCCTTTCGATTCCGTCTCTGACCAGGGAAGCAAGCCGAACGGGTAATACAGTGCTGCCGGATCGAGCCAGTATTCCTTCCCACCCGCCCGCGCCCACACGATGTCTGCGGTTAACGGATTCGTGTTCTGCCCCGACGGAATGAACACATCCCGGTTCCGCGGCACCAAATAGACTTCCGACGCTTCGAATCCGGCGGCCCGCGCCAGTCCTACGAAGAACCAATTGATTTGGCGTCCTGTTGCATAGCCCTGCTTGAGCACGTCCTCCACGTTTTCGTCAGCCTTGATGTTCTCTGTCTTCTTCTCCGTGGCCGTTCTTGCCGGTTCGTAGCTCAAGCTGTGAATCTTCTGCGCTCGCGCATAGATCTTCCGAAGTTTTGTCTCCGGAGGATCACCCGCTCCCACCGTTTGCGCAACGTCCCCTTCCAGCGCGCTCTTCTTGCTCAAAAACTTGTCCACCTCATCACTCCACCTCTTCCCTGTCCGGTTCCAGAACTGTTCGGTGGTTTCTCCCGCCGGTTCGCCCTTCGCGCGATAGAAGAACTCCACGCGCGCCTCCAGCGAGCGCATCGGGGGCATCAATGGCTCCTCCTCGATCGCGGGAATGTTGTGTACCTCCATGGAGTACCACCCATTCCCCTGCTTCTGCGGAAGCGAGCCTTTGGGGAGGCCCGTGCTGCGAAAGTAGAGCGTGGGATCAAAGATGCTTCGAGGGTTGTAGGGATTGATCGAGAAGCTGGCGTCGCGCGTGAAAAGCCGTCCCGAGACGACCCAGCTCTGCGCGTGCAGATAGTGTACCGATCCGGGTTCCCACTTGTATTGGTGCCGGTACCGGTATTCGATGATGCAGCCGGGCTGCACGTCCGCAACCAGAATCGTCTTCGCCAGCAATGTGCTGCCG
The DNA here is from genome assembly GCA_963709005.1 of uncultured Acidobacteriota bacterium. Classification (GTDB taxonomy): domain Bacteria; phylum Acidobacteriota; class Terriglobia; order Acidiferrales; family UBA7541; genus Palsa-295. The sequence goes on from CAVPUS010000013.1 coordinate 6,418, forward strand.
CTCCTCGTTACGACGTTCTCTTCGAGCACATTCCCGTCGAAGTTCACGATTCTTCCGTCCGGCTCGATCGTCCGGGCGTGAATATCCTTGATATCGGAGTCTTCTTTCGAGAAGAAAATCCGAACCCTACTCTCCTGCCTCACGCCTTCCGTTGTGAAAATCTTGATGCGGTAGTACTCCTCGTCGTAATCCTCATCAGTGTTTGTCCGTTTCGCATCCACATGGCTGCGCCGGTAGAGGATCATCGCATTCGCTCCCGGCTGGGCTGGATTGTCCTTCAACGCCAGGTCCGCGGGCGGTATAGGCAGCCAGTCGTCGCCCGGCGTTGTGCGCAGCCCCGCCAAAAAAACAAACACGCCAAGAGCTGCCGGACCAAAGAGGAATCGGAGAAACCGATTCATAGCTAAGCGTTCCTCCTGTCCCGGTGAACGTCCACGTTACTCCGGGGTACTGTGGTTGAAAGATAGTGAAGTGGCGCAAAGCTATATGGAGTTTGCCTTGCTGTCAATAGCGCGCTCCTCATCCCCCCGCAGATCCGCGTACACCTGTACAAACACCTGTACTTCCCCTCTTTTTCCTACCTGTCCTAAATTTGTCCTCAAGGACAGTAATAATCGTTAAACCCTCTGTGTGACTCTGGCTCCGAGGTTTATGAACGTGAATCGCAGCTTCAAACTTGCTCCTCCACAACCTACCCCCCAAAAAGGACACCTCCATGACCGAATACATCAGAAGAAAACGAACCTTCCCCATCTATTTCAAAACGGTCCGAACTTCGCGGTTCGGCAAGCCCGAAATGCGCCTGTTTTACGTGCATGAACTAGCCGAATACGAAGCAGCGCAAGCCGCGGCCGCCGAAGCCGAAGCCCAGGCTTCCGCCGCATACACCGAGTCTGATCCGAACGCACCCGCCGCCGGCGGCCCCGAGCACCCGACCGAGCCGCCAGCACCTCCTTTGGACGCTCTGCCTTCCGAGGCCTACAGCATTCCGCTGGCCTCGCTTTTCCCCACCCCCGCCATCCCCTCGGTGCCTCCGGACTTGGCCCGCCACGCCCGCAAGTGCGCCGTCTGTTCGCATCCGGACCGCGACGCCATCGAAGGCGACTTCGTCCGCTGGGCCGCGCTCGAGAGGATCGCCGAGCGTTACAAGCTTTCCGACCGTTCCACCCTCTACCGCCACGCTCACGCCACCGGACTTTTCGTCCGCCGGAAACAGGAGCTTGGCCGCGTCCTGGAGTCCATTCTCGAGGCTTCGGAAACCTGCACCCTGGATACCGCCGACCTCATCATCCGCGCCGCCCGCCTCTACCCCCATCTGGACGATTATGGGAGATGGTTCGAGCCGCCGCGCGTTCAGGTTGTCGTCTCCGTCCCACCTTCTGCCGTTTCCGTCGCGCCGCCGCCCTCGCCGCTGCCGGCCATGCGTCAAACCGCGCCTGCCGAGTCCGACCCGCAAACTTCTAATCGCAACATTCCAGTATTAGAAGATCCCCAACTCCATGAAAACAAAGGCTGAAAAAATTCCTAATCGCAACAAGAGTGGCCTGTCCGCTAAGGACAGGCCATCTCCAGTCGCAGCGCAGCGAGGGCCTTCTAAGAGCAGTCTGGCTCTGTTGACAATCGTGTTCCGCGAGGCGTCGGCAAGACATCCTGGTTCCCCCTCGTGCTCTCGTCATTCTGAGCGGAGCGTCCCGGCGCCTCTTCTTTCCCGCAGATTGCGCCTTCGGCAATCTGTGGGCCGGGACGCGCAGTCGAAGAATCTCTCTTCGGCGCCGCGAGCGAGAGGGATGTCAACACCGCCAAGGGGTCTCATAAATGATTTCCGTCAGGGCAGGCCTTTTTGCCCCGCCGCAAATGCCGTTTGCGGCTTGCCTCGGGTTGCGTCTGGTGCTAACTTCGCCGCCTTGCACGGGCCAATTTGGACCGATCCCCCGAAATGCGAGAGAGGTGACGCGTGACGACTGCAAAGCCCTGGAGTTCGACGGCGCCGCCGGGAGAGTTTCAACCCTACGTTCCGGCGGAGGAAAACCTCGCGGAGTTCACGCTGCGTGCTGTCGTTCTGGGCTCGCTCTTCGGCCTGCTCTTCGGCGCGGTGACCGTGTACGTGGGGCTTCGCGCCGGACTCACCGTCTCCGCTTCGATTCCCATCGCCGTGCTATCTATCAGCATCCTGCGGGCGTTCGGCCGCTCCACCATCCTTGAAAACAACATCGTGCAGACCACCGGCTCGGCCGGTGAATCCCTCGCCGCCGGAGTGATGTTCACGATTCCGGCGCTGATTTTTCTGGGATTCGGCTCGGAGTTCACCTTCTGGCGCATCTTTCCGCTGGCTCTGCTGGGCGGATGGCTCGGCGTTCTCTTCATGATTCCGCTGCGCCGCCAGCTTGTCGTGAAAGAACATGGGAATCTGGCGTTTCCGGAAGGCACCGCTTGCGCCGACGTTCTTGTCGCCGGCGAGCGCGGCGGTTCTTTCGCCAGCCGCGTCTTCTGGGGCCTCGGCATCGGCGGCGCCTACACATTCCTGATGAAAACGGTTCTCGCTTGGACCGAACAGCCCGAAGCACAGCCCAAGTGGTTTCCCGGTGCATCCTTTCGCGCCGACATCACCACGGAATACCTCGGCGTGGGCTACATCATCGGCCCGAAAGTCTCCGGCATCCTGTTTGCCGGCGGCGTGGTTTCCTGGCTGCTGATGATGCCCGCCATCAAGTTTTTCGGCCAACTCTCCGGCAGCACCGCGATTTATCCGTCCACGATTCCCATTCCTCTGATGACCCCCGACGACATGTGGCGCCAGTACATTCGTCCCATGGGCGCGGGCGCCGTAGCCGCCGCCGGATTGATTACCTTGCTGCGCACGCTCCCCACGATTGTTTCCGCCCTCCGTTCCGGATTGAAGGATGTGCGGGCCCAGGGAGCCGTCTCGTCGGGGAAAAATCGCCTCGATCGCGACATGTCCATTCGCACGGTAATTCTTGGTTCGATAGCCATCGTCATCATGATGTTCTTGTTGCTCACGTTTCATCCGATCAAGGACGCGAACACGGCGTGGTATCAGAATTTGCTGGCCGGCGTGTTTGTCATCATTTTCGGATTTCTTTTCGTCACCGTGGCGGCGCGCATCAGCGGATTGTTGGGCAATTCCTCGAACCCCATCAGCGGCATGAGCATCGCCACGCTGATGGCCACCTGCGCCATCTTTTTCGTCGCCGGATGGACCGCGCCGAACTATGCGGTTCTCGCGCTGACCATTGGCGGCGTCGTCTGCATTGCCGCGGCCATTGCCGGCGCTACTTCGCAGGATTTGAAGACAGGCTATCTTGTCGGCTCAACGCCCGTTCGCCAGCAGATGGGCTTGCTCATCGGCGTCACCATTTCGACCATCGCCATCGGCGCGACGCTGAACCTGATGAATACGGGACTGCAGAAATACATTCCCACGAAAATTCCGCTCAACGTGCAGGCATTGCCCACGGGCGTGAAAATCGAAAAAGACTCGTTTAGCTATCAGGGAAAAACCTACGCGTTGATTAACTCGCTCGGCTCGAGTGTAGTTCCTGACGGTGAATACCTCTACGACCCCGGTACGAAGGAAATTGAAATTCAATGGGCCCAGGGTATCGGCAGCGACAAAGCTCCCGCTCCGCAGGCGCGTCTGATGGCCACCGTCATCAACGGCATTCTCAATCAACGCCTGCCGTGGCGGCTTGTCTTGATGGGTGTGGCGCTCGTTGTTGCCGTGGAGATTCTTGGCGTGCGCTCTCTGGCGTTTGCCGTCGGATCGTATCTCTCGATTGCAACCACGGCCACGATGTTTGCAGGGGGATTGGTGCGCTGGCTTGTCGAAACCACATCCAAGAAACAAGACGAAGGCGAAGCCAGCCCCGGAGCGCTTTATTCCAGCGGCCTCATCGCCGCCGGCGGAGTTTTCGGTCTGCTCGGTATCATCATCGCTCTTCTGCAGGACCCGGAAATTTCCAATCGCGTGCCGCACTGGGTTTCGTCGGTGCTCGGCCTGCCGTGGCGCCCCGATCTGTTCTCGTTTGGCCCGAAATTTCTCGGCCCGCTTGCCGCCAGCAACCTCTTCAGCCTTTTCATGTTCCTTGTTCTCGCGGCATCGCTCTTCTACTTCGCGCGCAAGAAGTTAGGCTAAATACGAAAAAGCAAATGCGCGCGCCTTTGACTGATCTGCGGCCAGGCCTTAGACTTGAGTTGAGCGGCTATGAGCCCTTTATCTCGTGGCTACGGTTATCGCTTCGACCTGAGCGGATACTTTCCCCGCGCAATCAAGACCATTTGCATCGCTTGCGTTTCCGTTTTCACTCTCCAGGAGTTATCCGCCCTGCTGTTTCACCGGGCGGGCGTCGAATTCTGGCTCCAGTGGTTCGGCCTCGTGCCGTATGCGGTGACTCACGGATTCCGGATCTGGCAACTGTTCACCTACATTTTCCTGCACGGCGGGATTCTGCATATCCTTTTCAACCTTTTGTATCTCGCGATGTTCGGTGCGGACCTGGAACACACCTGGGGTTCAAAGCGCTTCTACACCTACTTTTTCATTTGCGGAATCGGCGCGGGCGTGATCGATCTGACGGTCAGAACGATCTTGGATCCGCACGGCCAGGGTTCCGCAATGGTATCGACGATCGGCGCTTCGGGCGCGATCTACGGAGTTCTGCTCGCCGTCGCGGTGATCATGCCGCACCGTCAGGTGTGGTTGTTCCCTCTGCCGGTGACCATATCCATGCGGGTCTTTGTAATCGTTATGGGCGCCATCGAATTTTTCAGCACGATCGGCGCGACGGGCGACAACGTCAGCCACGTATGCCATCTTGGCGGGATGCTGGTGGGCTACGTCTATCTTCGGCGCGGCTCGCACCTCTACATTTTCCGTAACTACTTCTCCGATTGGCAGCGCCGCAGGCTGCGCAAGAAATTCGAAGTGTATGTGCGGGACCATCACGACAAGCCGCCCTCCAACCCCGACAATTGGGTCAATTAGAAAATAAAAACTGCAAATTCGGAGTTGGGATCAGACGGTTGCAAGCGCTGTCAGCCGATGCGCATCAGGCGCATCAGGTTCGTTGTTCCGCAGGTGCCCAGGGGAGTCCCGGCGATGAGGCCCACGATGTCGCCGCGCCGCGCCAAGTGTTCCTCCTTGAGCCGGCGTTCGGCGAGCCGCACCAGCGCGTCAATGTCGTGGACGCGGGCAATGCTGCGAGGCAAGACGCCCCAGAGAAGGCTGAGACGCCGGCGCGTTTCCCGGTTGGGCGAGAAGGCGATGATGGGCGGGCGCGGGCGGTACTTCGAAACGACGCGCGCCGACGAGCCGCTTTCGGTGAATACCACGACGGCTTTCATGTGCAGTTCTTCGGCGGCGTGGCAGATCGCTTCCGCAATCGTTTCATTGATCTGCAACTCGGTGTAGCGCGTGGGACGGAGCGGGCTTGTGACGCTGGCTTCCGCTTCGCGGATGATGCGGTCCATCATCATCACCGATTCCAGCGGATAATTGCCGGCCGCCGTCTCGCCGGAAAGCATCAAGGCATCGCTGCCGTCAAAAACGGCGTTGGCAACGTCAGACGCTTCAGCGCGCGTGGGCCGCGGGTTCTTCTGCATGGAATCGAGCATCTGCGTGGCGGTGATCACCGGGACAAGCGCGTTGCGCGCGCGCAGAATAATCTGCTTCTGCACGACGGGCACTTTTTCCGGATTCATCTCGACGCCGAGATCGCCGCGCGCCACCATCACGCCGTCGGTCACGCTCAGGATTTCGTCGAGATTGTCGATGGCCTCGGGCTTCTCCAGTTTCGAAATCACCGGCGTATTTTTGCCGGAACTGGCGATGGCCGCTTTGCCCGCGTGCACGTCCGCGGCCGTGCGCACGAAGCTCAGCGCGACATAGTCGGCGCCCAAGCGGAGCGCGACCTTGAGGTCTTCGCGGTCTTTGGAAGTCAGCGAGGGAATTTTCAGTTTCGCTCCGGGCAGATTGATTCCCTGATGCTCGCCAAGGTCGCCGCCGTTTTCAACCTGGCAAACGACGTCATGCCCGCGCGCCGATAGAACGCGCAGCGCGATCTCGCCGTCCCGCAAGAGGATGCGGTCGCCCTTGCGAACCGATTCGGGTAGCGCGCGAAACGTGGTGCTGACCCCTTCGGCCGTGCCGATGATCTTTCTCGTCGTAATCGTGAAGCGCTGGCCGAAATGGAGATGAACCGGCTGGCCGCGTTCGAGAGCGCCGGTGCGGATCTTCGGCCCCTGCAAATCGGCGAGGATGGCGACCGGCTTCTCGTGGCGGCTGGAGGCGCGGCGGACCGTCGCGACGTTCCGGGCGTGATCTTCCGGGGTTCCGTGGGAGAAATTCAGCCGCGCCACATCCATTCCCGCACCCACAAGGCGGTCAATGATTGCCGGCGAGGAACTGCTGGGTCCGAGCGTGCAAACGATCTTGGCCCTTCGCTTGTTCATCCGATTCTTTCCGAATTATTTCGCAACCGCGAAATCATTCACAATGTGATAGAGGAAGACGATTCCCTTGCGGAAGGAATCGAGAGGAATCCGTTCGTCATCCGCGTGCATGCGCATGGCGTCCGACTCGTCGAGAGGAAAGGGATCCACACCGTACGCTTGAACGCTGCGGAGCCGCAGAGGCGCCGAATCCGTGGCGCCGGTGGACATCATGGGCACGAGAGTAGCGCCCGGGAAATCGCGGCCCGCCACCAATGCAATCGTGTTGTAGAGGTCGGAGGTGACGGAGGACGATGGCGTGGACTGGCCCGATCCTGTTTCTTCCTCGAAGCGAATCTGCGGATCGTTGACAAGCTGCTGAAGCTTGGCGAGGAGCGGGCTGAGCATGTTTCCGGGAAGCAAGCGGATATTGATGACGCCGCGCGCTTCCGACGGCACAACGTTGCGGCGTATGCCCGCCTGCAGCATGGTGGGCGCAATCGTATCGCGCAACATCGAATTCCACCGGGGATTCGCATTCGAAATCCAGCGGGCCGCGTGCTCGGCGCGATCCGGTTCCTCGAGGGCGCGCATCCACTTGGCGGTCTCTTCATCCTGGACCTTGGCGATGCCTTCGAAGTAGGCATGCGTGATGGAGTTGAATTGCACGGGCGCTTCGTACGCGCCGATCTTGGCAATGGCCACGGCGACGTGCTGGACGGCATTGTCTTTTCGCGGAATCGAGGCGTGCCCGGAGGGACCGGTGGCAATCACATCCACGCTGACGGACACTTTTTCGCTTGCTTGCACACCGACGTACTGGACCTTGCCGTCCTTGAGGAAGACGGTGCCGCCTTCGTTGATGGCGTAGCCCGCGGCGATTTTGTCCCAATGCTTTTCCACGGCGACTTTCATGCCGTATTCGCCGCCGGCCTCTTCGTCGCCTTCGGCAAGCAGGATGACATCGCGGTTCAATCGCGCGGCGGAGCGCTTGAGAGCAACGAGAACAGCCACGTTGGCAATGGTCATGCCTTTGTCGTCAATCGTGCCGCGGCCGTAGAGATAGCCATCTTTCATGACCGCGCCGAAAGGGTCCACCGACCATTTGGCTTTGTCCACACCGACCACGTCGAGGTGGCCCATGAGGAGCAGGGCCCGCGAAGGATCCGGCACCGCGCTCGAAGAGAGCCGGGCGACAAGAAAGCCGCGGCCCGGAGTGGTTTCGAAAATTTCCGCCGTGATTCCTTCGCGCTGGAGAATATCGGCCAGATACTTCGCGGCCACGAGCTCGTTGCCGGGAGGATTGGTCGTGTTGATGCGAATGAGCCCTTGCAGCCAGAGGACTGCTTCGCTCTGAAGCTTCGGGAGGTCCAAACCAGGGGGAGGCGGCGCCTGCGGCGCGGCTTGCGTTTGCGCCGCACACGAGAGTGTTCCCAACATCACGAGAAGAAGAATTCGAGCAAACGGGCGCGCCATCTTGATTGCCTCCGGCAAAAATCTGAAAGATCATCAACGAGCGAAGAACATTGAATACTATCATGGCGGGTTGCGCGCCGCGGAAACCCGCCCCGGGAGCGTTTTCTGAATTGCAATTGACCATCCAACAGGGCACGTGGCAGCATCCAAAGCACGAGAGGGAACCATGGAACGAAGGATGTGGATTCGGGCCGCGCTTCTGGGAACGCTGATTGCGGCGCTCGGAGTGCCCCCCAGCGCATTTACGGCGCGCGCGCGCCAGCAACAACAAGGGCCGCAAACGCCTCCGCCGCCGGCGCAGCCGGTCCCTCCGCAGCCTCCCACCGGCCAGGGACAGCAGCAAACGCAACAACAGCAGCAGCCGAAGCCGCAGGTGGCGATTTCCGCCGAGTCGAATCTCGTCAATTTGGACGCGGTGGTGACGGACCAGGACGGCAACATCATTCAAGGGCTGAAGAAGATAAATTTCCGCGTTCTGGATGATGGCCAGCCGCAACAGCTCACGAATTTCGCGCCCTCCGAAGCTCCGATTACGATGGTCGTGTTAATGGAATTCAGCAGGATCGCGTACGGATATTTCGGATACAAAGGGAAAACCTGGGCCTACGGTTTTTTGAACCATCTGACGGATAAGGACTGGGTTGCGTTCAAAACGTTTGACCTGAAGACCACTCTCCATGTGGATTTCACTCACGATCGCAGCGAATTGGGACAAGCGATCGCTTCTTTATATTTCCCGGATTTCAGCGAAGCCAATTTGTTCGACGCGCTGCTGGAAACGCTGGACCAACTCCGTGACGTGCAAGGGAAAAAATCCATTCTGCTTCTGGCCACCGGCTACGACACATTCAGCAAGCACACGCTCGATCAGACGTACAAGCGCTTGAAAGAAACGGATATACCAATTTTTTGCGTAGGGATGGGCGAGGATATTGATCTGCGCACGTTCAACGGCGGGGGCGTCGGTTACCTCCAGGCAAAAAACCAGCTCACGCAGTTCGGCGAGATGACGGGGGGCTTCGCGTGGTTCCCGCGGTTCCAGGGAGAGATGCCCAGTATTTTCAATTCCGTGGGCGCGTTCCTTCGCAGCCAGTACACGATGGGGTTCTCACCGAACACGTCGCAGAACGGGAAGTATCACAAGCTGAAAGTGGAAGTCGTGGATGATCAGGGCAATCCCCTCATGATTGCGAATAAGAAAGGCAAGCTGAAGGGCGTCACGGTATATGCCCGGCACGGGTATACGCCGCCGAAGGGGCCGGTTGGGGATTAGGGCCGACCTGATTGATGTCCCAGAGAGATTCTTCGACTTCGCGTCTCGGCCGCAGATTGCCGAAGGCGCGCAATCTGCGGGAAGAAGAAAGCCCGAGACGCTCCGCTCAGAATGACGGCGCTGGGGAGCCCGGCGCGAAAGCATCATTCAATTCCGCACCTGCGTTGAAAATTCCTCAGTAGCCTCGCGCGAGATCGACGCGGTTCAGGAGTTCGCGGCCGTCGAACCAGCGATCGAGATTTTCCATCAGCAAGTCCGTTTGGCGGGTCCATAGATGCTCGCTCACGGCGCTCATGTGCGGCGTGATGAACGCATTTTCGAGGTTCCAAAGAGGATTTTCCGGCGGCAAGGGCTCCTGCGATGCCACGTCGAGAGCGGCTCCGGCAATGGCGTGGCCTTCAAGAGCTGCGATCAAGGCGGGCTCGTCCACGAGCGCGCCGCGCGCCACATTTACAAAATAAGCGGAGGGCTTCATTCGCGCGAGTTCGCGCGCACCGATCATTTTCCGCGTTTCGGGAGTTTCCGGCGCGGCGAGGACGACAAAGTCGGCTTCCGCAAGCGCATCCGGGAGCTGCGCCGGCGCATAGAATTTCTCAGCGAGAGCGGGATCGCCGCGGCCAGAATGCGTCACGGCGCGGATGCGCATCCCGAACGGGCCGGCGAGTCTTGCCACCTCACGGCCGATCGCGCCGAAACCGATGAACAGCAATACCTGCCCACGAAGTTCGCGCGGCCGAGCGGCGCCGCGGAGGGCGTCCCACAATTCCTGCTGCGCCCAGCGCGCCTGCTGCTGGTAGCGCACGCAATCGGGGAACCGGCGGGCGAGCGCGATGAGCGTGCCAAGGATATGCTCGGCCATCGGAATACGATGAACGCCGCTGGCATTGGTGAGCTCGATGCTGCTTGCGCGCAACTCCGGATACATTAACTGCCCTATCCCCGCTGCCGTGGAATGAATCCATTTGAGCTTTCGCGCCCACGCGAATTGCTCGGGGCGCAGCGAGAAGCCGACAAAGATGTCCGTGCCGGGGAGCTCGTCCTCGAGGCGATCGTATTCCGGCAGATGCACGACGCGCATTTCCGGCCAGCGACGACGAACGCGCTCGGGCATTTCAGGCGGCGGGTTCCACAGCGAGAAGGGATGCCGCACGCAGATGAGCAGCTTTGTGTTCGCCGGGAGAGTGCGCGTCATGAATTCTTTCGCCGAAGCCAAACGCCGGCGATAGTGGCAACGATCATCAATCCGAGGAGGATTGCCGCCGCGCGAAGCGACCAGACCGCCCAGGTGGCAACGAAAAGAAGCGCGAGCCAGAGGGCGTTGAGCGGGCGCTCGAAGCCCATGGTTTCCCGCGGCTTCTGGTTTTCAGTTGGCTCCGGTGCCATCGTCTCTATTTGCTCCGTTCTCTCGCTCTTTCGCTCTCGCGATTGAATTGAGAGGTAAGTCTGCAGCTGAGATCCTTCTCACGCGCGATGGCCTGCCGCACATCGCCGAATGCCTGGTAATAGGCCAGTAGCGTGACGTTGTATCTTCGCGAGAATCCTGAAACCTTCTTCTCCTTGTGCTCAATGATTCTTCGCAGAATATTATTCGTGGCTCCTATATAGAGAGTCCTGTTCCGGCTCGAGAGGATGTAGACCCAATATGTTCTTGTTCCCAAGTTTGCTCCGGCCTCTTGCTCTCTCGCAAGAGAGATAAGCCTGCAGCTGAGATCCTTCGGGCATCCTGGTCGGATGCCCTCAGGATGACAGCGCTTTCTCTTAACGGTTCCGGTTGGAAGGAAGGCCAGCGCCAAACTATTCCAATCGGAATTGGCAGTCCCAATCAATGTGTTGCTTCCGAGGGATGCCCTCAGGATGACAGCGCTTGCTATTTATCGATTGCTGCGCTCTGTTGTTCTCGCACCTATTTAAACGTGTCATTCTGAGCCCATCCGACGAGGATGGGCGAAGAATCTCAGCCGAGCATTGCCGGCAATTTGGCTCATCATTTCTGCGGAACGCGCAAATCGCGGCCGGTCATTTCCGCAGGCTCGCCCACACCGAGAATGCCAAGCATCGTCGGCGCGATATCGCGCAGCGAGCCGTCCGAGCGCAGGTGCAGGCGGGCGTCGCTGCTCGCGAGAATGAACGGAACAGGATTCGTAGTGTGATAGGTGTGCGGTCCACCCGTCTTCGGGTCAATCATCATCTCGGCGTTGCCATGATCGGCGGTGATAATCCACGCGCCACCGCGCGGACGCAGGGATTGAAAAATCCGGCCAAGGCATTCGTCCACCGTTTCGACGGCCTTGATTGCCGCTTCGATTTTTCCGGAATGGCCCACCATGTCGGCGTTCGCAAAATTCATGATGATGGCGTCAAAGCTGCCTTTCTCGATCGCTTTTACAACCGCGTCGGCAACGCCGGCGGCGGACATTTCCGGCTTCAAATCATAGGTGGGGACCTTGGGCGACGGCACGAGAATGCGTTCCTCGCCGGGAAAGGGTTTTTCCACACCGCCATTGAAAAAATAAGTCACGTGCGCGTATTTTTCCGTCTCCGCGACGCGCAGATTCTTGAACTCGAGTTCGGCAAAAACGTTGGCGAGAATGTGCTCGAGTTTTTCAGGACCGAGCAGATAGCGCAGCCATGGCCACGTCTTTTCGTATTGCGTCATGGCGACGAACGTGAGGTTTGCGGGCCGCGAAGGATCGGCGAACTTATCGAAGCCGGGCTGGGCAAGTGCGAGGGTAATCTGGCGGGCGCGGTCGGCACGGAAATTGAAAAAGACGACGGCGTCGTCGCTGCGAATCAGGCCACGGGGCGCGGCAGGCTTGCCCGGAGCGGCTTCCGTGGTGATCACAATGGGAAGAACGAACTCGTCAGTGACACCCTTTTCGTAGCTCGCGCGAATCGCGGCGATGGGGTCGCTCGATTTCGTTTCGGCGTCGCCATGGACCATCGCGCGATAGGCCTTCTCGATGCGCTCCCAGCGATTGTCGCGATCCATCGCGTAATAGCGGCCGACGACCGTGGCGATTTGTCCGACGCCGAATTCGCGCATCTTTTGTTCGAGCTGGCGCAGGAAGTCGATGCCGCTGTTGGGGGGCGTGTCGCGGCCGTCCATGAAACAGTGCACGAAAACGCGCGAGACTTTATTCTCGCGCGCCATTTGCAGCAACGCGAAGAGGTGATTGATATGCGAATGGACGCCGCCATCGCTGACAAGTCCGATAAGATGAAGCTGCCGTTCACGCCCGCGGGCCATTGCTTCGAGCAGCAGTGGCTGGCGCTGGAATTCGCCGCTGGCGATGAGGGCGTCCACGCGGGTGATGTCCATGCGAACGATGCGGCCGGCGCCGATATTCAAGTGGCCCACTTCGCTATTGCCCATCTGCCCTTCGGGCAGGCCGACCGCAGGACCGGAGGTGCGAATCAGCGTGTTGGGAAAATCCTTCAGCAGGCGGTCGTAATTCGGCTTGCGCGCGAGATGAATCGCGTTGCCTTTCGATGCGGGACAATAGCCCCAGCCGTCGAGAATGGTGAGGACGATGGGTTTGGGGCGTTGAGGCGCGGCCATGGTGCGTCAGGATACACGGAATGGGCCGGAGATTGGAATC
>CAVPUS010000014.1:0-365196 GCA_963709005.1 uncultured Acidobacteriota bacterium
CGAATACTGGTGGCAAGCGGATCTATGACCCGGGTGAATTCATTTCCTCTCGATGGCCTCAGCAGCGGCAAACTTCCGGTCTACGTGAGGTTCCGAGCGCAGAGCACCGGAATGAAGCACACAACGCTCCCCGACACCGACACCACATGTAGGACAGGGGACGGAGGATAATTGTTCGGGCGTGAGCTCCTTCCGCTTCATTGTGCCAAGATGCAACAACAGCAAGCTGACTGTTGGTTTCGACACTCTGCGTATTGGGCGGTACCGCCCGGAGAGCCCTTACCTTTCCGTAGGGCGTGAAAGTTAGCTTAAGTCTTGGAGAACAATATTCAGGAGGGATTTATTGATCTGGATGCGAGGGCGACACTGATGAAATCTACGAAAACGAAAAAGGCCCCGAAGGCTCATCTCAGGAACGCAACATTCATCGCTCGAAACGCAAGGTATTGCAGAGCAGCTTGCCTGTCGGCTCACTCCGGTTCGTCCTTTTCGCTGCAACAGTGCGATAATCGGATATACGCATTCCAGACGGGAGCCAAAAGTCCGCTTGAAATGATCACGGAATGGTCGGTCCGAAATCATTTTCTTTCGGTCCAGAGATGGGATTTGTCGGTCGCCTTTATTTCATAAAGCATCTATCAGAGGCAACAAGCGAAGATTCAGAAGGGAGGACGAACATGGCGCAACCACAAATGGCTCGGATCGCCTGTAGTCAATGCAACGCTTGGTACGATTCGGAAAGGGAGCTGCGCGAGCACATGAAGACGGCTCATCGCCAGGGCGTTTCGGAACAAGGTAGTTCCGCTCGTGATGGTACAGAACAAGACAGCGCCAATATTCAACCGCGCAACCAGAAGACGTCTGATCATGAAGGCGGCTCAGGACAGGGTGGCTCCGGGCGAGGCGGATCCCGGCAAGGTGGTTAAGACGGGTGGCTCCCGCTCCGGCTTCGTGGTGCCCGCGCCTCATATGAACATGCATATCCTCGATGAGAGTGATGTCAACTCTACTAAATGAAGATTGGGACCTACATTCCGGGTAACTTCTTTCGGCACAGCGGTGCGAAGGTCGGGATGCGGCGAGCTCGAAATCACGGACGTCAACATTCAAAACTGGGCGTGACGGGAGGTTTTGACGGTCACTCAGATCATAAAGGCTGCATTTCCTCCGGTGCAGCGAGATTATTCACAACTTTCCGGACTCCTGCAACGGACTGCGATATCCTTTCGGCCAGCAGTTTTTCCGCACGGGACGTAACAGTGCCGGTCAGAGTGACAGCACCGTTGTCGGCGTGGATTTGCACGGTCTTCAGAGAAATCGCCTTTGTCGAGTACAGTTCAAATTCGACCTGGTGCTCAAGTTTCTCGTCGGCACTCTCAGGGGTCGCCTGCGCTTTGGTGGTGCTGAGATTGTCCCTCACCCCTTGCACACCAGGAACCTGCCATGCGATTTGCTCCACCGCATACTTCTGACTGGTTGTATCGACTGATCCGCTTAAAGTCACCACCCGGTTTTTAACTTCCGTCTCGACGCGTTTTTCTCCCACCTCGGCATTCTTAGAAAGAGCATCGTTGACTAGGATTTTGATTTCGAGATCCGCCACCCGTTCTCCCAGGCGCTCCGTTTCAGGGTTGCGCTCTGCCGACGGGTTCACGCCCAAATTATTGTGCACTTGCTTGACACCTGAGGTGTCCTGTGCGATCGCTCCCGCCATGGCTTTCACTTCTTCCGAAGGTACCTGGCCCTGCAAGGTAACTTCGCCCTGGCTTGTTTCCACTTTGATATCGAACGGAGAGACTCGATTCGAAAGGAGCAGGGCTGTCCGCACCCTGGATGTTGCGGCCGCATCTTGCGCTGATTCTTTTACGGAGTGGAGTGCGTTCTGAAGAGGCGAATTTTGCCTAACGATATAGTAGATTGCTCCTACGACAACGAGAACAAGCAGCAGGGCGAGAACCGTCCGACCGGAACCTCTTTCGCCTTTTCTGGAAGATTCCAACTTTATTCTCCGTGCGCACCGCTGCCCTCTAGGCCTCCGCGTTTCACTCCTGAGAGGATTGGAGAAGCGGTTTCTTCGCTGCTGGAGACAATATCATTGATTTAACACACTCCGCGACTGATCTCTCAACGCTTGCATTCGCTTTCAGCATCGGAAAGGTTCCAGATCGCTATCAGCGTCAAGAATGTAGCAAACGCCACGAGCAAACCAATCGATCTACGTTGAGTATTTGGACTCTCCATATTATTTTTCTCCAGGGAGGGCGCGGTCGGGAACGGAAAAACCGTTGAGGCACGGAATATGCTTTCTATTCACGTTCGTGTGTCCTTCTGATCCCTAGTTTGTTACTTTGGTTACGCGTTCGACTACGAGTCCTTTTTCCTCAGAATAAATCAGACAATCCCCAGGCCAAACGACAGCCATCGCATTATCTGATTCTTTCGACTGCCACTATCTCAAAGCGAGGTTCCACACGAGGCACACAAACACCCTCCAACCGCGCGGACCGCTCTTCACGCGGAATACAACAAGCCTCGCGACTACCAAGTGCAGGAGTGCAATGACGATGCCAGCACCGAATAATTCTCCGCAAGAGCTTCATGCGCCTGCGTTTATTCTTTGCTTATGGGCTACACAATGAGGATCACGCGCCAGTACTAGTTCTGGAAAATTATTCTCTCGACATTCCCTTTGTTCCACCGACCCGCTTCTCACTTGATTTCATAACAATGTCGATGTCGGCTCCTCGACGCGAGTAGACTTTGGTTTGTCGGTTCGGCGGAGCACCAGCAGAACTTCACACAGACTGCAAGGCTGAACACCAAAAAGATCGATTCCAAGGCACCTATTGAATTTTTGCGGAGCACAGCGTGGCGATCAGCCATCAATTGCTATGGAATCGAATAGAAGACCGACCTCTCGAGAGTCTATGCAGGGCTGCGCTGAGCGCATCTGGTGGAACACCGTCGAATTCGTAAGCGGCGCCTACCGCACTTTCCCTCGCCCACTAAGGGTTTCCCTCGATAGCCCCAAGACCTCCCCTGCGGTACAACCGATAGCATGTTCGAGCCTCAACTTTCACTTAAGCGTCTCTTGAAGGTTTTCGAGTCATCGCGGAGTGCGGCGGCGTTCCCAGGCCGGTTTTCTAGATTTTGGCAGGCCGAATCTGCTGACCCAATAGCGGACTGCAACAACATCTAAGTTCTCTGGAGGATACTCAAATGAATAGGAAGACAATTTACGCGGCTCTCGTCACCGTTCTACTCGTATTGTTTGGAGCTGTGGTAACTCCGAACGCTCGGGCCGATCAAGAAAACAAGAAAACCGTAATGACGTTTAGTCAGCCGATCGAAATTCCCGGCCAAATTCTCCCCGCTGGGACGTACATGTTTAAACTTCTCGACTCTCAGTCCGACCGTCACATCGTTCAAATTTGGGATGCAGACGGCTCACATCTCATCACCACGGTGCTCGCAATCAACAACGTGCGCCTGAAGCCGACGGGCAAAACTGTTGTCAAATTTGCCGAGCGCTCGGGCGACAATCCGGAAGCGCTGAAGGCATGGTTCTACCCCGGTGACAACTTTGGCCAGGAATTTGTTTACCCCAGGCAACGCGCGACACAGCTCGCGACGGAGTCGAATAATTCTGTTCCTGCAATCTCGGACGAATCCGCTCCAGTGGATCTGAACACGCAGGTGGTTCAAGTGGCACCCCAGGAACAGCCAGCAGCCGAACCGGCACGGACAACCACCGTAACCGAGACGCCGGCTCCAACTCCAGGGCCGGTAACAACTCCCGTCGCAGAGCCAACTGAATTGCCGAAAACCGCAAGTTCGCTACCGCTCATAGCCTTGATCGGCGTGGTATCGCTTGGACTTGCAATCGGACTGAAGCGTTTCTCGAGCTGACTCAAAAATGTAACGAACTCCAGTGCGCCACGAGGGAGATGATATTCTCCCTGCGGCGTAAGGAGATTGCTGTGGTTACTCGGGGCACTCACTCGCAGAAGGTCAGTCGATTTGCTCGATTTTCTCTGGTCGTCACAGTCTTGCTCGTTGCTTCTTTTGCGGATCATTCGCAATCGCGGCCTTTCGCACCAGATCAATCGGCCCAATCGGCTATTTCGGTGAAGACGGAGTTGGTTCGGTTGCCCGTGAGCGTTACAGATGCAAGCGGAAATGTTGTCGCTGGGCTTACGCTCCAGGACTTCCGCATATACGAAAACGGACGCCCACAAGACATTTCCCTGTTTCTGGACGGAGATAACCCGGTAAGCGTCGGTCTGGTTGTCGACCACAGCCGCAGCATGGGCGCCAAGCTTTTGGCCGTGGCTGCTGCCGTTTCGGTCTTTGCACATTCAAGCAATCCTCAGGACGAGATGTTCGTTGTGGATTTCAACGATGACGTGACGGTTGAGCTGATGGACGGAAAAGCGTTTACGAGCGATGCAAGCGAACTTTCGAAGGCCGTACGTGCTGTCGCGGCACGCGGACGTACTGCACTCTATGACGCGGTCGCGGAGGGTCTGGTCCATCTGCAACTTGCCCACTGGGAAAAAAAAGCGCTGATCATCGTTAGCGATGGTGGCGACAACGCGAGCCAGCAGAAGTTTTCGGAGATCCTGGCACTGGCTCGCCACTCACAAGTGATGATTTACTCCATCGGGCTGGTTGGTTCCGACGAAGAGGAGGACCCCAAGATACTTCGGCGGCTGTCCAAAGATACCGGCGGAGAGGCTTACTTTCCGGCTTCCATGGAAAGGGTCACGGATGTATCGATGCGAATCGCGCGCGATCTCCGCCAGCAGTACACCTTGGGATTCGTGCCTGCGAAATCGGAGAAGAGCGATTCGTTTCGAAAGCTGGATGTCAAAGTCACAGCTCCTGGCCGCGGCAAAATTCATGTGCGCACACGGCTGGGCTATTTTGTTGCCGGTGATAAACAGTCGAGTGCGCAGCCCCGGAAGGGCGCATCGTGAATCTCCCGCGCGGAAGGTTAAAGAGGCCTCGGATGCGTCGATCGACAATTGTCCGAGCCGCGTACTATTTTTTTCTGACAGTAGGCGTTGTTGGCCTCGGATACGCCGGTTATATTGTGGCGGACGAGCACATCTATCAAGAAGTTGAAGCCGCACAATTTGAAACCGTCTCGAAAGCGATTGCGCCAGAGCCGCCGACTGCGGGCGTGCCGAAACGCGTCATTATCGAGGAAGGGTTGATTGGCGAACTTGAGATTCCTCGATTGGGGTTGAAGGTCGCGGTCGTCCAGGGTGATTCGGAGAGAATCTTGCGTCGCACCGTTGGCCATCTTCCAAGCACGGCCATGCCTGGAGATTTGGGCAACGTAGCGTTGGCCGGGCACCGCGACACTTTCTTTCGCCCATTGCGGAAGATCGAACCGGGCGACGCGATCACTCTCAAGACCTATGACGGCGGCTTTGAATATCGAGTGGAATCCATAGAGGTCATATCACCGGACAATATAGGAGTTCTGAAGCCCAAGGCAGCACGGACGCTAACCCTGATCACATGCTTCCCATTTCACTACATCGGTGCCGCGCCGAATCGCTTCATCGTTCGGGCTACGCAGCTCGAGCATTCGCCCCCGCTCCTGGCCCGTTAACCAGTTGTACGAAGACGCCGGCGTGGTCACCAGAATGTGTGGCGGCCAGTTTAATATGGGCTGTCCTTCATGCATCACTCCGAAGATCGTTATTTCTGCACCGCTGCTCTGAATTCCGTTCATCAAGACGATCAAAAGAGCCTCCGATTTCCCGGATGATCAAAACTACGGAGTGGCATGACTATGCGCGTGGTTTCGGAGGAAGTTGAGCCAGCGCTTCGCAGGTTCTGGGTTTCTCGGCGCGCGTCGCATCCTGTCCGTACCAAAAACCTCATTTGTGCGTTCGTCTGATGCCTGGTGCTCTCAGGCTCCGATTCGTTATACGATTACGTGCCATGTGAGGTTTTTGCGTACCACAGGGGTTTTCAATCTGCGGGCCAGCACATCGTCAACAACTTTGGCCAGCGTTGTCAATCCGTCGAGCTTGGAAAGCACCGCCTCAACGCCAATCGCGGATGTTAGGTATCTTCTGATATTATCGCTATATATTGTGAAGAGAATAATGGGAACTTCTGGCATCGTTTTCTTCAGAACGGATGCAGCTTCGGCGCCATTCATCAAGGGCATTGCAAGGTCAAGGAGGACCAAATCCGGTTTGAGCGCCCTCGTCTTCTCTACAGCCTCTAGGCCATTCACGGCCTCGCCGCAAACTGCCACGCCCGGACGTCCTGTGAGAAAGGATTTGATGATGCGCCGAACGGTGCTGTTATCGTCCGCTATGAGTATTTGGCTTGGCACGTGCTGCGTTCTCCCAACCAGCCCGAGGATCAGGCAGGAGGAAAAGCGCCTAGGGGGGAGAGCGCCTAGTTTTGGATCGGTCAAACCACCGCCAACTGACGGCCTACGAACGTAACCGCCCCGACCACCGACTCGGCTCGGTTGAAAACCAGCTCTGCCCTGTTAGAGCTACGTCTATAGCTGGCAAAAGGTCAGGAGCGAGGTGGTTCTTGGGTATAAAACCTTTGACACCAATGGTTTGTAGTCTAGGGAAGAGCGGCTCCGCATTATACATACTCGTTGTTAGAACAATCGTGGCCGGGCACCTCGCGCGAATCTCTTCAGCGGCGTCCACCCCGTTCAATCCTCCCATTGCTATGTCTAACACGACCACGTCCGGGGATAGCGATTTGGCTTTTTCAATTGCATCAGCTCCATCTTCTGCTTCTGCACACACTTGCCAATCCTGTCGCTGAGTGATTAGCATTCGCAAGGAGCGCGGGACGCTCGCGTGATCGTCTGCCACTAAAATACGTTTGGTCATAGGACCGTCTTCGGCGGATTCGCTGCTCTGCCTGAGCCCCCTCTTCGCATCAGAAGTTTGCGTTCCTTTTGGGACGCCGTCCATCGGGTAAGGACAGTATTTTGGTTCGGGGGAAAGAAAAGGCGTTTGACATACTCTGGCTACCCGGCGGACAGATCACGAACTATCGTCCTAACCACGTTGCACGATCCTTGCGGAGCGTTAAGGCACGGGAGAACTTGCTGTAGGGAGTGCCGGGTCCTGTGAGAATGCGGAGGTTCGATCTCGCGACGAATGATCTCGCTTGTCCCCTACCGTTTCGCGGACCGATCCCAAACGACCCACCCATGATTCGAGCACTAAGGTTAATATCCACCGCAGCAGGTTCTTGCGAATAAAAACGGCTACGCTTCGACGATTTGATTTCGTACTGCGTATCGCACCAACTCACTGACGGTATGCAATTGCAGCTTGCGCATGATGTTGGCACGATGTGTTTCGGCTGTCTTGACGCTGATGCAAAGCGACGACGCGACTTCTTTACTGCTCTTGCCTTCCGCAAGCAATTGGACGATTTCTCGCTCACGAGACGTAAGCCTGTCGCGGAGGGGGGTGTTAACCTCTGGATTCATCCGCCCTTCTTTGAAACTTGTCAGCATGACCTCCGTCGCGCGCGGCGTGAGAAATGGCTTGTGATTTGCGAGGGTTTCGACGGCGATAATTAGATCCCGGTCCGAATCTGACTTTACGATGTATCCTCTCACGCCGGCTTCTAGAATATCCCGAATGAGTTGGTCGGAGTAATGCACCGAGAGAATGAGGATCTCCGTGTTCGGCGATTCCTTACGAATTCTCTTGGCGGCGTCCACACCGTTGAGATCCGGCATGCTGATATCCAAGATTATAATGTCTGGCTTTAGCTCTTGGGCTTTAGAAACAGCTTCTCGTCCGTTATGAGCTTCTGCGCAAATTTCCCATCCTGCGTGGGATTGCAGCATTCCCTTGATTCCACGTCGCATCAGGTCATGATCGTCTGCAATCAAGATACGAAGGGCTTTCATGTTTTTCTCCCGCAAAAGAGAGGACATTTCATTGCAATCATAGCAATCATACAAGAGAAAATCAGAATCGACATTCGAGATATGGGATCCAGCCAAATCCCGGCTCGTTCATCTTAAATATCCAGAATCAACCGCTTAGGCTATCGCCACGAAGAAAATCGGTGTCCCGCCTCGGTTATTTTGGTTCGGGATCTTGAAAAAATGCTGGGTCCCCGAGGCGGGATGCCGGCCGATGAATTGGATGAATGGAAACAATTCCTTGGCCTTAGCCCGCACAATGGCTGCAGAAATTAACCTAAGACCCGTCAGCAGGCATATCCAAGTTCATACTGTAGTACTCCCTGGGATATCCTGTAGTGGGCTTTGCCATTGAGTCTACAGGACTTATCTCGACAATTCGCCGGTCGGGTGATGCTGCCGGCCGAAATACGGCAATAACCTGTATTGAGCTGCTGCCCGCCTTGAGGGCAGAGCGCGAGTCGACGGTTACTTGATTACGTTAGAAGATTGGCCGACAAATGTCCGCATCGTCTTGCCTCTCTCGCATGCTTCACCTGGGTTTTTCGACACACCCTGCTTGGGGAGAGGAGCGCATCGCCGCTGAGCTACTTCTCAAACTGGGTATTCAGCTATCGGCTCGGACGGTCCGACGTTACATACCTCCTGAAACTCGCCCTGGGAAACACGTTCTGTGGTTCGCCAAAATTCAAAACGGGTGCGAGAAGTGTTGTTTGGGAAGTGTAGATAAATTGTAGCTGCGGGAAGCATCCAACTTCAACAGGATTCAACAGATTTCAACAAGCAGGCCGCAAACGCTTCAACACCAATCGCTTAAAATCAACAAGAATCCCTAGATTTCAATAAGGCTTGGAATCTGGTTCGGGACCAGGAGGTCTGGTCCGGGACACTTCGCTAGAATCCAGTATCAGGGAATTTCTACCCCCGTTCATTCCCTGATCGTTCCCTGTTTCGATTGGCCTCGAAAACCCCGTCTTTCCCGCCAAAGCACTCTCTGGAGGGGACTTATCTCCGAGGACTTCGGCCGACCCAGTTCCTGGTCGCCGTGCTAGCGGGGCTGCAGGTACCCTTCGTTTGCAGCGAGACACACGAATTGGGGGAAGAACTCGTGGGTTCGTACCGGTATCAGGTTCATCTCTACCACTGGCTCGAATCCAACGATTACGGTCGGTTTCTCGCGGACAATGATCTATAGAGTTTTAAGCGAGGAGCAGACGAGGTGTCCTCCAGCCCAGACTCTTAAGCTGGACGGAATTCTTGCGCAGCACAACAGTCGAATCACACCCATACCTGAACTCTGAAACGAACACCAGTGCATTTGGTGTCGGTATCTTGAACATTACGGAACGGTCCGATCTAATTTCTGCGCGACCCGATATGTTTGTCGGATTCTAGGGATCCTCAACCACACCTAACAGCCAAACGGGCCTTTTACAGGCCGCTCCTAACTGTCTCTTTTTGGACAGTCCACATCCGGATGAATGTGTAACATACGTCACTTCGGGGGGTGACGAGTGTCACGTTGGGACGGAAGTGAACCTGGATGACCGATAGCGGGAAGATCCGCATATCGTCTACCGGAGACAAGCACCGGAAACAACAACTGCGACCGACGCGACAAGCGGCAGGCGCCTGAAATTATGGTGATGGAGGCAACAACCATGAAAGCACTGAGTCTTATTAGCACGGGAGTCTTGGTCCTGCTGCTTGGAGCGGTTGCTCCGGCATACGCGCAGGAGGAGAAACACGAAGAGAGCGCTAAGCCAGCTGCAAAGCAGGAAGAAACCAAGCCTGCAAAGCAGGAAGAAGCCAAGCCAGCTGCAAAGCAGGGAGAAACCAAGCCTGCAAAGCAGGAAGAAGCCAAGCCAGCTGCAAAGCAGGGAGAAGCCAAGCCTGCTGCGAAGCAGGAACAGGCCAAGCCGGAGGCGAAGCAACAGGAAGCCGCTCATGCACAGCAGTCACAAGGCCAGTACGCCAAGAATGGGCAGAAAGATAGTCGCGGACATGAATACAGCACGAGTAAATTTGGTCCTGACCATCATGCCCGCTTCGTTGCAACCGGGGGACGCCTATATAACGGACGTCGGGAGTATTCTTACGGCGGCTATTGGTTCTATGCAGGAGCATATCCGGCGTGGTTTTACGGGCAAGACGTGTACTTCATTATGGGAGCGGATGGGCTATGGTATGCAGTTGCATACGATAACCCTTCTCTGATCTTCCAAGTCAATATAGAGTAGCGTGATAGAGCATATTTCTGCCGCGCTTGTCCTGATGCACCGATTCAGTTAAGTTCATTGCCTCTCATGCGGCGAAAAGTTGGCGTTGCGTTGGTAGTGGCGGCCTATGCGCTGGTGCTGTACACATCGCTGGCGGCCCCGGCGTATGCCCGGGCGCACCCGCACATAGACAAGGCGATGCTTGCTGAGTACGCCGGGCCATGGCCGGTGGCGCTGGCCTCCGCACTGGCAGTGGTCGGCATCATGCTGACGCTCATCCCGATCCGCCGAGGCGAACGCTGGGCACTATGGACGTCGCTGGCCGCTCTGATCGTCCTCCTAGCGACGCGGATCTTTATTAAGCTGCACAGCACTCGAAAGACATTATCCGGTTTGTCCCAAATCGTTCGAAGCGCAGAACGGCGGCGTGCGCGAAATCCTTTCAACCGTGGCAATTCAATCAGCAGACCCTGCGACTGATCTCGCAACGCTGCATTAGCTTTCAGTTTCGGGAGGGTTCCAGATCGCTATCAGCGTCAGGACAGTGGCAAAAGCCACGAGCAAACCAATCGCTCTTCGTTGAGTATTCGGATTCTCCATATTCTTCTCCTGAAAGCGGGCGGGAACCGAAGAAACCCATTGAGGCACCGGAAAATGCTTTCTATTCACGTTCGTGCGTCTGGATGGCGCTTTTGTTACGTGGTCACGTATTCGACTACGAGACATTTTTCTTCCGAGTAAATCAGATAATCCCTAGGGCCAACAACAGCCAAGCGATTTATCCGATTCCTCGCTTCATCCAGCCCTTCGACTGTTACTATCCAAAGCGAGGTTCCGTCTATAAGTCGTTTGAAAAATATCGAATTTAAAAACTGAATAACCTCATGTTATACAGAACAAGTTAATTATCCGGTGTGGAATATAGTCCAGCCCGCAGTGGTTTCTCAAAATACAGTTTTTACCCGATACACAATGGCCGAAAACAGCGCAATCTTTTAATGACGCGCAAAAAGGATAGAGCGCGGAATCTCTAAAGAGGGCCTATGACCAAACGCATTTTAGTGGCAGACGATCACGGGAGCGCCCGTCGCTCCTTGAGAACGCTAATAACCCAGCGACAGGATTGGCAAGTGTGTGCGGAAGCAGCCGATGGAGTCGATGCGGTTGAAAAAGCCAAGTCACTGTCCCCGGACGTAGTGGTGTTAGACCTAGCGATGGGAGGATTGAATGGAGTGGAAGCAGCCGGGCAGATTCGCGCGAAGTGCCCGGCCGCGATTGTCCTAGTGACCAGCATGTATGATGCGGAGCCGCTCTTCCCTAGGCTTCAAACCATTGGTGTGAGGGGTTTTATATCCAAAGACCACCTCGGCACAGACCTGTTACCCGCGATAGACGCAGTTCTAAAGGGACGGAGCTGGTTTCCAACGGAGCAGGGTTGCTGCTCGGAGCGGGGATCTTCGGGATTGGCGTCGTAGCCTACTAAATCGTTTCTGCCACCGCTGGCTGGTTCGCAATATCACATTTCTTTTAAGGCCCGCCACCATCCGTCGGTGAGAAGAGTGGGGCCTGACGAGTTCTTGTACCACGGCGAATGAGAGAATCTACAGCGGAGTACTGGAACTGGACTGTAAACGACTGAAGCGTCGGAAGCAGAGGGATCAATGATTTAGAGGCGAGGCCGAAGGCCACTATCGCAGCCGATACCGCCTTGCTCTTCAGGTGCCCGTTCAAATCGTCTCACCTTGACTTCTGAAAGCAGTCAGGGCAGCGATTGATAAGGGGGCACGAGCCGCCCACGGCGGCGTGAGCAATCTCAGTTCGACCAATCGTTCTTGTGCTGTGTCTGACGTGGAGTTTCTTTGACGAAGCAAGCCTCACAGACGCGAGTTCCATCTTTAAGAGTGAAATCGACTCTTCGGCTGCGATCGATCTCTGCACCGCATTTTCCACAGCGTTCGTCGTTTGACTCGGCCATGAGCATCTCCCTGGTCTATTAAATCACAGCCCTGCGATGGAGCACATGTGCTGGCGGCTTACAACGGTTAGGGACAGGAAGATGAAGGGGTTCAAGCTAACTCAATTTTCCTTCGATTCGCAGCCAGACAGCGGCCCAGGGCTTGACCGGACCCAACAGATTTTCAACGCAAGGGTCGAGGGGTATCCCTGTTGTCGAGTCTCGTAAGTCAAAGTAGGGATTCGCAACCTCGACAGCGGACTCGATCGATGCGCCATCAGCAAATTCGAGTACGATGCGCAGGCGTTCAAGGGAATAATTGTCATCACACGTTTCCACGTGCTGTTCTCACCGCTCACCCGGCTCCGGGCCGCCCATCGTATGGCTCTAGGAGGGTGTTGGAATATCCAGTATTTCTGAAGAAAGCCCAAAATTGGAAGATAGAAAAGGAATCGCGCCGCCATGGCAGCAGATGTCCATCACATTACATCGCGATTCTTATTTGCCAAAATGTCTTCTTCAGACTTTTTTCAGTAAACGGGTAATCCCGACCAAGATCACCGCGCCAACAAATGCCACAATGATGGAGCCGATCATGCCCCCGCCCGGCCAGATTCCCAAAAGCCCGAAGACCCAGCCGCCCAGAACGCCACCGAGGATGCCGAGAATGATGTCCACCAGTACACCGTAGCCGCCGCCCTTCATAACCTGGCCAGCAAGCCAACCTGCAATCAATCCAACCAAAATCCATGTGAGGAATCCCATGCCTATCCTCCTTGCCGCCGCTTGAAGCCGGAATTTCCCTTTTGACCTCCCGGCCGACCGAAAATGTACACCTGGCCCCGTCAATCTGCAATGCTCCAGTCAGATTCTTGAGCGCCGAGCTTTTTCAGCGGCCCGCGGCAAATCCAAAGGCAAAAACCGACGCTTCTCCAACCCGTTCCTCAGACACCATTTCCTTTCGAGCCGCCGAATTGGGCCGCACGCAAACGTCAGCGCTTCCAACGGGTCGGCGTCTAATTAAGGCTCTAACAGGGATTCCTACACAGCTTGAGGCTGAGAAGGAGAACAGCCGCAAATCGAGCGAGAACAAGCGCTGCTGTTGAGCCAGCAGCAGGGAAGAGGTAAGCGACATATCCTGGTGCGGGAGGAGACACCATCGCCGGTGACGAGGAGGTTTGAACGACGCCAATCCGAAGTTCGGTGTTCTGCGCCCCAGCCCTGGTAAGGCTGCCGAGCATGAGGCCTAGCACCAACCCAAGTCGCTTAAAGGCAAGTAGCCATTTTCTACCTCGCCTCGAAGGCCAATTGCGTCGGAACCCATGGTAGATACATAGGTTTCAGCCGGGAATACAGCGCAATGTTTAGATGTAAGTAGATTTCCCCTTACCTTAGTTCTTGGCAGGTTTCTTGCTGATCCAGCCGTATTCCGTGTGAAAACACCTGTGGTTCGCCAAAATCTTGTCCGCGCCGAAAATGGCCCGATCCCTTCGCCCGCAAGACTCATCTTCAGGGATCGAACGGCCACGGGTACATCCAATCCGTATTTCGCATCCCGGTCGAAGATCAGAAACCTGGGAGCCGACCCAAACGGAAACGCCTCCCGCAACTGCTGGACGACCACCCAGCGGGAGATCGTTCGCTCTGGAGACCGTCCAAGCCAAACATGAGGAGTTCGCCATGGATGCGAGGGGGGCCATGTTGGGTTTTCGGCGACCATCTGGAAGATCAAACGCCAGTAGAAACGGAAGCCTGCCCGATGCCAACGGACAACCGTTTCGGGCGTGACCACGATGAGGGCTTGTTTCCACTCCGCCCAAAATCGACCAGCGGCCACCCAGAAGAGCTTGTCGACCAACGCCAGCCGCGGCCTCGGATGCCGACGTTTCAGGGCGGCGAATTGTTGCCGGAGGGCGAGATTCTCCAGTACAAGTTCCCCGCGATTACGGAAAAGCCGAATGAGTACTCCGAATCAGAGCAAAACAGATTGTCCATGAGCCAGGGTTATAGCAGACTGTGCCCGGAACCAAGGCCGTATTTCACTGCTTCTTTGGCCCGCAAGCATTTTTGGCGAATGACAGCCTTAATAAGTGATTCGAGCTCTATCGTGCACTCTGGATTTCTTTTCGTACAATGCCTTGTCTGCTGCAAGCAAAAGAGTTTCGACCGTTTCACCATCTGTAGGATAGATGGCAACACCTGCGCTCACAGACAATGCGGGCCCCCGGTCGTCATTTGCAAGGTCGTCGCATAGACGTTGTGCAACCGATTGGGCCGATTCCACCCCTGTTTCGGGCAGCACGACTGCAAACTCGTCTCCTCCAAAACGCGCTGCCGTATCGATATTCCGGCAGCCCGCCGCCAGAACGTCGGCAAGCCGGCATAGCGCCTCGCTACCCGTCAAATGTCCGTAGCGATCGTTGATCTGTTTCAACCTGTCCAGGTCAAGTAACAACAGGGCGAACTCTCGTCCCGTCCGTTTGAATCGGCTTATTTCACTGTCCAGCACTCCGAGAAGGCGCCGGTAGTTCGCCAGACCCGTCAGCGGATCTCTGGCTGCCTGGTGTCGGAGTTGATCCTCGAGCTCGCGTTGTTTGGTCACGTCCTCAACAATAATTTCGTAGCCGTCCCTCTTGCCTTCCGCCGTGTTGACTTCGCGTCCGCTCAGGCGGACCGTCAGGCTTGTGCCATTCTTCTGGCTCCAGGCATTTTCCAGGGGATCCACTCGGCCGTTCTCGCCCACTTCTCCCAGCAATTGGGCCCGTTTGGAAGGATCGTGAAGAATCTCGGCTGCGAGGTTGGATCCCAGGAGTTCCTCTTTTGATTCATAACCGAGCATTGTCACCAGGGCCCAGTTGACGTCCATAAACTGGCCTTCCATCCCGCAGCGGCAAATTCCAAATGCGGCATTCCCCATTAAAGCCCTATAGTGTGCCTCGGAACGTTGTAGTTTTTTTTCGACTCGATTGTGCTCCGCGCGCAAAGTACTTTCCTTGAAGGCCCGGCGAATAGCAGTGGGAAGCTGGCCAAGATTATCCATCTCCACGCAATCGGAAGCTCCATTCGCAATGAGGTCCGCCGCGGTTCCCGGTTCCATTTTGTAAGCCACAAAAATTAAGGGAATATTTCTGCCGGCCCGGCTTAGAAGATCTGCCGTTGGCGTCCTTTGCCATTGGGGGATCGGGTACTCGGCGAGAACAATGTCATAGTATCTTGATTTTAGACGTTCGGTGCACTGCTCGGAGGTCAGGACAACATCTGCGTCGATCTGGAATTGCAGATCCGCAAATTCCTCCAGACAGCGCTCCACGCATGCTATGCGGCTGTGGAGCAGAAGAACGCGCACCACCGAGCTTGTTACAGCCAGTATATGCGACCGGGCAGAATCTTCCTTCATTTGTGCATTTCTGCTTTGCAGAGGGATATCGCAGTTCGGTTTTTCATCAGTTTGGCTGCCCATCGCGGCATCAATGGCTCTTAGGACGGTGTCGGCGTTTTCGTCTTTTGTGATATATCCATTCACTCCGATACTCTTCGCCATTTCTGTGAGCGTCTTGCTTTTCTCAAAGGTCAAAATCAGAATCGGAGTACCAGCCGCCACTTTTCTTATTTCCCTTGCCGCGCTGAAACCGTCGAGGAGCGGCATGGAAACATCCAAGATCACTAGATCCGGTTTCGAGCCTATCGTTTTTTCGACCGCCTCTCTTCCGTTGCTAGCCTCCAACACTTGGATATCACGATGAGACGATTCGAGAAGCGAGCGAATGCCCCTTCTCACCATTTCATGGTCGTCTGCGATCAGAACTCGGGAAGTCATGCGTGGATCACCTTCTAGAGATTGTCACAGGCGGATGGAGGCTGGTATCAGTAAGATACTGTATTGGCCCCAGTTGATAAATATGGCTCTCTCGCCTGAATCTCGACCGGGCCTCCTATATACATTAAACACTGTAGGCGCCTCCGGAAAGTCTTGTGCTATGAGTTGCGCCATTTAATTTTGACTCATATAAAATATCGTGTTTGCCGCTGGGTTTAGCAGACAAACCATGCGTGAAAGAATAGTATGGTCCTACGTCAATGAACGCGAGCGAAGCGTCGCACACGACGTTCAGCCCTTTCCGCGCCCGATAGTTTTTGCGCTTGGGAGATAAGTATGAAAAGACCCGATCAAGCTCTAGTGCCTTCAAATGCAGACCGCGGGCCAAGCCCGAAAGGCAATGGACAACGCGATCTTCGTGCTGACGTCTCGTTCGCTGATCTAAGCGTAGTCCTATCCAGCCTCCAGACTATGCGAGATGGTGACTTCTCTGTGCGCCTCCCTGGGAACTGGACCGGCCTGGCTGGAAAGATCGCGGACACATTCAATGAAATTATCAAGGCCAACCAACAAATGGCCAAAGAGCTAAAGCGTGTTGGAAAGGTTGTGGGCAAAGAAGGAAGAACCCGGGAGCGCATGCGATTTGGTCTGCCGAAAGCCGCGTGGGGTGAAATGGAGATGTCGGTCAATACACTCGTAGATGACCTACTCCGCCCCACGACGGAAGTCACGCGCGCTATTGCGGCGGTTGCGAAGGGCAATCTAACGCAAACGGTCCAATTGGACGTAGACGGGCGCCCTTTGGAAGGCGAGTTCCTGCGGTCGGCAAAAATCGTAAACACTATGATCCAGCAACTCGGCGTGTTTACGTCTGAAGTTACGCGCGTGGCACGTGAAGTCGGTACCGACGGAAAGCTGGGCGGACAAGCACAGGTACCCGGAGTCGCTGGCACATGGAAGGACCTCACTGACTCGGTTAACTCGATGGCTAGTAACTTAACTGGCGAAGTACGAAACATCGCCGAAGTTGCCACGGCAGTCGCCAGCGGTGATCTATCGCGCAAGATTACGGTCGACGTACGAGGAGAAATTCTCCAACTAAAAGAAGCTATCAATACGATGGTGGATCAGTTGCGGTCCTTCGCTTCCGAAGTGACGCGTGTGGTCCGCGAAGTGGGCACGGATGGCAAGCTCGGCGGCCAGGCAGTGGTGCCAGGTGTTGCCGGAACGTGGAAGGACCTTACAGACTCGGTCAACGCCATGGCCGGAAACCTGACTGCCCAAGTTCGCAACATCGCAGAGGTGACCACGGCGGTGGCACGCGGCGACTTGTCGCGCAAGATCACCGTGGATGTGAAAGGTGAAATCCTAGAACTGAAAGATACGATCAACACGATGGTGGATCAGCTCAACGCGTTTGCCGGTGAGGTAACGCGCGTGGCTCGCGAAGTAGGCACGGAAGGTAAGTTGGGCGGTCAAGCACAGGTTCCTGGAGTGGGCGGCACTTGGAAAGATCTCACCGATAACGTCAATTTCATGGCCAGCAACTTGACTGGTCAGGTGCGCAACATCGCCGAAGTTGCCACGGCCATCGCGAAAGGAGACCTATCGCGCAAGATCACCGTGGACGTGCGTGGAGAAATTCTGGAGCTCAAAGAAACGCTTAACACCATGGTGGACCAACTCAATCGCTTCGCCGGTGAGGTGACCCGTGTGGCGCGCGAAGTGGGCAGCGAAGGGCGTCTCGGCGGCCAAGCCAACGTGCCCGGTGTAGCCGGAACGTGGAAGGACTTGACGGACTCAGTTAACTCAATGGCTGGCAATCTAACAGCCCAAGTGCGTAACATCGCCGAAGTAACCACGGCCGTGGCCCTGGGAGATTTGTCGCGCAAGATCACTGTGGACGTGAAGGGCGAAATCCTTGAATTGAAGAACACCATCAATACGATGGTGGATCAGTTAAACGCGTTCGCCGGTGAAGTGACGCGCGTGGCTCGCGAAGTAGGCACGGAAGGCAAGTTGGGTGGTCAGGCACAAGTTCCCGGTGCGGGTACTTGGAAGGACCTCACCGACAACGTGAACTTCATGGCCAGCAACTTGACCGGCCAGGTCCGCAATATCGCTGAAGTGGCAACTGCTGTAGCAAGAGGCGATTTGTCGCGAAAAATTACCGTGGACGTGAAGGGCGAAATCCTTGAACTCAAGGACACACTCAACACCATGGTGGATCAGTTGCGGGCATTCGCGTCCGAAGTGACGCGCGTGGCGCGCGAAGTCGGCACGGACGGCAAGCTCGGAGGACAGGCACAGGTCCCAGGCGTCGCTGGTACGTGGAAGGACCTCACCGACTCGGTAAACTCAATGGCCAGCAACTTGACCGGTCAGGTCCGTAACATCGCCGAAGTGGCTACGGCCATTGCAAGCGGCGACCTTTCCAAGAAAATCACGGTGAACGTGAGCGGCGAGATTCTCCTGCTGAAGGAAACGATCAACACGATGGTGGACCAACTCAATGCGTTCGCCGGTGAAGTGACGCGCGTGGCGCGCGAAGTAGGTAGCGAAGGGCGTCTCGGCGGCCAAGCCAACGTGCCGGGCGTGGCAGGGACGTGGAAGGACCTTACGGACTCGGTTAACTCGATGGCAGGTAATTTGACGGGCCAGGTGCGCAATATCGCCGAAGTGACCACCGCCGTGGCGCGAGGAGACTTGTCGCGCAAGATTACGGTGGACGTGAAGGGCGAAATTCTCGAATTGAAGAACACAATCAACACGATGGTGGACCAACTCAATGCGTTTGCGGGCGAAGTCACACGCGTGGCGCGCGAAGTGGGCACGGAAGGAAAGCTGGGCGGCCAAGCGCAGGTTCCCGGCGTGGGCGGCACTTGGAAAGATCTTACCGACAACGTGAATTTCATGGCCAGCAACTTAACAGGTCAAGTTCGTAATATTGCCGAAGTAGCAACGGCCATCGCCAGCGGCGACCTCTCCCGTAAGATCACCGTGGACGTGCGCGGAGAAATTCTGCAACTCAAAGAAACGCTAAATACGATGGTTGAGCAGCTGCGTTCATTCGCTGCTGAGGTGACGCGAGTTGCGCGCGAGGTCGGCAGCGAGGGGCGTCTCGGCGGGCAAGCCAACGTAACTGGCGTGGCTGGAACATGGAAGGACCTTACCGATTCTGTCAACGCTATGGCGGGAAACCTGACGGGTCAGGTGCGCAACATTGCCGAGGTGACCACGGCGGTGGCTCGTGGCGACTTGTCGCGCAAAATCACAGTGGACGTAAAGGGTGAAATTCTGGAGTTGAAGAACACCATTAACACGATGGTGGACCAGCTCAACGCCTTCGCCGCCGAGGTCACGCGCGTGGCTCGCGAAGTGGGTACAGACGGCAAGTTAGGTGGCCAGGCACAGGTGCCTGGCGTTGCTGGCACGTGGAAGGACCTCACGGACAACGTGAACGTTATGGCTGCAAACCTCACCGAGCAAGTGCGTGGAATTGTGAAGGTAGTGACCGCTGTAGCAAACGGTGAACTCACGAAAAAACTGACGGTCCAGGCTAAAGGTGAAGTCGCTGCGCTAGCCGACACGATCAACAACATGACCGATACGTTAGCTACTTTCGCAGATCAGGTAACCACCGTCGCTCGAGAAGTGGGCGTCGAAGGCAGGCTCGGCGGCCAAGCGAACGTACCGGGCGCAGCCGGCACATGGAAAGACTTGACCGGGAATGTGAACCTTCTTGCCGACAACCTGACCAACCAAGTGCGGGCCATCGCAGAGGTGGCCACGGCTGTGACAAAAGGCGACCTGACGCGTTCCGTCCAAGTGGAAGCGAGTGGTGAGGTAGCTGAGCTGAAAGATTACATCAACACCATGATTGACAATCTCCGGCTCACGACGGACCGCAACAACGAACAGGACTGGCTGAAGACGAACCTTGCGCGATTCACTGGAATGTTACAGGGGCAGCGCGATCTCTCGACCGTCGGCCGAATGCTCTTGTCAGAGTTGGCTCCGCTCGTCAATGCCCAGCAGGGCGTGATCTACCAAATGGAGGGAGAGGAACCTGGGAACATGGTCTTGCTTTCGGCCTTCGCCGATGGTGCAGATGACAGGCACTCCGATCATCTGCGCGTAGGGGACGGTCTCGTCGGACAGTGTGCTGCCGAAAAGACCCGCATGCTCATCACGGATGTACCATCACATGCAATTCCAATACGCTCGGGCCTGTTCCAGGCCGTTCCGCGAAACGTGATTGTCTTGCCCGTTCTCTTTGAAGATCGGGTTAAAGCGGTCATCGAGCTAGCTTCGCTGAGCGTCTTTACCGCCTCGCACCTTGCGTTTCTCGAGCAACTAACCTCTAGCATTGGGATTGTACTCAACAGCATTGAGGCTACGATGCAAACGGAAGGCCTGCTAAAACAATCTCAGCAATTGGCCGCCGAACTTCAAACTCAACAGACAGAGTTGCAGCAGACCAACGAACAGCTTGCGCAAAAAGCCCAGCAGCTTGCCGAACAGAACGTCGAAGTGGAGCGCAAGAATCAGGAAATTGAACAGGCACGCCGAGCCGTCGAGGAGAAAGCCAAAGAGCTGGCTCTGACCTCTAAATATAAGTCGGAATTCCTGGCAAACATGTCACACGAGCTGCGCACACCCCTCAACAGCATCCTCGTTCTAGGTCAGCAGCTCAACGACAACCCCGACGGCAATCTGACACCCAAACAGGTTGAGTTCGCTCGCACGATTCACGGCGCGGGAACGGACTTGTTGAATCTGATTACCGATATTTTGGACCTCTCGAAGATCGAATCCGGAACGGTTTCAGTGCAGGCGGAAGAAGTCTTCTTCGCAAGCCTGCTTGACATGATCGCGCGGCCTTTCCGCCATGAGGCTGAGGGTCGTCACCTTAATTTTGAAATACAAACTGATCCGAATCTGACGCGCAGCCTAGTCACCGACTCAAAACGCTTGCAACAGGTACTCAAGAATCTTCTTTCTAACGCGTTTAAATTTACCGAACATGGAAGCGTGCGTCTGAATGTATTTGCTGCCGAAAACGGCTGGAGCGAAGATCATCCTGTCCTCGGGAAATTAGCCTCAGTGGTTGGTTTCGAGGTTTCCGATACGGGCATTGGTATACCGCCCGAGAAACAGCGTCTTATTTTTGAGGCTTTTCAGCAAGCCGACGCTGGCACCAGCCGCAAATATGGCGGCACTGGACTTGGACTCGCGATTAGTCGTGAACTTGCTGGCCTGCTCGGAGGAGAGATTCAACTGCACAGCGCCCCAGACAAAGGAAGCACGTTTACCCTCTACTTGCCCCAAACCTACGTAGGTCCATCGACAAGTACCGCAAGTGCTGACACGAAAGCCTCAAAAGTTTCCACGGTCATACGGCCATCCACCGCAGCGGCATCGGAGCGTT
Organism: uncultured Acidobacteriota bacterium; assembly: GCA_963709005.1. Lineage (GTDB taxonomy): Bacteria > Acidobacteriota > Terriglobia > Acidiferrales > UBA7541 > Palsa-295. Next base: position 21,364 of record CAVPUS010000014.1, read on the forward strand.
CGAACGAGCGTATTCCGGACGACCGGGAAAATTTGAAGGAGGACGATGCTGTTCTCTTGATAGTAGAGGACGATCTTCACTACGCCCGGCTGCTATGCGATCTATCCCACGAGAAGGGCTTCAAGGTTTTGGTCGCCACTCGTGGCGCAGAAGCTTTGGAACTAGCCCGGGAGTTCCATCCAACTGCTGTATCGCTCGACGTCTTCTTGCCAGATATGTTGGGCTGGACCGTTCTCAACCATTTCAAACAAGATCCGGCGATGCGTCATATTCCGGTTCAGATGTTGACACTGGATGAAGACCGGCAGCATGGCTTGGCAAGTGGGGCGTTCGCGTATGTGACGAAACCAACCACACCGGACGAGCTGGAAGCTGCATTCGCCCGTATCAAAGAATATACAGCTCCGCGTCGCAAGAGACTCTTGGTCGTGGAAGACGACCCCGGCGAACAGCTCAGTATCCAGGAACTACTCGGCTATGACGATATTGACGTCCAAGTTGCTGCGACTGGCTCTGAAGCGCTAGTGGCTGTTACCGAACAATCGTTCGACTGCGTAGTGCTCGATCTGCGTCTGCCAGATATGTCGGGCTTCGACATACTGGAACGTTTCCGCGATACTCCATCGCTTAGTCATTTGCCGGTGGTTGTATTTACGGGCAAAGACTTGTCGCCGGAAGAAGACGCGCGCCTGCACATGTTGGCTCGCAGTGTAGTGGTTAAGGGAGTGGAGTCGCCAGAAAGATTACTCGATGAAACGGCACTGTTTCTGCATCGCGTCGTCACCGATCTTCCACCAGAAAAACAGAAGATGCTCGAGCGCTTGCATCACTCAGATGAAGCACTGGCGGGCAAGAAGGTGCTAGTAGTGGACGACGATGTCCGGAACATCTTCGCGCTTAGTAGCGTGCTGGAACGCCGCGGAATGACCGTGCTCACCGCCGGGACCGGCCGCGAGGCGATCACGACGCTTGAGTCAACTCCAGACGTCGCGATTGTGCTGATGGATATCATGATGCCAGAAATGGACGGATATGAGACGATGCAAGTGATCCGGCAAGATCCCTCTTTCCGTCGGCTGCCGATTGTGGCGTTAACGGCGAAAGCCATGAAAGGAGATCGCGAAAAATGTCTCGAAGCCGGAGCATCGGAATATTTGGCAAAACCCGTAAATACTGAACAGCTACTTTCGGCGCTTCGGATGTGGTTTCATCGATAGACAAGCATTGCGGTCCGAGGGAAGACAGCATAGTCTCATCCGCGGTGAGCAGGACTATGATCGACGAACAGAAGATCAATATTCTCATGGTAGACGATCAGCCCGCAAAGCTACTCAGCTACGAAGTCATACTCAAAGAACTGGATGAAAATCTCATCAAAGCCCATTCCGGTAGAGAAGCCTTAGACCACCTGCTAAAAACTGATATCGCGGTCGTTCTAATGGATGTCAGTATGCCGGAACTGGACGGGTTCGAGCTGGCGGACATGATCCGGCAGCACCCTCGTTTTCAGAAAACCGCCATCATCTTCATCTCCGCAATACATCTCACGGATTTAGACCGGCTCAAAGCGTACCAGCGGGGGGCGGTAGATTACATTTCCGTCCCGATCGTTCCAGAGTTGCTGCGAGCGAGGGTGAGCGTTTTCGCGGATCTGCATCGCAAGACGCGGCAGATGGAGATGCTGAATGACGAATTGCGCAGCCTTTCAGCTCGTCTGATGACGACACAAGATGAAGAGCGTCGGCGCATTGCTCGCGACTTGCACGATAGCGTGGGCCAATTAGTTGCTACACTTTCGATGAATAACGCACTGGCTTTGATGGAAGCAGAAAAGCTCAATCCTGCAGCCGGCGACGCGCTGAGTCAGAATATTGCCCTGATCCAACAGCTCTCAAATGAAATACGCACGATTTCGCATTTGCTTCATCCGCCTCTTCTCGATGAGATCGGTCTGTTGCCTGCGATACAAATGTTTGCAGAAGGGTTTGCTGAGCGTAGCAAGATAGAGGTTGCCGTGGAACTTGCGCCCGAAATAGGCCGTCTTGCACCCAACGTGGAAATTTCGATCTTTCGAATCGTGCAAGAATGTTTGACCAACGTCTACCGCCATTCAGGAAGCAAAACAGCATCTATCAAGATATGGCTCTCCGATGGAAACATGCTCACTCTTCAAGTCTGCGATCAAGGTAAGGGAATACCCTCCGAGCGTCGTGTCTCCATGTCCCGCGGAACAAGCCACGGGGTAGGAGTAAGCGGGATGCGGGAGCGCGTGCGGGAGCTTGGTGGCACGCTCGAAATTCACTCGAATGGGAATGGCACGACTGTTACAGCGGCGTTTCCCATGACAAGTGCGGTCGCAGTTGGATGAACTCAGACACATTCATCCAGCCCATCTAAGCAAACGAATAGCGATGCTGGCATATCCGGGAAAATCTAGTGGATTCGCTGTATCGACAATAAGGCTCAATCCCCGTGTAATTTACCAAGGTGATCTGGCTTGGATTACCTGGTGCCACCGTGAAGCCGTAAAGCCATAAAGGGCCTCTTTTAGGGCCTTGCGAGACCGTTCGCAATGCATGTGGTTTGTTCCTGGCCCTGCAAGCGCGTCAAAATCGCTTGCCCTAGATCGGGCTAGAAACGGTAAAAACGGACAACGATCCCGTGGAAAAAAAAACAGGTCCGATTCACCAACCGTCCAAGCTGAGGATTGCCCAGCTTCTGAAGCCGCACTCGACGGCGTTAATAGCCGCGTTCATCGCTGTCCTCGGCGAAACGCTGGCCGATATTCTTGAGCCCTGGCCGATCAAGGTTGTCGTCGACAGCCTTTTGCAGCACAAGAAATTGCCCGGATGGATCGGTGGATTCGTGGTGCGTTTCTTCGGCGAAAACCAAATCGCATTGTTGAATTTCGCGATTGCTGCGGTGGCGGCCATTGCCGTGGTGGGAGCGGTTAGTTCGTATATCGAGAAATATCTCACCACGAGCATAGGTCAGTGGGTGACGCATGACCTGCGGCGGACAGCCTACAACCATATCCAGCGTCTTTCTCTCCCCGAATACGACGAGGCGCGAACCGGCGATCTCATCACGCGCATCACGAGCGACGTTGCGTCGGTACAGGACTTCATCACGTCTGCGCTGCTCGGCGCCGTGGTCAACACCCTAACCCTGGTGGGTATGATCGGGGTGATGGTGTATATCAACTGGCGATTCACGCTGATCGCTCTTTCCATCGCTCCGGTCCTTTTTGCCGTGGTGTACTACTACACGCGACAAATCAAGAAGGCGTCGAGAGCCGTGCGGAAGACGGAAGGCGAGCTGACATCCGTGATACAGGAGGTGCTGACTTCCATCCGCGTGGTGAAGGCATTCGCTCGCGAGGATTACGAACTGCAGCGGTTTGAAGCGCAGAGCCTGGAAAATGTGGAAATCGCGTTGCGCGCGCGGAGTGTGAAAGCAAAGCTGTCGCCAATCGTCGAAGTGATCGTAGCCATCGGCACCTGCCTTGTGCTGGGGTACGGGGCGAGACTCACGATGGCCGGCAAACTTAGCGCAGGCGTGTTGATCGTGTTCTTGCTGTACCTCGGGAAGATGTACAAGCCGATGCGGGACCTGTCCAAAATGACGGATACCATTTCCAAGGCAATGGTGGGCTACGAGCGAATCCAAGAAGTGCTGGAAATCGAGAGCCAGGTGCGCGATTTGCCAAAGGCGCGACGAGCTCCAAAGTTCAAGGGGGAAATCGAGTTCGAGCACGTCGATTTCAGCTACGACGGCGACAATCTGGTGCTGAAGGACATCAACTTCCGGATCGAGCCAGGGCAAAGGACTGCGATGGTAGGGCCTTCAGGAATGGGCAAGACAACAATCATAAGCCTGATACCACGGTTCTACGATCCGCGAGCGGGCGTGGTGAAAATAGACGGCCGGGACATTCGGAGCTACACACTGAAGTCGCTGCGAGAGCAAGTCAGCTTTGTTCTGCAGGACACGCTGCTCTTTCGCGCAACGTTGTGGGAAAACATAGCCTACGGAAAACCAGGCGCTTCGCGCGCGGAAATCATCAAGGCAGCCGAACTGGCCAATGCGCACGAATTCATCGAAAAGATGCCGGAGGCATACGATACGATGGTTGGAGAGCGCGGCATTTCCCTCTCGGGAGGGCAGCGCCAAAGAATCGCGATCGCTCGCGCGATTATTCGTGACACTCCCATACTGATACTCGATGAGCCTACGTCCGGCCTGGATGCGGCCTCGGCGCAAACAGTGATTGAAGCGCTCAACCGATTGATGGAACGCAGAACTTCGTTACTTGTCGCACATCATCTTGCCATCATCCAGCAAGCCGACGTCATTCTGGTAGTCAAGGACTCTGAAATCGCGGAACGCGGAACCCATGAAGAACTTATTTCGGCGGCGGGAGTTTACGCCGAACTACACAACATCCAAACGGCCGTAGCACCGAAAGTAGACGTTCCCGATTCTTCATACGCGTAGGGAGGCATCGAATGCAGAGAAGCACATTGATCCCGAGAACGATTTTAATACTGCTCGCATTTGCGTTGGCGGCAACGCTGGGGGCTCAAGACAAAAAAGAGAAAAAGGAAGAAGAGAAAAAGAATGCCGCCGATTTCCCGGCAGTCATCTGGCGGGATCCAGGCGATGTTACCGCCTTGGACATGTTGAACGGCTCTGGAGGAAAAGAGCATGCCCCCGACCCGGACGCGGAATACAAGTTCTTGCAGGAAGATATGAACGGAACGAGCCCTAAATTCGACGTAGAGGATTCAAAGGGCGTCAAATGGAGAATCAAACTAGGGGAGGAACCCCAATCGGAGACTGCCGCCACACGGTTGTTATGGGCTGCCGGATACTTCGTAGATGACGATTATTTTCTGGCCCAGGTAAGAGTCACCGGCCTTCCGAAGTTACGCCGGGGCGGCAAGTTTGTTTCCGAGGACGGTACGGTTCACCGCGCGCGCCTGGAACGCAAAGCGAAGGACCGCAAGAAACTTGGGGACTGGGATTGGTTTCACAACCCGTTTGTGGGAACGAAGGAACTCAATGGCCTACGCGTCATGATGGCCCTTGTGAATAACTGGGATTTGAAGGCCATCAACAATTCGATTTACGCAGTCGAGGGAGAGCGCTGGTATCTGGTGAGCGATGTGGGCGCGTCATTTGGCAAGACGGGTGACTCGATGAGCCGGTCCAAGGGCGTCTACAAGGACTATATCGAATCGAAATTCATCGAGAAGATCAAGGATGATCGCGTGGACTTTGTAATGCATAGCCGGCCGTTCTTCCTTACCGCGGTCAATGTGGGGAACTACGAAACCCGCAGCCACATGGAAGCGGTTACGAAGGATATCCCGCGCGAAGATGCGAAATGGCTCGGACAAAGGCTCGGGCAACTTTCGGAATCGCAAATTAAGGACTGTTTCCGCGCAGCAGGTTATCCACCCGACGAAGTCGATGGGTATGCGAAGGAGGTGCAGAAACGAATCGCGGCGCTGAATGCGTTGTGAGCATGCCGCCGCGGACTGGATACTGGACGACCAATCTTCGGTCTCTTCGCGCGCCGGTGGCGAAATTCCGCGCCTCGACGCAAAATAGAGGCCGCGCATCGAAAGGATAAAAACCCGACGTGAAACTAATCATTCAGCCCGATGACGGACCTGCGTCTCTTCTTTCCGCGATCAAGAACGCAAAGAAAAGCGTCGAGATCGCGATTTTTCGTTTCGACCGGAGCGATATGGAAGCCGCCTTGAAAGCGGCGGTAGCTAAGGGTGTAAAGGTCACGGCGCTCATCGCCGATGTGAACCGCGGCGGCGAAAAGAACCTGCGCCAGCTCGAGACGCGCTTTTTGCAAGAAGGCATTACGGTGGCGCGCAGCGCCGGCGACTTGGTCCGCCATCACGACAAGATGGTCGTCATTGATCGGCGCGTCCTATACATGCTCTCTTTCAACTTTACCCATTTGGATATTGATCACAGCCGTGGGTTCGGAATCGTCACCAAGAACGCGAGGATAGTCCAGGAGGCCGCCAAACTGTTCGAGGCTGATTGCTCGCGGCGTCCCTACTCCGCAGGACTCGATACGTTTGTCGTCAGCCCCGCAAACTCCCGAAAGGTGCTTCGCAGCTTCATCAAGCGCGCCAAGAAGCAATTACTGATCTACGATCCGCAGATTTCGGACAATGAAATGATCGGCCTCTTGCAAGAACGTGCCAAATCCGGCGTGGAAGTCCGGGTTATCGGCAAGATCAGCGGGCGCGCCAGCGTGCCGGTCCACAAGCTGACACGGATGCGGCTGCACACGCGCACGATTATTCGCGATCGCCACCAAGCCTTCGTTGGCAGCCAGAGCTTGCGTCCGGCTGAACTGGATTCCCGTCGCGAGGTCGGACTCATCGTTCGAGAATCCAAGATTGTAAGAAAACTGCTCGACACTTTTGAATTTGATTGGAGCACTGACGGCGACAAGGAAGAAGGGATTCCAAAAGAGGAAGCGCCGCCGGTGATACACGAGGCAGAAGCGGAAAAGGCCGTCGCAGTCCTTGTTCAGGAGCTGCGCCCGCTCACCGGTACGGTAAAGAAAGCGGTCAAAAAAGTCGTGGCCCGGGCGGGAGAAGAAGTGCTCCACGACAAGATTGTCAAGTCGACGGTAAAGAAAGTGATCAAGAAAGCGGTGAAGCAGGCCGTCAAGGAAGCAACTCGCGGCTCCGGTACGGCCTAGGGCTTGTGTGTGGTCAGGACGGAAAAGCCCACACCAGGACTAAGTTATGGAAGCGAATCAAACCTTCGGGCGTCAATTGAATTTTCTGCTGCTGGCAGTCTTGCTCGCGGGGGGATGCGCGTCCACGGCTCGGGACCAGAGCGCCGCCTTGCCAAAGGAACAGCCGGAAAACGCAGCAGGCTACAAAGAATTTCTGACACGCGTGCAGGCATACACCAGCCTTCACAAGTCGGTCGAGTCAACCCTTCCGGCGCTCAAGCCCACGGATATACCGGAATTGATCGCGGCTCACCAGCAGGCGCTGGCAAGAAAGATTCGCGAGGCTCGGCCGAATGCCAAGCGTGGGGATATTTTCACAAAAGAGGCCGAGAAAGCGTTCCGCCGCGCAGTTAGCGACGAATTCCAAGGCTCGCAGGGCCATGAAGCTCGGACCACAATCCGGCAGGGGGAACCGCTCAAGGAGATTCAACTTGGCGTGAACGAGCCTTACCCCGACGGAGTCGCGTTCACCACCGTTCCCCCGACCCTGTTGCTCAAGTTCCCCAAACTGCCTGACGAGGTCGCTTACCGGATTGTCGGTCACGATCTCATTCTTTTGGACGCCGAAGCGAATGTTGTTGTCGATGTGATTCCCGGGATCATTCCTTAGACTCTCAGACACCGGGCGGACCCATGCGAAAACGGCTCTTTCTCATTCTGAGTTTGGTCAGTGCCTTTCTACTGATCGCGAGCACGGACCCATTCAAGTTTCCGCTCAAGCCCAATTCAGTCCGCTTCGCGGCAATCGGCGATATGGGCACCGGCGAGGGGCCGCAATATGAAGTCGCGCAGCGCATGATGGCCGTCCGCCAGACTTTCCCGTTCGAGTTCGTCATCATGCTCGGTGACAACATCTACGGCGGAAGCAGCCCCAAGGATTTTGAAAAAAAGTTCGAAGTACCCTACAAGCCGCTGCTGGATGCAGGCGTCAAGTTCTACGCGTCGCTGGGAAACCACGACAATCCGAACGAGCGCTTCTACCAGCCTTTCAATATGAACGGAGCAAACTACTACACCTTTCAAAAAGGGAATGTTCGCTTCTTCGTTCTCGACAGCAACTACATGGACCCCAAACAGCTCGCCTGGCTCGAAAAACAATTGCAGGATGCGGGGAACAAAGATTGGAAGATCTGTTATTTCCATCATCCCCTTTATTCGTCGGGAAAAACTCACGGTTCCTCCATTGAGTTGCGCTCGCAGATCGAGCCGATGTTTGTCAAATATGGCGTGGATGCAGTATTTTCCGGCCACGATCACGTGTACGAGCGGGTCCACCCGCAAAAGGGAATCTACTACTTCACCGAAGGCTCTTCCGGGCAGTTGCGGAATGGCGACCTGGCAAAAACCGGCATGACGGAAGAGGGTTTCGACACCGATCGCACATTCATGTTGGTCGAAGTTGCGGGCGATGAGATGTATTTCCAGACGCTTTCGCGCGCCGGCTCGGAAGTCGACTCCGGGGTGCTTCCGCGCCCCGTTCGAACGCCCGCGACGGCAATGAAATGAAGATTTATTTCCACGCAAACCTGAGCGAGAGTAGCTACGGCGCTTAACTTTCTGGAACGTACTCGACCGCGCCCGTATCCCCATCAAGGATCATGTCGTATGGGAACCAGTAGATTTCCTCGTTCCCGTCATCATCAACGTAGGAATAACCTGTGTTGTCATAATAGCTGGCTTTCTTTGAGCAACTCAACCAGCAGATGAAGAACTGGCATGCCAGGCACACAAGATTGGTTCGCTAGCGTACCGACAAGACCCTTCGCGTCTCATATCCTCCGTTGCGGCTCGGCTGAGCGCCGCTCTCCCTATGACTGCATTTGTGCATCCATCCAGTCCACCCGGCCGGGCTGTCCATTCGCTACCGGGTTTGGAGGAAAACCAATGAGCCCCGTGGATCGGAATATCTTCGGACTCCTCGAAGAGGTGGTGGGAAGACGCCGCGGTTACGTGTGAAAGTATCGCAGTCAACTTTCCATCCGATAAGAAGGAGGAATGGCTCCTCCTGTGCGCCGTCTACCGCGAGCGTGCCGGGATTCATGCACGGCTCATCTCGCGGTGGCGTGGGGAGGGGATTCTTTCCGACCCTAGTGTCGCTGTTTGCTGAGTGGCCGAAAGCGCACGGAACAGGTTCCGGCGCTGACTATTTTATCGTCTCGATCAGCTCTATTGCTGTACGCTTCCCTGTGCTGAAGGAGCTCGCTCCGTCTGCTTTTGTTCAGTAATGTCCCGCGCCACTTTCGACGCTCTTCTATCGAAATAATAGGCAGGGAGAAAGTATTGAAGGGGCCGGTACCGTATTGGTCTGGGCCGCTACGGCCAAACCCACCTGCGCACGAAGAAGGAAGAACTCGGTCACCTCCCGCGACGAGGTGTGACCGAGCTCTCCTTCATTCGTTTCGGAGGGAACCGCAGTTTCGTTTACGCGTTTGCTGCCCGCGGCGAAGCCTTCTCCAGCATAGCAAGGAGCTGGTTGGCGGCTTCGGGAGCTGCCGGCCCAGGGCCGAGCACGATGTGGCGAGCACTGATCCTCTCGCCGTAGAGCGCTTCATTGGCATCTTTATCGGGACGCAACGTGGAGCCTTCAAGCGAGACTCCGGCGAAAATACCGCGAGTGCGCGAATAAGTCAGAATCTCCGTGCGCATGTAGGCATCGGTGTCGGCTTCCGCGTCGCGACCTACCGGCCCGGCCGCGGCCGAGACATCGCCTCCCAACTTCACTTTGCTGCGCAGCAGGCTCGAAGCTCCGCTCTCATTCATAATGAGGAACACGAAATCGGTAGCTTGCACTCCGGCCTGCAAGCCGAAGCTCCCGCCCTCGAGCGCCATCATCGAAGGTGCACCCCAAGGTCCCGTGAAATCCTCTCCGGTACGGCAAACCATAGCACCACGGCCATAGCTAGCGCCCACGACGAAAGCGGCTTTGCGGACGGACGGGATGATAACGACACATTTTGTCCTGTCCAAGACATGGTGTGGGATGGTGTCAGGCATGCTCAAAACTTCGCTCATCACTTGCCCAGCGTCCTGCAAACGGTCCTCCTGCTTTCGCGTTTCCTTGGTTTCGGCCAATGCCGTAGATGCAATCAAGAGTATTGCCATCACGACACCACAGATGCTTTTCATTTTAGGTTTCCTCCTTGGATTTGTGCTCGCGTCTATTGAGTCAAAATAGTGGGGGACGGCCATAAGCGCAAGCCGCACCACGAGTCACGTTCTTCTCCCCTTCCGCGAGTACTGCTCCTTCGATGGCGTCAGCAAGAAATTACAAGGCACACACCTCCTTTAAACCGCGCGGACAACTCTCCGCGAGGGATGCCGCAAGCCTCGCGACCCGCTAGGTTTAGAAGGTGCAATGAGGATGCCATCCTCGAACATTTCTCCGTAAGAACCTGATATGGCTGCGTTTATTCTTCGCTGTTGGAGGGCGCGACGAGGATTGTCCATCAGTACTAGTTCTAGAAGATTATTCTCTCCATCTTTTCCTTTATTCCAACTGAGCTACTTCCCACAGCCAGACACACCGCTCGCAAAAAGCCTTGGTTCCCTGAATTTTCGCCCAATCATTTCAAACCGTTTGGTTGCTGATTCCGGCCGCGCTTCATATACAACAAACTTGCGGAGTCCTCTAAGGTATCTGCCCGATAGAGCTAACTCTTTCAGGGAGATATTGTTTTCCTGAGGCATGACTTTTGCCGTAGCACTAAAAAAATGAAAGCAAGGAGCCGAGATGTCTACTTCACGCAATTCATCCGATAACTCGAAGAATCAAAGGGATGCGAACCTAACCAATCATCTCCCGGGTGTACCGGCGCACCCAGGCGATTCATCAAATCCTCTTCAGCCGATTATGGATCTTCCGCCACAAGAGGTGGAACGTCCTGCCTCGACCCCGAAAACATCGAAGTCGATTCGGCGCTCCAGCCCCAAGGGTGGAGATCGTAAGGGCAGCTCGCACGGCGCGGGAAGGTAGACAAAGCAATGAAGGGTCAATTTGTACTCTTTGTTTTCGCGGCAGCTTCCGCTGCGGCGATCGGTGAGGGCTCGGTTCTACGTGATACCGGGACCTCGATCGTCAAGTTCTTTGAATGGTTTGGCAATTTAGGGATGTTTTGCAGCCGCTTGGTTCGATCCGCCTTGACTCCGCCATACGAAGTTCGCGAATTTGTTCATCAAATTGATGAACTGGGCTCGAAGTCATTGCCACTTGTAGCGCTCGCAGGGTCTGCGACCGGGGTTGTCCTTGCGCTTTCGACCCGGGATAGTCTCATCCGATTCGGAGCAAAATCATTCCTCCCTGCAGTGATTGTCTTCTCCATCATCAAAGAGAGCGGACCCATTATTACAGCCCTTGTCGTCAGCGGCCGCGCGGCCGCGGGCATTGGTTCCGAACTCGGCGCGATGAGGGTCACTGAGCAGATTGACGCTATGGAGGCGTCAGGGGTCAACCCATACAGATTTCTGGCCGCCACGCGCGTCTTTGCCTGCATGTTGGTGCTTCCACTGCTCACTTTGGTTAGCGACTTCTGTGGAATCGTGATGGGTTGGGTCGCCAATGCTACCGCGGAGCCGATTTCCCTGCAGCTTTTCATTCACGACGGATTCAAGAATGTAACGTTTAGCGACTTCCTGCCTCCGACGTTGAAGACGATCATTTTTGGACTCCTGATAGGTGTCGTGGCGTCTTTTCAAGGAATGCATGCGACCGGCGGCACGGAGGGTGTTGAGCGTGCAGCGACTAGCTCCGTGGTTCTAGCCTCCCTTTTTATCATTCTGGCCGATGTCTTACTGGTTCACTTGATCCTCGTGTTTTTCCGTTGAGGACAATGCATGCAAAGCATAGAGACCAAGAAGAATGCTGAGAAAGAAAGGCCACTCCTTCGTGTGGCGTCGCTCACCAAGTCCTTTGGTCAACAGACGGTTCTGAAGGAAATCAACCTGGAAGTATCGCGCGGGCAAACGCTCTCTGTTCTCGGCCAGAGCGGAACGGGCAAGAGCGTCTTGCTTAAACTGATCATTGGCCTTCACAAGCCGGATTCGGGTTCGATCTCTATCTTCGGGAGAGAAATAACGGACCTGCCGCTGAAGGAACTGAACGAGGTTCGCAAGAAGGTTGGCTTCTTATTTCAGCAAGCAGCGCTCTACGATTCGCTCACGGTTGAAGAGAACGTTGGGTTTCCGCTGCGGCGGCATTCTAGGATGTCTGATGACCAGCGAGCCAAGCGCGTGCACGAACTTCTCGCCAATGTCGGGATGGACCAAGACGCGCACAAAATGCCATCCGAAGTCTCCGGAGGAATGCAAAAGCGTGTGGGTTTGGCGCGGGCGCTGGCATTGGACCCTGAAATACTGCTCTTTGATGAGCCTACCGCGGGCTTGGATCCGATCACGGCTGCGGAGATCGACGACCTGATTGTGCGCTTGCAGAAGGAGCGTCACATGGCGTCCATCGTCGTAACCCATGATATCCACGGAGCGCGCGTAGTATCCGATCGCCTGGCATTGATGCGCGACGGTCAAATTCTAGTCGAAGGAACGTTCGAGGACTTGCAAGGGAGCCGCGATCCATTTGTCATGCAATTCCTGAGCAATTCTTAGGAGGAGGTTATGTCCACCGCGTTTCGGATCGGCGTATTGGTTTTTCTTTCGCTCCTGTTTCTCTCCATTGGAATCTTCATGATAGGCAACAAGGATTTCTTGTTCGCGTCGACCTATCGATTGAAGGCGGATTTTCAGAACGTCGGCGGTCTCAACAATGGTGCCGACGTTCGTATCGGTGGAATTCATCAGGGCACTGTCAAGGAGATCGATCTACCCTCACAATCAGATGGAAAAGTGACTGTGGTGATGAATCTCCGGAATTCTACCCGCAATCTTATCAAGAAGGATTCGCGAGCATCTATCAAGACGGAAGGACTTCTGGGCGATAAATATGTCGAGATTTCCTTCGGTTCATCTAAGGCAGAGTCTGTTCAAAATAATGACACGATCGCGAGCGAGACGTCCAAAGACATGGCTGAAGAGGCGCACGAACTCACCGACCAAGCCCGTGAGGGCATCGCCGCTTTCCGGGATGACATGGAAGCGCTCCAACACAATTTTCTTCTTCGCGGATTTTTCCAGAAGCGTGGCTACAACGAAACCAGCGAACTGACCCAGCATTCATTGGCGCGCATTCCCGATCGAACCCCCATGAAGGAATTTGACTATTCTTCGAGCGAGATCTTCGACAAACCGGATAATGCAAAGCTGAAGAACAAAAAACCTATCGAAGAAGCAGGAAAATATCTGGAAGAGAGCCGGTATGACCTTGTCGTTATCGCCTCGTCGGAAGCGACAGGTGATAGCGACAAAGCTAAGGTGCTTACGGAAGCCCGCGCGAAAGTTGTTCGCGACTATCTCACTCAGAGTTTCAGGCTAGATGACAAACGCCTCAAGACCATCGGTCTTGGAAAGGACAGGCGAGCGGGCGAATCTTCTAAACTCGTCATCCTTGTATATCCTGCCAAGCCGGCTGCTGACAATCACCTTGCGGAGTCTACTCCAAGATAAAAATGGATACCTATGTCTGAGGAGGCAGCAACCACACTTCCTCGCGCCCCGCGACCTCCTTCCCCTGCATCCCATTCGGCTTAACCTTGAATTCAACTAAATTCAGCTAACATGGAGCGGGGAGTGAGCGGGGGAATCAGTTTAGGGCTCCTCGTTCCTGCTGATACGTTACTCATCGGGCGCTTGTAGGGAGCCGTCTGCATTGACATGCCGGGACATGGAGCGTCACAGGTAATGTCGATTGACTTTCCCTCTATCAACATCGTTCCGGCTTCGTCGGTCGCCGGGAATTTGATCGACAACCACGTATATGTCCTATTCGCTTCGAGTGTGTGCTCGATTGAAAGGTTCATGGACACCAGTCCAGAACGTTACCCTCGAACGACAAGCTATGCCACACCACGTCGCTCCGTCCCCATCGCGTACGCAAGAATCTCAGTGTACAGTAACAAGGTATTCTTGACTGCCGGCATAAACTACCACCTTCATGTCTGAGTCTTCACTCAAGGCAGACAACATCCGACAGGTTCCAGATCTTTCTGGGGACCATCCTAATTTTCTCCATCGCCTCGGCCCCGGCCTGATCACGGGCGCCGCCGATGATGATCCAAGTGGCATTGCTACATACTCTCAGGTTGGCGCGCGGTTTGGCCTGGGCATGTTGTGGACTACGCTGTTTTCTTTTCCATTGATGGCCGCGATTCAGGAAATCTGCGCGCGGCTCGGACGCATTACGGGTGCGGGTATTGCGGAAATCCTTAGGAAACATTATCCGAAGCCAATTCTCTATAGTCTTGTCCTCCTGCTGTGTCTTGCCAATGTCTTCAATCTTGGCGCGGATGTCGCGGCTATGGGTGCGGCTGCGCAGCTCGTTTTCAGAGGATCTCTCGACGCCTACGTGCTTATGTTCGGATTGTTCTCACTCATTCTTCAGATCTATTGCCATACAGAAAATATGTCCGCTATCTGAAATGGCTTACGATGGTATTGTTTGCATACGTCGCAACTGCTTTCGTCGTTCACGTCCCATGGGCAACCGCGCTTCGCAGGACGATCATCCCATCCATCTTATTGACGACGGATTACTGGATGGCTCTGGTCGCCGTTCTCGGCACTACAATCAGTCCCTACCTATTTTTCTGGCAGGCTTCAGAGGAAGCCGAAGACGTACGCCTTAACAAAGGGGAGCGGCCCCTCAAGAAGAAGCCTTCCCAAGCCTTCGACCAACTGCGGCGGATCGCTGTCGATACCAGAGTAGGGATGGGCTTCTCAAACCTGGTTGCATTCTTCATCATTCTTATTACAGCCGTAACGTTGCACGCTTCAGGGACTGGGAAAGGTATCCAAACTTCCGCCGACGCTGCCAAGGCCCTGCAACCTCTTGCAGGAAACCTCGCTTTTCTGCTCTTTGCTCTTGGGATCATCGGGACAGGATTGTTGGCTGTCCCCGTCCTGGCCGGTTCCGCCGCATACGCCGTCGCAGAAACATTCCGGTGGCGGGCCAGTCTTGAAAGCAAGCCACGTCAGACACCGAAGTTTTATGCCGTTCTCGTTGCAGCCACGCTTATTGGCATCTCATTGAATTTCTTGGGCATGGATCCAATCCGCGCTCTGTTCTGGTCTGCCGTGATTAACGGAGTTGTAGCCGTCCCGCTCATGGTTATGTTGATGATCGTGTCCGCGAACAGGAGAATCGTCGGAAAGTTCCGGCTTCCGCCCCACCTTTACATAATCGGCTGGAGTGCCACGATTGTTATGTTTCTGGCATCATTGGCTTTTATCCTGAGTGGAGTGCGCGGATTATTTTGAGTCTCGGTCTATCGGGCGTAATTCCGCGGATCAAGCAGAATCACATGACACAGATCGGCAGTTCCACGCCGACATACGACGCAAACGGAAATGTTACGAACGATTTCCTCCACGTGTACGCTTGGGACGCAGCAAGCCGTCCAGTTACGATTGACGGCGTTGGAGTGACCTATGATGCCCTCGGGCGCATGGTGGAACAAGACAAGAGCGGGGTCTATTCGCAGATTGTCTATGCCCCATCTGGATTCAAGCTCGCAATCATGAGTGGCCAGACATTGACCAAAGCCTTTGTGCCATTATCAGGCGGTGCTGTGGCGGTGTACAATTCGAGCGGGCTGGCTTACTATCGTCACTCGGATCACCTCGGAAGCTCACGGTTCGCGTCTACTCCAAGCCGTACGCTGTACTTTGACGGCGCTTATGCTCCATTTGGTGAGCCTTACGCGCAAACGGGCACAACAGATCTCTCATTTACCGGCATGAACCAGGACACGGTCGCGAACCTGTACGATTTCCCGACACGCGAGTACGGCACACAGGGTCGATGGCCGTCTCCGGATCCTTCTGGCCTCGCGTCTGTTCGTCTGACGGATCCACAGACGCTGAACCGATACGCTTATGTCCGAAATAGTCCGCTGCACATTGTTGACCCGACCGGACTATGTGGCCTCGATGATGGTGGAGGTGATGACGGAGGCGATGTCGCGTTCCTTGGCAGGCAAGGGCGCGGCCGATACAGAGGATTTGGACATGGATACCGGCCGAACGAGTGTGGTGACCCTGGCCAGGAAGGAACTCCCCCTCAGGAAGGGCCTCCGGATATCAACTTGCCACCACCCGATCCTGGAGCGTGCCCCGAGTCCCTCTGCACGACTCCCGTCCCCGGCCCCGGAGACGAGTTTTCGAGTTTACAAGAGGCAGGTGCGATCGCGGCCATATATGCTTACTACCAGGGCGAAATAACCGGGGATGAGTTGACCGGACCGAGTTTTTGTACCACGACGAATGAGAGAGTCTACATCACTGACCGGCCCGGCTTTTTTGTACCAACTCTAGGGCGAGTTTTCGGCTGTCTGCATCCCAATGAAATCGCGGCTAGCCGCGATTTCATTGGCGAACTCGTTGGGTGTCTTCTCCCCGAGAGCCCTGTGAGGCCGACTCTCGTTGTATTCCCTGCGCCAAGTCTCCACGATCTGCTGGGTCTCCGTCAACGACGTGAACCAATGGGCATCCAGGCATTCTGCCCGAAACGTTCCGTTGAACGATTCCACGAAAGCATTGTCCGTCGGTTTTCCTGGTCGGGAAAAAGCCATTCGCACTCCGTTCTGATAGGCCCACAGATCCATCGCCTGACTGGAAAACTCGCTCCCATTGTCACAGTAAAGAAACTTCGGAACTCCGCGTTGGATTTTAATTCGGTTCAGCGTCAACACCACATCTTCGCCCTTCAACCTTTGTTCTGACTCGATCGCCAAGCATTCCCGAGTGTAGATATCCACGACCGTCAGCGAACGAAACCTTCTTCCGTCCGCTAGCTGATCCGCCACAAAGTCCATCGACCACACCTGATTCGGCCCGTTTGGATGAAAACGTTCACGCCGATGTTCCGCTACGCGGCGGCGCCGCTTCCGCCGTTGGTGCAGCGTTAATCCCTCTTCCCGATAGACCCGTTCTACGAGGTATTTGCCCACTTTCCAGCCCTCACGGTTCAGCAACACGCGGATCTTCCGGTACCCGTACCGCACTCGTGTCTGAGCGATTTCCAACCCGCCGGATCAGCTCAGCGAGTGGAACTCCCGCTTCGGCTTGCTTCAGGACGGCTACGATCTGCTCTACGTTGAATCGCTTCTGCTTCACGGCAAATCTCCCTTCCTCAGGTGTTAGATTTTGCCGGAAACTCTCTCTCAGAGTGGATCAAAAATACCGGGGCCGCTCACCCTGATACCCCGTTAAGAACAATGCGCCGTGGACGACGACTCTTGAGCTTCAGCCGTTCGCTCTCTCCGCCACCAGCATGGACTGCAGAATCTGTTCCGAGACCTCTTTGACTGCCGCGGGCGAGTGCGCCAGGAACAACGTGTTGGTTTTATCACTCTCGCCAATCGCCTTCAAAGTATCGAAGTACTGTGTGACCATCACCAATTGCATGACTTCTTTCGCGGACGCCCCCTCCACCACCTTCTGGAACTGTTCGATCGAAACTTGCAGCCCTTCGATGATGGCCTTCCGTTGATTTGCGATCCCCTGTCCCTGGAGAGCCTTGCTTTCCGCTTCGGCCTCGGCCTTCTTGACCACCAGAATCTTCTCCGCCTCACCTCTGGCGTTAGCGGCTACCTGTTCGCGCTGTGCCGCGTTGATATCGTTCATGGCCGACTTCACCTTGACATCGGGAACAATGTCGGTCACCAGCACATTGACAATTTCGTATCCGAATAACGCCATGTCCGCATCCAGCTCCTACTTGACCGCCGCGGCGATACTGGATTGCGAGGCGAACACTTCGTCGAGCGTCATTCCCGGGACATGCCCCAGGATCACCTGCTCGACATAGGATTTGATCTGCGCCACCGGATCGG
This sequence comes from uncultured Acidobacteriota bacterium, assembly GCA_963709005.1. Taxonomy (GTDB): domain Bacteria; phylum Acidobacteriota; class Terriglobia; order Acidiferrales; family UBA7541; genus Palsa-295. Next base: position 39,079 of record CAVPUS010000014.1, read on the forward strand.
ACAGTTTGTAGTAGGCATCGTAGACTTTTTCCGGACGAACACGATTCTGCACTGAAATCGGAATGGTGACGAACACGTTGTCTTTGGTCTTTGTCTCCATGGTCAGAGTGATCTGATTCACACGCAAACTCACCGTGCCCGCCACGGTATCGAAGAACGGCCGCTTCCAGTTCAATCCAGGCTCGGCGACTCGAAGGAATTTGCCGAATCGCGTGATCACCGCGACCTCGGCCGTGCGCACGGTGAAAAAGCTTCCCAGAATCAGGTAGAGGGCGATGAAAGCTACGATCGCCAACGGAATCCAGTAGAGTGTTTCCATTGCGTTTCCTCCGCTGCTCCTTCTTGAAGAAGGCCAGATTATGCCATGTTGCTTTGAAGTCCGTGTAGGTGGCCGTATGATCGTGTGCGTATGGCTGACCGCTCCCAGAAGCGTTGTTCACCAGTTGGGATACTTGGCTCGAATCTTCTCGAATAAAGGAGAACTGGTTCCGTGTTTCTTGTGATAACCGAGCACTTGGCGCTCACGCGGTGTAGGCAACGGTTGCCCCGGCGCAACCCTTTGTGTTGGTCCAGACTCGACTTCCTGTAAGTTCTGGATCCGGTCGCGCGCCAAGGCGATTTTTTCGCCAGTGGGCTCAACCCTTCCGACCAAGTGATTGCCTTTACGCACGAGCGAATCCATCTCAGCGACAAAAGTTCTGTCCTGGCCTGCAAAGTTCCGGTAGCGAATCATCACCGGCTGGACAGGTTTGAAACTGCCCTTCGTCGGCACCGTCGTTCCTGCGGGCCCTCGAGTTCCACGTCCTCTCAGACTAGCGTCGAAGTTCGGGCAAGAGGGGTTCGTGCAGCGTATTCGTCCTTCTCCGGTTCTCTGCGCACCAGCAGTTCGGCAGACTGGACACTGCAGGTTGTTTCCACCGGACAGCAGGTTTTTGAGAAAGTCTAACAGTCCCATCGCTTCTCCCACGAACGAACCCGGTAAAGCACTCAGGGGGACGGTTGAATAAACGACCTTCCGCTTCAGCGGCAAGGTTTTCCATCACACCCATCTACAGGCAGCCGCCCTCTCCCACCGGCATTGTTGGCTGCTGCTTCTGGGTACGGAGAGAAGGCTGGTTCGAACCAACGGTACGGACCAGTCTGGCAACCGTCCCCCTGAACGCTCTATCTGCTTTCTGTTTCTGCCAAATAAAGAATGGGCTTTCCGTGTGCCCATGAATAATCAGTCTCTGCCGGTGCGCGAGACAAGGCAATCCAAACTCTCTGAGCGTCTCGAAGCTGAGCTTGGCGAAATGACCTTTCTTATGTCCTCCGAAAACAAGACTGAGGACTTCTTCGGCCAGCCAGCGATCCAGCATCCGCAACTGAGCCACGTCCGTCACATGCTTCAAATAGTAGTCAACAATGGCCACGTTGCGCACGCCTTTTTCGACAGTTTCCGATGCAATCGCGGCGAGCGTTCTTGCCCGCTCCTGCGGATCTCCGATCCTCTTCCACGTTCTCCGCTTGCGACGGAAGGCAAAGCGGAACAGATTCTGGATCTTCCGCCGCTTGTCGCGCGAGAGTAGGACTTCACCGCCCACACGGAACAGTAAGCCGAGATGGCGAAACGATGAGACCATCCTGAAGTGGCGATCATCGAGGTAACGGACACCTTCCGCACTCAACAGCAAGTCCGCTTTGTGACTCGCCTTGGTGCTGAGCTTCAGTTCGTCCAACCCTCGGAGGAGGCGCTCGCGCGCGCGCACGGCGCTGTCGCGCCCAGGCGACAGCAAGAGAAGATCGTCGGCATATCGAAAATAGTGAACGTCAGGAATCTGTTCAATTGCACGATCCAGTCCAGTGAGATAAACGTTCGCGAATAGGCAAGCGCTGGCGCAACCGAACGGAATTCCTCTCGTCGCCTCGTGCGGTCCTGTTTCGTCTTGGTAAGCAAATTGAATGCGCTGGCGCAGCAAGTGAAATAGATAGTCGTCAGGCTTTACGTGTTCGCACAACTGACCGAGCAAGACTTCGTGGTGGACTGAGGCGAAATAATCGGAGACGTCACGTTTTACCAAGTAGAGCGGCCTTTGCGACGACCGAAGAAGACTGGCGATCCGCGACTGGCAGCTGTCGAGTCCATAAGTATGGTCGCGGTAAGCGTACGAGTTAGGTGAAAACCAATGGTGCAGCCGCTGGTTAAGGACGCGGTAAAGTAGCAGGTCAACTATGCGCTCTTCCCAAGGGGGGATATAGAGTGTTCGGCGCTTCCCGTTGAAGTTGTAGGTGAGTCCGATCGAGGGTCGGAACTCGAATGCCTCGCGCTGAAGTGCACCGTGAATCGCATCCAAACCTCGCAGGCCGCGTTCGGCAAGCTCGTACAGGGTCTTGCCGTCGGCCGAGACGTTTAGGGCCTTGCGCCAGTGAAACAACGGCTTTGTGTACACGCGCACAGTCGCCTTGTACAGTTCGACCTCGCGATACACGTCTTTCCAACGAAGACGTGCGGCGGTTTTTGTAGTCGGCTTCATGCGCACTTGAGTGGTAGCAAGTTACTCCTAGATCCGGCCTTGGACAAGCCTTGTGTAAACGTGAAGTTGGCGTTCCATCGCCTGTGCTACGCAAAAATTCCATCCGCAAGGTTTTCGCAGCCAGGAATAGTCGTGGTTTGCCAAAAATTCAAAACGACTGGGAAATCTGATATTTCCGGCGACTATAGATAATTTTGTAGCTTCGAAAGGACCCAACTTCAACAAAACTCAAGAGAGTTCAACATGCAGCCGCAAACGATTCAACACCTGTCGTTCGCCAAAATGCTATCCGCATCAAAATCACCCGGACTCATCAAAATGAAGGCTCGTGATTTGAAAGCGCTGCCGGCGAGCAAAAAGAGGCGGCAGCTTCAGCCCCGCTGAAACAACCAACCAACGCCATCGCACTGAATACACCTGTTCGCGCCTTCCCAACCCGTAGTCGCACAAGATGGGCATTCAGCCCAATCATTGTCCCCAATCGCGCTCTGGGTCGTTCCTTTGCATCTCTTCTAAGCATGCGCCCGCACCTCCCGTTGGCTAGCTGGATGGAATAGCCTGCTGCTCCACAGTTTGCACAAGACGTGACTGGCTTAGGGACCTTCATGCGGTTGGCAAGGGGATTCTACCGCATCAACTGTTTCAATAGCTGGCTTTGATTCTATTCGATTATGCGGGGCATCTGGCGAGGGCCGGAGATACTGGTCCTGTCCGTCAGCCTTTCCGGCGAGCAGATTCCACCCGCTCTCTGTACTGGGGGTAGGCTCATAGCCTAACTGAGCCTTGAGGTGAAGTGCCGCCCGTTCCTTTCGACGACGAACGCGGGCGACTTGTATCGGAAACCACGGCCGAAGAACCCGGAGGAAGGCGACCCCGTGTACAATGTCGTTTGCTTGAGGGTCAAACAGGAATCCTGGATAAATTGGAGTAGAGCACTTCCCAGCGAGTCCTCCCATTATTCTTAGGAGATTTGAGCGGATAGAAGAATGACGCGATTTCTCTCCCGCGCGATGGCCGACCTCGGAGGTGAGGACGTCAACAAAGAAACTGAACGCCTCTTCGCCTACCACCACGTCACCAAGCATAGCTATGATTCCGTTCGGGCCAATGCGCGTTTTCTCGATTGGGGCAATCAGCCCGATCCCTTCCGCACCTATGAAGGTGCGCCGCTGATCACGCTTTTGGCCGAACCCGGTTTCCCCCAGATCGGCACGTTCGTGACAATTGCGGCGCTGGCGGAAGGAGCAAGAACGACCGAGGGAAGCAAGTCCGAATACCGCGAGGAAGTCCAGCTCGACGTGACTTGGCTCAGCCGACTGCTTTGGCATTCCATGGCGATCAGCGCCTGGAAGAAAGTTCCCCGGACAGGCTATCGCTACAGCCTGCGCGTGAATCCCTCATCGGGGAATCTCCACCCCACGGAAACCTATCTAGCGCTGTTCGGGTTCACTGGAGTCGACGACGGCTTGTATCACTACCGCGTGGATCGGCACGCGCTCGAGCTTCGCAGCCGTGGTGACTGGGCGGAGCAGATCGCCAGTGCCCTAGCGCTTCCCTTGTCCGCAGCGTCCCCGTTGATCGTCGGGCTGACCTCGATCTTTTGGCGCGAGGCGTGGAAGTACGGCGATCGGGCCTATCGCTATTGCTGCCACGATCTGGGCCACGCGATGATGAGCTTGCTCCTTGCAGCCCGTGCACTGGGACTGCCTGGCAGCGTAGTGGCCCACTTCAGCGATCTTCGTCTTACCCGGGCGCTCGGCCTGGCCGAAAGCGACGACGCGCCCATGGTCTTCTTGGTCTTTCCGCCGCAAGGCCCGTCTGGGCGAGTTCCTGCGCCGCCACCGCAAGAACCTGCGGGGGTTCCCAATGAGTTATCCGCGGAGGAAGTTCCCTATTACCTGCTTCTTGGAATGCATCGCTCAACGATGCTGCCCGATCCCTTGGGGCCGCTGCCGTGCATCTCGCCGGTGAATGCCGTCTCCGCCCTCGGCCAGCCGTCTCCGCCCAACCCGGCGCGCGACACCCCTCTGGGACCAATCGTGCGGCGACGGCGTTCTGCGCTTGATTTCGATGCTCGGACTCCGCCTATGCAGCGCGACGAAGTGGTACAGCTCCTGGATTTTGCAACGCGAGATTGGCCGGCGGATTGGCGCGGAAATTTCGTCGGCGAGATGACATCGGTCGCGAGAGGCGTCGATTTCGTGACCCTGTATCTCTATATTCACCGTGTGTGTGACTGCGAGCCCGGCGTCTACCGGTGGGACAAAGCGAGCCAAAGTCTGGAACAGGTCCATCGCGCCAATGTGGAACGCGTGGCGGCTTATCTCAGCCTCGAACAGCCGCTCGCGGGAAACGCCTGCTTCGCCGTTTCAATGATTGCGGACCTCGCTGAGACGGCACGCGTGTTCGGCAACCGTGGCTACCGCTACGTGCATTTCGAAGCCGGGGCAATTGGACAGAGGCTCTATGTCGGAGCGGAAGCACTGGGTTGGAACGCCACCGGCATAGGCGCGTTCTACGACGATGATGTGCACCGCTATCTGGGCTTCCTAGAAGAGGGAGAGTTCCCCGTGAGCGTGTCGCTCCGCGCGGCGGAACAGGCGGCGCTTGTCATGTTGGGCTCACCATTAAGCCGCGCGGCGGCGCGGGACCGAGACCGGCGCGAGCTCGATCCGGTGATTTCCGAATCCGGGGAAGAGCATTTTTCTGGCCTGAGGCAATTGCGAGAGAACAAAGAGGAAGCCGCGCATTGCAGGGATCCTCGCACTCTCCCGCGACAGGTGATTTATCACTTCGCGGTCGGCCGCGCCATTCCCGATCCGCGGCTCGAGGCCTGAGTACTCCGCAAGGAAAGAAACGGAGAACGATTCATCGCTGACGCGCCTAGCCTGCAGGGAGAAACCATCAGGGCTCTGAAAAGTTTTTTGGCACTTATGTCATTTCACAGAAGCAAGTTGACCGGGACGTACAAGAGAACTGAATACTCGGAGCCGAAAAGATCCTCAGAGAATTTTCTACGAGTTTGCTTTTTCTTTTGCCCCGGCTGCCTTTGTTCCCTGCCCAGCGTTACCATCCTGGAAATGACATGGAGGTACGACCTCTGGCCATACATGAGGGTGCGGAGAGGAAGAGAGTCGCATGGCAACGCCTAATCTACTGGGGAAACCCGATCTGCTTGACGAGTTTCAGGAAACGCGCGTCGCCGTGCAAAGCGTCGAAGCTAGGGTCGGAGCGCAGAAACATGAGCTGGAAAGAATGGTCATCCCGTGCACGTTCCAGTGCCTCAACGGCGCGTTCGTTCTCTCCCAGAGCGGAGTACACTCGCGCCAGACCATAGGGAGAAACGTAAACATGTCCGGCGTCCCGCTCGAGCTCAGATAGAGCTTGCTCGGCATCGTGGCGACGACCCGCAGTTGCATATCCGACAGCTAGACCGGCGCGCATCATGGTGTTGCCGCCGGAGAGATCTCGGGCGGCCCGAAACTGAACAACTGAGTCATCGTATTGTCGCAATCGCAGAAATGCTTCGCCCAAAAAATAGTGACCTGGAGCAAACTGGGGATCGAGCTGGACGACTTTCTCGCATTGTTCGACTGCACGGTTGGGCTGCCCGGCGTTGAGATAAACAAGCCCAACGAGCGAATTCACAATCAGCGACAGTGGATCGAGATCGCGCGCGTGCTCGATCTCGGAGATGGCTTCCTGGTTTCTGCCGGCGTGCATAAGGAACTCAGCGTAGCTTTTGTGGGAAAGCGCGGAATTTGGATTCAATTCAATCGCGCGGCGGAATTCGATATCTGCCTCGGCCCATTTCCAGTAATATTCATTTTCCGTTTCGGCGAGCATGGAATGCGCCTCCGCAAGATTCTCGTCCAGCTCGAGCGCGTGGAGGGCTGCGGCCCGCGCTTTCGGATATGCGTCGGATGGTTTTAGGTTCAGCCAGCCGGCAGAAAGCAGATACGAATTCGCAAGTCCTGCATAGGCGGGCGCGTAACGATCATCCAGGGCAATCGCCTGCTGAAAGTATCGAATGCTGCGCTGCAAGCTTTCGTTAGTCCGCTTGTTTGTTTCGTAAAGACCCATCAAATACGCGTCATGAGCCGGTCCGCTCGGACTGGCCGCAGACGTGTATGAGGTCGGCGGGATCAGCTTTATGACAAGGGAGTGCTCGATTTGCTTTGCGATGTCTTGTTGGATGGAAAGCAGATCCACAACCTGATCCTCGAATGACCTCGACCAGAGAACGACCTGATCTTGCACGCGAAAAAGCTGGGCATTCACAGCGACGACATTGCCCGACCGGCGAACGCTTCCCTCGAGCACATAGTCCGCGCCTCCAACCTCACGAACAATCTGCGCGAGTGGCTTACGTGTGGCTTTGTACTGCATAGCCGAAGTACGAGCGATGACCGCCAGCTCGTTCTGCGATTGTTGGCCGAGGAGCGTGATCATTTCATCGGTCAGGCCATCGCTAAAGAATTCCTGGGACGCATCAGAACTTAGATTGTCAAACGGCAACACCAGAAGCACGATCCTGCGTGGATTCGACGGACGAACGGATGCTCGGCGCGAATGGACGACCAAGACAAAGGCCACGATAAAACAGACCAGTACTCCGAAAGCTAAACTTTGCCGCCATGAAAATCGAGATGTAGCTCTGGGCAAGTCGCTTGCCGGTGGTGACGGAGTTGGCTCGCCCAAGGATTGCGTGGGCATATCATGTGAACTGTCAACTCGAATGACGGGCGCAATAAAGCGATAGCCGTGGCGGGGAATCGTCTCGACAAAGATTGGATTCTCCGCGAGATCGCCAAGCGCCTGCCGCAATTTCATTAGGATTGTCTTCGAGTTCGCGTCGAAATCGACGAACATTCCGGCAGGCCAGAGCGCTGCGCGCACTTCGTCTCTACTGACAATCTCCCCGGCATGGTCGAGCAGCAGAAGCAACAACTGAAGAGGCTTATCCTGTAGTTTAATCTTCGTGCCATCTTTGCGAAGCTCCCGCGTGCGAAGATTCACTTCGAAAACGCCAAAACGATAGGTGTGCACGGCAGAAACCGTGATTTTCGGCTGACTATCTTCACGCAAGCTGGCCGAAGGCGTGGGCGGCGTTACCATTTGGTTGGAGCTTAACACCACCGAGATAAACGCTGATCACATTGAGATGCCGTGAAAGATTGCCGAGTTGCTGTGAGTGTACATCGATTCGGAAAGCGAGCGAACATGAATTGGTATTAACTGGCGACTGCGCTTTTATCGTTTCGAGTCAGCGGTGCCTAACGGACGGACTTCATCGGCCGCGAGAATCGGGGCAGATGGTGAGCAGTGGAGCTTCTCGACACAGGCACATCTCACGGCGATCTGTTGACCAATGTCTAGGTTTGAGTCCGCAGGGTTCTTCTGGCATCGACCGCACGTTGCGCAATCGGCCAGCGCTCCCAGCGCTAGCCGATTCCAGAAATTGGAAGAAAGATACGTTGAATCATCACTCCGGTGTGGGCTTGCTCAATAGCAGGCGTCTCTTTCACACACGTTCGAGCGAGATTCGGTTACACATTCTCTTATCTAGCTATTTCTTCGACCCTCACCGGATTACCCGAAAGTTACCAACAAATGTCCATTGACGTACTCGGATTGCGCGGACGTGGGCTCGAACCTGCACATGCCTACGAGCGAGGCAAGTTCCATTCAAGACGCTAAGAGATTTCCAGCCAAGACTTTGAGGAGGCACAGCATGAACATGAATTGGAGGCGTTTCTTGACGGTCGCGCTTGCGCTTCTGGTGGCGCTATCGCTTGGTTCCACGCGGTTGGCCGCTCAAACGAGCACAACCGGCGATATCGCCGGAGTGGTGACTGACCCAAGCAACGCGGTGGTCCCGGATGCGAAGATCAGCTTGAAAGATAATTCGAAGGGTGTCACGCAGGAAGCAAAAACAAATCGCGATGGTGCCTACCGGTTTTACTTGTTGGCACCGGGATCCTATACGATGACTGTTACGGCCGCCGGGTTCCAATCCATTGTTCAGCAGGCGCAGGTGGCTGTCGGACAGATTGCCACGGTCGACTTGCACCTCACCTTGGGGACTGCAAGCCAGACGATCACCGTGACTGAGGCGGCGCCGCTTATTCAAACGGAGAACGGAGATACCGCAAGCGCATTGAGCCAGCAGCAAATTGCCAACGTCCCGAACCCGGGCAACGACTTGAGCGCCATCGCTCAACTCGCTCCCGGGGTAGTGATTAACTCCCAAGGGGGCTACGGCAACGTCGAAGCCTTCGGCTTGCCCGCCACGTCCAACCTGTTCACGATAAACGGCATGGACGACAACGACCCATTCCTCAACTTAAACAACTCGGGAGCGTCGAACCTACTTTTGGGTTCGAACGAAATGCAGGAAGCTGACGTTGTTACGAACGCCTATTCAGGCAGCTTTGGAACCTTCTCCGGCATTCAAGTTAACTACATCACGAAATCCGGCGGAAACGACTTCCATGGCAATGCCGTGTACTACTGGAACGGGCGCGCGCTGAATGCCAACGACTGGTTCAACAAAGACCAGACGCCGGCGCAGCCTCGAGCATTCGACAACGCCAACCAGTGGGCCGCATCCATCGGCGGACCCATCAAGAAGGACAAGTTGTTCTTCTTCTTGAATACGGAAGGCCTGCGCGTCCTAATCCCGGTCCCATCCACGATCCTGGTACCATCGACAGGGTTCGAGACGGCGGTCGTCAATAACCTGGCCGCCCTCGGCGATATCGCGTCCATTCCGTTTTATTGCCAAAACCTTGCGGGCATCTGCCCAGGCGTAACAGCAAGCAACGCAAAGGACGGAGCCGGTATCTTCAATACCGTGAATGGTGCCAAAAATTACGTCAACGCGCAGAACACCCTCGCTGGCGGCGGCTGCGATAATGTCGGCGCGGGCGTTGGCTCCGGCACGATATTCAATACCTTTGGTGCTGCAAACCCCTGTATGTTGAGCCTCCGGGAAACCCCGATAAACTTCGCGCCCGAAAAGCAGATTGCGGGCCGCGCAGACTGGAATATCGGCGTCAACGACCGTGCATATTTGCGCATGCAATATGACCAAGGTGTACAGCCTACCTACACGGATCCGATCAGCCCGGTGTTTAATGCACACAGCAACCAGCCCGAATACCAGGGCCAGTTGAATGAGACGCACACATTCGGTCCGACTATGACCAATCAGTTCCTGCTCGCGGCAACTTGGTACTCGGCGATCTTCCAATCCCCGAACCAGTCGGCCTTTCTCTCGACCTTTCCAGGGGTGTTGACCACTAACGATGGATCATTTCCTCTTTTCGGCGGCATTAACTTCGCCTTTCCTCAGGGCCGCAACGTCACCCAGTTCCAGATCGGCGACGATGTCTCGAAAACGTTTGGCAACCACACGTTACACGTGGGAGCCAAGTTCCACAAAAACTACGTGAGCACCCACGACAACGGCATCGGCACCGTTCCCTTTGAAATTCCCCTTACATTGGCAGACTTCGCCAACGGTGGCGATCCCGCCGCACCGGGCACTATCGGCACTTTGATGGCGCAGAGCTTCCCGGTGTCGCAGAACTTGCCCGTCCGTCTGTACGAGGTGGCTGGGTACGTTCAGGACGATTGGAAAATTCTGCCAAATCTCACAATTTCTCCCGGGCTGCGCATCGAGCACGCCTCGAATCCCCTGTGCGTGACGCTTTGCTTCGGACAGTTCGCCGCTCCAATCGGCACGATCGAAGGCGAGCCAACAGCCCCGTACAACCAGGAGCTTCAGGTTAATCGCCGAAGCGCGCTGCTGGGCTTTCAAAACTTGCAGTGGGAGCCCCGGATCAGCTTTGCCTGGCAGCCCTTCAGCCATGCCACCGGCTTCTGGACCAGAGATTTGGTGGTTCGCGGCGGCGTTGGGATATTCTATGATGTTTTCCCCGGCCAGATCGCCGATTCCATGGCGATAAACCCGCCTCTAGATAATGCCTTTACTATTCTTTCGGCGTCCATTGCTCCCCCCGCCCAAGCGTTCTGCCCGGGGTACCTGGCACCGAACCAAAACCCAGGTAGCAACTTGTTCGATTGCGCCGCAGCAGCCAACGCGGGCTTTAAGAACGTTTTCTTTACTGGTGGCAACTCAACGCCATTCGTGCCGAACGTAACCTTCACTCCATCGAAGAATTTCGCGCCACAAATCCAAAAATGGAGCTTGGAAATCCAGAAGGGGTTTGGCCCAAATAACTCGGTCGATATCGGCTATTACGGCAATCACGTCATTCATTTGCCGATCCTCGATACCACCGTGAATGCTTTTGGAATTGTTTCCCAGCTTCCGGCGACGGCCCCAACAGCACAATATGGCGTGCTCCAGGAGATCGCCAGTGCCGGCGTATCGAACTACAATGGGATCGTTGCGTCGTTTAAGCACCGCATGTCCGGAGCATTCGGAAGTGGCGTTGTGCAGTTCAATTACACCTACGGCCATGGCCTCGACGAGGTCTCGAATGGCGGCTTCAATCCTTTCCTGGACAACTCCGCGGGAGGTGGCGCCACCAGCATTTCGCACCCACAGGAAGGGTTGGCTAACTTGCGCAATGCCTACGGATCGTCCGACTACGACGTCCGTCACTCTCTCAACGCCAACTACGTTTGGGAACTTCCAATCCGCAAGGCGCTCGGCGGGCGCGGATGGGCGCCTTTGGTTGATGGCTGGCAAGTTTCCGGTGCCGTCTTCTTCCGGACCGGTTTCCCGTTCAGTGTGGTTGACCCCAGCGTTCAGGGTGCCGACAATTTCGGCGTTTCGGGACAGTTCGGTCCATATCTGCTCCCGAACCCAACGGCGCCTATTACCAGCATCTCCTGCAACAGTGAACAACATTTCGGTAACAGCGGTCTGAACGGCAATCCGTGCGCTTTTGCGGCTGGTTTTCCGACCGTAGCCACGAATCTAGGTGGCACGCCCGGCTCGGAGGGGACTTTTGGGGCGGATGGGCTGCGGAATATATTCCGCGGGCCTCATTACTTCGATACGGACTTCAGCTTCACGAAGAGAACGAAGATCCCGCGCTGGGAACGCGGAGAATTGGCCATCGGGCTGCAGTTCTTCAACCTCTTCAATCACCCGAACTTCAACCTGCCGAGCAACAACGTAGGGAGCGGGTTCTTTGGCACGTCTCAGGCCACTGTCAACCCACCGACCAGCATTCTGGGTTCGTTCCTGGGCGGAGACGCTTCACCGCGGTTGATTCAGATCAAGGCGCAGTTCGTCTTCTAACGGGGATTGTCAGATCGAAGGGCGCCCCAATGTATCGGGGCGCCCTTCTTTGTTCCGCAGACACTGATGCCGTTGGTTCACAAGATGGCGATGGTGAGGCGTGTCGTGGCTTGTATTCGTAAAGAGGATGTGATGCATACTCGAGGCGCGAGTGCCAGCGGGTTCCGACTCTAATCGCGACAACGGTGATCGAGGACTGAACGCACTCGACAGGGATCACACGAAATGAAATTGGAGTTCTTCTCAAGTGTGCTGGTGTTGGCCGTACTCGGCGGGTTTGCGTCGCGGCCACAGTCCCAAGTTCAATCCGGTGGCACTGAGATTTTGTTGGAACTGGAGGCTGGTTTTCAAAGAGCCACAGCGGAGCATGGGTGGGACGGCTATGTCTCCTACTTAGCCGACGATGCAACAGAATTAGAAAATCGCAATCCGATCCTCTCGGGCAAAGAGAACATTCGACGAGCACTCGGACCGTATAGCCCGGACATGAGCCTGACTTGGACGCCCGTAAGAGCTGAGATGTCTTCTTCCGGTGACCTCGGTTACACCTTCGGGACTTATATATTCAAAAGCAAAACAAAAGCAGGCCAACTTGTCATGAACTACGGCAAATACACGACCATCTGGAGAAAGCAAAGGGACGAGAGTTGGGAAGTCGTGCTCGACATGGGCAATTCCGCACCGACCCCTGAAATTGACGACCGAAAGAGATAATACCTGATGAACCCGGAAAGAAGACGACTCCTTGAGTCCTTCGTCAACGGGCCGGCGATGCTCGCCGCCGCTCTACATCATTTTCCAAGAAAGATGTGGGTGTATAGGCCATCTGCAAACTGTTCGAGTATTCACGAAATGATTTGGGAGCTCGCCGATAGTGAGGTGGTTGAGTACTTCCAGTGTCGCCGTCTTATCGCAAAACTCGACTTGTCGGACCTTGGAATTGATTCATCGGTTTGGCGCGACAGGCTCGGACACTTCCATCAAGACGTCAAAGAAGCCATGGGAATCATTCGGGTATTTCGGCGAGTCACGTATCATCTGATGACGACATTGCCGGACATTTCATGGATCAATACGACAGAACTTCCCCTGTACGGACGCGTGTCGCTCGACGAATGGCTAGCGATTCGAGAAAGCTGTTTCCCGGAACACATTCAGCGAATGGAATGGATTTATTTCGGATGGAAGCAAACCGCGGGGTCGGCCAAGACATTAACATCGATGCGCAAATGCGCATCCGCGGATTTCGCTCTTACGCATCGAGTCACGAACTAGGGACTTAGCGGGACAAGGGGGAGGCGCCCATGAAGCGAATGCTAGAGAATCCAATCGTGAAGCTAAGCGAAGCAGGGATGCCGCCCTTATGCAGGGCTTGAGGATGCTGAACTGGAGAAAGCAGAGGCCCCGACAGGATTTCTCGCAATGCTTGGTTGGACGACCGTGATTATCGTTTCGATTTTAGTCGGTTGTCTAATCGTTCTTGTTTTGCTCTCCCCCAGCGGAATGCCCTGATCTAATGAAAGCCTTCTTCCAACTAGTTCCAGCTTTGCTCGCCCTAGGGTTACTGGCGATGGTAACGCCCGTGATCACGGACCAGGGAGCGTCTGACAAGATCAGGGCCGAGGTCGAATATCTCCGCAAGTCTTTGGCTGCCAAGCCCGATTCCGATCCTCAATGGAAAGACGCAAGACCTGAGATTGCAGCAGCTCTGCAGGAAGCCGCCGATAACGTTCGCGGCGGCCGTCTGTACGTAAGCTTGGAAGCGCTGTCGGACGCTCTGGGGTCATTTCGGGGATTTGAACGCGCGACAGAGAAGACTGAGGAACAACTGATGAACGAGGGGCTGCCTGGGGTCGAAACGGAGGTTAAAAAGGCGAGGGTTGACCTTGCAGCTTTCGTTCAACAATACGGCCGAAGGGGCAGCGGAAACGCTCCTTCGGTAATTCGTGCGCTATCCGAAAAAGCCGCGGGTGAAGCGGCGAATCTGATTGAGGGAGGCCGGGGATTTGCTCTCATTAACGACGCCAGCGATCACGCGAACGACCTTTCCTCCGCCCTGTATTATGTCGGCAGGGCCGAGGCTCAATTGGAAGTTGCAGCTTTTTATGCGACGCTCCATCTTCCGCGTACAAGCGCGCCCATTCTGTTGCACTCGATCTCACCTGAAATGCAGCGTTTGAAGGAGCGGACTATGGCAGCGTTTCAACCACCTCGCTCGGTTGAACGTCATGCCGAGTTCATTCGTCTCAACGCGACACTGAAACTCGCCGGGGAACTGGACGCTGCCGAACGCTATGCGGGAGCTTTGTACCAATACCTCGTTGCAGTACAGCAATTCGGGAAGCTCGATGCGGTTGCGCCGGATACGGCAAAGCAATCGGAATTAAAGCGCACCCTCGGGAAGATGCGACGCGAGCTCAATGCTTCGAGACAGGACAGCTCGATCGCCCTCCTCTTCCTCGAGCGCGCAGAGGCGCTACTAGCGAAGTCGCCGAGCGCAGATGACTGGAAAGTTGTCGGAATCATCGTCGAACAAGTACTACCTGCTTACGCCGCGGCGTTGACTTCACATCCTCCGCAGGACCATCCAGCGGTGACCGGGGTCAGGGTGACTCTGGTGCGCTGGCCCTATACTTGAAACTTGTCTGATCCAGCAAGTTTGCTGATACAAGAAGTTGTGGCGAAATACCAGCAAAGGGTTACCTTCGTCAACGAAAACTTCGGAGCCTCAAAGCTTGCGGAACGATTCGGCGTGCAGCGATATCCCGCGGTGTTTGTGGACGACGTGCTCATCGCCAGGCCTCGCGATTTCGGATACTTCGGTGAGGGGGAAAAGGACGGTCGCTACGCGCCATGGGTGCGCAATCCACAAAACCAGGCAAAATTCCAGGCCGATTTGACGCGCATGATCGAACTGGTTCTGGCCGGCAGGAAAGATGAGGTCAACCGCGAACGAGCCGCGGCGAATGCAGGTCCGGATCAGATCGCGACTCTGCCTGACTTCTCATTGACCGATCTGTCGGGGCGGCGCCTTGGTCCTGAGCAGGTGGCTGGACGACTAGTGATGGTCGAGTTCTGGGCCACGTGGTGCCCGCCCTGCCGCTCCACGCTCGAGTGGCTCGGACAGGTGAAGCGCAAGTACGGCGACGACGTTGCGATCCTAGCGCTGGCGGTGGAGTCGCCGGAGGAACAGGTTCGCGCTCTGGCGAGCTCTCTCAGTCCCGATATTCAATGGGCTATTTCCGACGCCGCGACCGCACGCGCGTTCGGCGACGTCGTTGCCGTGCCGACCATGCTCCTCTTCGATCGTTCGGGGAAAACCGTCCGCGCGGTGTACGGTGCGCCACCCGACCTCCACGAGCAAGTTGAAGGCGCCTTGGACGCTCTGGCGAAGTAATCGAAGCATTCAGATGAGCTTGGCCGATGCGAGTTCGAGTATTATGCACGGAGCGACGGTTGTTGGGAGCGAGAAGCAATGATCAAAGCTGCATTTCTTGCCTTTCTGATTCTCGTGCTGGCCCTACTGACTTTGCCATATCAGGCTTCTGCTGCTGACCAGGCAGGGTTTGATCTTCCCCAACCCAATGGCTGCAACCAAGTAGGCACTAGAACGGTGGTGATGAGAGACCCGCAGCGTAGCCGGGATCTTCTAGTCACGATGTGGTATCCGTCAGTGGGGGGTACGTCCGCACTTGCGCCCTACATGGACAAGAAGACCGCGGATGCGCTGGCCGAAGCATGGAAACTGCAACCGGATTTCCAACGACTCGTGCGTACACACGCCAGACTGGCGGCACCCATTGCTGAGGGTGGCCCTTTTCCGGTTGTTCTTCTGGAACACGGCTCCGGTGTCGTGCCGGCCATCTACACAGTTCTGGCTGAGGGTCTTGCGAGTAACGGCTTAATCGTGGTCGCTACCAATCATCCTCCTGACTCGCTAATTTCGGTGTTCCCGGACGGGCATGAACTCAAATTCACGCCGTACTGGCCCGCTGACGCCGATCGGCGAACTCAAGGCGTGGCCATCGGAAAGTTCGCGGAGGAGGTTTTGGTGGCAGATGTGCGATTCGTTCTCGATCAACTCCAGGAATTGAATTCGCACGATCATTTCTGGCATGGCCAACTGGATTTGTCCAAGGTTGGAATCGTAGGTCACTCGATGGGTGGAACGACTGCGGCTCTCGCTACACAGGAAGAGCCCCGCATTCTGGCCGGAGTCAACCTGGACGGTTCCACTTATCCCGGCATGAACGGGGATGTTCGGCCGATTCCAGTGCACAAGCCGCTTCTGTTTCTCGCTACCGAAGAACACGCGTCGGGTGAGGATCGAGCTCGTGAGTACATCGGCAGCGAACTGAATACCTACTACGTCGTGGTGACCGGAGCCGATCACATGAGCTTTACCGATGCGGACCTCGTTTCAAGCAGGTTCACGCGTGACCTGAAACCAGATGCCGGCGCATTTGAACGGGCCCTGCTCACGAGTGTCTTGACCCGATCTCTGGTCGAGGAATTTCTTGCGAAGTATTTGAAAGCTAGTATCGCCCCCGATCTCGACCTGATCGTGCGGGTAGATAAACGGTAGCGGGGTCAAGGTGTGTCAATGGGAACTCTCGGACGGGACTTGCGATATGGGTTACGCGTGCTTGCCAAGTCGTCAGGGTTCACCGCGGTCGCGGTCCTAACCCTGGCGCTCGGCATCGGCGTCAACACAGCCATCTTCTCCGTTGTGAAAGCCGTGCTACTTCACTCGCTCCCCTTCAAGGACCCGAACCGACTCGTATATATGCGGAATACAATTGCGGGTGAAGGATCGAATCCTGTCTCATATCCGGACTATCTTGACTGGCGCGCGCAGAGCCATTCATTTAACGAAATGGCGGCGTTTACCGACGCAGAGTTCATCCTCAGCGGCAACGAACAATCTGAACGCATCTTCGGAGAGCAGGTCACCGGCTCGTATTTTTCGCTGCTCGGGGTTGCGGCGGTAAAGGGCCGCACATTCCTTCTCGAAGAAAACGAGACGCCGATGGCGCACGCCGTTGCGGTGATCAGTTATGGGTTGTGGCAAAGCCGCTTCGGCTCGGATCCCGACATCATCGGCAAGCAGGTACGACTGAACAACGCGGACTTTGCGATCGTGGGCGTCGCTCCGCGGGGATTTCGCGGTTTTTCGGACGCGGCGGAAGTATGGATTCCAGTCGTTATGCACGACGCCGCATGGCCACAGACAGCCAGATTTGATTTCGTTCATGCCCGCGACGTCCACTGGATGAAGGCGCTGGCGGCTCTCGCGCCCGGGGTATCGCTAAAGGAGGCGCGCGCGGAAATGGCGATGATCGGGGTGCACCTTGCGAAGGCCTACCCCAATGAAGACAAGGACCGCGGCGTCGCCATTCAGTCCGCGAAGGAAGTCTTCACCGGCAGTTTCCGCGCGCCGCTTCTCGTACTGCTGGCGGCAGTAGGGTTCGTGCTGCTGATCGCCTGCGCCAACGTTGCCAACCTGCTTCTGATGCGCCTCGCGTCACGGGAACGCGAAATGGCGATTCGCCTGGCCCTCGGCGCGGGACGGGGGCGCTTGCTGCGCCAGTTCCTCACGGAGGCCTTGCTGCTTTCTGCCGCGGGGGCGCTCACTGGATTTCTCCTGGCCGCCTGGGGTCTGGATCTCCTTGTCTCGATCCTTCCCCTCTCGTTCCCCTCGTTCGCGAGGATTCGCCTCGACGGCGGCGTCCTGGCGTTCACTTCGCTCCTGATGCTGGGAACAGCTGTGCTTCTAGGAGTGCTCCCGGCGTTTGGAGCGGGGCGTGAGAACTTGCAGGATGCGCTGAAAGAAGGATCCAAGGGGATGACGGGGCGCCATGGACAGCGGCTAGGGGGATTGCTTGTCGTATCCGAAGTTGCCCTGGCGTTATTGCTGCTCGCCGGCGCAAGCCTGCTTCTGAAAAGTCTCGGGCGTTTGGTCGAGGCGAATTGTGGATTCCGGCCGGACCACCTGCTCACGATGCGGTTCTACGTGCCCGACCGCAAATATGACGGCGATGGGCGGAACCGCTTCGGCCCAGAGTTCGCGCAGAGAATCGCGGCGCTATCCGGAGTGGAGTCAGCGGCGGTCACGTTCATTGATCCGTTCAAGTGGGGTGGTTTTTCGCGCGGCTTCACGCTCGAGGGTCGCGCCCCAATCTCCACTGCGGACCAGGACGCGACCATCTATCAGGAATCCGGGCCGGGCTATTTTCAGACCATGGGGGTCCCCATCCTCGCAGGTCGCGACTTCACCATGCGCGATACGCTTGATGCTCCACGCGTCGTGATCGTCAGCGAATCCTTCGCGCGGCGCTTCTGGCCGGGCCAGAACCCTATCGGCAAGCGCATCCACTACGGACCCCTCGATTCGAAAAATCCGTGGATGGAGGTTGTCGGCGAGGTCGGGAACCTCAAGTTCAATTCCCTGCGGGACGACCTGCAGACGGAGCGTGTGTTCTATGGTCCGCTTCTGCAGAGCGAAGTGATCATGAATATGAGCCTGATCGTGCGGACGCGCCCGGCACCCGAATCCATGATTCCGGTGCTGCGCGATGCTATCCAGAGAATAGACTCGGACATCCCCGTCTACAACGTCGCCACACTCGACGAGCGGATGCGTGAAGATTCGGCGGAGACGCGCTCTTACGCCCTGCTGCTAGCCTTCTTTGCCGGGCTCGCCGTGGCCCTGGCTGCCGTGGGGATCTATGGCGTGATGGCGTTTGCAGTCGAGCAGCGCACGCACGAGATCGGCATCCGCATGGCGCTTGGTGCACAGCGGCACGGAGTGTTGCGTATGGTGGTCAGCGACGGTCTGCGCCTCGCCGGCCTTGGCCTGGCCGCGGGGCTTGCCGGGGCATTCGCGCTGACGCGGTTGATGGCGGGGCTGCTCTATGGCGTGAGCGCCACGGACCCGGCGACATTCGCGGCGGTGGCGTTGCTGCTGGCGGGCGTCGCGCTTGTGGCCTGCTGGATTCCGGCGCGGCGGGCGATGCGCGTGGATCCGATTGTGGCCCTGCGCTATGAATGAATTCTGAGATAAGCTTCGCGGCCGTCACCCAATCGGGCCAGAAGTCCCGATCGAGAAACTCAGGTTGCGCCGAAAGTGGCTTGCGCTCTCATCTCCTCGAACCCCGTCTCTGGATAGTTTCCGCATAACCGACAACCCGCCCAGAATTTCGCCTAGCTTCCCGACGCCTTTTTCATCAAATACCTGGACCACTGCTGATCCCCTTGACAGAGTCTGCTAACTATTCGAAACTGGCATAGTCTAACTATGTAACGGGTGATGAATTGCACCGAGACGAGATTCCTCCTGGAACGCTCTATCTCCTGATCTTGAAGACGCTGGCGCGCTCCGGCGAGATGCATGGATACGAAATCGCCAATTCCATTCAGCGGATGTCGGATGACGTTCTTCAAGTCGAAGAAGGCTCGTTGTATCCGGCGTTGCAACGCATGCTCATCAAGGGATGGGTGACCGCGGAGTGGGGCACGACGGCCGGAAACCGCCGCGCTCGCTACTACCAGCTGACCGCAGCGGGCCGCAAACAATTGGCCGTCGAGAGGTCGCAGTTCGAACGCGTGATTGGGGCGATCGCGCGTGTGATGGAAGCAGTCTGAAGGGGAGTACGAGCATGAACTGGCTGCGCGAACTCGCAAGACGGCTCGGGATGCTCGTGCATCGCCGCCAATTCGACGCGGACCTGGAAGAGGAGATGCGCCTGCATGTGGAATTGCGCGCGCAGGAACATCTCGAGTCGGGCATGACCGCAGACAATGCTCGGGCCGCCGCACGGCGTCGCTTTGGCAACGCAACCTATTTGAAGGAAGAAAGTCACATCGCGTGGGGCTGGGAGTGGTTCGAGCATCTCGCACAAGACGTTCGCTACGGTCTGCGCATGCTGCGCAAGTCCCCGGGCTTCACCGCCGTCGCGGTGCTCACGCTTGCCCTTGGCATTGGCGCCAACACCGCCATTTTCAGCCTGGTCAACGGAGTGTTGCTGCGGCCCCTTCCCTATCGCGATCCCGATCGACTTACGCTTGTCTGGGAAAAGGACGACGTCGGCCGTCCCAACAACGCAACCTTCGCCACATACACCGATTGGAAATCGATGAACAAGAGCTTCGAGGAGCTGGCTTTGTACCGCTCCTGGCAGCCGACGGTTACGGGTTCGGGCGATCCGGAACAGCTCACCGGGCTGCGCGTCACGAACAACTACTTCCGGACGCTCGGCATTCAGCCCGAACTGGGCCGCGACTTTCGACCTGAGGAAGATACGCCGTCCGCCAGTCGTGTTGTTATCCTCGGCCACGGGCTATGGCAGCGGCGTTTCGGCTCAGACCCCAACATTGTAGGCAAGATGATTACATTGAACGCGGCGCCTTATTTGGTGGCTGGAGTGCTGGCCGGGGATTTCCAGTCATTGATTTCGATGGATCCGCGCGGTGGGCCAGTGGAGATTTTCGGAGTACTCGGATACGACGCTTCCCTTCCTTGGGCCTGCCGCACTTGCCATCATCTGGCGGCGCTTGGACGGTTGAAGCCGGGAGTGAGTTTTGCGCGGGCGAATGCTGAAATGAACACGATCTCCGCCGCCCTTTGGAAGATGTACCCCAAGGACTACTCTGCCTCCGGTGTCATCCTGACGCCTCTGCGCGAGCAGTTGATAGGCCCTGTGAGCGCCTCGCTCTATGTACTGTTGGGCGCGGTGGCATTTGTTCTGCTCGTTGCATGCACCAATCTTGCCAACCTGTTGCTGGCCCGCGCCACGCAGCGCCGAAGAGAAATGGCTGTGCGCGCCGCGCTGGGCGCCACACGCGGAAGGATGGTTCGACAACTGCTCGTTGAAAACTGTTTCCTGGCATTGTTCGGAGCCGGAGTGGGTCTCGTTCCGGCCTTCTGGACACCGCAACTCTTGACCCTGCTCGGTCCCGGCAACCTTCCGAGACTAGCTGAAGTGCGGCTGGATTGGCGCGTGCTGCTATTCACCTTGGCAATCGCCTTTCTGACGAGCGTGATCTCAGGAACGACTCCGGCATTCCGATTGTCGAAGCCCCACTCGCTCAAAGAGGACGCTCGCGGAGGTTCAGGCGGAACAGGCAGCAGGCTGCGCGAGTTGCTGATGGTTTCTGAGATTGCGCTCTCACTAACGTTGCTTCTCGGAGCCGGACTGCTCTTGCGAAGTCTCTCTCGGCTCCTCAATGTTTCGCCCGGGTTTGACGCCAGCCGTGTCTTGACGATGCGGATCGCCGTGGTCGGACAGAGATATGACGATGTGAAGACCCTACGGCAATTCTTCGTTCAGGCAGTGGAACACTTTCGCGCACTCCCCGGCGTGGAAGTGGCCGGCGCGGTCAGCCAAATCCCACTCGGCGGCAACATGGATCAATACGGCTTCCATGCAGAAGGAAAAATCAACGCCAATCCCGAACTTGACCCGAGCGCCGAGCGCTACTGCGTTTCGCCGGGGTATCGCAGCGCTATGGGCATTCCTCTCTTGCGTGGACGCGACCTCGCCGACACCGACACCGCAGACACGCAGCAAGTTCTTTTGATCAATGAATCAGCCGCGCGCCAAACCTGGCACGACGAGGACCCGCTGGGCAAACGCGTGAAAATCGGCGGAATCGATAACCCATGGTGGACCGTGGTTGGGGTCGTGGGAGACATTCATCAGTACGCGCTCGACCGAGCGCCAGACATGCAGTTTTACGTGCCCCATGCACAGTGGCCATTCCCTGATGCCGGCATGTTCTTTGTAATCCGGACGGCGGGCGCCCCCGTTGCCTTGGCGGGAATGGCGCGACAGGTCGTTCGATCGCTCGATTCCAGTCAGCCGATTTCGAGAGTCATGCCTCTCGAAGATTACATTGGTCTCTCGGTTCAGAGCCGACGATTCGCGCTGCTCCTCGTAGGAGCGTTCGCGGCGATTGCGCTGCTGCTCTCGGTCGTGGGCATCTACGGCGTAACGTCCTATGCGGTGGCGCAGCGGACCCGCGAGTTCGGCATTCGCATGGCTCTGGGAGCGCAGCGAAGCAACATCTTGAATTTGCTGCTGGGGCGAGGGTTTCTGTTGGTTCTTGGCGGCATCGCACTCGGAATGACCATGTCTGTCGCGCTCACGCGCTTTCTGGCGAGCATGCTCTTCGAAGTTGGGCCCACCGATCCTGGGACGTTCGCCATCGTGTCTGCGTTGCTGGCCGCGGTTGCAGTGGTGGCGTGCTGGATTCCCGCTAGCCGTGCGATGCGAATCGATCCCATGGTTGCTCTGCGTTACGAATAACCAGGAGGCGGTGCTGACATCTTGTTATAAGTCTATTAACAGGGAATTCGAGTCTCTGTTTATTCCCTGATCGTTTATCTCGGAGGGCTTCAGCCAAAGGAAAGAGATTCAAGAACTTATCTTCCGGATGGTCGCCCAAAATCCAACGTGGGGTGCGCGAATTCACGGCGAGCTGTTGATGCTTGGCTTTGGTAGGGCCAGGCGCGCCATTCGAATCAATCGATTCCGTGGATTCGAAGGCTTACGAGCTTGTCGATGGTGAGGTCTTGCATTCCATGGGAGCGCATATCCCGGATGAATTCGGGAGTCACTCCGTGGATGCGCATGGCGATCAATTGCTCGGGTTCCGGGCGATCGTAGCCGAGCTCGTGGAGCTTCGAAATAAACTCGGGCGATACGCCGTGAATCCGGAACGCAACCAGCTCTTCCAACTCGAGATGGCCGTAGCCCGCCTTTTTCAGTTCATCCATCCACTCGGGCGTAGCCCCGTGTATGCGCATGGCGACCAGCGTTTCCTCGTCGGGCTTATACCCCGCCTTTTGCAGATACCGAACCATCTCCGGCGAGACTCCATGGATACGGAACGCCACCAGTTTGTCGCTGTCGGCGGCACTCAGTCCGAGCGACCTGAGCTCCTCGATGAAGGCTTTATCGACGCCAAAGATGCGGAAGGCGATCAGCTTGTCCGTGTCCAGTCCTTCTAGGTGTTCCGCCTTCATCTCTTTGGCAAAATCGAGACTGACGTCTTCCATGGCCATCTCGAGCTGCTTCTCGCTGTCGATTCCTTCAAAGCCCAGGGCGCGCATCGCCTGCGGGTAGGCCGCGTTCGGGGTGAAGTGAAAAACACCGGCGCCTTCGCCGTCGCGAAGAAATCCCTCGCATTCAAACTTGCCCGCGTCACGCGCCACCGTGAATTGAACGTCCTGTTTGCCCGGCTTGGAAAGATCGACGCCGTGAAGCTCACCGACGGGCTGATCGCTGGTGCGGTTAAACCGGTCGTGACGATCCGAAATGATAAGCGTGAAGATAATCTTTCCCGGCTTCTCGCACTTGCGAATGGTCCAATCGCCACTTTTCTGCGCTTGCGCCAGCAGGCTAGTGATCAGTCCGAACAGGGTGCAGGCTATGAGCGCCGCCAACCCGATGGTCCGCATGGGTGATTTCATGCTCGCTCTCCTTGACGATTCATCTACTCTCAGAACACTCCGGCTTCTTTCAGCGCGATCAACTTCTCGAGGTCGAGATCCTTGAATCCGTGTTTGCGGACTTTCTCGATGAATTCCGGCGTAATGCCCTGCGCCTTGGCGGCCGCGCAGTCGTCGGCTGTCACCTTTCCCAGCCCGGCCCCCTGCAACGTCTTGACGTATTCCGGAGTTACGCCCTGCGCCTTCAGTCCAACGGCGTCGTCGCCGCTGATTTCAAGGCCCAGCGCGCGCATTTCGCGAATGTATTCCGGCGTGACGCCCTGGGCTTTCAGCCCGATCAAATCGTCCGCGGTCGGCTTCAGGCCGAGCGCCTGCATTTCCTTGACGTAATCCGGCGAAACTCCCTGCGCTTTCATTCCGATCAGGTCATCCGCCTTCGCGGCCAGCCCCAGCGAGCTCATCTGGTGGATGAATTCCGGTGAAACCCCCTGGGCCTTGAGGCCAATCAGCTCATCCGCGTCCGCTTTGATTCCAAGATCCTGCATCGCGCGCATGTATTCCGGAGTGATTCCCTGGCTCTTCATCCCGACGATCTGGTCGGCATCCGCAGTCAGCCCCAGTGCTCGAACGCTGCGGACATACTCTTCGGTCACGCCCATCGCTTTCATCCCGACGATTTCGTCTGTGTCGGGTTTGAAACCCAGATCGCGCATGGCGTGAACATATTCAGGCGTCACGCCTTGTGCCTTCATGCCTGCGATCTGGTCGGCATCGACCTTGAAGCCGAGATCGCGCATCGCGCGAATGTATTCCGGCGTCACCCCCTGAACCTTCAGCGAGATCAAATCGTCGGCGCTGAGATTCTTGAAACCGGCCGCCTCCATTTGATCGATGTAGGACTGCTTGCCACTGGGCTCCTCCGCCTTCGCGCTCGGAGCCGCACTTTGCTGTTCCTGGCCGCGCGCTTCCGGCGTCGCCACAGATTCACGTCCCATCGAAGCCTTCGCCGGCCCGCTCAGCGCGTGTACTTCGCTGGTGAGGCGAAGCACCTCCAATACGACTGGATCGGTTGCCGAAATGCTGCGCACTGGCGAAGCGTGCGGAGGCAACGTAACGCGCTCGTGTCCCAGCAACGCGTTACCGGCTGCCAGCGCCCCTGCCATACACAGCAAACCCGCTGCGAATCCGGAGCCTCTCACTCTGCTCCCCGATGTGCCTACTCCGAGCAGGCGCGCCACTCGCGCCGTCAGCGAGCCTCGGTTCGAGCCCATGGCAAGCATCGGCGTCGCGCGCCACTCTTCCATGGTGGCCAACGCGCGAGCGTACTCGACGGCATTGCCGCAAGTTGTAACCGCCAGATCGTCGCAGCAGTTTTCGCGCTCGGCTCGGATCTCGCGGTTCACCCACCAGACTGCGGGATGGTAGAACAACAGCGTTTCGGTCACGATCTGAAACAAATTGACGAAGCCATCGAATCGGCTGATGTGTGCCAGTTCGTGCGCGATTACGATCTCCAGTTGCTCTTCGGAAAGGCCCGTCAGCGCCATCACGGGCAGCAGCACCACCGGACGGAACCAGCCGATGACGGCAGGTGCGTCCAGGCGGAAGCACTCGCAATAGCGGATCGCGCGGTCGATTCCCAGCCGCCGCTGGAGGGCGAGGCAGCGCTCTCGCAGCGCCTGGGAAACGTCTTTCACTTCCCTACGCCGCAGGCGCTCCACCAGGATGAACCCACCGGCAGTGCGCAAGCTGAGCAGCAGAACGCCGACAAACCACACTTGCACAAACCAAAACAGCATGTCAGGCGGAGCCTGCTGCGGCTGCACGGCCAGCGCGTGAAAGCCGGTCGCCATCCGATGCGATGCACTCACGGCGAGTTCCGGCGCGGCTTGCGCGCGCACGGCCGCCGCTGACGCGACGACAGGCGCCGACTTCCAGAGGCGCGCAAACGTCGCCGCAGGCACGGCAATCATCAACGCCAGGGCCGCCACCGACAGCGCGTACCGCTTGTCCGCCCGGCGCACGAAGGCAAGGACCACGGCCAAGCAGGCGGCCAATGCTGCACCCTGCCACAGGAAATGCAGCAGCGTCCACCCGAGTGTCCGCATCATCTCGGGCGACACCCAACCGGCGACATCTCTCATCGCTGTCTCCTCTCATACTCGTCGAGCATCCGGCGCAGTTTCTCAATTTCCTCGTGTGACGTTTGCCGCCCCTCGAGCGCGTGCATCATCAAATCGCTCGCCGAGCCCTCGAACACTCGCTGCAGGACGTCGCCCGCGAGCCGCCTCTTTGTCTTTTCGGCCGGCTCGCAGGCTTCATACACATGCGCCCGCTCATCCTCGTTCCGCCGTACGGAGCCTTTTTCGGTCATGATTTGCAGCATCTTCAGGACGGTCGTGTACCCGGTGCGCTTTTTCTTGTTCAGCGCATCATGCACTTCTCTTACCGTAGACGGCCCCAGCGTCCAAAGGACGCGGAGGATTTCGAGTTCGGAAGAGGTAGGCTTCTGCTTCGTTTCGTTGGCCATGCGCGGAGGCTACTACGAAGACTTTCGTATTGTCAACGAAAATCTTCGTACTACACCAAAATTTGGTCCCTGTCCCACTGGACATAGGTTCCACTTTGCCAGCGGTCGCCTCAAAAACAACTGTTTCTGGGCACGATGCTTGAGGTGAAGGCGATATCTGCAAGAAAAACCAGCCGTTCCATTTTGGAAAAGCTTAAATGAGCTATCGGAGGATCGGGGCTCTCTAATCGATCTTTGCCAAAATCGATGGCAAAAGAAATTCGTGCAACCTCTTTCTCTCATCGGACCCGGCATTTTCAATTTGAAGGCCCACACAGTCGTCTCCGGACACACGGACAACACGTGCGGTCACGCGCAAAGGCGCCGCCCCCGGTTTGAGTTCCAGGCCCACACGGACAGTCGACCCAACGGAAAGCGCGCAAGGGGCTCGCACTAGCATGCCACCCAGGCTTAGGTCGATCGTCGCGCCGATAAACCGTTCTTGCCCACACTCTAATTCTACTTTGCAACTAGTCCTGACGCGCTGGTACCGTCGCGCTTCGCGCTGGATGGAATCCTCCGTGACACGAATCAGGCGCAGCATGCGATGCCGATCGATGGGTTTGAACAAGAAGAAATTGGCGCCGGCCTCGAATGCGCGCGCGAGCACGGCGTTGTCGTCCTCTCCCGTGATAATTACGATGGGAGTGGTTCGATTCAGACCCGAGGCACGCGTCCGTCGGGTCAGTTCGATGCCGTCGGGCGGCGGCATCCGGACGTCCAAAAACACGGCACCGAACTTCTCTTGTGCAAGATGCGTTTCGGCTTTCTTGCTATCCATGATCGCGAAGGATTCCATCTGGGCAGAACTCAAAACTTCCTGAATCAATTCACATATGGTTGGGTCGTCATCAACTACGAGAACCCGGTTTGACACGCTGATCTCCCGAGGACCCGATTACGTGATTCAGCCCGCACATTTCGACACGCATCCAAGGGCTAAGGTGCTACTTCGCGGCGTGGTTCAGCCACCGTTCGAGCTCTACACCGAGCAACTTGAAGTCGATAGGCTTGGAAACGCACGCGTTGCAGCCGGCCTGCATGACCCGCTCTTGATCCGTGACCATGGCGTGTGCCGTCACCGCAATGACCGGGATGTATCGCAGCTTTGATTCTTGTCGGATCCACTTGGCCAGGGATAGACCGTCCTCCGAACCAAGTTGTACGTCGAGCAAGACGGCATGGGGCGGCTGAATCTTGAAAGCGGCGAAGCCTTGCTCCAGATTTTCGGCGGAGAGCACTTCGAACCCTTCGGCTTCCAACCAGTCGCAAAGAAGTTCGCGATTGGGCTGGTTGTCCTCGACCACTAGAATACGATGCTTCATGATTTCTCTACGAACATCGGAGGCACTGCTCGCTGCAACTGCCTGATCAAGGCTTCCTGCCACCGTTCCTGCTTTTGGAAGAATGCTCCTGCATTCGCCCGGAGGTAATCCCTTTCCTGCAGGGTCAGGTCCTTGCTCGTCAGCACGAATACCGGGACATCGTTTGTGCGAGAATTGCCCCTCCATTCGGCGAGCAACTGGAATCCGTTCACCTCGGGCAGAATCAGATCGAGAATTACAAGTTCGGGCAACGAAGCCGCCACCGCGGCGCGGGCTTTCGCGCCGTCGGTCGCTGTGCTCACGACATACCCATGCTTAGACAGCATTTCGGCGATGAACTCGCGCGTGGGCTCATCATCCTCGACTACCAGAATCGACCGCCCTCTCCCAATCTGTCCACGAAGATTCAGGCAGCGTTCCACGGCGGCCAGCAGCATCGCCTTCTGGACGGGCTTCACCACGTACTCATCCGCGCCAAGCAGTGCTCCGGTGGTTGGCTGATCAACGACCGAAACCACAATCACAGGAATCTTGGTCGTGCGGGGATCGCTTTTCAAACTAGACAAGAGCTCCCAACCGTTGACGGGCTTCATCATGATATCCAGGGTGATGGCGTCGGGTCGCAGCTCGGCTGCAACCTCCACGGCGCGCTGTCTCTGGTCGCACAACACCACCTCGTAACCTGAAGAGACGAGCTGTGACTGGAGGAGTTGCGCTGCCGCCAAATCATCTTCGATGACGAGGATCCGAGGCGATACACCCGTGTTGAGCCCTGACTCGGTCTTGCGCACTTCTTCTTTCTGAAAGGTTGGGACGGTCGGCAGCGTAAAGTAAAAGCAACTCCCCGAACCCGATTGGCTTTCAAGACCCAGGTAACCGCCATGCAATTCCACCAAACGCCGGGTGATGGCCAGGCCCAGGCCCGTGCCTTCCGGTGCCTTGTCAGTTTGGCTCAGTCGATAGAAAGCCTCAAAGATGCGCTGTTGCTCTTCAGGAGGAATGCCTGGCCCGGAGTCGCGAACCTCCACTCGGACAACCTCGCCGAGTTGTTGGGCCGCTAGTTCAATCTTTCCACCTCCGGGGGTGAACTTGATTGCGTTCCCAAGCAGGTTCATCAACATTTGTTTGAATCGTGTGGCATCAGCCCGGACACTCAGATTGGACGAGGCTTGCTGCACCAAAGTCTGAGACTTTTTATCGGCGAGAGGGCGCAATGAATCAACGACTTCGTCAAAAGAGGCTTTGACCAGCACACTCTCAATCGCCAACTGAAGGCGTCCGGCCTCGATTTTGGAGAGGTCCAGGATGTCGTTGATCAGTCTGAGAAGATGCTGGCCCCCTGTGTGAATGTGGGTGACATAGCGCCGCTGGCGCTCGTTCAGAGGGCCGTACCGTTCCTCGTTGAGCAGGTCGGAGAAGCCGAGGACTGCGTTCAGGGGTGTTCGCAGCTCGTGGCTCATTGTTGAAAGGAACTGGTCCTTAAACTTATTGGACCGTTCGGCTTCTTCCTTGGCGCGAATGAGGTCTTCCTGCGCCTGCTTGAGCTCGGTGACGTCACGTGCCACCGCATAAATCGTTTGCTGCTCGGCGAAGGGAGTAGCACTCCACGAGAACCATTTATACGAACCATCTTTGCACTGATAACGATTTGCAAAGGAAACGGTGTCCAATCCCCTCCCCAGCTTTTCGCTCTCCTGAATGGTTGCCTGGCGGTCGTCGGGATGTATGAAGTCCATGTAGGGTTTGGCCAACAGCTCTTCCGTGGAGTACCCGAGTACTTTCCCCCAGGCAGGATTGAGGCGTTTGAAGTATCCGTCGGTGCCGGCAATACATAACATGTCGATCGAAAGCGTGAAATACCTGTCCACCTCTTCGCGTGCCCGCTTGAGCTCGGTGATGTCCCGGAAAACGAGGACGACCCCGAATTCGTCCCCCGCATCCGTAACAATGGGTGCCGCGCTGTCCTCAATATCAAATTCTCCGCCATCCTTGGAAATCAACAGAGTGTGGTCGGCCAGACCGACTACCTTTCCTTCGCGGAGGACTTTCTTGACGGGGTTCTCGACCGGGCGGCGCGTCTCCTTGTTCACGATGTCGAACACCAGGTCCATGGACTTGCCCCGGGCTTCCTCCAACCTCCAGCCCGTGAGCAATTGGGCGACGGAATTCATGAACGTAACAGCACCGTTCATATCGGTGGCGATTACTGCGTCGCCGATACTGCCGAGCGTAGTTGAAAACCACTTTTCACTTTTCTCCAGAGCCTCCTGCGCTCGTTTGCGTTCGGACAGCTCGCGGCTCAGCAGCCTAAAACACAGCACCAGGAGCAAGATGCTCACAAGAGTGCCCGCAGCGATTGTACGGACTGATCTAGCTATGCTCTCGTTGGCTTTTTGCGTGCGAAGCCTCAGCAGATCGTTTTCCTCGTTTGCCATTTCTGAAGCCAGGGCGCGGATTTGGTCCATCCACGCTTTTCCGGAACCTTCTAGGACCGCCTGGTTTGCGGCTGCAAAGCCTTCCTCTCGGCGGAGGTCGATTGTCCTTTGCAATTCCGCCAATTTCTTCTCAAGGAGTGGCTCCATTGCCTGAATTCGATTCTGCTGATTCGGGTTGTCGGAAGTGAGATGCTTCAGTTGGCCAGTTATCTGGTCGAGGTTCTTGATCGCGTCGCGGTACGGCTTGAGATAGCCCTCATCCCCCGTAAGCAGATAGCCGCGCTGCCCGGTTTCTGCATCGACGACCCGAGCCACCGTCGCGTCGAGGGTCCTCAATACCTCGTGAGTGTGCTTCTGCCACTCGGCGGCTTCGGCGAATCGCGTTGTATTTCGGTAGGATTCCCATCCGGCGAACACGAGAATACTCGCTGCCGCTGCGAAACCCCAAAGAATCAAGCGTCTTTCCATTTTCCAGTGCCTCGTTTTGACGTCCTGCTGCGGAGCAGCCATTAGCTGCCGGACCTTGCCGGCTGCAATGGCGCACAACCGAGAACTAAAGCTTCAAATTCCTCCAAGAGATAACCGTCCCACCATCCGCGTTTCACTTCCTCTCGCATCACAGCAAAGGCGTCTTGCGGTCGCAGGGCATTCCGGTAGGGCCGTTCGGTGGTCAACGCGTCATAGATATCGGTGATTTGAAGGATGCGCGCGGTGAGTGGGATTTGCTCGCCCTTGAGTCCATCCGGATATCCTGATCCGTCCAGTTTTTCATGGTGGTGACGGATGACCGGAAGCACGAGATGGAAGGATTTCAACGGAGAACAGATTCGCTCGCCAACGACCGGGTGTTGTTTCATGATCACCCACTCTTCGTCTGTGAGAGGACCCGGTTTAAGCAGAATCCTCTCCGGCACCCCTAGCTTGCCGATGTCATGGACAATCCCGGCGCGACGTAGCGCCACGCGTATGTCGTCAGCCAGCCCGAGACGCTCTGCCAGAGCCACAGAGTATTTCGACAGGCGATCACAGTGACCTTCGGTATAAGGATCTTTAGCTTCAATGCTCAGCGCCAGACTGAAGAGGACAGTTTCGGCGTTCTCCAGCTCGTCGGTGAATTCCTTCAGTCGCAGCAGCGAGCGCACCCGAGCCAGGAGCTCATGCTTGTTCACAGGTTTGCTGAGGAAATCATCGGCGCCGCACATGATCCCATGAATGCGATCGTCCGTGCTTGTCAGGCTGGTGACGAGGACAACAGGAATCAAACGAGTTTCAGGCTTAGACTTGATGGCGAGACACGCGGAAAAGCCGGTCGCGCCTGGCATCATTACGTCGAGTAATGCCAGATCTACCGCCTTTTGATGGATGGCATCCAGCGCGCGGTCACCATCCTCCGCGCAAACAACTGTATAGCCTTCCGCCGTCAGCAGCCCGGACAGAAGTTCGCGATTCGCCTCCATGTCATCGGCAACGAGAATGGTGCCTTTGGGCAAGGCCGTGTCGGACATGCTTCCTCCTTGGGGCCGACACGAGAGGTGGGCGGGCAATGGTCGAGCCGCCTGACGGACCCTAGTTCCTTAATTTCCTATTCTAGGGCTTCAATAGATACGCTGGGATAACCAAGCAAGGTAGAACCCCAATGAGTAAACATCGATCCGAATCTTGCATATACTCCAGCTCTGTTGCCCGGCTGCGTCTTCCGAAAACTTTTCCTGAATCTTGGAATGCACGTGCTCCGAGTCCCAACGGCAGCCCGGCTGTTAGAGGAACTCCGGCGGAAAAACTCTGCTGCCTTGACTATCGAGCATGCTGGGGACTAATCTTTTCTCACCAGCCGCGAGATCTTAATTGCCCCGGCTTCGTTCGTTTATGGAAGTGGTTTACATAGTCCGTTCTGGCAAGTGTCCACTCTGCGGCAGTACCAACATTCATCGCTCGAAGCGCAAGGGTATCGCGGAGCAGCTTGCCTGTCGGCTCACTCCGGTTCGTCCTTTTCGCTGCAACAACTGCGATCGTCGGATATACGCATTCCGGGCGGAGGTCAAAAAGTCCGCTTGAGACGGTCGCGGAATGGCCAGCCTGCAATCATTGCCTTTCGGTCCAGGAGGGGATTTGCCGGTCGCCTTTATTTCATAAAGCATCGATAAGAGGCAACAAGCGAAGATTCGGAAGGGAGACGAACATGGCGCAACCACAAATGGCTCGGATCACCTGTAGTCAATGCAACGCTTGGTACGATTCGGAAAGGGAGCTGGGCGAGCACATGAAGACGGCTCATCGCGGGGGCGGCTCAGAACAAGGTAGTTCCCATCGTGATGGTGCAGAACAAGACAGCGCCAATATTCAACCGCGCGCAGGCCAGAAGACGTCTGATCGTGAAGGCCGCTCAGGACAGGGTGGTTCCGGGCGAGGCGGATCCCGGCAAGGCGGTTAGACGAGTGGCTCCCTGTTCGCGCCAAAATTCTATCCGCGCCGAAAATGGCGCGATTCTCCTTTCGCCACAGCGTGAAAAGTCTGAACTCAACCAAGAATTGCTTTGAGGAGCGCAAAGCTTCTCGTGGGAACGTGCGCATGCGGCGTATATATAAGGATGGGTGAAAAGACAGTCCGGATCAGGCCGCCCGATCGTAACGATGGTGCAGGCCGCCGAGTCGCTCGTGAGAAAGGATGCGACCCGATGCTACGGAACGAATCCTGCCGTCAGGTGTTCCCTTCCCGAGTCCGAGATGCGTGCGGTCGTTGTGATAGTAGCCGACGTAATCAGCGAGCAGCCGTTTCAGATGGCGTTCATTCAACGCAATGATGTGATCCAGCAGGTCTCGTCGGCAGCTTTCGATCCAACGCTCCGCCACGCCGTTTTGCCAGGGACTTTCGAAGGAGGCCCGCACTGGATTCATCCTCAGAGATCGAACGGTGGTCGGGACTTCCAACCCGCATTTCGCATCCTGGTCGAAGATGAGAAACCGGGGAGCCGACTCAATCGGAAATGCATACTCGTCGGATGGGGTTGGTGACGTTGAAGTGCAGGATGCGCCGACGATCGTGGCTGATCACGAAGAAGCAGTAGAGAAAGCCGAAAGTGATCGTTGGTATTATCCCTCTTTCGACCGTGGTATCGCCTTGGGGCACACCCGGCCAACCCTGGCAGTGTCCTGATAAGGGGAGAAACCTTTGGCGCTGGTGATTGAAGAAAAGAATGACCAGGTACGTCAACTCAGCGCCACGGCCGCGCGCGCTGCCCCGGAAGCCGCCCAGATCACCGATACCGAACCCAAAGAAGAAGTCACCGCCGAGGAAGTCGAACTCGACCTGACTCCCGGAGCTCTCGAGAAGATCAACGACCCGGTGCGCATATACCTGCGCGAGTTGGGCACGGTGCCGCTGCTGACGCGCGAGGGCGAGGTGGCCATCGCCAAGCGCATCGAGCGCTGGCAACTGCTGGTGGTCAAGACGATCTCGCGCTCCCCGATCGTTCTCAAGGAAATGCTGGCGATCGGCGAGGAGCTCCGGAAAGACATCCGGTCGATCAAGGAAATCGTTCAGTTCGCCGACGAGGAGCTGACGGAAGAGAGGCTCGAGAATAAGACTCGGCAGACCCTACGCATTATCGACAAGATCGAGAAGCTCTACCAGACGGCGCTGAAGCAAGCCGTCAAGCACGAAAACACCCCGAAATCGAAGAAGCGCGCTTACCTGCGGGCCAAGTACGCGCTCGCGCGGACCCGCATCCAGATGTCGCAGCTGGTCCGCTCCATCGACTTCAACCCGATTGAAAAGAAGCGGCTGATCGACAAAATCCGCCAAACCGTCGAGCGGCTCCATTCGCTCGAGTGCGAGGTCGGGAGGCTCGAGCGCCGCGCCGACGGCGCCAAGGGCGAGACCGCCAGCGAAGCGCGCAAGGAGCTGCGCTCGCGCCGCTCGGAACTGAAAGAGATAGGAGTCTCGAGCGAGGCCGGCTTCACCGAGTTCAAGCGCACACTGCAACGGATCCTGCGCGGCGAGGCCCAAGCCGAACAGCCAAAGAAGGAGCTGACGGAGGCCAACTTGCGCTTGGTCGTCTCCATCGCCAAGAAGTACAACAACCGCGGCCTGCAGTTCCTCGACCTGATCCAGGAAGGCAATATCGGCTTGATGAAGGGGGTTGATAAGTTCGAGTGGCGCCGCGGCTACAAGTTCTCCACCTATGCCACCTGGTGGATCCGCCAGGCCATCACCCGCGCCATTGCAGACCAGGGCCGTACCATTCGCATCCCCGTGCACATGATCGAAACGATCAACAAGCTGATCCGCACCAGCCGGAAACTGGTGCAGCAGTTTGGCCGCGAGCCAACTGCAGAAGAGATCGCCAAGGGCATGGATATCACTGTCGACAACGTGCGCAGGGTCCAGAAGATAGCGCAGCAGCCCACGTCGCTCGAGACGCCGGTCGGAGAGGAGCAAGATTCGCACCTAGGCGACTTCATTGAGGATAAGGCTGCCGTGTCACCCTCGGACGCGGTCATCGAGATCAACCTGAAGGAACACATGGCGTCAGAGCTGAAGAGGCTCACCCCGCGCGAGGAAAAGATCATCAAGATGCGCTTCGGTCTGGAGGACGGCAGCGAGCATACGCTTGAAGAAGTGGGCCTGACGTTCGCCGTCACCCGCGAGCGCATCCGCCAGATCGAAGGCATGGCGCTGCGCAAGCTGCGCCACCCTTACCGGTCGCACAAGCTTCGAACCTTTCTCGGCCCCCCCTCGCGAGATTAACTCTAGCCCGCAAAAATCCTGTCCTTAGGGAATGAGCACTCCCAATGCATGGGAACGTATTGCATGCCCAAACTGGTCACTTCCGTGCGTTCGCCGTCGCGATCTCCGCGCAGATCGACGACGATTTGGATGCCCATCTTGGCCAAGGCCTCAAAAGCATGTTTGCGCGGCTGGGCGCCACGGTACGGTTGCAAAGTCGGAGCATGAGATGAGGTCTGTTCGGTCACCTTGGTGTTCTGTGTGAATGACGGCGCACTCTGAATTAATTCACATGCCCGCCGACTTATCGGGACTTACGACCACATAGTCCGGTTCTGATGGGTTCATTTGGCAACGTCAGGCCTGCCCAACTGAACTGGCTACGGGGACTCTTATCGTCTACCGCCGGAGGGTGCGGATCGTTCTGGCTTAAATGATTGCCACTCGCGGATGTGTTCAGACACATCACTCTTCTCGCGGTCGTCTGTCGCTTTGTCCAACCGACGCCGAAGCTCTTCGAGTCGGGTATCCACAAATCCGGTTCGTCCTGACTTGCGTTCTGGTTTGTCGCGGTTACCGTATCTCATGTTCAGATTGCTCCCCTTTTGATTTGAGAATATCGCTACTGATCCCACAGTCGTCAAAACGGGCATTCGCGTGCTCGATTGTACTCTGTCGTGCCGATTAGATCGCTGCAGATGCAAAGTCTCTCTTTTCGAGCCGGTAGTTTCCGATTACCTGACTTACCAAGCGCTTGAAAATCGGCAACAGATTCCCATTATGATGCTCAGTAATGATTAACCGGGAACGCCTTCGGTCGCCCGCAATTCTGGTGTTTTCTCTGGGGATATGTCTCCTCTCGCTATGAGAAAAACATCACTATGCCAGTTGTGTAGGAACCTCGGAGACGTGACGCGGGAAGCACTCAGGCCAGTCATGAAAGCGCTGCCGGCGAGCAAAAAGAGGCGGTGGCTTCAGTGCAGCTGAAACAACCAACCAGCGCCATCGCACTGAATACACCTGTTCGCGCCTTCCCAACCCGTAGTCGCACAAGATGGGCATTCAGCCCAATCATTGTCCCCAATCGCGCTCTGGGTCGTTCCTTTGCATCTCTTCTCCCCACTAAGCATGCGCCCGCACCTCCCGTTGGCTAGCTGGATGGAATAGCCTGCTGCTCTACAGTTTGTACAAGACGTGACTGGCTTAGGGACCTTCATGCGGTTGGCAAGGGGATTCTACAGCATCAACTGTTTCAATCGCGGCTTTGATTCTATTCGATAATGCGGGGCATCTGGCGAGGGCCGGAGATACTGGTCCTGTCCGTCAGTCTTTCCGGCGAGCAGATTCCACCCGCTCTCTGTACTGGGGGTAGGCTCATAGCCTAACTGAGCCTTGAGGTGAAGTGTCGTCCGTTCCTTTCGACGACGAACGCGGGCGACTTGTATCGGAAACCACGGCCGAAGAACCCGGAGGAAGGCGACCCCGTGTACAATGTCGTTTGCTTGAGGGTCAAAACAGGAATCCTGGATAAATTGGAGTAGAGCACTTCCCAGCGAGTCCTCCCATTATTCTTAGGAGATTTGAGCGGATAGAAGAATGACGCGATTTCTCTCCCGCGCGATGGCCGATCTCGGAGGTGAGGACGTCAACGAAGAAACTGAACGCCTCTTCGCCTACCACCACGTCACCAAGCATAGCTATGATTCCGTTCGGGCCAATGCGCGTTTTCTCGATTGGCGCAATCAGCCCGATCCCTTCCGCACCTATGAAGGTGCGCCGCTGATCACGCTTTTGGCCGAACCCGGTTTCCCCCAGATCGGCACGTTCGTGACAATGGCGGCGCTGGCGGAAGGAGCAAGAACGACCGAGGGAAGCAAGTCCGAATACCGCGAAGAAGTCCAGCTCGACGTGACTTGGCTCAGCCGACTGCTTTGGCATTCCATGGCGATCAGCGCCTGGAAGAAAGTTCCCCGGACAGGCTATCGCTACAGCCTGCGCGTGAATCCCTCATC
This sequence comes from uncultured Acidobacteriota bacterium, assembly GCA_963709005.1. Classification (GTDB taxonomy): domain Bacteria; phylum Acidobacteriota; class Terriglobia; order Acidiferrales; family UBA7541; genus Palsa-295. The sequence continues at coordinate 75,390 of CAVPUS010000014.1, forward strand.
GGGGAATCTCCACCCCACGGAAACCTATCTAGCGCTGTTCGGGTTCACTGGAGTCGACGACGGCTTGTATCACTACCGCGTGGATCGGCACGCGCTCGAGCTTCGCAGCCGTGGTGACTGGACGGAGCAGATCGCCAGTGCCCTAGCGCTTCCCTTGTCCGCAGCGTCCCCGTTGATCGTCGGGCTGACCTCGATCTTTTGGCGCGAGGCGTGGAAGTACGGCGATCGGGCCTATCGCTATTGCTGCCACGATCTGGGCCACGCGATGATGAGCTTGCTCCTTGCAGCCCGTGCACTGGGACTGCCTGGCGGCGTAGTGGCCCACTTCAGCGATCTTCGTCTTACCCGGGCGCTCGGCCTGGCCGAAAGCGACGACGCGCCCATGGTCTTCTTGGTCTTTCCGCCGCAAAGCCCGTCTGGGCGAGTTCCTGCGCCGCCACCGCAAGAACCTGCGGGGGTTCCCAACGAGTTATCCGCGGAGGAAGTTCCCTATTACCTGCTTCTTGGAATGCATCGCTCAACGATGCTGCCCGATCCCTTGGGGCCGCTGCCGTGCATCTCGCCGGTGAATGCCGTCTCCGTCCTCGGCCAGCCGTCTCCGCCCGACCCGGCGCGCGACACCCCTCTGGGACCAATCGTGCGGCGACGGCGTTCTGCGCTTGATTTCGATGCTCGGACTCCGCCTATGCAGCGCGACGAAGTGGTACAGCTCCTGGATTTTGCAACGCGAGATTGGCCGGCGGATTGGCGCGGAAATTTCGTCGGCGAGATGACACCGGTCGCGAGAGGCGTCGATTTCGTGACCCTGTATCTCTATATTCACCGTGTGTGTGACTGCGAGCCCGGCGTCTACCGGTGGGACAAAGCGAGCCAAAGTCTGGAACAGGTCCATCGCGCCAATGTGGAACGCGTGGCGGCTTATCTCAGCCTCGAACAGCCGCTCGCGGGAAACGCCTGCTTCGCCGTTTCAATGATTGCGGACCTCGCTGAGACGGCACGCGTGTTCGGCAACCGCGGCTACCGCTACGTGCATTTCGAAGCCGGGGCAATTGGACAGAGGCTCTATGTCGGAGCGGAAGCACTGGGTTGGAACGCCACCGGCATAGGCGCGTTCTACGACGATGATGTGCACCGCTATCTGGGCTTCCTAGAAGAGGGAGAGTCCCCCGTGAGCGTGTCGCTCCGCGCAGCGGAACAGGCGGCGCTTGTCATGCTGGGCTCACCATTAAGCCGCGCGGCGGCGCGGGACCGAGACCGGCGCGAGCTCGATCCGGTGATTTCCGAATCCGGGGAAGAGCATTTTTCTGGCCTGAGGCAATTGCGAGAGAACAAAGAGGAAGCCGCGCATTGCAGGGATCCTCGCATTCTCCCGCGACAGGTGATTTATCACTTCGCGGTCGGCCGCGCCATTCCCGATCCGCGGCTCGAGGCCTGAGTACTCCGCAAGGAAAGAAACGGAGAACGATTCATCGCTGACGCGCCAAGCCTGCAGGGAGAAACCATCAGGGCTCTGAAAAGTTTTTTGGCACTTATGTCATTTCAGAGAAGCGAGTTGACGGGGACGTACAAGAGAACTGAATACTCGGAGCCGAAAAGATCCTCAGAGAATTTTCTACGAGTTTGCTCTTTCTTTTGCCCCGGCTGCCTTTGTTCCCTGCCCAGCGTTACCATCCCTGTAGAGCTTTCCGTTGTAGAAGCTGAATATTCCTTGTGCCAGGCCCCTCGTCTTCGAGCAAGAACGGGAAGTACAACCAACCTTTATAAGGTGCTCAGGTTGTGGGTGTAACAAAGAAATCAACGTGGGCGCGCGGCCACTGGTGGCGAATATCGCAAGCCGGCCTGCTGCGTCCGTCTCAACAAGAACAAGGCCAGAAGGATAATTACAATTACAATGACAATAGCATTTGAATGCTTATTGCTGCGGCGCGGTACAATCCTCTTATCCTTCCTAGCTCCAAATGGGGCATCAGTTATGGCTGCCCCCAGACCACTGGCAATTCCCCGACGCACGCCGCTGGTGTCCCGAATAAGACTCCCAAACCAATCCCGATCAGCGACCAGATGACGAATATTCCTTACTTTACGCTGCGCGCCGGAATGTTTTCGATCCTCACGCTGGCCTGGATCAAGAGTAGGTTTGAATTAACCCGATCTACTGGAACGGCACAACCTCACGCCGTTATCGCTTCAATTTCCCACATATGGTCGGCGTCCTCTCCTTCCGGAGTTCGTTTCCACTCAGACCGTCTTGCCTGAATGACCATCCACTCAACGTCAATGGGACGGTACGGTGCGGTGGTTACGCCCAAAACCCCCAAATCGATCGCTTCGTGATATTCGTCGGAGTTGACGTGTTGACCAGTCAAAACAACACCCGGTTGCCTTTTTGTAGCTCGCGAAGCAGCCAAAATGTCACGATAATTCCCATCTGCAAGGTCCCGGTCGCAAAACACCAGTCCGACATTTTCCTTCGCGAGCATCACCCGGCATTCGCTTACAGTTGAGGTGCAAATCGGGTCGAAGCCCAATCGCGTAAGGATGGTTGCAAGACCACGGCGGCTTTCCATGTCCGGAGAAGCAACCACGATCTGCGATAGAACATTCATGTACCTGTTCCAGTGCTTGCGAAGACAGCCTCGAATAGACAGGCAGGGACAGTCGCAAACTAGAGAGGATTGACACCCCTACACTGACCGATTGATCTTAGAATAGCTAGGGAATTCGCAGGCTGAGAATTCGATTCGAAGAATCCGTGGATGGAGGTTGTCGGCGACAAGATGTTGGCAGGTCGGTACGCCCGCTGGATGGTGATCCAGCATTATTCCGTCAATGCCAAGTATAAGCGCGCGCGGACCCTTCGACTATTCATTGATTTTCTCAAGGGGAAATTACTCACACACGCCACTCATATGGATGTTCACTCGTTCATAGCTGGTCTCGCTGAGATGGGCGCCTCTCTGGCGACGGCGAATGACCATTTAACTGCCCTGAGAATGTTTTACGACTTTTTGAATCTGGGCGGTTTGATCGCGTACGTGCCCCCTCGCCTCGTGCGGATACGCATAGGTCCAAGAAAACTGCCGGAGGTCCTGAGCGAGTCTGACATCATCAAGTTAATTCAGGCTTGTCGGACCAAACGCGAGAAGGCATTCATCGAATTGAGTTATGGGACGGGTTGCCGAGCCGGAGAACTCCGAAACTTGAGGATTGAAGACGTCGATTTCCGATTCTAGGACTATACGAGTCACGGGAAAAGGAGCGACCCGGGTCGTGCCTCTCGGGCGGCACACGGAGTTCGCAATTCGTGACTTATCAAAGACCGCAAGGCCGGGTTTGTGTTCCAAACTGACCACCCGATTCAAAAGGGTGCCGTCTACGCGAAGAATGGGAAGTATTGGACCGGTGTTTGGAAGGATTACAACGAGCCCGATCCTGTCCAAAAGCAAGTGCATATTGGCAACGTATGGGAGTTTTCGCCTGAGGAGGCAAAGGCTAAGTTCCGCAGCTTGGTCCGAGGTGCCCAACTCCTCCGCCCTGAAAAGGCAACACCGCTTTCCCACGGGGGTATTGATCGGATGATTGCTATCGTAGGGCGTCGCGCCGGCTTAAAGCGGCATATCCATTCTCATATGCTTCGTCACAGTTTTGCGACCCATCTCTTGGACCACGGTGCGGATGTTCGCGTCATTCAGGAGCTATTGGGCCATGCGAAGTTAGAGTCAACCGCGATCTACACGCGGGTTAGCGCAGCGAAGTTGGTTGATACGATTCGCGAATTTCATCCTAGGGAGAGCTTAACCAATGTCTACTAGGGCCAAACGAGAACATCAGATTCCCGCGAAAGATAGCCGAACTCTTTCCCTTGACCTCATCTTCCAGCCGTGGTTCCTGCCCAATAAAACCTCCCGCGCGATTCGAGATCGAGTATTTTGGCGGAATCCTTGCCGAATCGAAGAAAAACACCCAACTTATCAGGCAAGTGGAATTGAATCGGTAAACAACTGGCGCGTTTGATGGGCTCGTCGACAATCTGCGCGGGCGTCCTCGGTGACTACTCTGGGGGACCAGTAGAGGACGAAGAATCATTGTGGCAAACCCATCTTCTGGAGCAGAGCCGCGTAGCGCGGATCTGCGTGCAGCAGATCAAAGTCATGCTCAGTTCTGATGTTAGTCAACGCCTCACCGTGATTTGCGTACGCCTTGTCCAGATAACGAAAGGCATTCTCTTTATCGCCCAATCGCGCATAGAGGATCGCGGTGCTGCTCGGGGAGACATACTCGTGCCTAGCCTTCTCCAGTTGCGAATTCAAAACCTTCTCCCAGTACCCCTTCCATCCTTCTAGTTCGGATGCTTTCCGCAGCGTTCTGATAAATTCTGGCCTAGTTTTGTCCAGTACCATGGCCCGTTCATATTCGACCAGAGCCTCCTGAGACATTCCCTGGTGACGATAGGCATCCCCAAGCCACTGATGCGAAGATTCCCAAGTTGGGTCCAATAAGGGAGCCTTGCGGTACGCGGCAATTGCCTGTTCGAACTGACCATCGGCGGAGTAATGGAAACCAAGATGATCGTAAGCAGCGGGCGAAACGGGGTCCAGTCGAACGTAGAGCTCGCTCTCTTTTAGGGATTCCTCGTTTCGGCCCATGGTCAAGAGCAGATGGGAGTACAGGTGATGAGCAAGCGTATCTCCGGGGTTCAGCTCGATAGCACGCTTAAATTCTTTTTCTGCTCCGTTCCAGTCCCAATCCTCTTGGTATTTCAATTGGGCGGAGGCGACATGAGCGTCGCCTACGGTGTCGTCTAGCGCCAGGGCTTTGGCGGCGGCGGCTCGAGCGAGCGGAATGCTGATCTTGGGATCAAGGCTGGTGTCCCCCGTGATATAAGTCTCGGCCAACCCAGCGTAGGCGGGAGCGTAGGTGGGGTCTTTCTCTATCGCTTGGTGGAAACTCTGGCGTGCCATCCGCCATGTGTCCTTCGTCCAGCGCTGCAGGTCTGAGCGGCCTCGCATGTAGAGCAAATAGGCTTCCGGATCTACCGGACGGGCTCCCGAGAGACGCACGCGGTCCTGAGGCGTCAGTGCGACCCGAACCTCCTGAGCAATCGTACTAGCCACTTCTTCCTGCAGGCTCAGAATGTCGCGCAACTCTCGATTGTAACTTTGCGCCCACAGGGTGTGATCGCTGGCCCCCTGGGTCAACTGTATGGTAATTTTCACCCGTTTACCTGAGCGTTCCACTGACCCATCAATGACTCCATCCGCGTTCAACTCTTTGGCAATTTCCGGGAGAGTCTTCGTGCTGTTCTTATACCCACGAACTGAGGTCCAGGAAATCACACTCAGATTGTTGATCTTTGTCAGAGTTGTGATCAGCTCCAGAGTCGTTCCATCGGCGAAGTATTCTTGATTGGGATCTCCCGACAGGTTTTTCAACGGGAGCACAGCTAAGGAATGGATTTCAGGAGCGGCAATCGCGGAGCTAGGGGCAGGAGCCGCAATGGGCGGATTGGAATGATGCCAGATCCGCCAGGCAACTCCAGTGATGAGCAGTAGCGTCAATACGATGCTTGTGCCCGTCAGGGCAAGTTTCGGCTTTGAACTTTGCCGAATTCCACTCTCGTAGGTTGGGGAGGGTTCCCAGCCAGCGGAGCTATCTCGCTTCAAGCGGCGCAAGTCTGTGGCTATTTCCGCCGCGGTCTGGTAACGCAGTTTTGGGTCTTTCTCCAGGCACTTTTCGATGGCCTCTTGCAGCTTGGGGGGAATGTCTGGATTCCGTTGCATTGCAGGAATAGCCGTGCGATGCAAAATGGCATCGTACACCTCCGCGGTTGTCTTTCCGCGGAATGGCATGACTCCGGTTGACAGCTCATAAAGCGTCACTCCGAAGGAAAAAAGGTCGGTGCGAGAATCTAGTTCTCTGCCCAGGGCCTGCTCCGGCGACATGTAAGCCATCGTGCCCATCGCGGTGCCGGGGCTGGTCAAGAGTTCCCCCGCTGAGGCGGTAGGCATTTTCGAAATACCTATGCTTGGACCAGCAGGGACAACTTTCGCCAGACCGAAGTCGAGAATCTTGGCGTGTCCTTGTTTCGTAACAAATATGTTCGCTGGCTTAATGTCCCGATGAATGATGCCGCGGGCATGTGCTGAACCAAGCGCATCGGCAATTTGAATTGTCAGTGCTAACGTCTCGGCGAGTGGAAGAGGCTTGCCGGAAATGAGGTGCTTAACGGTCTGACCGTCGAGAAACTCCATGACAATGAACGCCTGCCGGTCCTGTTCGCCAATGTCATAAATCGTGCAGATGTTCGGATGGTTCAGCGCCGACGCGGCTTTCGCCTCACGGCGAAATCGTTCGAGCGCTTGCCGGTCATGCGCAAGCCCTTCCGGCAAGAATTTCAGAGCAACGAAGCGGTCCAGTCGAGTGTCTTCGGCCTTGTAGACAACACCCATGCCTCCGGCACCGAGCTTCTCGATGATTCGGTAATGCGAAATGGTTTGTCCAATCAACGCGTCGGTCCCTGACATGTGCAGCAGATGTTAGGTTTGGGCAGGAAGCAAGTCAACGAAGAGGGACAACCTCGGGCTAAGTTCTTCATAAGCGCGCTCATCGGACATCTGGGTACTGGGAAGAACTTTACCGGTAAAGCGACTACGTAACCGCCGGACTGTGAAAGAACCCGGTTGAAGTTAGTCAGTCTCGATCCCCAGATAACGCAGAAACATTCTCGGCAATTCCGTTTTCAGATCATCGTCCCCCACCGCAAGGGCATGTCTGAACGTGCGCGCCTGGTCGAACAGAATTAGTTCGCGCAATGCGAAGGCCACTGTCAGGATGCCGTAACTAACAGCGTACGCCGGATCAGGATGGCGGATTTCGTCCCGCCAAATTAAGATAGTCCCCACCAATTTTCTGAAATTTTGGACTTCCAAGTCACGCTGGCGGCGAACAAAAGGTGTCCGTTCGTGTTGCTGAGCGTACAGGACCGTGGCACGCATCAGACCAGCGCGAGCACGGTATGCACTTAGCATTCCAGCGATCCATTGCTGAGTGAAGGTGCGAATGCCGACTTTACGCACCTGTCCCACGTCCACTTCTCGCGCAAGCTCCACTTTGTTGACTGCTGTGCCGCGGCTGAAGACCGCGCGCATCAGGGCATCTTTGTCGGGAAAGCGCCGATACACATTGCCGGGGGAAAGGCCGGCCTCTGCGGCGATGCGTGAGACCGTCGCCCCTTCCAATCCATGTTTGTCGAGCACGATTTCGGCTGCGTCCAGCATGCGGCGTAAGGATTCGCGGCTGCGCCGTTGGAGTGGTGGGAAAGGGGCGGTGCGCTTGGGCATGACGGGGATATTAGCACTTGACAAAGATAATATGCAAATGTAAATTCACATTTACATTGTAGAGGCGTGCGAGCCAGCGCGCTTTAACACAAAGGAGGATTGACCATGCCAGCCGAAGTGGTTGCCAAACAGCCTTGCTATCTACGTAGCGAACAAAGTCCCGCCTTCATGCACTACTGCGAGCGTGTCTATGGGGCAATGCTCAATCAGTACGGCACGGCCGATATGGAGCAGCTACATTTGATGTTAGATGTCCTGCGCCTCCGTCCCGGATCGCATGTCCTCGACGCCGGTTGCGGGACGGGGCATACCACCCGGTATCTGACTGAGAGGAGCCAGGCCAGATTTGTTGGAATCGATACTGCAGAGCCTGCCATTGGCCGGGGCCAAGAACTCGCGGCTGCTAACCCCGAACGGCTCACTTTCAAAGTCGGGACAATGGATGCGCTAGATTTTTCTCCGATCTCCTTCGATGCGGTGATCGCAATCGAGTCGCTCTACTTTTGCAAAGACCTCACCTCAACGATCGGCCAATTCCAAAAGATTTTGCGCCCCGGGGGCCAGATGGCGCTCTTTTATACACACATCGCCGATTCTCCGGCCGACGGTCTCACGGCAGGCGACGCCAAGCCTGGCACCGCGTTGCGTGCCAATGGCATTGCCTTCGATGTCTATGATCTAAGCGAAAGCGACCGCCGCTTCTGGAAACGCTCAAAAGATGTTGCAGAGGAGTTGCGCACCGAATTTGAAACCGAGGGAAACGCTGATCTCATGCATTTAAACGAGACAGATGCGCTACTGGACCTGATCCAAAAGGGCCGCCACGCGCGCTATCTCTACCACGCCCGTGTCCGGTGACGCGCAAATTGGAAACTGACGTGCGAATAAATATCTGTTAGTAGCGAAATCTGTCATCCACTCCTCGGCTTAAGTCCTTCCATGAGAAGGCCGGTGCGAGTCAAGTCGGTTTTTCTCTTCTTTCCTGAAATTCTTTGCGTTCGAGCTGAGCCGCCTCTGTCGCCTTCCTTCCATCCGCACTCTTTGGTTGAGCGATTCTCGCTCGGTGCCAGTTGGGCGTACTCGTTTCAGTAGGTGCTGCTACCTGATAATCGACCTCGGCTCCTCTCTCTTCGACGGCAGCTGGGCCAGGACTTAGTCGCAGTCACCTGAACTCGGCGGTTGAGCTCGGCTGTTCGGATCTAACTCTAGGCTACTGCGCTCACCACTTTTTGGTTGTTCCGCAGTGGCTCATACACCTCTCCGCTTACCCACAACTTGTGCAGCAGTACGGCCAACTTCCGAGCTACGGCAACAACGGCTCGCTTCCTGGCATTCTTTCCCCCTCGCTCAGCAAGCTTCCGTCCCCAGCGCCGCAGGTCACTGTCTTCTCCAAAAGGTCCCAGAATGTAGTGCGCACCTTGCACCAGCAGCGTCCTGAGGTAACGATCTCCCTCCTTGCTAATGTGCATCTGGGGTTCGCTGCTCCCAGAGTTCCTCCGCCCAGGGCGCAACCCGACAAAACATCCCGCATCCCGGCTGCGGCGAAATCGGTACGGATCATCCAAGGTCAGAACGTAGGTCAACGCGATGAGTGTTCCTACTCCCTTCACTTGTTGGAGCAGGGCGACCTCCGGATACACTTCCTTGGCGATTTGCTCAATCCGGCGGTCATATTCCGCGATGCGCTCGTTCAATGATTCGATTTCCCTCAACAGCGGATCCAAGGCATCCCGCAACTCTTGGCTCAGTCCCTTGGCTATCTCTCGATTCATTTGCCCGGAGCCACACTTTCGCAGCCGCTCACCATACGATTTCGTCAACCCGCGTGCGGCATTCACCAGCGCCGTGCGCGCGCTGACCAGCGTCGCTCGAGCGCGAATGACCGTCAGATGGATTTGCGCCTTTGCACTGCGATGACGCACCGGACCCAACAGGCCAGGATCGATTCTTGCCAGCCGTGCCAGTGTCCGGGCATCCATCTGGTCATCTTTTCGGCTACTTTCCCCGATCAGTCGCACATTGCGCGCATGGGCCACGATCACTTCGTGCCCCCACTGCGTCAACTGCCGGCTGACCCAGGGAGAATGCGTCCCTGTTTCCAGTGCGATCCGACTGCGAGGAATCCTGCTGAAGGCTTCCTCGATTCCTTTCGGCGTCGTTGGTAGTTTGCCCTCCCAAATCACTTCGCCCGCTTCATTCAAAATGCAGTAATGGCTGGTTCGATCTCCCAGATCCAAACCAATCGTTCGCTGGTGCTCTTTGAAAATCTGGATCCTTTCTATCGCCACAGTGCTAATCTTCTTCACGGCCGGTCTCCTTTCTCTTGCGCTTCGAGCGCGTCGATCATTGGGAGCGTATCGCATCCCGTGGAGACCGGCCTTCTCATCCCATCTGGTAAACGCGCTTGTGTCCATCAAATGGAGTAGTTCCCGGATTGTCGGCTACACGGAAGTTATCCAGAAACGGGGTGCTTCGACTATACGTCCACTTGGGCCTGAAGAGCGTCCAGGGCAGGCGCTGTCTTGGTCGATTGTGCGAAGGACTGATTACAGCGGCTACGCCTGTTTGTCCTTGTCCTCGGATTCAATCACTGGCTCCACCGGGGCCGTGAATTGCTGGGCTGCCAAACCGCTCAGTCAGATTCCGGCCCAGAGACCATATCCCCTTTGTCCGGTCCAGCGACGCTGAAGTCCCACGAACGGGCACCTTCTGTGAAGATCATCCGCCACATGTGCATAAGTCCCTGGCGATACAATACTTCGGCCCATCAGCTTATGGTACCCCAGTTGCCATATGCCATATTCGGTCAGATTCTGGAGGTATGCCGATGGGAACGCTCTGGCAGGATCTGCGCTACGGCCTGCGTCTGCTGCGCCTCAACCCAGGCTTTACCGCCGTCGCCGTCCTCTCTTTGGCCCTCGGCATCGGCGCCAACACCGCCATCTTCCAGCTCATTGACGCGATTCGCCTACGTACCATCCCCGCCAAGAATCCGCACGAGCTGCTCATTGTCCGCATCGCCGACCGCTCATGGAACTCGGGGAATTTCAGCAGCAATTACGCCGAGCTCACTTTTCCCATATGGGAGGAGATCCGCCAGCGTCAGCAGGCCTTTTCCTCCCTCTCGGTCTGGAGCAACGACCAGTTCAACCTCGCTTCCGGCGGCGAGGCCCACTATGCCCAGGGCATCTGGGTCAGCGGCGATTTCTTCAATGTCCTTGGCGTCCAGCCCATTCTCGGGCGCCTCCTTTCCCCCGCCGATGACCAGCCCGGCTGCGGTGCCGCCGGCGTGGACATCAGCTACTCTTTCTGGCAGCGCCATTTCGGCGGCGAAGCCTCCGCTGTGGGGAAGCGGCTCACGCTCAATGGGTATCCCTTCGAAATCATCGGCGTCACGCCCCCGGGCTTTTACGGCGTTTCCGTCGGCGATTCCTTCGATGTGGCCGTTCCCATCTGTTCCGAGCCCGTCATCAACGGGGAAGACAGCCGCCTCAACGTCCGCAGAGACTGGTGGCTGGCTTCCATTGGCCGCCTCAAGCCCGGCTGGTCGATCGCCCAAGCGACTGCCCAGTTGGGCGCGATCACCCCCGCCATCCTTCAGGAGACGGTTCCGCCCCAGTACGACGCCGACGGCATAAAGCACTACCTCGCCTATAAATTCGCCGCTTTCCCCGCCGAGAATGGTTTCTCGGAATTGCGCCGCCAGTCCGAAGCTCCCTTGTGGCTGCTCCTCGGGCTTTCCGGCCTGGTTCTTCTCATTGCCTGCGCCAACCTTGCGAACCTCATGCTTGCTCGTGCCGGCTCCCGCGAGCGCGAGATCGTCGTGCGGCTCGCCATCGGCGCTTCCCGCGGGCGTCTGATTCGCCAGCTGCTTTCCGAAAGCCTGCTCCTCGCCGTGGCCGGCGCCGTCTGCGGGGCTTTCCTGGCCATCGAGCTGAGCAACCTCCTCGTTTCTTTCATGAGCACGTCGCGCAGTCCCATTTACCTCGATATGGACATGGACTGGCGCGTCCTCGGATTCACCGCCGGCCTTGCCATCCTCACCACCGTCCTTTTCGGCTTGACCCCGGCTATCCGCGCCACTCGCATGTCGCCCAGCGTTGTCCTGAAGTCCGGCGGCCGCGGCATGAGCGCAGGCCGCGAGCGTTTCGGCTTGCGCCGCATCCTGGTCACCTCGCAAGTCGCCCTCTCCCTCGTCCTGCTGGTTGGCTCGCTCCTCTTCGTCCGCAGCTTGCGCAATCTTTTCACTCTCGACGCCGGCTTCCAGCAGAACGGCATCCTGATTACCAGCGTGGATTTCACCCACCTCAATCTTCCCCCGGAGCGCCGCACCGGGTTCAAGCGTGATCTGCTCGCTCGTGTCCGCGCCATTCCCGGAGTTGCATCCGCTGCCGACGCCCTCTTGGTTCCGATCGGCGGAATGTCCTCGAACGACGAGGTGCTCGGCGACACGCCGGAGCAGAAAAAAGGCGTCACGTGGATTAACTACGTCAGCCCGAGATATTTCGTGACCCTGGAAACTCCCCTGCTGTCCGGCCGCGACTTCAACGACAGCGATACCGCCACCTCACCTAAGGTCGCGATCGTCAGCCAGGCCTTTGTTCGCAAATTCCTGAACGGCGCGAGCCCTCTGGGAAAGACTTTCCGCATCTGGCAGCCGTCGGGACATCCCGTACCCTTCTATGAAATTGTCGGCGTCGTGAAGGACTCCAAGTATCAGGACATGCACGAGGAAATTGGGCCCATTTCTTTTTTCCCGATTGCCCAGCGCGAAAAGCCCGACCTTTCGGACCAGATTATCGTCCGCTCCGGCGTCGCTCTCCCAGGCCTGATCACCTCGCTCAAAGGCGTCATCTCTGATGTCAATCCCGCCATCGACGTTGATTTCAAGGTTTTCAAGACCCAGATTCGCGAGTCGCTCCTGCAGGACCAGCTCATGGCCACCCTTTCCGGCTTCTTCGGGTTTCTCGCCGTGCTTCTGGCCGCCATCGGTCTCTATGGCGTCTTTTCTTATGCGGTCGTCCAGCGCACCAACGAGATTGGCATCCGCATGGCCCTCGGTGCCCAGCGCGCCGATGTGGTGCGCATGATTATGCGCGAGGCGGCAGTGGTTCTGCTGCTCGGGCTGGTCGCCGGCGTAGGGATTGCCCTCGCCGCCACGCAGTTGGCTGCCTCGTTGCTCTTTGGTCTCAAGCCGCGCGACCAGCTCACGCTCATCCTGTCTGTCTTCATCCTTTCGCTTGTTGCTGCCGTGGCGAGCTATGTGCCCGCCTATCGCGCTTCGCGGCTCGATCCCCTGGTCGCCCTGCGTTACGAATGACGATGTACGACAAGAAGGAATTCGAGGAATATCGACGCCGCGGCCTCAGCAGCAATACCGCTTGGCTGCTCTGGGAAGTTCATGCGGGTCCGATCTGGACTCCATCCGGATGGCGCGCACTTAGATTGGGATGTTCATCCGCTGGAGCAGATCGTAATAGCGCGAGTCCGGGCGCAGGTAACAGCGCGGGCCCGATGAGCCTTGGAGCCAGGTTCGGGAGGTAGGAGATCGGCGCCGGGCATTTCCCTACAAATCCAGTATCAGGGAATTCGATTCCCTGTTCCTTCCCTGATCGTTCCCTGTTCCGATTGGTCTCGAAAACTCAGTTTCTCCCGCCAAAGCACTCTCTGTAGGGGACTTATCTCCGAGGGCTTCGGCCAAAGAAGCAAAATTCCCTGTAAATTTCCCTGTTAGCAGGGAATTTGTGGCAGAGAAAAGTTCGCACGCGACTGCGTCCACCGCCACGCAGTCGTCGCGTACTTAGATAGTAGAGAGAAACGGCCGGAAACCCCATAACTTGGCCCATTTCCACCGGTATTCTGGCTCTCTCTTCGGTTCCGTTCCGTCAGCGGCCTGGACTCGTCGCAAGCCGGCTGCCAGTCCTGCTCCAACGTAGCCCTCGTTCCCTACGAGACCCACTTCTACGGTTCGACCGTCTTTGGTCACTACAACTTGAGAAACCATTCCTCGGTTCGGGAAATAGACGAACTCGATATTCTGCGTCGGCTCATGAAGGCTGAGGTGGTCCGGTAGATCGACGTACGTCAAGTCGGCGCGCAATAACTCGTATTCATTGTCGGGCGCTGCCAGCAGTAGTTTGTTCTTTACGGGTTTTCCGTCGGCGTTGGTCCGTTCGCCGGTGTGTGTGACTCGAAAGTTTTTTCCACTCATCTCAATCCTGAATGGCACCAAAAGTACCTTGATATTTAGAAGGTGCGCTTTGCCCCACATTAGGATAAACCGCTGGTCTTGCATTCGTTGTTCACCGCATGAAGTCCTGTGAGAAGTCCAATCACGCTAACGATACCGGGACGGCAGATGTCGGTTATGGTCGTAAAGCAACCACAGTCTACTCGGGTCAAGGAGCCGACATTGTTATGCAATCAAGTGCCCGCCGCCAGGGCTATCCGAAGCCTAGGCATCTGCAAGTCTGCTGCCCAAAAACCTTCGGATTCCCGTCCCCATTTGGATTGAATAGGCTCGACTTAAATCGTTGGTTTTGCTTGCCCAGATACGGAACTGTTTCTGGGCAGCAGGTTGATCCCTGCGCCACGCGCATCCTCCAGATTCGGGTTTGGATCATCAACCACGCTGCAACTCTCTTGAGTCAGGGAGAAAAATTGCTGCAAACGACTCAGCGCGAACCGGGCCCAAACCTGCTGCGGAGAATTGTGTCCAATATTGGACAGACAGCAAAACTGCGAGTTGGTATATGCGTGTGGATCGTATTCATTACTAAACAGCCAGCAAAAACTTAGAGCCTCGTATGTTTCTGGCGCGGCTACTAGCAATGTAGAACGCCTTGTAACCCGGTGAAGGAGAGACGAATGCGCAAATTAAAGGTTATTCAAATTGGGATCCTGGCGTTCTTCTTGGCCGTAGTATTTGCTGGCTGTGGCGACCCGGACAAAAACAGTGGAACGAACCCCAGCTTTATTCCGCCTACGGTGTTGTCCGTAATTCCGCCAGTCGGCTCTTCAGGCATTTGCCCCAACGCGATTGTCACCGCCGTATTCAGCAAGGCGATGAACCCTGCGACGATCAACACCTCTACTTTTACTTTGACCGACCCAAGCGGGAGCGTGACGGGGGTCGTTACGTTCGATCCGACGACCGATACTGCCACCTTTACACCTGCATCCCCGGGCCTTGCGCTGAATACCACCTATACAGCCACGATCACCACCGGGGCGGCGGACACGTTCGGCAATACGCTGGCCGCCAATTTCACGTGGAAGTTCACGACCTCTGACGCGGCGTGTAACTCGCCTGTGCCGTTGCTAACGGCTGGAAACTTCAAGGTCTTGGCTGGTTCCACGGTAACCAGCACCACCACCCCACCTGGCACCACTATTACGGGCGGAGATCTTGGACTTAGTCCGGGAACCTCGGTCACGGGATTCCCGCCGGGAACGGTCACCCCGCCTGGAGTTATGCACGTGGCCGATGCCACTGCGGCGCAGGCGCAAGTCGATTTGACCGCGGCCTATAACTTCGCCGCCGGTATAGTTTTACCTGCACCTCAAGTTCTGGCCGGAGATCTGACGGGCCTTACACTTACAGCGGGCACGTACAAAACCGCGAGCTCGACAGGGATATTGACGGTAGGAGGTATCCTCACGCTGACCGGAAATTCCAGCTCTGTTTTTGTCTTCCAGATCGGTTCCACACTGACCACTCTGGCCAGCACCCAGGTGGTTCTCTCGGGCGGCGTCCTAGCTAGCAACGTGTTCTGGCAAGTAGGAAGCTCAGCCACTCTTGGAACGAACTCAAGTTTCGCGGGCACCATTATGGCCCTTCAATCCATCACGCTGGATACGAGCGCAAGCCTGCAAGGCAGGGCGCTGGCACGAAATGGAGCGGTCACATTGGACAACAATACGATCACTGATCCTTAAACTGAGGCATCCGGGAGTGCGATTAGCTTGAGACTGGTTCACCACCGGTCGGGCTGGGAAAAAGGGATTTCACGTGATTCAGGTTAGGAGGAATATTCGCATGTCATTTCATTCAAAGAGCCATCTGGGCCGTATCTTGGCAATGCTGGCGGCTATGACTGTTGTCCTATGTGCGTTTGGCGCCCCCGCCGCAGCTCAGGACCAGCCTGCTCCCAAGTGGGAGCTTTTCGGCGGATATTCTTTCCTGTATCCCAACGCGACTGTCAGCGGTGTCCTTCCACTGGGAATATCTCCCGTGAGCAGCAACATGGAATCGAATCCGCGCGGGGGTGGCGCCAGCATTACGTATAATTTCAACCGTTGGTTCGGAATCACTCTCGATGCCAGCAAGGAGTGGAGCGCCGGTGAAGTCGGGGTCGCTAAAAGGATTGACGACGCCGGTTTCTCCAACGTCTCCCTGGGTCCGAAGGTCACCTACCGCACCGAACATTTCTCCCCATTTTTCGAGGTATTGCTGGGCGAACATCACCTTTCGCCGGATGCCTTCCACGATATCACCAAGCTGGGGTTCATGGTTGGCGCCGGCCTGGATGTTAACCTGAACCGACACTTTGCTCTCCGGCTCATCCGGGCCGACTACGTATATTCGAATTACCGTTTTGGTCCCGCGGATCTAGGAACTCTGCGCACGGAACTTCGAGGCGCAAGGGCGGAGACGGGAATCGTTATTCTGTTCGGTGGCGGAGCGCCTCCCGCGCTACCCTACGCGACTTGCTCGGTAAATCCGGCAGAAGTCTACGCCGGCGAGGAAGTGATCGTTACCGCCAACGGAACGAATTTCAATCCCAAGCGCCCGGTCAAATACAACTGGAGCGGCATTGAGGTAAAAGTTGCCGGGACGGATGCTTCCACGCGGATTGACACCACCGGCTTGCAGCCCGGCTCCTACGGGGCCACCGCCAACTTGAGTGATGGCAGCAAAAACGGTGTTGCCTCCTGCAGTGCCAAGTTCATCGTGAAACAGCCCCGTCCGCCCGTGATTTCATGCTCGGCCAATCCGGCAAGCGTACAAACAGGTGGGACCTCAACCATCACCTCGATCGCCAGCAGCCCGGATGGCCGCAGGCTGAGCTACAGCTATGCCTCAAGCGCCGGCGACATCTCCGGGAACAATGCCACCGCTACGCTGAATGCACGGAACGCACAACCAGGCACCATCACGGTCACTTGCAACGTAAGCGATGACCGCAATCCACCGCTCACGGCCTCGTCCACAACCATCGTGACCGTGGAAGCTCCGCCGGCTCCTGCCCCGGAGATCGCGCAGTTGGAAGTCAGGCTTGCCCTCCATAGTATTTACTTTCCAACCGCGCGTCCCACTACCGAGAATCCCAGCGGCGGCTTGGTCGAGAGTCAGGAAGGAATCCTGCTGACGTTAGCCCAGGACTTCACCAAGTATCTGACCTACAAGCCGGACGCCCACCTGATTCTCGGTGGCCACGCGGATCAACGCGGCTCGGAGGAATACAACAAAGGGCTGACGGAGCGCCGTGTCGATCGTACCAAGAGTTTCTTGGTTGAACATGGCGTGCCCGCAACCTCCATCGAGACGCGGTCTTTTGGCAAGGATGACAATCTGACTGCGGAACAGGTACAAGAACTGATGGCGCAGGATCCCGACTTGAGTCCGGAAGACCGGAAACAAATGCTAAGTCACCTGCAAGTGATGGTCCTGGCCAACAACCGGCGCGTAGATGTCTCCTTGAGTACCACGGGAGAACAGTCGATTCGTCGGTATCCGTTTAACGCGAAAGATTACTTGGCGCTGATCAGCACGAGTGGCGGAGAAAAGACAGGGGCCAAGAAGAAGGTCAAGGAGAAGAAGTAAGTCTGCATTTCCAATGGAGATGCGGCCAACCTGGATTTGATCGCCGTGCGAAATCCGTAGGCTCGCAAAGCGAGCGGCGCTGGATATGGGACCGCACGAAAATCCCGGTTCGCACCCGGTTTGTCGCCCATTCGGAAGTTATTGTCGGACCCGATCTGCTGCCCATCGGTTAGTCGCCAACTCCTGATAGGTTGGATAACCGGACATCTGCCGTCCCAGTATCGTTAGCGTGATTGGACTTCTCACAGGACTTCATGCGGGTGAACAACGAATACAAGACCAGCGGTTTATCCTAATGTGGGGCAAAGCGCACCTTCTAACTTCGTGCGTTCGATCTTTGCGTCAGAGTGCATGTCGGAAAGTTTATTTTCCAGAAATTCACCACGGGTTCGGCGAATTCAATTCCCACTGTCCATTTGCCGTTCTGCATGCAGCCTACATGCACGACCCTGCATTCTCGCTCTTCGCCCGTGCTCTTATTTACCAGTAGAATCCCCTGGCCCTTCTATACCCTAGCGGCTAGCGCGAACGCTCCGCCGTGAGCGTTTATCGAGACCATGCGCGTGAACTCGTTGAAGGATTCACGGAACATGTCCTGTCTAAAAACGTGCACGGGGACTGACAATACCAGCCGCTTGCTTCTTCGGAGCTGTCTGCCTGGTCGAATCTGTGCATTCATGCTATGCCGAACTTAAATCGACAGCTATTCAGGAACAATAGTACCGGCAGGCTAGGCGTGTAGGTGGCGGGTTTTCGATGCTGGCACGCGCTCAGAACTGCACGTAAACCTGCGGGTTGCCGCTACTGAAGGCATCGAGGGGAAACGATTTCAGTTGCTGCACCAATGGCTGCACCGATTCCCGGCGTCCATTGCTAGCCCAAGGCCCAGGAACTTACCCTGTATCGACCCAGAGGTGATACCTGTTTGCGTCCCGGGTGTTTCTGCGGGACCGGGGGATGAGTCGAGCCGCGCCGTTTGCGTCCCGGAAGATTTCGCGGGACGAGGGGGACATAACAGGTCAGAGGGACGCATTTCTAATCGTCACCGCTGCCGATTAGAAACCACCTTAACTCCTTGCGCATCAACGGCACCCCTTCTAATCGTCACTGAAACGCCACGTTTTTGGGTCGATGAAAACCGAGTTCTTGGTAGGGGCAGCAGCCGGACCTATCATGTCTTTTGAACTCTTGCTACCACTCCCACCAGCGGTCGGAGCGTTTTTTGTGCGGGTGCGGAACTGTGATGCGAAGAGTGAATGTTTCGTGGGGAAGCAAATGCATGCGCAGTGGTTCGATTGAAAGTTTGGTCAGCACGCGATCTTCATTCATGGAGGTTTCTTCGGCTTCGGTGATTTTTAGAGGCGTCTTGAGATCGACGTCTGTTTCCTTGCCGGCGATTTCCTGAAGCCGAATCGTATAGTGCTCGGGATTGCCGTCCTCGCTGGGCTTGAATGCAAGCATCTCGACGTTGGGAGCACTCAGTGTGAAAAACGACGCCTGTGAGAGCTCGGGCGCCATGCCGGAATCCAATTTCACGCTAATCAAAGGAACGTCAAAACTCCAGCCGGCCTGGCTGGAAGAAATGGGATCGAGTTCTCCTTCGTTGGAAGTGAGCGCGAAGTCGTACGAGGAGGTTGCGGGGAGACCGGGCTCGATGGTCTGAAAATTGACCATGCCGAGGTCGCGCGTTTCACCCTGATCTTGTTTGCGCATCACTGTCGCGCGCACATCGTTCTGAAACTTTCCTGGACCTTTTACGCCGGGAAGTCCGGGTAAATAATCGAAGAACGCCTGACGCTGCGAAAGCGTGACGGTAATATTTTTGCCGGCAGATTTGCCCGTCAGAGCGAGGGCGTGCTGGGGTACTCCTGCGTCTGTACGCGCGCCGGGGAGATAGTCGTCCGGAATCTCGTGGAAGCCGATGCCGTCTTCGAGACGCACGTGCGCCGGAGCGTCGAAAGAGAACGGAAATTCAAAAGAGTAGTTTTCGCCTACCTGATTGCTAGCCACGAAAGGCATTTTGTCGCGGTCGAGCAGGTTCGAGAACTCGATTCTCTTGAGCGAATGGAAGAGCGTGACGCGGGTTTCGGGCCAAAGGGAGCCGGCGCGTTCGATTGCGATGCGATCGAATATCGAGCCTGTTTCACGTGTTATTTTCACGGTGGTTTGGCCAACCGGCAGATTCGCGGCGGGGATCCAACGCTGCAGGCTATTCAGTGCTTGATCGGAGCTTGAATTCACGATCTCTACGCCGAGTTGCTTGTCGAAGATGCTCGTAAGTGCGCCATCCGAAGCGCGAATGCGTAGCCGGTAAAATGAATTTTCTAGAATGAGGATGTTCGCGGCCAGCGAGGATATTGCTGGTTTCATCGCGCTTGGCTCGATCTTATAGGTCTTATAGCCGTCCGCCGGAACATTTTCTGCGAGAAATGCGATTTCCTCAGGAGAGACGCGCTGCTGCTGGACAGTTTGCGCGGTGACCGAATCGCGAAGTGCGAAACTCGCGGTGCTGTGAACATATGCGACATCGGATCGCTGCCAACTGAGTGGATTGAAAACGACGAGCTGGGGAGTGGGATCCGGGTTCTGAGCGAGCAGCGTCTGTAGGCCTGAGTCGAGCAGGTATCGGATGTCTTCTTCGCCCGACTTGACGTAGTTCACGTATTCGGAATTTTGCTCGTTCACTTCGGCGCGAGTCATGAGCTTCGGCCAGCCGACTTGCGCGGCACCGGAATGCTCGTCGTACTTGAAAAGCTTGAAGAGAGTTTCATCCAGATTGCCGGCGGGCAGGCTGGTGAAATTGCGGAAGGTAAGCAGGCTCCAAATCATTTCGGCAACGGGCCAATGATCGTGCAGCCAGCGTGCGCGCGCGCTAACGCCGGGCGAATTCGTTTTCACCTCGGACCACAAGCCGCTGTAATCGCCTGCATAAACGGGGAACTTATCCGGGCCATACTGTGATTCCATGTGATGAAAAAATTCCGGGGCCGTGCAGACCTGAATGCGCGGCTGTTTTCCTGCGGCGTTCCACTCGCGGATTGCGGGCAGAAGCTGGTTCTCTTCCCAGTTCGACGAAATGAAATCGTGCAGGTAGAGCAGCAGAAGAGAATCGTAGGGGTACTCGGCTTTCGCGTATTTCGCGAGAAGTTTGTTGACGCCGCGCTGCATGATTTCCAGGCGCGGGAGCCCATTCCATTCCTTCGGATAAAAATGTTCCTTGGTGTAGGGTTCGAGCGCGTCGGGATCGAGATAGTAGTCCGCTTCCGCTTCCGTGTAGCCGCCGAGGTTGCTCTGCGTTTGCCAGGTGAGGACTTTGCTGCCGTCGGGCGCCTGCCAATAGAAAGGCATCTTTCCCGGAGTGAGCGACGTGCCGCCGAAAAGAAATAAATTCGAGCCGTTCACAAAATATTTTACGCCGCTGCGCGACAATACTTGCGGGAGACGCGATGTGAAGCCGGGCACGTCGTCCATGATCGCGAAGTCGGTGTGAACGCCAAGACGCTTCTCGATTCCCGTGATTTCGTATGTGAGACGATTTAATTCCTCGGCTCCCATGAATTCGGTGTGCATGCTTCCAAAGGACGCGGAGAGCTGAATCTGGCCCTTGTTCACGAGGGCGACGAATTCTTGTATTTGTGACGGGCCGGATGTGTGCTCGAGCCATTCGCGCAGCTGCCACGCGCTTTCGATCGTCCAGCGAAATTCGGGATCGGCTTTCGCGTTGGCGATCACCTCGTCGATGTGAGGCTTGAGCCGGGCGAGAATTTCCTCGGACGGCGCCAGGAAGCCGAGGTCCCAGTGGCTGGAGGGCATGATGTAAATCGTCTTGATATTAGTTTGTTGCTGCGCCGAGATGTTCAGACACGTCGCGAGTGCAACGAAAATGAATGCAAAGAGACGGCAGGACGCGAAACGCATGGTAACAGGGTACCTCTAAGCTGCGAATCCCGGAACCCTCGCCAACGAGAGTTCCGGGATCCAGGATTTCAAATAAACCGCGCTAGAAAAGAAGCTTCAATGCGAGCTGAACTTGCCGCGACGTCCCAATCCCAACCAAACTGTTAATCGTTTGGTTGCTCATACCAAAAGTGGGATCCGCAAGATTGCCGTCGGGATTTGCAAAGTTGGGATGGTTGAGAATATCGAAGAATTCTCCGCGGAACTGCAGCGACACTCTTTCGGTGAGCGGAGTGTTCTTGATTACCGAGAAGTCCCATTGCGTGAACCCCGGTCCCCTAGCGGCATTGCGGCCGAGGTCGCCAATGGTGCCAGCGGGCACCACTGTGAAGGCTGCCGCGTTGAGTTGATTGAAGGGGGCACTGTAATTCGCCGGCCGTATTGAAACCCCAGCATTAAAATCTGGCCGCGTGGGGTCAAAACCAAATGTCCCAGGATTTTGGACGATGTTGACAGGCAAACCGCTGCGCGCCTGTATGATCGACGCCAGTTCCCAGCCAGCACCTACCCGTTTGGGTACGAGATTCCAGCGCGGGAGATCGTAGATAACGTCAGCCGTGAAGACATTTCGGACGTCGATATCCCCTGACGAGTAATCCAAATTCACATTGTTAGAATTCTCGAAAGCTCCAAAAACGCTTACGCTGTTATCTAATTCGTGAGCCCAAGTGTAGTTCGCGTCCAAAGTGAGACGCCCTGCGTGCCGCCGCAGGGCAACTTGGAGGGCATCGTATTTGGACGTCAAAAAATCTCCCAAGACGCGCTCGTCACCAAAGTTCTGGTTGACGGCACGCAGACCGGTTACGGGATTAATGGGGTTCAGTTCGAGGCCCGCAAACGCAGCCCCGGCCGGGAGCTTCACGCCGTGATTCCCCACGTAGGAGACATCCAGGACGGTATTTTTGAGTAGTTCATGCTGAATGCCAAGACTCCAGTGCTCTGAATAGGAGTCGCGCAAATGTGTTTCAAGAGCATTCACGTTCGCGGGCGCCGCGGGGGTGCAGGTGGGAGTTGGGTTCGGCACCGGGAAGGTCAGGAAGTAGCCGCCGCAGTCAAAACCGGGGATGAAGAAGAAATCCAAAATATTGACGCTGATGTTCTGGTTGTTGTTCCCCGGCAAGGAGAGGACAGCGCCGGTCAACTGCGGGTTGTAAAAGATTCCAAATCCTCCTCGAATCGACGTCTTGCCGGTCTTGAATGGATCCCACGCGAACCCGATGCGGGGTGCGAAATTGTTGCGGTCAGGTTTGTATAGCTGCCCTGGAGGCAGCAGAGTCTGCGTGGCGAAATCGAAATTGGACGTAGTGTTATGGATATCGTGAATCACTGAGTTGAATTCGTAGCGCAAACCGATATTTAGGGTGAAGTTCGATTTGAGCCTCATATCGTCCTGCACGAAGAAATCCCAGTTGGTGTTGCGGAAATGCGTCAAAGGGAAACCAAGAGTGCTTAGAGCGAAGGCGCTGTTGTTCGCTTCCAGGTCACCGAGCGACGCGTATGAGAGAAACTGTTGAGTTCCAAGTCCGCGATCCGTTTCGTTGTGGCGAATGTCGGCACCGAAACGAATCGTGTGCAGGCCTCGAACTATGCTGGCAGTGTCCAGTACCTGATAAGAAGCTTCTCTATTGGTGGAAGCGAAAAGGCCGGGACCTGGCAACACGCCGAAATCGCAGGGTGGGAAGCAGGTAATCGTCGTAATGGAAAACGCCCCACCGCCGCCTAAGTCGGAAACGTTTGTCTTATTCACGGCAAAACCCAGTTCGTTGAGTACGTTGGGGGAAATCGTGCGATTCCAGGACAACTTAAGGAACTGGCTCCGAGCAGGGACGGGAGCGGTTTGCCCGGCCACGATGCCGTACTCATTCGAAGTAAACGAATCGTTGATGTTGTAACGTGCGGAGAGCGTGTCCTTAGAGGTGGCGAGCCAATCCAGTTTCACCGACCCAGTATCTTCGCGCAGCGTGTTCCGCAATGCGCCGTTAAAGAAGTCCAGGGTACTCGAAGCCGGCCTGGAGTCGTCTCCCACCGGGATGGCATCGATGATCGGAAGGGTTGCGGCGACAAATTTGGCGCGTTCCGTACCATTCAATACCTGAAGTAGCTGCGAGTTGGTGATAATTTGGCGGACGCCTTCGTAATTTGTAAAAAAGAAGAGCTTGTTCTTGACGATCGGTCCGCCCAGATTACCGCCGAACTGATTCAGGCGGAGTGGAGTAGGCTCGCCCTGCACGGCGAAGAAGTTCCTTGCGTCGAGCGCGTCGTTACGGAAGAATTCGAAAATTCCGCCATGAAGATCATTGGATCCGGACTTGGTTATAACGTTGACCACATCGCCATAGGACCGGCCATACTCGGCGGAGTAAACGCCGGAAATCACGCGAAATTCCGCTACGCTGTCCACACTGGCGCGGGTGATACGCGCCGCTTCCCGGCCCAACTGCAATGATGTGGCATTCGTATCGATACGGGTTGCGTCAGCTCCGTCGAGAAGAATGTTTACGCCTGCAAAGCTTGTCTCGTTGCCGCCCAGGCTGGTCTGGCCGAATTGCGCGGTATTGACCGAGCCCGGAACCAGAGCTATCAAGTCGGTGAAGTCGCGGCCGTTGAGAGGCAGTTGATTCACGCGCCGTTCTTCAATGCTCCCGCCCAGGTCGCTGGTTTCGGTGTTGACCGTTGTCGTCTCGGCATTCACGGTGACGACTTCGTTTTTCGCACCTATCTTGAGTGTCACGTCCGCGCGGACGGTCTCTGAAGCGTGTAAGACGACATCGCTAACCACTCCCGCCGCGAACCCAGGCTGGGTGGCCTCTATCCGGTACTTCCCGGCCGACAACGATGGGAAGACATAGACGCCCTGGTCATTGGTTGTTGCCTCGTGTATTTGGCCCGTTCCTTGGTTCGTGGCCGTCACTGCGGCGTTGGCCAGGGCTCCGCCGTGCTGGTCAAATACAGTGCCGGCGATGGAGCCGGTGTCGTATTGCGAGAAGGCTGGGCCGCAGAGCAGCAAGGCGGCCAGCAGAAGAATCAGGAATTGCAACATTCTTTGATTGATTCGCGTCATCGTTCCCCCCGTCGTGTCGATGGCTTCGTGCTGTGCAATGATTGGTGACGATTATCGTGAGATCTTCTCGAATTGGGCCGTTTGGGATTGGCCATTCTCGCGCGCAGACGCTCCTGAGTGAGCAAATCCTTCCGAAGCAGAGCTTCTGCGTACCGCAGATCATTTAAAACGGCCTTTCGCGCGCCCGCCGCATCGCGCTGGAGAATGCAATTAAATATGCGCTCGTGCCGGCGGAAGTTCTGCTCGATGTCGCTGATCAAGGGCAGAACACGCCGGCGTCCCTCGGCGAGCGCGTCGTACATCATTCGCATCATCGTCTGAGTCGCTACGTTCTTGGCGGCCTGTAGAAAACCTTCATGGAAAGCCATTTCAGCCGCCATGTACTGTTCCGGCTGGTGAAAATGCTTTTTCATTTCGCCGATGGCGGCTTCCATCTTGTCGGTGTCGTCCTTCGAGGCGCGTCGCGCCGCCAGCGCGGCCACCGAGGGTTCGAGAATCTGCCGGAGCTCATACAATTCGAGATACTTGATTTCCTGCAGAAGCAGCATCCACTGAAAATGGCGGCTTACCACGCGACCGAGCGTCGATTGAATGTAGGTGCCGTAACCGGGACGCGCTTTGATCAATCCCAGGAAGACGAGGCCCTTCAGAGCTTCGCGGAGGGAACTGCGGCTGACTCCAAGCATCGCGGCTAATTTTGGTTCGGGCGGAAGAAGGCTTCCTACGCGAAGTTCGCCCGTGCGGATAAGGTTCTCGATCCGCCGCGCGACGGTATCCATCACCGTCTCGCGCTTTAAAGGCTCCATAAACAAAGTGTTCGTTCGATGCAAACTAGCCACTACGGACTCCCTGTTTGCATGAGTTTGTCCTACATATGGACAAGGGTGTCAAGAAAAATGTGATACGAGCGATTCGATAATCCGATTCGCGAGCTTACGTAATGGGATTTCGAAGCGTACCGACCTTCTCGATTTCCACTTCCGCCACATCGCCGGCTTTCAAAAACACGGGAGGTTTGCGGAATACACCGACTCCGGAAGGAGTTCCGGTGGCGATGATGTCCCCCGGCTCGAGGGTGATCGCTTCGGAGATAAATGAAACGAGCCGTGGAATGCCGAAGATTAATTTCTCGGTTGTGGAATCCTGAAAGACCTCACCGTTCACACGTCCCGTGACGCGCAGCCGGTGCGGATCCGGCACTTCATCGCGTGTGATGAGCCAGGGGCCTGTGGGGCAAAAGGTATCCAGCGACTTGCCGCGCGTCCATTGCTTGTCGGCGAATTGCCATTTGCGCGCGGACACGTCATTAAGAGCCATATAACCGGCCACGTAATCGAAGGCGGCCGCTTCGGTGATTGCTTTGCCGCGTCGGCCGATAACCACGGCCAGTTCGGCCTCAGAGTCAATTTGTACATCTTCGACAGGACTAACGATGGGATCGTAGGGCCCTGTAATCGAGTTGGGAAACTTCGCGAAGAGCAGCGGATACGCAGGGAGTGTGAATCCCGCTTCTTCGGAGTGATCGCGGTAGTTCAAGCCAACCGCGATAATTTTTTGGGGGCGCGGGACGGGCGGACCGAGCGGAAGCCCCGCCAACGCCTCACCATTGACGCTTCCGCGTGAATCCTCCGCAAGCTTATGGGCGAACTCCATGGCCTCCTTCCCCGCTTCGAGGAATTGAGCCATGCCGGAAAGGAAAGAAGCCGGTCGGTGAGCGGCTTGCGCCAGTTCGAGAAGGTCGAGCATGCGCTCGCCACGGAGAATGCCTAAACGAAGATCGGGTCCTTTACGATAGGTTACGAGGCGCATCGCGTTTATCTTCCTTTGCCTAGCGATCTATGCCACAAGGCCTTGAATTGCTTTTCCGTTGACACTCACCCCTGTCGAATATATATGTTCACTTGTCCGACAAACAAGATGAAACCTCAAATTCCGCTGGCAAAATTCAAGACCTTCGTCGAGGGCCTTG
Organism: uncultured Acidobacteriota bacterium; assembly: GCA_963709005.1. Classification (GTDB taxonomy): domain Bacteria; phylum Acidobacteriota; class Terriglobia; order Acidiferrales; family UBA7541; genus Palsa-295. The sequence goes on from CAVPUS010000014.1 coordinate 101,543, forward strand.
ATCATCCCGAAGGGCTCGCCTTTGACGCGGACGGTACGCTATGGGCGGGTGGCGAGCTGGGACAGATCTATCGAATCGATCGCCACGGGAAAGTGCGCGAGGCTGCCAACCTCGGAGGATTCTGCCTGGGCTTGACGTTTTCGCGCGCTCAGGAACTTTACGTTTGCAATCTCAAGAGGCACGCGCTGTTCCGAATGAACCGCAAAGGGCGGTTGCTCGACGTTTGGACGCGCGTGGGCACAAGAAAGATCGAGACGCCGAACTTTTCCGTTTTTGATTCCGAAGGAAATTTGTACTTCTCCGATTCCGGAAGCTGGGGAAAAGTGAACGGGCGGGTGTGCTGCCTGCGGGCGAATGGCCGAATCGAGGACTTTGCGGGCCCATTTGCCTTTGCGAACGGCTTGTCGCTGAGCGCGGACGAACGTTTTTTGTACGTAGTGGAAAGCCTGAAGGACGATGTGATCGAAGTCGAGATTCGGGCGGATGGCAGGGCTGGCAAAGAGCGGGTGTTTGCATCGGGACTTCGACGAGTGCCGGATGGGGCGGCGCTTGATGCCAGCGGCAATCTCTACGTCACCTGCTACGCGACGGACAACATTTACAAGGTGAGCCCACGCGGGAAGGTTTCTCTTCTTGCGTTTGATCCGCAGGGGACGTCCATAGCACGCCCCACGAATCTAGCCTTCGGAGGGCCCAACTTCGATGAGATTTTTGTCGCAAACCTGGGACGCTGGCATATCAGCCGGGCGCCTGCGAAGGTGAAGGGGCAGCGTTTAGCCAATCTTCGTTGAGCGCGAACGCATTTCAAAAAGGACAGACCTGGCAAATGAAAATTACAAAAGTCAAATGGACGCGGGCATTCATTCCAATCGAGGCGCCTCTGCGCTACGCGTTTGGAGCTCATCCCGGCTTTTCGCGGATCATAGTGGAAGTCGAAACGGATGAAGAGCTGGTCGGACTCGGTGAATGCTATGGCGGGGCGAGCCGCGAGGGACAGCTTGCGGAGATGGGGCCGCTGCTCGTGGGTGAAGATCCCTTTCAAATCGAGAGAATTCGTTGGAAGTTAGCGGCGCCAACTTCACTGAAACTCTTCGGCCACGTGCTTGGATTCGCGGCGCTAGAATTCGCATGCCTTGATTTGCAGGGGAAAGCTCTTGGAAAGCCGATTTGCGATTTGCTGGGCGGACGCGTACGTGATGATGTGGCGTTCTCAGCTTATCTTTTTTACCGTTATCACAATGACAAAGGAAAGGGTGAGGTCGGTAATGCACAGCAGATGGTTCAGTTCGCGCGCCGCCTGGTTCAGGAACACGGATTTGAAACCCTGAAATACAAGAACGGAGTTCTGCCGCCGGAAGAGGAGATCGAAACGTTCATCGCCCTCCGTAAGGCGTTCCCCGATCAGCGTCTTCGACTCGATCCGAACGCTGCGTGGACAACGACGACTTCGGTCCGTGTCGCGCGCAAACTTCGTGACTACGACGTGGAGTACTTGGAAGATCCCGTGTGGGGAATGCGCGCGATGGGACGCGTCAACGCAAAAGTGCCGTGGATCACGCTCGCTTCTAATATGTCGGTCTTCGCGTTTGAAGATCTCGCGCCCACTGTCGCGATGAATGTGCTCGACGTGGTACTGCTCGATCCGCACTGGTATGGCGGCATTACGCGCGCGCGGCTCGCTGGACAAATTTGCGAAGCGATGGGTATCGATGTCGGCATGCACAGTGGAGCTGAGTTCGGCATTTCGCAGGCCGCTATGATTCATCTGGCGGCAACACTTCCCAATATGGTGATGGCAGCTGATTCTCACTACCATCATTTGAACGACGATGTCATCGAGGGAGGCAAGTTGAAATATCAGAAGGGCAAGATGTCGGTGCCCAAGGGACCAGGGCTTGGCGTGAGCCTCGATCGCGACAAACTGGCCCAGTACCACGAACTCTCGAAAAAACAGCAAATGGGTTCCTGGATCGAAGATCCGCGCGTGCCTGGGAAAATCACGCATCAGCCAAAGTGGTGAAACTCTAGAATGTTTTTATGGCAGCCATTCTCGAAACTGATTTTGTGGGGTGGTGTGGCGCTTTGCCTGATGCCATCCGCTGCATTCGCGCAAGGCCCATCTTCCTCAACTGGTCGCGATTCGCGCACGATTTGGCAGATTGGCAGATTCGACGCAGGCTCTGAGGAATTCTCCAGTTCCAGCGTGGATTACGCGGACGCCACGAAGGACCCCGTGTTTCGAGTTGGAACAAGCCGCGATGAAGATTGGCCGCGCTTTCAGCCGGGCCCCGCGAATGGAATGGCAGGGGGGCGCCCACATCCATTCACAATTCTGTTTCGGCTGAGCGAACCACCGCGCGGCGTCTATCACCTAAAGATTGCGATCATTTACGAAACGCCTCGCCTCTCCTATTTGCAACTGAACGTTAACGGCCATGGCGGCGCGTTCTACTTTCATCCCAAGCTCACCTACGTGTCGGGAGACTGGGAGGAAACCTTTGTTCCACAGACTTCGACCGATAGCAAAGTGATCGACATTCCGGCTAACTGGCTGCAGCAAGGAGAGAATCGCCTCGTTCTCGTGGCCATGGACGATCCACGTGAGGTTGAGCAGTCACTTGGATCAATTGCGTTGGGTCATACCGGAATTGTTTACGATGCACTTGAACTGTCGCAGGAGCCGGACGCCACATATGATTCGGGTCGAATGACAGCGAACCTCGAACCCACGATTTTCTTTCCGAAGACGGTCGGTGGTCTTCGCGAGACGTTGGAGCTAGATGCTGCGTTCGCCGCCGTGCCGCAGGAGGGTCAGATCGAGCTTCAGTTTGCAGGACGGACGTACCGTCGAGCGTTGGAGTCGCATTACGAATTCGGCGAGTCGCGTCTTAAATTCGAGGTTCCGGAGTGGTCCGGAACTGAACTCGCAACGGTTACTCTCCGAAGCTGGGGCGATTCGCATTCGTTTTCGTTCCATCTTTCCCCCGCTAAAAAGTGGACACTGTACATTATCCCTCACGAGCACCTCGATATCGGCTTTACAGACTATCCTGCGGCCGTCGCCGAACTTCATTCGCAGTCCATCGACGATGCGATGGAGATCCAAAAGCGGATTCCGGATTTTCCGTGGACACTCGACGGATTCTGGCCCGTGGAGCAATACATGGCGGGCCGCTCGAAGCAGAAACAGCAAGAATTGATCGACCATCTCCGAGCGGGCCAGATTCAACTACCGCTCGAATATTCGAATCAGCACACAGGAACCGCTTCTTTGGAAGGACTGGCACGCTCCCTTTATGGCTCGCACTTCTTCGCGAAGGAACACGGGTTTGAAATTGGCTGGACGCAGGATGTGGACGTGCCCTCATACAGCTGGTCATACGCGTCCATACTTCACGATGCCGGCGTGAAATATTTTCTGGGTGCCAGCAACAACTGGCGCGCTCCCATACTTCTGCATGGACGGCTCAACGAGCATTCGCCCTTTTATTGGGAGGGACCCGACGGAGGCCGCGTACTCATGTGGTATTCGCGCGCGTACCTCCAGATGCAAACCCTTTTTGGTTCTCCCGCGCGAATCGGCGCTGTCCTTGATGCCCTGCCGGTGTTCTTACAGGCGTACGAGCGGCCGGACTACGTATCCAGAGCCGCGATCATCTTTGGCTCGCAACTTGAAAACACGTCGTTGTCGAAAGATCAGGTTGAATTTCCTCAGAAGTGGAACGAACAATTCGGATGGCCTAAACTCCAGTTCGCGAATGTTCACGACGCGATGGATGCTATCGAACACGAGAGCAAAGGTAATATTCCAGTTTATCGGGGTGATCTCGGCTCCTTCTGGGAAGACGGATTCGGTTCCGATAGCGCTGCCACCGCCATGCATCGCGCAAATCAACACGCCATTACCACTGCGGAAACCATTGGTGTAATCTCCACGCTACTCGATTCGGATCTGCGGCCGGACGAAGGCCTACTGCGCGCGGCTTGGAAGAATCTTGTTTTGTTCGACGAGCACACGTGGACATTTGCCGGCGCCACAACGCAGCCCGAGAGCACGCAAACTCAAGTGCAGACCTGGCTGCGCGAGTCGCGCGCACTCGAAGCACGGCGTGAGCTTACTGAATCCGCCGAGCGCAGTTGGGCGCAGCTCACACCGTTTCTCGCGCGAGCTGCGAGCTCGATAGCGGTGTTCAACCCTTTGAGTTGGAAACGAAGCGGGCTCGTCGGCTTCGACCTTTCAGACGGAATGGATTTGGTCGATTCCGATACCGGCAAGGTAATTCCTTTCGACGTGATTTCGGCAGGAAAAGGAACGCCGCTTACCGGTTTTGGCGGTGGATATCGGAAGGTGCGATTCCTTGCCGAAGGAATTCCCCCGATTGGATATAAGGTCTACGAGCTTCGTCCGGGAAGAACCGAGATTCCCGCTGCCGCAAGCACGTCCGGCGAAGTGGTCGAAAATCAGTTTTATCGCGTGATACTCGACGTACCTTCTGGCTCGGTCAAGAGCATTTCCGACAAAGAACTGGGCCGGGAACTCGTGGACGAGACTAGTCCCTATCGCTTCGGCCAATATTTGTACGTCACCGGTGCTGACGACATGCCGCACAACAGTCTGTATCGCTTCGCGGCTGGCCCCTTGCCCACATTGCAGATTCGCGGCTCTTCAAAGGGCCGCATCGAATCGATTCGAGAGTTGCAAGCGGGCACGCAAATCGTCCTGCTGTCGTCTGCGGAAAACACTCCCGCGATTCGTACCGAAATTCTTCTCGCGCGAAACGAAAAGAAGATCGAATTCAAGTATTCGCTGACGAAAACAAAAGTGCTCACGAAGGAAGGCGTGTATTTCGCCTTCCCTTTCCGCGCGTCGAATCCGGCATTCGCGTTTTCACTGCAGAGCGGGTGGGTGGATCCTGCCAAAGATCAATTGCCGGGCGCGAACAAGGAGTGGTTCACCGCTACTGACTGGGCGGCTGTGCGAGATCGCGATTTCACAGCCGCCGTAATACCCGCAGACGCGCCACTGGTCACGTTTGGCGACATTGTTCGCGGAAAATGGCCCACAGAGTTTGCGCCCGCAAGCGGAACCATTTTTTCGTGGGTAATGAACAACTATTGGGGCACAAATTTCGTGCCGTGGCAGGGGGGCGATTTTGAATTCCGCTACGTTATCACCAGCAGCCGCACGCTCGATCCGGTCGCGCTCAGTCGATTGGGCCGCGAGGTGTTGGCTCCTCTCCAAGTTAGCTCGCTCGCAGGAACCATCTTTCAATCGCATACGCCGAAAAGCACGGCCAGCTTCCTTTCGATCGACAATCCGTCTCTAGTCTCCGTCACGTGGAAGATAGCGGAAGAGGGCGATGGAACCATCCTACGACTGCAAAACCTTTCAGCCGAAGGCGGCAGCGCAAGAATCAAGAGCGATATCGTACGATTTGCAGCGGCGTGGAAATGCAGCTTGCTGGAAGAAAATCGCGAGTCGATACCTGTGCAAGATGGCGCCTTTGAGCTGTCCTTCGGCCCTTACGAGATAATCACGATTCGCTTGCAGGCCAATTCGCGGCATCCGGGAGGCGTCAATCCTCTGGCGACGCAATAGATGACCAACACTTCCTTCGAAAATAAAGTCGCCGTCGTAACCGGCGCAGCAATGGGTATCGGAGAAGCGGCTGCGCGCAAACTTGCGAGCCTGGGCGCGGCGGTTGCCATCGTCGATAGGAACAAGGAAAAGGGCAAAGCGGTGGCCGCGGAAATCGTTTCCGCAGGTGGGCGCGCGGAATTCTACGCTTGCGACGTCAGCGTTGCCGCGCAAGTGGCCGAAACAATTCAGTCGGTGCAGCGCTCATTCGAAGGCATTGATGTGCTTGTGAGCAACGCGGGCATTCAGCGATACGGCGATGTCGTTGCCACCGAAGAATCCCTATGGGATGAGGTGCTCGCGACCAACTTAAAAAGCTGCTACTTAGTTGCGAAACACATCATTCCTCCCATGCTGAAGCGCGGAGGCGGAGCGATCGTGGCCGTCGGCTCCGTACAATCGATCTCCGCAGTTTCGAACTCAGCCGCTTACGTTGCAGCGAAACACGGGTTGCTCGGACTGGTGCGCTCGATCGCTCTCGACTTCGCGCCGCGCAAGATTCGAGCGAATTGTGTGCTTCCGGGCGCCATCGACACGCCAATGTTACGCTGGGCGGCGAGCTTGTCACCGAATCCCGAAGCGGTGATCGCCACCTGCGATCGAATGCATGCGCTTGGCCGCATCGGAAAATCGGAGGAAGTGGCCCAGGCGATCGCATTTCTCGCGAGTGATGACGCGTCTTTTATAACGGGCGCTGCATTGCTCGTCGACGGAGGAATGATGGTGCCGGCAGGCGGAATGGGATTTTCGGAGGGCGGCACGGGGTCTGCGAAGTGACTCTGGGCTGTGGGCGATGCGCCTGAAAGATAAAGTTGCGATCATCACTGGTGCGGGCGCGGGAATCGGGCGCGCAGCAACTCTCGCATTCGTGGCCGAAGGCGCTCGCGTTGGAGCCGTCGATCAGGATGAGAGCTCGCTCAACCGGTTCTCGGCGGAAGCAGGAAAGGCCGTGCTTCCACTTAAGACGGACGTCTCGTCATCGGCTGAAGTTGCCCGAACCGTTGCGGCGGTTGTCGAGTCATTCGGTGGCGTGGATATTCTTTTCAATAACGCGGGAATCGTTCCGCATGGAAAGATTCACGAAACGGCTGAGACCGAGTGGGACCTCACGATGAGCGTCAATCTGAAAAGCATGTATTTGTATTGCCACCACGTGATTCCCATTTTTCTGAAATCGGGAGGCGGAGTGGTTCTGAATACTTCGTCGGCCACGGTTCTCCGGCAGGTGAAGGATCGGGCCGCATACACAACATCGAAAGGCGCGGTTCTCGCTTTAACAAAAGCCATGGCGTTCGATTACGTCGAGAGCAATATTCGTGTCAATTGCCTCTGCCCGGGAACGATTGATACGCCTTCGCTGCAAAAAAGGCTGAGCGCGTTCCCTGATCCCGTCGAAGCACGGAGGCAATTCATCGCGCGGCAGCCGATCGGCCGTCTCGGCACTGCGGAAGAGGTAGCGGAGGCGGCCGTCTATTTGTGCTCCGCGGAAAGCGGGTTCGTGACCGGAATTGCATTCTCGATTGACGGCGGCTTTTCCCTTTAGCGCGACCACATGGAAAAACAATTGCGCCTCGAGTGCCATACCGATCGCTGGCAGGGAAGGTCTGCGTATCTTTTGGCCAACGACCGTATCGCTCTCCGATTTCTCACCGGCGGCGGCCATCTTGCTTCGCTTTCATGCCGCACAGGCATTGCCAAGGACGTCAATCTGTTATGGGAGGCGAATTGGCGAACGATCGATCCGCACCGCTACGCAGCACGAACGCACGCTCGCACGTATGGCGCGCCCCCTGTCGGACAATTTCTCTCTGGCTTCACGGGCCACGCCCTGTGCCTCGATTACTTCGGCGCACCTTCCGAGGAGGAAACGCGCCTGGGTTTGCCGCTCCACGGCGAGCCGGCCTCGGGCCGCTGGGAGATTGCGCGCAAGAGCGTTTCGCGCGGGCTGGCACGCATGAGTCTCCGCACAAAAGTGAAGGCTGCGGGCCTCGAGGTGCAGCGCGATATCTCGCTGCGTAAGGGCGAGACGGTCGGGTACGTCACCGAGAGCGTTGCAAACCTGCAGCCTCGCGACCGTTTTCTTCAATGGGTTCAGCACGCCACGTTCGGACCTCCGTTTCTCGAATCGGGTGAAAGCGTTTGCGCAATTTCAGGACAGCGCGCGAAAACCTGGCCGCTCGGCTACGAAGGCAAATGCGCGCTCGAAGACGATCGCGAATTCGAATGGCCTATGGCGCCGGCCGAGTGCGGCGGCTTTGTGGATATTTCGCAGCCGTTCGTGCGGGAAGGACGCGGTTTCGTCGCCGCGGTTTTGCTGAACCGAGATTTCCGTTTCGCCTTTGTGGCTGTGTTGAACTGGCGTCTCGGCTTGGCAGCGGGATATTGTTTTCGCGCGTCCGATTTTCCCTGGGTCGCAATTTGGGAAGAAAATCGCGTTCGCGCCGGCGCACCATGGAGCGGAAAAACGCGCGCGCGCGGCCTCGAGTTCGGCACTTCTCCGATGCCCGTAGGCTTGCGCGACGCTATTTCCGCCGGACCATTGTTCGGCACGCCGACCGTGCAATGTTTGCCCGCAAACAGCCGCCGGAATATTTCCTATGCCATTTTCATTGCTAACGTTCCCGCAACATGGCGGACGATTTCAGCCGTTGAGGTGAATGAAGGTGCAATCAGTCTCATCGGCGCGAGCTTCGAGGATCGCATAAGCGTATCCGCGAGTGGACTGGAAGAAATCGGATTCGATGCGCAATCGTAGCAGGTTGGGTTCAGAATCCCGCACTGCGCCGCAAGGAGACTTCGAGGCATGAATGAAACGATAACTGGAATGCTCTTGCTGGTGCTGGCCGGAGCCATGAACGGAAGTTTCACGTTGCCCATGAAATTCACGAAAAATTGGAATTGGGAGAATACCTGGCTCGCGTGGACGGTTTTTGCGCTACTTATTTTTCCAATCGTCATCGTTTCTCTCACGATTCCGCGCATCCTGGATGTTTATTCAGCGGCTGGCGCTGGCCCTGTTCTACAGGTGGCGTTCTTCGGGGCCGGCTGGGGCATCGCGCAGGTACTGTTCGGCCTCGCCGTGGATTCGATTGGAATTGCTCTCACTTTTTCGATCGTTCTGGGCTTGTCGGCTGCGGTAGGAAGTCTGGTGCCGCTCTTTCAACTCCATTCCGATCGCGTAATGACGCCCGGCGGACTTGGAATCATCGCGGGAGTCTTAATTGTTCTTGTCGGCGTTACACTTTGCGCGATTGCCGGACGCAAGCGCGAAGCCGCGACACATGCAGCCGCGCACTCCGTGGAGCGCTCCTACGGCAAGGGGTTGGCCTCGGCCCTCCTGTGCGGCTTCGGAGCGGCATTTGTAAATTTCGGACTTGCCTTCGGCCGGCCTCTCATTGATGGCGCGCGAACTTCTGGCGCGGGCGCGTTGTGGGCTCCGAATGCGGCGTGGCTGCCGCTAATGCTCGCAGGCGCAATTCCGAATCTTCTCTATTGCATTTACCTAATGCAGAAAAATCACTCGGTGAACCAGTACGCTCGCAAAGGAACTGGACCGTACTGGGCTCTGGCGGCGCTCATGGCGTTGTTCTGGTTTGTAAGCACGCTCTTCTACGGAATGGCCAGCGAGCGTCTTGGCACGCTCGGGCCAATTCTCGGCTGGCCCTCATTCATGTCGTTAATTGTAATCACAGCAAATGTGTGGAGCATGATTACCGGCGAGTGGAAAAACACGGGCAAAACGCCGCTGCGTTACATGCTCGGCGGCGTTGCCGCCCTGGTTCTCGCCGTTTTTACGATAGCTCTCGCGAGCCGCTTGGGCTAGCAGCGCGAGCTGTTCAGATTTATTCGGGAGGCTGGATGAAAGCGCTGGCAATGGATCTGGGCGGGTCGCATGCAACCTGCGCCATCGTCGAAGACAAGAAAATTCTGTTCACAAAGCACCTGAATCTCGATAGCGCACAGGGTTTGGCTTCCGTTCTCCCTCTTTTTGCCTCCACATTTCGGGATTTGCTGGGTACGGCCGGTTTGCAAGCGAAAGATTGCGCGGGACTGGCGATCAGCACGTGCGGGATCGTGAACTCGCTCGAAGGCCGCATTCTTTCTAGCCCGAAGAAATGGGAAGACGCTCCTCAGACGGACATCAAAGGCTGGTGCGAACGCGAACTGAAACTGCCGATGAAAATGGAGAATGACGCACGCATGGCGCTCCTCGGCGAATGTTATGCGGGCGGCGGCCGCGGATTCGCGAATGTCGCCATGATCACACTCGGCACCGGGATCGGCGGTGCCGTAATGATCGAAGGCGAGCTTCTGCGAGGAAAGCACTCGCAGGCCGGAAATCTCGGCGGACACCAACCCGTTCTCTTCAACGGGCGAAATTGCACCTGCGGAGGCATCGGATGCGCGGAGGCGGAAGCAGCCGGCTGGTCTCTGCCGTTCGTAGCGAAAGGCTGGCCCGGGTTTCGCGAAAGCGCGCTCGCGGGCGAGCCGGAAGTAAATTTTGAAGCGCTCTTCCGCCTGGCACGGGCGGGCGATCGCGTTGCTCGCGAAGTTCGCGACCGTTGTCTCCACATCTGGGCGGCAACCGCCGTGGGACTTGTGCATGCGTTCGATCCGGAAATCGTGATTTTGGGCGGCGGAGTGCTGAAAAGTGCCGATGTAATTCTTCCGTACGTTCAAAAGTATGTGACCGAGCATTCCTGGACGCCGTGGGGTAAGGTGCAGGTTCGTGCCGCCGAGCTTGGAAACGACGCAGGCATTCTCGGCGCGATTCCGCTTCTGACTGCGTGATCACTTGCCTCGACATTCCAACTACGACAAGTTCCCCTACGTTCCGGTCCACCGGAGTTCGTCGGGAGTTTCAATCGGTTGGCGCGCGATTGGCGAATGCTTGCGCGGCGAGTTACGCGGCAAGGCCGCGGTCGTATGCGTCGAGTGCTATCCAGGTGTGTTTGTCGAGGAAGTCGAGCAAGCCCTTCGTGAATCTTTGCAACCGTCTCTGGTCGTTCGGTCTGCCGATTGCCTAAAGTCGAGCGCCGAACTCCAGAAGATGTTTGCCGACTTGCTTACCGATGACCCTGTTTTCGGGAAGATGAATTTCACCGGAATTGCAGATTTCTTCTACGCTCCTTGCGTGGATGCCGAGAAGCGCCGCATCGCAGAGGCGACGGGAACCGTGCTGGTCATCGGGACTGGCGCCGCTCTTCTTTCGCCCGAGAATCGCATTCTGGTTTACGCCGACATGGCCCGCTGGGAGATTCAGCAGCGCCAGCGGCGCGGCGATGTCGGTAACCTGGGCGCGGACAATCTAAGCGACCAGCCCTCGTTGAAATACAAACGCGCATTCTTCATCGACTGGCGCGCCGCAGACCGCCTGAAAAAACAATTGTTCGGGCGTTTCGATTTCTACCTCGACACGAATAAGCCGGAGACTCCGAAGATGGTTCCGCGAAGAATGTTTCTCGCTGGTCTGGAGGCTGCATCGCAACGTCCGTTTCGAGTAGTTCCTTTTTTCGATCCCGGGCCCTGGGGCGGTCAGTGGATGAAAGAAGTTTGCGATCTGGACCGCGAGACGCAGAATTTCGCGTGGTGCTTCGATTGCGTTCCCGAAGAAAATAGCTTGATTCTGGGTTTTGGAGACTGCCGGATCGAAAGCCCCGCGATCAATCTTGTTTTTCGTCATCCGCGCGAATTGCTCGGCGAAGCCGTTCACGGCCGCTTCGGCACCGAATTTCCAATTCGCTTCGATTTTCTCGACACCTGGGAGGGCGGGAACCTTTCGTTGCAGGTCCATCCGCTTACCGAATACATCCAGGAAAAATTCGGAATGCATTACACGCAAGACGAGAGCTATTACCTGCTCGATGCCAAAAAAGACGGTACCGTCTATCTGGGCTTGAAACAGCGCGTCAACCGCGATGCGATGTGCCGCGACCTCCGCGCGGCGCAAGCGGGCGGCAAGCATTTTCCAGCGGCAAAGTATGTCAATGTCTGGCCGGCAAAAAAACACGACCACTTTTTGATTCCTGCCGGGACGATTCATTGCTCGGGCAAAAACAGCCTCGTGCTGGAAATCAGCGCGACGCCGTATATCTTCACTTTCAAGCTGTGGGACTGGTGCCGCATGGGCCTCGACGGGACACCTCGTCCCATTCACATCGAACACGGCATCCGCAACATTCAATGGGATCGCGATACGAGATGGGTCCGGAAAAACCTGATCAACCAAGTTCGGCTAGTGCGCAAAAGCAAAGGTTGGCGGGAGGAACGCACTGGATTGCACGAACGAGAATTCATCGAGACCCGCAGGCATTGGTTCCGTTCGCGTGTTCCGCACTCGACCGGAGGCTCTGTGAATGTATTGAATCTCGTTCACGGAGAGGAAGCCATCGTCGAAAGCCCGCGAGACAGCTTCGAGCCGCTGATCGTTCATTACGCAGAGACTTTTATTGTTCCTGCCTCAGTAGCAGATTACACGATTCGTCCGCATGGCCTGTCGCGAGGCAAGGAATGCGCGACGATTAAGGCATACGTGAGGACGCAAGCTTGCTGAGGGAAATTAAGTTCTCAAGCCCTTCGTTGGAGCGCGAGGTTGCCTATCGCATTCTATTTCCCGAGGACTACGATGGCTTCGATCGTCGCTATCCAGCACTGTATCTTTTGCACGGCTTGTACGGAGACCGAACCAATTGGACGACGCTAACGAAGCTCGCACAATATGCCCATCCCTACAAAATCGTGATCGTAATGCCGGACGCGGGCAACTCGTGGTACGTCAATTCCGTTTCTGACTCCAAAGATCGCTTCGAAGACTTCATCGCGAACGACCTGATTTCGGAAGTGGAGCGAAGCCACAGAGTGATTCCTCGCCGTGAAAGCCGCGCGATAGCAGGTCTTTCGATGGGTGGTTACGGTGCGATCAAATTTGCACTCAAAAATCCTGCGGGTTTCGCTTTTGCCGGCAGCATGACGGGCGCCCTAAGCGCTCCGGGCAACCTGGGCAATCAGGTACCGGATTTTCAGGACGGGCTGTTGACAGTTTTCGGGGCGGCCGGGCACCCAAACCGAGCCAGAAATGACGTGTTCGCTCTCGCCGCTCAAGCCGATCCAGCCGCGCTTCCCTACTTCTACATGGACTGCGGCATCAGCGACGGTTTCCTTCAAACGAATCGCGACTTCGCATCTTTGCTGCAAAAACGTGGAATACACTACGAATATCACGAATTGCCCGGCGCCCACGAATGGGAGTATTGGGACAGCCGCCTTCCTGCAATGTTGCCTGTTCTTCAGAGTCATTTAGCTGCCCCTGCCAATAACTTCATCTGAGGCGAAAACACGTTACTGGCAACGGCTGCGGAGCCTCTTGTTGCGGGGCGGGCGGCTTGAGTGTGGCCTAGACGATTATTGAAATCGTGAGGCCATTACTCCTTTTCTGCAGAAGAACTCGGAGGAGCTACGGCGTCCAACGCTTTCTCGCGAATCTCGACAAACTGCCATCCGAATCGCCCCTTAATGCACAAATGGCCGCTGGTCACCGAGTGATCGAGGGGCGAAGTAACGCGTACAATCCTGTTGGCTTGCGCGTGGAGGGTCAGCGTGCACCCCACGCCACAGTAGGGGCAAATTGTGTCCGTGCGCGTTTGGCGCGATTCCTCCCATGTCCCGGCCTTGCGCATGTCAAATTCTGTCTTGAACATTAACGCGCCCGTCGGACATACACCGATGCAATTCCCGCAATAGACGCAAGCGGATTCGGGAAGCGCAACGTCAAACTCCGTCGCGATACGAGCGGAAAATCCACGCCCCGCGACGCCAATAGCGAAGGTATTCTGTGCATCCACTCCGCAGGCCTCCACGCACTTGTAGCAGAGGATGCACTTCGCATAATCGCGGACGTACAGATCATTGTCAATTTTAGGGTGGAACTTCGCGTTGGTTTCGGACGAGCCGAAGCGCTGCGGATGCGCGCCATATTTTCCCAAGTAGGTTTGAAGTGAGGGCGCGGCAGAAACATCTACAGAGGACGCCAGGAATTCCAGAACGAGACGTCGGCTGAGGCGCACACGTTCTGAGTCTGTTGCGATCTTCATTCCCGGTTCGACTTTTCGCGAGCACGCGGGAACGAGTGTGCGCGAGCCTTCGAGTTCCACCACGCAGATGCGGCAAACATTGACGGGAGTCAAATTCTCGAGAAAACAGAGCGTTGGTGTGTCAATCCCCAGTTGCCGCGTGGCGTCCAGAATCGTGGCGTCTTCCGGGATGGTAACGCTCTTTCCGTCAATCAGAATCTCGATCTGGCGTCGAGCAGCGTCGCGCCGAGCCTCCGGTACGGGCCCACACGGCACAGGAATCAGGGACGACGGCGCGTCGAGAGCTTCGCTCATGAGAAAAGGTCCCAGCGGCCGACCGCGGACAGCAGTGCGCTCGATGCAGTCTGCCCAAGGCCGCAGATCGATGCGTCGCGCATGGCCTGGGCCATTTCCTGTAGCAAGCGCAGCTCCTGACCTGTCGAGCCTAGCGGCGTCCTCTTTATGAGCCGCTCCAGCGCTTCTTTTTGCCTGGTCACCCCCACGCGGCACGGCACGCACTGCCCGCAAGTTTCTTCGCGGAAAAATTCTGTAATGCGCATCAAAATCTGTCTCAGGTCCGTCGAGTCATCAAAAAGCATGACTGCACCGGAACCTAGCGTTGCGCCAATCGCGCGAGTGCCCTCAAAGGTAAGCGGCGTGTCTAACTCCCCTGGAGACACAAACGTCCCGGCGGCGCCGCCGATAAGAACCGCTTGCAGTCTGCCCGTGCCTCCCACGCCGCCGGCCAGGTCGATGACATTACGAAGGGTCGCGCCAAATTCAATTTCGTATACGCCTGGGCGCACGATGTGGCCTGAGAGGCACAAAAGACGACGTCCAGAAGAATGCTCCGTGCCGATGCGGGAGTAGGTTGTGCCACCATCGAGAATAATTTCCGGAATATTGACCAAGGTCTCCACGTTGTTGACAGCCGTAGGCTGGCGAAACAAACCTGACTGCGTGGGGAATGGTGGCTTATTGCGGGGCTCGCCGCGATAGCCTTCGATTGAGTTGAAAAGAGCTGTTTCCTCCCCGCAGACGTACGCCCCGGCTCCGCGGCGAATCTCCACATCGAATTGTAACGAAGAACTAAGGATTCCCTTGCCCAGGAAACCTTGTTGCCGCGCCGTCTTTATTGCATGGGCTATACGCTTGGCTGCCAGTGGATATTCTCCGCGTATATAGATGAAACCCTTCTCAGCACCAACAGCGACAGCGGCGATCGTCATTCCCTCCAAAATTGCAAAAGGATCTCCTTCCATCAGCACGCGGTCTTTGAACGTGCCTGGTTCGGACTCATCGGCATTGCAGACGACGTAACGGGGGCGGTCGGAGCGCCGCTGGAGTAACAGTGCCTCCCACTTTTTTCCTGTTGGGAAAGCGGCGCCTCCCCGCCCTAAGAGGCGCGAATCGATCACCTCACGAACGATTCGTTCCGGACCGATCTCAATAGCGATGCGCAGCGCTTCGTAGCCCCCTGAGCGGCAATATTCTTCTAGACTGGAAGGATTCATCTTCCCAACGTGGCGAAGAAGTCGAACCCCCGAGCTGCCGGATTGAGGGACAGAAACTCTAGCGTCCAGCGTATCCGGTTCGGTCGGCAGTCGTCCGAGCTCCGCATCGCTCAATGCAGACTGAATCGAATTTGCGGTCGCTGGCGCGACGATGCATTCCCGCGGAACTTCTCCTGCGGCGGAAATGAGCGCTGCGGGAGCGCGCTCGCACAACCCCAAGCACGGAGTGCGGAGCCAGGTGCTATTCCTTTGCGCGCTCGAAGATCCTGCGGGACCAAGCTCTCTCTCGAGTTCGAGGCATAGCGCGTCGGCACCGCTTGTAAGGCAGGCGATATCGTCGCAGACGCGTGCCACAATTGGCGCGCGCGGACACAGAGAGAACATCGTGTAAAACGATGCTACGCCATAAATTTCCGCCGGCGGTAGATTCAGGCGCAGCGCCACGTAGTTCAGCCCACCTGGACTGATCCATCCAGCGCGGGCCTGAATCGCGTGCAGGACCGGAAGAAGAAGGTCGCGACGACACGCAGTGGCAAACGCGCCGTGGCCGTCCGTCTTCCAACCGGCTTCCGCCGGGCCGAGTACACCATCGACGGCTGCTTTATCCGCGGTCGTCGGCTGATCTTTAGTAAGGTGCAGGTCCACTCAGCGCTCTTCCAACTTATCAATTCGGATGGCCGTCGCCTTGAACTCGGCGGTGCCGGACTTGGGATCGACGGCATCAATCGTGAGGTCGTTGGTTGCCACCTGATTGTGAGAATGAAGCGTCAAAAAGGCAAGCCCCGACCTCAGCCCAGGGTCAAATCGCACCGGAGCAACCACCGAACCGCGGCGCGAACTGACTCGCACTCTCTCTCCTTCGCGAAGGTTGTAGAGCGTTCCATCTTCGGGAGAAAGGTCGATAGTCTCGCCGCGCCGAAGTGGTGAAGAATAACGTTCCGTCTGCACTCCGGTGTTGAAGGAATCGAGGCGGCGACCAGTGGTGAGCCGGATCGGATATTGCTCGTCCAACTGATCGACGGGTGGTTCAAATTCCACGCAACTAAAGGGCGCGCGAGGCCCGAGCACCGGTTTCTGCCATAAGCGGCTATGGAGATACATCTCCCCAGGATGTGATTCGTCGTAGCAAGGCCACTGGATTCCGTCGAGTTTCTCCAGGCGAGAGTAACTCATCCCACCGTGCATTGGACTTAGGAGCCGAAGCTCGTTCCAAATGCTCTCAGCTTCCGGCTTCCCCCAGTTATGACCGAGCCGCCGCGCAAGTTCGAATAAAATTTCCACGTCATCACGCGTGCCTGGAGGAGGCGCAATGGCTCTCCGCACACGTTGGACGCGGCGCTCGCTGCTCGTGACGGTTCCTTCGCTCTCGCACCAACCGGCAACCCCTGGAAGAACCACGTCCGCAAGCTGCGCCGTATGCGTGTAGAAAAGATCTTGGACCACCATGAATTTCAAACCGCTCAGAAGTTTAAGAGCCCGGTGACGATCGGCTTCCGAATCCGCGGGGTTTTCTCCAATAACGTACAGCGCACTCAATTCACCGCTTTCCATGGCCCGCAGCATGTCGCTGACGTGCCAGCCGCGACGGGGATCAATCTTGCATCCCCATGCTTTCTCGAACTTCCCGCGCAGCTCGTCGTTTTCGACATGCTGGAAGCCAGGCAAGCGGTCGGGAATCGCTCCCATATCTCCGCCGCCCTGCACGTTGTTCTGTCCGCGCAGAGGATTGATACCGCTGCCGTAGCGGCCGACGTGGCCTGTGAGGAGCGCAAGATTGATGAGCGCAACAACGTTGTCAACTGCGTTGTGATGTTCAGTTATGCCGAGCGTCCAGCAGAGTTCGGCGCGTGGCGCTTTGGCGTAGGCGTGGGCTGTCTGACGAATTACTTCGGCGGGAATACCCGTTTCGCGCACGGCGCGTTCCAGCGTGTATTTCTCGACGCATGCTTTGTATGCATCGAAACCACTCGTCGCGTTCTCGACGAACTCCCTGTTCGCGAGGCCGGCGACAATGATTTCGCGGCCCATCGCGTTGGCCAACGAAATGTCCGAGCCCACATCGAGACCCAGCCACACATCCGCCCATTGCGCGGAACTGGTGCGACGCGGATCGATTACGAAGAGCTTGGCGCCACGGCGCACACCTTTCAGAAGGTGGTGGAAGAATATCGGATGAGTTTCCCGCGCATTCGAACCCCAAAGAAGAATGACGTCCGTCTCCTCAATTTCGCGGTAGGAACTGGTGCCTCCTCCCGCGCCGAAGACCGCCGCCAGACCGGCGACGCTTGGGGCGTGTCAAGTTCGGTTGCAACTATCGATGTTGTTGCAGCCGATTACCGAGCGGACGAATTTTTGGGCGATGTAGTTGAGTTCGTTGGTGGTCTTGGAACAGCTGAACATGCCAAACGTGCGCGGTCCGTGCCGGGCTACTTCGCTACGGATACCATCCGCGACGCGATCAAGAACTTCTTCCCACGTTGCTGGGCGATGCTTTCCCTTGTCGCGGATTAAGGGAGTGGTTAGTCGTCCGGTTGGAGCTTGTTCCACGGTTTCACCTCCCCTGGACAAGCGGAGCCCATCCGAGCGCACGCACATCATTCCTGGCTGGTGTGGATCCGAATGCCTTTAATAACTGCAGACCAATGTTAGCGCCGATTGAGGGCTCGTTCCAGCCTGAGCCGGATAGATATATGTGATTATCCCGCAAGAGCACCAACAAGAAGTGAAACACTTAGACATTTCACCAGTAACGTCTCATCAGGGAACTCGATTCCTGTTCACTCCCTGATACTCCAAGATAGATATGGGAACCTATATCTGAGAAGACAGCAACCAACCTCCTCGCGCCCGCTAGATAGAAATTGCAGACCGGGCGCAAAGAAATCATGCGTCGCGATGACCGTCGATTTGCAAGGTCAATAATTCCAATAATATACGGGTATTCGCGCTTGGCAGCTTGCGTGCTTTCCGTTAAACTCGAATAGACGAAGTGTCGAGACGGGGGTGGAACCTGGAGTGATGGGAGACGTAATCGCAGAGATACTCTTTGCCAGGTCCTTACGATTGAAATTCCCTACCTAGAATGCGAAGAAAATAGCAATGCGCGAACAAGCACAAAATCAACCACCAACACCGGCAGCGAAATGGAGCGAGCGTCTGAAAGCGCTGGGCAAGGTTCCACACGTTTTCCGCATCGTGTGGACCTGCGCGCCGCGGGTGGTGGTATTGAGTGTGATCGGACGCCTTGGTATCTCCGTGATCCCCGTTGGATTGTTGTGGGTAACGAGGATCATCATTGATTCGATTGACCGTCACATATGGTATAACGCGGCGCTTCCTAAGACTTTTTGGTGGCTGGTGGCCCTCGAATTCGTGCTGGCGAGCTCTGCTGCTATGCTGGGGCGCATCCTAACTTTCTTTGACACGCTGCTCGCCGACAAATTTACACGTCATATCAGTACTCGGATCATGGAGCACGCCTCCGGCCTCGATCTGACGCGCTACGAGGACTCCCTCTTTTACGACAAAATGGAGCGCGCGCGTGTGCAGGGAACCGACCGCGTGGTACTGGTTCAGATGACGGGGCGCCTGATTCAGGATGCGATCGGCGCCGCCAGCTTGGCTCTGGGTATCGTTTTCTTCTCGCCCTTGCTCCTTTTCTTTTTAGTTGCCTGCGTGGTGCCGGCTTTTCTAGGCGAAACTCATTTTGCCTTCGTCGGGTACTCCCTGAATTTCGATCAGACTCAAGCACGCCGGCAGATGGATTATCTGCGCGTCCTCGGCGGCAGCAGGGAGAGTGCCAAGGAGCTGAAACTGTTTGGGCTCGCCCCCTTTCTGGTAGGGCGATACAAGGTTCTCTCCGACGAACTGCATCGGCAGAACGTCGCATTGGCCCGGCGGAAGCTGGTTTACGGCGCGTGCTTGACCATTCTCGGAACACTTGGTTATTACGGCGGGTATGCGTATGTGATCTACGAAACCGTGATCGGCAGGTTGACCATTGGTCAACTCACATTCCTGGCGGGGGCGATTGCCGGAGCCAGCGCGGGCATTCAGGCCGTTTTCACATCGTTTTCGGGTATTGCCGATCAAGCCTTGTTCATGACGG
Organism: uncultured Acidobacteriota bacterium; assembly: GCA_963709005.1. GTDB lineage: Bacteria > Acidobacteriota > Terriglobia > Acidiferrales > UBA7541 > Palsa-295. The sequence continues at coordinate 120,872 of CAVPUS010000014.1, forward strand.
ACCTGGTGGACTTCTTCTCCGTGCAACCCGCGATACAGTCGAAACCCGGGGCGCTCTTGGCTCCGCGGCCGATTCGCCATGGAATCGAATTCAGGAGCGTTTCTTTCGAGTATCCGGGGAATCGCAAGCGGGTTTTGTCGGGGATCAACTTCCGCATCGCACCGCACGAACGGATCGCGTTGGTCGGGGAAAACGGTCAAGGCAAGACCACCATTGTGAAGCTCCTGACGCGCCTCTACGATCCCACCGAAGGCCAGATTCTTCTCGATGGAATCGATCTGCGCGAATACAACCTGGAAGACTTGTGGAAAGAAATAGGGGTCATTTTCCAGGATTTCGTGCACTACGAAATGACGGCCGGCGAGAACATCGGCGTGGGCCGGATCGAAGAGGGATATAACGCCTTTCGCATTCGCGCCGCCGCGATGAAGACGTTTGCCGAGAAGGCGATTCAGAAGCTTCCCAAGGGCTACGACCAGCTTCTCGGGTCCCGATTTGAAGGCAGCGTTGATCTCTCCGGCGGGGAGTGGCAGAAGATCGCGCTGGCGCGGGCTTATCTGCGGGATGCGCAATTGCTGATTCTCGACGAGCCTACCGCCGCTCTCGACGCCCGGGCTGAGGACGAAGTGTTTCGCCGTTTCTCGCAACTCACGCAGGGGAAGATGGCGCTGCTGATTTCCCATCGCTTTTCTACGGTGCGCATGGCCGATCGTGTCCTTGTCCTCGAAAAGGGCGGAATCGCCGAGCAGGGGCATCACGACCAGCTCGTCAGGGATGGCGGGCTCTATGCGGAGATGTTCGAACTGCAGGCCGCAAATTACCGCTAAACTGTAATCGTGCGAAGGCGCTTGGACACGACGCGGCTATCGGCTCGTTTTTGCGCTGCCGCTCTCTGCGCATTCATTGTTTTCGGCTCCCTGCCGCGAGCCAGATCACACGCTCAATCCACAATCCCGGCGCATTCCGCGGCACTCGCCGAAACCATTGAAGTCGATCCCGCGGCTCCGAGCCATCCCTTTGCTCATTTTTGGGAACAAATGTTCGGATCGGGCCGCGCGATCCTTAGTCTGCGCGATAGTTACCGCCGTGACCTCCGCGAGGTAAAGCGCGCGACCGGCTTCGAATATGTTCGCTTCCATGCCATCTTCCACGATGAATTGGGCCTCTACGACGAGGACTCGACTGGCCAACCCGTTTATAATTTTTCTTACGTGGATCAGATTTACGACGGTTTGCTCGCGAATGGCGTCCGTCCGTTTGTGGAATTGAGTTTCATGCCGAAGAAACTGGCCGCGCACCAGGATCCGCACGTCTTCTGGTATCACCCGATTGTTTCACCTCCCAAGGACTGGGCGAAGTGGAGTGATCTTATTTCCAATTTTGCGCAGCATCTTGTGGATCGCTATGGAATCGACGAAGTTTCACACTGGTATTTTGAAGTATGGAACGAACCAAACCTCGATTTCTGGACGGGTGAGCCCAAGGAACAAACCTATTACCAGCTCTATGACTCAGCCGCGCTCGCTCTAAAGGCCGTGAACCTTCGGTTGCGCGTAGGAGGGCCGGCCACGGCACAGGCCGCGTGGGTCGGCCGTTTTATTGCTCACTGTGCGGAGAGTCGTGTCCCGCTCGACTTTGTTTCCACCCACGCTTACGCGAACGACAAGCCCGAAGACATTTTTGGCACGAGCGAACCAATCCCGCGCACGCAGATGATTTGCAGGGCAGCGCGCAAGATTCACGACCAGGTGTTGTCGTCACCCCGGCCGGATCTTCCGATCATTTGGAGCGAGTACAACGCGAGTTATAAGAATGAACCGGATGTCACTGACTCGGTTTTCATGGGTCCGTGGCTTGCCGACACCATCCGGCAGTGCGATGGCCTCGCGGATATGATGTCCTATTGGACTTTTTCCGACGTTTTCGAAGAGCAGGGCGTGGTAAAGCAACCCCTCTATGGTGGATACGGGTTGATTGCAGAAGGCGGCATCCCGAAACCGTCGTTCAATGCCTTCGAACTGCTGCACCGGCTGGGCAACCAACGAATTGCAGAGGATTCCCCATCGGCCCTCGTCACGCGCCGGGACAACAACACTCTGGAAATGGCCATTTGGAATCTATTCTTGCCGGAAGAACGCGGTGCGCCGAAGACCGTGACGATCGTTGTAAAGGGTTTCACCGGCCGTCATCACGCTCTCATTTCGCGCGTGGACTCCACGCACGGCTCATGGCTCGCCGCCTATGACGCCATGGGTCAACCTGTAAGTCCGACTCGCAAGCAGATTGACGAACTCCGTCGCGCAGCAGAGTTGCCGCCGCCCGAAGTCCAATACTTCCAGAATGGAAAACTCACGATCTTGCTCCCCCCTCAGGGCCTTGCGCTGATCGAGTTGCACTAGCCGGCAGTGTGGTTCCGCGGATTGTCACCTCTTGAATCCGGCGCGCTCCATGCCTCGTCGCGCCTCCGGATTCTTCATAAACGTTTCCCACACAAATCCGGTCCGCGTATTTTCTGCCATGAGCATGGTAATTCCCGTATCGATTCCGACGACGTCGCTGTCGTACCAATTTGTTAGAGGATTAAATGCATCGACAAATCCGTAGCGGTTCCATGCGCGCGCTCCGTACCGCTCTTTAATCGTCCGAAGGACGCGCATTGCGTCTTGTGGAAGGAAGGGCAATGAACCTCCCGCGGCACAAGGAACTACCGTCCCATCGATCGGTCCCGTCGCAGGAGGCCCTCCCCACACTACATAACCTTTCGGCGAGTCCGAAGCCGTAATACCCCATAAGTCCTCGCTATAATCGGGAAACTGCGAGGCGAGATCCAGGCAGAACTGCCGATGGACCTCGGTCGCGATGATCGAGTTCTTGAAGTAATCAGCATATTGGTCGTGCTTGTCACGGAAGTCGAACCAGGCCTGCGAATACTGGTGTACGAAAAGAGGAGCGAACGAGCCAATGTACTGGGTGCCGTCATATTCAAATGTCGCTCGTTTCCAGGCGTTCCAGGTTTCGGCCGCCAGCGGATGGCTGGTCGATCCCAATCCCAGCAGATACATCATCATCATTTCGCTGTAGTTATCCCATCGGTATTGTAGGAAACCGGTTTCGGGTGACCATCCGTGCGGCAGGATCCGCGTGTCTTCTGAGAGCCATGTCCAGTCTACACGCTCGAAAATCAGGTACGCGAGGTCACTGATCTCCGAGTGCTGAAAATGCTGGCGGCAGGTCAAAACCCCGCAAAGCAAGATGGCGGTATCCACGGAGGACACTTCCGAATCCCATAATCGCTCGCCGTTGTCCACATTTGCCCAATGGTAAAAGAATCCCCGGTGATTCGGCAGTTTTTTCCACAGGAACCGCAGTGTGTTCAAAACTCGCCCGCGCGCCTCCAGATGAGAAATGAACTTTCGTTTCTCTCCAATACAGAGTGCTGTGAGCCCGAAACCTAGCGCGGCGATACTTCCGAGCGGATTGTTGTCCGGCTTGACGATGTTACACCGGTCTCTCACGATGCCCGTGTCCGGGTCGGCCTGTTCCCAGAAGTATTGAAAGGTCCTGCTTTCAAGCTCCTCTAGGAACGCATCGTCCTCCGGCGCGAGTGGCATTTGACCCGCAAGGGGTGTGAATTGAGCTTCCTTTTGCTTGGACGGCCTCGTTGCCTGTAGCACTTCGGAGCCGATTAAAGGCATGCAAATACCTGCGCGCATCCATTGCCGGAGCACTTCTCGCCGCGTTATCCCCGTCAGTCCTTTCCCGTCCATCGGAAAATTATAGCCATTCCGGCAGTGACTCGCGAAACCCTTTGCATGGAAGAAGTAGATTTAGTTATGTCCATGCTCTTCAATCCCTGGATACACGCCCTGGGACAAAGTGCTCCTCTTTGAGAACCTTCGCTGCGCGTTTTGCTAACATGGGGCAATGGGGATTGCTTCGGGAATCCACAAACGGGTTGCAGTTCTATCAGTTCTCGGGGTTGTCCTTCTAATCCTCGTGATTGCGATCCTTGTCCTTTACGTTAAGCCGATTTCATTGCGGGGCGCGGTTATCAAACTAGATGATGACGCCAGAATGCAGTCGCCGATCGCCGATGTGGAAGTCAGCGTTGCAGACGGTATGCCGGTTGTGACTTCCAAGTCCGACTTCTCGGGTTTCTTCAAGCTGACTCTCCCGAAGCATATGCTGCCTGGCCATCCCATCACCCTCCGATTTCGGCATCCGGACTATCAGCCGATTGATTTGACGGAAGCTGTTGGCGACAAGCTTTACATCGTTCACATGGTACCGCTGGATCGGGGTAAACCTGCCCATCCGGGAGGCCCGAAGATCCCGGTCGCCAACCTCTTTGTCCGCTATTCCATCGAAACGTCGTCAGCGCTGAACATCGGCACGGGGACAAAAACATTCCAGGTACAAAACAATGGCAACATTCGCTGCAATAATCACCCGCCGTGTTCGCCCGATTCCAAATGGAAAGCGTCAATCGCCTCCGCTTCGCTGGACGCCGGCAACGGAAATGAATATGAAAATGCGAGACTTTCGTGTATCGCCGGGCCGTGCCCCTTTACGAAGATCGTGTCCGACGATTTCTCGCGCGGCGGGCGCTATATAGCCGTGTCTGTGCTCAACTGGTCCGATACCACCACTTTCCTGCTCCAGGCGGAAGTATTCCGCAACGAGATCGGCGATATCGTGCGCGAGTCTTACCCTGTCATTTTTGGCCAGTCCTTCAACTTCACTTTGCCCAAGGCCGCTGAGGGCCCCAGCCTCGAGGCCGAGATCAATGGCACCCATATCGTTTTTCCGCTGGGACCTGCCCCTATCCTGAGTTGGGCGAATTGCAACGTCCGTGTGGGAAAGGATCAGTCGAAGATCTATCGTTGTGAACTCAAGGCGGGATATCAGTTCCGATGATTCCCCTTTACACGTTTGCCATGGTCACCCACATGGATTGTGGGTCATCCGATAGTAGTGGGAGTCGAGCTCGGGTCCATGTATGCTCGGGCTTCTTCGCATTGCCTTTGGCGCAGCCGTCATAAGCCGAAATTCCGGTTCCGGAGAGGTGCCAGGACAGTGAGCGGCCAACCGGCGTCGCACGAAAGCGTCGCTTCCCACCACGCCAACCGGAGGTTCGTTTATGTCGCCGCTGTCTTCGCTGGTCTGGGCGGCCTGCTCTTCGGATATGACACCGGAGTGATTTCCGGCGCCGAGCTCTTTCTAAAAAACGATTTCACGCTTTCCTCTTTCGCCCTCGAAGTAATCGTCAGCGGAGTGTTGGTGGGTGCTGCAACCGGCGCCCTGGCGGGAGGGCGGCTGGCGGATTTATTTGGTCGGCGCAGATTGTTGATTGTGACCGCCGCTATCTTCGCCGTTGGGGCCATTGTATGTGCCGCAGCCACATCGCTCGGCATGCTGATTTTTGGCCGCATCGTTGTCGGCTTGGGAATTGGGCTTTCCTCTGGGACCGTCCCCGTCTATATCTCGGAAGTCTCTCCACCGGAAACGCGCGGCTGGCAGGTGTCCCTCTTTCAGCTCTCGATTACGGTCGGAATCCTGCTCGCCTACCTGGTGGATTACGCTTTTGCTGCTATCCAGGGATGGCGCTGGATGTTTGGCCTCGCCCTTGTGCCGGCCGCGATCTTCGCTATCGGAATGTTGTTCCTGCCGGAGTCGCCCCGCTGGATGGCCAAGCGCGGCCGTCCGGACGCCGCCCGTTCAATTCTTCTGCGGATCAGAGAAGCATCGCAAGTAGACGCGGAAATGCGGGAGATCGAAGAAAGTCTCGCGCACGCGGAGGAGCACGGCGGCCTTTCTGATTTACTCAACCCATCCCTTCGGCCGGCGCTGGTAGTCGGCATTGGGCTCGCCATATTCCAACAGGTCACCGGCATTAACACGGTGATCTATTACGCCCCAATGATCATTCAATCGGCGGGAATTCCTTCCGCTTCCGGCTCCATCCTTGCGACCGCCGGCATCGGTGTCGTAAACGTGCTCATGACGATCATTGCCATGTGGCTGATTGATCGTAGGGGCCGCAGGCCTCTGTTGTTGACCGGCATAGCCGGAATGATCATCTCTTTGGGCCTGCTGGGCCTGTCTTTCCGGCTGTCCCTTCACGCCGGCACTTTGGCGTGGCTCGCCGTGATCAGCATGATGCTGTACGTTGCTTCGTTCGCCATCAGCCTGGGGCCCATTTTTTGGTTATTGATCTCGGAGATCTATCCCCTGAAAGTCCGCAGCTCTAGCCAGGGTCTGGCGGCAACCTTCAATTGGGTTTCCAACCTCCTCGTTACCTTGACGTTTCTCACCCTGCTTCAGGCCATAGGGGCGAGCCTGACCTTCTGGATGTACGGGCTCTTCGCCATCGGCGCCTGGATTTTCTCTTATTACCTGGTGCCCGAAACGAAGGGTCGCACGCTCGAGGACATTGAGCAGTCTTGGCGCAAATGAGCTGGGATTGCTTCGCTTAGGTTTGAAGGTGTAAATGTAGCGCCGTGCCTTCAGGCCGGCATCTTCGCTTAGGTTTGAGGTGTAAATGTAGCGCCGTGCCTTTAGGCCGGCATCTTGCTTAGGTTTGAGGTGTAAATGTAGCGCTGCGCTTTAGCGCAGCACTTCCTGCCTTGTTTTTTCTTGTCATCCCGCCTGCCTGCACTGAGGTCGCGGTGGCGACCGAACGTGCCCTGAGCGAAGCCGAAGGGAATCCCGTCGTTCTTCAGACGGGTGAGGGATCTGCTTCTTCCTCAGGTTCAAATGTAGCGCCGCGCTTGCTGGGCGGATGACATTTTGGCGGAGCACAACCACAACTACGTGTCGGGCAAGGGGGGTAGGCTTCTAATGCGACGCAGCCGGAGCGAATCGAATTTCCTTCCATCCGTTATGTGGATCCCATTCGCGAACAATTCTTGGCCGATTTCGCTCCGGGCAATCCTCGACAGCGTGGCCGATTTTTTTCTCCGCGGATAATCTTCGGTGGTCGTCCCAGTAATGGTCGCTCATTGATACCGATATCGGCTTCAAATCCTGAGTGAATTCGTACAAGTCCCAATCAGGCCCCAAATATCCTTCCACCGACGTTTCTCCAACCAATACATGCACGCCGTTCCCCTCAACCGTGATAATCCATGCGAAATTGTACGCAGGGCCTGCGATTCGATTGATTTCCGACCGTGGAAACAGGAAGTAACGAACAGGCATTCCGGCCGGGCAGTTGTCGCAAGCGAACATCGAATCCGGCGTCTGCGGCGACTTGCCGGACGGATGATTTTCGTCTAACACGGCAAGCATCGCGGAGTCGTATTCGTTGTTCACACCGCCAACAAGCATGAACGAGCCGTCTGATTTGCGCAGGCGGTTCAACGCATGAATGTGCCCGGCATTCACAAACTCATTCAGGAATTTTCCGTTCTCGTCGAAGTGAAATAAGATCGAAGGCCACCATGGGTTGCCAGTCACGGCAATCCAGGTCGACGGATCGCCTTCGTCGGGGCTGGTCAGCATGGCGCCGAAGTTCCAACGCGGGCCGTAGTCTTTGCGGTCGAACTGAATCTTCTCCTCGAAGCGATGGCTCCACAGCAGCTCACCCTTGGTCGTGAAACAATAAAGCGCATCGCTCGAAAGATCTCCCTGAAATGGCTGGCCTAGCGGGGCAGCGATCAGGACCTTTTGGGCGCCGTTGGTGCCGTTGAAGAATTGGATCCGATCCGGCTCTCGTTCCGCCGCGCGCTTCCACAATGGAGCGCCAAAATCGTAGGACCAAAGCAGCTTTTCCGCATCGCTCCATGCGGAAACCGTCCTGTCGCCGAATGTCACACTGGAAATCGTTCGGGGTGTTCGCGCCTGAACTACGGCGATGATCACGCAGGCCACCACGAACGCTGTTCCGGCAGCAGCCGCGATCGCTCGTCGTCGGGAGGCGGCGCGAGGGGTGGATTCAGAGGCCGGAGTCCCTTCGGGATTCTGTTTCGTACGGGGATCCGCGGGCAGCGTGTCGCCGATCCCATTCTTGCCGCGCCCTTCCAGCCATTCGTCTATTTCATTGGAGTAGGCGTAAACCGCGGCGCGTCCGCCGCCCGGCACGCGGTGCACGGGGAGCGCCCGCTCCTTCTCCCATCGACGCACCGTGCGAACGTCACGCTGGAGGTAGGCAGCGATTTCCTTCCAGGAATCGAAACGAGTATTTTCCGCGCGGGTCATCGAATTCTCCCCGTTCGGTCGCCCAGGAATCGACCTTTGCCCGTTCTTGCCCCGACTTGTCCCCAAGTGCCTGTAGACGGAACCCCGAGTATAGGCCACAATTTCCGCCCGCATCAAGGCTAAGACTTGCAAACAGAACGGCATCCCTACTAGGCGCCACGTGACATACGCGGAACGATGAAAGAGTTTCTTATGAGAAATAAAAAGTACTGGATCGTTCCGGTCCTGATCGTAGCGCTCTTGTTCGCGTTCTTGCTAGCGCGGTCGAAATACGAGCGGGCGCATCCGACGCTACCGGCGCTCTCCGGGGAGAGTCCATGTCTCAGCTAGCAGGCAGGCAGCGCGAGCGGCCACGTCAAAATCCCCACCCACCCTGACGATTAAGCTTTGGGATCTCGCAGGCGGAAATTATTCTCGAACCCCGTGGGGTCACAATCGGTCATTGAATTCTCCCCGTTCGGTCGCCCAGAATCGGCCTTTGCCCGTTCTTGCCCCGTCTTGCCCTCAACTGCCTGTAGGCGGAACCCCGAGTGTAAGCCACAATTTCCGGCCCGCATCAAGGCTAAGAATTGCAAATAGAGCAGCTATGCGTACTAGGAATGGTGGGGGAGCGACCGAATGAAGATTCCCTCCACATTGACACGAACAGGGATGGGGCTGAGGTATCCGGCATGTTTGGTATTCGCAAGCGCCGAAGGCTCTATGGCAAGTGACTCCGCTGCCGCCACAGGAGGCAACCTACGTGAAAAAGATCATCGGCATTGTCCTCTTATGTTTTGCGTTGATTGGTTGCTCATCGAAGTTGGGATTGGGCCACGAACCGACCCTCAGTGGCGCTACTGTGCAAGCGCTCCAAACCAGCCTGACCCTACCACCGGGAAGCTCGACATACATCTATGGTATGGCAACTGGCGGGGAATTCGGTTCGTCGAACTTCTCCCAGGGTCCTTATCAACAGCTGTTCGATGCCGATGGAATCCCAGCCGCTGCTTTGGCCGTGACGCCCAGTAACTCCAACACTTTTAGCACGGACGCACTCTTTTACACCATCGGCGGGGTCGGCGTCTCCGGTTTTACGAATATGGCGGAGTCTTTTGGCTTGAATAACAACCCCGGTGCACCGTCCGCCTCGGATACGTTCACTGTATCGCAGCAATCGCTTGTTGTAGTGGTTGCGATGGCTGGCGGTCAATCATTCCTGACTCTTTCGGGAGTTCCGGGCTTGCAACTTGACGCTCAAGTGGGAAACCAAAACGGAGGTGTCATTGCAATGGTGATCGCGCACGTCAGTCTTTCCCCCGGCACATACACGATCACCGAAAATAGCTTTCCTTCTCCCGCCCCCGGCCAAGACCCCAATCATATGGCAGACCTCATTGGTGTGTTCGTATTCAGCGGTGGGTCGTTGGCTCCTTGATGGATCCCCCGCACAGCGCTTATGCCCTGTTGACTTGCGATGAGGTTGTTATCGCCGGAAGAGAGTTTGCGCTCAGAGTGGGTCTTGCCGGGAATCCTGACCCGACAGTTGCTGGGGACAAGGAATTGATACAACCGGGCTCCTGCGCTGGCCCGCATCAGCTATGCGTGCAGATTGTCGCGGATACCTTTGACCTGAAGTCTGGTGAGAGGTGGCAAAACGAGATGGTAGTGACCGCCGAAGATCCCTACCCGGCGTTCGCTATTCACCTCACGCCTGTGGCACAACCCGGGAAGACTCTTTGGTCGGGCAACATCCAGGCTATCTACTCGATGGATGGCCAGGCCATAGGCGTGGCCTTCCGCTCCGTCGCAATCGTCAAGGCCAAGGAGCTTGTCGCCGATGCGTCGCCCGGTGTCCAAGATTCCGGCGCCGTTCTCCCTGTTCCGAGCGACGAGTCGGCACAAGATCTAACGATCACAATTACATTTGGAGACTCCCTGGGCCGAGCTTTCATGAGACAGCGGGCGCAACAAAGGATGCGCCTGACCGACGCGGCCGAATCGTGGGAAACACACATGAGAGACCCAGGTGGTCTGTTGGAAGGCTCCCTTCTTGCAGAAGCGGAAAACTACACGGATCTGGATGACTTGGAAAAAGAATTCATTGATTGCAGCAGCCAAGCCGCTAGGGCGAAGGCGCGGCTACGTCTGAGGGTCATAGCCGCACTCGCAGCGCTGAACATCGTTTTGCTGTTAACGCTCTGGTTTTATGGAAATCGCTAGAACTCCTGTGATGTTGCCGACATCTCAAGGCAGTAATCCGCAAGCTCCCCGTGTCTCTTGACAGAGCCGACAACGTCATAGAGGGTGGCCCACCCCAGCACAGGAAAGAGTCTTGGCGAGCCACAAGCGTCTTACTTCGACCGCTTCCACTGCGCATCAATAAACCCACTCTTCCCCGACGCATCCACCACCTCGATATGCACAGTAAAACTATCTTCCCCTTGGCGAGAGATCGTCTCGTGCTTCACAACTCCACTTTCCTTTACGTTATCGAACACGATCTACGAACCCGCAACACTCGTCAACCGCAACGTGATACCGTTATCACCTTGCCCCTCCGCCAAATCAGGCGAAAAGAATCTCACCCGTTCTTCAATTCCAGAAGCTGTTTCCCGCAGAGTAATAAATTCCAACCCCGTAATCCTTTCCCCATCCATTGAGCGGAACATGCAGGTCATCACTCCGCGCGCCGGCGCCGTGCAAGTCTCATCCGTCGAATCACTTCCCGCCGTTCCCGTCCATCGCCCCGCGAGCCAAGCGACGTCAGCTATCGTTGCCTGCCCCGTGGTCACCGCTGTTGCCAAATCAAACGGCTTCGCGCCTACCAGCCCACCGACGACCATCACCGACATCAGAACCAAACCTATCATCACTCGCTTCATTTAATCCTCCCTCCAATCTGAGATTGTTCCTGTCCCACCAAAAACCGGTCGACGCCACTCGCCACCAAACCTTTCCATGCCACTCTGCGTCTCTGCGGTAATTCGTGTTGTCTTTTTCGCTTGCACACTATTTCTTCCAAGCGCCCAAAACCATCCCCATAATCACCATCCCCACCAACGGATACCCCGCGTTAATCACGAATATCTGCAACGACCGCGCCTCAAACACATATTCCGTCGCAAACGCCGACGCCACAAACCCCAGCGATACAACCGCCGCCACCTGCACCCCGCGGATCACCGTCTGCGGACCCGTCGCGAGAATCAACCACCCCAGCACATACGCCATCGCAAAATTTGCAATCAGCGTCACCACATGCGGCAACCACGCCGACTGTCCCGACACCAAGATCTGCTCCGAAGTTTTTCCAATCCCTACAAGCCACTGTTGCTTAAGTGTCGAAAACCACGCCGCCCCGAGCAGCCAGTGCAGCACCGCCGCTACAATCACCGCCACCAGCTTCGGACTGTTCTCTCCCATTTCCACTTCCTTCTGTTCCAGATTGAATCTCTCAACCAATCTTCGAGACATTCGCGCACAACCGGCCGCCTCAATTCTCCTCGGCACCAACTTTGTCCCTGCCTCCGCGTTCTCTGCGTCTCTGCGGTATCCCCATTTGCTTCTTTTGCCTCTTCACCTCGATGGATTTCGATTTTTCCGCGCCGTGCTCCACTACAACCCGCCCTCCGCCGTTGCCTTCGCCTGCGCCTCCAGTCGGTCAAAATAATCTCGAAGCTGCGCCACCGCCTGATCAAACGGCTCAATGCTTCGATACGACCGCGACTGCATCACTCCACCCTCCATCACCGTCAACACAAATCGCGAAAGCGTTTTCAGGTTCACTCCGCTCGGTATCCGGTTCCCCGCCGCCTGCAGACACTCCCTCACCGCGCTCGACCACCCTTCGAAATTCCCCGCGATCTTGGCGTGCACTTCCACCATCTCAGGAGAAATCTCCATCGCCAGCCGCCCCACCGGGCAACCGTAAGCGAACTTGGACACCAAAATTGCTTCTCGGTATTTACCCAACAATCCAAAAATTCTCTCGATCGGATCGCTCACTGTTTCCCAAATCGGTGCCAGCAAAGCCGGGTACATAATCTCCGACAGCCGGTCCAACACGCCCATCAGCAACTTTTCTTTTGATTTAAAATGATGATACATGCTTCCCGCGCTCACTTTAGATCGCGCCAACACCTCGTTAATACCCGTCGCCGTGTATCCCTTTTCCCAAAACAGTTCCATCGCCGCAGACAAAAGCTCATCCCGTGAGGTACTCTTCCGGGTCTTTATCTCAATCCCGTTTTCAAGTTTCTTCTCAGCGGATTTTTCCGCGTTTTCCCGTATTGGGGGCTTCACTGATTTCGCCGTTTTTTCACCTCTCGTAAAACCTCCAATTGGGTAGAACGTTCTACTCAATAACATCGACAAACAGATTTGTCAAGCTGCGTCTTAGGTTTCCTCCCTGTTCTATATGGCGGGTGTATGCCCAGAACCTGGAACTCGCCGGCCAGCTTGAGAATGCCGGGTTTGGCTCGGCCCGAAGGAGGGAAATTCATCCACACCACACATTTTTCGCTTGCAATCCTCTAGCGAATGTGTTACACTTACCTTGTAAGTAACTGGTGCGAATTCTAGTAGCGCCCCGGCGATTTCGCCGTGGGCGCTTTTGCTTTAGAAGGGGCCTCCCAGGTCCCCGGCATATAGGGCTCCCGGTCGACGGCAAGTCGAGCTGGGGAGATCAATCGAGCCTGGGGGATCAGTCGCCTCCCAGTGTCGACGCCCGCCCGCCGAACAGGCAGGGTAAGTCGAGCCTGGGGGAAGAATCTGCACCTCGAAAGGAGCGCAGGGAAGCGATGACCCGACAAGGGAACACTAGCCATTCTGCCCTGAGCGGAGCCGAAGGGCGCACTTCTAATCGCAACATACCATTATTAGAATTCTTGCAAAGGCCAGAAAACAATGCAGATGAAAATTTCTAATCGCAACACAACGGCCATGTTGCGACAAGAACGGGGCCGCCCAGTGTCCCCGGTGAGGGGAGCCTGGGGGATCAGATTAGCTTTGGGGGGATCAGACGCCGCCCAGTGTCTACAGCGCGGCGGAGACGCTGGTGCCTGCGGCGGCGAAGACCGCCGGCATTTCGGCGCGCGCCAGAAGTAGGAAACTCTCGACCACCCTGGCATCGAACTGACTTCCGCTCGCTTCTATCAGCCGGCGCTCGGCTTCTTCAAATGGCAGGCCCGCGCGGTAAGGACGGCTGGAGACCATCGCATCAAAGGCATCAATCACCGAGACGATGCGCGAGCCAACGGGTATCTCCTCGCCCCTCAGGCCGCCCGGGTAGCCGCTCCCGTTGAAGCTCTCGTGGTGATGAAGAATCATCAGGCTGGCGCGCTCCATGCCGGGGATTTGACGCAGCACCGCCCAGCCGTATTCGGGATGTTTCTTCATGAGCGCATATTCCTCGGCCGTCAGCTTGGCCGGCTTGTTCAGGATTGCATCCGGGATGCCGACCTTCCCAATGTCATGCAACAGGGCGGCGACTTCCAGATCGCCAAGCGAGCCTTCGTCGAGTCCGAGCTCTCCTGCGACGTGAAGCGCCCATTCCGCGAGCCGCGTGCTATGCACTCCCGTGTTCAGATCTTTGAGATCGAGGAGTTGGTTGAAGGCGCACACGACGGACGTGCGCAGGGCGGAGAGTTCTTCCTCAATTGCCTTGATACGAAGCGGAGGGGGGCACCACACCGGCGAATCGGAAGCGGCCTCGGGTCGAAGAGGCCGTCCGGAATAGCCGCCGATTTGTGTGGCGCTCGCCATCATCAGCTCGCTCGATCCTACGGCAGCAGGCCCTGAATGGGATCAATCGCAAACAGAGACCAGTAAACGTCCAAGCGCCCGTTGCCCATGTTGGGGCCGATATACTTCGCGTGGCTGATCGCATAAGCCGCCAGCGACTGATTTTGCTGGGATTGCAGGTTCAGAAGCAAAGAAGCAGTTCCGGCGACCATGGGTGAACTGAAAGAAGTTCCCCAGCCGGCAGCGTAGGTCGCAAACGGATAGGTGGTGATGATGGCTTCACCCGGCGCAGCGACCCAAACGACTTGATTGCCGTAATTTGAGAACGTCGAGCGCTGGTCCTGATTGTTTGTCGAAGCGACGCCCATTACGTTGCGCAATCCCGCCGGGTAAACGATCTCCTGCTTGCCATCGTTGCCGGAGGAAGCGGCCAGAATCACGTTGTGGTTCGATGCGAAGTTGATGGCGTTCACGAGCTCGGTCGAGCTCTGGGACAGATCAAAGCTCATATTGATGACATTGGCGTTGTTCTGCACCGCGTAATAGATGGCGCGGAGAATGTCCGAGAGATTGCCGGTGCCGTCCGCGTGAAAAGATTTGAGCGGCAGAATCCGCGCCGTCGGCGCGACAAGGTGAATCACGCCCGCCACCATCGTTCCGTGGCCGAATGCCGCGTAGGCGTTTCCATCCACCATCGCCGCCGTGTGCTGGTCCACCATCGCAGCGGTATGTTGATTCACATACGCTGCCTGGCATGTGCCGCACGGGGGAGGCGAGGACATGGAAATATCGTTCATCTCGGAGCCGCCCGGCTGATTGCGCGTGAAGTCGTAGCCCTGAAGAAGGACGTTGACCAACACCGGATGATGTGGGTCCACGCCCGTGTCAATATCCGCAACGATTCCAGCGCCGCCTACATTGAACGCGCTCTGGGCATTCGGGAGATGGATGATTTGCACCGCGGGCTGAGCGACGTACCCGTGCCAGACAGTGCTACCGTAATAGTTCGCCGGAGTGGTGTCCCAAAGTCCCGACGGCGCCATGGTTGCGAGATTCTGGTTCGCCGGATTCGCCGGTATGGTGAGTACCTGGTCCACTTCCGCATCTAGAATTCCCGTCACCAACTGCAATATGGAGGCAAGGAGTTGAGGAATGAGCCCCTTCTGAGTTGGCCGCACCAGGAAGAGCTGGTTGAGGCCACCATCCAGGTTGCCGACCACCGTGCATCCGTTTTGTGCGCAGGTAGCCTGTAGTCCGGCCAGGCCGAGATTTGTGCGCACGATCACACCCTGGGGCGGCCCGGTCAATTGCTGGACAACAGTTGTGAGGATGCCTCCTAGCAGCCCCTGAGCTTGGGCGGGTTGACCCCACAGCCCCACGGCTAAGATTAAGATCGCGATGGACCAGATCCGGCGTTTCATGGTTTCAGTTACTCCTTGGGTTTCTGCCACGTACCGCGGAATGAAGAGGCTTTAGTTTGATTACAGCCCCTTACTCCGGCAATGGTACAAGCTGGCTACTACTGGCAGTTCCCGCCTCTAAGTTTTCTTAGTACTTCTTCCCCTCAGAACCTTTCTTACTCCAATGGAATCAGCTAGTTCCGGCCCTTCGGCCGACGGCGCCGAAGCGGGCTCAACAAGAGCAATGGAGACTTCTTTTCCCTGTGGCAGCTTGACCCGCAATTCGAGCCTGCTTTCCAGATCGCATTGCAGGTGAAACTCGCCGAAGCGGTTGGTCGATGCTGTCGCGAGCACTTTGCGTCCTTTCAAAAGGACAACCGAGATTTCTTCAAGGCCTTTGCCGGGATTAGTGGAATCAAGAATCTGCCCAACGAGCGACACCTTCTCGGAATCGACTTGAGGCTCCATGCGAAGGTCGATTCTGTGGTCCCCCTCGCCAAAGAGTAGCTGCCGCGGAGCCAATCCCGCGGAGCGAACCCCGGCGAGTTGGGGCCCGCGGAAGCTATCAAACAGCAACTGCGCAATTGCCAATTGGGGGGCATGCCCCCTAGCGAGCCCGCGCGCGGCGTACATGGCCTTAACTGTTCGCACAACGTTCTCCGGCGGAATCGCCGTACCCTGACGTTCGGCTGTGGCGTGGACCCGTTGCCAGAGGCTGGCTGCGCTGGCGCATCTGGGGCATCCGTCATCCAAGTGGCTCTGCATCAACGACTCCTGTTCCTTTCCCACAACCCCCCTTGCGAAATCAGCCCATTCTTCCGTAGTGAAATGCTTCATTCTTTCCCCCTTCGAAGTCTCGAGATTTCCATCACCTGTAAATAAGGGTGCGGAGAGGCGGAAAAAATATAGGGCCAGTTTGTTCTCGATCTGACGAGGCTACTGTCCTGTTTTTTCAATAATTTAGCTCAGATTCAACTTATGGACGGGCGTGTGTGAAAAGACGAAACCTGGCCCTAGCTTCCGGTGGTGAAAGTCTTGCCGACGAGGGTAAACGGAGCCCAGTAATAAGGATGTGGATAAACTTCGCGCAGATCATGCATAGCACCCTGAAGTGCGACTGCCCGGTCGGGAGTGGAAGCAAGGCGGCGATAGAACGAGGACATAAACTCCGATGTGCTCCGGTCGTGGACGTCCCAGAGCGTCAAGAGCAGGGACTGAGCGCCGGCATAAAGAAGGCCGCGGATCAAGCCCAACAACTCGTCGCCGGCGGCAACGACGTTGAGGCCTGTTGCGCATCCGCTGAGAGTGACCAATTCGGCTTCGAGCTTGAGCTGATAAAGATCGTACAAACTCAGATACGAGTTTCCGAGGCGAATGCCCGAAAACATAGGATTGTCCTGACGAAAAGTGCCATGGGTGGCGATGTGAATCAGCCGCGCATGCAATCCCATTGTCCGCAAAGCGTCCTCGCTGGCTTCGGCGCCCATCACCAGCCGGGATTCCGGGAGAATGCTGGAAACCGCGCGGGCCTCGTCTTCGATGAAAGGCGCGCGCGCATCGGGGACACCGAGGACAAGCGGCGGGCCGGACGGGCTCGCGTCTTTGTTCTTGCGATGACAGAGCGCATAAATGCTCGCGCTGGGGGAATAGGATACGGAGAAAGAATCAACCAAGTATTTTTCCCCGTCGAACAACGCGTGAAAGGGAAGATAGTGCAGCATGCCATGGGGAACAATGATCAGGTGGCGCGCGTCCAGACGGCCGCGGAGCGGCGCGATCAATTCCCGGTAAAGCTCCTGGAGATGCGAAGACGCCGCATCAAACAGCGTCTTCTCAAACGTGCGAATGTACTCCGAGCCCAGCCGGAACTTGGAGAGCTGGAAGCGCAACATGCGAACCAGATTGGCGATGCGCGAGACGGGTGTGATGGGCACGATTTCAAGATTGTCGCGAGTCAGGACGGCGGCAACAAATTTGTCTTTGACTGTGAAATATTCGACGAGCGCAGCGAAGCGCGGCAGACAAGCCCGGATGGCGTCGAGCGAGGCCGCGCCTTCGGCCTGACTTTCGGCGGATGCCTCGGAAGAACGAACGTCGCGCAAGACGCGAACCAGCTCATTCTCATGGGCGAGCGCTTGTTTCTGCAGCTCTTCCATGCGCTCGGGAGAAGGGGCTTCGGTGCGGAGTTGCTCGATCTCGATTCTGCGGTAGTACCAGTTGAGCTCCTCGCGCATGTCGCGTATGCGGCGCACGAGATCGCTGTGACCTTCCTGCGGGGACGCCAGGAGGGTTTCGTGCTGCTTCAGAAGCTCGGCAAGGCTGCGCGATTTTGCCAGCTCGATGTATCCGAAGGCCTCTTCCATGAAATTTGTCCGGCCCGCACGGCTCAGGCAGAGCTCGACAAGATTCTCGTACACTTCGAGGCGGTTCTTCATAAAAGCAATCTTCAGTTCATCGCCGCGAAGACTGCTGCGGAGCGTTTCCAACTGCTGACGCGCTTTCTGATAGGAATCGTAGGCCGCCGCTGCATCGCCGGACGCCTGCTGTATCTGGCCGGTCAGGAAATGCGCCTGATAGCAAAGCGCGGGCGCTTCCAACCCAGCCAGCCGTGCGAGCGCGTGGGCGCATTCCTCACTCGCCGCCGCGAGATCTCCCGTCGCCAGGGAAAGGCGCGCGAGAAGCAACCGGCAAAGGACGGCTTTGCCCGTAAGAGCAGTGCCCTCAAAGAAACTCGCGGCGCGCGCACAAAGCCGGCGCGCTTCGAAAAGGCGCCCTTCGCCGTACAGAACAACCGCTTGATAGAGGTCAATGAGCCACGGCCAAACGAGATTGTTCTCACGAACGAAAATCTCGCGCGCCTTGGGAAAAAGCTCGAGGGCGCGCAGCGCTTTCCCGAGCTGGCTCGAAGCCATGGCCTCGTTGGCAAGGCATTTGGCTTCCTCGTAACCCATCCCAAGCTTTTGAAATCGCAGGTATCCTTCCTGCGCGGTTTCACGCGCTTCCGCGCTCAAGTTCAGCTCGAGATAAATTTCGGAAAGGTCCAAGTAGCAAAGCGCCAGAACGTGAGCGTCGCCATTCTTTTCGGATTCCACGCGGGTGGCGCGCAGCATCTCAATGGCCCGGCTATATTCACCGCGAAGGTAATAAAGGTAGGCGATGTTGTAATCGCTCTGGGTTACCAGCAGAGCCATACCGTGTTGAACGAACATCTCGCGAGCACGCTGATAGGTTGCGAGCGCGCGAGGGAAATCGTTGAGAGTGATGAGGCAGACGGCCATGTTATAGAGCGCGACCGCCAGCCCCTCGGAGTCGCGGTGAGGCAGGAGCATCTCGTAGGCGCGCTCGTAGCAGGCCAGGCCTTCCTCGAAACGGTCCTGGCGATGGTAGACATTGCCGACATTGATCTCAACGTGCCCCAGACGGCGAAGATCACCGATGCGCTGGAAGAGGATGCGCGCGGCCTCGGCGGCTTGGAGAGCGCGGTCGTACTGACCGAGCAGCAGGAAGGGCTGAATCGAAGAATTCAATGTGCGGCCTTCTTCTTCGGGGTTGGCGAGGGCTCGAAAAATCTCGAGGGCGCGGGCGTGATAGTCCAGAGCGGACTGATTGTCGCCGACGTTGTAAAGGGCGTTGGCTTTCGAACGGAGACTGCGGGCGAGCACTTCCTTGTTGCGGAGTTTTCGAGCGATGGCGACGGAGGCTTCCGCAAGGGAAAGGGCCTGGTGGGCGTCCACGCGCAGCATGGTTCGCGATGCCTCGTTGAGCTGCTGAACGAGGCTTGCGCGCCAGAGTTTCCGCCGGCGCGCGAGGTAGCGGGCCCGGCTTGTGTCGTCCTTGAGATTGGCAAGTTCGTTGAGCAGTTTTTCGGGAAGAGGACGCATGCCGCGCGACGTCACTGGAATCCTGCCTCCGCGAGCTGCTTGCGCAAGCAGTCGAGACAGCGCTGACGGATGAAACCGATCGAGCCTGTTGCGATACCCAGGCTTTCGGCAACCTGCTGGTAGGGGCGCGGAGGTTCCTCGAAGAAAAGCATTTCGATCAGCTGGCGGCATCGCGGCGGGAGGGCGAGAAGGGCGACGCGCAGGGATTGTTCCTCTTCGGCTTGCCGCAGAATTTCTTCGACGCGTGACGGCACGCTGGGTTCGAGCGGCTCTTCCGCTTCGTCCGTGCTTTCGGTTCGAAGTTGCAGGCGCTTGCGATGGAAACATTTGTGGGCGGTTACCTGCATGAGCCATTTCGGAAGCGCCTTGGGCTCCCGCAGCCTCGGCAGCTCAGTGAGCAGATCGAGACATACGCCCTGAAAGACGTCGGTGGCATCGTCGGGGGAAAAGCCGTACTTGATGGGAATCGAGAAAATGAGGTTTTTGTATTTGTCGATAAGCGCGGACCAGGCTTCTTCGCTGCCTTGAATGCATTCGCGCACCAGGCGCGTGTCGGGCCACCGCGCACGGACATCTTCAGGAGCGGCACTCGGAACGGCGACTGTGGAAGCGTCTGCAGCTTTAGCGCACATAGAGCTGTTCCACGTTCCACAGTGCATACGGGTTGAGGATCGCAGGCCGGAAATTTCCGACGCGATCCTTCGAACCCACAAGAATGTTGGGGCTGACCAGGCAGATGACGGGCAGATCGTCGGCCACGATCTCTTGAACGCGGTCGTACATGCGTTTCCGCTGAGCGAAATCGAGCGTTGTTTCCTGCTGCTCCATCAAGCGGTCCATTTCGGATTCCCAAGGGGTGGCCGGCTTACCGCGCAGGTCCCAAAGATGCGTCTCGCCGCTGGAGACCCAGACGTTCATGTCGGCAGTGGGGTCGGCATCGCCGCTTACAAGGCCCATGATGGCGGCTTCGTAATCGAAAGTGTTGAGCAGGCGATCCACCATGGAGCGAAATTCGAGTGGGACTACGTGGACATTCATGCCCAGCTGGCTGAGGTCGTCCTGAATGATTGCGGCCATCTTGGTGCGCTGCGAATTCGAAGAGCTGGTGAGGATGGAAAATTCCACCGGGGCGCCGCGCGCGTCAACCAGGGAGCCATCGTTTTTCCAGGAAAAGCCGGCGGACCGCAGGAGCTGGCGCGCGTGGTCCAGCGAGCGTGCCGGACGAGGAAGCGCGTCGTCCATCCACAACTTGTTTCCGGGTGTGACCTGACTCCACAGAGGAGTTGCGCGGCCGTTGTACACGAGGCGAACGATTCCGGCGCGATCCATGGCGGAGGAAACGGCCTGGCGGAAGCGAACGTCCTGAAACCAGAATTGTTTGCGGGCAATTTCCGGCAGGCTCTTGGAAGCGAGATCGTTCAGATTGAAGAAGAGAAAATTGTATTCGAGACCGGCGCCGAGATCATGAAGGCGATAGCTTTTTGCCGCCTGTTGTTTTTCGAGGACGGAAAAATTCTCCGCGCCGAAACGGCTGAGAATGTCGGTGTCCCCGGCTTGAAAACGGATCACCTGCGCGTCTTCGCTGGGAACAACCAGGAAGTCAAGCTCGTCGAGATAGGGGAGCCTGCTTCCGGAACGGTCTTCCTTCCAGTAATACGGGTTCTTCTCAAGGACGATTCGCTGGCCGGGAACATATTCTTTCAGGCGGAAGGGGCCGAGACCTGCGAGGCGATCAGGCGGCGTGGAAAGATTCCAGACTTGAGAGAAGTTTCCTTCGCGGTACGTGTTCTCGAGAAGATGGCGGGGAAGAATGGCCAAGCCGTCAAAAAGCCTTTCGGCTGCGGCGTAGGGCCGAGCCAATTCGAAACGAACCGTATCGTTATCCACTTTTTCGACCGTGATGGGTTTTCCGCCGACGATCAGGAGGTCGCGCTGCGGGGAATGGACTTTTTCATCGAGGTAGACCTGAAATGTGAAGATGACGTCGTCCGCCGAGAAAGACCGGCCATCGGAGAAGCGAAGGCCGTGGCGAAGATGAAGAGTGTACTGTTTGCCGTCGCGAGAGACATTCCACGACTTGGCGAGCTCGGGTTCGGTCTTCAGGGATTCGCGGCTGATATGAATCAGATCGGCGGTAAGGCAGCGAATTACGTCGCGGGAGGGATCGTCAACGGCGAGAACGGGATTCAGCGTCTTGGGCTCGGAGCGGAGAGCGACAACGAGCCTGCCGCCCAGGCGACCCGGGGAGTTGTCCGTGACCATCCGGTCCTCGCCCGGCTGGACCGGCGCCCCGGAAGCCCAGAGAAACGAGCAAAGGAATACAGTGCTCGCGGCAAGATGCATGCAGCGACGAACGTTCCCCATACCAAAATTCTTAGCAGAGATTAAAGCGTTTTCACAGCGGGATGGATTTCAGGCGTTCCTGTACAGCATCGGCAGCCACGTAAAAAGAGAGGAAGAGAGGGATCAGAAGCAGGGCAGGCAAGAACATCCACCAGTAAGAAGCGAGGACGTAATATTGCTGCAAGGAGGAAAGCAAACTGCCCCAGCTCGGCATTGGCTCACCGACGCCGATTCCGAGAAAGGTCAGGGTGACCTCAGCCAGAATGTACTGCGGGATGAGGAGAGTAATCTGCGTGAGCACCACGCCGTAGGCTTGAGGAAGAACGTGGCGGCGGAGAAGATAGGCGTCCGAGGCACCGAATCCCCGCGCCGCCAGCACGAAGTTGCGTTCCCTGGCGCTCAGGGCTATTCCGCGAATCAGCCGCGCCGGGCGCGCCCACCCGATCAGCCCCATCACGACGATCAGCATGAGAAAAACTTGTCGTTGAGAGACGTGCAAGGGAAGCGCCGCGCGCACGGCAAAAAGAAGGTAAAGCCAGGGCAAGGCGAGAAACAGATCGCCTCCACGCATCAGAGCTTCATCGATCCAGCCGCCGTAGAAGCCAGAAAGCGCACCCACGACGACTCCGAGCGAGACGGAAAGCGCGGCAGCGAGCAGACCGGCGAGCAAGGATATCTGGCCGCCGTACAGAAACCTGGAAAGCTGGTCTCGACCGTACGCGTCCGCGCCAAGCAAGAGGATTCGGCCCGGCTCATGGACACCGAAGAAGTGCGTGCGGACGGCGAACAACCCTGCGATTCGATAGGGCGCCCCCGGCACAAGAAAGTACAGCGGATATTCCCTGGTGGGATCCGTCTTATACAGGTTGGGACTCGCCGGGTCCGCGCACAGGCCGTAGATGAAGGGGCGGGCATGAAAGTTTCCATGCTGATCCACAAAATGGATAGGCGTCGGCGGGGCAAACGGGAGCTCACGGTCTTGGGCGGCAAAGTCATAGGGCGCGAAGAAACCAGCGAAGATGATCGCGGCGTGAAACCCTGCCAGCAGCAACAAAGCAGCCCGGAATTTGTAGCGGCGCTGCATCCCTCACTCCACGCGGATCCGCGGATCGGCCGCGAAGAGAAGGACGTCCGCAAGCAGATTGCCCGCAACGAGAAACACGGCGGAGAGCATCACTGTTCCGACCACGACGTAGATGTCCTTGGCGAGTGTGGCTTCGAGCAGCAGAGGCCCGAGCCCCGGCCAACTCAGGATCACCTCGGCGAGAAGCGATGCGCTGAGCATGGTGGCTACGGAAAACCCGAGCAGAGAAGTGAGCGGGTTGACGGCAACAGGAAAGGCGTAACGGAAAAGCAAGCGGGTGCGTGGGATGCCGTGTCCGCGAGCCGCGCGAACAAACGTGGAATTGAGCGCGTCAATTATGGCGGAGCGAATGTGCCGTGTCAACGCCGGCAGCGTGACGAGGGCGAGGCCGAGGGACGGCAAGAAAAGATGGAGCGCGAGGTCGGCAATCCGATGCCATAAGCCCGCGTTCTCGGCTCCCGGCGAAATCATTCCGCCGGTGGGAAACCATCCCGTGCGAACGGCCAATAGAAGCAGGCAGAGAAAGAGCAGAAGATCGGGAATCGTCAGCAGCGCCGACGTCGCAAGCCCGGAGATGCGGTTGCTCCATCTGCTCCGGCTGGCCGCGCCCCAGACGCCGAGGGGAATGGCGAGCGACCACGCGAGCAGGGTCGCGGTGCCGGTCAAGATCAACGTGTTTCGCGCACGGGCCTTCAGCAGCGGACCTACCGGACTGTTGTAAGCCAGGGAGAAGCCTAGATCTCCGCGCAGAGCCGACCTCACCCAACGCGCGTAACGCACTGCGAGCGAGCGGTCCAATCCGTATTGCACGCGAAGCCCCTCGACCGTGGCTGTGGAGATTCTCGGGTTCAGGCGCATCTCGTCGTAGAAGTCGCCGGGAGCCAGTTGCAAGAGTGCAAAAGAAAAAAAAGAGATTCCGGCGAGAAGCAACATCGAATGAACGATCCGGCGGCTGATGTATCTCAGATTCATTTCTAGAACGCTCGCTCGAGAATCGCTTCCGGCAACGGCATCGCGCCAAGAAGCTCCTGTGTGTGCGCTTCTTGTGGATGCGCGAAGAGTTCTTTCGCGGGGCGGTGCTCAATGATCCTGCCGTTCTGCATCACGGCTATTTCGTGGGCGACTTGCGACACGAGCCACAAGTCGTGGGAGACGTGAACAAGAGTCAGGTCATATGCCTTCTGAAGATCAACCAACAGCTGCAAAATTATTTCCTGGCTGGCCAGGTCGAGGTTCGAAAAGGCCTCGTCGAGAATCAGAATCTTCGGCTCAAGCGCTAACGCACGCGCGATGGCAAGCCGCTGCCGCTGCCCTCCGCTAAATTCAAGCGGCGACCTGGATTCCCACTCCGGGGGCAAACCGACCTGGCGCATCAGGGTCAGGGCTTGCTCGCGCCGTTCCACTTTGGTCCCGATTCGTTGAATCAGGAGCGGCTCCTCAATGATCTCGCGGGCGGTAAATCGAGGGTTCAGCGATGACGCCGGGTCTTGAAAGATCATCTGAACTTCGCGGCGGATCGCGCGTAAGCTGCTCCTCTTAGCCGCAAGGAGGTTTCGCGCATTGCTCCAGATTTCGCCTCTCGTCGGTGTTTCCAATAGGGCGAGGCATCGGGCGAGCGAGGATTTCCCAGCGCCCGATTCGCCGACAATGGCAAGCGTCGTGCCCTGCTGAATTGAAAAGCTGACATTTTCGAAAGCCTGGACGGTGAACTTCTCGCGCGTCAGAGGCCGCCTCTGGACGTACACCTTGCCCAGGTTCCGCACATCCAGCACCGGGTTGTGCGGCACAGTCACAGCGCGAGCGACTCCCGCCCAATCAGCTGGTGATGCTCCGCTGACCGAACTGGCCGGCCTGCTATGCTGCGCCACAGCAGCGCGCGCGTATAGGGGTGAGAGGGATTCTGGTAAATCTGTGCGAAATTTCCCTGCTCGATGATGCGCCCGTCCTTCATGACAAGGAGGCGATCGGCGAGCCTTGCCTGAATTTCCGGGGCGTGACTGATCAACAAGATGGAGAGGCCAAATTCCGTTCTCAGCCGGCTGAGTAGCGCAACGAATTCGGCTTGGTTGCGCACGTCGAGCGCGGCTGTGGGTTCGTCGGCAATCAGCAGAGATGGTTTGCAAATCAAAGCTTGAGCAAGGAGCACGCGTTGAAGCTGCCCGCCACTTAGTTGGTGTGGAAACGCGGAAAACATTCGCCGCGCGGGCGTCAGGCCGACCCGCATGAGCCAGCTGGCGGCTTCGGTGCGGCACTGTTTCCAGCCTTGACCGCTGTGCGCGTGCAGAACCTCCGCAATCTGGTCGCCGACGCGCAGAACAGGGCTCAAGGCTAGTCCCAGATCCTGGGAAATCAGAGCAATCTTCGCGCCGCGAATCTGCCGGAATGACCGCTCGTCCAGCGTCAGCAAATCCCGCCCCGCCAAAAACGCGGAGCCGGTCACTTCTGCGGTGTCGCCATGCAATCCGAGCAGGGCTAACCCGAGACTCGTCTTTCCGCAACCCGACTCCCCGACGAGTCCCACGGCTTCGCCGTCGCCGATTTCGAAGGTAACGCCGCTCACCGCGCAGTGAATTGCACCGTTGTCCGTGCGGTAGCGAACGCTCAGGTCTTGTACTCGCAGAAGCGCTTCCATCTGATATTCGCCCAACCAGTCGTTGAATGAGTCCCTGCAAACACGTTATCGGCAGTCATGGCGCGTGTCGATGGGTCGTGCGCATTCACGTGTGCAGTTGGTAGCAGTACGAAAGTACTAAGGCCCAACTCCAAACAAAAATTATGAAAGTTCTCGGGAAGGTATATCAAAGCTCCGCATGCCAACCCTTATGTGATGGAATCGAGAATTCCATGGGAGGTTGACGTGAAGACTCGAATCGCGCTCGCGGCCCTGGTGGTGCTAACACCATTCGTAACGTCGGCAAAAGATCCACCGAGCTACGAGAAAGGGCAGATGCTCTCGATGGATTCGACGACCTGCGGCCTTTCCGAAAATGGAGGAAAGAGCGTCACCGGGGAGATCCTGGGGACGGATTCTTCCCACAAGAAGACCCAGGAAGTCCTTTGCCAGGAATATGTGCTGCAAGCAGACCATATCGTCTATCGCATCCGGCCTCGCGACGACAAACATCCCGTGCTGCTGCCAGTGGGAGAGGTGGTCCAGTTCCGGGTCGCGAAGGACAAGTTGTATTTGCGCGTTCCCGAAGGCGACCAGAAAGAGCGACAGTATCTGGTAGTGTCTATGCGGTTACGCGAGGACGCAAAGAGCGCCAGAAACAATCAATAGAATTGGGATGCCTGCCGGAGATCACTGTTGTTCTCCGCTACCTCAGTTAGTCGCGGCATTCGCGAGAGCCTTGCCGGAGCGCAGGGAAAAGCGAGAAACAGCCGCAGCAAGCTCGGAGTCGAAAGGCACAGGCGTGACCGCCGTGCGCGCCGCATTGCGTTACTGAAGCAGCGTCGCACTCTCCCGTGCGGAATCCCACGTGCTATATACTTTCCCCAATGCCGACACCGATGAGCGGCGGCGCGCGATTCCAACCCGCAAGCGATCAATCGCTTTTGGTTTACTTTGGCCAGCAGATCACACTCGATGCTCATCAGCGTGTCAGGAGACTGCTCTGCTTGCTGGAGTCGGAACCGGTCACGGGCATACGCAATCTTCACCCCGCGTATTGCTCGCTTCTTGTCAACTTCGATGCGCTGAAGTTGAGCCACGGCGAACTGGAAGAAATCCTGCGGGGTTACCTCGACCGGCTGGAGGGCGTGCGTCTCCCAGATCGGCGACAGCTGGAAATCCCGACGTGCTATGGCGGGGAGTTTGGCCCAGACTTGATCGAGATAGCTACCCTGCGCGGAATGACGCCCGCTCAGGCAATCGAATTGCATGCTTCGGTTACCTACGTCGTCTACTTTCTAGGGTTCGTTCCCGGCTTCGCGTATCTCGGTCAATTGCCTGACGCCCTGGCGACACCGCGCCTGGCCACTCCGCGCCGGAGCGCGCCGCCTGGAAGCGTAGGGATCGCGGGTAACCAGACCGGCGTGTATCCGTTTGCTACGCCCGGCGGCTGGCGGTTGATCGGGCGCACTCCCGTCGCGATGTTCCGCCCGGACCGAAACAACATGAGCTTCCTGTCCATCGGAGATCGCGTGCGGTTTACGCCGATTTCCATCGAGCGATTCACGGCGCTGGAGAATGCATGAGCCTCATTCATGTCCAGACACCGGGCCTGCTCACCACGGTGCAGGATCTGGGACGAGAAGGCTTCGGTCCCCTCGGCGTTTCACCGTCCGGGGCCGCCGATCCGATTTCCCTGCGCCTCGGAAATCGTCTGGTCGGTAATACTGAGAGCGCAGCTGGACTGGAGATGATGCTGCTCGGTGGAACATTTCTTTTTCCGGAAGGGGCCATCCTTGCACTGACAGGCTCCGATTTCGGCGCGGCTCTCGATGATGTCACCGTCGATCTGTGGACGTCGGTTGAGGTTCGGCCGGGGCAAACGCTTCGCCTGGGTCCCACGCGTTCGGGAGCGCGCTGTTATTTGTGCGTTCAGGGTGGAGTAATCGTGAATCCTTTTCTAGGTAGCGCGTCGACGCACATCTTAACCGGACTCGGCGGTTTCGAGGGCAGGTCGCTGCGGAAGGGAGACGTGCTGCCCATCGGGTCCGCGACCAGGTCTTTCCGCAGGAGAACCATCGCTCCGAAAGCATTGGAGCACTTGTCGCTTCGCAAGGTCTTGCGCGTCACTCCCGGCCCACAGATTGATTGGTTTTCCGAGTCATCGCTGCGCTCGTTCCACGAGGGCGCGTATCGCGTCGGCGAGCAATCCAATCGCATGGGTCTTCGGCTGGACGGCGCCTCCGTGTCACCGCATCCCGGCGGACAGATGATTACTGAAGGCGTTTCGCTCGGCGCCATTCAGGTGCCACCCGGAGGCTCGCCCATCATTCTTTTTGTGGAGCAACAGACCACGGGCGGTTATCCGAAGATCGCGAACGTGATTTCTGCGGATCTCCACCGCGTGGGGCAGCTTCGCCCCCGCGATGAGATTCGATTTGAACAGGTTACGTTGGAAACCGCACGATCCGTGCTAATTGAGCAGGAGAAACTGCTGGCATCCGGGGAGTTGATTCTGCAATGAAGCGCGTGGATCTGAATTGCGATATGGGCGAAATTCCGGAGGCCATTACCGACGGCACTCAGGAATCGTTGATGCCCTCTCTCACATCGGTCAACGTCGCCTGCGGGGGACATGCCGGCGACTCGCGAACCATGAAAGGAACGATTAAGCAGGCGCTTCGTTGGAGGCTGGCGTTGGGCGCGCATCCCGGATATCCAGATCGCGTGAATTTTGGCCGGCTCGAGTTGAACCTGCCGCCGGAAATGGTCGCCGATTCCGTATTCGAGCAGGTGCGGGCGCTCGCCGAAGTTGCCGCCGGTTGCGGCGCCTGCGTGGTGCACGTCAAGCCGCATGGCGCACTTTACAATCAGGCTGTGGCGAATCGCGCGCTGGCCCAAGCGATTGCCGATGGGGTCGCTCGCTGGAGCCGGGACGTCGCGCTCGTTGGCCTGGCTGGATCGCCGATGCTGAATGTCTTTCGAGAAGCTGGTTTCCGAGTCGCCGCGGAAGCGTTTGCAGACCGGCGGTACGAGGCGGATGGAACCTTGCGCTCGCGCAAATTTGAGGACGCGCTGATACGCGATCCCGCGGAGGCCGGGCGACAGGCCTTGCACATCGTGGAACGAGGGACAGTGGTTTCCTGCGGCGAGACCGAAATCGCCGCGAATGCGCAAACCATCTGCATCCATGGCGACACTCCGGGCGCCCCCGAGATTGCCGCGGCGGTAGCGCAAACGCTACGGCGGGCCGGAGTTGAACTCAGCGCGCTCTCGCGTTGACCGGAAGACGATTCGCACGGCTAGCCCGGCCTTTCGGAATTTCTTCGCAATCTCATACTCTGCGACTTTTGCCAGAGCCAGTAGACCGGCACACCCGATAAAATGATCATCAATCCTGGCCATGTGTATTGCGGCTTGTAACGCAACAATTGCACTTCGAGGAACAAGGCGAGCAAGAGATACAACCCCGGGATTACAGGATAGCCAAAGACTCGATACGGTCGTTCCATATCTGGCCGCTGGATGCGCAGTATAAAAAGACCCAGGACCGTCAGGATGTAAAACATCACCACAGCGAAAACCAGAAATTCGAGCAATTGCCCGTAGGTACCGGAGAGGCACAAGACGGAGGCCCAAATGCATTGAACCCATAGAGCCGCGCCAGGAGTGTTGTGCTGGTTCACGGCGCCAACACTTCTGAAGAACAGACCATCCTTGGCCATCGCGTAGTAAACGCGCGCCCCAGCCAGAATAAGTCCATTGTTGCAGCCAAACGTCGAAATCATGACGGCAATGGCCACTAGGACCGCGCCGCTTGAGCCAACAATCACCTCGGCAACGGCTGTTCCCACGCGATCTCCGGCGGCGAATTGGAGTCCTCGTGCAAGGACTGATCCTCCGTCAACGGTTCCAGCCAGAGGCAACACCTCTAAATAAGCAAGGTTGGCCAGAATGTAGAGTACGGTCACAATTCCGGTACCTAGGGCCAAGGCGAGAGGCAGGTTACGCCTTGGGTTTCTCACTTCGGATGCGATGAATGTCACATTGGTCCAGGCGCTGGACGAAAACAGAGCACCCACCATGGCCAGGCCAATTAGCGTCGGAGTATTGACCCACACGGTATTTTGGCCGACCTGATAGGTGTGCCATCCGAAGAGGCTCGCATTCCGCCAGAAATCGCTGAAGTTGGAATTCCGTGCCGCCTGCGTGGCGAATACGAAACCCAGTAGCGTCAATCCACTCAGGGCGAAGACTTTTGCAATCGTGAAAATATTCTGCACTCTGGCTCCTATGCGCAGGCCGCGAGTGTTAATCCAGGTAAGAAAAACTATCGAGGAGATGGCCAGGAAGTTTTGGGTGTTCAACCCGACATTGTAGGGACCCAGCGCGCCGAACCACATTTTATAGGGGCCGAATGTCCCCAGCTTCCAGATCCACGCGGACGATGAGAACCAGGGGAACAGGACGCCGGTGAAATTCGAGAAAGCGATGGCCACCGCAGCGATTGTTGCAGTCTGGATGACCAGCAGCGTGGCCCAACCATACAAAAAGCCCCACAACCGGCCAAGAGATTCGCGCAAGAAAATGTACTCGCCACCAGCTAAAGGCATCGCCGCGGCAAGCTCTCCATAGCAAAGGGCCGCCATGGTGGTCATCAATCCAGTTGCCAGCCAGACCACGAGCAGCAAGCCAGGGCTGCCGACTTGCCGGGCAATGCCGGCGGAAACGATGAAAATTCCTGAGCCAATCATCGAGCCCGCGACAATCATGCTTGCGTCCAGCAGGCCAAGGCTCTTGACCAGCCCGGAATCTACTGCGGGGGCCGCAACCTTTGGCGGCTGGATTTCTTCAGACATGGACGGCGGTGCTCATGCGCTTGAAATAATCACGCGTAGAATAATGGCACCAGGTGTGCCGAAGGAAGAAAAAGAAGCGGAGAGCGCGGACCTGAGACGCTCGGGTCAGGGCGTGCCGCCTGGTGATGAGCCATGCGGTTATCCAGCGACAGCGTACTGCACGGCGAAAGACCCATTCCAGACATACGGTACGCGCGGAGGCGGCATGGACGTTCGTCGGCAGACGATGGTAAGCTTCCGCGCTTAATCTTCGCGCGCGAGGCAACCGCGGTATTTCGAAGAGCGAAATTCCGTGCGCCCCCAGGATGACATCCGATGGAGCCCAATCTGAATAGCGCACGCAATGCCGCAGACGGCTTGCGTGCCCTCGCGCAGCCGGTGGCCGCACCGCTCACTCGCGCGGCAATATTCCTTGTCGTCACTCTAAAACCGGGCTCCGAGAGCCGCACGACCGTACGGTCGTTCTGCGCAGACCTCGGCGCGGTGCTTCGCGCGGTGGAGACTCGCGATCTGGAAGCCGCCCTTTCCTGCATCATGGGGATAGGGTCCGAGGCGTGGGACCGGCTCTTCGGGCCGCCGCGGCCAGCGATGCTGCATCCGTTCCGGGAGATTCGTGCCGGAGAGCGCCACGCGGTCTCCACGCCGGGCGACTTGCTGTTTCACATTCGCGCGAAGCGCATGGATTTGTGTTTCGAGCTGGCGACGCAAATCATGGCGCGCCTCGGAGATGCCGTTGCGCCGGAAGACGAAGTGCACGGGTTCCGTTACTTCGACGACCGCGATCTCATCGGTTTCGTCGACGGGACGGAGAATCCGAGGGGCCAGGCAGCGATCGATGCCGTGCTTATCGGCGAGGAAGACGCCGCGTTCGCCGGGGGCAGCTACGTCATCGTGCAGAAATATCTGCACGATCTCGCGGGATGGGATGCGCTGTCCACGGAGGCGCAGGAACGAATCATCGGCCGCAAGAAGCAGTCGGACATCGAATTGGACGATTCCGTCAAGCCAACCTCGGCGCACAACGCGCTCACAACGATTGTCGAGGACGGGAAAGAGATCAAAATCCTGCGCGACAACATGCCCTTCGGCCGGCCCACGCAAGGAGAATTTGGGACGTATTTCATCGGCTACAGCCGTTCGCCAAGCACCACCGAGCGAATGCTCGAGAATATGTTCGTCGGGCGGCCGCCCGGCAACTACGACCGCCTGCTCGACTTCAGCCGCGCCGTCACCGGGAACCTGTTCTTCGTCCCGTCCGCGACATTTCTGGAGGACGTGACCGAAGACCCGCCTG
Organism: uncultured Acidobacteriota bacterium; assembly: GCA_963709005.1. GTDB lineage: Bacteria > Acidobacteriota > Terriglobia > Acidiferrales > UBA7541 > Palsa-295. Next base: position 152,267 of record CAVPUS010000014.1, read on the forward strand.
CGGTTGCCAAGTCCCCCGCGGCGTCTGCGCCGGCCGAACCTCTTACGTCCCGGCAGTCGCAGAACGATGGTTCGCTCGGTATCGGTTCCCTTAAAGGAGAAATCCCACATGAATAATCTCCATTGCGAACTTGCCCCCATTTCCGATGCGGCATGGGCGCAGATCGAAGAGGAAACATCGCGCACGTTGAAGCGCTACCTCGCCGGACGCCGCGTCGTCGACGTGCAGGGGCCGGCAGGCACAGGTCTCTCCGCCGTCGGCACCGGCCACCTGCGGACGATCGCGGCTCCGCGGGACGGCTTTGTCGCCAGGCAGCGCGAGGTGAAGGCGCTGGTCGAGCTGCGTTTTCCGTTCGAGTTGGACCGCCAGGCGATCGATGACGTCGATCGTGGCGCGAACGACTCGGACTGGCAACCCGCGAAGGACGCCGCGCGCGCGATCGCCTTTGCCGAGGATGGCGCCATATTTGATGGCTATGCCGCTGCCGGCATCGGAGGCATCCGTCGGGGAATCAGCAATCCGATTAAGACGCTCCCGGCCGATGTGCGCGAGTACCCGGATGCCATTGCCCAAGGCTTGAGTCAGTTGCGGCTCGTCGGTGTCAACGGCCCGTACGCGGTTCTGCTCGGCGCCGACGCCTACACCGCCCTCGCCGAGACCAGCGACCATGGATACCCCGTGCTGGAGCACGTCAAGCGGCTTGTGGACGATAAAATCATCTGGGCACCCGCCATCACCGGCGCTTTCGTGCTGACCACCCGTGGCGGCGATTTCGACCTGCACATTGGCCAGGATGTCTCCATCGGCTATCTCAGTCACACCGATGCAGCTGTCCGACTGTACTTGCAGGAGACGTTTACCTTTTTACTGCTCACCACCGAGGCCGCGGTCGCGCTGGCCCCTCCCGCGAAGACGAAGAAGACCTGACGCGCAGGTGTCCCGTGCCGCGACGCTTCGCAAGCAGGGCAATTGTCAATTCCTTGCACTAACGTCAACATGTTGACAACAATTTTGAGCCCGGAAATGAGTCAGAGAAATAAGGCCCTTTGTTTCCGTAGCCAAAATCGATAGGCGTTTTGGGCGGTGAAATGCCCTTACTCCGTGTCGCAAGGCTCGTACCTTAGGCGGCACAATAGCGCGGGATCGAACGAGCCAGGGAAGAGCAAGGGGATCGTCAGGGCTGGAGAATCTTCCGGCCTTACTGGAGTGTTCCGTATTCCATCGCAAGAGCTGAATTCCTTCCGCACATCGCTCGCGATCCCGACTACCTGGAGAAGAAGGGATACGAAGTTGTGGACAGCCGCCAGGAGGTCGTCACCTCCGGAACCGTCACAAGCGACGTGATCGAGCAGCTCCGGGCGGGCAAGCTGTTCATCCGCCAAAAGCCGGGGCCGAAGAACTCGCTCGGACTCGCGAAATTTATCTTTCCGAATAACTACGACGTGTACTTTCACGATTCTCCGGAGCACGAACTTTTCTCGAAGTCGCGTCGGGATTTCAGCCACGGCTGCATCCGCCTGGAAAAGCCCGCCGACCTGGCCGTGTGGGTCCTGCGCAATAATCCGGGCTGGACCATGGAGCGCGTCCGCGCGGCCATGAATGGAGATAAGACGCAGCAGGTAAACCTCGCGCATCCGATTCCGGTCCTAATCGTTTATGCCACCGTGATCGTTACCGAGGATGGGCTCGTTCACTTTTACGACGACATCTATGGACACGACGCCTCGCTCGAGAAGGTCCTTGAGAAGGGTTATCCGTACCCGGGTTAATCGCTCGTGGTCAGGCTGGCAGGGCAGTCGAAACACCACTGGCGGACGCGGCCGGTGTCGACGTGGATGAAGTCGGAGTGAGGATAATAGCCTACGCCGCCGCGATGCAGGGCGAGAGCCGCCTTGCGCAGCTTGAGCGTGTCAATGCCGGGCATGCGCAGGTCGATCGCTTCCGCCTGAATGTGCAGGCTGTTCTTGGCGACTCCGGTGGTGTGAGCGCGGAGTGATTCATTCGTCGACGGACTGCGGTAGCCGCAGATGATGTCGATCTCGCCGCCGGGATGCCCGACCGACAAAGTGAGGTCGGAGAGGATATCGTACAGGCGCGGATCGAAATGGTGAACGTCGCCCGTCCGATGATCGCGCAGAAAATAGTCTAGTTTGGCGAGCGCGCTGGAAATGTAATGGTCACCGCGCCGGTACACAATATCAAGTCGTTCGCCCGTATGCGTGTTGAAAAGCTGCAGGAGATGATCCTGGCTTTCCTGCGAGGCCACCCCGCGCGATTGGGCACGCGCGCCGCTCGGCGCGATGAGGAACAGTATCGCGCCCGCGACCAACAGACCCCGCGAAATCCTTCCAGATGCGTGCATTTGTTTCATCTGAACCCAATTTTAGCATAAGCTGGCGCCTCGCCTTATTTCGACCGAGGCACTGAAGCAACAAGGCTCTCAAGTGAAGAGCGCAGACGCAAACAAATGTTGACTGGATTCAAGTGTCGCAGGCGCTCGACACTTGTCGAGAAAAGTGTCGAAGTCCGGACACTCCCTCGGAATCGCAATCTCGCAAAACAAAGTTCTTCAGTTTTCAATCGGTTGCCGCGGTTTGGGGTTAGAACGTATCATTAGGGGGGCTCTGTGCACTATTCTCTGGAGTGGTAGACTGACGGGCCCTGCGAAAAATCTATCGAATCACAGGAGAAGAGCTATCTATGAGAAACAAACTCACGATCCTTGCATTCTGCCTGGCAATAGCTTTCCCAGTGTTCGCCCAGAAGAAGCAAGATGAGCGTTTGGCAAAATCAGCCGATGCGATGAGGGAAATCCTCGCTGGAGGGAACGGCCTTCCGACGAATATCCTCGACAACGCCGTTTGCGTCCTCATCTATCCCAGTGTGAAGAAAGTGGCTATTGGGATTGGGGGTAGCTACGGGCGGGGTGCGCTCGTTTGTAGGAAGGGCGAGCATATGGATGGTAAATGGGGCGCGCCGGCGATGTATTCACTCGACCAGGGCAGCCTTGGTGTGCAACTGGGTGCTACAGCGACCGATTTTGTGCTGGTGATCATGAACGACAAGGGCGCAGATCAGATCCTGTCCGGCAAGACAAAACTGGGAGCAAACGCGGCGGCCGCCGCTGGTCCCACCGGCGCTCAGGCGACGGGCTACAATGCCGCGGCAATGAAAGTCGACGTTCTGACATATGCGCGCACGAAGGGGCTGTTTGCCGGCATATCGCTGGAAGGTGCATCCATGGACAAGGATAACGATGCCAACAAGGCTCTGTACGGCAAAGAAATCGGCGCCAAGGAAATCGTGACGGGCATCGGGCCGGTCCCTGAAGCGGCTGAACCGCTGATCAGCCTGCTCAACAGCACGTCACCAGCCCGCAAGTAACTCGAACCCGAGGAGACCTATCAAGCCAGTTTCTTGAAGAACGCCCAAAAATGACTTATAAAGCGGGATAGATTCGAGAGGTACGCGATGAATAGTCCTCTTAGGCGCAATCTCGCGATAGCGGCAGTCCTTTGTTTGGTCGTCATCGCTCTGATCGTTGGTGCCCTGCGCCCGAAACATGCGTCAGGCGCAGGAACAGGGGCGCCTCCGGATGTCATGGTGGCGCAGGTCGAGCAGCGGGATGTTCCGATTTATGGCGAATGGATAGGTACGCTCGACGGGTTCGTGAACGCTGACATCAGGGCTCAGGTGACCGGCTATCTGATGCGGCAAGACTACCAGGAGGGAGCGTTCGTCCGGAAGGGCCAACTCCTCTTTGAGATCGACCCGCGGCCCTTTCAGGCCACCCTCGACCAGGCTGAGGGACAGTTGGCACAGGCCACCGCGCAGCTTGCTAACGCCGAAGCTGTTCAAGTCCGCACCCAACTCGATGTGGATCGCTACATTCCTCTGGCCAAGGAGCAGGCCGCGAGCCAGCAGGATCTCGACAACGCCACTCAGAACAACTTGGCGGCGAAAGCCACCGTGGCGACCGCCAAGGCCCAAATCAAGACGGCCGAGGCGGCCGTCGAAACGGCCAAGATTAACCTCGATTTTACGCGGCTCGTCGCGCCCATCGACGGCATCGCCGGACAGGCGCAACTTCAAGTAGGCGCGCTAGTCAATCCAAGCAGCGGGCCCGTCACTTCCGTATCCACCCTGGATCCCATTAAGGTGTATTTCACGGTCAGCGAGCCGGAGTATCTGAATTTTCACAAGAGGTATCCGACAGAGAACACGTTGGAGGCGGCGCGGAAGAACTTGCATCTGCAATTGATCCTGGCCGATGGAACGACGTATCCGCAGGAGGGCACGTTCTATTTTACGGACCGGCAGGTAGATCCGACCACGGGCGCGATTCGTATCGCCGCGCTATTTCCGAATCCTGGAAACATTCTGCGGCCCGGCGGCTATGGGCGCGTGCGGGCGACTATCCGAATCCAGAAAGATGCCCTGCTAGTCCCGCAGCGCGCGGTATCCCAACTACAAGGCAGCTACCAGGTGGCAGTCGTGGACGCCGAGAATAAAGTCAGCATCCGTCCCGTCCAAGTCGGCAGCCAAATCGGCAACCAGTGGATTGTTTCGGAAGGACTGAAACCAGGCGAGCGCGTTGTTGCCGAGGGCGTCCAGAAGGTGCACCCGGGTATGCAAGTAAACCCCAAGCCGTTTGCCGAAGAGGCGAAGGGGAACTAGGCCATGTCCAAGTTTTTCATCAATCGCCCCATCGTCGCCATGGTGATCGCCATCCTCATGGTGATCGTCGGCGCCATCACCATTCTGACCCTGCCTGTCGCGCAGTTCCCCAGCATCGCTCCGCCGGAGATTCAGGTCCTGGCTACCTATGTCGGTGCGGACGCCCAGACTCTGGAACAAGCGGTGGCCACTCCCATCGAGCAGCAGATGAGCGGCGTGGACAACATGAACTACATGTACTCGCTGAATGCCACCGCCAACTCCACCACCACCCTGATTGTGAACTTCGACCTGAAAACGGATCCGAACACCGATTTCATTCTTACCCAATCTCGCGAGACCCAGGCCGCCTCACAACTCCCGGTGGACGTCACCAACTACGGCATTACCGTGCGCAAGTCGGTATCGCCCCGCTCATGCTCTTTCCCCTTTACTCGCCGCATGGAACCTACGATGCCACCTTTCTGGGGAACTATGCCTACATCAATCTCGTCGACCCCCTCCTCCGCGCGCCGGGCATCGGCAACGTTCAGGTATTCGGTACCGGCCAATACGCCATGCGGATGTGGGTAAAACCCGACCGATTGGCAAAGCTCGGAATCACCGTCACGGATATCATCAGCGCCATTCAGGCCCAGAACACAATAAACCCGGCCGGAAGGGCGGGGAGCGAGCCCGCCCCCCCGGGCCAGGAATTTACTTACACCGTCCTCGCCCAAGGCCGCCTCGTCTCGCCGGAACAGTTCGGAGAGATCGTGGTGCGCGAGACGCCCGACGGCGGCATCGTTCGTGTCCGCGACGTGGCTCGCATCGAGCTGGGGGCCCAGGACTACAGTTGGAAAGGCCGCTTCAACGGCAAACCGTGCGCGGTAATTTCTGTTTACCAATTGCCCGGTTCCAACGCCGTGGAAACCGCCGCGGGCGTCAGAAAGCTGATGGCCGAGGCGAAGCTGCGCTTTCCGGAAGACATGGACTATGCCACCTCGCTCGATACCACTCGCGCCGTCTCGGAAGGCATCAAGGAAATTATTTTGACCCTGGTCATCGCCCTGGCCCTCGTGATTTTCGTCGTCTACGTCTTCCTCCAGGGGTGGCGTGCCACCTTGATTCCGTTGTTGGCCGTGCCCGTTTCGCTTGTGGGCACCTTCGTCCTTTTCCCCCTGTTCGGTTTTTCCGTCAACACACTTTCTCTGTTTGGTCTCGTGCTGGCCATTGGCCTCGTCGTGGACGACGCCATCGTGGTCGTCGAAGGCGTCGAGCGCCACATCGAGGAGGGCATGACTCCCAAGGACGCGACTCTGAAAGCCATGGAGGAACTTTCCGGTCCCGTCATCGCTATTGCCCTGGTTCTCTCCGCCGTGTTTGTACCGACCACCTTCATCCCCGGCATCACCGGTAGGCTCTACCAGCAATTTGCCCTCACCATCGCCATCTCGGTGATCCTCTCCGCTTTCAACGCGCTCACGCTGAGCCCCGCGCTTGCCGCGCTGCTGCTCCGGCCAAAGGAGGAGAGTCACGGGCTGCTCAGCAAGTTCTTTGACTGGTTCAATCGTATGTTCGGGCGCGGCACCGAGATCTATGTCAAAATCTGCGCTGGGGTTCTTCGCAAGGGCGCGCTTGCTTTAGTGGTGATTGCATCCTTCGCCGTAATCGCAGCTTTCTTTGGCACCCGTCTGCCCTCGAGCTTCCTGCCCGATGAGGACCAGGGCTATGCCTTCATCAACATGCAACTTCCGAATGCGGCTTCGCTCGAGCGCACGAGCGCAGTGGCCGGTCAGGTTGAGCAAATCCTCGCCAATACGCCTGGCGTCCAACACACCACAAGCGTCATCGGCTTCAGCCTGCTCAGCTACGTGCGCACCAGCTACAACGCCTTCTTTTTTGTCACCCTCAAGCCCTGGGATGAGCGCAAGTCCCGAGCCGAGCAATATCAAGCCATCAAGGCTAACCTCAACGGCGCATTGAGCCGGCTGCCTGCCGCCTTTGTGTTCAGCTTTTCGCCCCCGGCCATTCCCGGCGTGGGCACCTCCGGAGGTTTCACGTTTATCCTCGAGGACCGGTCCGGTGGCGATGTTCAGTTCCTCGCCAAGAACTTGGGCATTTTCCTCGATGCCGCACGCAAGCGCCCGGAAATCGCCGGCTTGAGCACCACCTTTCTCCCCAGTGTGCCCCAGAAATTTGTCCAGGTGGACCGCGACAAAGTGCTTAAGCAAGGTGTAGCCCTCAACGATGTTTACCGGACGATCCAGGCCTTCATGGGCGGCTATTTCATCAACTATTTCAACCGCTTTGGCCGCCAGTGGCAGGTGTACATCGAGGCCGAAGGCCAAGACCGGGCCAACGCAGAAAACGTTGGGCGATTCTACGTCCGCAACAACAAGGGAGAGAATGTCCCTTTGTCCACGCTTGCGACCATCAAGCCAAGCGTCGGCCCGGAATTTACCATGCGCTTCAACGAGTACCGCTCCGCCCAAATCAATGGGAGCGCCGCCCCCGGGTACAGCGCGGATCAGGCTACCTCCGCGCTCGAAGCCGTTTTCAAGCAGACCATGCCGCGCGAAATGGGCTTCGATTACTCGGGCATGTCGTTTCAGGAGCAGAAAGCGCGCGAAGGGGTGCCCGCATCGGCCATCTTCGCACTCTCCTTGTTATTCGTCTTCCTGATCCTGGCCGCGCTATACGAAAGCTGGTCGTTGCCGTTCAGCGTGCTGCTGGGAACTTCGGGGGCGATATGCGGGGCTTTCGGAGTCTTGTGGCTGCGCCGGACGGTGCTCAGCGCCTTCTATCCGGCTTACATGGTGCAAATCGAAAACGATGTCTACTCGCAAATCGGATTGGTGATGCTGATCGGTCTAGCCGCCAAAAACGCGATTCTGATTGTCGAATTTGCCAAAGGACAGGTCGATTCGGGGAAGCCTCTAATGGATGCGGTGCTCGAAGGGGCCAGGCTTCGCCTGCGTCCCGTTATGATGACCTCGTTTGCGTTCATTCTCGGTTGCCTGCCGCTGTGGACGGCCTCGGGCGCCGGTTCCGTGGCGCGCCAAATCATGGGCACCACCGTAATCGGCGGCATGCTCCTGGCGAGTTCCGTCGACATTCTCCTCGTTCCGGCACTCTTCAATCTGGTCGAAAAGTGGTCGGGTGGCGGCAAGGAGCCCGCCTCCGGTGCGTTGCCCTCAACGCCCGCGCCCCAGCCGGGAGACTGAGATGGGCCGGGCAACTCATGGACGAGCGGGACGTGCAGCGGAGCGATTCATGAAGAATCTGCGGCCATTGATTTTCGTTATCTCGGCATCGGCTCTCATCGGAGGGTGCATGGTGGGCCCGAATTACCATCGGCCCGCCGTGCAAACTCCGGTAGCGTACCGCGATCTGAGAGAAAACCCGCAGGCCCTGGCACAGGCAGCTTCCTACGCGGACCTTCCTTGGTGGCAAGTCTTCCAGGACCCGCAACTCCAGGATCTGATCCGCACAGCCTTGAAGCAGAACTACGACATGCAGTTGGCGACCGAGCGTATCAGCGCCGCGCGCGCCCAACTGGCGATAACGCGCTCGAGTCTTTTCCCGCAAGTGCAAGGCAACGCCAATTTCACGGGAGGTAAAGAACAGAATTTTCAGTCGAAATCAAATTTCCTGGCGCTCACGGCAGACGCGTCGTTCCAGCTCGACCTCTTCGGCAAGCTGCGCAGAGAGACCCAGGCGGCGCGCGCCCAGCTCCTGGCTACTGAGGACGCGCGGCGTACGGTCATGCTCACTCTCGTCAGCGACGTGGCCAGTGACTACTTCACGCTCCTGCAGCTCGATCTCGAACTCCAAATTACGCAAGACACAGTGAAGACGCAGAAAGATTCCGTCAAGCTGACTTCGTTCAGGCTTGAACACGGCGTGGCCACAAAGCTGGACGTGCTTCAGGCGCAGCAAGTGCTCGACACCGCAAATGCCCAGATCCCGGATCTCGAGAGGCAGATTGGCCAGGAGGAAGATGCCATCAGCGTTCTCATTGGCAATTACCCGCAAAGCGTCCCGCGCGGACGCCCGCTCGCGGAGCAGGCGCTTCCTCCGGACGTGCCTCCGGGCCTGCCTTCCGCGCTCCTCGAGCGTCGGCCCGATATTCTCGAAGCCGAACAAACGCTCATTGCCGCCAATGCCGAAATTGGCGTCGCCAAGGCGTCGTTCTTCCCTCAAATTTCGCTCACCGGCTCGGGCGGCGGTGCGTTCGGACGCAGCAGCGCATTCTCCAGCCTGATGAGCTCGCAAGCCAGTATCTGGTCCTATGGCGCTCAGGTAACTCAGCCCATTTTCACCGGTGGTGCGCTTCGGGGGAACCTGCATCTGGCCGAATCGCAGCACGAGCAGGCTTTGATTGCTTACAAGCAGGCCATTCAGTACGCCTTCCGGGATGTTTCTGATGCCCTGATCGGATATCAGAAATTCCATGAGGTGAGAGTCCGCCAGGAGCAGACTGTAGGAGATTTGACGGAGTCGGTTCGCCTCTCCGTCATGCGCTATCGAGGCGGTACCACCACTTATCTCGAAGTGCTCGACGGCCAAAGGTCCCTATTTTCTGCGGAACTCACCTTGGCCGAGGCGCGAGGCAACGAGTATCAGAGTCTCGTGCAGCTCTACAAATCGCTTGGCGGCGGTTGGCAGTAGACATGGGACCGCCATGCGTTCTGCCTGTCTAGCAACTAGTGCGCAAAGGCAACTCCTGATCTCGGCCCGAATTTGACCTCTTCCATTTCCACCCCAAGGCCGCATCAGTGGACATCGCCTGTGCAAGCCCTGGCTGTCAAGGCAGCTAGAAAGTCGGAGGGAGCAGGTTCCTTGCCGGTCGAGTTGGGAAGAATGTCCCAAGCCGTAAAGGTTACAATCAGACCTTCCTTTGGAAACACCTGCAGGTTCTGGCCGCCAAATCCGCGGCACATCCAGACGTACTCTGTGGAATCCGGCAGCTTGGACAACCACCACTTGAAGCCATACTTGAACTGCGGCTCGTCGGTTTGGAAATATGGCGTCACAGACTTTTTCACCCATTCACTGGAGACGATCCGCTGGCGGTCCCACATGCCATCGTGCAGATACAAGTAACCGATCTTCGCCAGGTCGCTCCCGTTCAGATACAATCCGCCTTCGGTATCCACCACCCCCAGATACGTGCGCTTCCATTCGTGCTTGATCCCCAGCGGTGCGAACAGATATTTCTGGCCGTAGTCGTCGATGTCCTGACCGGTTTCTTTCTGAAAGATATAGGCGAGCAGTTCCGTAACGCCGCTGCTGTAGTTCCAGACCTTGCCGGGTTCGGCGGCCATGGGCTTGTCGATCGTGTACTGGACCCAATCATCAGTGGCTTCCATCAAGCTGGCATCGTTGCGAGGGTCGTCGTACGGCACATCTTCCTCATGCCATTCCAAGCCCGCGGTCATGGTTAACAAGTCGCGCAAGGTGATGCCGCGCTTGCGGTCGTCCACATTCTTCACTTTGGATGTGTCGAAGTATTTCAAGACTGGTGTACCCAGGCCGGCTTTGAAGTCGCCGCGTTGCATGGCCGCGCCGATAATGACCGAAGTGACCGTCTTGCTGACCGATTGCATCGTATGCAGATCCGTGCCGTGATAATAGGGGTGCCACTCCGGATCGAAATAGTTGTACCGCCCGGTGAGGCGAGCGTTGAGCGGCCCTCGTTCCCCGGCTTCCTTGCCGTAGATCTTTGCGTAGTCGTGCGCGTAGGTGCGTTCAAAAACCTTCTTGCCACAGCGGAAGACCGCAAAGCTGTCCATCATCTGCGAATATTTCCCCGAGGCCATATCCTTGTCCAGCCTGAGGAGAACCTGGTCATCCAGCCCAACACTAACCGGGCTGGCGGTTGCCCAGCCTTTGGTTGGCCACAAGTCGTCACCCGCAGGCCGGGCGGCGGGGTCGCTGCCAAGCAGAGCGGCCGCGGAAGCCAAAAGCAAGGACACAATAAACGCAGGAAAGAGGGTCTGCTTGTTCATTGGGGTTCCGTCACAAACCTTATAGCATATTGGCTTGCTAACTCCTGGTTATCGGATTCCGTTCTGGGAGGTTCTGATCGTAGCGCCGGATCACTGAGGTAATGAATCTCTGTCTCTTATGCTTTTCGCGTTGCGCCCGGCCTCCTTCCCGGCCGTTTTCCGCGTAAGTCCTTTCCTGACAAGAACCGCTGAATTCGTTTGCCTTGGACGACTTTCAGCGAAGCCCGAATCTCTATTGACATTCTGGTTACGGTATGTTACAATAGAATCGGAAAATGATGGCTCTTCGCCAATACGACACGCAATCCCCGGATGGCTTTGGGAGACTCCGGTTCGGCACCAGCCGCTCGTTTACCCTGAGGGGACTGCCGGCGCACGAAGGGCCACGAGTCACTTGCCACCTTGCCCTGAGCGGAGTCGAAGGGCGCATTTCTAATCGTCACTCGTGTCGATTAGAATCGCCCATAAACCCTGGCGCTTCAACGACATCACTTTTTCTAATCGTCACTAAATCAGGGGTCATTCAGGCGTGGATTTTTGCGGGAGCACATGGCTCTCTCCGCCCGCACCGCTATCGCATCGCAAGCTTCGCCGCTACCCCCAGCGCCACGCCGCCCAGGATGAGCCACGCGGAATTCAGTTTGAAGCGCAGCAGGATGGCAAACGCGGCCACCGCCTCGACGGCAGTAAAGACGTCGAGAATCGCGCCGCGCGCCAGTTGCCAGGAAACCGCGGCCATCAATCCCACGGTCGCTGCATTCAGGCCGTTCAGCACCACGCGCGCGAGCGCGGATTTCTTGAGCTTCGGAATCAGTGGGAACACGATGGCAATGAACGCAAACGACGGAAGGAAAATTCCGACTGTGCTGACCAGCGCGCCCGCCACGCCGCCCTTTAGATAGCCGATAAATGTGGCCGCCGCGAAGACCGGTCCCGGCGTGATCAGCGCGATCGCGGCGGAATCCAGAAGTTGCTGGTTCGTGAGCCAGTGCAAGCGGTCTACAAAATCGGCGCGCAGGAATGCCACCAGGGCGTAGCCGCTCCCGTAAGAGACGGCGCCGATTTTCATGAATGTGAGGAACAAGCGCAGCATGCTGAACGGCGCCGCAGCCGAAGCGCCGGCTGCCGCGCCGAGCAGAGGAAGTGCGATCGCGGTTATCGCTTTGCGTCGTCTCGCTGCAACGCCCACCGCTCCCGCAAGCAGCGCCGCGCCGAAGAGGATCGCAACGATCGGCACGCCCCGGAAGTAGAGCGCGATCGTCGCCACCACGAGCGCCGCGAGCCACGTGCTCTTCACCGCCGCGCGGCCCAGGCTCCAGAGCGCATCCGCAATGATGGCGATCACAACCGGATACGCTCCGTAGAAAATCCATTGCGCGGCTGGAAGCGTTCCGTAGCGAACGTAAGCCCAGGCCAGCGCAAGGACCATCAGCACCGCCGGCAGAATGAAACACACGCCGCCGAGGATCAGCGCCGGCCATCCCGCGCGCTCGTAACCCAGCGCGATGCTCATTTCCGCTGCGGTCGGCCCGGGAATCAGATTGCAGATTCCGAGCAGGTCGAGGAACTCTTGATCTCCCACCCAATGCCGCCGCTCCACTATCTCCCGGCGCATCATCGCCACCAGGCCGGCCATTCCTCCATACGCGAGCAGGCCCAGCTTCAGGAACACGACGGCAACTTCACCCGCGCTCCCGCGCACAGCAACCGATGGATTTCGTTGCGTCTGCGGCATCAAAGTAGGCGCCCGAATTGTCGCAAGAATCCGCGCTCAATTCCGGCCCGGCTAAAGTATCATGACCAATACGCCAGAGAGTCTGCGCCGCATCCCCGGAACGATCGCGCTTTGCACGCTCTGCCGTACCCCCAAAATATGAGCGAAAAACTTCCATCCATCGTTATCGTGGGCCGCCCCAACGTCGGGAAGTCCACGCTCTTCAACCGCCTCACCGGCACGCGCCGCTCGATCGTGACGAACGAGCCCGGCATCACACGCGACCGCATCTACGGCACCGCGGAATGGGAAGGCCGGCCATTCGAAGTGGTGGATACCGGCGGAATCGTGCCGGAGGACAAAGCCTTCATCCCGAATGAGATTCTGCGGCAAGCGCGCGTGGCGATCGAGAGTGCCACGCGCGTCGTCCAGGTGGTTGACGCCCGCAGCGGCCCGGTGCCGCTCGACGCTGAACTCACGCAACTGCTTCGCCGCGCCGGAAAGCCGCCGGTGATCGCCGTCAATAAAGTGGACTCGCCCCAGCAGGCCGGCCTCGCCGCGCAATTCTACGAACTCGGCGACGAAATTTTCCCGATCTCTTCCGAGCACGGTTTCGGCATTGACACATTGCTCGACGCGCTCACCGCCGAATTCTCGCGCGGCGAATCGGTAGAAACCAAGCCGGACATCAACATCGCCATCATCGGGCGGCCGAACGTGGGAAAATCAACGCTGCTGAATCAACTGGTCGGCGCGGAGCGCTCCATCGTCTCGCCCGAGCCGGGCACCACGCGCGACGCGGTTGACACCGTCGTCGAACGCAACGGCAAGTCCTATCGCTTTCTCGACACCGCCGGAATTCGCCGCAAGGGCAAGACGAAGCTCATCGCCGAAAAACTCAGCGTCATCATGGCGCGCCAGCATCTCGAGCGCGCCGACATCGCCGTGCTCGTCGTTGACGCTTCCGTCGGGGTTACATCCCACGACGCCACCATCGCGAGCTACGCCGAGCAGTCGGGCCGCTCCGTGATTATCGCGATGAACAAATGGGATCTCGCGCTCGAAGCCGCGGCGGAAAAAGCCGCGTCGCAGAACAAGCCTGCCGGAAAGAGCGCCGCCGCGAATTCGAACAAGCTGATAGCCGAATACGAGCCCATCGTCCGGAGCAAACTGAAATTCCTCGATTACGCGCCGGTGGTTTTTCTCTCGGCGGTCACGGGCCAGCACATCGATCGCCTCTACGCCATGATTGACCGCACAGCCGAGGCGCGCCGGCGCCGAATCTCCACCGGCGAGCTGAACCGCTGGCTCGCCGGCGTCGATCTCGAGCGCGGCACCTCGCCCGCCAGCCGCAAAGTGAAAATCTTCTATGTCACGCAAGCCATGGTCGCGCCGCCCACCTTCGTTTTGTTCACGAATCAGACCAAGCCGCTGCACTTCAGCTATCAGCGGTTCCTCGAGAATCGCTTGCGCGAAGCGTTCGATTTCACGGGCACGCCCATTCGCTTCACGCAGCGCCTGAAAAAGCGCGAGCCTCGCCGCCAGGATCACATTGCTCCCCGGGGAGGGCACGACAAGCCGCCGCAGCGTAAGCGTCACCGTGAGCGCGACCACCGGCACCGCTGAAAGCTCTTTGTCTACCCTCGGGTCTTGCTTGATTCTTATCTGCGTTCATCAGCGTTCATCTGTGGATAGAATGGACTTCGTCGCAAAATCGGCCTACGATACGAGAAAGAAGCCACGAGAGAGAAGACATGGCCAGCGCCGCTCAATCCGCGCACGAAATACCGGAAAAGAGCCTGTTCCGCATCGGCGAAGTGAGCCGGCTGACGGCGACGAAAACGTTCGTCCTGCGCTTCTGGGAGTCCGAGTTTCCGACACTTCAGCCGGTGAAGAGCCCGAGCGGCCATCGCCTCTACCGCCGCGAGGACATCGAAACGGTCTTCGAGATCAAACGCCTGCTCTACGAAGAAGGCTTCACGATTGCCGGCGCGCGAAAGCATCTAGCAGACCAGAGCGGCGGCAACGGCAAGCCCGAGTCTCACGTGGCGGTGGCCGCGCCGCCGGCGCGGCGCGAGCCCGCGTCGCGCGCGCATCGCAAGTTTCTGCTCGATTTGCATGAGGAACTTCTCGCTGTCTTGACCCTCCTCAAATCCGAGTGATACGCTGTTTCGAGCCCCAAGCCGTACAGCCGGTCGGGACGTGGCGCAGCCTGGTAGCGCGCACGCTTGGGGTGCGTGAGGTCGCTGGTTCAAATCCAGTCGTCCCGACCACTTTTCCCGCGACGCTCTCAGCATGCAGGATCTTCCGCGGCGATACGGTTGCTTCGCATTCAGTGCTAAGCTAATAAGTCAGCTCGCTTCACCGAAACCACGATGCCGCACATTTTAGTAACCAACGACGACGGGATTCGCGCGCCGGGCCTGCGCGCCTTGGCGGATGCGATGAAGAGCATCGCGAAGGTCACCGTCGTGGCGCCAAACCGTGAACGCAGCGCCGCAGCGCAATCGCTGACGCTGCGCCAGCCGATTTACTGCGATGAATTTGCGGAGGGCGAATATGCGATCGACGGCACGCCGGCCGACGCGATGATTCTCGCGTTTCATATGCTGCTGGACGATAAGCCCGACCTGGTCGTCTCCGGGATCAACCGCGGCGGGAACATGGGCGAAAACGTCTATTACTCGGGCACCGTCGGCGCGGCAATGGAAGCCGCGATCAATCGCGTGCCGGCGATTGCCGTTTCGGTGGCGGGCCGACAGAAGGATTTCGATTACGCGCCCGCGGCGCGTTTCATGCGCGCCCTCGCGCCGCTGATCATGAAGGAGGGTCTGCCGCACGGTGTTCTTCTCAACGTCAATGTGCCGCAGTTGTGGAACGGGGCGGTCCGCTTTACGCGGCAGTCATCGAAAATCACCCGCAACCTGCTGAAGCCGGGCATGGATCCTCGCGGGCGGCGTTATTACTGGCTGCACGAGCAGCAACTTGTCGATGGCATCGAGCCCGATACGGACATGGCTGCCATCAACGATGGCGCCATTTCGATTACACCGCTGGTGCTGGACCACACGCACACCGCCTCGTTAAATCATTTATCGCACTGGGCCAAACTACTCGAGGAATCCGCCAAGGGGTAGGGCGCGGATTGCCGGGCGCGTTTACGGCGTTGTTGCGCTCGACTCGCGGAGAAGGACGACGTCGGATTCCGTGTGGAAGCGGAGCATGCCAATGGATTTCTCGTCCGGAGACCAATGATAGACGGCGATCAACTCCGCCGGAAAATTCGTGAGCTGGCGCCCCGGGGAACCATCGAGCGGTTGGAGCCAGAGATTTTCCACGCCGTTCACGCGAATCGCATAAACGAAGGATTTCCCATCGGGTGCGAAGCTCAGAGCACCGCGAAGGCGCGGATCCGGGTCAATCAGCCGCGCCTGCGGCTGCGTGCCAGAGTCGAGAGGAACCATCGCGATTCTCTGGCCGCTGGCCGCCGAACCGGCCGAAGGGGTCAGGGAAATGACAAATGCGAGGGATTTGCCGTCGGGAGAAATCGCGGCGTGCGTATCGGCGACAATCGCATGCGGAACGACCGCACTGGGAACCGCGGCCGGCTTGCTCGAGCCGTCTATCGGAACGCGCATAAACTCGTCGGTATTGCGATCGCTGTAATAAACCCACTTCGAATCGGGCGAGCATGAGGGGTTAGCATCGTATTTGCCAAAGGAAAGTTGTTTCGCGTCACCACCGTTTGCGTCCGTACGCCAAACGTTTACGTTGTTCCCGCCGCCATGGCCGATCCAACTGAAGACGATGCTGCGCCCATCCGCGCAGGCATTGACTCCGAAGATTCCCACGTTGCTCAGGAGAACCGTCTTGTTGCTTCCGTCGGGAGATATGCGCATGAGATCGTTCAGTCCGGCGAGATAGAACCCGCCGGATTCCGCCCAGGCGAAACCGCCGAAATCCTTCTCGTTGGAAAGCGCAGGGCTCGGGAGAGTCGCGCCGGTGCCTGCGGCGGGAAAAACATAAAAATCTCGCAGAGTTCGTTGTTGAACGGTTGCCAGGATTTTCGCATCGGCCGACAGGGTCAACGAACGGTAATTATTCGTGTCCTTGGTGACGGCAAGAAATTGCCCGCCCGGATAGGAAATAAAGCCGATCTGATTTCGCGAATAATGCGTGGATGGATCCTGGTAAATGGCCAGTAAGCCCTTTCCGCTGGGGAGCCAAACGATTCTGTCGAGAAGCTTATCCGCGAACGAGGTGAACGTTTTGGACTGTCCGGACGCGGCATCGAACAGCCTGATGGAGCTGAGTTGACCCTCCAATTGATATTGGACTTCGGCGATTTGATTGCCAGTGGGAAACCATGAGACGAAACGCGATGCTTCCGTCATCGGCCCGCCGGCAAGCAACTTTTCGTCCGAGCCGTCGGCGTTTGCGGTCCGGAGTTGAAACTTGCCGACGTCGGGATCGTTGTCGCGCATGAACGCGAAGCGCTTGCCGTCGGAGGAAAATGAAATGCCGGAATCAATATCGCGAACGACGAGCTGCGGAGCGCCGCCAAGGACAGGCGCGCGGAAGAGGTCACGAACGGACTGAATCGCGGCTTCGGCCTTGATGAAGTAGATGTAGTTTCCATCCGGGGAAAAATCGAGATCGGTGTAAATCGTGTCGGCGGGCGCGACGACCTGCGTGTCACTGTTGGTCGGGACATGACGCAACCACAGGCTGGCCTTTCCCGCGTCGTCGAGCTCGCTGAGAATATATTTCCCGTCGGGCGAAATGGCGGCGCGGGCGGATTTGCCGTTGTTGGTGATTTGCGAAATCGCGAAATTCTGGAACGGGGGCGCGCTCTTGCCGGCGAGAAGCGAATAGACGCCATAGCCCGCCGCGGCCAGTACGATGAGCGCAATCACAGTCCCCGCCGTCAGGCCCAATTTGTGATGCTTCGCCGCTTCGACCACAGAACTGCTGGAGATATGCGCCGCTTCGCTCTCGGCCCGAACCGCAGAGCGGCGGGAGGAGGAAGCAACATCGGCACGAGCGGATGACGGCGTGGAGTCTCTACTCTCGCCCGCATGGACATCGTCCGAAGGCTGCTGGACGAATGACGCCGACTTGCCCGAATCCGAATCGCGTTTCAGCCGCTGCAGATCCGTGCGCATGTCGGAGGCGTGTTGATACCTGAGCTTCGGGTCCTTCTCCAACGCCTTGTTGACGATGTGTTCGAGCTCCGCCGGAATTTCCGGATTCAAGCGCACCGGCGCAACCGGAACGCGATTCAGAATCGCTTCCGTGATCACACCGGAACTTTCTCCCCGGAACGGCAGAACGCCCGTGGCCATTTCGTAGAGCACGACGCCGAAGGAAAAGATGTCTGACCGCGCATCGAGATCCCTGGCGCGCACTTGCTCGGGAGACATGTACGCAACGGTGCCGAGAGCGGTGCCCGGGCTGGTGAGATCTTCGAGGGAGACGCCCGCGGTTACGAGCGTGGAGACGCCGGCGGTTTCCGCGATCTTGCGCGCGCCCACCGGGGTGAGCTTGGCGAGGCCGAAGTCGAGGATTTTGGCGTGGCCGCGCTTGGTGACGAAAATATTGGCCGGCTTGATATCGCGATGCACGATGCCTTCGGAGTGCGCGGCGTCGAGACCCTCGGCCACTTCAATGGCAACTTCGAACAAACGATCGAGCGGCATCGGCTTGGAGGTGACGATGTGCTTCAGGGTCGCGCCATCCAGGAATTCCATGGCGATAAACGGCTGGTCCTGTTGTTGGCCAATTTCGTAGATCGTGCAAATGTTGGGATGATTGAGGGCCGAAGCGGCGCGGGCCTCGCGGCGGAAACGTTCGAGCGCTTGCGGGTCGCGCGCGACGTCATCCGGAAGGAATTTCAGAGCGACGAAGCGGCCAAGTTCGGTATCTTCCGCTTTATAGACGACGCCCATGCCGCCACCACCGAGCCTGTCGATGACGCGGTAGTGAGAAACTGTCCGGCCGATAGGCGACTGAGGGTCGGGCATGAGCGGCGCATAGCTTAGGCTGTGCGCCGAGGCAAGTCAATAGAAGCAGGCTGTTTACGGTTCAACGCTCGAGAAAACCGCATTCTGCTGTATGGAAACAAGACGGTGATATTCGACTGAGTGAAGATGTCAGCGTGCGGCGGCCGCGTGGTTGCTCTTCAAGTCGGCCGCGAGCAAGCGATGAAACAGATGCTCGCCGGCTTCGCGGCGCACCGAAAGCCGCCCTGCTTGATAGGCGCGAGAGCCAAGCCCGCGCTGCACGGCCTCGCAAATTACGATGTCTTCCTGCTGGACGCGCTCGCTCACGTCCATGCTTTCGCGAATGTAAGGCATCTGCGCTTCGCTGGGATCGCCAAAATAGAAATCGAAGATCACTTCGCAGCGGTCCACGGCGAGAGGGAGCACGAGGTTGGTATCGAGATAGCCTTCGTACCAATTGAGCATGAGATTCGGATACTGCCAGAAATAAAAAGCGCGATCGCCCTTGCGCGTCGCGGCAGCGCTTGCTTCCGAACTGCAGTCAATTGCAACCGGGCTCGATTGCACGCAGCAACGGTCCACATTCTCAATCGTGTAGTTCGTGTAGTCGAGCACGCTGTTGAGGCCCTTGTGCATGTGCGGGACGTGATAGCCGCCGTCGAGGAAATTGTCCACGTACACTTTCCAGTTGCATTGCAGGGTGTAGCTGCGGCGTTCGACAAACCTCAATCGTGAGAATTCGAGCGGGCGGGCGCGCGAGACGAGTTCGCCCAGAAAATCGCGCAGCGGGGCGGCGGATGCGTCGAGATTTATGAAGACGAAATTCTCCCACGTCTCGACGCGCACGGGAACCAGCCCATTTTGCGCGCGGTCGAAGTCGTGCACACCTTCGAATTCCGTCATGCCGCGAAGTTCGCCTTCGAGGTTGTAGGTCCAGCCGTGATAAGGACACCGCAAATGGGTCGTTTGCCCGCAGGGCTCGTTCATTACCGCCATGGCGTGGTGGCGGCAGACGTTGAAGAACGCGCGCAGCCGATTGTCGCTGCCGCGGACCACCACGAGCGGCTCGCCCACAATGTTTGCGGTGACGTATTGTCCCGGCTTCTCCACTTGATCAGTGCGGGCGACAGCCTGCCAGGTGCGCGCGAATACATTTTTCCGCTCGAGCTGCGCGATTTGCGCGTCGGTGTACCACGGCGCGGGAATCGTGTAGGCCTCGGAGAGAGGAGCGGCGTCGTTGTAGCTTGCAAGAATTTCGTTGAGACTTTGATCCATCAAGCCCTCGCATTGGCAGATGCAATTCGCTTACGCCAGAGTCACAAACTAATCGAGGAAGCATCCGTTGCGCAAGCCCAGAGAGGCGTCTGCCATTGTAGCGGCGGGCTGGCGCCCGGAAGGACAGCCGCTAGGGCCCGCATCAACGCGTGCGTTACGTTTTCAGCATGTGCGCGCAATCATGGAGGCAGGGCCGGAACAAGCTCAAAGTAAACTAGCTGCGCGAGGTTCCCATCTTGAGCACGGTTGCCGAGCCGATTTCCGTTCCCGCCGCTTCACGCCGGGCGCCGGGCGGGACGTGGATTTACGGCCCGTGGCTCGACTTGCTGGTCGGATGCGGCGCATGGTCCGCTCCGCTGC
This sequence comes from uncultured Acidobacteriota bacterium, assembly GCA_963709005.1. Taxonomy (GTDB): domain Bacteria; phylum Acidobacteriota; class Terriglobia; order Acidiferrales; family UBA7541; genus Palsa-295. The sequence continues at coordinate 172,288 of CAVPUS010000014.1, forward strand.
TGGCCATTACGGCGTTGATCAGGCCTTCGAACGCGCACGCGTGGGCTGTGGCGTTTTACATGCTTGCGGTGCTCTTCAATTATCCGCACTTCATGGCGACGATCTATCGCGCGTACCACACACTCGAGGATTTCGAAAAGTACAAGATCTTTACGCTGCACCTTACGCTGCTGCTCGTCGTGACAGGCATATTGCTGCACGCCTCGTACCAGTTGGTGCCGTGGGTGTTCACGCTCTACATTTGCTGGAGCCCGTGGCATTACACGGGGCAAAACTACGGCTTGCTGATGATGTTTGCGCGGCGGAGCGGAGCAAGTGTGACGGTGGGCGAGCGGCGCTGGATCCGCGCCGCGTTCATCGCATCTTACCTGATGCTGCTCGCAAGCTTTGAAACCGGCGCTTCGAGCGATCCGCTGATTCTTTCTCTGGGGCTGCCCGCACAATTCACGATGCCGGCGCGCCTTGCTCTGGGAGGCGCATTCGCGCTTTTCTCCGCGCTGGCGTTTCAGAGATTGATCCGGCGCTGCGGATTACGCAGTCTCGCAGCGCCGCTCACGCTGGCGGTGACGCAATTGCTATGGTTTGTCCTGCCGACGCTTCTCGAATTGCGCGCGCAGTATCAAATTCCTCAGACGCGCTATAGCAGCGGAATTCTGGCGGTCCTTCATTCGGCACAATATTTGTGGATTACGAGCTACTACCAGCAGCGCGAGGCTCGCGCGGCAGGGAAGGCCGGCTGGCGCATGACGTTCTATTTCCTCACGCTCTTCGCGGGCGGCATCGCGCTCTTCATTCCCGGGCCGTGGATCGTCAGCACCTTGCTGCACTTCGATTTCACCACGAGCTTCCTGATCTTCACGGCGGTGGTGAACATCCATCATTTTCTCCTCGACGGGGCGCTGTGGAAGCTGCGCGATTCGCGCATCTCTTCTCTGTTGATTGGCCAAGGCGGCAGGCCTGAAACGAGCGGGATCTCCGGAGGCGCGAAATCGTATTCGAAAGCGGGCGGCGCGGCCCGCAGGCTTGCAGGCCGCATCGTTTCCGCTCCCGCGTTCCGCGTGGGTCTCGCCGGGTTGCTGTTCCTGTGGGGAGGCATGGACCAGATTCATTTTGCGCTGGGGACGGATGAAGGAAATGCCACGGCCCTGCTCCGCGCGGCGCGCATGAATCCCTACGACAGCATGCTTCAGGCCAGGCTCGCGTCGGTGGAAATCAAAGCCGGCCAACGAGGCGAGGCGATCGAAGCGTTGAAGCGCGGCGTCGCCGTGAACCCGGACAACGCGGCGCTTCAGCACGAATGCGCGCGGGCGATGATCGAGGACGAGCGTTACGCGGAGGCGTACGAGCTCTACCGCAAGATGCTCGTGATCTTTCCGCGCGATGCGGATGCGCTGGTCAATTACGGATTACTTGCCGCGCGCCTGGGCCATCCTGAGGAGGCGATGGATTCGTGGGAAAAGGCGGTGGACGCCAACCCCGATCAGCCGAATCCGCAACTGTACCTTGCGCAGGCGTTCGATCAGAAGGGTGAGCCGGCAGCAGCAGCTCGCCATTGGCAGGCGTTCTTGCGTTACGCAACGGAGCATCCAGGCGACGCCGCGATTGCGCCGGGCCAGGAGATTTCAGCGGAGATCCAATTCGCGGACGATGAATCGCAGTCGGGCCGCGCGGATGAAGCCCTTGCCGGATACCAAACAGCGATTGCGCACGCGGGACGCGTGAGTGATGCACGGCTCGAGAGCTTGGCGCTGGCGCATCTCGCCGACCTGCAAGAAAAGCGTGGAGACGTAAAGGCTGCGGCCGCTTCCCACCAGCGTGGCCTGGCGCGGGACGCGAAAGCGGGCGATTCGAGCGGCGAAGCCCTGGATTGGTTCAACTACGGACAATTCCTGCGGCGGCACGGCTTGCGCGACGATTTGGCTTATGCATGCGTTCTACAGGCGGAAAAACTGCTCGCCGGCACCAGCGGCTCAAATCTCGATACGGTGCAAGGGATTCGCCGCGAGTTGGAAAGCAGAATGGGGAAGAGGGCCGCAGCCGCAAGGAAAGATTTGCCTGCACTACTCGCGCGTGCGACAGAGCTGCCGCCGAATTCGTTTTGAGAGGGGTCCATTTCCAGACTCCTTTAACCGCTCTTGTCTTCTTCTGGGATTCATTTCTCTCCATCCAGCCAGTCGAAACTGAGCACCTGCTTCACTTTCGCCTGTCCGGAAGCCACGCGGCTGTATGCGTCCACAAGTTTGTCAAACGGAACGATCTCAATCGGCGGCGGCTTTAAAACCCCGCTTTCAAAACCGCCGCGGAGGCTGTCCGTAATCTCCGCAACCTGTCGCGGCGTCAGTCCATTGCTGTCCACTCCAAGCAGCCGGGAGAAATTGTGGTAGAAGTCGATGAGGTTGAAACTGACGCGCGGATCTCCCGTGCTTGTGATAGCCACCTGTCGTCCCCCGAACCTAAGCGATCGCAACGCCGGCTCGAACAGGGGGCCACCCACGGTGTCAAGCACAGCATCAACTCCTCTTCACGCCGTAAGTTCCAGGGTTTTCTCACGAAGATCTTCTTTCGTGGTATTGATCACCGATTCGGTACCGGGAATCGGATCGGATGTGCGGCCGGCGCCAATCACATGCGCCTTCTTCCAATTCGCAATCTGTGTCGCTGCTTGTCCCACCGCGCCCACAATGAGAAATATCCCAAGACGTTCTTGTAGTCGCTGGGATTGATCGCTGCAGCCTTCACGTGAACAAGCGCTTCTCCTTCGCCGGGCTCAGGAATCGCGACTTCTTCGATCCGCAACACTGACGGCGGTCCAAACTCAGCAAAACGCAACGCTTTCATTGCGTTGGTACCCATCGCTCTCCAATTCCTAAGATAGGATCCAGCGGACGTTGCACACCCGAGAGGGCATGGGGCGTTGTCGCCGGTTGCATAACGCCTTAGCCAAGAAGGACACGAATCTGATGCGCCGTGCCGTCATCGACAAGCGGAATGCTGGCTGTACCTGCGAAGCGTTTGCCATCCATTTCCATCATAGCCACACCGCGCATCACGCTCGAGGGATTGTCAACCTTGATCTGGTAGGTTGCCGAATGATAGCGAAAGGAGATAGTGAATCCAGGCCAACTCCGCGGAATGCAGGGATCTATGTAAAGCACGGAACCCTTAACGCGGAAACCCAGAATCCATTCCATGCCGGCGCGATAGAGCCAGCCTGAGGAGCCGGTATACCACGTCCACCCGCCACGTCCCACATGAGGTGATTCCGCGTAAATATCGCCCGCAACCACGTAGGGCTCAACTTTGTAACGTTGCACGCCCGCACGCGAATTCGTGCGATGAATCGGGTTCAACATACGGAAGAGTTCGCTCGCCTTGTTGCCGTCGCCGAGCGCCGCAAAGGCAATCACCGCCCATGTTGCCGCATGAGTGTATTGTCCGCCATTCTCACGAATGCCGGGGACGTAGCCCTTGATGTAGCCTGGATCCAGCGGTGTCTTATCAAAGGGAGGAGTCAAAAGCAGCACAAGGTTCGCGGGCCGAAGCACGAGTTGTTGATCGACTGCCGCCATTGCGCGCGCCGCGCGGCCCGGTTCGGCGGCGCCGCTGATGACTCCCCAGGTCTGGGCAATCGAGTCGATGCGACATTCCGTATCGGCGGCGGCGCCGAGCGGCGTGCCGTCATCGAAGTACGCGCGGCGGTACCACTCCCCGTCCCAACCTTCGCGTTCGATAGCCACTTTGAGCGCGCTCACGTGGAGCCGCCACGTCTCCGCCCGCTGATGTTCGCCCCGAGCTTCCGCGATCCTGGCAAAATCCCGCAGGACCGTGTACAGAAACCAGCCGAGCCATACGCTCTCGCCCTGGCCGTGCTGGCCGACGCGATTCATCCCGTCGTTCCAGTCACCCGTGCCCATCAAAGGGAGGTTGTGACGCCCAACGGCCAGGCTGCGGTCAAGGGCACGCGCGCAATGTTCGAAGAGGGTCGCGCGGGACTCGGAAACACGAGGCTCGAAATAAGATTCGATTTGCCCCTCCGCAAGCGAATCCCCTTCCAAGAAAGGCACGGTTTCTTCGAGGACCGTCATGTCGCCGGTAACTTCGATGAAGTGAATGACGGCGTAAGGCAGCCAGAGCAGATCGTCGGATATGCGAGTGCGGATGCCGCGACCCGAAGGCGGATGCCACCAGTGCTGGACGTCGCCCTCGGCAAACTGGCGGCCCGCGGCGCGCAGGAGTTGTCCGCGGGCGACCTCCCGTTTCGCCACGGTGAGTGCCATAACATCCTGGAGCTGGTCGCGGAATCCGTATGCGCCGCTTAACTGATAAAACGCAGCGCGCGCCCAGACACGGCACGATAGAGTCTGGTAAAGCAACCAGCGGTTCAGCAACAAGTCCATCTCGGGTTCCGGCGTCTCCACCTGCACCCCGGCGAAAACATCATCCCAACGGGTGGTGACGCCGCGAAGAACCTCGGCCAAGTCCGCGGTGCGGTAGCGATTGAGCAGCTCGCGTGCCTGTGCCCTGTTCTCCGCCTGGCCAAGAAAGAACGTCAACTCCACGCGTGCTCCCGGACGCAACTCGATCGTCGTTTGCAGCGCGGCGCAGGGATCGAGACCCGCGCCTACCTTTTCCGAAAGCGGGCCCTCCCGGTCGAGCGCCGCAGGCCGCTCCGGTCCGCTGTTGCGGCCGAAAAATTCTCTGCGATCACCTGTGCATGAGGTTTGTTTCCCGCCGAGATCGGCGAACGCAATGCGGCCACCGAATTCGCCATTCCAAGAATTGCTCGCAAAAACCGCGCGTGTCTGTTCATCGATCTCGGTGACGATGTAAGGCGCCGATGCGCTGCGCGAGTTGCCTAAGACCCACTCCGCATAGGCAGTCACCGACAGCCGGCGGACGCGCCCCGAGTTATTTTGCAGAATGAGCTGCGAAATCTTGATGGGGTCTTCGGGCGGAACGAATTGCAGCAGATCGAGCAGGATGCCGTGGGAACCATGTTGAAAGCGCGTGTAGCCCTGGCCGTGGCGCGCGATGTAGGGAGCGGTCTCATCCCGGATCGGCAGGGCGGTGGGACTCCAGACTTCGCCGGTGGCTTCATCGCGAATATAAATCGCTTCGCCGGGTGTATCCGTCACGTGATCGTTGGACCAGGGAGTAAGCTGGTTCTCGCGGCTGTTAACCGACCAGGTGAAGCACGCGCCAGACTCCGAAACAATGAACCCAAAAGATGGATTCGCGATCACGTTAATCCAGGGCTCGGGCGTGCGCAGACCTTCGTCGAGAACGACCACATATTCCCTGCCTTGCTCGGCGAACCCGCCAAAACCGTTGAAGTACTGAAGCGCCGGGTAGGGCAAAGGTACGTCCTGGCGCTTCCCTGCGCGAATGGATTTCGGCGGTGGCAGGACTGGACCTTGCCTTTGCTGCGATCGCGCAAGTTGGTCGGACAACGTGCCGCGGTGGCTGAATAACACGGCCCGCGCGACGCACTGAAGCTGATTCCGCACCTCAGGGGAAATGACATCGCCGCGGAGGAGAAATATCTTGCCGCTACCGCTACTGGGGTCCGGAGAGGACTTGCGCTGGCCGGTTCGCACGAGAGCGTCGAGCGAATTCTGTAGATCCTGCAAGTAGGATGTTGGTTTCTCGTTGAGAATCACCAAATCGACGGCCAAGTTCTTCATGCGCCAATATTCGTGCGCCCTCAACAATTGCCTGATGATATCGATTTCTTCCAGATCGTCGATGCGAACCAGCACGATGGGCAGATCGCCGGATATTCCATGGGCCCACAGGGCGGAAACGTTCAAGGAAGTCCGGCTCAAAAGATCCGAACTCGGCCGCAATGATGCATCGGAATAGAACACGGCGTTTGCCAGTCTCTGAAACAGATTTGCTTCTTCCGCATCGATGCCAAGATGGTGGAGTTGCACCTGGGCCTGTGTCCACGCAAGCGTCAGCGTGCGCTCGAATGCTGGCGCGTCGCGAAACTTGTCGGCGAGGTCCAGCGCCTGTTCGCGCGTCGAAGCGACCATCGTCGAGCAAACAATGCGGACTGTGCTGCTGGCCGGGACGCGCACGGTGCGCCGCAGACTTATCACCGGGTCGAGCACAGACCCCACCGTATTCGAGAGAGGACGCCCGTCCATGACCGAAACAGGATCCCGAGCGGATCTTCCTCGACCCAGGAATTTGGCGCGATCGGTCTCGTACTGCACTTCCCCTCCGGATTGGCCTTCCACAACCAGTATGTGCGCGACGCAAACGCCGGCCTCGTCCGACGACCTCTTTCGGCGTGTTGCGACCAGTGCTTCGAGACCGGTGACGAATTCGGTCTCCACGAAGAGTTCCGCGAATGCGGGATGAGCCACGTCCGCAGCCTGGGTCACAAGCGAAAGATCCGCATACGATGTGACCTCGATGCTCCGGTCGCGGGTACCCAGATTCGTTATGGAAAGCCGCCGCACCTCGGCATCGTCTTCCCACGACACCACCACTTCGAGCATCGTGGTGAGCGAGCGGTCGCGCCGCGTGATCTCTGCGTGATCTTCGAAGAATGTCGCGGAGTAGGAATCGGGTTCTGCGCCGCTGGGCTGGTAGCCGGCCGACCAGACGCTGCCTGTCTGCGCATCGCGAAGGAAGAGATAAGTTCCCCAACAATCCCGCGTGAGGTCTTCCCGCCACCGCGTGACGGCGATATCGCGCCAGCGACTGTAGCCCGAGCCTGCCGCGGTCAACATGACGGAGTAACGGCCGTTGGAAAGAATGTGCGTCCGTGGAATCACGTCATGCGGAGTGTCGAACTGGCGCAGCCCGGGAGGAACCTGCTCACGCACGTGCGCCGCCGAGACTTCCTCCGCGCGGGGCCTCGCCACCAGCACGCCCCGGGGCGTGCGTTCCTGCAGGAGCAACTCGGAAGCTTGCACGATCGGTTCGGCGTGAAAGCGATCACGCATTGCGCCATCGGTCAGAACGTCCGCAAGGGCTACAAGAGACATTCCCTGATGGTGCGCCATGTAGGCCCGCACGATCGCCACATCCTCCCCTTCGGGCACGCGAGAGGGCGTGTAATCGAGTGCTTCGTAAAAGCCGTATGTGCCCTTTCCACCAATCTTCTCCAGACGCGCCAGATTCAGGGCGGCCGCAGGAGGATCGATCATGGCCGCCAGCGCGGTGGCATAAGGCGCGATGACGAGATCCTCGCTCAGCCCGCGTTTCAGTCCCAACCCGGGCACGCCGAAACTCGAATACTGGTAATTGAGGTCTGTATCGCGAGCATTAAAGGCGGACTCCGAAATTCCCCACGGTACGCCCCGTTCCGCGCCGTACTCGATTTGGCGCCGGACAACTTGTTGATACGTCTGGCTCAGCATGCTGCCCGCCGGAGAGCGCATTACAAGGACTGGCATAAGATATTCAAACATCGAGCCAGACCAGGAGATCAGCGCCGAGCCGTTCCCGATGGGGGTAAGCGGCCGGCTCAGATGAAACCAATGGGAGGAAGGCACATCTCCCTTAGCGATGGCAATGAAACTTGCCAGACGCGCCTCTGAAGCAAGCAAATCGTAGCAGTTGGGATCGAGACTACTTTCGTTGACGCGGTAACCGATGGACAAAAGCTTTCGCGTACTGTCAAACAGAAAGCTGAAATCCATTGCGGACGCCAGGTTCTCCGCGGTCTGAACAATCGCCTGAAGGCGGCGAATGAGCAGGGTTGCTTCCGTAGCCGCATCAGCTAACACCTGGTCAAGCGCATCGATTCGTGCAACCGTGTTTCCATCCTCCACCGAAGGATTGCCTTTGAGTTGCGTTCGAAGCCGTGCAAGTTCACTGAGCGCTGCTTCGCAGTGTTCCGGAGCATCCGCAAGGATGTGGGGTGTACGGAACAACGGTTGAATCGCTGACCATTCGGGCCTCTGCACGGTTGGCCGTCCCGCCGCGGCGAGAGCCTCTCGGGAGTTCAAGCGAGTCCAGGGAATCAGTGTCCTTGCATCTCGGGCGTGGCTTTCGATGCATGCCCTTGCAGCCTCGGCCCAGGCTTGCACTTCGGAACTGGGAGCATCGGCACGCTCCTGTGCAAACGTTTGCGCCATGTCGGCCAGTATCCTGGCGCGGTCTCTCAAGTCAGTGAAGTGAACGGCCCAATCCGCGGCAATGTCCGGTGCGTATTCAAGGCGGGCCATGAGCGCGTCTGCGGCGTTGCTGAGCTGCTTTCGCGTGATTGCGTGCGTGCGCCGCGCATCGGTGATGCCCGCAAGAGCTTCGCGCAACAGACGAATCGCGTCTTGCGCTCCGGGGAGTGCGCGCGTATCGAACGATAGTTTCTGAACCAGATCGCGGCAACCATTCGCAACCGCCAGCAGATGACCCGCTATGTTTCCGCTATCGACGGAGGAAACGTATTTCGGATCGAGGGGACGAAGATCGCGTGTGTCATACCAATTGTAGAAATGACCGCGAAACCTCTCAAGGTGACCCATTGTATCGAGCGTGGCTTCCAGGCGCTCGACAGTTTCCCAAGTTCCGATCCACCCCAGATCGTGCGCGGCAATCGTGGATAACAGGTACAGTCCAATATTCGAGGGCGAAGTTCGATGCGCAACCACCGGGCGCGGATCCTCTTGAAAGTTGTCCGGAGGCAGCGAGTGTTCCGCCGGCGTGACGAAAGTCTCGAAGAAACGCCACATCCGGCGCGAAGCCGACCGAAACGCCAGTGCGTCGGTTGAAGAAACCAACTTCACGCTGGGTAACGGCGGCGGCTCGCTAATCCAACGCGCAACAATCGGGGAGGCGGTCCAAACAAGAGCGAACGTGATCGCCACCGGAAGCGCTCGAGGATGTACCAGTATTACCGCCAGCAATGCAGCGATGGCGAGCATAACGCCACCGAACATCCTTTTGAATATGGTGGCGATCTCCAGATCCACCACGTCCTTTGCGCCTGCCGCGGTCACCCACTCCAGAAGGTTCTTGCGTGTAACGAACAAACGAACAAGGGTGCGGAAGATCGCGTCGGACATCAGCCAAGTCTGGTACGCCAGAAAAGTGACACTCAGGCCGGCCTGCGATGCGCCGAGCGAAAGATCCGAAAGCAATCCACGGATGTAGCTTCGCTTGGAAATGCCTCCGAGGCGTGGGATCAATCCGGCAAGAAACGGGATTAGCGCGGGAATTGCGATCGTCGCCAGAATGAATCGCGTCCACATCCAGGGCGACTCGCGCCCCACGAGCCAGCCGGCAACCATCGTAAGAAACATGCAGGGGGCGGAAAGACTGCGGCGAAGATTGTCAACCATCTTCCAACGCCCCACCGTGGGAATGCGGTACGACTGCCTCTTGGCCCGCGAAAGCTTGGCAAACCCGAAAATCCACGGTAAGAGTTGCCAGTCTCCACGTACCCAGCGGTGCTGGCGGGCAGCTGCTACCTCGTAATGCGAAGGAAATTCCTCGAATAGCTCGATGTCCGTAGCCAGCGCGCACCGCGCGAAGATTCCCTCCAACAGATCGTGGCTCAACAGGGTGTTCTCTTGCACTTTCCCGGCCAGCGCGGCATGAAAGGCATCCACATCGTAGATACCTTTCCCAGTGAACGAACCTTCCCGAAACAGGTCTTGATAGACATCGGATACTGCGGAGGCATACGGATCCATGCCGCTCGGGCCGGAAAAGATCCTCTGGAAAACGGAGCCTTCCCCATCGTTCGGCAATGAATGCGTGACGCGGGGCTGGACCACTGCGTAACCATCGACCACACGGCCCTCTCGAACGCTGAACGATGGACGGTTGAGTGGATGCGCCATGGTGCCAACCAAGCGCGCTACTCCCCCACGCGGAATGCGTGTATCGGCGTCGAGGGTGATCACATAGCGCACTCCGGGAACCACTAGGGGAGGCTGGCCGGCCACTGGTATGAACGTTGTATTTGTCGAGCCGAGCAGAAGGTGATTCAACTCTTCCAGTTTTCCGCGCTTGCGTTCCCACCCCATCCATTTCTTTTGCGACTCATTCCAAACGCGCCTTCGATGAAGCAAAAGGAAGCGTTCACCGCCGCCCGGAGCAGGGCCGTGGCGCTGATTCAGCGTCGCGATCCCGTCCACACCGAAGGCCAGGAGATCGTCGTCACCCTGCAACGTTTCGCTCGGCGCGTCCGCCCAATCCGAGAGCAGGGCAAAGCGAAGATCGCCATCCGGGTTCCCCAGATAGTGAACTTCCAGGCGCGCGACTTGCTCCTCAATGTCTTCCCGCGACGACAAAAGTGTGGGGATCACGACGATCGTGCGCAGATGTTCTGGAATGCCGCCTTTCAATTCCAATCGCGGCAACGTTCGTGGACCGAACAGATCGGTGACCATACGATTGATCAGCGCAATAGCCAAGTCCGAAGCGGGAATCGCAGCCAGCACGCCGAATAAAATGAGTAGGCCCCGAGCTACGCCGAATTCCCGGGCACGCATCAGCGGGAAGGCCAGAATGATCGCCGTCAGTATCGCGATTGTTCCCAGATAACCCGGAACCGCGGCTCGAACATACAGGCGGAGGAGCTGGCGCCGCCAGGGAACGCGAAATCCAACCTCGCGCTCGAAAGCAACGCGTCCTTGTGAGAGAAGATAGTAGCCGGGGTCGCCCAGCCGGTCTGCTTCTACCTGCCTCTGTCCGTTGTTCGATTGTTCCATCCGCGCGCGCCTGGCGCGCTCCACGGCGCGCTTGGCCACTTCCACTTCGGATTGCCGCGAGCCGCGCGAAAGATCTTCGACGGCATGGCGGTAGGAATCGCGCGTGGCAAAATCCATCTCGTCAAAGTTGCTGTCTTGCCGCAGGACCTCGTCAACCAGGCTGGTACTCTCAAAAAATCGGTTCCAGTCAAAGGCGGACGTCAAGCGCATGCTCGTGATGATGTTGCGCACGGTGACGCTTGTGGCCGCCTGCTCCTGATGCTCAGCGCGAACGATCTCGTCGGCGTTGGTCCCCTGAGCCGCTAACCGCTCATCGAGCCATCGCAGCACCGGCGCAACCTTCGGATCGAGATCGCGCAAGCGCTGAACAAGCTGCACGGCAAGCGCTCTCTCTAACGGTCTTTTCTCGAAAGAGCTGAGGGCGGCAATGGAGGGGACCGGAGGAAGCGTGTCCGTGCCAAGCAAACTGTCGGCTAGGGCGTCAGCTTTTTCTCGCGCCGCGCGCGCGCGTACGATAATCTCGCCCACCCGGCGCAGGTTCTCCACAAGCACCACCCGCAACGTGATGGGTACGGCCCATAGCTCGCCGATCGTCAGCTCCTGCACGCGTTGGTAGGCTGCGACGAAGCGCTGCAGCATTTCAGGATCGAATCGGCTGTCCGTATGCGCCACGAATGCCCAGGCGATTCCGTATACCCGCGGATAACCTTCCAGGTGGCCGGCCGCAAGCTTGGGCAGCTTGCGATAGTAGCTGGCTGGAAGGTCGTCCCGAATTTCCCGGAGCTGTTCCTCTACGATAAAGAAATTATCCACCAGCCATTCCGCCGCTGGCGTGATGGTTCGTTCCCGTTGAATTTCGCGGGCGATTGTCCGGTAATATTCCAACAGCAAGCGGCCGTTTTCCACAACGCGCGAAGAGAGCGGGCGCCCGCCGCCCGAATCCGTGGTCACCACCTGAGCGGCCGCGAGCGTCTCGGCATGCTGCTCCAGGCGCTCGGCGCTAAAAAGCTCGGCGCGAATGGGTTCCTCAAGTTGCCGGAAGACGCCCTGCGAGGGTTTGCCTGGACTCATTGCATCCCGAAATTCCGTAAGGACGGGCATTTCATTCTACCGTATGGATTGTCCTGTCTAAGCAGTGTCGAAAAAGCAGGTCTGCGGGGCTCTAGCGAGTTAAGAATCACTCTGGCGCCGCTGGACGGGTGCCGCTCATTATCGATCTTACTGTGCAGCCGCTTCGCTCGGCGAAGGACCTATCTTACTCGCGGTCTGCGAATTGAGCTATCCGCAACACCCTGTAGCTGACTGAGGGAACTTGATGTAGGTGACCGAAGAAAATTTGTCCTAATGCGCAGCGTCTAAGGGCCGTAGCCGGTCCACGTGGGGTTTTGACGCAGGCTGGAAGTGATCGTAGCCAGCACAATCGTGACCGGAAGCAGCAGGGACCATCCAAAGCGAAACCGCAGAAAGCGCACGAGGGGATAAACCGCGCAATAGATTTCTTCGCAGAGAAGACTCCACAGCACGGAGACCCACAGGACGGTGTGCTGCCCGAGAATGGGTGAGCGGTCTCCCGCCAGGCGGAGGATCGTCAATGCCGCGATCACCGGAACCAGGATGCGGATGTATCGCCGGGCCATAATACGGGCCGATGAGTAGATTTTCGCCGTGTCGAAAGGGCAGATGGATGCAAAAACCGGAGATCACGAAAAAGCCCATCACCGCGGGGACACCATAGACAAACGAATTCCAGATGCGAGGGAGGGAATGGCCCAGCAAAGTCGTGGTTTCCGCGCCGGCGAAAAGTGGAAACACGCCGTTGTGGTCCATCACCACCCAAAAAGCGAGAATAAATCGCAGGGCATCCAAAATCGGGTAGCGGAGATTTTTCGAGGTGGTCATTCTTGGAGGACAGTATTAGGAGAATGGAAGATCCCTCGTCCCGCGAATGCATCCGGGACGCAAAAGGCGCGTCGCCCTGAACGACAGGAACGCTCGGGATGACAATCCTAGGTCAAGAGAACGAAGAGCCGACGAGACGCCGGCGCCACAAGATTCAACGCCCCTTAACCTATCGCGTGACGCCGGGAGGCAAGCCGTTGTACCGGCCCAAGTCCTGAAGATCATCGATTTCCGACCGCAGCTCGCGATCTGCCTCCTGCAGCACTTGAATCGTGCCGGGAAGAAGGATCCCGGGAGAGCTCTTGTACAGCGGAAACGCATCCGAGAATCCCTCGCCCGTCTTCACGGTGTTTGCGATTTGCTGAAGTTGAGTGTCGACGGAATCAAGCTCCTCGCGGCGGTCGCTGATTTCCCCCGCATACCAGTCGGGATCCTGTTCCTTCACATAAGGATCATTCACGTAGGAACGGCGCACCGGCGCAGCTTGGTTCGGAGTCGCGCTCGCGGCAGGCTCCTGTGTTGAAGCCGGATTGAAGAGCGAAATCGGCGCATTCTCGCGCAGGAACTGGATGTCGTCGTTCGACCAGACTTTCTGCGTATTCGAATCGGTTCTCGCTATGTGCGAGTTTGCGCGCACGTGGAAATTCGCTGCGTGATGCACCGCCGGCGTAGCGGAATGCAAAAAGAAAATCGAAGCAACGAGGAAAGCGAAGGTCTGCATACGTCCTCCCAAGTTTGATTCCCGACCCTTGGGCGCATTCTAATCCATCCGCGGCGAAACCACATCCGGTAAATCCTGTAGCCACAATTTGTTACAGTCTCTATGTACCCCTACAAACTCGTGAGCACACGCTGCATGTCGTTCACACGCGTGATTGAAGCGTTTCTCATTCACCTCGGTGTGAAATCATCGAAAGCGGCATGGCGACGAGGCCTTTGCACTTTGCAATCAATTAGCGGGCCCCGAGCGCACGGGAACCCATCCTTTGCCGTCGAACCGCATCAGAAATAGCTGGTTGATCGGCTGATAGTTCGTCGGGCTTTTGTGGATTCTGATCCCGGGCCGAAGCATTCCGAGTTCCAGATCGAGGTTCGCCGCCTGTTTCATCACGTTCGCGCGCGTCAAATCGTCGCCGCATTTCTTCAGAACCTCCACCAGCGCCTGCCCGCGCTCGTAGCCCGCCACATTGTTTTGATCTCGAAGACTCGCCTGCGGATTGTACTTGCACATCCATTCCAGAAATTCGCGCACGGCGGGATCGCTTCGTTCCTGGGGACGTAGCCAGCCCTTCGATCGCGCATTCGTAATGATTCCAGCAGCATTCTCGAGCCCCGCGGGATCGAGGAATGCAGCGACCGAAAGCGACGCGTTGGGAATGAACTGCAACGGGCGCCAGCCGATATCGTAAGCTTTGCGAATCGCCTGTGTCGCAAACTCTCCCACGGAAAAATTGGCGAACACGTCGGCGCCCGAATCCTTGAGCGCGACTACCTGCGAATCGATCTGCGTATTCCCCGCGGTGTCCATCGCCCGATCCATCTCGCGGCCGGAAACCCGGTACGAAGCTTCCTTTACGATCATGCTCTGCACCTTGTCGCCAAGGCCATCGCGCAAGCCCGCAAGATATTCTTTTCCGCCATCGTCATTATGGATATAGCATCGCGATCCTGGCGCCGGCTTTTTCTGCAGGATGTACTGCGCGTAAACCAGTCCCTCCGTGTGGTACGTCGCGAAAAATCCCATGGTCCAGGGGTAATGCGATGGATCGTCGAACACCGCCGAACTCGATTGGATAAAGAGCTGCGGCACTTTCTTCTCGTTCGTGTACGGGCGAATCGCCAGATTGCCCTCGGCCCCGATGGCGCTGAAAATCAGCAAGACCCCATCCTCTTCCACCAGCTTTCGCGCCAGCTCGAGATTTTTTCCTGATTCCGAGCCGCTATCAACACTGATGAAGTTGATCTTGCGGCCGTTGACTCCGCCGCGATCGTTGATCATCCGGAAGTAGGCGGCCTCTGCACGGGCCACTGCGCCGATTTCCTTATCCCAACCCGTATAGGTTGCGATGTTGCCGATCTTGATCTCGGCGTCGGTCGCGCCCGGATCATATTTTTTCTGCGCCGCGGCCCGTGGCGCCATCGTCGCGCCCGCTAGCACAACGAGACTGGCAAACAAAAGCACGGCGGAAATGCGGACCGCATCGCTTTTCAATTTGGATGTTCCCCCTCTCAGCGGCACTCGAGCGAATCCCGTTTGCTCATTCGATCATGCATTGCTCAGGCGAGGGTGCACCACCCTTGCGCGTTTCGCGACCCGGTGTAGTATCGGCCCGTCGCTTTGCTTCGCAGCACGTAGGTCGCGAACATAATGGAGTAACGCGCGGGGACCCGCCGCGGCGGGGAACTCCCGACCCTCTGCTTCGAAGGGTCGCCGCGGCGACCTCTATCCAGCCGAGCTACGGCGAGAGTCCGCCAGAATCCGCCTCAATTCGTCGCGCCCTTTCCCTGTCCTCAAATAACGCTCGCGGCGGACAGCCTCCGAGAGAGTACAAAAATCCCCCCGATGAATCAGTTCCCAGGGGCCATGGTTCTTGGTGGACGTGCTGATGTTTTTGTTATGCTCGCAAAGCTGCCGCGCTAAATCGGAAGTCGACCCGGTATAGTATCGGCCCGTCGCTTTGCTTCGCAGCACGTAGGTCGTGAACATGGCGGAGTGGCGCGCCCGGAGACCCGCCGCGGCGGGGAACTCCCGACCCTCTGCGTCAAAGGGTGGCCGGAGTGGCGCGCCCGGAGAGATTCGAACTCCCGACCCTCTGCTTCGAAGGCAGATGCTCTATCCAGCTGAGCTACGGGCGCGCTGCATCTCATCCTACCATCCCGAATCCATTCCCGCGAAGCTGCCTTACAATCGAGATACGATGGAAAACGCCGAGCATCTCTCTTCGCGCGTCTTCCTCTCTGCCGAGTGGCGCGATCTTCTGCTCTTGAACTATGAAGTGGACCCGCGCCTCTTGCGGCCGCATGTCCCGCCGGGCACCGAGCTCGATTCCTTTAATGGCCGCGCGCACGCAAGCCTCGTCGGCTTCCGCTTTCTCCGCACCAGGCTCGCTGGAATTTTCCCGGTTCCCCTTCACACCAATTTCGACGAAGTGAATCTCCGCTTCTATGTTCGCCGCAGCGTCGCGGGTGAAATCCGTCGCGGCGTCGTTTTCATCCGCGAGATCGTGCCGCGTCGCGCTATCGCGCTGGCCGCGAATCTCATTTACAGCGAGAACTACATCCGTCTCCCGATGCGCCACCGCGTCGAGAATACCGAAACCGCCATCGCCGCCGAGTACGAATGGCACGTGAATCGAAATTCCGTTCGCATCCGTGCGCAATCCACCGGCACGCCGGCACTCGCCTCCGAAGGCGGCCTCGAACAATTCATCACCGAGCATTACTGGGGCTACAATCGGCGCCGCTCCGGCGGCGGAACCGAATACCGCGTCGAGCACGCCCGCTGGCTGGTGTGGGCTGCTTCGAACGCCGCCTTCGAAGGTGACGCTTCCGCTGTCTACGGGCCGCAGTGGGCCGCGGTTCTCGCGCGCAAGCCCGATTCCGCCTTCCTCGCCGACGGCGGCCCAGTTCTGATTTTCTCCGGGCACCGAATATCGTGAAATCCAACCTCCAGGCCAGGTGGTTCCCTAATAATGGCGTGAGCACCATTTTCCGGCTCCTTGGGGGGTCGGAGCTTTCAGCTCCGACATAAAGGTCTGAAAGTACAATGGGCTTTCGGCCCCTGAGGAAAACGTTTTATGACATGCCATAAAAATTAGGGCCCTATCCAACCGATGGCGATTGACATAGAAAGATGTGCTAGAATCGCGGCCCTCCCATGGAACGAGCTGGAAACTTTCTCGGCGGCGCGCTGCGGCGGATGAAGAAGCCCGAAGCGGCCCTCGCGTGGCTCACCACCGCGTGGCCTTCGATCGTCGGCAAGACGCTCGCCGCCCATACGCACCCCACGCGTTGCGACTCCGGCCGCCTCGAAATCGCCGCGGACGCCAAAGCCTGGCGGAATCAGCTCGAGTCCATGAAGGCTGAGTTCTGCGCGCGTGTGAATCAAGCCTGGGGCGGAAACCTCATCCGCGAAGTGAAATTCGTCACCAAGCCCGGCCCGCGCCGCCTCAGCCGCGAAGCCTACAACGACCACACGCCCTTCATCCGCCGCCGCAAGTGACGACCTGTAAAGGGTCGTCATCCTGAGGCGTACGCATTTGGGTCTGGCGCGCCGAAGGATCCCTCCCACGCCTCGCAACACACAGCCTCGCCGTGGAATCCGGGGTCTGCTACTATCCGCTTTTGGCCGGAAGGAGCATCCCTGAGAACCATGCCGCTCAACTTCGAAAAGGGACTCGAACGCGATGAAAATTAGCCGTGAAGAGGCGATGCGGGTGGCCGAACTGGCTCACCTCCAACTTTCACCCGAAGAGCTCGAAACGTACCGGGGACAGCTCGACGCCATCCTCACCTACGTCGGCAAGCTCGAAGAACTCGACGTCACCAAAGTCGAGCCGATGGCGCAAGTGCTCCTCGCCGGGTCCGGCGGCGCGCATCCAGAGCTGCGCGACGACTTGCTGCTCCCCTGCGACGTAGGCGATGCGGTCCTCTCGGGAGCGCCCGACGCAGCAAAGCCATTCTTCCGCGTGCCTAGAGTGATCGAACGCTAGAACGCCATGGTATCCGACCAATGACCACAGAAAGAACGGCCGACGACAGGATCTGGACCGTTGCCACTGTGCGGGAATCGCTCCTGGCCAGGAGGATTTCCGCTCGCGAGCTTGCGGCGGACTTTTACACCAGGATCGGGCGCCGCAATCCTGAGTTGAACGCTTTTCTGACGCTCTCCGAGGAACGCGCCTACGCGCAAGCGGACCGCGTCGATGCGTCCATCGCCCGCGGAGAACAACTGCCGCCACTGGCGGGGGTCCCCATGGCCGTGAAGGACGTCATCAGCACAAAAGGCGTCCGCACAACGTGCGGCTCGAAAATTCTCGAAACCTACATTCCTCCCTACGATGCCACTGCCATCGAATGGCTCGAAAAAGCAGGCGGCGTCGTTCTCGGGAAGACGAATTGCGACGAGTTTGCCATGGGCAGCTCGAACGAAAACTCGGCATATGGCCCCGTACGGAATCCGGTAGCTCTGGACCGTGTTCCCGGCGGCTCAAGTGGTGGCTCGGCTGCCGCCGTAGCCGCTGCCCTTTCCGTGGCCGCGCTTGGAACCGACACCGGTGGCTCGATTCGCCAGCCGGGCGCTTGCTGCGGTATTCCGGCAATGATGCCGACATACGGGCGCGTGTCTCGCTATGGGCTAATCGCTTTCGCGTCTTCTCTCGATCGCATTGGACCCTTTGCCCGCAATGTGGCGGATCTAGTTTCGGTGATGGCCGTAATCGCGGGCCACGACGCCAACGACTCCACGTCGGCAGCGGTTCCCATGGAGAATTATTCGGCTGAGATTGAGAAACCGGTCCGGGGGCTGCGGATCGGGGTTCCCGAAGACTATTTTGGCGAGGGGCTCGACGCCGAAGTAAAAGCGAAGGTCGAAGCAGGAATTGCGATGCTCGAACGGCTCGGCTGCCGCCGTATCCCGATTCGAATGCCGCACACGGACTATGCCATCGCGACCTACTACATTGTGGCGACGGCCGAAGCGAGCTCGAATCTCGCGCGGTACGATGGTGTGCGCTACGGGTTGCGCGTGCCCGGCGCGACGCTCACCGAAATGTACGGCAAGACGCGCGATCGCGGCTTTGGCGCCGAAGTGAAACGCCGGATCATGCTTGGCACGTATGCGCTTTCTGCCGGCTACTACGACGCGTATTACCTTCGCGCGCAGAAGGTTCGCACGCTGATCGCTCAGGATTTCACGGACGCATTTCAGAAGGTAGACGCCATCGTGACGCCCACCGCGCCCACGCCGCCGTTTCGCCTGGGCGAACGCACGTCCGATCCATTGCAGATGTATCTTGCTGATATTTATACGGTTACAGGATCGCTGGCGGGGATTCCCGGCATCTCCGTCCCCTGCGGTAACACGAAGGCCCGCCTGCCTGTGGGCATGCAGATTCTCGGCCCGCATTTTAGCGAAGGGCGCGTGCTGCAAATCGCCCGCGCATTCGAGAAGGCTGGAGGCTTCGAAATTTGAAAAGTAGTTTACCCGCGAATCTCGCCACGAAAAAATCCGCAAAACTGCACGGAGATTCCACCGATAGACAAATTTGGACGTTTTTGCAACAAAGATTTGGCGGCCGAGGATGCGCCCAAACTTGCAGCTTCTTCCGTAAATTCCAGAGCGGAAATGAGTTCGCCATTTCTGATAGCCGGATCGTTTGGCGCGAATAGAACGGAAGCACTATTGCATGCAAGATATGCAGCACCTAGGATGCGTGGAAGCATCTAAGAGCGTGAGAGGCGGGCATGGTCCGAATCAAGTCGAGCCAGAAGCTTTTTACCGAGGACGAGGTCTCCAGTCTGACAGGCATTTGCCTGAGCCACCTTCGAGATGCCGTCGAGAACAAGCATCTCGGGAGGCTTGCGCGCGCGGCGGAAGCAGCCGGCGCCGAGGCTGGAAAGTTCCTTTTTACGAATTCCGACCTGATGATTCTCACGGTTCTCTTCCCGCGCTGCGAGCACTAGCGCTCCTTCCCTCAGAGGCCATTGATAAGCGGTCTTCCGGCTGCGGCCGGGAGGCCGTTTTTTTTCGCCGCATTGTTACCAAGCCCCCAGCCGGGCTATCCTGCTTTCCGAATGAACCCAGTAGGCTTGGAACTGCATCCTACTTGAGGAAGAGGGCAAAGGCGGTGATGCTCAGGGGGCAATCCGGAAACCAGCGGCACCAAAGCCTGGCGCTGATTGTCCTTGCTGCGGCTTCGCTCGCGCCTGCGCTGTGGTTGCAAGAGCCGGCACAGGCGCGTCCGTCCTTTTCGGCACCGCAGAATCAATCGGAAGCTCACAATTCAGGGCCCGTGCGGCCACGCGGGAAGAAGTTGATGCTGAAGGACGGCAGCTTCCATCTGGTGCGCGAGTACGAGGTTCAAGGAGACCGCGTCCGCTACTACAGCGTGGAACGATCGCAATGGGAAGAAATCCCGGCGGACCTTGTGGATTGGGATGCGACGCGCAGGGTGGAAGCGGAAGAGGCCAAGCGCGACGGGGCGCTCGTCACCAAGCTTCACAAGGAGGAAGAAGCACGACGTATCCTGCCGCTCGATATTGACGCAAGCCTGGAAGCGGCGCCCGGAGTGTTCCTTCCTCCGGGGGAGGGCGTTTTCGCATTCGACGGCAAAGCGCTGCTGAAACTTTCACCCGCGAGCACGGACAGCAATCTCAGCAAGCGGCGGCTCACCGAGCAGATTCTGATTCCAATCAAGGTGGTCCCCTCGCTCACCAAGATCTCCGTGAAGGGAGCGCACGCCGGCTTCCGCCTCACGACGGGCCAGCCGGAGTTCTACATGCGGACTGCGGATGAGCATGAACCAAGGGTGGACTTGATCCGCGCGAAGATTCACGGGAACGGGAGAGAAATCGAAAACATCGACAAACTGTTCAAGGAGACGCAGGTGACGCGGCGCTCGCTGCCCATGCAACCCTGGCAAATAGCGCGCGGGGTTTATCGCTTTACGCTCGGGGAAATACTCGACCCCGGCGAATACGCCCTGGTTGAAGTAGTTGAGGCCGAAGGGCAGACTGAAGGGCAGACTCTGTACGTGTGGGATTTTGGAGTGGATGCCGCCGGGTCAAAAGCCGCGAGCGGACACAAAGAGTAATCGCCCACGCAAGTCAAATCTCGCCGGGCCAGAAGCTCGAAGCTACGGCCTGGCAGGCTGCAGTTGGAGCAGTTCCGCCAGGAGCGCCGCCAGAGCGGATATGTGAAACGGTTTTTGCAAGACGCTGGCGCCTTTGCGGGAGAAAGCTGCAATGGTCGAGGGGTCGAGCAGATCGCCGGTCATAAAAACGAATCGCGGGATGGACCTGCCCGCTTGCGCGCGAAGGCGTTCGAAAAGTTGCTCGCCCTTCAGCCCCGGCAAATTGAAGTCGCACAGAACAACTTCGTAGGAAGCGCTCGCGAGGTGCGACAACGCCTCCTCGGAACTTGCCGCTCCTTCCACTTTCATCCCCCGAGACGTCAATCCCTCCTGCACGATCTCGCGAATGCTGTCTTCATCGTCCACCACAAGCACCGAGTGGCCGCGCAATACCGAAGCATCCGCTGAAACCGCGGGGCTTGTGCGGGGGCTCTGCGGGTGGGAACCGGCCGGGAGCGCGGCGGGCACGGGCAAAAGGACTCGAAGGCTCGCGCCCGAGCCGGGCGAGGATTGTACTTCGATGGTGCCACCATGCTCCTTCACAAGAGCGAGCGAGATGGTCAGACCGAGACCCGTTCCGCCGCCGGGCCGCTTGGTGGTGAAAAATGGATCGAAAATCTTTCCGATATTTTCCGAGGAGATGCCGGGGCCATCGTCGGCGAAGGTCGCGCTAACCGAGCCGTTCGCATGGGCCAGCGACACGCGCAACGTGCCGCGATCGTGGACGGCGGCCATGGCTTGCTCGGCGTTGATGATGAGATTCGAAAAAACCTGCGCCAGCAGTTTGGGGTCGCCTTCAATCGCGGGCAGATCGCCCGGCGATGTAAAGTCCACATGGATGTTTTTCTGGCGCAAAGAAGCCTGATGCGACTGCAAGGCGCGCTCGACGATTTCATCGATGCGGAGTTTCATACGTCCCTGGGCCGACGGGCGCGAGAAGGCGAGAAGATTCTGGATAATAGCGGCGGCGCGGCGGGCTTGCTGCAAAATGATTTCCGCGTGCCGGCGCGAGGCGTCGTCCGTGGAACGCTCGCGCAAAAGGTCACTGACGCCCAGAATGGCGGTGAGCGGATTATTCAGCTCGTGCGCCACGCCTGCCATCATCTGGCCCATGGCCGCGAGTTTTTCCTTCTGAACCAACTGGGCCTCGGACTGCTTGGACACGGTGACGTCTCGCGCCGACGCCACCACACCGTTGACTTTGCCTTCCTCGTCAAACAGACGGGCCACGCTGGCGCGCAGAGTTCGCCAACTGCCATCGGCGTGCCGCGAGCGAAACTCGATATCGGAATGGGTGTCCTTGCCGGCGACCATAGCTTGGAACATCTCATGAAGCCTGGGCCGATCTTCCGGATGAGTGCGCGCACCGAGTGATTCGCCGACGTAGTCTTGCGGCTGCCCTCCCAAAACATCCTGAATCCGCGGGCTCACAAAAGTGTAACGGCCTTCACAATCGAGAACCGCGATCACATCGGGAAAGGCGGCAACCAGCCGGCGAACAAGCTCCTGCTCCTTATGGAGATGCCGCTGCATGGCGCGACTCTCGGTAATATCAACGAACGTGCCTTGCAGCCGCGCCACGCGGCCCAATGCATCGCGAATGGCAGAGGCAGAGCCGAAACAATAGATCCGCGTGCCGTCTTTCCTGCGCAGCGCGAGTTCGAGGTCCTGGAGCGAGCCGCGCTCGAGCAGCCGGGTTACGATTCCCTGGCGCACAGATGGATCTTCGTAGAAATCGCCGAAATTGTGCTGTTGCAGTTCCGCTTTGCTGTCGAAGCCGAGCATGCGGACCAGCGCCGGATTGGCATCGAGGATCTGACCTTCCGGCGTGGTGAAAAAAATGCCTTCGCTCAGAGATTCGAACAGATCGGCAAAGCGAATCTCCGATTCGTGCTGCGAGGTTACGTCGCGGGCCCAGCCGCTCACGCCCACAATCCGCCCTTCCGTGCGCAAAACCTGGAACCGGCAGTCGAAGTGCCTTAGCTCGCTATTCTTCCTGAAGCGCACTGGAATGCGGCCCACCCAGCTTCCGAACTCGAGCAACCGCGCGAGAGCTTGCTCCGCTTCGGCCGTGGAGGGTTGCGCAAAAAATTCATCGAGGCGGTGCCCAATCAAGTCCTGGAAGGGAACGCCAAATACATTGGCCATATACAGGTTGGCTACGCGCACCACGCCTTCGGGCGAAAGCGCAAAGACGGCGTGGTCCAGGGTGTCTATCAAATCGCGATACCCGCGCTGGGAACGCGCGACAATTTCAAGGAGCTTTCCGATCTGCGCTTCGCTTGGCGAAAGGGAGCCGGCTTCGTGCAGGGCACGAAGCAGTTCGCGCATTTCATCGATCTGGCGTTTCTTGCTCCAGGTATAAACGGTGAAGAGCGCGGCGAAAATCAAAAGTCCAACGGGGAGCATTTCCCAGGGCGGTGAAGACAGTTTCAACAGGCTCCAGGAAGCGACCGCGAGCCCAATTCCAAATACGACAAGCAAAAGAATGCTATTGCGCCAAAGAGCATGTTCGGCTCGTTCGAGGCGCTCCCATTCAATGGATGCCCGCTCTTGCGGGTTTTGAGCCGCTTCCACCGGCATGAAGACAGTCCTTCGCGCTCGCGCAAATTCCGCGCGCGATGCTCCACCTAAAATTTTACCCGCGAAGGCGCGGCACGAAGAGAAAGAATACGGGTGCTGATTCCAAGTTGCATACGCTAGAAGTTAGAGGTTGGGAGTTAGAAGCTCAAGAGTTCTCGATGAGAAATTCAGTAACGGGTTACGTCTCGGCGGCCCTTCCTGCTTCAGGGTAAAAGGCCGTGCCATGACGGGGGAAAAAGGGGCGTTCCGATGATGCGGAACGCCCCTTGCAGAAAACTGGTTGAGTGATTGTGCTTAGGATTCGGCGACGGCGTCGGTATCCTTGCGCAGGAAATCGAGCGCGGCCGCTTCTTCGGGAGTGAGCTCGGGTTCGGCCATTTGCGGCTCCTCCCTCGGGATTTCGGTGAGGAGCTGGATATTGCGATAACGCTCGAGGCCCGTGCCCGCGGGTATCAAGCGGCCCATGATGACGTTCTCCTTCAGGCCGCGGAGATAATCAACCTTCCCGGAAATGGCCGCTTCGGTAAGGACGCGGGTGGTCTCCTGGAAGCTCGCCGCGGAGATGAAGGAATCGGTGGAGAGCGACGCCTTGGTGATTCCGAGAAGCAGCGGACGGCCAGTGGCCGGGCGGCCGCCATCGTGGATGATGCGGTCGTTTTCCTCGCGGAAGCGGAACTTGTCAATCTGCTCCTCGAGAAGGAACGACGTGTCACCCACGTCTTCGACTTTCACCCAGCGCATCATCTGGCGCACGATGGTCTCGATGTGCTTGTCGTTGATGTTGACGCCCTGCAGACGATAGACCTCCTGGATCGAGTTCACCAGGTAGGCCTGCGTGTACTTTTCGCCGAGGACGGCGAGGATGTCGTGCGGGTTGAGCGGGCCATCAATCAGCGGCTCGCCGGCCTGCACATGTTCGCCTTCCTGAACGTTGATGTGGACGCCGCGGGAGACGGAATATTCCTTCACCGTCTTACCGTCTTCGCTCTCGACGTAGATTTTGCGCTGGCCCTTGGCGATCTCGCCGTACTTCACGACGCCGTCGATTTCGCTGATGACCGCGGGGTCCTTCGGTTTGCGCGTTTCGAAAAGCTCGACGACGCGCGGCAGACCGCCGGTGATGTCTTTCGTCTTGGTGGTCTCGCGCGGAATCTTGGCGAGAACGTCGCCCGGCTGGACCTCGTCACCGTCGGCGACCATCAAGTGGGCGCGCGAAGGCATGAGGTACTTCTTCCGGACGCGGCCGGCGGAATCGCGCACGAGGATGGTGGGCTGATGCTTTTCATCACCGGGCGGCAGCGTAACGACAAGCTGCGAGAGGCCGGTGACTTCGTCCACCTGCTCTTCGATGGTGATGCCGGGCTGGAGATCCTTGAACTGGATGGCTCCGCCTGATTCCGTGAGGATGGAGAAGGTGTAAGGATCCCATTCGACCATCACCTGACCGAGGGTGACCGGCTGTCCGTCTTCCACCTTGAGGCGAGCGCCGTAAACAACGTGGTGGCGTTCTTTTTCGCGGCCCTTTTCGTCCACGACGGCAATCAAGCCGGAACGGTTCATGGAGACGATGGTCTTGCCGCGGCCCTCGACGACGTTCAAGTCGATGAATTTCACGAAGCCGTTGTTGCGGGCTTCGACCTTCGACTGTTCGGTGACGCGAGTAGCCGTGCCGCCGATGTGGAACGTGCGCATGGTGAGCTGCGTGCCGGGTTCGCCGATGGACTGCGCGGCAATCACGCCGACCGCTTCGCCCATTTCGACGAAGCGTCCGGTGGCCAAGTTGCGGCCGTAGCAGCGGGCGCAAACGCCGCGGCGGGACTCGCAGGTGAGAACCGAGCGAATTTTGACGCGCTCGATTCCCGCGGACTGGATGGCATTGGCCAACTCTTCCGTGATTTCCTGGTTGATCTCGACGATGACGTTGCCTTCGTAGTCCTTAATTTTCTCGAGCGAGACGCGGCCCACGACGCGGTCGCGCAACGGCTCGACTTCGACGCCCGCTTCGAGAATGGGCTCGACGAAAATGCCGTCGGCGGTGCCGCAATCGAACTCGTTGATGATGACGTCCTGCGCGACGTCGACCAGGCGGCGCGTAAGGTAGCCCGAGTCGGCGGTCTTGAGCGCCGTATCGGCGAGACCCTTGCGGGCGCCGTGCGTGGAGATGAAGTACTGCAGCACGGTGAGGCCTTCGCGGAAGTTCGAAGTGATCGGAGTCTCGATGACTTCGCCGGAGGGCTTGGCCATCAAACCGCGCATGCCGGAAAGCTGGCGAATCTGCTGCTTGGAACCGCGCGCGCCGGAGTCCGCCATGACGTAAATCGGATTGATGACGCCCTGCTTGTCCTGCTCCTCGAGGGCCTTGAACATTTCGTCCGCAACTTTTTCGGTGACGTCGGACCAGATGGCGATGACTTTGTTGTAGCGCTCGCCATTGGTGATCGCGCCGTCGAGATATTGCTGCTGGACCTTGACGACTTCGTGCTCAGCGGCGTCCACCAGCTTGAATTTCACGCTGGGGATGACCATGTCGCTGATGCCGATGGAGACGCCGGCCTTGGTGGCGTAGAGGAAGCCGAGCTCCTTGAGCTTGTCGAGCATGACGACGGTCCGTTCGATACCGAAGCGCAGGTAGCAATACTGCACGAGGGCCTGAACGCCTTTCTTCTTGAGCAAGCCGTTGACGAAAGGCATCTCGGAGGGCAAGTGATCGTTGAAGATCACGCGGCCGACGGTGGTGTGCAGGAACTGCCTCGAGAGCGTAATGGGCTCGGTGTGCGAAACGTCCTGATCGTCATAGGCATTGGTGAGGTCAATCACCTCACCGCTGTAGCGGATGCGGATGGGGGTGAGCAACTCGACCTCGCCCGCTTCGAGAGCCATGATCACTTCGTCGCTCGAGCCGAACGCGCGGCCTTCGCCTTTGGCTTTCGGCTTGGCCTTGGTCATGTAGTAGATGCCCAGCACCATATCCTGCGTGGGAACGGCGAGAGGATAGCCGTTCGCGGGCGACAGAATATTGTGCGAGCTGAGCATCAACACGGAGGCTTCCACCTGTGCTTCGGGCGAGAGCGGGATGTGAACGGCCATCTGGTCGCCGTCAAAATCGGCGTTGAATGCCGTGCAGACGAGCGGATGGATGCGGATGGCCTTGCCTTCGACGAGCACCGGCTCGAAAGCTTGAATGCCGAGGCGGTGCAGCGTGGGAGCGCGGTTCAGAAGCACGGGATGTTCGCGAATCACATCCTCCAGGATGTCCCAGACGATGGATTCCTGCGCTTCGACAAGCTCCTTGGCCTGCTTGATGGTGGTGCAATGACCCGCGGCTTCGAGCTTGTGGTAGATGAACGGCTTGAAGAGCTCGAGGGCCATTTTCTTCGGCAGACCGCACTGGTGCAACTTGAGTTCGGGGCCAACGACGATCACCGAGCGGCCCGAGTAGTCCACGCGCTTGCCGAGCAGATTCTGGCGGAAGCGGCCCTGCTTGCCCTTGAGCGTGTCGGATAGGGACTTGAGCGGGCGGTTATTCGTCCCGCGCAGCACGCGGCCGCGGCGGCCGTTGTCGAAGAGCGCGTCCACGGCTTCCTGCAACATGCGCTTTTCGTTGCGAACGATCACGTCAGGGGCGTGCAACTCCATCAGCTTCTTCAGCCGGTTGTTGCGATTGATCACGCGGCGATACAGGTCGTTCAAATCGGACGTGGCGAAGCGGCCGCCATCGAGAGGCACCAGCGGGCGCAGCTCCGGCGGGAGAACCGGAATTACGTCGAGAATCATCCACTCCGGCTTGTTGCCGCTCTTGCGAAACGCTTCGAGAACCTTGAGCCGCTTGGCGAACTTGATTCGCTTTTGCAGGCTGGGGTCCACCTTCATTTTTTCGCGGAGCTCTTCGGAGAGCTTGTCCACGTCCACCTGGCGCAAAAGCTCCTTGATGGCTTCGGCGCCCATGCCTGCGCGGAATTTCCCGAGATACTCCTTCTGGAGTTCGCGGAATTTTTCCTCAGGGAGAATTTCCTTTTCCTTGAGGCCGGGAGCCTCGCCCGGGTCAATGCAGACGAAGGTCTCGAAGTAGAGAATGTGCTCGAGGTCGCGCATGGTGATGTCGAGAAGGTAGCCGATGCGGCTGGGCAGGCCCTTGAAGAACCACACATGGGAGCAAGGCGAGGCGAGCTCGATGTGGCCGAGGCGCTCGCGGCGGACCTTGCTGAGCGTGACTTCGACACCGCACTTGTCGCAGATGACGCCGCGGTGCTTCATGCGCTTGTACTTTCCGCACAAACACTCCCAGTCCGTGACGGGGCCGAAAATCTTGGCGCAGAACAGGCCGTCGCGCTCGGGTTTGAAGGTGCGGTAGTTGATGGTCTCCGGCTTGGTCACCTCGCCGTGCGACCACGACCGAATTTTTTCCGGGCTGGCCAAACTGATGCGGATGGAATCAAAATCCGCGATCTGGCTGGCACGGTCATACGGGCTCGAACGATACAATGGCTGACCCTCCTGCCCCGACGAATCGGGGCTAAAAACCAGCTACTGAATATTGTTCCGGCGCGCGGGAAATACTTCCGCTGCGCGCCACGTTAATCCGCCGCTTCCACCTTTTCCGCTTGCGGCTTCTGGCGTTTCATCAATTCGACGTCGAGGCAAAGCGACTGCAGCTCGCGCACAAGAACGTTGAAGGATTCAGGCACGCCGGGCTCGATACCCGGCTCGCCCTTCACGATCGCTTCGTAAATCTTGGCGCGGCCGTAGACGTCGTCCGATTTCGCCGTGAGCAGCTCCTGCAGAATATGCGCAGCGCCATA
The DNA here is from genome assembly GCA_963709005.1 of uncultured Acidobacteriota bacterium. Classification (GTDB taxonomy): domain Bacteria; phylum Acidobacteriota; class Terriglobia; order Acidiferrales; family UBA7541; genus Palsa-295. The sequence continues at coordinate 200,095 of CAVPUS010000014.1, forward strand.
GGCCTCGAGCGCCCAGACTTCCATTTCTCCGAAGCGCTGTCCGCCAAACTGCGCCTTTCCGCCGAGCGGCTGTTGCGTGATGAGTGAGTAAGGACCAATGGAACGCGCGTGAATCTTGTCGTCGACAAGATGCGACAGCTTGAGCATGTAGATGTAGCCGACGGTGACGTTCTGCGCGAAGGCATCTCCGGTCATGCCGTCGTACAGCGTGATCTTTCCGCTTTCCGGCAACGAGGTGAATTCGAACAAGTGACGAATATCGGTTTCGCGAGCGCCGTCGAACACGGGCGTGGCGAACGGAACGCCCTCGCGGAAACTGTAGCCGAGATCGATGATGGCTTCGTCGTCGAGCTCGGAGATGGTCTTCCAAACCGACGTGGGACCGAACGCGTCCTTGAACCATTTGCGAACGGCGTCGGCGCGCGCCCCGGTGTCGTCAATCACCTTGGCGACCTGCTCACCGAGCTCTTTCGAAGCCCAGCCGAGGTGCGTCTCCAGAATCTGACCGACGTTCATACGCGAAGGAACACCGAGCGGATTGAGAACGATCTCCATCGGCGTGCCATCCGGCATGTAGGGCATGTCTTCCTTGGGCACGATCCGGGCAATGACGCCCTTGTTGCCGTGGCGGCCGGCCATCTTGTCGCCCACGGAAAGCTTGCGCTTCATGGCGATGTAGGCCTTCACGAGCTTGATGACGCCCGGCGGCAGTTCATCGCCCTTCTTGAGCTTGGAGATGCGCTCGTCGGTGATCTTGCGCAACACGTCGATCTGCCGCGAAGTCATCTCCTCGATTTCGTCGATCTTCTCGATGAGCAGAGGATCCTTGTCGCTCAAGCGCAGGCGCTTCAGGTTGCGCGTGGAGATTTTTTCGAGGAGATCGCGCGTCAGCTCCGTGCCCTTGGTGAGCAACCGCTTGTTGGTGCGCTCGTCGTGAAGATCGGCCTGGAGTTTCTGGCTCCCGAGCAGATCGGTGAGCCGCTTCAGCCGCTCGTCGGTGAGAATGCGGATCTCATCGGCAAGGTTCTTCTCGAGCTTCGCCACCTGGCCGCCCTCGATCGCTTTGTGGCGTTCGTCTTTTTCCGCGCCCTTGCGGCAGAAGATCTTCACGTCCACGATGGTGCCCTCGATGCCCGGAGGGCAATACAGCGAGGCATCGCGAACGTCGCCGGCCTTCTCTCCGAAGATGGCGCGCAAGAGCTTTTCCTCGGGAGTCAGCGTGGTTTCGCCCTTTGGCGTCACCTTGCCGACGAGAATGTCGCCGGGCTTGACGGTGGCCCCGATTCGTATCACGCCGCTTTCGTCGAGATTGCGCAGGAAGCCTTCGTTGATGTTGGGAATATCGCGCGTGATTTCTTCGGGGCCGAGTTTCGTATCGCGCGCTTCGATTTCGTACTCCTCGATGTGGATGGAGGTGTAGTAGTCCTCTTCAACGAGCTTTTCGCTGACGAGGATGGCATCTTCAAAGTTGTAGCCGCGCCAGGGAAGGAAGGCCACGAGAACGTTCCGGCCCAGAGCGAGCTCGCCGCGGTCGGTGCAAGGACCATCGGCAAGCACCTGGCCCTGTTTCACGCGGTCGCCCGCGCGGACCAGCGGCTTCTGGCTGATGCAGGTATTCTGGTTCGAGCGCTTGAACTTCGTAAGCAGGTAGATGTCGGAACCCACTTCGCGGCTCAGCACGCCGGACTGGTCGGATTCCACGCGAACGATGATGCGCTCGGAATCGACCTGGTCGACGATGCCGTCGCGGCGGCAGACCACCACCGCGCCCGAATCGCGGGCGGTGACGCGCTCCATCCCGGTGCCGACAAGGGGAGCTTCACCCTTGATGAGCGGCACGGCCTGGCGTTGCATGTTCGATCCCATCAGCGCGCGGTTCGCGTCGTCATTCTCGAGGAAGGGAATGAGGCTGGCCGCAACCGAGACGAGTTGCTTGGGCGACACGTCGATGTAATCCACCTCGTCGCGGCTTTTCAGGACGAAGTTTCCGGCCTGGCGGCAATTGACGAGTTCCGTGGTGATTTTTCCGCGCTCATCGAGCGAGGCGTTGGCCTGCGCGATGACGTAGCGGTCTTCCTCCCACGCCGAGAGGTAGAAGCAGTGCGGCTCGACCACCACGCGACGGCGCTTCAGCTCATCGTTCGTGTCCTCCACTTTTTCGCGTTCGGCAATTTCGCCGGCCTTGAATTCGCTATCGCCCGAATTCACCACTTGCACGAAGTCAATCACGCGGCCGCCCTTCACCTTGCGGTAGGGCGACTCGATGAAGCCGAACTCATTGATCCGCGCGTAGCAGGAAAGCGAGCTGATCAATCCGATGTTGGGACCTTCCGGCGTCTCAATCGGGCAGATCCGGCCGTAGTGCGTCGGGTGGACGTCGCGGACTTCGAATCCGGCGCGCTCGCGGGAAAGGCCACCGGGACCCAAAGCGGAAAGACGCCGCTTGTGCGTGATTTCGCTGAGCGGGTTGGTCTGGTCCATGAACTGTGAAAGCTGCGAGCTGCCGAAGAATTCGCGGATCGCCGCCATCACAGGTTTCGCGTTCACAAGATCGTGGGGCATGGCCGTGGACATTTCCTGGTACACGGACATCTTTTCCTTGATGGCCCGCTCCATGCGAACCAGGCCGATGCGGAACTGGTTTTCGAGCAATTCGCCAACGGCGCGGACACGGCGATTGCCGAGATGATCGATGTCGTCAACGGAGCCGATGTTCTTGCGCAGCTTCAGCAGGTACTTAATCGCGGCGACGAAATCGGACGGGTCGAGCGTGCGCTTTTCGAGCGGCGTCTCGAGATCCAGCTTGATATTGAACTTCAGGCGGCCGACCTTGCTGAAATCGTATTTTCGGGCATCGAAGAACATGCCATTGAAGAGCGCGGTGGCCGTTTCGAGGGTCGGCGGATCGCCCGGGCGCAGTTTGCGGTAAATTTCGATCAGCGCTTCCTTCGGCGTGCGGATCGTGTCCTTCTCGAGGGTGCGGCCGACGATGACGCCGACGTCGTCGCGATCCGGAAAAGCGATGTCAACTTCCGTAATCCCGGCTTCGGCGATGGTGGCCCATACTTCCGGAGTGAGAACCTTGTTCGCTTCGAGCAGCACTTCACCGGTCTGGCGATTCACAAGCTCGCCGACCGTGATGGCGCCTTCGAGGTCCGCCACGCCGACTTCCACCTGGTTAATGCGCGCTTTGACGATTTCCTTGTAGAGCGGTTCGGTGATGCGCTTGTGCGCGCCGACCACCGGATCGCCCGATTTCCCGTGCTTGATCTCCTTCGAAATCTTGCGGTCAATCAAGCCTTCCGAGGTGTTCCAAAACAGATCGTTGCCGCGCAGAGAAATTCGCTCCACCTGGTAGAACGTGCGCAGAATATCCTCGTTGGACTTCATGCCCAAAGCGCGCAGGAAAATCGAGCCGAGGAACTTGCGCTTGCGGTCGATGCGGACGTAGAGAATGTTCTTGGTGTCGTACTCGAATTCCACCCACGAGCCGCGATAGGGAATAATCTTGCCGAGGAAGTAGCTGCGGTTGTTCGCCGTCTCGAAGAAAACGCCCGGCGAGCGATGCAACTGGCTGACGATGACGCGCTCGGTTCCGTTGATGATGAACGTGCCGTTCTCGGTCATCAGCGGAATGTCGCCGAAGAAGACTTCCTGCTCCTTGATATCGCGGATGGACTTCGCGCCGGTGTCAGGGTCTTTGTCGTAGATCGTGAGGCGGATGGTGACCTTGAGCGGCGCGGAATACGTCATGCCGCGCTCCTGGCATTCGTTCACGTCGTATTTCAACTGGAGCGTGACCGGGTCGCCGCACTTGTTGCAGAACGTGGGCGTATTCTTGTTGAACGTGCCGCACTTGGTGCAGAGCACGTCGCCGGTCTTGTACGGGTTGGTGACAACCGACGCGCCGCAATTCCGGCAGGTGGCGCGCAAGTGGTGCAGGCCGCGCAAATGGCCGCACTTGCACTCCCAATTGCCGATCGCGTAGTCCACGAAGTCCAGTTGCGAAAGTCCGCGGAAATCCTGGATCGGAAACACGGACGTGAAAACGGACTGCAGGCCCGTATCTTCGCGCTCGCTCGGCAGCAAATCCATCTGCAGGAAACGCTGATAAGACTTCTTCTGCACATCAATCAGGTTCGGAATCTGGACCGTCGTCTTGATCTTGGCGAAGTCCAGGCGTTCCCGTTCCCGAATCACTCGATTACCGTTACGAAGGCTCATTGACCATTCCCTTCCGAATTACGGTCACGCCGGAAACGACAGCACGGGCAAACACCCGCCCCGTCGTTCCGGGAAGGACGATTTTGATGTTCCATTTTCCAATGAAAGCGCGTGGCGAATTCCTTCGCCCTGGGGCCGGACGCAACAGCCAGGGCCGGACAAAATCCCGGCACTACTTGACTTCGACCTTGGCTCCGGCCTCTTCGAACTTTTTCTTGATCGTGGCGGCTTCGTCCTTGTTGACGCCCTCTTTCACGGTCTTGGGGGCGCCATCCACCAGATCCTTGGCTTCTTTCAAGCCGAGGCTGGTAACTTCCCGGACAGCCTTAATCACGTTGATCTTGTTGGCGCCCACTTCGGTGAGAACGATGGCAAACTCCGTCTTCTCCTCCGCCGGCGCAGCGCCGCCCGCAGCCCCTCCGCCGGCGACCATTACCGGTGCGGCCGCGGCCGCGGAGACGCCAAAGGCTTCTTCCATCTTCTTGACCAGATCGGAAGCCTCCAGCAGCGTGAGGCCCTTGATTTCTTCGAGTATTGATTCGACTTTGCTAGCCATTGCCTTTTCCTATCCTCCTCGCAGATGACTGCCGAGAACCCGTGTTACTGAGCCGCTTCAGGCGCAGGAGCACCGCTGCCTGCGCCAAACTTGTTCGCTTTCACCGCTTCGCTTGTGACCACCGCGAGATTGCGCGGCAGAGCCGCAAGCGCCGTCGCCACACGCTGTGCAGGAGCGTTCAGCATGAACATCACCTTGCTGATCAGCTCCTCCTTGCTCGGCAACGAAGCAAGTTGATTGATTTCCTGAATCGAAATAACGCGCCCTTCCACCCATCCGGCGCGGAATTTAAACGCCGGAACATCCTTTGCGACTTTCGTGAGGATCTTCGCGAGCGCGACCGGGTCCGTGGCGGTGTAGGCAATCGAATTCGTGCCGGAGAGGCCCTTGAGCAGCCCTTCGGCCGGCGTGCCCGCACCCGCGCGCTCCGCAACCGTGTTTTTCACCACCTGATAATGCCCGCCCGCGGCTTCCACCGACCGGCGCAGCTTCGTATCCTGCTCGACGGTGATCCCCTGGAACGTCGAGAGAATGACGGTGGAAACCTTCGCCAGCTGCGTGCGCAGTTCGTCCGCCTGCGTGACTTTTTCGGCTTTCTTCTTCATGCCGAACTCCCCCTGTGAAGCCTCGTTATGCCGCTACCGCTTCGTCCGCTTCGGCGTGGTCGATCAAAACGCCCGGCCCCATCGTGGACGTCAGCGTGATCTTCTTGATGTACTTGCCCTTCGCTGCCGCGGGCTTGGCCTTGACGACCGCCGCAAGAAGAGCCAGCGCATTTCCGGCAAGGTTCTGAGCCGAGAAACTGATTTTCCCCACGGGCGAATGGATGATTCCCGTCTTGTCGAGGCGGAACTCCACTTTGCCGGCCTTGATTTCCTTCACGGCGCGCGCGACTTCAAAGGTGACCGTGCCCGTTTTCGGATTCGGCATCAGGCCGCGCGGGCCGAGCACTTTGCCGAGACGTCCTGCGGATTTCATCATGTCGGGCGTGGCAATCACGGCTTCGTAATCCGTCCAGCCTTCCTGAATTTTCTGAACCATGTCTTCGCCGCCCACGAAATCGGCGCCTGCTTCCTGCGCCTCGCGGACCTTTTCGCCGCTCGCAATCACCAGAACGCGCTTCGACTTGCCCAATCCGTGCGGCAGAACGACCGTGCCGCGGACCATCTGGTCGGACTGCTTGGGGTCCACGCCCAGGTTCAACACGAGCTCGACCGTTTCATCAAACTTCACAAAATGCGCCTTGCGCAGAAGCTCGGCTGCTTCTTCGAGCTTGTAGGGACGCGCTTCGACAAGCTTCCGCGCGCGATCAATATTCTTGCCGCCGTCCTTCGAACTACGACCCATCGCTTCCTTCTCCTGTTAGCCGCGTTCCCATCGCCGTGGAAACGGGACTAGCCTTCTACTTCGATTCCCATGTTGCGCGCCGTGCCCATGATCGTGCGAACCGCCGAATCAAGACTCGCCGTATTCAGATCGGGCAATTTCATCTTGGCGATTTCTTCCACCTGCTTGTGCGTAATCTTCGCCACCTTGTTGCGGTTCGGCTCAGGCGAACCCTTCACGATCCCGGCCGCGCGCTTCAAAAGCTCGGAAGCAGGCGGCGTCTTCAGAATGAAGGTGAACGTGCGGTCGCTGTAGATGGTGACCAGCACGGGAATGATCATTCCGTCCGGTTCCTTGGCCGTCTTGGCGTTGAACTGCTTGCAGAAATCCATGATGTTCACGCCGTGCGGGCCGAGCGCGGTACCCACGGGCGGCGCCGGAGTGGCTTTCGTCGCCGGCAACTGCAATTTCACGGTGGACTGAACTTTCTTTGCCATCTGTCAGGTTCCTTTACGTTTCTTGCCCCGCTCGCCCCTAAAGCTATCCGCTAAGCAACTTTCTCAACTTGCGCAAAATCGAGTTCCACCGGTGTCGAGCGGCCGAAAATCGTGACCGAAACTTTGAGCGTGCTGCGGTCCGAGTTCACTTCCTCGACGACGCCCGTGAAATTCGCGAAGGGCCCTTCACCGATGCGCACCTTTTCGCCGCGCTCAAACGACAGCTTCGGCTTCGGTTTCTCAGCCGTGGTGGTGGCCCGGTTCAGAATGTTTTGCACTTCTTCTTCCGTGAGCGGCGACGGCGTCTGGCCCGATCCCACAAATCCCGTGACGCGCGGCGTGGAACGCACGACGTGCCACGTGTAGTCGTCCATATCCATCTCAACGAGCACGTAGCCCGGATAGCACATCCGGGGCGAGATCACTTTTTTCCCGCCGCGCACTTCGACAACGGATTCTGTGGGGATAATGATTTGGCCGATCTTGTCCGTGAGGCCAAAGGCCTGAACGCGGCCTTCCAGGCTCTCTTTCACCTTTTTCTCAAACCCCGAGTAGGTGTGGACGATGTACCACTGTTTTTCCATCCGCGATCCCGTTACTTGAACAGTTTTTGTATCCACTGAACCAGCTTCCAGACTCCGGTGTCGACGACAAAAAAGAACGTTGCGAAAAACGCGACGGTGACAACCACGACAATCGTGGTGGACCAAACGTCGGAGCGCGACGGCCAGTTCACCTGCCTCATCTCGACTCGCACATCGTGCAAGAAGCTTCGCAGCCGCCGCGGGTATTCCGCGAGTTTCCCCACCGGCGCGAGCAGCGAGAATCCGCTTACGTGGTGGCCTGCTTCTTCCTTGTTCAATTTGGCCGCTTGTGCCATTTGTCCCGCCGCCTTCGCCCCGTGAAGCTTACTTCTGCCGCTTCGCCTTCGCCCTGCCCGCCAGCAAAGCTGGCAGGGGAGGAGGGATTCGAACCCCCACTCTCGGTTTTGGAGACCGATGGTCTACCGTTGAACCTACTCCCCTGAATCTGGGCCGGTCTATTTCACTTCTTTATGCGCCGTGTGCTTCCGGCACGTGTTGCAGAATTTCTGCGTTTCCAAGCGTTCCGTGTGCTTCTTACGGTTCTTGGTGGTCGTGTAGTTCCGGTTTTTGCAATCGTTGCACTGCAACGTGATAATTTCGCGCATGATCGTTTACTCGATGATCTCGACGACGGCGCCGGCGCCGACCGTATGGCCGCCTTCGCGAATCGCGAAGCGCAGCCCTTTCTCCAGCGCTACCGGCGTGATCAAGCTCACTTCGCACGACACGTTGTCTCCCGGCATCACCATCTCCACTCCCGCCGGCAGCTTCACGTCTCCCGTCACGTCCGTCGTCCGAAAATAAAACTGCGGCCGGTATCCCGTGAAGAACGGCGTGTGCCGTCCTCCCTCTTCCTTCGTCAATACGTACGCTTCCGCCTTGAACTTCGTGTGCGGCGTGATCGATCCCGGCTTGCACAACACCTGCCCGCGCTCCACTTCGTCCTTTTCCGTCCCGCGCAGCAACAATCCCACGTTGTCGCCCGCGATCCCTTCGTCCAGCAGCTTGCGGAACATTTCCACGCCCGTCACCGTTTTCTTCATCGTCGGACGGAATCCCACAATCTCCACTTCCTCGCCTACTTTCACCTTCCCGCGCTCGATTCGTCCCGTCACCACCGTCCCGCGCCCCGAGATCGAAAAGATATCTTCAATCGGCATCGCGAACGGCTTGTCCACGTCCCGCTGCGGCAGCGGCACGTTCTTGTCCACCGCTTCCATCAATTCCAAAATTGACTTCTCCCACTTCGCGTCTCCCTCGAGCGCCTTCAGCGCCGACCCCTTCACCACCGGCACCGTGTCCCCGGGAAACTGATACGTCTTCAGCAGCTCCCGCACTTCCAGCTCCACCAGCTCCAGCAGCTCGGGATCTTCCACCATGTCGCACTTGTTCAGGAACACCACGATGTACGGCACGCCCACTTGCCGCGCCAGCAGGATGTGCTCGCGCGTCTGCGGCATCGGGCCGTCCGTCGCCGCCACCACCAGGATCGCCCCGTCCATCTGCGCCGCGCCCGTGATCATGTTCTTGATGTAGTCCGCGTGCCCCGGGCAATCGATGTGCGCGTAGTGGCGGTTGGCCGTTTCGTATTCCACGTGCGCCACCGCGATCGTGATGCCGCGCTCGCGCTCTTCCGGCGCGTTGTCGATCGAATCGAACGCACGGAATTGCACCTTCGGATTGTTCTTCGACAGCACCTTGGTGATCGCCGCCGTCAACGTCGTCTTGCCGTGGTCGATGTGACCGATCGTCCCCACGTTTACGTGCGGCTTACTGCGCTCGAATTTCTCCTTCGCCATCTCGCGTCCCCTTCTTGCCTATGCGGCCATCGCCGCAAATGATTTCTGGTCTGCTCCGACCGGATTCCCCACTCCTCTGCGCAATCGTTTTACAATGGAGCGGGGGACGGGGCTCGAACCCGCGACCATCTGCTTGGAAGGCAGAGACTCTACCACTGAGTTACCCCCGCTCGTTCCAACTGCCGATCTGGAGCCTGGGACCGGGATTGAACCGGTGACCTCGTCCTTACCAAGGACGCGCTCTACCAACTGAGCTACCCAGGCCCGAATCAATTTCCCGCAATTTCTCACGTCTTGCTTCGGAATCAACTGGGCCGCGCCGCCTTAGGAAACTGGTGGACGGGGGAGGATTCGAACCTCCGTAGCCCGCAAGGAGCGGCAGATTTACAGTCTGCTGGTTTTAGCCACTCACCCACCCGTCCCGCGTTACGCAAGAACTTTCGCGACACAGCTTCAGCATCCCGTACAGGCGCACTCCGAACAGAAGAACCGTGTCCGGTAAATGCAACCAGAACACAATCGGACTGCTGTACGGGGCTTCCGCAATGCAGAAAGGGCTCGTGCCCGAAGACACCAGCCCTAGCGCTTTTGTCGCGAGGAATCCGTCCGCATCCCCTGCAAAGAATTCCGATCCTCAAATTCAGCTGGCGGAGGGAATTGAACCCCCGACCCTCTGATTACAAATCAGATGCTCTACCAGCTGAGCTACGCCAGCATGGCTAAACCGAGCAAAAGTATCACACAGGCAATCAAATTGCAAGCAACTTCTCAATCCCCCCGCAAACCCCTTGCCACAAAGGGGCTTAATTGCGCCCCACAAGCCTCCATGCGCTATTGAGCAGCAGGCTTGGCAAATTGGGCATCGTCGAACGACAGGTTGTGGTGAACCTCGGTAATCTTGATCGTGAAGGAGTTCTCGGCGGTGGACTGCAGGATGGTGAAGGGCAACTTCACGCCATCCGTGTCGCGATAGTCCGAGAGATCTTCGGTGAGGTTCACGACGCCTTGTGGTGAGTGACGCTGGCTTATAGCCCTCACCATAAGCCCGCTCTGCGTATCGAAGTACATCTTGTCCGCCTCACCCTCCGCGGGCTTTGCTTCCACCACGTACGCATCGTGATCCCCGATTTTCTCCGTGCCGGTCACCGTAAATTTTGCGTACAGCTGGCGAAGATCGAGCGGGCGATAGAAATCGGCTTGGCGCTTGGTCTCGTTCAGCTCCGGGCCTGTCTGCTCGCGCACGCCATTCTGCGGGTCGTCGGACCATCCAACTTTTCCATCAAAGCCCTGGCGGAATGTGGCGCCGGCCACAACGACCACGGAAAGCATGCTGTTCGGGGCTTTCTCGTGTACCTGAAAAGTGCCGGATAGATTCATCGCGGGTATTTCCAGTGTGCCGATGGATTGCCGCGACGTCAGTTTCTTCCAGGCCGCACTTCCGCCGGTTGCCTCAACGTACTTGTCGAGAATCTGATCGGCGCTCGGAGCAGCCGCAGCGGCCGGCGTTGCCGCGGATTTCGCGGGTGCTTGGGCGAGCGCGGTGAGGCTGGGCATGAAACTCGCACATACGACGACAAGGATTCTTGCGATTGCTGATTTCATATTCAATTCCATTCTGCGGGTCTTTTCTCCGCACCGAATCAAGCAGGGCGTTAGGAAGCAACCACGCATTATTGGGTTGCCCGCCCCCGGACGGCCGCCACTTCGTTCGCGCCGCCCCTATAAATCTAATACGCAGCCGGGGCAGAAACTTTACACCACTATGACCGAAACCTATACTCAAATCCTATGACGCTCAACTCGACGCAGCGCGCTCTGATTGCGGTAGCGGTAATGATCGGCTTGGCCGGCGCCGCGGTGGGCGTCTATTTCTATCGTCAGCACCGGCCTCTGGCAGGCGCGAGCGCGGGACCGCCCCCGGATCTTCTAAGCCAAGTCCCGGCAGACGCTCCTGTGATCGGTTATCTAGACTTTGCGACACTCCGGGGACTGAGAAACTCGCCCCTGGCAGCGGTCCTGGGCCTTACGTCGCCGGGACCCCAAGCGGATCGTGAGTACGCCGAATTCGTCCGCGACACGGGGTTCGATTACACGCGAGATCTCGATACCGTGGCTATCGGTCTCTGGCCCGGAAGCATAGCCACGCCGCCTGGAAAGCACCCTTCGGAACGCATTGTTGCTATAGCCATAGGGCGATTCGACCAAAGGAAGATCGAGGCATATGCCTTGCGAACGGGCAAGCTCTTGAAGCCTCCGGTCTACGAGTTTCCCGGTCAATCGCCCGCTCAAAGCATTTTCTTGCGCTTTCTGTCCTCCGACCGAATCGCCCTTACCAGCAATCCGGCCATTTTTGACGAATTGACAACCTCACCCGCGCATCTGCGCGAGCCGGCAATGCAGGCGCGGATCGAGCGGGTGGCTGGGGCACCGATTTTCGCGGTTGCGCGCACGGACAATTTGCCACCGAGCTTCTTTGCGAGTCTCAAAGGATCGCCCCAACTGGAGCGCCTCATCCGCAGCATCCGCAGTTTGACGCTGGCCGGCAAACCAACAGCCAACGGCATCACCCTCGCGCTCGACGGTGATTGCGACTCGATGAGCTCCGCAATCCAGATTGCGGCCCTCCTGGATAGCTTCCGCTTCCTGGGCACCGCCGTGCTTGCCGACCCGCAAACCCGCCGTCAGATGACGAAAGAGCAAGCCGCATTCCTCGACGCGCTGCTCCGCCAGGTGAAGGTGAATCATCAGGACCACTGGGTGCGGATAACGCTCGACGTTACGCCTGCCATGCTCGGAGGGACGCCTTCGGCCTCCTCAAATTTCCGGACAAACGAAGAACCTGTGCGGGTGCGGTGAAATCCAAGCGATTGAAAAGAGGAATTAATCGGCAGCTGTGCTGCTGGACGAAATGCCTCGGAGGTAGCGCCAGGGGTTAACGGGCGTGTTATAGATGCGAACTTCGTAGTGGAGGTGGGGGCCCGTGGATCTGCCGCTTTGGCCCTCGTAACCGATCACATCGCCGCGCTTCACATGCATGCCTGCCTGAATATTGAACCCGGAAAGGTGCCCATACCAGGTGGTCACACCAAAGCCGTGGTCAATGATGACGAGTCTCCCATAGCCCGCGCGCCGGTCCACGCCCACGACCACGCCGTCGGCGGAGGCGCGAACATCGTCGCCGTAGTGCGAGGCTATGTCGATTCCCGCGTGAAACGCTCCCTCACCGCTGAACGGGTCCAGCCGCTCGCCGAAGTGACCCGTTATCTGCCCCACGACCGGCCACAGCGAAGGCACAATCCCCAAGCTGTTCTGTTGCGTTGCGGTCAGCAGGCGAAGTCCGCCGCTCGATATCGCCACCGCCGTGACATTCCTCTCAAGGTAGCTGAACTCGTCCAAAGACGCCTGGAAATCGGCTTCAGGCTCGTCCACAACGTCGGTCAGGCCGAAAGGCGTCTGGCGGAACCGGGAGATTCCATAGGCCATCGCCACTTCGCTCGCCAGGGACTGCAGAGAGTTCAGACGCTGGTTGGTGTCCTTGACTTGCGTTTGGAGCTGGCGGTATTGCTGCTTCAGGTTGTCCTGCTCGCGTCGAAGGGAGTTATAGCTCGCGGCCTTCCATAGCATGCGCGAGTAGGAACCCATGCCCGCGGCTACCGTGATGCCGCCTATGATTGCGAAAATCGTTAGAAGATGGACCACATAGAAAGGAACACGAAGGCGCCGGAGCCCGCCCGAAGCGGCCGAAGCAATAAAGAACGTGTAGTGCTTTCCCTTCATGCTCTTTTTTTCCGCCCTGTATTGTCTTTCCGGCTGATTGAAAACCGCAAGGCCCCTCTCGCGGCTAGCCGATTCCAACTTCAAGTCTGAACCGAGAGCCCTGGTTCGAAACCCGGGGCATTGTAATGACCGATTCATGGGGCGTCAACCTCAATCTTCCATTTCGCATAGGCGCGCTTGCGCCGCTGCCTCCACAAACTATTCTATAAAAGCATGTCCTTTAGGATCGAAGGATCTTAACGCAAAGGAGCCCTTCGAAACAACTGTACGGAAGTACAGGTAGCAGTGGGTCAGGTTTCGCCCGTCGTGCCAGTCTCGCTTCCTTGCCTGCTCCCATCTATAATTCAGCTTCCGGTGACCGATGTCGGTCTAAAAGGTGTACACCTCCACGCGGCGAACCAAAGGTATCAACGGCGAAGAGCATTTGATCCGGAGGATCACCCGCGCCATTCCGTCGAAAATCGGCCGGCCCGATGGTGTCCTGCGTCTGGGCATCGGCGATGACGCTGCTATTGTTATGCCGCGTGGCGGCACCGAATGGGTCCTGAGCTGCGACGCATTCTTGGAAGGCGTTCATTTTCTCGGCAACCTCCATCCTCCAGATTCCGTCGGTTACAAGTCCCTTGTCCGTGCCACAAGCGACCTTGCCGCGATGGGCGCTACACCACGGCTTTTCCTGATGACCCTGGCCCTCCCGTCCAGCAGGGCAGGCGACTGGCTGGACGGCTTTCTCTCCGGCATGGGCCGGGCGGCTCGTGGCCTTGGTATGCAATTGGCTGGGGGAGACACCACGAAGAGCCGGACGGTTTCGATCAGCATCACTGTCCTCGGAGAAGTAGTTGGGAAAGGCGCGCCAGGACGGGCGGTCACCCGGACGGGTGCGCACCCCGGGGACCTTCTATATGTCAGCGGCCGATTAGGGAGAGCAGAACTGGGTCTCGAGCTGATGCGCCGGGGCCTCGGGCGCGAGCAAGGGCTGCGACCTCTTTTGCAGCAACATCTTTATCCCGAGATTCGGCTCAAATTGGGCGCATGGCTCGCCGAACACCGCGTCGCCTCCGCCATGATGGACCTGTCGGACGGCCTCTCGACGGATCTCGCGCGCCTATGCCGGGCAAGCGGGGTTGGAGCACGGCTCAGGCGCGACCGCATTCCACGGATTTCGATATCTTCCGCGCTTTCGAAACGTCTGGGGAAGCCGCAGCTTGATCCGCTGAAAATGGCTTTGCACGGCGGCGACGACTATGAGCTCCTGTTCACAGTACCTCCTCACCGGGCGAAGAGCCTGCGGCGCGCGCCCGGCTTTTCCGAACTGACGCCCGTGGGGGAAATTACCGCCGGAAAGCGAATACTGCTTGTGGGAGGAGGCGGGGTTGCCACAGTTCTTGAACCGCGTGGCTGGGATCCCTTCCGCAGGAAATCATAAGAACTTCAGCATGCGGCAAGCTAGTGAGGCAAAGCGCCCGCTGAACTATCGGCGCGCGTTGGCGTGGGAGCGGTTTGCGCGGGCTTGGGCTGTATCGGCGCAGGCGCCGGTGCCGCAGTTTTCTGCACTGGTTTCGGGGGAGCTCCCGGTGCGCGTGTTTCCGTGAGGCCCTGTTCCGCCGCGTCGGCCGGCGGAGCGGTGTCCGGCGTGTCCACCAGAATCTGCCTTCCGGCGAGCAACCTTCTCGAGCGGGACCACATTCGGGAAATTTTCCACCGGCATTCCTTGCGTCGCCTTCTGCATGAACTCGAGCCAGATCGGCAACGCCGCGCGTGCGCCCGTCTCCTTCTTGCCGAGCGACACGCGTTTGTCGTCATTGCCCACCCAGACGCCGGCCGTAAGCTGCGGCGTGAAGCCGATGTACCAGGCGTCGGTGAAGTCATTCGTTGTGCCGGTCTTTCCTGCCGAAGGGCGGCCGAGTTCCTTGGCGCGCACGCCGGTGCCGAACTGCACCACTTCTTCGAGCATCGCCACCATCGTGCGCGCTACTTCCGGAGGAATCACGTCCGTCACGTTGGGCCGCGGTTCTTCCAGCACGGCGCCGTCATACGACGTGACGCGCTGGATGTAATGCGGTTCGATGTGGATCCCGTCGTCAGGGAAAACGGTAAACGCGGAGGTGTGCTCGAGAAGCGTAAGGTCAGCCGCGCCAAGCGCAAGCGGCAAATACGGCGGCAAGGGACTCGAGATGCCAAACTTGCGCGTCACTTCAATCACGTTTTGAATTCCCACGTGATCGAGCAGGCGTACGGCTGGAACGTTTCGCGAATCGGCCAGCGCCCGCCGCAGCGTGATGCGGCCTTCGAACTTCTCGTCGTAGTTGCGCGGGGAATAGGCTTGGCCCGTGCCGTGGTAGGTGACCGGTTCGTCCACGATGGTATCGAAGGGCGACGCGCCCTGCTCGAGCGCGGTGGCATAGACGTAGACCTTGAACGAGCTCCCCGTCTGGCGAATCGCCTGTGTCGCGCGATCGAACTTCGACTCCTCGAAATCGTACCCGCCGACCATGGCTTTGATGTCGCCCGTGGGATTGTCGATGGCCAGCAGCGCCGCTTGAGCCGCCGGTTGCTGCTCGAGCTGCACGTGAACCGTGGTTCCAAAAATTTCCTTGATCGAAACGACTACGACGTCTCCCGCCTTCAGGAGTTGCGAGGGAGATTTCCGCCCGGTCCAGGCAAAATCCGCCGGTGTGAGCATGGCGTGATACTGCCCCAGCTTGACCGTCGCAAACGTCGGCTCGACCGCCGTAACGAGTCCGGTAACGTAATCGCCTTTCTGTATTCCGCCCCGCCAATCATCGCTCTGAAATGTGTCCAGGGCCCCGGGATGATCTTGAAGGATGTTCGGCAAATTGCCGCGCCAGCCGTGCCGCCGGTCGTATGCGTGCAGACCGTCGCGAACCGCCGCGTTTGCCGCTCTCTGCATATCGATGTTGAGAGTGGTGTAGACGCGCAACCCCTGTTCGTGCACCGCCGCGGTGCCGTATGTGTGCTCGAGATATTGCCGGATCTCCTCGATGAAATACGGCGCGAGATCATTGCGTCCGGAGGAAACGTGCAAGGCGATTGGCAATTTGCTCGCCGCCGCGGCTTCCGCCTGTGTAATCTTCCCGTCGTGCGCCATCAGCGAGAGAACCAGGTTCCGCCGCGCCAGCGCGCGTGTCGCGTGCGTAATCGGCGAATACACCGGCCCGCGAATCATGCCCGCCAGCAGCGCCGCCTCCGGAAGCGTCAACTGGCCCACGGGCTTGCTGAAGTAGTATTCGGACGCGGCCTCGAAGCCGTAGTTGCCGGAGCCCAAGTAAATCTGATTGCAGTACATCGTGAAGATCTGTTCTTTCGTGTAGTGGCGCTCGATCTGCGTCGCCAGGATCGTCTCTTGAATCTTTCGGTGAAAGCTGCGGTCCGCGCGGTTGAGGAATAGTCCGCCCGCAAGCTGCATCGTGAGCGTGCTGGCGCCTTCCTTGATCTGGTGATGCGTAACGTCGTGCCATGCGGCCTGCAGCACGCGCGGAAAATCCACTCCCCAGTGCTGTTCGAAGTGCTGGTCTTCCGTGGTCAGGATCGCGTCTTTGAGGAGCTTCGGGATTTGTTGATAGGTGAGCAGAATCCGCCGCTGGATCGAGAAACTTCCCACCGGCTGGCCGTCATCGGCGTAAAGCTCGGTTACAACATCGGGACGGTAATCTTCCAGCGCATGAATCTCCGGCAAATCGCTGGTGTACACGAACAACAGCCCCACCGCGGATCCCAATCCAATCGCGCAGAGAATCAGGAATGTGAACGCGAGGCGCCCGAACAGC
This sequence comes from uncultured Acidobacteriota bacterium, assembly GCA_963709005.1. GTDB lineage: Bacteria > Acidobacteriota > Terriglobia > Acidiferrales > UBA7541 > Palsa-295. The sequence continues at coordinate 216,646 of CAVPUS010000014.1, forward strand.
GTCCCGCCCCCGATCTTCATCGTCGCGCGATAGAATCGTCTCCATGAACGTCTATTCTATCGCATCCTCTCGCGCGCGTGGCTCTTCGGAGATTTCGAGAGTCTCTCGATCAAAGTATCGGCCGTAAATGTCACGCGGACGTTAGGAAGGAACTTGCGGAGAATTGAGACGAATCGTTTTCAGGAGACGGCGGCTTCGGCCTCCGCCACCGTAGCGTACGATTTGAAAAGTTGCGACACATTCGTCATATCCATCAGCGCTCTCACTTGCGTGTTCATCCCCACGAACGCCAGCTTGCGCATCGCCTTTTGCGCTCCTACATGCATGCCCACAAGCGCGCCCAGCCCGGCGGAGTCGATATAGGGCACGTCGGTAAAGTCCAGGATCAACACCGGGGCAGACTCCGCGCGCATGGCTTCCTGGAAACTGAAAACGGTGTGAAGCGTCAACGAGCCCTTCAGGCGCAGAATCCTCTGGCCCCGGGATCCCAGCGAATTCACAATTTGTAGGTTTTCTTTGGACATGGAACGGGATTCTAGCCGAGACCCCGGGCTCAATTGTTAACAGAATATTACAACCAGGACCGGCCTCTCAACCTTCCGCGACAATCGCATCCGCTTCAATCTCCACCAGCATCTCCGGCGAAATGAGCGCCTTCACCTCAATCATGGACGTGGCCGGCCGGATCTTGCCGAAAAATTCGCCGTGCGCGCGCCCGACCTTATCCCACTCTGCGATGTTCGTCACGTAGATTCGCGTGCGCACCACGTCCGAGAGCCGCGCACCCGCCTTCAGCAGCGCCGATTCGATGTTCCGCAACGTCTGCACCGCCTGCGCGTAGGCGTCGCGCCTGCCCGACGATCTTCCCCTGCGCATCCGTCGCCGTCGTCCCTGAAACACTGATATGCGGGCCCACGCGCACCGCTCGCGAGTATCCGACAATCGGCTCCCATTGGGTCCCGCTCGAAATATTTGTCCGCTCCATTGATTTTCTCTCCGTCGTGGCAGCTACGGATCAAACCGCGCGCGCAAATCAGCCGGCACGATGGGGCACAAATCATCTCGCCGTCCGAACACACGATACCGAATCCGCGCGACCAAATCATACACCGCGTCGCGCACCGGCCGTGGTATCACCCGCAAAATCGCCGCCAGCGCCCTGCATCCACCACCCAACCGGCGAAGAATGTAAATGAACGCATCCGACCGCGCGAGCAACACACCGTCCTCTCTTCGCACGACAATGCTGTCCGGCAGTCCGGCCCGCTGCTCCGGCGGGACCAGCCTTTGGAATGTCTGGCCTTGCAGCGGCGCGAATCGAAACGCGTTTCCCGCGCGATCGCGCTTCAGGACGAACTTCACCGTTCGATGGCACAATCCGCAATGCCCGTCGTAGAAGAGGATTTCCGGCTGTCGCACGAGTGGATGGCACGCTCGAAAAAGCATAGCACGCCGCCGCGATTCCAAACTGACGCGCATTTTGGAAACTGCCGCTGGACAGATTTTCGCGAAGTCTCTAATCTATTTCAGCACGCACTTTTTCAGGAGAAGATTTCCGCACATGAAGTGCAACAACATTCTCGAGGCCATCGGCAACACGCCTCTCGTCCGCCTCAACCGCCTGGCGAAAGATTCTTCCGCCGAAGTTTACGTCAAGGCCGACTACTTGAACCCCGGCGGTTCGGTGAAAGACCGCATCGGCAAGTGGATGATTGACGAAGCGGAGCGCAAAGGTCTCCTCAAGCCCGGCGGCACCATCATCGAAGGCACCTCCGGCAACACGGGTATGGGTCTTGCACTCGTCGCCGTCACGCGCGGATACAAAGTCGTCTTCACCATCAACGACAAGCAGTCGCGCGAAAAAGTCGACCTCCTGAAAGCCTTCGGCGCCGAAGTGATCGTTTGCCCCACCGCCGTCGAGCCGGAAGACCCCCGCAGCTATTATTCCGTCGCGAAAAAACTCGCGCGCGAGATCCCCAATTCCTACTACCCGAATCAGTACGAGAATCCCATGAACCCGCAGGCGCATTACGACACCACCGGCCCCGAAATCTGGAAGGACTCCGAAGGAAAGATCACGCATTTCGTCTGCGGCATGGGCACCGGCGGCACGATCAGCGGCGTCGGAAAATATCTCAAGGAACAAAACCCCAAAATCCAGATCATCGGCGTTGACCCCGTCGGCTCGCTCTACTACGAATTCGTGAAGACCGGAAAAGTCGGCAAAGCGCTCACCTACGTCGTCGAAGGCATTGGCGAGGATTTTTTCCCGCCCACGATGAACCTGAAGATCATAGACGACGTCGTGCAGGTGGGCGACGAAGAATGCTTCGTCTGGGCCCGGCGTCTCGCCAAGCAGGAAGGAATTTTCACCGGCGGCTCCGGCGGAGGCTGCATTTCAGGCACTCTGCAAGTCGCCCAAAAGTGCAAGAAAGGTGATTTCGTGGTCGCCTTCCTCCCCGATTCCGGCAGCCGCTACATCAGTAAGGTCTACAACGACGGGTGGATGCGCGAGCACGGCTACACCGACGCTGAAATTGCCCTCACCGCCGCCGACGTGATCCGCGCCAAGCAGCGCAACGGCAAGACGCGCGAGCTCGTCATCGCCCGCCCCGACCAGACCGTCTTCCACGCCCTGCACACCATGCAGAAGCAGGACATTTCACAGCTTCCCGTCTTCGAAGAAACCAGCCCCATCGGCACCGTCTTCGAAGATCAGATCCTGAACCTCGCGCTACAGGGCAAGGACCTGCGCAAGCTAGTCATCCGAGAAGTCATGGGCGCCCCGCTTCCGCAAGTCTCTTCCACCGCGCCCGTCGAGCGCGTCACTCACATCTTGAGCCACGATAGCCCCGCCGTATTCGTCGCCATGCCCGGCGGCAAACTCGAAGTCCTCACCAAGTTCGATTTGATGGACACCATCGCCGCCCTCGTCGAGCAAAAACGCTGAAGGAGGACATGCCAGCAGGCCCCGGCCCTTTGGGCTTTGTCCGATCTCTGCGCCACCCGGGACCAAGGTAGAGCCCCTTGTCCTTTCATCCAGGTTTTCCTCACCTGACCTTTCGTACAGGTATCCCCGTTTTTTTCGACCCGCCCCAAATCTGGCCGTCAACACAGGTGAAACCACCTTCCTCTCGATGCTAGCCTGAAGCCAGCTCGCCGGGGCGCGGCAGCATCTCGCTCGCAACGTAGCGCCAGAAGAAAGATGTAGGGTGAAAATGAAAAGGACCGCACAAAACAAGATCGAAGGCCGCCGCGAAGCGGCCGCTTCGCTATCCCGTCACCGGCGCAAGTGTGTCGTCTGCCGTCATCCCGATCGCGAAGCCATCGAAGCGGAATATCTCCACTGGCACGGCGTGTGGAACATCTCCCAGGACTACAAAATTGCGGACTATCGCCCGCTTCACCGCCACGCACGCGCTTATGGAGTCGTTCGCCATCGGCGCGAAAACGTTCTTTCCGCCCTGGATACTATCGTCGAAAGGGGCGCGGAGGCTCCGGTGACCGCCGACTCCGTCATCCGCGCCATGCGCGCCTATTCCTGCATCACGGAATCAGGCCAATGGGCCGAACCGCCCACCCGCGTCGTCTTCAGCGTCGTGCGGCCTGCCCCGGAATCCGCCTCGGCCCCCGCTGAACAACCCGTCGAATCTCCGGCGGAAGCCGCCGCCGCGCTTATCAGCGGCACTAATCTACGGTAGAGGGATTAGAAATCCCGCTAACTCCTTGAAAACATGAGGCCGCGACCCGTTCTAATCTACGGTAGCTTGGGCCTGCTCTGGCAAAGGCGTCGTCCGCCAGCGCTGCCTTCGGCGGCGTTGCCCGGATGCTATAATCGAAAGATTGTCCGCCGCTAAAATGCTCGCGAGGGCAGCATACGATGCGCATTGATGACTTCAACGAACGCCTGCGCCAGGTAGTTCTCATCGCCGACGGCGCCATGGGCTCGCTGCTTTACGAGGCGGTCGGCCCGCAGCGGTGCGTCGAGGAATTGAACGCAGCGCATCCGGACGCCGTCTTTCGCGTCCATCAAGCGTACATTGAAGCGGGCGCGCAAATCATCGAAACCAACACGTTCGGCGCCAACCGCCACAAACTCGCGCAGTTTGGCCTCTCCGATCGCGTCGCCGAATTGAACCATCGCGGCGTGAAGATCGCCCGCGAGGCCCGCGAAGCTGCCAAACACGAAGTCTTGATTGCCGGGTCGGTCGGACCCCTCGGAATCATTCATCAGGTGATGGATCAGCCCGATGTGGAAGTGTCGGCCATCTTCAAGGAGCAGGCCATAGCTCTCGAGGAGCGCGGCGTGGACCTCTTCATCCTCGAGACGTTCAGCGATCTCGATGAACTCATCGCAGCGATTGACGCGATTCACTCTTTCTCGCGCCTCCCCATCGTCGCCCAGCTTACGTACTCCGAGGAAGGAACCACCATTGGCGGCATTCGCCCCCCCGACGCGTGGGAGAAACTCAAGGACAAACAAATTCAAGCGATGGGCACGAATTGCACTGTCGGCCCGCAACTCTTGCTGCCCGTCCTGCGGGAGCTTGCCGCATGCGCCGGGCTTCCGCTTTCGGCCATGCCCAATGCGGGCTTCCCAAAACGCATTGGCGATCGCACCGTCTATCCACGCTCTTCGCCGGAGTATTTCGCGCTCTTCGCCCAGGAAGCCGCCGATCTCGGGGCTCGCATTCTCGGCGGCTGCTGCGGCACCACTCCGGAACACATTCAGGCGATGGCCGAAGCCGTAAGAAAGCTGAACCCATCCAGATCCCGCCCCGGCCGTGATTCCGCGGGCGCGTCTATCGAAGTTCTCGAGCCCGCCGAGCGCGTTCGGCGGGTCGCGGCTCGTGAACCGGAGAGCAAGCTCTGGGGCAAGATCGAGGCGCAGGAATTTGTAGTCTCCGTCGAGATCGATCCACCCAAAGGCGTTTCGATTGAGCGCATCGTCGAGCAAGTCTCTCGCGTTTCCTCTTCCGGCCGTGTGGATGCGATTGACATCAACAGCGGCACGCTAGCCCGCGTCGGCATGGACGCGCTCGTGCTCGCCGGCGCCCTAGAAGCGCACGGCTTTGAGACCATCCCTCACCTCACCGGCCGCGACGCCAACATCATCGGCTTGCAGGCCATGCTGCTCGGCGCCTGGGCCGTTGGCGGCGTGCGCAACGTGCTTGCAATCACGGGCGATCCGCCGTCCCTCGGCGATCATCCGGAAACGAGCGGCGTCTTCGAAGTGGACTCCATCGGCTTGGTCAAAATCCTCAGGCGGCTCAATCAGGGAACCGACTGGGCCGGAAAAAGTCTCGGCGGCGCCACGAATTTCACTATCGGCGTGGCCGTGAATCCTGTTGCAGACGACCTCGACGAAGAGTTGCGTCGCTTCGAAGCCAAGATCGAAGCCGGCGCGCACTTCGCCATGACCCAGCCTATTTTCGATCCAGAGCACTGGCAGGCCTTCTTAAAGCGCCTCGGCGGAAGATCGCCCATCCCGGTAATCGTCGGCGTGTGGCCGCTCGTGAGTTACAAACAAGCGCAGCGGCTGAACAACGAGGTTCCCGGGATCGTGATTCCGGAACTGACTCTGCGCGAAATGGAAAATGCGGGAGAAAGAGCCCGCGAGCGCGGGTTTGCGCTCGCTCGCCACATGCTCGATTGGGCGCGGACGGCGCGCGCCTCCGGAATTGCCGGCGCGTATCTGATTCCGCCCTTCAAGCGCTACGAGGAAATTCTCGAGCTGTTCGCATGACGCCAAGCAGGCAAGGCCTGCACGACGCTTCGGGGGAGTTTGAGGAATCGGAGATCTCGGCGCATTTCAACAAAGCGCTCACGCAACAGCGAAAATTCGAAGAACTCAGAAAAACCAGAAGCGCTTTCGGCGCTTCGCCCCGTGCGGCCCAGGTGCTTTCGGGATCGCGTCTTCCGCTATTTCAGGGACGTACGGCAGCGGCTGCCCTTCGAAAACCGCCAGCGGGTTTTCGGTCAGCAATGCCCGCGCAATCTCTTCGCCCCGCCTCTTCGCGACAAGTTCGTACGTTTCCTTAAGCAGCGGCGGTCGCGATGTGACGTTGTGCGCGTCGCTCGCAAGAAAATGGACTGCCCCCGCGTCCAGCCATTCTTCGGCCACTTCCTGAGCTGGCCTTCCAAATTTCCCTTGAAGCGATTGCGCTGTGATCTGGACGTAGCAGCCCAGCCGCAGCCACTGAAATAGCCGTTCCGGTTTCGAACGGATCAGCGGATTGCGTTCCGGGTGCGTGATTACCGGAGTGAGCCCAGCCAGTTGCAATTCGTGCAGCGCCTGATCGAGCGAGGATGGAATCGAATAGTCGGCGAATTCAACGAGGAGATAGTTTTTCTGGTTGAGCGTGTAACGGCTCGGATCCTGGCGGATGTCGCGCAAGTTCTCGAAGCTGAGATGAAAATCGCAGCCCGTGGCAAACACGAGTCGCCCTTCGAAACGGGCCTGAATTTCATCCCGGCGTTTTTGTATCAATTCGGGAACGAACGGATAGTTGGAACTCGCGTGCGGCGTGCCGATAACGTGTGTGATGCCGTCGGCGATTGCCATTTCCGCCATGGCACATGAAATCTCGATCGATCCGGGGCCGTCGTCAAGTCCTGGAAGTATGTGGCAGTGAATATCAACCATGTTGAAGCGAGGATAACGCAGGCATGAAGAGATGACAACGGACCAACGAACCACCTCGAATCCGCGGTTTCAACAATTAGAGAATGCTCAAGGAAGTTGGCCAAATTCTTGCATGAACCGCAGAGAAACCGATTGAAATAGTTTCATTCGCGGAAAGATAACTGGGAGGACCGATTGATTCCGTGCGGCCCGCGAGCGGAATTTGAACCTGTCTCAAAGTTTTCTGGTCGGCAATGGAGCCGAGGACATCCTCGCCGGGCACGCCGCCGGAGTGATGACATTTCTCGTTTCATCGGGCGTTTCAAGCGCCTATCGAGGACTCTCCCGATGGCAGGTACAGCCCGATTGCATAGTTGCCGACTTGGGAGAAGCCGTTCGCGCCATCGATCAGTTACTTGGGCGCCCATCCCGGCAGCATGAAAAAGCAAGCGATCGAGACGCCCCGCAGCGGGCTTCGTAACAGCGCCCGCAGCGCCAATGCCTTCGTTTCTCCCCCTTCCAAACACAACTGGAGCAAGCATCTATCGTCGTTCACCGCGTGGCAGCCGCCCGCTCACCTTGCCTTTTTCCGTTTCCAGATTCTTGCTATATTCGATTCTCATCCTAATACCCGTCTGGAATGACATGTTATACGGGGCTGCAAATCCAAGGAACCAGAAGCGAGGAGCAGAATGGGCGCGGAGCGCAAGCCGGAGTTCTTTGCAGGAAAAGGCATCAAGGTGGGAATTATCGGTTGCGGCTATGTAGGTTTGCCCCTGACGCTGCGTTTTGCCGACGTAGGCCAGCGCGTCACCGGCTTTGACCTTGATAAAACCAAGGTTGACAAGCTAAACGCCGGTGAGTCTTACATCCAGCACATTCCCTCCGCGAAGATCCAGCAGCACATCCAGGAAAAACGTTTTGACGCGACGTCCGACTTTACGCGGCTTCGCGAAATGGACGCCGTGCTGATCTGCGTTCCCACGCCGCTCGACGAAAGGCGCGAGCCGGATTTGAGCTATGTGGAGCAGACGGCGATTTCGATGGCACCGAACTTGCAGCGCAACCAGCTCATCGTCCTTGAAAGCACCACGTATCCCGGGACCACCGAGGAGCTCGTTCTGCCGATCCTCGAGCGCAGCGGGCTGCGTTGCCCGATCGCAAATGGCCCGGGCGCGGAGAACATCGCGTCCGATTTCTATCTCGCATTTTCACCCGAGCGCGAAGATCCGGGCAATAAGCAGTATGGCCTGGCGCAGATACCCAAGGTAGTGGGTGCCATCAATCCGCCGAGCGGGCGCGCCGCCGCCGGACTCTACACGCAGATCGTCTCGCGCGTGATTCCGGTCAGCTCCACACGCGCGGCCGAAATGGTGAAGCTGCTCGAAAATATTTTCCGGTGCGTGAACATCGCGCTTGTAAATGAACTGAAACAACTCTGCCTCCGCATGGGCCTCGACATCTGGGAAATCATCGATAGCGCCGCGACAAAACCTTTCGGCTTCATGCCTTTCTATCCCGGGCCGGGGCTCGGCGGCCATTGCATCCCGGTAGATCCGTACTACCTCTCGTGGAAGGCGCGCGAATACGATTTCGCAACGCGTTTCATCGAGCTGGCCGGTGAAGTCAACATGGCGATGCCCTATCACGTGGTGGACGCGGTGGCAGCGGCCCTCAATGAACAGAAGAAAAGCATAAAAGGCTCGAAAGTGCTGCTGCTCGGCGTGGCCTACAAAAAAGACGTGGACGATTTGCGCGAGTCGCCTTCACTGAAACTTCTCGAGTTGCTTACGCAAAGCGGGGCAGTGATGGACTACAACGATCCGTTTTTCGCGGGGCTGCACAAAATGCGCCACTACGATTTTTCGGCCATGCGCTCGGTCGAACTGACGCCCGAACGCCTCGCCAGCTATGACTGCGTGTTGATCGCCACCGATCATTCAGCCTATGACTACGACGCGATTGTGCGTCACGCCCGGCTGGTGGTGGACACGCGCAATGCAACGCGGCGCGTGCAACAGCATCGCGACAAGATTGTTCCCTGCTGAAAAAAGCAGGCGCGTCCTCCCGCAAAATCCTGCCAGCGCTGCCACCCGGGCCATCCCGCCGAACTGTACGTTAATACCGAGCGCAGGCCCTTGTTCCTCCTGTTAACTGAAAGAGGGTTTACACGAGATGGTTCCATTGCCCGCACCGTTCCGGAAAGCTATGGTGGTGATGTTATGGCTGCACCGGTAAAACCTCAGCAAGAACGAACGAATTGGACCGTTGATCCCGGGCGGCGCCGCAGCATGCGGGTGCTCTTGAGCGTGCCGATTCAAGCGAGCGGCAAGACCACGGACGGCAAGGATTTCCAGGAAGAAGCCCGGACACTGATCGTGAACGCCCACGGAGCGTTGATTTCCCTCAGTGCCGCGGTAGCCGCCGGACAGAAGATCACCGTCGCGAACGAAGCGACGCGACGATCCGTTGAATGCCGGGTCGTTTACCTGGGTACCGCGCAAGCCGGCAAGACGCAAATGGGCATCGAATTCGTAAAGCCTTCACCAGATTTCTGGCAGATTGATTTCCCGCCGGACGATTGGGTCGCGCCCGAAAACTGACCCGGCGCGGCTGCTTCCCATGTGCCCCCTAGGGCAAAGCGGAAGTCAGCTCCACGCGGAAACTTCCCAACGGAATCTCAGCCTCCATCACCACGGGTGTGTGCACGGCATCTTGCGCCAGCCACACCACCAGGCTGGTGCCCGTCACTTCCTTGCCGTACTGGAAGATATGGACCGCGACGCGCGCAGCCGTTGACGTGCCGGATGACACGGTGACCGTCTCGTTCGGGACTTCGAGGTGCGCCCTCATCTCGAAGAGGTTCCGGCCGTCGTACACCGGCACTCGGTATTCTGACGTGTGCTGCCAATCCACTCCGCGCAACGAATAGAGCGCTCCCAGTGGATCGCGCGTTCCGGGCAATACCACCACGGCGGAGACGCCGCCGCGAGGGCTCTGCCCCTGCGGAACCAAGGACAGCGTCCGGTCCACCTTTTTCCCTATTTCGTCCAGGTGCATTTCGAATTGCCGGCTCTCGAGCGTCACCGTGTCTGTGTAGGAATCGAATTGGTCGTCGATCGCGAAGATCGTTCGCACGGGATTCGCGGTGTGCGCCACAGCGCGGAAATGCCATGTATTCCACCCAAAAAGGGAACGCCTTTCCGGCACGCTCAATTGAACCGATGCCGCGTTTGAAAACAGGCCCCACACAACGCGGTAGTTCAGGATCTCGCCCGCGTGAAAAGGCATGGGCGCATCCTTTGGAGCCTCTTTCTCCGTCTTTTTTTGTTTGCCTGTCTTCTGCTGGATGCCCTGGCCCTTCTGTGAGGGCGGAGGAGCACTCTGGGCGGAATTATGAAACAGGGAAATCGCTGCCAGAAATGGCGCGAGAACAACCAGGCTTGCCTTCCACCAAACCGCGTTAAGAGACATGAATGAAATAGAAAGTTTGCCTTCCGGCCGTGCTGATTGTTCGGAATCCGGAGGCTTCATCCTTCTTGTCCGGTCGCGCTCGGCCGGGCTAATATTCAAGCGTACCCGAAAACGCGCCTTGCGGGCCATCGCATCCCGGATTATTTGCGGAACCGGATCGTCCCCCGTTCAGCTTCAGACTTGGGAGAGGAACCATCGAATGCGCTATCTGGTGACGGGCGGTGCCGGCTTCATCGGTTCGAACATCGTGGATGAACTGCTCCGGCGCGGCCATGAAGTCGTCGTGCTCGACGATCTCTCCGGCGGCAAGGAGGCGAATCTCGCGCATGTTCGCGGCAAGATTGATTTCCGCGTGGGGACCATCACGGACCTCGGCACCATGCGGTCCGCTTGCCAGGGCGCGGATTATGTAGTCCATCTCGCCGCGCTCGCATCCGTTCCCCGCTCGGTGAAGGATCCCATCGAGACGAACCGGGTCAACATTGACGGCACTCTGAACGTTCTCGTTGCTGCTCGCGATGCCAAGGTTCGCCGCATTGTTTACGCCGCATCCTCCTCGGCTTATGGCGAGACGCCTACGCTCCCCAAAGTGGAGACGATGCAACCCCAGCCCATTTCACCTTACGCCGTTACGAAGTATGTCGGCGAGCTTTACTTGCAAGTCTTCGGCCACGTGTATGGCCTGGAGAATGCGTCCATCCGGTTCTTCAATGTGTTCGGGCCGCGCCAGGACCCCACGTCGCAATATTCCGGCGTGCTCTCGCGCTTCATGCTCGCACTCATTGAAAATCAGGCGCCCGTGGTCTATGGCGACGGCGAGCAGTCTCGCGACTTCACCTACATCGAAAATATCGTGGATGAAACGCTCCGCGCCTGCGAAGCTCCGGGAGCTTCGGGAAAGATTTTCAACGGGGGTACGGGCGCCCGGATCACGCTGAACGATGTCCTGAAAATGCTTGAAAAAATCTCCGGCAAGAAGATCCAGGCAAAATACGACCCGCCGCGCACGGGCGATATCCGCGATTCGCAAGCGGACATCGCTCTCGCGCGCACAATTCTCGGTTACGAGCCCCGCGTCCTCTTCGAAGAAGGCCTCCGCCGCACCTGGGACTGGTATAAGTCCGCTTACGGCAAGAAATAAGGTCCGGTCCGGCAGGATTGACAATGCGGACGCAACAGTGAGACAGATAAGAAACATTCTAAAAAATCGCGCGGGCGGAACGCTGCCGTCGCGTTATGATTCTTGTATGGCCAGAGGCTGGGAAAGCAAGTCCGTTGAAAGTCAGGTTCAGGATTCTCAAGAGAACGGCGGGGAAAAGCGCAGAAGGCAATTGACACCTGCCCAGATCGACGCGCATCGCCGCAAGGAAGTATTGCTTCTCTCCCGCACGCGCGTTCAGCGGGAGCTACAGTCGAGCCAGGACTCACGTTATCGGGATCAACTGACTCGTGCACTCGCCGATCTCGACAAGCAAATTTCCAAGCTCAACGACGCCGTCTGACACTCCTCTTGGGGGAAGGATCAAGCCCGGCTAGTCGCGAGGCGTGCCTGGTTCGGTTTCGTCGACGAAGACCACGCCGACACCGTTCAAATTTTTCTCGCGGCCGAGATCGCGGTGTACGACCGTTCCCCGTAACGAAAGTACGCTCGATTGCGCGGGCTCTCCGGTCGCTTCAATCACAATGTGTAATTCCGATTGCAGACGCGGCAGGTGCGTCAGCGCGAGATAGGCTCCCTGCAGGCTGATGTCGCGAACCGATGCCTTCTCCTGAAATTCACTTCCGTCGTCGGCCTGGCCGCTGACGGTGGCTGCGAAGCGGAGCTTGCGCCGCTGCCCCAGGCGTGTCTCGCGCATCACGACGTCCACTCCTCGTTCGCTCAGAGTGATCGCCATTCCTTCCGTGCCTGCCCAGGTGGCTGGGAATTCCTGGCGAGCTGCCGAAAGAAAACCGTCCACCATCTTGTCCTTCGAATCAGGGTCGTGGTGGAAGAGGATCAGATTCCTTATCTTTGCCTCGCGGACGATCTTGACGCCCTCCAGCCAGCTCGAATGTCCCCACCCGCGGCGCGAGGAAGCAAGCTGCTCGGGAGAGTATTGCGCATCGTAGATAATCACATCCGCTCCGTGAGCGAGGCTCTTCAGATTGTCGTCGAACTCCGGGACTCCCGTTTCGTTGTCCGTCGCATAAACGATGGAGCCTACGGTCGTGTCCACGCGGTATGCGAGGCATCCCTGCGGGTGATGCAGCCAGCAGGTGGTGATCCTGGTTCCCTGGATTTCCCAGCTATCTCCGCCTGCTACTTCATTGTAGTTGCGTGGTGCACACATCATGCTGGCGTCCACGGGGAAATAGGGGCTGGCGAGCTGGGCCTGCAGCACCTGTTTGAGGCTGTCGCGGCCCAGGTATTTCGACTGAAAGCTGTAGAAATGGAACTTGTTCTGTGCATCAAAGAACGGGTGAAAAAAGGGGATGCCCTGGATGTGGTCCCAGTGATAGTGCGTCACAAGAACGTGGGCTTCGATGGGTTGGCCCTGGCTTAGCTCGGTCCAATGATTGCCGAGCATCCGCAGGCCGGTCCCGCAATCGAGGATGAAACGCGTGCCTCCCGGCACGGTCAATTCGAGGCAAGGCGTGTTTCCGCCATAGCGCCACGTTTCGCGCTCAAGTGTCGGCGTCGAGCCGCGCACCCCCCAGAAAACCAGCTTGGCAGTGTTATGCGTCATCGCTGGGCGCATCGTGACGCGCGACCGAACGCCACCCACACTCAGACCCCTGCGAACCGATGCCATGGTAGGCGGGTGTAGCAAGGGAGTCAATCGCGTTTCCTCCCGCACGTTCGTTCGCGGGGGCTGCTGAGACTCAGGTCACATTCAGCGTGCGGGGCTGTGCCGGGAGCAGTTGTCCGGGTAGAATTTGGGTGATGCACTTCCATTCACATGGCGGCGCGGAGCATGGCCATGACTCGCATTCTCACGCTCATGGCCCCGGGCGCGGAATGACCGTAATCCTGGGCTGGTCTGTCGTCGCCACGGCGGCTCTCGTGGTTGCGGAGTTTGTGGCCGGCTACGCAGGGCACTCGATTGCGCTCGTTAGCGACGCGATCCACAATCTTAGCGACCTGCCGACCCTCGTCATTTCCTGGCTTGCGACTCGCTGGGCAGCGCGCCCGCCCACAACCGAGAAGACCTACGGATACCATCGCGCTGGGATTCTCGCAGCATTTGTGAATGCCATGCTTCTTGCGATCGTCGCCGTTTTCCTGATCTACGAATCAATTGACCGCCTGCGGCATCCCGTGGAAGTCCATACCAGTATCATGCTGTGGGTTTCGATTCTGGCTCTGGTGATCAACGGAAGCATCACCCTGGCCGTGCATCGTGGCAGGCGGGACCTGAATGTGCGCTCGGTGTGGCTGCACAATTTGGGCGACGCCCTCTCGAACGTGGCGATCTTTGTTGGCGCGCTTGCTATCCGCGGAACGGGCGCGAACTGGGTGGACCCGGTCATTGGCATCGGAATTGGGGCGATGGTGCTGTGGTCCGGGACAGGCATTCTCCTGGAGAGCACCCACATCCTGCTGGAGGGATTGCCGCGGGAATTGCATTTGGAAAAGGTGGCCAAAGCGATCCTGAGCGTCGAAGGGGTGCAGGAGGTCCACGACATCCACATCTGGACTCTTGGCACGGATCTGCATGCGCTGTCCTCGCACGTTCGCATACCCGATATGCACATGGAAGAAAGCGAACAAATCCTCGCGCGTATTCGCCAGGTGCTGTCTGAGGACTTTCATATCACGCACACGACGATTCAGTTCGAGCGGGCAGGATTGCCGGTGGAAGCAGGACTCTACATGCCCGAGCCCGTTCGCGGCTCCGGCAAGTAAAAAACCTCGCTACATATCCGCGCGCGGCGAAGTGGAATTCAAATCCAAAATCACATGAGGAAGCTGCAAGGGAGTTCCGTTCTCCTGGTTGGTTTGTTCCGTGGCATCCGCATCCAGGGACGAAGCGGCGATCGAGCGGCGGCCGCCCTCGGGGGTGATGTAGACGATCTTGTCGCCGACGCGAGTGAACGCGACCGCCTGAATCTGCGATCCGTTGCGCAAGACCAGCGTGAAATCGCCTTCGTCCGGCAGCGGTGCGGATACAGCTTCCTGCGGTGCAGTGGAATCGGGCGCCGACTGTTGCACAACGATGATCTGCGGCTGTTGCGGCGCCGACGCCTGCGCCTGCTGGTCCGGTGCGTCGGAGTCACCGGGAACGGCGTACGCTCCTCCGCCATCCAGAATGTAAAACCCGGGGGAGGCGAAGCGATTGTTCCTCAGACGTTCAGCGACGGCCAAACGCCCTTGCGTGACGGGGTCTATGAGAGCCTTGATGCCCAGGTCGCTATCAATGGCGTTGAGGTGCTCGAAGTTGAAGCCAAAACCCGGGAACGCATCGAGGAGCTGCTGAACGGACAATGGATCGCCGAGGAATCCATTCGCATTGTTCGACTTGACTGACGTCGTCTTGCGGCTCGCCGCGCGAATGGTTCCCGCGCTGCCCGGCCGCGCGGCCGCCGGATGCGCGTGAACGGCAACCGGTGGGTGGGTCATCGCCTGACCCATCGCTGAACCAGTGCGTTGAGCGCGCGCAAGAAAAGGAACTGATAGAAGGAGCGTTGCGGCAAGCCCGCATTTCGAAAGTTTTCTCATACGACCTCCTTCGTCTGCATTATGGGACGCTCGACTCCGCCATGCGGTTGCATCTTTGTGCATTCTACCTCTACGCCAGTTTCGCTTCACCAGGAAGGAAGATTGTCCGGGCACACCTTGGGCCGTCGCGGTGTCTATCTTTGAAGCACTGTGTTCAGGGGCCGCAGGCCGAACCGCGCGCGAACGAACCTACCGGGCGAAGCGAGTGGGCGCAGAGCGGCATTGCTTTTCCCCATACACAGGATGTGTTATAAACATTCGTCCGAAGGATGCCAAGAAATGGCGGAAGCTAGGCTCTCTGTGTCTACCGGAATGGTCGCTGGCGCGGCCCAGGCGGCGGACGCACCGAGCCCAGTTCCTGGCACCGAGACGAAGCTGGAGTTTGCTTCCGGCTATTGCCCGCGGTGCTCGGCCCGGTTGGAACCGCATAGCTGCAAGCTGATTTGCAGGGGTTGCGGTTACTATATGTCCTGTTCGGATTTCTACTAGGAGTAGTTTCGTCCCCAGGCAATGGGCGAGGCAGCTTCTCCGGAATCAAATACCCAGCGAATTTTGGAACTTCAGGAGGCGCGAACGTGGCATTGAGAATGACGGATCGGGATGTAAGCGGCGTGACCGTGATCGAGATCGAAGGGCGCATCGTACTGGGTGAGGAAAGCAACGCGTTTCGCGAAAAGGTGAAGAGCTTGCTTGCCGCGGGAAAAAAGAAGATCGTACTCAATCTGTCGACTGTGAGCTACATCGACAGCGCCGGGCTTGGCACGCTTGTGGCGACATTCCATAGCGCCCGCTCGCAAGGCGCCACGCTCAAGCTCGCAAACCTGGGCACCAAGTTCAAGGAAGTCTTGCAGGTGACGAAGCTCATGACCGTCTTCGACACCTACGACAACGAAGCCCTCGCCGTAGCGAGCTTCAAGTAGCAAGCTCGCTCGCACGGTTTTTCGAAGCGCGGCCTGGCGGAAACGCCCGGCCGCGTTCGTTCCTCTGTTCATTCCTCTGCTCGTGCCGCTTGCCATAAGCTCATTCCTTCTTGCGTCTCGCGACGATTGACCTCAGCGCGTATCGATGTGTCCCTCGATGCGCCCCTCAATGTGGAAGATGGTGATGCCGCTCAAGAGCTTGGGGTAGAAGTCGGTGGATTTTTGCGGCAGGACGTCGCCGCCGAGCGCGATATCCGCAACCTGCTGCACACGAACCGGATTCAGCAAGAACGCCACCTGCGCCTCGGCGCGATCCACCGCGGCAATGGCCGCGTCCATTTCCCGCTCGTATGTGACATTCTTCTCGGCGGCAAGCGCTTCGCCCGTAATTCCCAATCCTCTTTCGAGAATCAGGCGATGCAGAAGGACGACGTCAAGTCCGCGCTGCGCTTCGGAAACGCCGGGCAACAATTGTTCGAGATCGACATTCCGGCGGAGGAGAAACAAATAGAACGCGCCGCCCGGATAGACGCCGATCGCGCGGCGCCCGTGGTTCTGGGTTTCGAGGTCTTTGCGAAATTCAGGGAAAGCAGCCGCGCGCTCATCCGCGTTCGCGAAGGGATAGGAATACCAGTCGAAAAGCGGCTCGACGATCTTGCGGAATTTCTCGAAGTCGAAGTCCGCAAGATTCCGAACGACGCGGTGCGTCGGAAGGATCGTAAGGCCGCTCGAATGCGTGTTGATAAACGTCATCATGGCGAATTCGTGCGCGGACATGCGATCGCCTAGCGTGCCGCTCTTGCCGGACGCGGCGCAGCATTCGTTGCGGTAATTCAGGGCTGTTTCGTAACGATGGTGGCCGTCGGCGATCAAGAGTTTCTTGGCGTTCATTTCCTTCTGAATACGCTCGATGAATGCCGGGTCGGAAACAGGCCAGAGCCGGTGGGTGACGCCGAATTCATCGCGCAGTTCGAGCGCCGTGCCCTTGTGAGCGATTTGTTCGAGCATGGCGTCAATGTTTCGCGCGCGGTCGTCGTAGAGCATGAAGAGCTGGCCGGTTTGCGCGCGGGTGTGGCGGAGAAGCTCAATGCGGTCCGCCTTGGGAGCAGAAAGCGTACGCTCGTGGGGGAAAACGACGTGTGCGTCGTAATCCTCGAGGCGGCCCAAGGCGATGAATCCGATTCGAGTGCGGTGTGTCCCGGTGCCGGGGATGGTGTAATCCTGAAAGTAGACGTAGATGCTCGGCGAGGCGTCCTGCGCAAGAATTTTCTGCGCGATCCATTCTTCGAATTTCCGCGCGGCGCGGGTATATACATTGTTCTGCGGCGTGTCGTCCGGGGACACCTTGCCCTTCTCGATAGCGATCAGGTTATAAGGGCTGGCGGCGTAATAGCGCTCCTGCATCGCCGGCGTAATTTTGTCATACGGCTGCGTGAGTACCTGATCGAGCGAAACGCGCTTCGTGTCGTACCGGAAGGCGCGGAAGGGACGGACTTCAGCCATGTGGGCCTCGTGCGGACGCAAGTGCGCCAGGAAGAATCAACATTGTATCAGTGAGTGGCGGCCGTTCAGAAATTGGATGCGGAAGTTTCCGTAGGCCCTCAGCCGCGATACTCTTTCGAGATACTAGCGTTGCAGGGTGCAGTGAAACTTACTTCGATTCAACTGGGCGCCCGGCCCACATATGTTCGACGATTCGCCAATTGCCATCCGGCTGGCGCTTGAAGATCATCAGGTAGGTGCCGTGGTTTCCCGGTCTCGGGCCGCTAGGATTCTTCACTGAGCCAATCGTCTCCTCGTAAGTGCCACTGTCGTAGGCGAGATCTCCGGAGACTTCGACCTTAACGCTGAGGAGGCTGATATCCGGATTGTTCACTTCGAAAGTCGACTTGTAGAGATCATAGACGGCGGTTCGCCCCGCGATACGAGCACCTTCGCCGGTGATGAATACACCGTCCGAAGCGTACAGCGAGACGACTCCATCGAGATGCTTCGCGTTGAATTCCCGCGTCCATTGCTCACGGATTTTTGCGATTTCATCCGGCGTACCTGGTGAAACCTGGGTCGATTTCGCGATGGGCGACTTTGTTGCACTCGAAGCCAACGACCCATGCATGGATCCCGACTCGAAGACAAATGCGAATAACGTGACGGTGAGAATGGCGAGCATCCGGCAATATCTCATGGTGAGCCTCCCAATGAGCAGCGAGTTTACGCGCGAGCTTATATGCAATTCTGCTTGTTAGCTAGTGCGGGAGTGACAGCGCGATGAGGCTGCGCTTAAAATGGATAACTCATGAATGACGGCGAAGACGAATGAGCGACAGCCCAAAACGATTCTCTGGAGTACACGTGCTGATCTTCGATCTCGACGGCACGCTGATCGATTCGGCGCTCGACCTTGCGCTTTCGATTAACGCAATGCTCCAGCACATGGGACGCGCGGCGCTGCCTCACGAAGCGATTTACAGCTTTGTGGGCAATGGAGCGCCGGTGCTGGTGCGGCGGGCGCTGGGCGAGGGCGTGACCGATCGCGAAGCGGATGCGGGCCTGGCATATTTTCTTTCCTACTATCGCGCGCACATGCTAGACAACACGGCGCCCTATCCGGGCGTGCGCGAAGGGCTTGCACTTCTCGAAAAACATCCCATGGCCGTGCTGACCAACAAGCCCGTGAATTTCAGCCGCGCGATCCTGGATGGACTTGATTTTTCGAAGTATTTCCGGTACGTCTACGGCGGGAATAGCTTCGAGAAAAAGAAGCCGAATCCGATGGGAATCCAAGTGCTGCTGCGCGATCTGGGAGCCGCGCCAAGGGAGGCGATGATTATCGGTGATTCGGACGTGGACATCCGGACCGCGCGCAATGCGGGAACGTGGGCGTGTGGCGTGAGCTATGGACTGGGAGTGGAGAGCCTGCGCGAGCATCCGCCGGATTTGATGGTCGAGAGCCTTGTAGACCTTCCGGCTCACCTTAACGGAACGAGCGCCTGACCGCCGCGCGCGAACGATTCCCTGGCTTTCGGTAATTCCAATAGCAATTTCACTTCTTAAAGCGGGAGGAGATGGATTGCTGGACTGAAACCAACTCGTCTTCCGTTTTGTACTTCGTGCGCGGCCAGAAAAAACCGCGCAGGCCATCGCCACGGCGGCGCGGCACAATGTGAACGTGAAAATGGGACACGCTCTGGCTGACTGTGTTGTTCATGGCGACGAAGGTGCCTTCGGCTTGCATGGCGTCCTGCACAGCTTTCGCCACGAGCTGAGCATTTGAGAAGAATGGACCGATGAAATCCGCGGGAAGATCGAGGAACGACTCGAAATGGCGTTTGGGGATCAAGAGGCAATGGCCGGGAAACAGCGGCCGATTATCGAGGAATGCGACCGAAATCGCGTCTTCGAATACAATCTTCGCATCGGATTCGCGCGTCCCGATGCGGCAGAACGGGCAGGAGTCATCCGGGCTGCTCGGCAGGTTGCGATTCGGCCGCTTGGGCATTTCGGAGGAGCTTTCAGCCCGCCTGCGCGATGGAGTGAATCGGCGTGACAAATTCGCCGGCTTCCACGGCCACGCCATCGCGGAATGCAACCACCCGGCCGGAATTTGCGGCAACGCGCTCGCCGGGCACTAGAATGCCGACAAGGTTCAGAGGATCGGCGGCCGAGACAGTGATGGTTTCGCCGATTGACTGCGAGGCGCGAGCGGCGCGCAAGGACTCAAGCGCGACTGGCGACGCGAACTGTTCACCGAGGAAACCGCTCACAAATCTTCCACCGCGCACTTCGCCGCGGTCTTCGAGGCGGCGCAGAGCCATAAGCACCTCGCGCCAACGCGGGAGGATCGCTTCGCGGGTTAGAACTTCACGGAAGACCACGCCGTAGCGATTGAGCAGCATTCGGCAGGCTGCCTCGATGGCCTGAGCACCGTCCTCCGCCACAACGGGGTAAAGCAGCGACCAGCGTCCCGCGCTGTGACGCGGACGCGAACTGCGGCCGTGGCCATGCCCGGAGCGGCGCTTCGGATCGATCAACGCGCGCAGATTATCGAATCCATCGGCGGTGACAATTCCGGCGGCGACCAATTCCCAGAGGGCCGACTCGATTTCCGATTTCAATTTGCCGGTGCCGCGCACAATATCGGCGAAGAAAGATGCGCCGCGATTCTTGAGGAATTGAAGAACGTCGCGAGCACCGGGGTTGAGCCGCAAGGCTTTTTCGACGTCCGCGGGAGCGTGGCGCGGGGTCATCCAATCGGCATCATCGCGCACGAAGAACGTAATCGGGGCAACGCTGCTGGGCACCACGCGGCGACTTCCCTCCGCGGAATGATCGAGAAGCGCTGGATGCGGCGAGAGGCGTCCCCATCCCACCATGCCAGTGAGGCAGAGTTGATCGAGGGCCGCCGGATCGTAGGCGGCGATGCGCCGCGCGAGAATCTGCCGCTCCCACGCATTTGCCGGGGCCTCGTAACCTTGAAGCTGGCGCAGCGCTTCGAGCGTGCCGCGTTCGC
Organism: uncultured Acidobacteriota bacterium; assembly: GCA_963709005.1. GTDB lineage: Bacteria > Acidobacteriota > Terriglobia > Acidiferrales > UBA7541 > Palsa-295. The sequence continues at coordinate 236,874 of CAVPUS010000014.1, forward strand.
CGAGCAACTGCGTGCCGGGAGCTATGTGCTGCCAGCGCAAAAGCCAGCGCATGAATTGCGCGGCGGTGACCGGCTGAATTTCTTTGCGAAGTTTTCCGAGAGTAAGGCGGTGAATCCGCGCGAGCAATCGCCGCTCGCACCATTCGATCGCTTCCGGATGCAAGCCGCTGAATTGGCCGCGCAGCACGGAGCCGCTCCCTTCAAGGCGCAAGAGCGACTTATCAATATCCGCTTCGGAAAGGCCGAGAAGGCCGGCGAGAAACCGCGCGGTCACCGGGCCTGAGTGCTGCATCCATCCGGCAACGAGAGACAGGAGCGCGTCATCGCGCGAGAGCGCAGAGGGGGCCTCTACATCGGCAATTTCCGTTGCGAAGTTTGCGCCGGGAAAGATTTGCGCGAACGTCTTGGCTCTTTCGGCCGCGACCCAGTAAATGCGGTTGTTGTGAAGTGCGCGCCCTGCGCGCCCTTGCGAAATAAGCTCGTCGAAGAACCAGTGCCAATCCGGGTCCCGTGCTTCGGCGTTGAGGGCCTGAGACATCTCGGGCTTCTCCGGTTCGGGCAATGCGATCAAGGTTTGGAGCCCGTCGTGTAGCTCGTCCGCATCGCGCGCATCGAGGCGCGCTTCCTTGCGCACTTCCGCGATCGCGGCGGGATCGAGCCTCCCGATTTCGGAAAGCACGGATTCCGGCAGAACGCGCCGCATCTCCACGGCCCGCGCGCGGCGCTCCTCGAGAGGCGCGTCGTCCAGATAGGCGAACGGATTCGCATTCAGAATTTCATGCGAGAACTGCGAAGGGACAGGGGTGTCCACCGCCAGGCAGCGAATCGTGCCACCGGAAATCTTCGCGAGAATGTCTTTCAAGCCATCGATATCCATTGCTTCGGTGAGCGCGTCCTTCATCACTTCGCGGACCAGAGGATGCTCGGGGATGCGCAGCTCGCCTTCGAGATTTTCCGGGCACGCCGCGGCGTCCGGAAACACGGCCGCGAGCAGATCGTCCGCACGCATGCGCTGAATTTGCGGCGCTACTTTCTTTCCACCCTGAAAGCGAAGCAGCAGGAGCGAACGCGACGCGTTCCATCGCCAGCGCGTGGCGAATATCGGGGATGCCAGCACGGCTTGTTCGAGCACGTGCGCCACGGAGGCCGGATGCAAAAAGCGAAAAACGTCCGCGAGAGGAAAGCTGTGCTGTTCGGCCAGCGAAATGTTAAGGCCATCGTCGGTGGCCGCGGCTTGAAGCTCGAGATTGAAGGAGCGGCAGAAGCGTTTTCGCAGCGCGAGGCCCCAGGCCTTGTTGATCCGGCCGCCGAACGGCGCATGAATTACAAGCTGCATGCCGCCGCTTTCGTCAAAAAAGCGCTCAGCGATAATCGTTTGCTGGGTGGGTACCGCGCCGAGAACGGCACGCCCGGCGATGATGTACTCGACAATTTGTTCGGCGCCGGCGTCATCGAGTCCACATTCGTTTTTGAGCCACGCAACTGTGTCGCTCACATGGGGCGAACTTTCCCGCATGACTCCCGGCGCGACGCCGCGAGTCATTTCGTCCACTATCGCGCGCAGATCGGCGACCTGCTGTGACAGCTCCGACGTGCGCGCGGGCGCTTCGCCGCGCCAGAAAGGAACGGTGGGAGCGGCCCCGTGCGCGTCTTCCACCAGAACGCGGCCTGTTTGCACGCGCCGAATTTTCCAGGACGTATTGCCCAGAAGGACGATGTCGCCGCGCAGGCTTTCCACGGCGAAATCTTCATCGAGGGTGCCAACCGTGATTCCTTCAGGCTCGGCGACAACTGTGTAAAGCGCGTTATCCGGAATGGCCCCGCCGCTCGTGATGGCGGCCAAGCGGCTGCCGCGGCGGCCGCGAACGCGCCCGTTCACGCGGTCGCGATGGATGTAAGTTCCGTAGCGGCCGCGACGCGCTGCGATTCCTTCGGAGAGCATTTCGATGAGCGACTCGAAATCGGCGCGCGGTAGGCTGCGGTATGGATACGCGCGGCGAACGAGCGCGAAGAGTTCGTCTTCGTTCCAATCTTCAGCGGCGCAAGCAGCAACGATTTGCTGCGCCAGAACGTCGAGCGGCTGATCGGGAACAGCGATGGAGTCGAGATCGCCCCGGCGAATTGCATGGACGAGGGCGGCACATTCGACGAGCTCGTCGCGCGTGGTGGCGAAGATGCGTCCTTTGGGAACGGCGCCGCGCCAGTGTCCCGCGCGGCCGATACGCTGCAAGGCGACGGCGATCGAGCGCGTTGAGCCTATCTGACATGCGAGATCCACGGCGCCGATATCAATCCCGAGTTCGAGCGAGGCAGTGGCCACCAGCGCCTGCACTTCTCCTGCCTTGAGCTTGTTCTCGGCGGCGAGGCGTAACTTCCGTGAGAGGCTGCCGTGATGTGTGGCGACAACGTTCTTACCGAGACGTTCCTCGAGGTTATGCGCGACGCGTTCGGCCAGGCGGCGTGTGTTCACGAACACGAGCGTGGAACGATGTTTCCTAACGAGGGTGGCGATCCGCTCATATATTTCGTCCCAGACCTCGTTTGAAGCGACGGGGGCCAGCTCGCTCGAAGGAACTTCGATCGCGAGATCCAGCTCGCGCCGGTGGCCGATGTGCACGACGACAGGGTCTGGCCGATTGTTCCCGGTAAGAAAATGCGCAATCAATTCGATCGGCTTCTGCGTGGCTGAAAGTCCGATTCGAACCGGGGGCCCCGGCGTGAGCGCATCCAATCGTTCGAGGGACAACGCCAGGTGCGCGCCGCGCTTGTCGTCGGCGATAGCGTGGATTTCGTCCACGATCACCGTTTCCACCGTCTTGAGAATCTCGCGGCTTTTCGCGGCGGTCAGCAGAATATAAAGTGACTCCGGCGTGGTGACCAATATGTGCGGAGGCCGCACCAGCATCGCGCGGCGCTCGTGCATCAACGTGTCGCCGGTGCGAACGGCCGTGCGAATTTGCGGCATCAGCAGGCCGCGCTCGCCTGCCAACAAAAGGATCTCGCCGAGCGGAATCTCCAGATTCTTCTGAATATCGTTGCCGAGGGCCTTCAGAGGAGAAACATAGAGAACTTCTGTACGGTCAGAGAGCGCGCCCGTCAGTGCTTTGCGAACCAGCCGATCAATGCACGCAAGAAACGCAGCTAAAGTCTTGCCGGAGCCAGTGGGGGCTGAAATCAGCGTAGTTTTCCCGGTGAGTATGTGCGGCCAACCCAGCTCCTGGGGTTCGGTGGGCGTTCCCATTTTGCGAACGAACCATTCCCGGACAAGCGGGTGCGCCCAATCGAGAGCGTTCGAAGCAGCTGAAATTGGATTCACGGAGTTCATATAGGGGCCGGTCAGCGCTGATCGCCAGGGTTGCGGAGGCGGAAGAGAGTGAATCGGCGCGGGACTAGAATACTATTTTGCGGGTGGTCTATCAAAAGAATGAACTCGTCCAGTAGGGTGAGAGTGGAAACTTCAAGCAAGAGTGATGTATCCGGGCATGCGGCGCGAGCTGGAATGGTCCATCCGCCGCCCGATCGGAATCCACAGGTGCTGGGCCGGTCTGCGCAGGGCCAAGAGTGCATCGAAAAATGCAATCAAGTGACTACCGTACGTTGCGCGCTTCTTAAACATCCTCCTTCAGATGCCTTAGTCAAACGCCGTGACAGATGTTGCCGGGGAGCTATACTCGTTCTCATGCAACGCGACCAAGAGGTTATCAACCGATGGAGCGATTCTGCTCCGTTCTGGGAAAAGCACCGCGAAATCATCCGACACATGTTTGCGCCGGTGACGGAAGCTCTTGTTGGGGAAACGCAAATTGGCAGTGGGCAGTCCGTTCTGGATATTGCTACTGGTCCTGGAGAACCTGCGTTGACGATTGCCTCGTTGGTTGGCCCACGAGGCAAAGTCTTCGGAGTCGATCCGATTCCGGAGATGATCGCAGCGGCTCGTCGAGAGGCAAGTCGCCTAGAGTTGAGAAATGTACAGTTTGGCGTGGCGTTCGCAGACCATCTGCTGTTTCCGGACAATTCATTTGATGGAGTGGTTAGCCGATTTGGCGTGATGTTCTTTCCGTCTCCTCTGGACGGGATCCGCGAGATGTTGAGAGTGCTCAAGCCGGGACGTAAGCTGGTGTTCGCGGTTTGGCATTTCGCCGAAAGGAATCCATTCCACTTTTCGCTGTCGCGAGTCATCGACCGGTATGTCGATACGCCGGCGCTTGAGCCGGATGCGCTGGATGCCTTCCGGTTTGCCGCTCCAGGCAGGTTACGAGAGATTCTGAACGAAGCAGGCGTGACACGTACAACCGAGCGCCTGCTGCAATTCACAATAGACGCGCCAATGTCAGTGGAAGACTATCTGGCGCTGCGCCTCGAGATGTCTGTGAAGCTTCGAGAAAAGGTCAGCATGCTTTCAGCGGAACAGATGACGGAACTGAAGCGTCAAGCGCTCGAATCGATTCGTGAGTATTCCACCGACCGCGGGATTCGTTTCCCAGCTGAGGTTCTTATCGTGAGCGGAACCAAGAGCCGCTCCTCGGAGTCAGCGCCTGATTAACGCGCAAACCGGACATTTAGAGTCCTGGTACGGAAGTGCCTTACCGACCACATGGCTCGCATCCACGAATCCAAAATAGCGGCTATCGTAGCTGTTGCCCCGGTTGTCTCCCATAACAAAAAGTTTGTTTGAGGGAATGTCGATGGGACGAATTTCTGGCACTTTCCACTTTTCAGGAGTACCTTTCCAGTGTAGGAACTAAGCCACTAACACAGAGCTGGCGCATCGCTCCGAAGGGAGACCACCATGCGGACCCGCCCCCGACATGCCCTGTTCTCGAAAGGTGTGACGCGGCGATCCACGCTCGCGTCTGTGGCCGCGCTGGGATTTACCCTCGCGCTTCGGTTCTTCCTGGCGGCTCCGCGCGCCACTGCCCAGTCCGGCGCCAACGCCGATACCACCTACGTGGCGCTTCGAAATGTCACGTTGGGAAGCGAAGCGGTCAGTGTGACCAACCTCGATCTCATGCGCGACGCCGGCACGTTTCACCTGCATTCCGGCACGGTCTGTTTCGTTACGCCGGTGAACGGAAAGGTGACCGGGGCTGTGTTTACCGGTGATGGCAACTTCACGCTCGCGCCTCCTAACCCCGCCGAAGTTGCCAGCTTGAAACTCTTCACCAAGCAGGACGATTTCGACGAAAGATTCCAGCATCTGGTGCTGCGATTCACCGATTCCACTTACGACGAGATCAAGCGAGCGGGAGGGCCGGCCGCGGGCGGCTGCGACGCCGGACTGCTCCGCGGCAGCCAGAACGCCACGCGACACAAGTTGAGAGACAATCTCGAAGCCCGATTGCTATGTGACGTTCTCAGCCCCGAGCCGCGCGGCATATTCTTCGCTTTCATCCATGGCAAGAACTACAACGACAAGGAAATCTATGAGATTGCGCCAGACCGCGATACTGCGCAGGTCGAGTTTCGAACTTACGACGAGAACAAATGGGGTGAGTGGGCTTTATTTGGCTTTACCGAGCCGCGGCCAGCGGGCTCGTTCGGCAGGAACAAAGCCATCGAACATCAGCAGCTCGATACGACCATCGAGCGCAACGCCAACCTGAGCGGCAAAGCTACCACCACGTTCGTATCCAGGAGGAACGGCCTGCGCGTGGTGCGCTTCAACCTGTTCTCGCCGCTGCGGGTCAGCTCTGTGGCAGCTGACGGCCAGCCTCTCTCTTTTATTCAGGAAGATAAGAACGACGACGGCGAGTTCTCTGTGATTCTTCCGAGAGCGCTTGCGGCCGGCGAGAAGTTCAGCGTAACGACCACCTACAGCGGCAAAGAAGCCGTGGTAAACAGTGGCGGTGATAACTATTTTCCTGTCGCGCGCTCCAACTGGTACCCCAACTCGGTGGGCACCGCCTTCGGTGAGTTTGCCACTTACGACATGACCTTCCGCATTCCCAAGGGCATGAAAATAGCAGCCTCTGGGACCCAGGTGAGCGAATCGAACGACGGCGGGCAAAACGTGACGGTGTGGAAAAGCGACGGCCCAACCGCCGTTGCCGGGTTCAACTTCGGCAAGTTCAAAGTGGAAGAAGCCAAGCTCGATAAACCCCCCGTCTTCATTCAGTCCTTTGCCAACGAGGAGTCTCCGGACTGGGTGGAAAACCTCAAAATGCATGCCGATCAAAGCGGTATCCCGGGACGCCTCGGTGGACGGGGAGAAACGCTGGGCAACATGAGCACGGTGGGCCTGAACAAAAAGGCACTGGCGGAAGCCGAACTCGCTGTCCAGGTCTACACCGACTACTTCGGTCCTTCGCTGTTTCCGCATTTGCAGATCACGCAGCAGGTTGCGTGCAACTTCGGGCAGTCATGGCCCGAGTTGATCTGGATTCCAATCTGCTACTACTTCGATACCACCGTGCGGCACCAGTTAGGCGTTGACTGGGGCAACCGTGGCTATTGGAAAGTGGTGACGCCGCACGAGGTAGCGCATCAATGGTGGGGGCATACCGTCGGGTTCGGTGAAGGACGCGACCAGTGGATGAGCGAGGGGTTCGCAGACATGTCCGCGTCGCTGTACCTGACTGTGCTTGAGAAGGATCCGAAAAAGTTCATTACCTTCTGGAATGACGAGCGTGAGTTGCTGCTGGAGCGCGACGCGCAGGGCTTCCGCGCCATCGACGCGGGGCCGCTCACCATGGGTTACCGCGCCAGCAACTCGCGCGCCGGCTTCGGCGTGACGCGCCGTCTGATCTACCCGAAGGGCGCCTACGTCCTGCACATGATCCGCATGATGATGAACGACCGGCGCACGGGCGATGCGGCCTTCAAGGAAATGATGCAGGATTTCGTCAACACGTACCGAGGCAAGGCCGCCACCACGGAGGACTTCAAAACCGCTGTCGAAAAACACATGACTCCAGAGATGGACCTCGGCGGGAATCACCGCATGGATTGGTTCTTCAACGAGTACGTGTACGGCACGCAGATTCCGACGTACCGGTCTGACTCCACGTTCGAGACCGGGCCCGATGGAGTGTTCCAATTGAACCTCAGCATCACGCAATCAAATGTGGACGACAAGTTTCGCATGCTCGTGCCGGTATATATCGAGGGGGACGACGGGAAGATCTATTTCCTTGGGAGGGCGCGCCTCATCGGAAATAGCACAATCACTCAGAAGGTCCCGCTCCGGGGACTGAAAGCCAAGCCGCGCCGCGCCCTGATCAACTACTACGACGACGTGCTCTTCTCGCCCAACTAGGCAAAAGAGCTGGCCAAGTGTCCGATTAACGCATTATAAAAGGGCGCCCCTTTCAAGCAGGTTTGATCGTTGGCATTAACGCCTACAGGAAAGGGAATGTTTCAGCGAACGTCCGGGATTGGCCCTCGCGCGTCTGCCTCTACTCCGCTCCAAGTTTCCGCAATGCCTCCGACCCATTTTCGTTCTTGGGGTTCAACTCGACAGATTTCCGATAGTTCTTCACGGCGAGTTCTCTGTCTCCATTCGTCACGTAAGCCTCGCCGAGGCTGTCATACACATTCCAGGATCCAGGGTGCAGTTCGACATTTTTCTGAAACACCAGAATGGCATCTGCGATTTTCTTGTTTCCCAGCAGGACGTATCCGGTCTGATTCACGGTTCCTTCGGAGATCGCCCCACTCGTGAGGTCTCTGGTAAATTGCTGCAGTGCTGTAGCTGTGCCTTTCTGCAGGGCAAGCCGCGTGAAGGACAGACCCGGAGAGTCGTAATCATCGTATTTGAGCCAGTCGAAAGCCGGCTGCTCGCCACCCAGTGTCTCCGTCAATATCTGCCGGGCAATCGATAGACCATTTTCGCTGTTGGTGAGGTAAACCACTCCGGACTTGCTGGCAGGGCGCACAACGAAAAATGACTTAAAGACGCCGTTGTCACCCCAATGCCAAAGCGATTCACCTTCCGCCGTCTTCTCGATACCAAATCCAAGCCCCCAGAAGATCGTGGTAGACAACCGTCCCGACGGCTTGCCCTCAACGCAGTTAGTGCAGCTCGGATCAACGGCGATCTGCGGAGACTCCATTTCCCGCAGCGTTCCCGGCCGCAGCCCTTTTCCGTCCAGCACGGCATCCAGAAAAATCGCATAATCTTCCGCAGTGGTGACCAGACTTGCCGCGGCGTTGGCTTGATCAGCCTTCCTCAGGTCCACCGGCGTCCCGCCAACGTTGTGTCCAATCGCCACGTCATTCTCGAACGTAGGATTCCAGACATAGCTGCTGTGCTTCATCCCGAGCGGCGTAAAAACGGCTTCCTGCATGTAGTCGTTGAGTGGCTTGCCCGTGATTTTCTCCACAGCTTTCTGCAGAAAGACCATTCCAGCTCCGGAATAGCTAAACCGTTCCCCCGGAGTGAAGTGGATGGTGAGCGACTGACCGTCCCCCGGCCAATTGGGGAATCCGGTGCGATGGCTCAAGATAAAACGCGCTGTAATCTGCTTGAATCGCGGGTCGCCCTCGGTGAATTCCTTTGGCAGATATGGAGCCAGCGGCTCGTCCAACTTCAATTTACCTGCATCCACGAGCTTGAGCACTCCATAGGTAAACACCGGCTTGCTAAGCGAACCCACGTCGAACGCCGTGTCTCGTGTCACCAGTTTTCTTGTCTCTTCGCTGCGAACGCCGAAACTCCGCGTCCACACGGCGTTCCCGCCTCGGATTACGGCAATCGAAAGGCCCGGAACACCCGCCTTCTGCATAAGCGCTGGAATGTCTTTTTCGAGCCGCGCCTCCGTCGTGGCATTCATCGGTACCGGCGCAGAGGAGTCTTGCTCAGCGCAGACGGTTGAGATCAGTAGAAAGATCGTGGCGCAGAGCCGCGCGCTCGGCATGACACACTCTCCGTTTGGGCGTATTGGTCCCAACTCTTGGACTCGCGATGACTCCGGTGGTGAGCATCGGCCATATCGTCATGCGATTACGGAGGACACGCCTAGACGCGGTCCCAAACGGGAGGCCGAAATTGAGTTACCTCAGGAGAAGAACCAACTGGGGCGAGCGTAAACCTGTTTGACAACATGCTCGTCCGCATGCGGCCTCAGAAGTCTTGCAAATCGTCGGTAGGCAGCGCCATGCGCACGGCGTTCAGCACTGCAAATACGTCGATGATCTCCTGCGCGATGGCTCCGCCGATCGGTGGCAAGTAGCCGGCCGCGGCCGCAATCATCCCCACGATGCTCGCCAGCATGCCTCCCAGTGCGCTTTGCAGAGCGATTCGCCGCATCCTCCGCCCGATGTGCATCAGTTCGTCGATCTTCCCGAGGGAAGGTTCCAGAATGACCGCATCCGCCGCCTCTGTAATAATGTCGCTCGCTGAACCAAATGCCACGCCCACCGTCGCCGCAGTCAATGCCGGCGCATCGTTGATGCCGTCTCCGACGAAAAGAGTCTTCGCCTTGGCGGTTTCCCGTTTCACGATCGCTACTTTCTCTTCCGGACTCTTTCCCGCACAGACTTCACTGATTCCGACGCTATTCGCCAAATATTGCACTTCGGACTCTCGATCGCCTGAAACCAGCATTACTTTGCGAACTCCGTGCCGTGGTTTCAGATGCTGTATGAACAAGCGGCTGTCGCCTCGCGGCGCATCGTGGAACCGCATTGTGGCTGCGTAGCGTTCGTCGATAAACACCACGCACTCCAGACCGCTGCTCATCGCAGGCAAAACTGCATGCACCTCTTCCGCTTGCTTCCTTCCTGTTATTCGCACTGTGCGCCCATCGACGCGACCGCGCAGCCCCTCCCCCGGCGCCTCGCTTAATTCGGTCACCCCCAAGATCTTCGCCTCTTGCTTTTGCGCTTCGCCGAGAATCGCTCCAGCCAACGGGTGCTTGGAATAGTGTTCCAGACTGGCTGCGAATTGCAGTACATCGCGCCTCTCAAATCCTTCGGCGCAAATGATTTCTGTGAGCGTCGGCCGTCCATACGTCAGCGTTCCGGTCTTGTCGAAGATCAGCGTCCGGCAGGACTCGATCTGCTCGAGTACGGCCGGATTTTTGATGATAATCGCCCGCCGCGCCGCCACGGAAATCGCCCCGATGATCGCCGTCGGGATCGCCAGCAGCAGAGGGCATGGTGTCGCCACCACCACTACCGCCAGGAAACGATGCGTGTCTCTGCTTGCGAGCCCGGCGATCCCGGCAAGAATCAGTGCGACCGGTGTGTACCAAGCGCCTAGTTGATCGCCCAGCCGTCGCAAATGTGGGCGCTGCTGCTCGGTTGATTGCATCACCTTCATGATCCGCGCGTACCGCGAATCAACAGCTAGCTTTTCGGCGCGAATGGTCAACGCCGCATCGCCGTTGATTGCTCCAGAAATCACCTGCGATCCCGTCATTTTCGAGATTTCGTAGGGCTCGCCGGTCAAATATGCCTCGTCCATTTTCCCGCGGCCTTCGATCACTACACCGTCCACCGGGCAAATCTCATGCGGCAATACGATCAGCATGTCACCTATTCGAATCTCTTCCAGCTTCACATCCGCCGCGCCATCTGCGCCTCGACGGTGCGCGACGCTCGGCATTCGTCGCGCCAGCGCGCTCAGCACTGACGATGCCCGAGCCGTTGCAAACTCTTCAAGAGCCGTGCCGCCTGAAAGCATCAGCACCACGATGGCCGCTACCAAGTACTGCCCCAGCACAACAGCGGTGAGAATCGAGACTCCCGCGAGTAGGTCCGATCCGAATTCTCGTTTGACCAGTTTTTTCGTCAGATCGAAAACCAGCGGCGTTCCGCCAACCAGCAGCGCGATAACCAGGGGAGCTAGTGCAACTCGCGAGGGCGCATGTGTCCCATAGCGCAGCACTAGATGCAAAACTATTGCAACAATCGTGATCCCCGCGATGTAGGTCTCTTTGGGTACCCGCCGGGATAGAGACGTTCGATCCGCAGCCATTGCTCGTATCTTACAGGCATCGCGCCCCCAGGAATACAACCGCGGCCTGCAGAGAGGGAGTTCCAATCCAGATTGAATCAAACGCCGGCAGGCCACATGCCTGGTAAACGCGGTTACCGGAAAAGTTGGTACTGGGACCAACATGTCCTGTTATCCGACTTAACAGGCGCTACGCGTTCAACTCTCGTGCGAAGTATCTGGTCTCGAAAAGAGTTCAGATCGTCCGCTACCAGGATTCTGACGTGAAGTATATCGGATGAACTGACCTTGGCATTCGCCCTGATTCATTTGCTCGGACGGATTGACTTTTCCGCAAATTCCAGGGCTACGTTCAGCGCATCCGTAAACTCTTTGACCTTGATTGGTTTTGTCAGATACCAGAAGAATCCTGCCTGCAGGCCCTTCTCGACGTCGCGTGGCATTGCATTTGCACTGATAGCGATAACGGGGATGTGCGCCGTTGCCGGGTCTTCGCGCAAGATCTTTAGGGCTTCGAGGCCGCTCATACCGGGCAGATTGATGTCCATCAGGATTACCTCCGGCTGGTTACGGCGCGCAAGCTGGATGCCGAGATTCCCGTTCGTCGCGCTCAGCAAGCGCATGTCAGGGCGGCGCGCGATGAGTTGTTCGACCAGCTTCAGATTAGCCGGGTTGTCTTCTACATAGAGCAGGGTGCGCAGCGGCGCGCCGTACTGGACTTGAACTTCGGCCACTGCCATAGGTTTGGCTCTGTTAACTGCAAGTCGTGGTGCAACAGCTGTGCTCAGTTCGAACCAAAACACGCTTCCCACCCCGACAGTGCTTTCCACGCCGATCACACCTCCCATCAGTTCCACTACTCGCTTGCTCATTACCAGGCCGATGCCTGTGCCTTCTTCGGCGCTACTCTCTTGTCCCAGACGGTTGAAGGGCTGAAAAAGCTGCGTCAGCTTTTCCGGAGTCAACCCCGCGCCGGTGTCCCTGACGCTGATGCGAGTGCGTTCCGGGGTGCTTGTGGTGCAGTCCACGACTACCCTTCCCCCCGGTTGGTTGTATTTGATCGAGTTGGAAAGAAGGTTGACGAGAACCTGCTTCAATCGGGTTCGATCGGCACTGACAAAGCAAGGGGTGTCGAACCGGGGAAAGGTCATTTTGATGCCCCGCTTTTGTCTCTGCGGGTCGATCATGGTCTGGCATTCGACCATGACTTCGGCCAGCGATATCGGTTCCGGCGACAGCGACAGCTTTCCGGACTCGATCTGCGCGAGGTCCAGGATCTCGTTGATCAGCTTCAGTAGATACCATCCCGCATGAAGAATCTGGTCAATGTGTGCCTTCTGGGATGGCCTCGGCGGCGGGGAGTCGGACTCCATCAGCTGTGCGAAACCGAGGATCGCACTGAGTGGAGTGCGCAGCTCATGGCTCATGCTGGAAAGAAAGTCCGATTTCGCGAGGTTGGCTTTTTCCGCCGCGATCTTGGCTCTCTCCAGCTCGATGTTCTTATCCTGTAGCGCTTGGTCGAGACGTTTGCGCTCCGTGACGTCGCGCGCTGCGGCGAACACTCCCTGCAAAGTCCTATCTCGGTCGTAGAAGGTGGTCGCGTTGTACGACACGACCGTTTTCTTGCCGTCCCGGGCGCGCGCGGTGAGCTCATAGTTGGTGACATTTTTCTCACGCAGAACCAACTTGATGGCCGCCTCTGCCCGCTCAGGATCGGTGAAGTAGTTTTTGAACGGCGCGCCGATCAGCTCGTCGCGCGTGCAACCGGTAAGCGCCTCCATCTGCTTGTTGACGTCGGTGATGATGCCGGCCGGATCGGTGGTCATGAGCGCATCGATGTTGGATTCGATGAGAGAGCGCGTGTAGAACTGCTGGTCGCGAAGACGTTGGTCGAGCTTCTTTTGCTCTGCTTCGACTTGCTTGCGCGCAGTATTATCGGTGCCAATTAACAGATAGCCGATGATCCCGCCCCGCTTGTCGCGCAGCGCTGTGACCGACACGATGGCGGGAAAACGGCTGCCATCTTTGCGGATGTAGGTCAACTCATAGATATCCTCGATCCCGCGTGAGGCTTTGAAGACCAATGCCTCAAAGCCCGGGGTAATCGTCGTCGCCAGCTCGATGCTCAATGCTTCGGCGCGCGCGATCACCTCCTGTGGATCGGAGATGTCGGCAGGGGTGATCTTATTCATCACCTCGGCGGCCGCGTAGCCGAGCATGCGCTCGGCACCGACATTGAAGATCTGGATGACGCCCCTTTCGTCGGTGGCGATGCTCGAGAAGTTGGCACTGTTAAAAATCGCATTCTGCAAGGCTCCCGCTTTTAGCGGAACCTCTTTGCGTCGAACCTCGGTGACGATATTAAGCTTGCCAACGGCGGCTTTGGGTTTGGCTGAATCGTGGTTTTGCGCGGAAATCGCTGTCATGAGCTTTAATCTTTTAAGCTGCCGGGCATGTATAGGTTACGAGTCCGGCCACAGGTTCGCGTTGGCGATCCCAGGCGGCCACGAGCAGTACTTTGTGGCCGAAGGGATACCGGAGTACGTAGTAGACATTGGCCGCTCCATCGATTTCAAAGAAACCGGGGCGGCGGGAGTCCGGTCGGTCCAACAGACCAGCATTGAGGAGAAGGCGCAACTCAGCAAGCTGCTGCGGCGTGTGTTTCCGGAGGTCTTCAATAACATTGTTCTTCATTCCGCTATAAGACAAATTATCGGGCATCTCCGACATCATCCTAGCCAAGCTCTTCGTGGCTGTCTGTGCTGTTCGGGACACTTATGGGAATTGGCCCAATTGCATGTCATATGATTTGCTCGGCAGCCTACCGCTCAACTCCCGATAAACGCTGCCGGCTCAGACGGTCGTTGCAACACCATCGGATGTGTTGATTCGACAATGCTTCCCACTAGAGAAACGATCTGTCCGACTGTGCTCGACCAGACCCTAGCCAGGGGGGCGTTTCGGCTGAATCAACCCTCGCGAACGATCCTTAGCTGCTGAAAGCCCTCCCGGTGGGCTTCGAGTTAGTGTTGCATCGACCCATTGAGACCGCCCGACTAATCGGGAGTTAGCAATGTCCGCGGTGACTCACTTATTGGGATTGGCGGCGTTCAGCACACCGTGCATCTGCCGCGCAAAGGCTGCCGGTTCCTCATAGAAAGGGAAATGTGCAGATTCTTCAAACCAGACGATGTGCTTCTCCGGAGCATTGATCTTGGAGAAGTACTCTTCCGTAAGGACAAATGGATCGGCGTAGTCATAGCGGCCCGTGAAGAAATAGATGGGAATCTCGACTTGCGTGACGGCATCCATCAAGTCTCTCGAAATCGAGTTGTTAACGAAGTTTTTCGAGTAGAGCGACACGCCCATGGGGATGTTGCGCGCATCGCGAAGGCTATACTCCGGAGCGGCCAATCCGGTCAGTAATAACGGCATAAACGACTTCGCGTTATGGAGTTCGCCTCCAAATTTGAAGACGAGCGATTCCCGGACGCTGTCACCCTTCTCTTCCAGCTCTTTGATCGCCTCTTGATCCCCCATTCGTTTTGCACCCTGGCGAATGAATTCGTCCTGAATTCCGGCAATGGGGGAGGAGCGGGCGAGTTGTCCTATCCCCACGTAAGCGCGGTAAAGCTCCGGATGTCGCGCAATTACAAGCATTCCCAGATAGGTGCCCCAGGAGTGACCTACAAGATAAACCTCGTCCTGATGGAACCGGGCACGAAGCCCATTGGTCAATTCAACCGTGTCTGCAATGAGTTGCTCCGTGTTGAGTGTGCTGCCGATGTCTTCGCGATAGGACTTGCCGGCACCCCGGCGATCCCACTGAACTACCACGAATTCCTTTTCAAGCTCACGTTGAAAGGCGTGAGCCAGATACATGGCTGGCATCCCCGGACCACCGTGCAGGAAGAGCAGAACAGGAAGTGAAGAATCATTTCCACGAATGAGGATGTATTGATCCACACCACCGAGGCGGATGCGTTCCAGCGATGCGACACCGTTCGGCCGCCGGATGGCAGAAGTGCGTCCAGGGGTGAACCATAAGTAGAGCGCAACGCCCAGGCACACCAAAGCGAGCCCGCCGACAATCGACATTTTCTTCTTCATTCGATCAGTATACCCGTATGAAGAAACTGGCTAGTGCCCGATAAACGCGGCGGTCTCAATGGGTCCATGCAACACTAACTCGAAGCCCACCCGGACGGCTTTCAGCGGCTAAGGATCGTTCGCGAGGGTTGATTCAGCCGAAACATCCCCCCTGGCTAGGGTCTGGTCGAGAACAGCCGGACAGATCGGTTCTCTAGTGGGAAGCATTGTCGGACCAACAGCTTAGGTGGTGTTGCATCGACCGGTTGAGCTGGCAGCGGAAACCGGACATGTTGGCTCCCTTGGCTCCTCGGAAGTCTCGATGCGCCGAAGAAACGTCGCAGCGATTGCAAAGCAAGGCCCTGGCGTAACTCTCGGCCGGATCGGCAGTACAATCGGCTTGACATGGCCACTGAAGTGAAGCTCGACGCAATCATCGAAGCCCTCGAAATAACCGATGACTCGACCTCGTCCTATCTGGACGTGGAAACAGGCGAAGTGTGCACCATCACCGAAGAGGAGTTCGACCTTGCAGAGGATGCGCAGACAGTCATCGAGGATTTGCCGGACTGGGAGCGTGAGGCGGTTAAACTCGCGCGCAGTGTCCAGGAACAGGAGGGCAACCGATTCCTGGCCTTGCCTGACAAGTTCGATGTCCACGAGTGGGCCATCATGGACCGCTTCTCCGGGACAATGAAAGACGCGCAGATGCGAAAAGATTTCCATGGTGGCATCCGCGGTGCGGGCGCCTTCCGTATATTCAAACACCTACTTACCGAATACGACTTGTGGGACGCGTGGAATCAGTTCAAGCAAGTCGAACTTCGGCAGATGGCCATCGAATGGTGCGAAGAGAACGGTATCACGTTCCGTCAGGCCTAACGGCGATGGAAGAGTAGCGATACACATCGGGTGAGACTTACTTGATCTCCGTTTGTGGCAGCGAACCGCCAGTTGTCCGGTTATCCGACTAATCGGGAGTTGAGTGGAAGCCCGCAAGGACTCGCGCCGTGGCTGGAATTCGAGCAGCGCACTATCAGTTCGCAGGGACACCGTTGGATTGGTCGAGGGTGACGGAGTTGAGCCCCGATTTGAGATCCACCTTGAAGCCCCAACGAAGGCCTTGATTGTTGTAGCGCGTCGAAATCATCAAGTAATACGAACCCGGCGGCAGGCCGGGAAACGTCGCTTTGCCGTTGCCGTCGGAAAAGGCTAGGGCAGCTTTCTGCTCCTTGATTGCGTTGAGCATTGTCTGGCAATCGGGCGTGTGTTTCGTACACGCGGCTCCCAAAGCATTCTCAGGAGACATGTCAGGTGGAATCGTAGCGCCGGATTTACGGATGATGGTGGCCACGTCTTCGCGCAGCAGGACGTACGGATGCGAGGCGAGCGCGTTGGGAGTTCCCTGCGGCGCGGGCAATCCGCTGAGAATGGTCAGCACAGCGTTGCCGGAGAGCGCAGGCAATGAGGATGAGCTGGTCGCAACAGCTCCCGATGGCACCAGGCCTGGGAAGAGCACGGCGAGATTGCACGTCGCATTCAGCGGCGCGAAGGTGAAGTCATCGTTGCTGTTTTTT
Source organism: uncultured Acidobacteriota bacterium (assembly GCA_963709005.1). Taxonomy (GTDB): domain Bacteria; phylum Acidobacteriota; class Terriglobia; order Acidiferrales; family UBA7541; genus Palsa-295. The sequence goes on from CAVPUS010000014.1 coordinate 253,437, forward strand.
CCGGTGATCCTTCTTCCCTCCACGACGTAAGGCCCCGAACCGGGGTCCAAGGTGTTGTTCGATTTAAGCACCAGAGTGAGCGGATGATTGGGCGCCGCGACTTTCACGGCGACTTGCGCGCCGTCCGCCTGTACGACATACGGATAGGCTCGGGCAACATCCGGGCCGCAGCCGAGGATTGCTGAATCCGGATAAAACTCGACATTGAATCCTGAGGAGACCGAGTAGGTTCCATTCATGCGCAGACCGGAGGGTGCTGGCGGACCTTTCTCGCCGTCGGAAAGCATGCCGGTGAGCACGCTTTGTGCCTGGCTGACCGTCGTGGGGGCGACGCCTTTGGAAGTGAGGTTGGGCTGAGCGCAAGTGCGGGTCACGGAGCGGTAGAGATACTTCGTGGTGGTGGTTCCATCGTAGTTCGTTTCCTGTTGCGAGCCAGCGGAAAGCGAACCATCGACGACGATCGGACCCGGCGCGGTGAGAAGTCCTTCGGGGCTGATCGTGAGGACGACCGGCTTGGGCGTGGATTGGATGGTGATGACGGCGCGGTTGTTTGTGAGGGCGATGCTGTAGGTGTGCTGCTCAGGGTGCAAGCCCGCGCAGGTCATAAGAACCGAAGCTTCCACGAATTCGAGACGCCAGTCACCTTTGCCCTCGAAGGCACCGGCCATTTGCGGACCCGTCGTTTCCTTGCCGACGACATCAGGAGCCATGGAGCTGAGAATGGAATTGGCCTTGCCGAAGAAATGTTCTTCCATCGTATTTCCGAGGCATGTGGAGGGCGGGCGTCCCGCGGTGATGCAGCGATTCATCCTGCGGGTTTCCGGATCCGACGAAGGTTGCGGCGCGCCAAATGTTTGGGTTTGCGTCCCCGGAGGTGGCGCCTTCATCTGCTGCTCGGAGTTTCTTTGGAACGCCGCTTGTTGATCGTCAATTTTCTTTTGGAAGGCCTGCGCCCGCTTGATTTCTTCTGGGGAAGGCTGCTCGCAGGTGGGAAGAAGTTTCTTCAAGTCGCCGCGGGTTTCATAGGTGTACTTCATGAGGCTGTTCGAAAGAATGGTGTCTGGATGGCCGACCATGCACTTGGAGGTGTCCGAGAGGTCGCGCATGTTGCAGCTGTCGATGACGATGCGCTCTCCGTTGCAAACGTAGGTGACCTTGGTTTGCAGGTCTTGCGCAAAGTCTGTCGCCGTGACAAATAGAATGAGCAAACCCGCCCAGACGATGGCGCGCGACCAGGCCTTCATGGGTGTTCCTCCAAAGACGTAGGAACGCGATTGTACCGCAAGCGTTCCCGAACATTCGCTCAAAGTCAGCTGAGGTCCTGATTCACGCGCTTAGTGGACAAGCGGGTACTAGAATCAACTTGTCCGGTTATCCGACTAATCGGGAGTTGGTCATAAGTTGTGGTAGAAATAGCCCAGTCTCGGGAAGATCACACGCCAGACACGGTATCAAAAGGGGTTTCTATGGGTCCTGCAAAACGCGAAAAAACACCTGACCCGGCAAAGTTGTTTCTTGAGGCTGAGCGATACGAAGAAACGGGAGACTTCAGCAGTGCGTTCAAATGTCTTTTGGCCGCCGCGCAGCTGGGGGACAGTGGTAGTCAGCTCAACCTCGGCAACTTCTACGCATCCGGGAAAGGCGTGAGAAAGAGTTTAGAGAAAGCCGCGTATTGGTATAAGCGGGCCTACAGAAGTGGGGATCGAAGTGCTGCTTCAAATCTGGCGATCGACAGGAGAAACGAAGGCAACATCCGGTCCGCTGTGATCTGGTTTAAGAAAGCGATTGCACTGAAGGATGGAGACGCCTGCATCCCGCTGGCAAGGATATACAAAGGCCGAAAAGGCGGTCAAAAGATCGCGGTCGCCCTGCTGAAGCGAGCATTGCGCATGAGCCGGAGTGATTTTTCGGAGAGCGGAAGGGAAGAAGCGGAATCCCTACTAAAAGAGCTGACGGCTCCCGCTCGCGCTAAGTCCTGATTAACGCGGAAACCGGACAAGTCAAGTACTAGCCCGGAACCTGTCCGGTAATTCGACTAATCAGGAGTTAGGCAATCAAACCCTCGCGCTCTCAGTGGTAGCGGCTCATCTTGCTTCGCAATTAACTTTGAATCCGTCCCTTTGAGCGCGGCCACAGAAATAGCGCTGCATGTCCTCCCGTTTATCGAAATGTCTTGGACTATGCACGAGTCCCGCGTTATACATTCGTTTGCCCGATGAGGTGCTACGTGAAAATGAAACTCCTACATGGATGTCTCGCGGCGCTCTTGCTATCCGCTTCGGGAGCGGCTGCACAATGCCAACCTCCCGCGACGGACGTCCCATCCTTCGCGGCGCAAGGGGCATTTGTCGCCATCGTGGTAGCAGATCTCGATGCGAGCGTGCATTGGTACGAATCGAATCTTGGCCTTCATCTAGTGAAACGCGGAAAATCGCCACGCGTTCCCGCCGAAACTGTTGTCTTGGGTGGTCACAACCTATTTGTTGAGCTAATTCACCATGAGGGCAATGCGCTACCGAGAGTTGATAACGAAGCTTCCGTGCCTCGCGTGCTCAAGGCGGGAGTTATCGTCAGTCAAAAGGACTTCGATGCGCTAGCCACATACCTGCAGAGACGCGGCATCGAGGCGGGGATATTTGAAGATAAAGAAATGGGAGTGCGCAGCTTTATGTTCAGGGACAACGACGGGAACCTCATTCAGTTCTTTACTCAAAACCAGTGAACAAAGCTCATGAGAGTTGGTCGTGAAGAAGTAAATCGCGATGATAGCCATTCGGCGAGAATTTGTCGTTGATGTTCCCCAGGAAGCGGCGTGGCGGTATCTTGGCCAAATAGAACGTTGGCCGAGCTGGGCAAAACATATCAAACGAGTTGAAGTGACACCTGCGGGCGAACTCGGGCCAAAATCAAAAGGTGTTATCCATTTGACGAATGGAGTCAAGTCGGAATTTACGATGACCGAATTCAACCCGTATCGCAACTGGAAGTGGGTTGGCCCTTTCTTTTGGTTGACGATCTACTACGACCACGTCTTTGCGCCACTTGATCCGCACCGGACCAAGCTCATCTGGATTGTTGAGGCGAAAGGATTCGGTGTGTCTGTCTTGGGGAGGCTGTTCGCAAAGATCTACAACAGAAATCTGGACAAAGCCATTCCGTTGCTGATTAGCGAAATCAACGCAGAGAAATTGCGGTAGACCGGATTGAATACGGCACCTGATTGGCACCGGTGCCCGATAGACAGCGGTTACCGGACATATTGAGTACCAGCCCGGAACATGTCCATTAATCCGACTATACGTCCAAGTGGTACGCTTTGGGCTCAGTAAGGCGAGCCCTGCGCGTCTGGTCTTGCGGGCCGATGAGCACATCTGCTAACCATATTCACGTATGAACGGACTCCCTGAAGATGCCGTCCGAGAAATTGAACAGATCCATTCAAGATGGATCGAGTTCGAAGTCGCTAGAGAGGGTCACAGCTTGATGGTGTTGTGTGCCGATGACATCGAGTTGTGGCCGCCGGACGCGCAGCCAGTGCTAGGACGTGCGGCAGTTTCAGCCTGGATCGTCCGCGGGGCGACGAGAATTCACAGCATTGAGATTACCGAACGTCGTATTCGAGGTTCGAACGAGATTGCTTACTTGACTGCGAACTACAAAGCCGCTTTTTCCCTGAGGGATGATTCCACTCCCAGACAATCCCGCGGAAGCCATCTGTGGATACTGCGAAAGCAGGCCGGTACATGGGTTGTCAGCCTCGTGAGCTGGTCCCTGTGGTGACGTGCCCCCGTTCCCCTGCGCTGCGGCCATGTTCTGACTAACCGCTTACTACCGGACATGCACCACGAGCGCTGATTCAGGCGAACCGTGTAAAATCCGCCCTTCACCGCCCAGAGCATCCTTATGGCTTTGTCCGGCAGACGCTTTAGACAGGAGCCCCACAGTCGTTGGGGTAAAACCCGCCGGGAGGCGGATATTGCTGTTCGTCTCGCAACGGACAATTACGGGCCGGGCACCTGGGGTTCCCGGCCCGATTCCTTTTAACGCTAGTGATCGCGATCGTGATCGTGATCGTGATCTTTACCAAACTCGTGGACTTTGTAATGCTGGCGAAAGTGGCCATTGTCGCCATACTCCCAAACGTCACCACTGCGGGTATCGAAGAACGCGTGGTTACCCCCGCTATAGGAGAATTGGATAGCGCTGTAGTTCCCCTGCGCCATGGCGCTCTGGGGTTGAAAGATTGGGTTCAATGCGATCACCGCAAGAAGCAAAGCGATGAGCGTGAGGATCATCTTCGTGTACAGGTCAATGCGCATGTGAGCGCCTCCATGTTTCCGCAAATCGCGGAATGTCGTTCGCCGCGATCCTAGTCAACCTCGTCGTGGCTGTCTGTGCTGTTTGGAACATTTTGGGAAATTGGCACAACCGCCGGCCTTGTGATTTCTTCGGCAGCCGCCGCTCAACTCCCGATAAACGCGGCCGTTAAAGTGGGTACCAGACCCGTTTCTGTCCAGTAATCCGGCTAGACATCCAAGTGAATATGCCTAGACCTGCCGCGACTTCCTCGGTCAGACAAGCTGTTGGAGGTCCGGCTGCTGGGATCATCCGCCCTCCCTAGTCGCAGGCAGTCAGCCTGGGTGTACAATGGCAGCATTCCCCAGCTCAAGGAGGGTGATAGTGATGAAGCTCTGGGGAATTGCACGCAAAACTTTTGGCGGAATCGTGGCTGTGGCCTTGACCCCAGGCGTCTGCGCTTTTGGGCAATCTAAACCAGCCCCAGTAGACCCGGGCGTGCGCGGTGGCCCGGCGGCTGCCGGCACTTCCCTGAAAGGCCTTACTGCCGACGAAACTGCGTTCTTTCAGGATGGGCAGGGCAGGTTCGCCGAAATCGAGGTTGTGCAAGGAGGCTCGAACAATGGACTCGGGCCCCGCTTCAATTCAAACCAGTGCTTCTCCTGCCACTCGCAGCCGGCTATGGGGGGAACGAGCCCGGCGCAAAATCCTCTGCCCGATATTGCCCACTTGAATGAGGCGACGAATTCGATCCCCTGGTTTATCACGGCGAATGGGCCGATCCGCGAAGCGCGCTTCAAGAAAAGCAACGGCGTCCCTGACGGCAATGTGCACGCCCTCTTCGTAATCACCGGGCGGACCGACGCCCCCAGTTGCAACATCGCTCAATTTGACTTCCTGCCCGCAGGAAATCCCCTCACTGGTCAAGGTGGAAATCCAAATATTATTTTTAGAATCCCCACTCCTGTTTTTGGAGCGGGACTGATTGAAGCGATCCCGGACTCCGTCATCCTTGCCAACATGCAAGCCAACGCGTCCCAGAAGTCCGCCTTGGGTATCTCGGGCCACCCGAACTCGCACCTGAGCGGGAACGTGAACCGCAGCGCCAACGATGGAACCATCACTCGCTTCGGATGGAAGGCGCAGAATAAGTCTCTGCTCATGTTCGCCGCCGAAGCCTACAACGTAGAAATGGGAATCTCGAACCAATTGTTCCCCCAGGAGCGCGACGAGACTCCTGCCTGTCTTTTCACCGCTACACCGAATGATGCACTCAACTTTACGACACCTGCGACTACTGCCACTTCCAATCCGGCCGTCATCTCGGACATCGAAGCATTTGCCAACTTTATGCGCATGCTAGCCCCACCCACTCCCGCACCCGCCACACCGTCCAGTGAAAATGGACGTGCCACATTTGCAAAAATAGGTTGTGTCCACTGCCATACGCCCTCGTTTAACACCGGCGCCAAGATTGCGAGCGGATCCTCGACCAGCCCGAGTGCCGCGCTTTCAAATCAGAGGGCGAATCTTTACTCAGACCTTCTCGTCCATCACATGGGCGAAGGCCTAGCCGATGGCATCACACAAGGTGGCGCCGGTCCCGACGAGTTCCGAACCGCTCCTCTCTGGGGCGTCGGGCAACGCGTCTTCTTCCTCCACGATGGACGGACCACCAACCTGGTGGAGGCCATCCGAGATCATCGGGGCCGTGGCAGCGAGGCAAATAGGGTCATCGAACATTTCAACAGGCTGACTACGAAGGAGCAGCAGGAAGTCATCGATTTCTTGCGGTCGCTCTGACGAGAGGACCATTTTAAACACCATTGCAAACTGCTCCTTCGCGACGAAGCTCTCTGTGCCGCGATTCTTACTTTGCTAGGCTGCCTGTGCGGGGCAGGTAGGCTCATCGGCACGCCGCCACGATGAGAGAGGTGGGTGCCTTGCACTGTTGAGTTGAGCGCCCGATGGAGGCTAACTCCTGATTAACGCGGTTACGGGACAAGTGGTTTCCTGCACCGAAACGATAGGTTCCGACTGGTCTGGGCCGAAAGGAAAACCTTTTCGGCCCGCTCAGTTCGAGTCGCACTCATGGCATACGAATAGCGTGGACTTAAACTTTACGGTGCAAGTAGAAGCCATAAAGACTTAGGCCGAATCCGCCCAAGAATAGCAAGGGCGCCAAATACACGGTCACCACAGGTTGAATCGGGAAAGGAATCTCCATTGCGCTGTAGCCACCTGCGAAGTAATGGATGATCGCTGCCAGAAGCATGTACAGCAGGCCCTGGCGAATTTTCGGCCGCCCGACGTCGGAGCGGTTAGGGACAACCGTTCGGATTTCCGGAATTGTTTCATGACAATACGGACACTCGCTCAGAGAGGCATACGCAAGCTTTCCGCAGTAGGGGCATTGGCGTGTAGGCACAGATTTGCCTTGACTGATATCTCTCGCGATGATCGTAGGTTTCCGACGTGGGGTTGTCAAACTCCCGAGAGCCAGATGGTAAACGGCGAGCGGCGGAATTAACGGAGGTCTCAGAAATCTCTACACCGATGTAAATCGGAAGCAGTTGCGCTCCATACGAAGCTTCTCGACTGACTTGTCCGGTAATCCGACTAACCAGGAGTTGTCAACCTCGCTTCCTATTACAACGGGGAAAACAAGAAATGAAGTGGCATGCGAATCTGACGTATGGGTCTGCTGTAAAAATTCCGCCCTCAATAGCGGCTTTAGTTTTGCTTGCGGTAGGCGGAGTTTTTGGTTGGTTGTTGGTCTACAGGGGGAACTTGCCTGACACCGATCAAATGTCCCAGTTCGCGCCGAGTGCTCAATCTCTGATCTCAGATTCTTGTCTTGCGAGCCCCTCAATGGGTGTTCCATTCAAGGACCTCAGTAAGTGTATGATGCTCTAATGCTGGAACGTATCCGGTCCTCGGCGCTCGCCGGCCTGCTGATCTGGACCCTACTGCTCCCCGCCGCAGTGCTATCGCAGTCGCCGGTGCCGGTGATGCACACGGAGGGCTTGATCCACGCCTTTCTCGTGCTACGCACGCTGGAAGGCGATGCCCTCGCCGAGGGCGATGTGACACAGGTCGCCGCTGGCGATCGGGTAACTAGCCATCTGGTTTTTCATTTCAAGGACGGCTCGATAAACGAGGAAACCGTCGTCTTTTCTCAGCGCCGTACTTTCCGGCTCGTAAGCGATCACCTGGTGCAAAAGGGCCCGGCGTTCAAACAACTGAGGGATGTCTCGATCGACGGGTCAACGGGTCAGGTCACGGTCCGTTATACGGACGATGACGGCAAAGAGAAGGTCGTGACCGACCGGCTCAAACTTCCGCCCGACGTATCTAACGGCATGATTCTGATGCTGCTGAAGAACCTGCGGCCCGATGTGCCGCTGACGACAGTTTCATTGGTGGCAGCCACGCCAAAACCGCGGCTTGTGAAGCTCTTGATTTCTCCCGAGGGCAATGAGTCGTTCTCGGCTGGCGGCTCCGTCCGCAAAGCTACGCGTTATGTCGTAAAGGTCGATATCGGAGGCGTCGCAGGAGTGGTAGCACCGCTGGTCGGAAAGCAGCCCCAGGACACCCACGTCTGGATTCTCGGAGGCGATGCTCCGTCCTTCGTAAAATCAGAGGGTCCGCTCTACCCGGGTGGCCCCACCTGGCGGATTGAGCTGACTAGTCCGAACTGGCACGATCATTAAGGCTTTTCCAATTGTCTTTGATTCGCACCCGAGCCTTCTTGATCGTGAGATACACATAATTATGAACCCCTTCAAATTCTCCCCTGACGACTCGGACCCATACGAAAACCAGCCAAGGGTGCAGTGGTTGCCAAGACGGCAAAGGAGGTGGAAATGGCCCGCTGACTATCGAAGTTTCATGGGCTGGGTTTTCGCGCTCACAATCCTGATGAGCTTATGGAACATTGCGCGCGCAATCCTTCACCCTCACTCACGCACACTTCTGCAAAACGTACTCGTCGGACCGATGTTCTATTCTGCAAGGGCCGCCATGTCTGGAATAGCCTTATGGGCCATATGGAAAGATAAGTCCTGGGCCAGACGGTGGGCAGTCGCGGCAAGCTCTCTCTTTTTTCTGGAGTTCCTAAGACAATTCATTATTCCGGTGCGACCGGCCTGGAACCACTACCTAACCTCACTGATTGTGGCGGTAACCGGAGTGGTTGCTTTCTCGTGGCGCGACAAACTGCTGGATGCTGTCCATTCTGGTAGCCTAATTCCTCGTTAACGCCGTTTCCGGACGAACGGGTACTAGCCCGGAACATGATTTCATAACAATGTCGGCTCCCTCGACCCGAGTAGACTCTGGTTGCTTGACGACCAAAAGGCTCGGGAGGAAGGAGCCGAACATGATCATTATAGGCGTAGATTTTCACCCGAGCGATCAGTACATCGCGTTCGTCGATACAGAAACTGGAGAATGCGGCGAACGGCGATTGAATCACAGTGATGGAGAAGCGGAGAAGTTCTATCGGGACCTGAAGCAGCGAGGAGTGAGCGTGCGCGTGGGGTTGGAGGCCACCGGCTACTCACGCTGGTTCGAGCGGTTACTGGCGGAACTGGGAATCGAGGTATGGATCGGAGATGCAGCGGAGATCAAGACCAAACGAGTCCGCAAGCAGAAGACCGACCGCCAGGATGCCCAACTTCTGTTGAAGCTGCTGCTAGAGAATAACTTTCCTCGCGTGTGGGTACCCAGTCCGGAGAATCGTGATCTGCGGCAACTACTGTGGCACCGGCATCGGCTGGTGCAGATGCGGACGCGGATCATGAACCAACTGCAAGCGTTGGCGATGAACGAAGGCCAGCGAAGGAAGAAAAAACTGTGGAGCGAACAAGGACGAGCACAGTTAGAGAAACTTCCGTTGGCTACCTGGGCATCGCGGCGCCGGCAAGATTTGCTGGAGCTGCTGGACCGGATGAATCCAACCATCGAGGCGCTAACCGCAGCCGCGGAGCAAGAAGCCAAAAGACGGCCCGAGGTATTGCGACTGATGACGCACCCTGGCGTAGGGCCACTTACGGCGCTGGCCTTCGTGCTGATCATCGGAACCCCGGAGCGATTTCGTTGTGGCAAGCAGATCGGCAGCTATGTGGGGCTGATCCCTTCCGAAGACTCGAGTGCCGGCAGGCAACGGCTGGGACACATCAGCAAGCAAGGCAACTCGTTGTTGCGCTTCTTGCTGGGAGAAGCAGCGCAAATAGCGGTGCGTTGTGATTCAGACTGGCGACGTCGGTATGTACACCTGGCGATGCGGCGAGAAAAGAACATCGCCAAGGTAGCGATGGCCAGAAGACTCGCGGTTCGCTTGTACTGGATGTGGCGGAACGGTTGGGAGTATGCGCAGTCCGTAGAGTTCGGTTCGAACGCGGGACAGCTCGTTACCGGACATGGCGTGAACTAGAGCGTCGCGCACATGATTGGGCATCCCGCTCCCTACCAAGGGAGTTTGAAGTAGTAATCATGGTCGAAGTTTCGATCGAAGAGATGTTTGGGTCGGACTGAAGCCGACCGATAGATTACAAACGAGCCGTGGTCGTTGATGCAGAAGTCAAAGAAAACGAAACAGGGCACTCTTTGAAGTGAATGGAGAAGTGCGCTCAAAAAGGATTTGACAGGGCCGACATTGTTAGAGATGTCCGGTTATCCGGGTGCATTCGATAGGTCGATGCAACACCATCTGATAGACGTGCAGTTTAAGGATGGTGTCTATGACCCAAGGGAAACGATCGAGACTTTCTCTCACGCAGAGAACCGAGATCTGGAGGCGTTGGAAGTCCGGGCAGTCGTTGCATGAGATCGGGCGCGCCTTTGGCAAGCCACATAGTTGCATTCGCTGTTTATTGTTGCCTCGCGGAGGAATTCCTCCCGCCGCCCGTCGTCGCTCACGGCTAGCGCTCACCCTGGCTGAGCGAGAAGACATCTCCCGAGGGCTCGCTTCCGGTTCGTCGTTTCGTGAGATCGCCAGACACCTGGATCGAGCGGCCTCAACGGTGAGCCGGGAGGTCTGGCGCCATGGTGGCCTTCCTGTCTATCGCGCTCATGAAGCGGATGAGCACGCCTGGGACTCAGCCTTGCGACCCAAGCAGTGCCTTCTGGCCATGCACCCGAGGTTGCGGGAGGTCGTTGCGAGTAAACTGATCCTGGACTGGTCGCCCGAACAGATTTCCGGGTGGCTGAAAACTGAGTATCCCGACGACGGGAGCATGCACGTGTCCCACGAAACCATTTACCGCAGCCTGTTCATCCAAGCGCGGGGAGTATTGAAAAAAGAGCTCATGGACCACCTGCGGTCGAAGCGGCGCATGCGCCGCTCGCGCCATGCAACGGTCAGCGGACAGTCACGGGGTCAGATCGTCGATGCCATCTCGATCCGCGAAAGGCCTGCGGAAGTGGAAGATCGAGCGATTCCTGGTCATTGGGAAGGCGATCTGCTGAGCGGCGCCAAGAACAGCTACATCGCAACCCTGGTAGAACGTCATTCGCGCTTTGCCATGCTGCTCAAGGTGCCGAGCAAAGAAACGGAAGCTGTGGTTGCTGCCTTGAGTCAGCATGTTCGTAAACTTCCAGCGACGCTGCGACGCTCGCTGACCTGGGATCGCGGGTTGGAGATGGCCAAACACAAGGACTTCACGGTAGCTACGAATGTGCAGGTCTACTTCTGCGATCCGCAGAGCCCCTGGCAGCGCGGTACGAACGAAAACACCAATCTGCTGTTGCGACAATACTTCCCGCGAGGCACTGACCTGTCTGGCTATTCGCAAGCACAGCTCGACCAGGTCGCGCTGCGCTTGAATCAACGTCCCAGAAAGACTTTAGGATTCCAGACTCCTGCGAGTAGACTTCAACAAAGTGTTGCGTCGACCGTCTGAGCCGGCACGACTAATCGGGCACTTACGCTCAATCATGATAAATTGAGTTTCCTGTTATGGGTGTAGGCAAACGAACTCTTTTCAAAGCCGGAATCGAACGAGGACATTGGCAACAACGGAGAGGATTTGTATGACTTTCGAAGAACTAGACCAAAGATTTCCGAATGGTTTCGACGACGCTGAGATAACCGGCTTGAGTTCTGACTACCGAAATCGCACGGCGACATTAGAGATGAATCTGCGAGGAAATCTCCCCGACAGTCCCGACAGCCAAGTGTATCGACGAGCGACGCTAACAATTAACGGTTTTTATTACTTTTCGATTGAACCGCCCGACCCTGACCATCTTTTCCATTCGGACGCTTCGTCGAAAATAACCGTGGATGGCCTTCCCGAAGATCCGCAGAAGTTCCCGCTATTCGCGCACTTGAAACCTGCACTGCCCCAGACTGCTTTTTGTTGTCGCTTCTATGTCCATGATTGGAATTCCTTTATTCACATCGCAGGGAAGGAAGCGCAGTTTTCATGGGATTAGGAATCCCGCGATACTCAGCTTAACTCCTGATTAACGCGCAAACCGGACAAGTACGTCAATGTCCGGTAATCCGACTTACCAAAGCTAGGAAGGAATCGTGACATGGGGCGTCAGGATGGCGCAACGACCGTCTGGTTGAGAAGGATCTTTCTGCGACTAGGCCCGCCTTTGCGGAGTTCCGGGACGGGGAAGCTAAATCCAGTATTCCGTTCAGATGACGAATCGGACGGAATTCTTGCGTAGCACAACTATCCAAAGCCAGGTTCCGTCTCTAGATCTTTTGAAAATATCGAATTTAGAAAGTATTTTGAGCCTCCAGTTGCTCATGTTTCTCTCATCCGCCGTGTACAATTCGCGATAGGCTGCGCCATAGGCTTGTCGAGCCATCCGAAAGTGCGTTTCGGCCAAGCGGAACACTTACTCCGATACCGCACAGATCGGCAGAATGCGGCTCGCCGAAGCGAGTCGGACCATGAAAAGCTTCGCTTGAGGCTAGTGGTCCTTGCGCAACGTTCCCAGTGTGCAACGTGACCACGAAAAAGTTCACTCGTAGCCGCCCACCCCAGATTTGAGCGACCGGCAAGCGCGATTCGGTCATGAAGGAAGTCTTGGTTTCTTGGAACGGGGAAAGACTGTCGAGATTTTGATTTCTGTAATTACGTAGAATACGAGTACCATAACCGTTGTGGAATTCCCCCTGCTGTTGAATCAACAACACAGAAGAGATGAGCGGCAGCGCAAGGTGCGAGGAAGACATAGTAATCGATGATACGGGTGATTGAACCAATGCGAGCGGATGTTCACTGCCCTGCGCTCCAGCCCGTGCATGGCTGCAGAATATGAGACCTAGTACCAAAACAAGCCGCTTGAAGGAACCGAGCATTGTCTCCATCCCCTCGAAGGCCAATTCCCCAAGAACTAACTTCCTCAAATGTTCAAAGCAGTATTCGTGGCGGCCACGACTGTGTTCGTGGATAAATGCATCACGCGGACCTCATTCGCTGTTTCCGCGGATAATTCCCGCGATTTGAGGATTGCCTTCTCGCGGCCGGAGACGACGTCCCGCCAAACGGGAGTGCCATCGGGATAAATCTCGAAAAGGTCGTATTCTCGGTCCACCGGGCAACTCCTTCGCGCGCGCACGCGCGTCTCGCATTCTTCAACGTGACAGTTTCAAGTTACGTCCGCGCCAGCAATTTGGCCGTCCAGCAGCCTTGCTCGAGCGCATGCCCAACCGCGTCTCAGGAACCTGATTCACGCGACGCTTCTAGCCCAGGATGCGTCTCTCCAGTCCTTGGTGCTCGCTTCGAATTCCAAGCCCACGCAAAACTTTTGGTCCGTCAGCGGATAACAGTAGATCACTCTCGCTTGCCGCTGAAACTCCCCTGACGAAGAAGAAGTAAGATCCAGCTCCTCTCCAGGGAGCCAGCGCCGACTGGTAACTATGCGAGCACCACGCCGGCTGATGTTGACGGTCATCGTAGTTTCGGCAACGAAGGCATTTTCCACGGGCAGGATGTGAACCGGTACCTTGACCGTGGCCCTTTTCTCAATTCGCCCATCTGATCGCATAAAGCCAACGACTCCTCCCGCAACGACGATTTTCAGATGGCTGGATTTCTGTTTACGCGTTGCTCAAGCAATGCCCCGGACGCTTCCGCTTCTGTTCATACATATTCCGATCCGCCAATTCCATAAGGTCTCCAAGAGAGACGGCATGCTGCGGATCGAATCGCGCCACGCCGACGCTGAGCGACAGCCCGTAGCGAAGTTCGTTCGCGTTCGACTTCTTGAGACTCTCTTCCAATCGCCGGAGGATCACTCCTTCATGTTGACTGGAAGCTTCCAGCGCCAACACCGCGAATTCATCGCCACCGAGGCGGGCCAGAATGTCGGAATCACGGAATGCCTCTTCAAGCGCATCGGCTATGCGAACAAGAGCTAGATCCCCTTCCCGGTGGCCGTAGCAATCGTTGATTAGTTTCAAGTTATCTACGTCACAAAACAAAAACAGCATGCTTTGAGCGTTGCGTCGCGCCAGCTTTAGCTGTTGCGTCGCTGCGGCAAAGAACCCGCGCCGGTTGTACAAGCAGGTCAGATCGTCCGTGAGCGCCAGATAACGGAGCTCTCTCTCCACGATCACATGCCGAACTGCGCTCCAAACTGCGGGGTGGGCGGCAACCCGAAGGGCCTGCGTGTCCGTGGCGTCCAGCTTCAGAGCCTTAGAAAGCTCATCTACCTCGCGCACAACGTTGCCCAGCTCTTTGTCCGCCACCAGCAAAGCAGAGGAGAGCGAGCCCTCGAGATCCTTTTCTGAGAGGCCGCCCTTCCGTCCATCCATCGAGAGAGACCTGCGGTAGGATACCGGATTGGACAGACATAGCTTGAGGCCGCTGGCATGGTCACCGTTGCCCCCTTGCAAACTTCGCACTCGCATATTGCCCCCTAAGATTCGGCCTGATTTCGATTTCGGTCCGGCTTTTTCCCGCCGCGCGCCCGGAGCGCATTATTGTTCACCATGGATTCCGCTCCTTCCTCAAGGTTGGCGATTGACGGCTGTATGTCTTCCCAGAGAACTTGCCGGGCCGGAAAGGCAAAGCGTTTGGCAACTCGAAGCCTCCAGAGGATCACGTCCGCCTTCAGGCACAATGCATCCGTCGTTTCACTGATCTGGCTGCCAGCTCCCGACCAAGCGGTCCACGCGGAATCACGAAACTCTTCGACTGCGGCCTTCAAATGGTCAACATACGCTTCGATCTCTTCAAAGTCCTCATCGCGCATGCAGCTGGGCGGGTGTAATACATACCGGTTCTCTACCAGGTCAGGTAAGTGGGCTTGTTGCATATTGCATCCCCTCCATCGAGCGCATGGTTCCATTGATCTCGAAACCTGACAAGCCGGGGAAGGCCCTAAACCTGCCACGGGTGATTCACCCAGTACTTTGGGCCGGCAAGAAATCCGTAAAGGAGACGAGATAGCCGATATCTCGCGGTCCCGGCTGCCTTTAGGAGGAACCTTCGCTGGGCGACTCAGGTGTTTACCTGAGGCCCCAGGCAGGGGGGTTAACTTTGCTTGAGGCATCGGGTACGGCATGGTATTGCTCTCAGGACGTTCGGGCGATTCATTGCGCCGTTCCGTCTGAGGAGACTTGATTCATGGCCAAACGAGATGGCTCCACGAAAGACTCAGGAACGCGAAACAATCAGGCCCCGGAATTGACGCTGAGCGAGGCACCATCGGAGCTTCTTCGTGAACTTGTGGCCCACCTGCGGCCGAACCGAACGCAACTCCGCGAGGAGTGGGTAGCACGTATTTCCGAGACGCGCTTGCTCACCGCGATGACCAAAGAGGAGATCTTCGCGGAAGCAACTTCGGTATACGACAGTTACGTAGAGGCTCTGGAAACGGAAACGTTCGAAGCGTTACAAGCCTACGCGCGAAACCTTTCCGAACGCATCATTCCTCGAGGTGTGGAGACGCACGAAGTCGTGGGAATCGTTCTCCTGCTGCGCGACGTCCTGGCAAGGTTAGCCCTCGATCTCGAAGAAAGTCTTGCTTACTTGATCGAAAAATTCAAGAACATCGATTGAAAGAGAGCCACTGTGCCAGCCGGCAAAATCCACGTGGCTATCAATTCGGACCAAGATATTGTCCTGGCCCGGCAGAAAGGCCGGGCCCTGGCGGCCGACCTTGGTTTTTCCGCTGTGGATGCGACCTTCGTTGCCACGGCTATTTCCGAACTGGCACGCAACATCGTGGCCTACGCCCGCAAGGGCCAGATCACCCTGCAGGCTGTCCGTGGCTCCAGCCGTCAAGGCATCGTGGTTGTCGCTTCCGATGACGGTCCCGGAATCTCAGACATCGGCCAGGCCCTGCGCGATGGTTTTTCCACTTCCGGGAGTCTCGGGCTCGGGTTGCCAGGAGTGCGGCGTCTGATGGACGAATTTGAAATCAATTCCCGGCCCGGCCGGGGAACTACGGTGACGGTCAAAAAATGGAGACAATGAGAGCGCCTGAGGTGGATTATGGCGTAGGCGAGCTTATCCTTCCCGGCCAAAGAGAATCAGGCGATGGTCATTTGGTTCGGTGCAGCCAGAATGGATCCTGGCGGCCATGATCGACGGGATTCGCGGCCAAAATCGGGGATGGGAATCGCCTTCATCACAATCGAGCCAAGGAGCCAGGAAGTTCTAGACCTGTGGCTCGCAAAACTCAGATAGCGGGATCTGGGACCTCGTCCATAAACCTCGTCGCGACAGGTCGCGAGAGTTTTCCGGAACCTTACAGTGAAAAAGGAGGGCAGAGAGTGGTTGTCATAGATGCTCTCAACGAGTTTAAACACGGCATGGCCCTCCTGAACAATGGGTATCCCAAACTGGCCCTGGAGCGGTTGCGTCGAGCGTTCGAATGTGATCGGCAAAACCCTCTCTACCTTTCGTTTCTCGGATTATCGATCGCGCGTGCCGAACGCAAGTGGGATCAATCCGGAGTGGCGACGTCGCTACATGCACCTGGCGATGCTTAACCTGCCTCACCGCTTCCAAGATTCTTTCTAAAGCTGTCTTCACTAACCTTTACGCCTCGGCTACCCGAGTTAACCGCTTGAGTTTTTAGAGCGTCGAACCAGAAAAATGCAATACAAGACTGGGTGGGCCGAGAGGATAGGTGCGGCCGTGAGTTTGAATTGACACGGCCGCTGTGGTATGAGTTTGGGTGAGAGCGCCCTTGAAGACGGAAATCCCGGCTGGATGGCTTCGATTTCGGGCGTTACTTCTGTCCGGTTTTCAAGATGTATAGCGAATGCGGCCCCGGGCGATCCGTCGTAACGGAGGTGGCACATGACATTACGCAAGTTCCGCGTTGGTCTGTTGATCCTCTCAGCGTCGATTGTTTGCGCCCTGGCATTGGCTTCGAGTTCAGACGCCCAGAGCCAGTTGAAGCCCTCTTCCGCTGAGGACCACCTTAAGCGAGGCAGTGAGCTACGGTCGAAAAAGGATTGGGACGCCGCGATTGCGGAGTACCGTGAGGCCCTCCGCCTGAACCCGAAAAACGCCGACGCCCACCAACTCCTCGGGGCGACGCTCCGAGACAAAGGCGACTTCGATGGAGCACTCGCCGAGGGACGTGAAGCCGTACACCTGAACCCAGAAAGCGATCGCGCCCACCAACAGCTTGGCATCGCGCTCGGAGACAAGGGCAACTGGGATGGAGCGATCGCCGAACAACGCGAAGCTTTGCGCCTAAACCCGAAGAACGATCGGGCTCACGCAGCCCTCGGAGAGGGCCTCTTGGGGAAGGGCGACTTGGATGGAGCTATTTCCGAAGAACGCAAAGCCTTGCGCCTGAATCCGGAAAACGACCAGGCCCACGCCACCCTCGGTGTGGCGCTGGGAAACAAGGGCGACTTGGATGGAGCAATCGCCGAGGAACGCCAAGCGTTGCGCCTAAACCCGAATAATGACCTTGCGCACAGCAACCTTGGTGGGGTACTCGGGGGTAAGGGCGATTGGGATGGAGCAATCGTCGAGTTGCGCGAAGCCGTCCGCCTGGACCCGAAAAACCACCTCGCCCATTACAACCTCGGCGGGGCACTAGAGGGTAAGGGCGATCTTAAGGGCGCCCTAGTCGAATACAGAGCAGCCCACACACTCAACCCCGAGGATGGGGACTATAAACAGGCCTATGAAGGGCTGCTAAAGAAAATGAAGTGAGCTGTGACACAGCGCCCGGTCGGTGAGTCTCCTGCTACTTGCGATCTGTTTGGCTAAGCCGTCAGCACCGCGCCCCGCGGGCTACTTGCTGATGACGATTTCAACGCGGCGATTCTTCTGTCGACCATCCGGATCATCGGAGCCGTCCGGCTTTTTGTTGGCGGCTATCGGCCGGCTGGCGCCATAACCCTTGGTCGTGAAGGATACGTTTCGCAGGCCTTCCTTTTCGATGAACCAGGATTTCACCGCTTCTGCACGCTGCTCGGACAGCTTCTGATTGTGCGCGTCCAAACCTATCGCGTCGGTATGCCCTTCGAGGCGAGCCGTGCCTTTGGCCTTGTCGCGCACGATGTCCGCCGCCTGCTTCAGGGTGGATTGTGCTTTGGGCAGGATGTCGGCCTTGTCAAAATCAAACAGGACGTCAGCAGCCAAATCGATTCGCACTTCCGTCGCCGACTCCTTTACCTGGAGCGACTGGACCTTGCCGCCTATGTCCTCAACCCGGAAAACGAGGTCCAAGACTTTTCCCTTGCCCTGGGTCTGCGCGCTGTCGCCGGGATTCTGTTGACCGTCGGCAACACCGACCCCGAGCATCAGCGTGCCTAACATCACCCATAGCCAATAGATTCTCATCGCGGCCCTCGTCAGCGCGTTATCGGCACGTCTTCGATCGGAGGGAAGTGCGGGACCTCCACCGTGATTTTCTGCACGTCATCGGGAGGCGCGGGAAACTTTGCCCACAGCACCGACTGGGAACCGGCAGCGATGTTCGCGATGTCGTGGCTGCACATGCAGGCTCCATCCGCATCACGCACGACGAAATATTTCTTCTTATTTACTTCATCAATCAAGTGAATACCGCTAATGTTGCCAAACTCTTTGTCGCTCTCGCCGAAGCCGTACTGGATAGCGAAACCGCCTTTGGACTGCAACACGAATTTCAGGGTGAGAGCGTTGGAACTGCGCTTGAGTTCCTGAATTGTCAGGGTTAATCCCGGGAACTCACCTTGCGTCGAGGGCAGCGCGTTGGCACTCGGAGCAGGCGCGGGCTGTTGTACGGGCTGCGGTGCGGGCTGCGGCGCCGCCTGCGGCTGTGGTGGGGATACGGCAGCCTCTTCCTTCTTGCTGCAGCCACCAACCGCAATCGACGCGAGCAGCAGGATTGTCGCCAAAACATGCACGATTCCAGCTCTAAGCATTGTCGAATCTCTCTTCGAGCTGGTTCTACTTAGCGCCTCCACCGCGTTGTGCCCTTCCACCCGACCAACGTGCCTTGCGACTCCGGGGGTTAAGCCTGGGGACACCGCTGCCGAACTTGATGTTCGAGCCTGTGTGCTCATACCTGCTCCTTTATGGAATCAGTGACTCGAGAGGCCCGTTGGGGACTGGAGGGGCAAATGACGCCGTGCGATACGCCTGGTCGTGCGAGTTCAGGGGCCGCACGATTCAGAGACTGCAGCGTGGGCAGCCCCCCATCGGGCGCATGCTAGCGCACCCCTCTCCGATTGTCTACTGCTTTAGCGGATCCCACATCAGCAGTTTCATTAAGTGGCCATGGCGTGGTTGAAAGTAAGCTTCCCGTGAGTATCCAGCGTGACGGAAGGCTTGTTTTGTGGTGACCCAGGGTGCTTGGCACCCGCTGTCTCGCGGAGCGTGGATCTGGAGTCTTCTTCGCGGAGCATCAAGGATTAAGTGATTGGTGTGGCCGTGTGAGAAGAGGCTGGATGGGGCAAGGGAGAGTTTCTGTGCGCGAGACGGAGACGCGAGCAAGTGAGCGGGAATGGGCGGTTTAGTTTATGCTGGGGGCCTTCGGGCGCGCAGGATTCAGGGGATCATGGCGAAGAAAGCGGCAGCGACGGCGACAAAACAGGAGGAGATAACGGTCGAGGGAATTTTCGGGCCGGGCGGGATGCTGGAGAAGCGGCATCCGGCGTACGAGTTCCGGGCGTCGCAGCTCGAGATGGCGAGGATCACCGAAGAGGCATTCCAAAAGCACCAGCACGCCATCATCGAAGCGGGGACGGGGACGGGCAAGACGCTGGCGTACCTGATTCCAGCAATTCGCAGCGGGCGGCGCGTGGTGGTGTCCACGGCGACGAAGTCGCTGCAGGAGCAATTGTTCCAGAAGGACGTGCCTTTCCTGCAGAGGCATTTCGCGCCGAACCTGAAGGCCGCACTGATGAAGGGACGAAATAATTTTCTTTGCCGGCAGAAGGTGCACCAGATGGCGGATCAGCCGGTGCTGAGGGGCATTGACGAGGTTGACTGGTTCACGCAGATCAAGGATTGGGAGAAGCTGACGGAAACGGGCGACCGCAACGAGCTGACGTTTCTTCCCGACGACGCCGAGTTATGGGGCCGGATCGACGCGCGAAGCGACCTGTGCACCGGCCAGAAGTGCGACGCATTCCAGCGCTGCTTCATCACCGCGATGCACCAGCGGGCGCAGGACGCGGACCTGATTATCGTGAATCATCATTTGTTTTTCGCCGACCTCGCCATCCGGCAGGATGATTTCGGGTCGATTCTGCCGGAATACTCGGCGGTGGTGTTCGACGAGGCGCACGAAATCGAGGACGTGGCGAGCGATTACTTCGGGCGGCAGATTTCGAGCTACCGCTTCGATGAGCTGGCGCGCGACACGGAAAACGCCCTGCGCGTGCTGCAAATCCCGGCGGCACAGGTGCGCAAGCAACTCGCGCGGGTGCGCGAACGCGGGCGCAGCTTCTTCGAGAATTTCCCAGAACGAGAGGGACGATATCCCTTCGAAAGCGCGGAAAGGAAATCGTTTCTCGAGCGACATCGCGAGGCGTATGACGAGCTGGCGGCAGCGGTGAAGCGCGTCGAAGCGGAATTATCGGCGATGAGCCCGAAGCCCGAGGAAGTGGTGGCGATCGCACGCCGGGCGGCCGAGCTGCGGCGCGAACTGACGTTCCTGCTGGAAAGCGAGGAAAAGGGATACGTCTACTGGTACGAGAGGCGCGGCAAAGGAGTTTTTCTGGCGGCCACGCCGATTGACGTGAGCAATCTGCTGCGTGAAAAACTTTTCGAGCGGTTCGACACGGTGGTGCTGACGTCGGCGACGCTGGCCGTGGGTGGACGCTTCGATTATCTGAAGCAGCGGCTGGGCGTGCAGACAGCGAAGGAAGAGGTGCTGCCGCAGGAGTTCAATTTCCGCGAGCAGGCGATGCTTTACATTCCGCGGGCACTGCCGGACGTTCGCAATCCAGCGTTTGGGGCGAGCGCAGCGGATGAGATTGCGAAGCTGCTCGATATTTCCGACGGCCGGGCTTTTTGCCTGTTCACAAGCTATGTACAGATGAGGGACATTTACGAGCGCGTCTCGGCAAAAGTGAAATTCCCATTGCTGCTGCAGGGCACGGCGCCGCGGTCCATTTTGCTGGAGCGGTTCAAAACCACGCCGAATGCGGTGCTATTTGCGACAGCGAGCTTCTGGCAGGGCGTGGACGTGCCGGGGGCGCAGCTTTCTTGTGTGATCATCGATAAGCTGCCGTTTGCGGTGCCGAGCGATCCGATTGTTGCGGCGCGAGTGCGCGCGTTGCAAGAAGACGGGCGCAATGCGTTCGCGGAATACCAGGTGCCGGAGGCCGTGCTAGCGTTGAAACAAGGATTCGGGCGGCTGATCCGGTCGAAAACGGACCGCGGGATTCTGGCCATTCTCGATAACCGCATCCGGCGGATGCAGTATGGTAGAATTTTTCTCGAGTCCTTGCCGGAATACTCGACCACGCAAGATCTCGCCGACGTCGCGCGCTTCATGGAAAACCATCCGAAGTAGCCCGGCGCCGGGAGTTTTGCGCTGCCGAACGAAGGCTGGAGACGTGTGTGAGGACGAGCGATGTACGAAGTAAGCGTTGACGAAACGTTTGCGGCGGCGCACAACCTGCGCAACTACAAGGGGAAGTGCGAGAATTTGCACGGGCACAACTACAAGGTGCGCGTCACGCTGGCGGGCAAGGAACTCGATGCGGCGGGGCTGCTGTACGATTTCGTGCACCTGAAGCAGGTGATTCAGGGCGTCATCCAGTCGCTCGATCATAAATATTTGAACGAATTGCCGCCGTTCGACGTGCTGAATCCGTCGGCGGAGAATATTGCGCGGTTCGTGTACGACCAAACGGCGAAACAGCTACCTGCAAACGCGAACGGCACGGGAGTGGCAAGCATCACGGTGTGGGAAAGCGACGTGACGTCGGCGACGTACCGGCCGTAGAGGCTGCGGGCAGGTTGCGAACGGCTTCGCGTTCAAAACTCATGAATTCACGCTCGGATTTAAGCTCATGAACAGGGCGTTCTACATCATAG
The DNA here is from genome assembly GCA_963709005.1 of uncultured Acidobacteriota bacterium. Taxonomy (GTDB): domain Bacteria; phylum Acidobacteriota; class Terriglobia; order Acidiferrales; family UBA7541; genus Palsa-295. Next base: position 275,210 of record CAVPUS010000014.1, read on the forward strand.
GAGTTCCCGCGTTTCTGGTTTCCTTTTGCTGGTTCTGGTTTGGCTGGGGGCTGCGGCTGGCGGCGACCATCAGCGGGATCGAGCTCGGGGTAGTGATCGCGGCGATCATTTATTTTCAACGCAGAGAAAACAGAAAGCCGGGCAACACCGGAATGTAGCCGCGGAATCCCCTTTGCCGACGCGGGCGTGACAGACCCTATCGCATATCGGTTGCAAGTTGCGCCATAATGCGTCCGGCGCTATTTTAGCTTCACCGTTCGGAGGAGATGGCCACATGAGAAAAGTGATTTCTGCCCTGACTGCGCTGGCGTTCGCTCTGGTGCTCGCGACGATTGCCGCGGCGCAGGGAACCGGGAGAATCAATGGTGAGATTAAGGATAAAGACGGAAATCCCTGGACGGATATTACCGTCGAGATCAAGAACGCCGACACGGGGCAAACTCTTACGGTCAAGACAGACAAGAGCGGCAAATTTGTCCAGCTCGGCTTGCGGAGCGGAATTTACACGATCACGATCCTCAGCCCGAAAGACAACGTCTCCTACCCGACCAAGTTTCAGGTGGCCGACGCCCAGGAAAACAATTTCAAATTAGACTTCAAACAGATCCTTGCCGAGAACGCAGCGGCTCACCCGGACGCCACGAAGGCTAAAGAAGAGGAAGAAAACAAGTTCAAGAACATGAAAGTTCATTTTGATGCCGGTGTGGCGGCGATGACCGATTCGAATGACCTGGCGAAGCAATTGAAAACCGCGCCAGCGGAACAGAAGGCTGCTCTGCAGCAGAAGCGGACGGCGGACTGCGAAACGGCGTTGACGGAGTTTTCGCAGGCCGAGCAGGGCGTGGGTCCCAAGGAAGTCGGCAACCACGCGATGGTCTTGGGGAACCTGGGGCAGGCACAGGAGTGCGCCGGGCATTTTGAAGACGCTTCGAAATCTTTCCAGAACGCGGTGGACCTGAAGCCACAGGGAAATTACTACATCGGGCTGAGCACAAATCTCGCGAAGGCAGCGATGGCGCAGAATGATCCAAAAGTAACCGCGGCCAAGGTTGCAGACGCGAGCGCGTCGTGCGAAAAGGCCGTCGCGCTGGATCCCGCGGCGGGCACTAGTTGCTGGAAGAACGTTGGGATCGTGCTGAGCAACAAGGATCAAAAAGCGGCGATTGCGCCGCTGCAAAAGGCCGCGCAAGCCGATCCAAAGGATGCTCAAACCTGGTATCTGCTCGGCGGGGCTCTTTCCGCGAACATGGATTTCAAGCAGGAAGGCGAGAAGCAAATACCGATCATGCTTCCGGGAACCCTGGAGGCTTTTCAGAAGTGTATCGATGCAGCCCCCGATGGACCCTATTCCAAGCTGTGCAAAGAATCGCTCGATTCGCTAAATGTGCTCATGGGCGGCCAGCCTACGGCCGTCGGAAAGAAGAAAAAGGGCTAAAGGGTTGAGGGCGGGCAGGCGAGCGTCTTGTTGAGCCCGGCTCGCCTTCTGCCGCGTCACATCTCGGCTCTCGACCGCTGGCACGCGAGAGTGCTATTCTCTAACGCGTAGACTTAGGGACCGTGGTGCTAGAAGTGGATTCAACCCAGCCAAATATCCAGCGCCGGCGCAGTGAGCGAGTTTCTGAATCCTTGCCCTTGATCGTGCGCGGAGTGGACCTCCTGGGCCAACCTTTCGAGGAACGCACATCCATCCTCACATGTAATCTTCATGGTTGCCGGTACGCTTCAAAACATCATCTGCCGAAGAACACCTGGGTCACGCTGGAACTGCCGCAAGCTGCGGACCGGCGCGCCGTGCGAGCGCGCGTCGCATGGATTCAACGGCCGCATTCGGTCCGCGAATTGTTCCAGATCGCCGTGGAACTGGAAAGCCCGTCAAACATCTGGGGGCTTGATGCAGCGCCCGCGGACTGGATAACGCCTGAATCCGCGCTTCACCCGGCCTCCGAGCCGGCCGCTCGCGAAAATCAGAGAATCGGGGAAAGGCCGGAAGCGGAGGCTACTCCGGCGACGATCGCCAATTTTATGGGGAAACTAATGAACGACATGTCCACTGGATCGCCGGCTTCTTCGGAGTCGCCACTATTCACTCCGGCGGCCGATAGTCCGCTGCTGCGAGAATTGCGAGCGGAACTCGAACGGCATGCAAGGCAAGCCGCCGAGAACGCCGCGGCCGAGGCGCACGAGCAAGTCCTTCGTGCCGCCGAGAAAACCGAGGAGAAACGTTCGGCGGCGGCCGAGGCGTTCTTGCGACAGTGGAAGGAAGAGCTGGACCGGGCCCAGGTGATTGCGCGAGAGCAACTCTCGGCGCAATTGGACGTGAAACAGGAAAACCTGCTTTTCGAGTTGACGTCCGGGCTCGAAGAAACTTCCGGCCGGCTGCGCGAACTCATGGCCGAGCTCGACCGCAAGTGCGAAGTATTGCGCGCGGAACGGGAAGCCGCGCAGGAAGCATCCTCTCAGATAGCACAGGCGCGACTTCACCTGGAAGCAAGCGAAGCAGCGCGCGTTCCAAGGCGGGCCGAAGCTTCGCAGGAAGATACAGCATCCACGGAAGCGGCCGCGGCCAACTGGCGCCAGACCCTCGAATCCGAGGTGACGGCGGCGCGAGCGCAGTGGAACGAGCTTTTGCAATCATCGCTCGATAGCAGCACGCGGCGTCTTGTAGAACAGCTTGCCGAGCACTCACAGGAAGTTCTGCGCAGCGCCGAGAATAGACTTACGGAGCGCTTCGCCGATTTGCAGAAACCTTTTGCGCAGGCGACGGACGAGGGGCGCAACGCCGCCGCCAATATAAAGGTTGAACTCGAACAGGAAGTGTCGCGCGCGTGGTCTTCGCTCGCCGAGATCGAGCATGCGGCCGGGCGGGTGAAGGAGTATTCGGCGCAGCTCGAGGCGGCGAGCCACGACTCTTTGAACCAGCTCCACCGGCGGCTCGAGAATATTCTCGAGGCTCAGACCGCCGAGATGAGCCACCGCGCCGAAGGACTGGCCGCGGGATTGACGCAACGCGTCACGCCGGCGCTCGATGCTCTGGGGCGCGAGCTTGTGGAACGCACGGCCGCGGAAGTGGAATCGAAAATCGCGCCGCACGTCGAGCGCGTTCCCGGCTTGTTGCGGGGATTGATGGCGCGCGAAGCCCATGCGGAAGAGAGCCTGCGGCTGCACCGCGAAAGGCTCCGCCAGTCTTCGGAAAACAATCAGCGTGAAGTGTCTATGCAGATGACCGCGACGCTGGCGGATTTGCGCAACAATTTCGAAGCGGTACGAAAGGAAGCGCTCGCGAAATGGAACGAAGAGCTGGAGGCGAGCGGAGTGCGCGCATCGCATACAGCCGGCGAATCGATCGGCCGGGCCTCGGAATGGTTTCAGCAGGAAGCGCGCGCGCGCTTGCAGGTGCTGGTTGAACAAGCCATCGGGACAGCAGGAAGCAGCCTTGAACAAAAGGCGGCGGAAGGCGGGCAGAAGTTCGAGACGCAGCTCGCGGGGCTATCCTCCGCGAAGCTCAGCCATATCCAGGAACAGCTCGACGGAGTGGCCCGGGAGGCCCTCAGCCGCACGCAGTCGCAACTGGACGATGCCGCCGCAGCAGCCGCGGCTTCGTTCGGACTGGTTCTGAGCGATATTTCGAAAGACGAGGTCCAGCGTTTCGCGATTACCAGCCACAGCGCACTGCAGGAACGGACGGAGGAGCTCGAGGTCTCCACGCGGAAATTCCTTCACGATTTCGAGGCAAGCGCCACGACTTCGCTCGAACATTTTCGCACGCAACTCACTTCACAACTCGAGACGAGAGTCGCGGAAGGCCGGGATGCGCTCGCCGCCGAATTCGAGTCGGCTTTGAACGGATACCGCGCTGAGCGCGACACCTGCCAGCGGGAATCGCTCGCAATCCTCGAACAGATGAGCCACGAAGCTGCGGAGAAATATCAAGAGAGGCTGCAAACCACAGGCGATTCCTGGGTGGTATCTTCCGTTCGCCGCCTGAACGAGCACGGGCAAGACACCATCGAATCGCTCATGCGTTCGGCGGACCAATCGCTCCGGGATTCTTGCGCGAAACTTTTCGAAGGACTTTCCGAGATCCTGCGCGACCAAAAAGCAAATGCAGGGGCTATCGCCGGCTTTGCTCCCGTGCCGGCCCACGAAGTTCCAGAAACAACGCCCTCTCCAAGCCAAGCAATTTCGAACAGCGCAGGCGCCTGAACTGCGTTCTGAGTGTGCGGAAAATAATAGAACCACGCACGGTTCGGTTGGCCGAATCTTGTGAGCCCTATTCCTTGCCAAGGATCTCGAGTACTGCTTCCGCAACGTAACGTGCCTGCTCGGATGAGATTCCGGCAAAGAGCGGCAGGCTGAGCACGCGTTCGCAGGCCCGTTCGGAGTGTGGAAAAGTTCCGGCAGGATATCCAAGGGTGGCATAGGCAGGCTGCAGGTGCAGCGGAACAGGGTAGTGCACGGTCGTGTCAATGCCCGCTGCTGCCAATCGTGCGATCACAGCGCTTCGGTCACTCAGGTAAACAACAAACTGGTGGTACACGGACTCGTCGCGAGGATCGTCCACCGGCATCTTCAGGCGAGCACCTTCCAGCAAACGCTGATATTCCCGCGCAACTTCCCGGCGCCGTGTTGTCCAGGCGTCCAGATGGCCCAGCTTGATTCGCAAAACAGCGCCTTGAAAGCCATCCATGCGGTAGTTGTAGCCAACGAATTCGTGATGATAGCGCGACGTCTCTCCATGAGCTCGGGCGGCTTGCGCAAATCGCGCAATGGAATCGTCGTCCGTGGTTAGCGCTCCGCCTTCGCCGTATGCTCCCAAGTTCTTCGTGGGATAGAAGCTGAAGGCAGCGGCGTGTCCCAGCCCGCCCACGCGCCTGCTGCGGTAGCGCGCTCCAACAGCCTGGGCAGCGTCTTCGAGAACTCTGAGATTGTGTTTGGCCGCGATCGAACGAATCGCGTCCATTTCGGCCGGCCGCCCGTAGAGATGAACCGGAAGAATCACGCGCGTACGAGGTGTAATGACTCGTTCGATCATTTTGGGATCGAGATTCGCGGTTGCGGGCTCGATATCCACGAAAACAGGCCGGGCTCCGCAATAAGTAATCGCTTCAGCGGTCGCGAGGAAGGTATTCGGAGTGGTGATGACCTCATCGCCAGGCTGTACGCCCAGCGCGAGCAAACCGAGATGCAATGCGGCAGTTCCGCTGCTGACCGCAACGCAATTCCGGGTGCCACAATATTCCGCGAATTCCCTCTCGAATGCTTCCACTTCCTCGCCCAGAACGAACGCGGCTTTCCGGCAGACGCGATCCAGGGCCGGCAGAATCTCGTCCCTCAGTTCTGCGTATTCTGCCTTGAGATCGAGCATGGGGACTTTCATCCAGCGGCATCCTTACGGCCGACCGAAAACTCTACTGTACGGCGCCGCACCCCACAAGTCCCCATCTACACGTTTGAAGAATTTCCGCCACAGTCAGCTCATGTTATCTTTGGTTGATGGCACTCACACGCGGACAGGCGGAGAAGCAATCTCAAAGCGCGGCGGCCGTGGAATCCGCGCATGGCGGCGACACGAGAAAACTGCGGCTTTCAGTGGTGATTCCCGTATTCAACGAACTTCCGTTCGTGGAGGAGTTACTGCGGCGCGTTCTGAATTCCGGACTGGCGGACGAGATTATTATTGTTGACGATGCCTCGACCGATGGGACCCGGGAGCTTTTGCGCGACTTGCACACAAAGCAATCCAGCGGCGAGCCGGACGTGGAGATGACCTCGGGGAGCGGAAGACTCCGCCTGGACCGCATGCGTTTCTTCTTCCAGGAACAAAACCAGGGAAAAGGAGCGGCCTTGCGCCGGGGCTTCCAGGAGGCTTCCGGCGACATCTTGTTGGTGCAGGATTCGGACCTCGAATACGACCCGCGCGACTATTCAAAACTGCTCGAACCGATCCTCGACGGCCGCGCGGACGTTGTCTATGGATCGCGCTTTCTCGGCGGGCCGCAACGCGTCCATTTCTTCTGGCACTACGTGGGCAACAGATTCCTCACCCTGCTTTCAGACATGATTACAAATCTCAACCTCACGGACATGGAGACCTGCTACAAAGTCTTCCGCCGGGAAGTGATTGAAAGTATCCGGTTGCGTTCGAATCGCTTCGGTTTCGAGCCCGAGGTAACGGCAAAAATTGCGAAGGGCAAATGGCGCGTGTATGAAGTGCCCATCTCCTATTCCGGGCGCACGTACGAAGAAGGCAAGAAAATCACGTGGCGCGACGGCGTCGTCGCACTGTATTCAATTCTGCGCTACCGCTTGTTCGATTGAATTAAGAGTTGTTTATGGGGCGGCCAATGTTGGATGTTGAGACAGAAGGCAAGGAAGCTCGAATCTGTTCTCAGAGGAGAAAACCATGCTTTGGACAATTTTCGTGATTTTGGTCGTGCTGTGGCTATTGGGACTCGTCACTTCCTACACGATGGGTGGGTTCATCCACATCCTGTTGGTTTTGGCGGTCGTTGTTCTTGTGATCAGGCTCGTTCAAGGGCGAAGAGTTGTCTAATTGAGGTGACGGAAACATGAAACGATCAGTTGGGTTGAGGTTTTGTTAATCATTCTGGGGGGGACTGACCCTTGCATATCAAGGCATCAAATTACACACTCGAGAAGAATGTCGTCGTATGGGATCGATGCATGTCACCACAGAAACTCACGAGCGAATTCCCCTTCCTCCAATACTTGGAGGGCTGGCATTGGTTGGAGGGGGTCGTCTTGCTGGTCGTGGGGGCGAAGGGCAAGTCATAGTCAGTAACGAATGAACGGAATTTAGGAAACATCGGTGGACCAAGAACTCAAGAATCTGAAAACAGCGGTGCCCGGCGCAACAAGCACGGAGCGCACGAATCACCGCGACGGAGGCAACAATCATGAAATCAGTTGGTCTTATCAGCACGGGAGTTCTGCTCCTTCTTCTCGGAGCCGTTCCTCCTACGTACGCTCAGGAAGAGAAACACGAACAAGAGGCTAAGCCTGAAAAGCAGGAGCAGGCCAAGCCAGCAAAGGAAGAGAAACAGGCGAAGCCGGCGAAGGAAGAGAAGCAAGCGAAGTCCGAAAAGCAGGAGCAGGCCAAACCAGCAAAGGAAGAGAAGCAGGCCAAGACTCAGCAGAACCAGGAAAAGGGTCAGCAGCACAATCAAGCACAAGGGCAGTGGGCCCACAATGGTCAGAAAGATAGTCGCGGCCACGAGTACAATGAAAATAGGTTTGGACGTGAGCATCATGCCCGTTTTGAAGAGAATGGCGGTCGCTTCTACAATGGGCGTCGGGAGTATTCTTACGGCGGATACTGGTTCTATGCTGGATCCTATCCGGCGTGGTTTTACGGGCAAGACGTGTACTTCATTATGGGAGCGGATGGGCTATGGTATGCAGTCGCATACGATAACCCTTCCTTGACCTTCCAAGTCGATATAGATTAGCTCGATAAATGCCCGTGTGACGGAACCGGCAGTGGCGAAACCACAGCCTCCGCGACTCTTGCAGCGCAGGGAGTGTGCATGGCAGTCTGTCCCGAACAGTTCCGTAATTGGCTTCTAGGATGGGCGGTGCACACTTTTCTTGCTTAGTCTGTTACCCGCCGGAGTTGTACGGCGGGTATCCCAGCTTCCAGTATGGCGGCTTCTGGTTCGGATTTCTCGAGCCCTGGCCGGAAGGTTGGTACTACACTGATGACGTTTACGTGGATTACGTCGACGGCGGGTATTATCTGCACAACCCAAACCATCCCGGCTCTCGCGTTGCGATCACGGTCTACGTGGATTGAAGTCCCCTTCCCGCGCGGCAGACCATGGTTTGCGAGAGTTTGCGCGCTCGTGCTGGCACTTTTCTTGTCGATTGGCTGGCCGGCCCAGAGCGCAGCCTATGCCGTCCTTGCCCATGAAGCTATTATCGACAGCGTGTGGGACACCAACATACGCCCGTTGCTTTTGAAGCGTTTTCCCGCCGCCGCGGCGGAAGAATTCAAAGTAGCGCACGGCTATGCTTATGGCGGCGCCATTATCCAAGACATGGGTTATTACCCGCACGGCAGCAAATTCTTCAGCGACTTGACGCACTATGTGCGGAGCGGGGACTTTATCCTGGCCCTGCTACGCGATTCGAAGGACCTCAACGGCTACGCGTTTGCGCTTGGCGCGCTCTCTCACTACGCTGCGGACAACGAAGGCCACCTCATCGGCGTGAATCGCGCTGTCCCCATCCTCTATCCCAAGTTGAAAAAGAAGTTCGGCGATGTGGTCACCTACGAAGAAAACCCCCTGGCGCACGTAAAAACGGAATTTGGATTTGACGTTTTGGAAGTAGCGCAGGGACGCTACGCTCCAGATAGCTATCATGACTTTATCGGCTTTGAGGTTTCCGTTCCTCTCCTGGAGCAAGCCTTTCAGGAAACATACGGCTTGGATCTCAAGAGCGTTCTCTCTGACGAGAACAAGGTGCTCGGTTCTTACCGTCATGACGTCAGCCAGCTTCTGCCTAAAGCCACGCGCATTGCCTGGAGCCTGAAGAAGGACGACATCATGAAGGACCAGCCCGGCATGACGAAAAGGAAATTCCTTTACAATCTTTCGCGTGCCAGTTATCAAAAAAACTGGGGAAACAAGTATCAGCCGCCTACTTTTTGGGAAAGATTTCTCGCCTTTCTTACAACGATTGTCCCGAAGATCGGTCCGCTGAAAGTGCTGCAGCTCCAGACGCCTACTCCGGAGACGGAACGCATGTTCGAAGCCAGCTTCAACGCAACCCTGGATCGCTACCGGACGCTGCTGGGCCAGGTGGGCGCCGGCCAGCCGGACCTGCCGAACGACAATTTTGACACCGGTGAAGCAACGGGTCCCGGAAAATATCGGCTCAACGATGAGGCGCACGCAGCGTTGCTCGACGCACTCGCCAAGCAGAATTTCGCCACTGCTTCGCCGGATCTTCGCGCCGAACTCTTGGAATTTTACGGGCATCCCGATGCTACCTATGCGACCAAGCAAAAGCCAAAAGTATGGGCGAAAGTTCAGGCCGAGCTTGACCAACTCAGGAAGGCTCCTTCGCCGGCGGTGACGAAGGCCTTTGACGGCCCCTCCCATCTCTTCGAAGCGGGTAAAAAAGATCAGGCTAAATGTGCGTGAGCGTGCCGGTAATCTTCGTGCGGCGCAACGACCAGCCAAACACAGCGAGCGAGATGGGCAGAAGGATCGCTGCGAAAACAAGCAGCGCTGCGAAGGACGGCCAGAGTTCGCGCCAAGCTGCGCCGTCGAGGAGGGCGGCCCGCATCCCTTCGAGCGAGTAGGTGATCGGCATCAGGCGCGCGAGCATCTGCAACGGCTTCGGCAGAATCGTTACCGGATACATCATCCCGCCGAGGAGTCCGGCTAGACCGAGGACGATCCATTTTGCCGGGTTTCCACGCTTGAAGAGGAGCGAATAGCTTGCAGATAGAATCCCCAGCCCTGCGAACGCCAGAATCGAAGCAAACAGAATCATCGCGGCCCCCGGCCAATTCGCAGTCCGCGGCGCGAACCCAAAAATCAGAGCGCCCCAGGCAAGGTACACGCAGGTTCGCAGGGCGAGAGCCACAAAAGGATAGACGGCTGAACCGAAGACGATCACGGGGAGCGATGTTTGCGTCACAAGCAGCGCCTCAAGGGTTCGGTTCTGGCGCGCCTCTTCGAGGCTCGTGTCGAAGGCCCCGAGAGAGACGCTCAAGTAATCGAAGAAAGCAAATCCCACGAGGGCGAAAGCGAAATAGTTGCTTCCCGGAGGCAGTTCTCGCGCCAGTTCGGGACTATCGACGAATTTCGAAAGATAGTAGAACGTCGCCACCCCGAAGAGTGCTTCGAGCGTTTCCAGAAGAAGCGCGCCGCGGTATCCGCGCGCAATCGCGAAATCGCGTTTGAAAAACGCTCCCACCTTCCGCAGCGTACGAAGCAGATTCACCGAAGGGCCTCCGCAGTAACCGGGTTTCGCGTCAAACACGCGATGGCTCCCTCAAGAGTTGCCGCGCCCGTCGAAGCGCATATTGCGCGCGGCGAATCGCAAGCCATCACGCGTCCCTCATTCAGCAGGATCGCGCGATCCGCAATCTCTTCGATTTCGCTCAGGGTGTGCGACGCGAACAGAAGTGTCACGCCGTGCTGGCGCACCAGATCCTCTTTCAACAAGTGGCGGAAATCCGCGGCCGCAAGCGGGTCGAGACTTCGCGTGGGTTCATCGAGTAGCAGGATTGCCGGACCGTGAAGCAACGCACGCGCGAGGCCCAGGCGATGCATCATTCCGGTGGAGAAGGTCCGCACCTGGCGATCGAGATCGCCGCCGATTCCCATGCTTCCCGCAACGCGCGCAATCTGCTCCTTCGCCGCGGCGCGGCGAATATTATTCATCGCAGCGAAGAATGCCAGATTCTCGCGGCCGCTGAGCCGGCCGTAGAACCCTTCGTCGCCGCCCGTATGATAGCCGAACTGCCGACGGGCGCCCGAAGCGTCGCGCTCAACGTCAAATCCCGCAAGGGTGGCGCGGCCGCGGGTTGGGATGATCAGGGTGGCAAGTATCCGTAGGAGGGTAGACTTTCCTGCTCCGTTCGGCCCCATTAGAGCGACTGCTTCCCCGCGCTCGACTTTGAAGGAAACACCCGCTAGCGCGCGCTCAGTGGGCCGCGCAAAGGGATGCAGCAGAGCGCGCCATCCGGAAAGCGCGGGTGGAAAGTATTTCTCCAGGGCTTCAACGGAAATTGCAGGCGCGGGCATTAGACGCCCTTATAACCGAATTCAATGGGTTGAATCCAGTTCTCTCATTGCTGAAAAGTCGGAATTACCTGTAGAATGCATCTGGGCGTGTGGCGAATCAAGCGGGGTCGCAGATCCCCACATGCTCAAGCGCGCTCGAGGCTCGACCGAGCGTCCCCCCCAGCCCAGAAAGAAAGCGAGCGATCACTATGGACGCGTCTCTCTCCGCGCACACGGTTATCGTGGCAAGCAGCCAGCAGGTTTCCTGCCCGCTCGGCGACGAATCTGCCATCCTGAACCTGAAGAACAGTGTGTATTACGGCATGAATGCCGTGGGGGCAAGGGTGTGGAATCTACTGCAGCAGCCGAGAAGCGTCTCTGACCTCCGCGATGTCTTGCTCGATGAGTACGAAGTGGAGAAAGAACTCTGTGAGCGGGATCTCATCGCGTTGCTTCAAAAGATGCACAGCGAAGGTTTAATCGAGGTGGTCGGAGTTTGAGCGCTGTAGAGTTGAAGAATGATTCCTATCGGACTGTCCTCTCTGTCGTTTCCAGTCCTGGGGCCTTCAGAGTATGGCCGTGAGACTTTCTTCGGAGTGCGGGGTTGAAAGCTACAATGCAGACTTGGTGGAGGTTCTGGCGCCTGAGCGCCGGTGAGCGGCGTATTGTCGTAGAGGCCTGTGCCGCCCTAACCGCAAGCTACATCGGGCTGCGCATGGATGGGTTTGAGCGTTGGAGAACTGCCGTTGAGCGGCTCACGCCAATGGAAGCAGGAATAGCGCCTGGCGCGACTTCGGTGGAATTCGCGCGTGCGATTGCCCGAATGAATGCAATCGCTGCGCGGCATCTCTTCCTCCGCACAAGTTGTCTCGAACAATCTTTGGCGCTGTGGTGCCTGCTTCGCCGGCGACATGTTCCAGCAGACTTACGTATCGGCGCGCGCAAACAAGAGCAGAATTTTGAAGCGCACGCATGGATCGAATTGGACGGTGTCGCATTGAACGACCCCGAAGATACGCATGTTCATTTCAGCCCATTCAAGGGCCCGGCAACGCCCATGGAGGCACAAACGCGTTGAGCGGCATCGTTGGCATCTTCGACCGTAAAGGCGCTCCTGTGAAGCGGGAACTCCTCCGCGCTCTTACGCATTCCCTTTACTACCGTGGTCCCGACGCCCGCGAGACCTGGGCGGCCGGCCCCTTCGGATTTGGCCACACGATGCTGCGCGCCACGCACGAATCGCTCAACGAGCGCCAACCAGCAAGTCTCGACGGGCAATACTGGATTACCGCTGATGCGCGGCTCGACGGCCGCGCCGAACTGAAAACTGAACTCGAAGAGAAAGGACGCAGTGTACGGCATCCCGCGACGGATTCCGATTTGATCCTGCACGCGTATGCCGCGTGGGGTGAAGAATGTGTCCAGCATCTGCGCGGCGATTTTGCCTTCGGTGTCTGGGATTCCCGGAAGCAGCTTCTGTTCTGCGCGCGTGACCACTTCGGCATCAAGCCGTTCTATTACGCGGAACCGGGCGATCTCTTCCTTTTCAGCAACACGCTTAATTGCCTGCGCCTCCATCCGGACATTTCCGACGAACTGAATGAAGCAGCGGTCGCAGACTTTCTAATGTTTGGCTTGAACTGCGATGCGGGCACCACGACTTTTCGCGATATTCGCCGCCTGCCCCCAGCTCACTTCGTTACTATTTCCGCGGATGAATTGCGGATCAAGCGCTACTGGACGGCGCCGACGGATGGACGTATCCGCTATCGCCACGCCGATGAATACGTCGAGCATTTCCAGGTTTTGCTCCAATCTGCGGTAGCAAGCCGCATGCATTCTTGCCGCACCGGCATTTTCCTCAGCGGCGGGTTGGATTCGAGCGCGGTTGCGGCCACAGCGCGGGAGCTCAGGCCGGGAACGGCGGGTCCGGCCTCTTTGCAAGCCTATACGGCCACCTATGAATCCTTGCTTTCAGACACCACGGGCACTCACGCGCGTACGGTAGCCGAATTCCTGGGGATTCCGATCCAATGCCTCGCGTTAGACGATCTGCTCCTTTTTGACCGGTGGAGGGATCCGGAATTCGGGTACCCTGAACCCGTTGATGACCCATTCTCCGCCGGATTATTCGATCGGTTCCGCATGGTTGCCTCCGGTGATTGCCGCGTCGTGATGTCCGGCGAAGGGATTGACAACCTGATGCATTTTCAAATGTCGCCGTATGCGGCCGACCTGGCACGGCGCCGCGAATGGAAACGCCTATTGGTGGAGACTACCCGTTACTTACGGATCCGGCCGTCTCCCTGGGGGGGCGTTCGCCGCCGAATCAAGAACCTGTTCGGCCGGGATGCGGCCTCGCCGGTGTTCCCGCAATGGCTGGCCCCGGAACTCGCTCGACGCACGGATGCGGCAAATCGCTGGAAGGAATTCTCCAAACTCTCGGGGCCTTTTGACCATCCCGTTCATCCCCAGGCGCACGCATCCCTTTCCATACCTCAGTGGTCGCTATTGTTCGAGCTGGAAGATCCGGGCGTAACGCATTGCCCGGTTGAGGTGCGTTACCCGTTCCTCGACCTGCAAATCGTGAACTATCTCCTGGCTCTCCCGCCGTTTCCCTGGTTCTTCGAAAAACTTCTCCTGCGTGAAGCCATGGCCGGCAGGCTCCCAGAAAAAGTGAGACTCAGGCCAAAGACCCCCTTGCAAGGTGATCCCTTGCTGAAGCATCTCCAACGGCCTTCAACGAATTGGCTGAACAATGTTCGATGGACCGAAGAGCTGAAGCAATACGTCAATGTGTCCGCGCTGGCACCTCTCGGGGGCGAGCGAAACTCTGAGCAAGCTAGTTTGCGCATCCGTCCTATTTGCCTCAACTTTTGGTTGCAGTCAGCTCGCCGAGTCCGGTATAACTTACAGGCGGAGGTAAGCAATGGATAAACCTGCCAAACGGGGAACCAAGAAGCCATATTCTTCCCCCGTTTTAACCGTATACGGCACTGTGCAGGCGCTTACCCAGAAGGTTGGTGCGAGCGGAAACCTCGACGGCGGGATTCGACAAAAGATCAAGACCCACTTCTGACCCTCTAATTCGACGGGGCTAAAGGCAGTGAATTTCACATACTCTCTTTTCGGCCTTAGCATCCGATCCAACCTCTCCATTCCCAGATTGATTCCTGCAATTCCCACAGAACACTCTGACGTAGAAATACACCTGGGCAGTTTGCCGATTACCAACAGCCAGTCCCAGATGGAGCCGAAGAATCTGATATACGTCAGTTCCGATGCGAACAAATCTGGCGCGCCGGCTGTGCGCATCTGGAAAGTAATGAACGACGATGCTCTTCATCTCGTCTATTTCGATGGCGTGCAATTCTGGCTGGACCGGGCCGGCACAAATATCTGGGCGCTCTGGCCCGATACGTCATCGCTCGAAAACGTAGCAACGTATTTGGTCGGTCCCATCCTTGGATTGCTGCTGCGTCTTCGAGGAATCACTTGCTTGCATGCGAGTGCGGTCGCATTCGGGGATCGTGCGGTTGCGTTCGTGGGATCCGAGGGTGCCGGGAAATCCACAACTGCTGCGGCCCTTTCCCGGCGAGGCTATCCGGTTCTATCGGACGATGTCGTAACACTTGTCGAACATGACAGAGCTTTTCACGTTATGCCGGCATATCCCTATTTGTGCCTCTGGCCTGATTCGGTGGAGAAAATTGAAGGATCTCGAGAAGCGTTTTCACGTTTCACCCCGGATTGGGACAAGCGTTGCTTGCCTCTCGGGAGTCCGGATGCACGATTTGAGGATCGTGCTCTTCCGCTTGGCGCGATTTATGTTTTCGGCGATCGAGGAGCCGATCCCGCCCTTCCCATCGAAGCCCTCTCGGCACAAGACGCTTTTATCACGCTCGTGGCCAACACGTTTGCGACGAACCTGCTCGATTCTGACATGCGCGCGAGGGAGTTCGCGCTCCTGGGTCGTTTGGTTTCGGTGGTGCGGATCCGAAGACTTCATCTGAAAAGAGATTCCGAGCGCCTCCATGAGCTCTGCAATAGGATCTCTGAAGACTTGCACGGAGAAGCTCGGGAACGAGTCTCGTACGGGTCACCCCAGGCGCCCGCCAGATGACTACCGCGTCAAATCAGGGGGTTGTCAAATCCTCAACAACGATTCTTCTGTTGGCTCTTTCTCAAATTGAACCATGCTAATATCGCTGCGCGTGATTCTTCCACGCACCGACAACTCTGCGGGTGTTCCGGTCGCTCAGCTCCGAAGAACCCCGCTTTGTTCCGGACTGGAACGAAGCGAAACGTGAATCGGATTAAAAAGCCCCGAATCGCTGGTGCACTCGGGAGGTACCGCGGATCCGGGAACACTAGGAGGACTGCAACATGAAGATGAGGGCTTCGTGGATCAGAATCGCAGGGTGTGTCGCCGTTATGATTATTGTCACGATGTTGCTGGTCGTGGTCACTCGCAATCACAGAAACCGGATCGCTAGCTCCGGAACGCAATCGTTATTCGCACACAACGCAAAGACCGCGGCCAAGCCCTCTGGAACAAATTGGGCGCAGGCCTACGGGAAGCTGCCTCTGAGTTTCCAGGAAAACCTGGGGCAAACTGATCCACAGGTGCGTTTTATCTCGAGCGGCAGCGGCTACAAATTATTCCTGACCGCGCAGGACGCCGTGCTGGAACTACAGAGTCCAAGGAAGGGTTTTTCGTCACCGCTGGATCGCGCTGCAAATCTCAGGGCGCACATGCGCGCGCGCGCGGCACAGAAGACTTCCGTCGTTCGCCTGCAATTGCGGGGAACAAATCCCGGAACTCAAATCACAGGACTCGATAGGCTGCCGGGGAGAACGGATTATTTCATCGGCAGCGATCCTAAGGCCTGGCGGACGAATGTTCCGTCCTACGGCCGCGTGAATTACCAGGGGGTCTATCCCGGCGTGGATCTCGTCTTCTACGGTGATCAGCGCCGTCTCGAATATGACTTTGTCGTGGCGCCGGGAGCAAGTCCGAAAGCAATTGGCTTCGACGTAGAAGGTGCGCACAAGTTGCACGTCAACCGGCATGGCGATCTGCTAGTGAGCGTTCCTGGGGGAGAGGTGGAGTTGCAAAGGCCGCTAGCCTACCAAGAGGTCGCCGGAGAACGCCGGAACGTCGAAGCCGCTTACAGCTTGTCGGGGAATCATCGCGTCGCTTTTAGCTTCGCGGCGTATGACTCGAGCAAGCCGTTGATTGTCGACCCGGTCCTGAACTATTCGACGTATCTCGGCGGCGCCGGAGACGATGCGGCCTTTGGCATCGCCGTCGATGCTCTGGGCGACGCGTTTGTCGCAGGACAAACGACCTCCAATGATTTCCCAACAACTGCCGGGGGCTTCCAGCAGCAACCGCAAACGGCGAGCACAAATGGCGCGGTGTTCGTTACGGAACTCGACCCCACTGGTGCGACCGAGCTTTACTCGTCGTATTTGATCGGAAGCGATGCGGGCGGTGAATTGGCATTCGGGATTGCACTCGATCCCTCGGGTAATGTCTATGTTACCGGGCAGACCTTTTCGATCGGCTTCCCGACAACGGCGACTGCCCTTAACCCCGGGCCCCTTGTAAGTAACGGCAACGGAACCGCCTTCGTTTCCAAGATCAACCCGCTGGCCAGCGGCTCGAGTTCGCTCGTGTATTCAACATACCTTGGAGGAACAGGCGGGGACTTCGGCAACGGGATTGCCGCTGATGTGACCGGCAACACCTATGTCACCGGCTTCACAGCTTCGAGTGATTTCCCACAGATGAACGGCTTAGCGACCCCGGCGGACCTTGCTGAGGGGACCGCGTTTCTGACGAGAATCGACACCACGAAATCGGGAGCGAATGGCCTCATCTACTCCACATATCTGGGAGGAGACGGTGCGAACTCTGCAGCGTTTGGATTCGGATTCGCCGATGAAGGATTTGGCGTCGCTGCGGATATCACCAACAACGCCTACATTGCCGGCACGACGACGTCGTCCAACTTCCCGACTGCGGGCAATGCTTTTCAGACAGGGTTAAAGGCGGCGAACACGACCGGCGCTGCAATATTTGTTACAAGGATCGACACGACGAAATCATCAAACGCGTCTCTGATCTACTCCACGTATCTGGGAGGTTCCACCTCCGACACCGGGTTCGCCATCGGATTGGGACCTAACAACGTCGCTTATGTCACCGGTAAGGCGTTTTCGGCAGACTTCCCGACCACGACTGGTGCGTTCTCGAACATAGGGAGCGCGGCGGGACTTTCGTTTGCGAGCTTGATTAATACGACTGTGACAGCTCCCACCAGCTCGCTGACCTATTCAACGTTGATCAGCCGCTCGGGAGCCGGCACCGGAGGCGATATTGGCCTGGGCATTCAATCAGATACTCTCGGCAACGCCTACGTAACGGGGGGAGCTGGCTCGCCCAATTTTCCCGTCACGCAGGGGGCGTTTCAGCCTCAGCTTGCGCCAGGGGCCTCGGGCGATGCCTTTCTTACCAAGTTGAACCCAGGCGGTAACGGGTCGGCCGACTTGGTCTATTCGACTTACTTTGGCGGCAGCGGTAGCGTCGGCAGTCCGGACGTGGGCAATGCCATCGCAGTTGATACTGCCAACAACGCGTATATTACCGGCCAGACCTTCTCCACAGCGGCCAGTTTTCCTGTTACTTCGGGTGCTTTTCGAACAACTCTTGATGGTAACTCGGACGCTTTCGTCGCCAAGTTGCCTCTGGTACCGACCGTTGTGGTGGAGCCTTCGGTTCTAAACTTCGGCACCCAAAAGGACGGCAGTACTACTGCGCCACAGACTGTCACCTTGACGAACAACACAGCCTCGACGGTTGCATTCGCCAGCATCGCCATCATAACGAATACGCCTCCGCCGCCAGCCACCGACTTCGCCATCTCCGCGAATACGTGCGGCGCTAGCGTGTCGGCGGGCGGTTCATGCACCGTGTCCGTGACCTTTACGCCGTCTCTTAACGCTGCTGAGTCGGCTACGCTGGTGTTCACAGACAGCGATTCGAGCAGCCCGCAGCAGGTGTCGCTCGCCGGGACCGGCACAACTACCGCTCCGGTGGCAAGCTTCTCGCCGACGAGCCTCAACTTTGGTTCACAACCCCTGAACACGACCAGCGCCGCCCAGACCGTCACGGTCACGAACACGGGTAACGCGAATCTGTCAATAACCTCTGTGAGTATTTCCGGTGATTTTGCTGAGACTGATAACTGTAACGGAACTATGGTCGCGACAAATGCGACGTGCACGATCAACGTCACGTTCAAGCCGACTTCCACGAACAATCCACGCACGGGAACTCTTTCGGTCGGGGATAACGCCAACGGCAGCCCGCAAACAGTCCCGCTTACCGGAAACGGTGGGGACTTCAGCGTCACTGCGCCGACAACGTTCACCGTGAAAGACGGCTCGTCAGGCAACTTCAACGCCACCGTGACGTCGATCGGCGGGTTCAATTCAGCCGTCAATCTGACTTGCACGGGAGCGCCCAAGAAATCCACGTGCACCGTCCAGTCGCCCGTAACTCCCACTGCAGGGGGGGCAATCGCGACAGTGACGGTGACAACCGATGTGAAGACCGGAATGGGATCCGTGGTGCCGGACTCGTTGCAGACTCCACCCATGTCCGCGCGCCAGGTTGAACTGCTGCTCTTCGCGCTCGGTCTTGGGTTCGCGTTGCCCTTGGTTCGGCGGCGCGGGGCACGGCTCGGGCTCGCTGGTGCGATGCTGGCGTGCCTCCTTATAATGGGTTGCGGCAGCAGCAATGGAACGCCCAAGGGCACGAGCACACTCACAATCACCGGAACTTCCGGAAACCTAACTCACTCTGCCGCTGTCACGCTGACAGTCGACTAGCTGGCGTAGATAACCGATTCATTTCTGCTCGAAGGGCCGGGCGCGACAAACGCCCGGCCCTCTTTGTCTCTGGCATCCCCAATCCACAATTTTCCATCCAACAGATTTCTCTCGCTTGCCGGCACAGGACACGATTAGGGCGTCCCGGCCCGGACGCGTATAATGCCCCGCGACATGAAAAGGCCGTGCTCGTGACTTCGGAGGAGGATGCTGCGGATGAAAAGGATTATCGCACTTTTATGCTTGGTTGTTCTTTTTGGCTTGCCGGCTTTGGCGCAACAAGCGCCCTCGCCCCAGGATCAGGATAAGGACAAGCCTGCTCCACAAGGTAAATCTGCGCCAAAAGAGAAACCTTCGCCGCGAGAAAGACCCGCGTACGATATCAGCGTGGGCTATGCTTATCGTTCCTACTATCCTCCCACTTCATCGCGATTCGGCATGAACGGCCTCGATGTGTCGGTGGACTACAACATCTTTCGCCGCTGGCTCGCAGTCGCCGGGGAAGTGACGGGGACTTACGGAAGCCAGCTGATTCCCATTTCGCCAACGCCCCAACCGACGAACACAGCTCTAGTCACGTTCATGGTGGGACCGCGAGTCTATCCCTTCGGCCATAATCACAAACTGACCCCGTACTTCCATGCTCTTTTCGGTGGTGGGTATGTCAACGAGCACTTGGCGGCCTCCGGCGGGTTCGGCTCGCATACCTCGGCGGACACCGCGAAGGCCTTTGCCGGCGGTGGCGGGGTCAAGTGGAGATTCCGCGAGAACTGGGATATCAACGTGATCCAGCTCGATTACGAGAGCACTTATTTCTTCCCCGGTGTCGGCACCAACGGCGGCCAGCGCAACTTCCGCGCGACCTTTGGAATAAGCTACCGATGGGGGCACAAGAACTAGGGTTCATTGAATCGGGGACCTGGGGCTCGCGCTCAAAACGAGCGATCTTTTTCCCAGACGTTTTCGACCTGGCGGAGCTGAATTTGTCCTTGCGAACGACCCACGGGTCGTAGCAGATTTGCGGCAGCGTGGACCTATCTCTAGCAAGCACTCCATCCCGGCGGGCGTTGCTGATTGCATCGCTCGCGACATCGAGCTTTGTTTGCTTTGAAGCCACCAAGCACTGGATTGCCCATCAACGCATTGACTCAGGCCGGCTGGAGTCCATAAAGAGAGGAGCGGTCCTCGAACCCGGCAATGCCGAATCCTGGGACCGCTTGTGCCGCTTCGAGCAATATGATTTTGCCAATTCGGATCCCCCGCGAGCGGTGGTGGATTGTTTGAAAGCCGTCGCGGAGAACCCGCATTCCGCGCACTACTGGATGGACCTCGCTACCGCGTACGAAACTGCCGGAGACCTCCAGCGCGCCCGCGAAGCACTTCAGCGTGCCAGAAGCGTCTACCCGGTTTCCGCGGAAGTGGCATGGACCTTTGGAAATTTCCTGCTGCGCCAGGATCAGCCTGTCGAAGGCTATGCGCAGATTCAACAGGCCGCCCGCGCCGATCCGTCCCTCCTGCCGATCGCGATTTCGCGAGCCTGGCAGTCCAACCATGATGTTGATCGCCTTCTGAACGATGTTCTCCCCACAGATCTGGATGCGTACTTTCAGGCTTTGGATTTTTTCGCGTCTACTCAACAGTCCGAACCCGCATTGAAAGTCTGGGAGCGCATTCTCGCGCTCCATAAACCATTTGCTTTGCCCCGGTCTTTTCCCTTCATGGATGAATTGATCGGCCAGGATCGAGCCGAGGATACCCGCCGCGTATGGCGCGAGGCTCTCGGCGCCGCAGGAATGCCTTATGTCGAACCCACAGACCATTCCTTGATGTGGAACGGAAACTTTGGGCGCGACCTCGTTAATGGCGGCTTGGGATGGCGCTGGGCTCCTCCGATTGGCGTTTCGATGAGTTTTGATCCGGCGCCTCCTTCTCTCGGCATTCGTTCTCTTCGTCTTGATTTCAACGGAGGGGCCAATCTCGACCTTGGCCAGCCGCTCCAGTATGTCCCCGTCGAACCCAACCGCAAATATCATTTCCGCGCGCATCTGCGCACGGACCACATCACCACCGAAAGCGGCATGCGCTTTTCTATCTATGACCCGCACCAAACTGTGAACGTCTCTACGGACAATCTCACCGGCACGAATCCGTGGACCGCGGCCGATGCGTATTTCACCACGAGACCAGACACACATTTTCTCGTCGTCCGCCTGTATCGAAGCACCAGTCAGGAATTCGACAACAAATTGAGCGGAACGGTTTGGATCGCCGACATCTCCTTGATACCCGCCGATTCTCAGGAGCAACAATCGCAATGACGGTGCTTCGTATTGGCCTTTGCGCGGTGATCGCTTTCTGCGTGCTGGCTCACGGCGCCGTTGAAGTCTGGTCGGAATCACTTCTCGAAATGTCGGCCGCGCTATTGTTCGCGCTTTGGGCCTTTCTCGCTTTTCGCGATCCGAATACAAACATCCACTGGAGCCCGCTGAACTGGCCGCTGCTCGGTTTTCTTGCCATCGGTCTTGGCCAGCTTCTCCTTCACGCGACTGTATACGCATTCCACACGCAAACCGAAATGCTCAAACTTCTCGCCTACGTCCTGGTCTTCTTTCTTGCGACGCAGGCATTTCGCGAGCGCGTTGATTTGACCAACCTCGTCTGGTTCCTGGTCGTCCTTGGCTTTGCGGTTTCGCTGTTCGGCATCATTCAGCGTTTCACCTCGTCTGGTGCAGAAATCTACTGGTTTCGCAAACTCACTTTGGGCGGTGATCCTTTCGGCCCCTACGTCAACCGCAACCATTTTGCTGGCTTCGTCGAACTCGTGCTGCCGTTCGGAGTGGCACTCATAGTCTTCCGTGGGCTGCGCCGGGAACTATTTCCTTTGGCGGTCCTGCTGACAGTTGTTCCTATTGGTGCATTGATTCTCTCTGGCTCTCGAGGCGGCATTGTCTGTTTTGGCTTCGAGGTCGCCGTTCTGATCTTGCTTGCGCGGATACGCAGGGGGACCGAACGCCTGCGCTTAACTGCCGTTGCGATTGTCGGCCTCGGCGCTGTGTCGCTGATTGTCTGGTTGGGTGTCGGGGGGGCGATCGAAAGGTTTTCTTCCATTCGCCCCGGTGAGGTGTCTCATGAACGACGAATCAGCATGTTTCACGGAACGATGCATGTTTTTCTAGATCACCCCATTGGGGGCGCTGGCCTCGGAACACTGGAGGTCGCTTATCCGCGTTACGAAACTGCATACGACGGCAAGGTTGTGGACCATGCCCACAATGACTATATCGAGATGTTGGCCGAGACGGGCTTACTCGGCGGTCTGTGCGCCGCGAGCTTTCTTTGGATCTTGGCGCGCGAGGCGCGAAGGAACTTCCTGGCTGAACAGGGTCATTTCTCGCGTGCTCTCCACGCCGGAGCCATTACAGCCTTGAGCGGGCTTCTCCTTCACAGCTTCGTAGACTTTAACCTGCATATACCTTCAAACGCTCTACTGTTTCTGCTATCGGCCTATCTTGCCACTTCGTCACCGCTGCCTTCGGGGGCTCCCGCGGCGCGGAGAACGCGTGCGCAGCCATCCTTCGGATGAAGTTGCCGGTTGAAAACTGCACACATCGGGAGCCTGCAAGATTCCAGGTTTCTGATGGAAAGGCGGGTTAGTTTGGGTTCATTGCTTATCACTTGATCGAGGTGTGGGCATCAACTGACGGACGACATGCTTTGTTCTAGATCTTTGCTTGCCCTTGAAATAGACCATATTCCATAGCGCAACCCCAAGCGCGCCCAGGTGATACGTCTCGAAAACCACCGGTGTGAATGCCTCGTGAAAGATTTGCCTCCACTCCTCAAGCAGCCGCGGGAATTTCCCTCGATCCGACCGCGCCAGAAAACGCGCCACCGACGCGGATTCCGGCAACACCAATTCCAGGATGTGAACGTGCCCATCGTCCGTCAGCAGTTTGTTCAGGTTCGCGAGGATATTTAGTGTTGTGGGTGTATCGATGTGATGAAGGAAGCTGTTTACAAGGACGAAATCGAATCGCTCATTCGGAGCTACCCTGAATTGTGCTGCATCGGCGGCCACGAATCTCTTGTTGTAGCGCTTTCGAGCGTCGCGAATATATTGGTCATTCAGATCAATGCCCAGGTAGTCCGCTGTCGGAAAATGACGCGTATTCGTTCCCGGCCCGCATCCCACATCCAGAACCCACCGCACGCGCCCGAGATCATTGTGAGCGCGAACCGGTGCAAATTTCTCCTCGGCAAAAGGCCCCATCCATAGCCGGTAGACCGCCGGCCGGCTCATGATGGCATCGAGCGCTTTCATTCCCGCCATCTCACTTCGAACTCGCCAACATCTTCTGAATTCGGATAGCGCTCCTCAATCGCGCCCTCGAGAGTTGGATCGATGTCCGCAGAAAAACCGGGAGTCTGCTTGATGGCAACCACATCGACGCGATGGGTCTCGAGCGCGCTCAGAATTCTTTCTATGCGCCCGGATGGATCATCCAGGAAATCGAACAGTGTTCGGGTAGGATTTTGAAGTCCCGCAAGGAAATATATTTCCGGACAATCCGGCGCGGCATAGGCGAATTGCCCGTGCGCGTGTTTTTGCATCAGCGCAATCACTGCTTCGTATAGCGCTGCCTCGCGCGCGTCCACGCGCAGCCCCCCGGCCCGAGGGGTCGTAAGCCGCTCTGTTTGAGTATCCGAGGTGACATACTTTCCCATCACATAGATAAAACTGGGAGTGATTCGCACGAGCACGAATAGAAGAGAAAAAGCCACGAGTGCCCCGAGAACCAGGCGAGGTGGCCGGTCAAACGTCGCAAAAAGGCTCGCTGCAGCCAGGACCGCCAGTGGTGCGACATAGCAGAAATAGATATGCCCCGAAAACGGAAACTGCACCAGGCTTGACAGCGTCGTCACCGAAACGATGAGCATCAATTGCTGCTGGCGGAGCGGAGTTAACGACCTCGAAAAACGGGACGCCCCAAGGACTATGGCCCCTGTCACCGCGATCACAGGAATCGAATCAGCCAGCGAATACCAGCCGACCTCGCAGAACAATGGATATTTTGCTGAACCTATCAATACAGCACCAAGGCCCAGGACCAAGACTCCGGCCCATATCCACCGCCATCGCTGATTGGACTTGAAAGCCAAGAAAACCAACCCCGCGATCGAAAGAACTGGAAACAGTGTGACAAGGGCAGGTGCGGGCTCTTGCGCAAAGTTTAGCCGCTTCGCCGGAAGTACGAATAAACCATTGAGAAACGCGTGGACAGCCCCAGAAAGAAAATAAGGAACCAAGAAGATCAGCACTGGGACGAGGATACCGATAGCAAAAGGCAGGACCATTCGAAACAAACCTGCAATCCGTTTCCCGCTGCGCCCGGGAATATCGGCGAACTCCCGGTGCAGCAGCAAGATCGCGAGCGCACAGGAGGGCAAGACGAAATGCACGAACTCGCCCGCCTGCGGAATCTTGCGGATCACTGCTACGAGTGAGCCGATAAAAAGCACCAAACCAATGGAAATCATCGCCCTATAGACGCGGCTACGCTCCGGTGCTTCATTATTCCGTGCCGCGGAAACAGATTGTTCGCGAAAGATAAGAAACAATCCCACGGCGACAACATAAAAGACGCCGACGGCTTTTGCCAATATTGAAAATCCACCGCAGAGGCCGGCTACAAACAGCCATCGGCGAGTGTCGGTTTCCAAATAACGAAGTAAGGCGGCAGCGCCGAAGGTGGCAAAAAACAGGTTGTACCACGAAGGCACCGCAGCGGCGTAGTTCGGTACGCTCCAGGCCACAGCAAGGAGCGCGATTGCTCCCGCAACGTAACTGGAGATAAACCGGTTAGCGATGTAGAACACGGTCGGAACCCAGGCCAGGAAAAACGCGAATAGCACGTAGCGCATGGACGCGAGGTTGGTTCCAAGTTCCCGAAACGCAAGCGCATGCAGATAGGCAAGACCGCCAGTATAGATTTCGTCGAAATCCCGGTGAGGCAGGTCTCCGTTCAGCACGCGTTCCGCGCTCTCCGCAAAAGCCCCCTCGTCATGGGGCACCCAGCCGCGCTTCAAGTGGGTTCCCATGTAGGCCGCGCTGAGCGCCCACACAACTACAAGCACCAGCCACCGTTGTTTCGTGTTCTGAACTGCCGACCTTCTGCCTGCAATTAATTTGCTGGAAGGTGTGCCTGTGGCTTGCGCGCCCGAGTCCGCGGTATCCAGTTCGTCGTCAACGTGGCGCAACCCGTTTCTCTCTTCCGCGCGGCCGCCTTCGCAATGAACTGCGGCCATATCCTATCATTCCCATCCAGCATGGGCACAACGCGGCCTCCGTGTTGGCGAGAGAAAATGAAGTCCTTGCGCTCCCGGCGGGCCCCACCAAAGTCCACAGTCGTTTCTTAAGACTGCGGTGAGAGAGACTTCAAAATATCAAGTTTCCAAGCACAACCAATCCGATGGCCAGGACGGTTGCCGTCAAAATGGCAAATATAAGCCAGTTCCAAGACATGGAACGCGATTTCGACAGCCCCAGCATGTAAATGGAAGGGTCAGCCTGATCGAAGTCGCCCGCATGGTGTCGGTGTCCCGTCCTGTGCGCCATGAGGAAAATACTAGTATCCATAATCGTCGATCTGAATATCTATGTGACCATGTTGTATTGAATGAGTAAATGATCCTATTCCGGGTCAAATGTGTAATCCCCCGCGCCCCGCTTAGAGTCTCTAACAAAACCTCCTGTCTCACACAACCTCGTCGTCTGCGGCGGAGCCTGCCCGGCGACAGTCGCTGGAATGCTGAGGGCCAGGAGCACATCGGTTTGAAACAGCTTGTTTGCATGTGACATGTCTGTGTTCCTCCTCGGCTATTGCCCTGCGGACGCTTCGGAATTGATCGGTGTCCCCGAGGGAACGGCTGCCACTACGCGCTCGTAGCGTGGTTTAGCCGCGCGTGGCCACTTAATGGGACCTCTGATATGGGATCTTCTAATGCAATAGACAATCGGGGAGGCAAGCGCTAGCATGTCCGCCATGAGGGGGCTGCCCACGCTGCAGTCTCTGAGTCGTGCGGCCCTTGAGCTCGCACGACGAGGCGTATTTCACGGCGTCATTTGCCCCTCCAGTCCCCAACGGGCCTCTCGAGTCTCTGATGACCCGCCGCGAACCCCACCTGAGGACATCGGACGAGACTCGCAGTCGAAACTCGAAAAGAGAAAGGAAATTTATAGCCTATGAAGTGCGAATTGAAATCGCCGGGCACCTGCTGATGCACAACACAGGGACGCTCGAAAAATTTGAACACGCGCCGGCACGATGACTCAAAGCGCTGCCGGGCTGCCGCCGCCACCGATCGGAGGAATCATGTTCTGTCGCCAATGTGGGACCCAGAACGACCCGGGTTCGCTGTTTTGCGGTAAATGCGGTGCGGCTATGTCCGCTCCCACCGCACAATTCGCGAGCAGTCCGCTTGTCCCAGCAGCCGCCGCGCCCGCGTCTCCGCGCATTTCACCAACCCCGCCTGCCCCGGCGACAATCCCTCCGCGTGTCGCCCCAATCTCTCTGACCACGCCGAAAACGGAAGCACAGCCATTTGTCGGCGGCCCCCCACTTGCCGCAATGGGTGATCGTGCAATCGCGGCAGTGCTAGATTCGATCGCGATCGCTACCTTAATTGTCCCCGTTGGAATGTGGGCGGCGGTGCGCTGGGGCGGGGTTACGCCCAATGGTTTCGAGCTCCACGATATTGCGGCATTCTTCACCTTTTCAATGATTGGCATTCTCTGGCTTCTCTATTACTGGCTGTTCGAGGGCACGTTCGGCGCAACCTTGGGCAAGCTAGTCATGAATATGCGGGTACGCCTAGTTGACGGAAGCAATATCGGGCTTAGAAAGTCTTTGATTCGCAATTTACTCCGGATGATCGACGCGATCGCGGTGTATCTAGTCGGTTTTTTGGTCGCCCTCCTTTCGCGCAAAAGGCAACGGCTCGGCGATCACGTCGCCGGCACGATCGTTGTGCAAGGCAGCGCGGGGAAGGCGGTCAGGGTGTCCGCGACGCTCGCCTGGGTAGCAGTTATCGCAGCATGCTTCATTGCCGCTTACAAATTGCACGCTGGTGCCCCGCAGAATGTAGCTGGGCCGTCGCAGGCCACCTCGAGCGGAAGAGAGTTCGGGACGCAAACAAATCCGACTCCGGCCGGGCCCCGAGTGACGCGGGCAGAAATGGGAACGGACTCAACGGAGAACTACCAGATTATCGGCCCCTCAACGGAGTTTTACACGGATACCTCGAAGATTGTCTGTGTGTGGAACATTGCGGGAGCTGATCTCAGCGTGCCCATCAAGTCGGTCTGGATAGCCGAGGACGTCGGAAATGGCGCTCCGCCAAATTACGAGATAGCAGAGAAATCGACGTCGGGGGTCAATGAGGGCAGGTTCTATATGACGAATCCTACGAATGGCTGGCCAATTGGAAAATATCGTCTGGAGATCTACATCGGCGACACGCTCGCGAAACAGATTTCGTTCAGCATAAAGCAGAGGTGAGTGGAACCACGAGTTCAACTTCGGACTAGACGATTTTGGTAGATGGATATGTCCTTGATCTCCACCTTTATTCTCGCGGCAAGCAGTCTCTATCCTTCCGATTGGTCCGATTGGCGCTTTTGGGTTTTTATCGTGGTATTTGCGGCGCTGTATTTCGCGTTCGCTTCGTGGAATGCGAAGAACCGCCGGCGCGCGCTGGCACAGGCTGCGCCGTCTATCGGCTTCCGTTGGTTGGACACCATGCCCGAAACGCCGCGTGGAATTACATTCTTGCGATCTGGTTTGGGCGGCGAGTTCAGTAATGCCATGTCCGGCTCTCGGGCCGGATGTCAAGTAATCATCTTTGACTTCGAATATGAAACTGGGATAACGATCCGCGCCGAGCGCACTCACGCACAGACGATTGCTGCATTCCGCTCGGCGCACACCGTTTTGCCCGCTTTTCAGCTTGGTCCCCAATCGGTGATGCACAAAATGCTTACCGTAGGCTCGACGGAGCAGTTCAAGTTTGAAACTCTCCTCTCTACCGTGCCCGCCCCGGTTGGCAACTACCTCCTGCGGAGCACCGAGCAAAGCGCCGCCAATCACTTGTTCGATCCTGAGATGCTGGCATTCTTCAACGGCTTGGGACTACAGCAAGAACCTTGGTTTTTGGAAGGCAATCAGGAATGGCTGCTCGTGTGGGAACACAACAATATCGTGCGCCCG
The DNA here is from genome assembly GCA_963709005.1 of uncultured Acidobacteriota bacterium. Classification (GTDB taxonomy): domain Bacteria; phylum Acidobacteriota; class Terriglobia; order Acidiferrales; family UBA7541; genus Palsa-295. The sequence goes on from CAVPUS010000014.1 coordinate 303,135, forward strand.
CAGAACTATTCGTGGTTCGTCCAGCAGACCAGCACCATTGCGGCTACCGTATTCGGTTGCGCGAAGATAAAGGTCGCAACGACTGCCTAGATCGGAGAAGACACCATGGAAAATGGACTAACGCACGGCACTCAATCGCAACGAATTTGAAAACATCAATTGAAGACTGGAGCGTGTAAAATGCAGCGTTTTTGTCCTTCTTGTGGCTTGCCTCTGCCTGAGGGCTCCTCTGCCTGTACTTCCTGCAGGGTCACAGGAGCACTTGCGGGACCCGGGACTGCCACAGTCACGACTGGGCTGACTGACAACCTCGCTGGGGCATTAGCTTATGTCACCATTCTCCCAGCGATCTTTTTTTTGCTACTTGTGCCTTACAACAAAAATCGATTCGTGCGCTTCCACTCTTTCCAATGCATTTTCCTGAACATCGCCTGGCTCGTTCTTTGGTTCGGATTATCTGTGGTGCCCTTGCTCGGCTGGGTCGGGTTTTTTCTCTTGCCGCTCCTCGGATTCATTGGATTGATTCTCGGGATTGTCCTTATCTTTAGGGCCTTTCAGGGACAAACATTCAAGCTGCCGGTTATCGGGAATTTGGCCGAAAAATACGCCAACAATGCCTAATTCAGAAGATCGAAGGAGCTAGTCATGATTGCCAATAGGATGAGGATTACAACGGGCGCGTTCCTCGGCGAGATGTTTACCTTCACTGCATCTGCTACTCGCGCGCTGAAAACGATGCTCCGCAAGCTGAGGCGTTCTAAGTGATGATCCCCGGAGGCATGGCGGCGGTTGTGACCGGCGTCTGGATTTTCTTTCTCGCGAAGGCGGTATGGGTGCTGCCGCCGGAAAGTTTCCTCCAGGGAAAAAGGCGCCGGGAATGAGGAACGCAATCCACGTTCGTATCGCTCTATTCGCACTCTTTTCGGCATTGTTCTTGTGCTGCCGCGCACAGTCGCAGGCTTCACCGTCCGCGACCGAAGAAATCCTGGATTACCACAGCGACATCCGAGTGCAGCAAGACGCCTCATTGCTGGTACAAGAGACCATCCGAGTGCGCAGTGCCGGCGTGCAAATCCATCACGGCATCTACCGCGACTTTCCTACGCGCTACAAAGATCAACTGGGTAACCGTTACGTTGTAAGTTTCAAGGTTGTTGAGGTGTCTCGTGGCGGACAGCCGGAGAAATTTCATAGGGAGGACCAGAGCAATGGCGAGCGGATTTACTTTGGGGATGAGAAGGTGATCCTGCCACCCGGAGAGTACACCTATGCCCTGGTGTATACGGCGAACCGAGAAGTCGGATTCTTTGCCGACCACGACGAGCTCTATTGGAACGTTACCGGGACTGGTTGGCTTTTCCCCATCGCGCATGCATCGGCGACAGTGACGCTCCCGGAAAACATTCCCGTTTCATCCGTGCGAATGGACGGCTACACCGGGCCGCAAGGTGCTCATGGGAAAGCCTTCACCTCCTCAATCGGCACCAGCCATACCGTCAGTTTTGGTTGCACTCAGCCCTTACCTCCTGGCGAAGGGCTCACGATAGTCGTCTCCTGGCCCAAACGCTACATCCAGGAGCCAAGCGGCAAAACTCGTTTCCGCTATTTTCTTGAAGACAACCGATCGACGCTGGCCGGTGCTGCCGGTCTGCTGCTTGTGTTGCTGTACTACGTCACTGTGTGGTTCCGGGTGGGCCGAGATCCCGCCAAATCATCGATCATGCCGATTTACGAGCCCCCGGCTGGAGTTTCTCCTGCCGCTATGCGCTACCTGGTGCGCATGGGCTTCGACGATAAGACACTTACCGCTGCCGTGATTGACATGGCGGTCAAAAAATTTCTATTAATCAAGGAAAATGGCGGCGTCTTTACGTTGCAGAGAAGCAGCGGCGATAAGAAACTCCTCGCACCTGAAGAAAGCGCCGGGGCCGCCAGGCTTTTCGGCAAGTCCCCCGGAAAGGATGATGATTCTGTTAACGACGGCCCCGGTCGCAGCGTAATCGTGCTGAAGCCGAATAATGGTGCGCTGCGTAAGGCATCAACAGCAGTGAAGAAGTCGCTTCACGATGCGGAAGACAAGATCTACTTCGTAGCGAATCAGCGCTATATGATCCCCGGACTGGTGCTGTCAGCAGGAGCCTTGGGGGCGATGGTTGCGGCCGAAAGTGGGGATCGGCAGTTTGTACTGGGATTCTTCTCCGCGTGGCTTACCGGCTGGAGCATCGCGGTTTTCTTCCTCGTCCGCAATGCCGTACACCTTTGGAAAGGGGTCCGGGCGGGCGGAAGCATGGCGCTAGACCTAAGAAAACAGGCGCGCTCCAGCACCTTCTTTGCGCTTCCGTTTACCGCTGCGGAAATCGGCGCTTTGTACGCATTGGCATGGTTTACGTCAGTTCTGGTGGTGGTGATCCTAGCCGCACTCGTCGGTATTAACCTCCTGTTTCATTGGTTGCTAAAGGCGCCAACCCGCGCCGGACGCGACCTTTTGGACAAGATTGAAGGTTTCCGCATGTTCCTCCGGGCCGTCGATGGAGATCGACTGAACCGGCTCACGCCGCCAGACAAGACCCCGGAATTGTTTGAGAAGTATCTGCCCTACGCTGTGGCTCTGGATTCCGAGCAGGCCTGGGCACAACAGTTTTCCGCGGTGCTCGAAAACGCAACGCAAACCACTGGTTACTCACCGACCTGGTATGGTGGGAGCCATGCCCTCGCGACGAATGCCTTCGCCCTATCCTTTACTAGGTCTTTTTCCAACGCTATCGCCGTATCGAGTTCAACTCCTGGCACAAGTTCCGGAGGCGATGGGGGAGGATTCTCGGGAGGCGGTGGGGGCGGTGGCGGCGGCGGTGGCTGGTAAGATGTTCAACTAAGTTGAAAGCGAACCAGGCACTTGAGTTACGAATGGGCCAGGCAACTTGACGGCGCCGTGCACTCGAGGTTAAAGCACCCGAACTGACGCAACCTAAAGAACAAATTCCTCTAGGGGAGTACTGGCTCGTCCTCTAAAGCTGGGTTCGCTGAAGCCGGGGGACCCAGCTGCAAATTCTTATGGGCCTTGGAGCGATTGGCTGGTTGTGGTTCACCGGCTGTGGGATGCGTCCCGTTTGCAGGAGGTCTAACCCGCGTGCAGGAAATTCCAGCAGATGAGAGCGCAAGCAAGGGACAGGAATGCCTCGTGGATGTCGGCCCGCTTTTCGTATCGGACGCGCAGGCGGCGAAACTGATTCAGCCTAGCGAAGGTCCGTTCTACCACCCATCGCCACCGGCCCAGTCCACTGCCATGAGGATGGCTGCCAGAGAGGTTTTGTTAGAGCTTCTTAGACAAGGAATCGATTGCAACATTCACACTGTGCAATTTATGTCCTCGCGCCGAAACTCTAAGAGTGTAAGATCGCACTATGGTAGCCGGTTTTCGCCTCTCGGTTGCGATTCCCATTCACAATGAGGCATCCGTCCTCCCGGAACTTCTCCGCCGCACTCTCGCGGTCCTCGATCAGATACCCGGCGGCCCGCACGAGCTTCTCTTTGTGGATGACGGCAGCAGCGACAACTCGCTCAGAATTCTCGAAGACGCGGTGCGGCGCGATTCGCGCATCGTCGTGATTTCGCTTTCCCGAAATTTCGGCCACCAGGCGGCCATCACGGCGGGGATCGATCACATAACCGGTGACGCCGCGGTCATCATGGACGGAGACTTGCAGGATGTCCCGGAAGCGATTCCGCAGTTCGTCGCGCGGCATCTCGAGGGCTACGACGTAGTGTACGCGCAACGCATCCGGCGAAAGGAGCCGTGGCCGCTGCGCATTTGTTATTTCGTCTTCTACCGGATGATGGCGAAGCTCTCCGACGTCCGGTTGCCGCTCGATGCCGGAGATTTTGGCTTGATGTCGCGCCGTATCGTCGAGCAGCTTCGCGCCATGCCGGAACACCACCGCTACCTGCGCGGCATGCGCAGTTGGGTCGGGTTCCGGGAAACGGGAATTCCCGTCGAGCGAGGCGAGCGCCACTCCGGCAAGAGCAAGTACAGCCTGTGGCGGCTGATGAAGCTCGCCTCCGATGGCATCTTCGCTTTCTCCATCGTTCCGATCCGCGCCGCCGCGATCCTCGGATTTGTGGCCATTGCGCTTTCTTTCCTATTCACCGCGTATTCTGTTTTCGTGAAGCTTGTTTTCCATCAGTCGCCGAAAGGCTTCACGGCGGTGATTCTGATGATCTCGTTTTTGTCGGGCGTTCTTTTGTTTTTCCTGGGTGTGATCGGTGAATATGTGGGCCGCGTATACGAAGAGACGAAGGGCCGGCCCATTTACATCATCGGCGAGGTCGTCGGCGCTTCGAAAAGCAGGACGGCGGTCGCCTCGGCGGGAGCGCGCGCACCGGGAAGCGGCGTTCAGCGCGAAATCTTCCGGTAGTTTCGCGGAGACCATTTGCAGCCAGAGTATGCCAGGCACTACCGCGAACTCTACATGCGGCACTGGTGGTGGCGGGCACGCGAGCAGGCTGTTCTAGAAGTGCTGCGCCGGCGCGTTCCGCGAAATCAAAATGTCCGCGTCCTTGATGTAGGTTGCGGCGACGGCCTGTTCTTCGATCGTTTGGCGGAATTCGGCGAAGTGGATGGCATCGAGCCCGACGGCGGCCTCGTCAATCCGAGCGGTCCGCACAGCGCGCGGATTCTCATCGCTCCCTTCGACGATAGCTATCGCGGGGCTTCAGCGTATTCTCTTGTGCTAATGCTCGACGTCCTCGAGCACCTCAACGATCCGGCCGGCGCGTTGCGGCACGCCCATTCTTTGCTCGAGCCGGGCGGCGTACTGCTGATCACGGTCCCTGCTTTTCAGCTTCTCTGGACGAATCACGACGCAATCAATTATCACCGGCTGCGCTACCGTCGCGCGGCGCTACGTCCCCTCCTGCGTCAAGCGGGGTTCACGATTCTCGAGGAGCACTACTGGTATCAATGGACGTTCCTGGCCAAGCTGGCTGTCCGCCTCTCAGAAGCATTGTTTCGCCGGCCGCCTGGCGTTCCACGTGTGCCGCCGGGGTGGATCAATGGCCCGCTCTACTTGCTGTCCCGCGCCGAACAGCGGACCCTGGGCGCCATCGGAGCGCCGTTCGGCAGCACACTGATGGTTTGCTGTGCCAAATGTCAGGCGTAAGGCTGGCGAAGACTGAAGCTTACGATTGACATCACCGCATTGGTAAGCGATATTTGTTGCGGGGTCATTTCTCTCAATGTTGTTCATGGTCCGCGGGGTTCCGGACTGGCTAAAGTCGGTGCGCGCCCGATGCTCGGTCATCATAGTTGTCGTCGTGATTCTCTTGGGCTCGCAATCGGTTTACGGCCAGCGAAAAGACGAACCCGCGCAAAAAACAAACGAGAAGATTCAACAGCTTGCCTCTCTGGCGCGCACGCGGTCCGTGGACGCTACGGTCGGCGCAGGAGACCTTCTTCATATTGATGTATTCGATGTGCCAGAGTTGTCGCGAGACGTGCGCGTTAGCGACACGGGCAATATCGGCTATCCGTTGATTCCCGGGAAGATCATCGCAGCGGGGCAGACGCCCTTCCAATTGCAATCGAAACTCGAGCAGCTCCTGGTGGAGAACGGGCTTGTGTCACATCCGCAGGTTTCTGTTTTCGTGAAGGAGCAAGTCAGCCAGCCTATCACCGTTGTAGGTGCCGTAAACCATCCGATGGTTTACCAGGTCATCCGGCCCACAACTTTGCTTGAGGTACTGGCCGCTGCTGGGGGCATCACCGACACCGCAGGGAGCATTGTGACTATTACCCGTGCGCCGGGTCCGGGCACCGAACTCAGCGCAGCCAAGAGCGATTCGAAACCAGCTATGAGCGATGTCAAGGCCTCAACGGACGATCCGCCCCTTGACCCCGCGCCCGACGCGCCAGTCATCACAATCCAATTACAAGACTTGCTCGAGTCTGGCAATGCAGCGTTCAATATTCCAGTCTATGGCGGTGACGTAATCAGTGTCCCGCGCGCGGGCATCATCTACGTAATGGGCGCAGGCATTTCCCAGCCCGGAGGATACGTTGTGCAGGAGCACGGACAACAAATCACCGTGCTCAAGGCAATAGCTCTGGCGCATGGCCTCAATGGCTTTGCCAAGGCGAATGATGCCGTGATCTTTAGAAGAAATCCGGTCTCAGGTCAAAACGACCCTATACCGGTTCGCGTCAAGCAAATCGAGCATAACAAGACCGAGGACGTCCCGCTTCAGTCGAATGACATTTTGTATATACCCGACAGCGCAGGGAAGAGGGCGTTGGCACGAGGTGTTGAAGCCTCGATCCTAATCGGTTCAGCGCTAATCATATATGGTGCCCATCCCTAATCTCTAAGAAACCACAAGGACTAAATGGAAGAAGCACCCATACTCGTCACCCGAGACCGCCGCACAACGGATTCGCTGGCTGTAGTCCCTGCCGTTCAGACACTCCCGTGGGAGCAAATGCGTCGGGAGCCACACCTACTCGACTACTTGATCGTTCTACGCAAGCACCAGTGGCTGATCCTTGCATTTCTCCTCACGGTCGTCACGGTCGTAACGATCGGAACGTTCAAGACGAAGCCAGTCTACGAAGCGGCCGCACGCGTCGAAGTAGATCGAGAATCCCAGAACATGCTTCCTTTTCAACAAGTTGACTCCTATGACGCTTACGTAGATATGGAGAACTACATTGAGACGCAGTCTAAGATTTTACAGAGCGAAACGCTTGCTCTGCAGACGATTAAGTCGCTTGATTTGTCTCGCTATCCCGAGTTCGGCGGAACCCCGAGTGCTTTCTCCTGGGCGCACGGCGGAGCGGCTCCCAACCGCCCTGCAATATTAGGCGCTTTCCTCGGCAGTCTGAGCGTAAAACGCGTTCCCAACTCTCGATTGATCGAGGTGAAATTTGAGGCCCAGGATCCGCAGCTTGCAGCTCAGGCCGTGAACGCGCACCTGCAGAATTATCTCGAACAGAACTTTCGCAGCAAGTACGATGCCACGACGCAGGCTTCGAATTGGCTCTCCGGTGAGCTCGAAGAGTTGCGAATCAAGGTGGCGAAGTCGGAAGACGCGCGCATCGCCTACGAAAGGCAGAACCAGATCTGGCAATTAGACGAGAAACAAAACATAACCACTCAAAAGCTCACGGATATCAGCAAGGCCGCCACCGAGGCTCAAACCGCTCTTGCCGAAAAGGAAGCCCTTTATAGGATGGCAGTGTCTGGCAGCGTGGATGCACTTCCTTCCGTACAGCAGCTCGGGGGGATCCCGGATCTACTGAAGAAGAAATCCGACCTCGATGAGCAATACGCCGACGCAGTCAACCTCTACGGGCCGAACTATCCCAAAGTCCAGCGATTGCAGGCGCAGCAAAGGGAGGTTGAGGACGGCCTCGCGAAAGCCAGGAAAGTAGCTACCGAAGGTATTGAACAGGAATTCAACACAGCGCGCAGCCGAGCCGAACTCCTCCAGGAAGCATTGGACAGACAGAAAGCCGAAGCAAACGATCAATCGGAAAAACTAGTGCAGTACCATATTCTCCAGCACGATGCGGAATCTAATAAGCTGCTCTATGATGGCCTTCTGCAAAAGCTAAAGGAGGCTGGAATTACGGCGGGCCTCCGGTCGAGTAACATCCGCGTCGTGGATCCGGCACTGGCTCCCACGAGCCCTTCCCGTCCGCAGCGAGCCCGAAACATCCTCTTGGGTTTTCTAGTGGGACTTGTGGGCGGAGTTGGCCTGGCACTGTTCCGCGAGTACCTGGACAATACTGTGAAGTCGCCGGATGACATCGAGTCTTTAACTGGGCTTCCTTCCCTGGCGGTTGTGCCGACCCTGCCAGGTGTTGTTGCTCATCGCTCGCGGTCATCACAGCAAGAGCAGCTGGCTCCTCGCGTCGAAATGCTTTCGCACGTTCAACCGAAATCACAGATATCAGAGGCGTTCCGAGCACTGCGGACGTCCTTGCTCCTTTCACAGGCCGACCATCCGCCGCAAGTCATTCTGGTGACCAGCGCATTGCCTCGCGAAGGAAAAACCACAGCTGCGGTGAATCTTGCCGTTACGTTCGCGCAGCTCGGCGATCGCACATTGGTGATGGATTCCGACCTCCGAAAACCGGGAATTCGCCGTGCGCTGAATCTGACGATCGGGAAAGAAGTTGGGTTGAGCTCTTACCTCGCGGGCGTTTCGAGCCTCGATGAGTGCATGTTCCCGCATCCAACAATCACAAACCTCACGGCTCTCACGACCGGACCGATTCCGCCCAGCCCAGCCGACCTTCTCTCAGGGCACCGAATGCGCGAGGGTATCGCGGAATTGCGTCGACGGTTCAAATTTATTGTAATCGACTCGCCGCCTGTCATGGCGGCGACAGATGCGGTCATCCTGTCAGCTTTGACGGATGGGGTTCTGCTGGTTGTGCGAAGCGGCGAAACTCCCAAAGAGGCTTTCACGCGTACGCGTGATCTCTTGCAAGCCGTGAAGTGCCGCATACTTGGAGTTGTTTTGAATGCAGTGGATTCGCGTGCTCCGGATTACTACTACTCTTACCGCTACTACCCATACGCGTACGGTTATGGATATGGCGAGGACGCCGGCAAAACATCGCGATTCCGGTCCGGTTCGCGCGAAAAAGACGAATCTTCCGAATCCTAGGAGGCAATTTGCGCTATCTGATAACCGGCGGTGCCGGATTTATAGGATCACATCTGGCAGAGGCGCTTCTGGTGCGGGGCGACGACGTATTCATACTCGACGACCTCTCGACAGGAAGCATACAAAACGTGCGTCATCTGAAGGTGCACGAGCGCTTCCACTACTTTTTCGATTCGATCACGAATAAACACTTGCTGACCGAACTCGTGGATGAAGCCGATGTGGTCTTTCATCTAGCGGCGGCCGTAGGCGTGCGCTTGATCGTAGAAAGTCCCGTGCGCACGCTCGAAACGAATGTGTATGGGACGCAGCTTGTTCTGGATGCCGCGTCGAAGAAGAAAAAACTCGTATTTACCGCTTCCACATCGGAAGTATACGGCAAGAGCGACAAAGTGCCCTTCCACGAGGATGCGGACCTCGTCCTGGGCCCAACGACGATAGGACGCTGGAGCTATGCCGCATCGAAGGCGCTCGATGAATTCCTCGCGCTCTCGTACTGGAAAGAAAAAAAACAGCCGGTAATCGTTGTGCGGCTCTTCAATACCGTCGGGCCGAGACAGACGGGCCGGTATGGCATGGTGTTGCCGAACTTTGTGCGCCAGGCGCTTGAAGGATCGCCGATTACGGTATTCGGAACCGGCCGGCAGTCGCGCTGTTTCTGCGACGTTCGCGACTCCGTGGAAGCCATTCTGCGGTTGATCGCCACGGACAAAGCAGTCGGCGAGGTAGTGAACGTAGGGAGCAATCAGGAAATTTCCATGGAAGGACTCGCGCACGTTGTAAAGGAGCGAACGAAGAGCGAATCCCCCGTTACGTTTATCCCTTACGACCAGGCTTATGAACCGGGCTTCGAAGATATGCAACGCCGCGTACCGGCACTCGAGAAACTCGAACGGCTCACAGGGTTTCGCCCGACGACTCCTCTAACAGAAATCGTGGACCGGGTGACGGACTACTTCCGGAAAAGAAAAGAAGAGGAATACCCAAGCGCGAGCGAACGCGTGACTACTACGGACGCGGCAGCGCGAGCGGCAGGCTCGATTGCACGTTGAGCGAAGGTGCTCTCGATGATTGGAAGTGCCCGCGCTCCGCAATGGACATGACAAAGGACAATCGTACTGGACGATGCAGGCTTCATGCGCTTCCCGAACTACTGGCGTAATCGATCCCGCTACGAGAAGTGCCTTCTCTGTTTATTCGTCCTTACCCTCCCGCTAGTGAACCCGTGGGTGCGGGGCGATGGTGTCGGATATTACGCGTACGGACGAGCGCTGCTGATAGAAGGGCGACTCAACTTCGAGAAGGATTGGCTCGAAGCGAACCCATCCTTTCGCATGGGCAGAGTTGACTCCCAAGGCCACATCGTCGCTAACCAATACACTCGCACCGGGCATCTCGATAACCACTTCACAATTGGGCCCGCCATCTTGTGGTTTCCGTTTCTACTCACAGCTCACCTCGCCGTGAAAGTGAGCGATGCCCTCGGCGCTCACATACAGGCCGACGGGTTTTCCTGGCCGTACACTACGGCCATAGCGTTCGGAACCGCGCTATACGGTTTTCTTGCCCTTTGGCTCTCCTTTCGCATGGCAAAGAGATTATTCCCCGAGCGATGGGCGTTCCTTGCCACTCTCGGGATCTGGTTCGCGAGTTCGCTTCCCGTGTACCTCTACTTCAACCCGTCGTGGTCCCATGCCCATTCGGCATTCATCGTTGCACTGTTCCTTTCGTACTGGCAAAGGACTCAGGATGGGCGAACGTTTTCCCAATGGATTGTCCTGGGCTTGATCGGCGGCTTGATGATTGATGTGTATTACGCAAACATATTTCTACTTATCATGCCTCTAATGGAATCGATGCGGGCGTACTGGAATAGTTTTCAGAGGCCGCCGTTTCCAGGAGAAAGTAGCGCCAGTCGCCTCTTTGTCGCGAACACCGTTTTTCTCGTTTCGTTGTTTCTCGCCATTTCACCGACACTCATTTCGCGCTGGATCATCTACGGAAGCCCGTTTGCTTCTGGCTATATCAGTGTGACCAAATGGAATTGGACGTCTCCAATGCTCGGGAGTGTGCTCTTTTCTTCCGACCATGGCCTTTTCTCATGGACGCCGATCCTGGCGCTGGCCTTTGTAGGTTTGATCCTCTTTTGGCGACGCGATCGTTGGCTGGGAGGGAACCTCCTTCTAATTTTCATTGCGTTCTATTACTTCATCTCGAGCTACCCGGACTGGGACGGGATATCGTCGTTTGGCAACCGCTTCTTTGTTTCTTTGACTGTCTTGTTCGTTCTAGGGCATGCGGCTTTGTTTGACTGGCTTGAGCGCGTTTGGAAAGAACGCCGTGCGACGATTGTGGCCTCCGGCGCGACTGCTTTCTTGATCCTGTGGAATCTGAGTCTCGTCTTTCAGTGGGGCACGCACCTAATCCCGGCGCGAGGTCCGATTTCCTTTCGAGATGCAGCGTACAATCAAGTCCTAGTGGTTCCGGCACAGGCAATGCGGACGTTGAGAAGCTACGTGTTTGGCCGGAAACAGTTAATGAATCGTATTGAACAGCAAGACGTGAAACAATTGCAAACGCGCGACGAATAGATGACCGATTCTCAAATCTTATCTTAGCTACAAGGCAGGCGAGCAATTGATCCCGGTGCGCGAGGCATTCCAGACGAGATGCAGCTTATGATTAGAGGGAATAAAGTGAACCAAGCAGTCGCCACTGCCGAATCGACTCCAATAGTAATGCCTGCGGTAATCCGAATCACGCCTGCGAGCCGTTGGTGGGTAGTACCCGTTTCGGAACTATGGAGCTACCGCGGGCTAATTTATTTTTTCGTGTGGCGTGATATCAAAGTCCGCTACAAGCAAACCGCCGTTGGCGCTGCTTGGGCCGTCGTCCAACCATTCTTGACGATGCTCGTTTTTAGTCTTTTTTTTGGCAGATTGGCACACATTCCTTCTGAAGGGCTGGCGTATCCAATTTTTTACTATAGTGCGTTGCTGCCTTGGATGTACTTTGCGGCCAGTTTGCAAAACGCGACGAACACGATCGTCGAGAACCAGCGCGTTATTACTAAAGTCTATTTCCCGCGGCTGGTACTGCTGCTTTCGGCCACGCTATCAGGATTGGTGGATTTTGGTGTTTCTTTTCTGATGTTTGTCGCAATGATGGTCTACTACGGAATTCGGCCGACGATGGCAATCTTTTTTTTGCCGTTATTTCTTCTTGTAGCGCTACTGACGGCGCTAGGAGCGGGCCTTTGGCTCTCTGCGCTCAATGCGCTTTACCGGGATGTGAGGTATGTACTCCCGTTCCTGGTGCAGTTCTGGATGTTTGCCTCACCTGTTGCCTATCCGAGTTCGCTGATTCCGGCCAAGTGGCGTTGGGTATATGGGCTGAACCCGATGGCTGGCGTGATTGATGGATTTCGATGGACCTTGACTGGACGAGGATACCCGCCCGGTCTTCCGCTGTTCGCATCGTTTCTGGTTGTTCTGGTCATTCTAGTTGGCGGATTTGCATTTTTCCAGCGGGTGGAAGCGACCATCGCTGACGTGGTTTAGACGATGAGTCAAACGGTGATTCAAATCGAGAAACTAGGCAAGCGCTACCGAATCGGCGAGCGCGAGCGCTACTTGGCGTTAAGAGATGTTCTCACCAAAGCCCTACGCGCACCAATGCGCCTACTGTCCGGTTCCGGCAACGGTTCAAACCATCGCGCACCAAACTTCATTTGGGCCTTGAAAGACGTATTCTTGGACGTCCGACAAGGTGAAGTGGTGGGATTAGTTGGGCGGAACGGCGCCGGAAAGAGCACTTTAATGAGGATTTTAGGGCAAATTACGAGACCGACCGAGGGTTCGGTGGAGATTCGCGGGCGCGTTGGGAGCCTGCTCGAGGTCGGCACCGGATTTCATCCAGAGTTGACCGGCCGCGAGAACGTTTATTTGAACGGAGCTATTCTCGGAATGAGGAAAGCAGAGATCGAATCTAAATTTGATGAGATCGTGGCGTTCTCCGAAGTTGAACAATTCCTAGATACTCCGCTCAAGCATTACAGCAGTGGTATGCAGATGCGATTGGCCTTCTCTGTGGCGGCTCATCTTGAGCCGGAAATCCTATTAGTAGATGAAGTTTTGGCCGTCGGTGATATGGCTTTTCAGAAGAAATGCCTAGGGAAAATGGAATACGTAGCGAAGACCGGACGCACGGTTCTTTTTGTCAGTCACAACATGGCCGCTGTAACGCGACTATGCCAGAGAGGAGTGCTGTTGGATGGAGGCAAAATTATAAAGGATTCAAACGCTTTAGAAGTCGCCAGTCAATATTTGAATTCTGACCTTGGTACCTCCGCCGAACGTCGCTGGGCCGACCTCGAAACTTCCCCAGGAAACGGCGTGGTCAGATTGAAAGCTGTCCGTGTGATTTCGGAAGGCGTCATCTCGGATAACATTGATATTCGGAAACCGGTGACCGTCGAGATGGAATTTCACAACTTCAAAGAGGGGGCTGAATTATTCTCTGCATTTAGCTTTCTTAGCGATCAAGGTGTAATTCTTTTTGTCTCCGTGGACTTTGCCGAGCCACAGTGGGGCAGTAAGCCAAGGCCTGTAGGCCTTTTTCACTCGAAATGCACAGTGCCTGGCAACTTCTTCGCCGAGGGGCAAGTGCGCGTTATCGCGGAGGTGAGTACGCGGCATCCTTTTTACGAGATCCACTTCTTGGAACACGACGCTGTGTCCTTCCAGGTCATTGACAAGGGTGAGCAAGGCAGTGTTCGCGCCAACTGGGGCCGGAATTTGCCTGGTGTCGTGCGACCATTGCTCCAGTGGGAAAACGTACTCCTCGATCGAGGGTAGCTGCGCAATTCACGCAGTCATTTTTTCTTGGCCATAAACAGTGCGAACAGGACGCCTTCAGCCAACTGTGAAGGAAAGTTAACGTCTGCAGGGGTAATAACTCACATTATGATAGGGGCCGGAAGAGGGCAAATACATTTCCCCTTGTACCCCTTCTGTCGCAATTTTGGAACTAATTCGTTTGCGATATGCCAGGACAATAGAAGAACATATTCTGGCTGATCTTCAAAGAGATGCGATTCTTCAAGTACGGGAATCAGTGTACCGGGCATATACTTCCCAATCTTTAGAGAGCCCTTAATTTCCAGAACACAATCGAGGATTCCTTCATCCAAGCCCACATAGTGGATCAAAGTGCTGGCTCGTGATGGGGCACCTATGCCGCATATCCGATTTCCTTGCTGCTTGATTTCACGCAGCAGTCCATACAGTTCGAGCTTGGATCGGACTACCCTGTTTTTGAAGTCTTTCAAGCGTTCGGTATCCAGACCGGCGTTTTCTTCATCTCCCAATAACTGCGGCACTGATTTGTTGACCGGGTACTCGCCAGCCTTCGCCGCATACACGCGGATGGATCCACCGTGTGTTGGGATTCGCCGCGCATGGATAACATCCAAGCCGTGCATTCCCAAAAGATACCGGAGGCTCCACAATGAATAATAACGAAGGTGCTCGTGGTATACAGTGTCGTACTGAAGTGTCTCTACGAGACCCAACAAGTAATGGGACTCCGTGACGAAAATTCCTTCCTTGTCCATTAGAAGCAATATGCTTTCGAGCGTGTCATGGATGTGCTCAATATGTGCAAAGACGTTGGTTGCCGAGACGATCTTCGCAGGTCCGTGCAATTTTCGAGTCTGTTCCGCAATGATTCGATCAAAGAACCCGATCGTGGTCGCGATGCCGCGCTCGTTTGCGAGGTTTCCCACCTGACTCGGCTCGATACCCAGAACGCGGTGGCCACCCCCCTTAAAGTTACTGAGCAGAGTCCCATCATTCGATCCAATGTCTATAGCAAGGTCGTCAGGCCCCATGCGGACAATGGTTTGTGACTCTGCATAGAGGTCCGCAAAGTTATCTCGCAAGATTTTGGTCGTACCACTTGTGTAGGGATACTCGGGGGGAAAGAGAATCTGCTTGTCGACAATAAGACCGAGCTGAACCAGACTGCACTTCGGACAACCTAACAGTAGAGCCGGGTAGGCTGCTTGTTCCCGCGGCAATTCACCAATGGTTCTCATTTGGTTGACAGGCGGTAGGTACCCTAGAAAGAGGAGCTGCTGCAGCGGAGTATGATCGCAGATCTGGCATCGCTCAACCACGACGCTGGAACCGCTGCCTGATGCTGTCGGCGATGTGTCTGTGATTGGCATATTTGATCCTTCGTAACCCTCAACCAACGTTCGGAGCCAGGTGAGAATTCTGATCGTACCACCGGGCAGTCGTACTCAATCCGTCAACCAGAGAAACCCTTGGCTTATAACCCAAACTCACAATCTTGCCGATATCGGGGCATCGGCGCAAGGTGCCGCCAGGCGCGACCGGACCAGGAACAATTTCGACGCTTTTACCAAAAAAGTTGCCGACCATTCGCGCTAGCTCCGCTATGGCCACTTCTTCCTGGGTTCCGATATTGTAAATTCCTAAATGGGTACCGCGGTGTAACATTGCCATCAACCCCTCGATCAAATCATCGATGAACACAAAAGAGCGCGTCTGCTCCCCGGTGCCCTGAATCGGGAAGGAAATAAACTCGGCATCTGAACGGAGCATCGTCCGCATGCGCAGTACAAATTGAGGGATTACGTGCTCCCAACCCATATCCGGACCATAGACATTGTGAGGCCGGAAGACCATCACTCGTCTGAATCGACCTCGTCCGTAATTAAGCGCCATCATTTCGCTAATGATTTTACCTGCAGCGTAAGAATAACGTGGATTCATCGGATCGGGTATCGATAACGGAACGCTCTCGTCTGTGGGAATACTCGGAGGAGTCTGGTAAACCTCAGAACTGGACGCCAGCACTAATTCGGAGACACTGTGGCGAAGACATGAATCAAGGATATTGACTATGCCTTTTACGCCAACGTCTAGGACCCAATCTGGCTTCGTATAAAAGAACTCCGTGCCGTTGACGAAGGCTAAGTGGCAAACGCAATCAATGCCGCGCACGGCTTGATCGACGGCTTCCGCGTCGCGTATGTCGCCGCGAACGTGCTCAAATTGACCGACGAGATCATGCAGTCGTGAGATGTGGCCGCGCGAGTCATTGTCGAAAACCCGAACAGCGTTTTCCTCGAGGATCAAGCGCCGCACCAGAGCGCTTCCAATGAAACCGGCGCCGCCGGTTACCAGATAGGCTTTCTTCATGGGGCTATTTAAGCAGACATCCAGGATTCAAAATCTTTCGTCAACGGCTCAAACACTTTTTCTTGCAACCTCCACTTCTTCATTCTTACGTTCGTTTTCCGCGCGCCTCAAGCAATGCCTCAAGGCTTCGGACTTGTCCCATTACACTCTCGCGGTTCCTGGGACGAATGAAGCGAATAGGTATTCCGGCATATACGCTCCATGGGCGGAGATCGAAAGCCACTGGTGCGAAACTAAGCGCACCAATCACTGTGCCCTCCGGAATATGGTTGTTCGGCATAACAACCGAGTTTGACCCTACCGCTGAGTAGTGCCCGAACGTAACGTCCCCACGAATTAGATTTTTTTTAACCTGGGCTACTCCGGGCGGAATGATCGTGACAAGGTCGTTCACAAAATCGTCGCTGGTGCACCAGATTTTGACCCCAGACGATAAGCTACAGAAATCACCAATCTCGAATTGCATGTCGGCGCCGCCCGCAACACTGCATCCTGATGCGATGTGAGTACACCGGCCGATGCGCACCTTGGTCGAAAAATAGCAATAATCATCAACGATAGAATCTTCGCCGATCACGAAATGTTCGGGGTGCCGTATTCGGGAGTTAGACGAGACGATAGGCTTCATCGCGTATGTTATTGACTTGCTTTCAAAACCGCCACGCCGGGCGCGGTTATCTGAAAAACTCGAATCTCCTCACAGATGTTAGCCACATCCGTATCGGATAACGTCAAAGCCGAAGGAAGCCACATCGCGTGCGGAATCTGCTTCGTGGCCTGCGGGAATTGGGGGTCGGTCATCCGATAAGGACTCTGCGTATGGAGTGGATGCCAAAAGCGTCTGCCGTGGATTCCTCGGGTCGCGAGGTAATCAAATAACTCGTCGCGGCGATCGACCAGAACATCAGTCCACTGAAGAACTTCGCCTTTATCGATCGAGCAAGGCAAGATGGAGATTCCCGGGACTCCTCTGAGCCCATCTGCATAACCGCGATAAATACTCCGCATCTTGTCGAGCCTGCGTGTTAAGTCCTTGAGCTGCGCGAGACCAACTGCGGCCTGTAGGTTCGTAAATTTGAAGTTGTAGCCGATACTGTTATGGGTGTCGTCGCCACCCGTGCCACGCACAGGCCGTCCCTGGTCCTTTAGCTCACGAAGGCGCCTGTGCAACAAATCATCATCGGTCGCAATAAAACCGCCTTGGCCAGTCGTAATAGTCTTGTTTGGGGACAGGGAAAAACAGCCTGCGCTGCCGAACGTTCCCAGGCACTTACCCTCGTGTTTGGACAAGAGGGCTTCGGCGGCGTCCTCGATGACCAACAGACCGCGGCGCTCGGCAACGTCCATAACAGCGTCGATATTGGCGGTACGCCCACTCACGTGCACAGGCACTATGGCCTTTGTGCGTGGCGTTATCGCCCGCTCTGCAGGCTCCGCATCGAGTGTGAGGGTCCCCGGATCAATATCCACCAGAACTGGTTTCGCGCCCGTCATTGACACGGCGTTTGCCGTCGCAATGAAGGTGACGTCGGGTACAATCACTTCGTCGCCCGGCCCAACGCCAATGCTTGACAGCGCCAGAAAGATCGCACTCGTGCCGCTCGTCGTGGCGACCACGTGTTTAGAGCCCAAAAGTTCGACGAGTCGCCCTTCGAACTCTTCCGTCACTTCGCCATCGTTCAAGAACCCGCTATCGATGACCTCAGCTACACGCGACTTCTCTTCCTCGCCAAATTGTGGAATCCAAAAAACCAGTTTTCGATCCAAGATGGTCCTCTGTCAAGCGGAGACTCGGGTGGCATCCGTCTCGGTGCAAAGCGCGCCTTTGCCCCAAAAGTTCCAGATATCGAAGGTAACTTTGTGGCCCAGGTGCAGATTCTTGTATATGTGGTGTGGTGCACACAGGATCAGGATATCACTTCTATCGATCACTTCATCCAGGGGCAGTAAGTCGGTGTCACT
This sequence comes from uncultured Acidobacteriota bacterium, assembly GCA_963709005.1. Classification (GTDB taxonomy): domain Bacteria; phylum Acidobacteriota; class Terriglobia; order Acidiferrales; family UBA7541; genus Palsa-295. The sequence continues at coordinate 320,993 of CAVPUS010000014.1, forward strand.
TTGAACGTACGGGTCAGTGGTTAAGATAGCCTTCGCACGAATCGCCAGGATCTTCTTGAGCTTGTAGCTGAGCGAGTAGCGGGCGTCGTCGCTCTCAGCTTTAAACGCCATTCCCAGCAACCCAATTGTCATGTCTTTCAAACGAAATCTCGCATCCAGTTTATCAGCGATAAATTGAGGCATTCCTTCATTCACGAGCATGGCTTGAAAACCCAGTCCGAATTGGTTCCGATAAAAACTAGCCAGCTGCATGGTGTCTTTGAATAGACAGGGGCCGGCTGTAAGACCTGCCTGAGGAAAATCCTTTGAGCGAGGATAATCGTGCTTCATGCCTGCCAGAATCCGGTGATAATCTACGTTCGAAGCGCTGGCAATCATATAGAACTGATTCGTTATCGCGAACTGAATGTAACGATAAGCGTTGCTGAACACCTTGACTAACTCCGCTTCCATGGGAGTCAATCGCACCACGTCCGGCGCGATAAGACCGAAGAGTTTGGCTGCATCTTCTTCCGCTTCGGCCGTGGTGCCGCTCACTATCTGAGGCAGGGCCTGCAATTCTTCAATGGCATGCCCTTCCAGGATGCGTTCGGGGCAGAACGCGACTCGACAGTATTTACCTTTCGCGCGGAGATACTGCGCCATCGTTTCCGTTACGCCCGGATAAACCGTGGAACGAATCACAATCAGCTGTTCATTGGAGAGGAACGGAAGCAAATCATCAAAACAGCGAGTGATCCCGCGAAGTGAAGGACTTAGAAACTCATCCACCGGTGTTCCAACTGTAATCACCAGAGATTTCACGCCGGACACATCCTCGGCGCGGCTCGTGAAGGTCAGCAAACCCTTGGACAGCACCTCCTGCAAAAGCGGTTCAGCGCCGTTCTCCATGAATGGCATGCGTCCGCTGCGTATTACGTCCATGGAATTTTCGTTCAGGTCATAGATCAAGACTCGCTGATTCTTGGTTGCAAATACAATCGACAGTGGCAAACCGACGTGACCGGCACCTCCCACCACGCAGATATCTGCTGTCGATTGCATTCGTCGCGAGTATAGATCCGACGATCGGCTCATCTCTTCATATCCTCCACTCGATCGACCACCGAACCTGTCCGCCATCCCAGCGTCAACCACCATCATACTGGATGTTTTGGATTCAGGCCAATCGGTCGCGGATGTTCAGCATGCCCGGAACAGCGGCCGCGTAGGCGCGAAATCAGGAGAGAGCACGCCCCGATTTGATCATTCTAAGTTTTCGGATGAGAGAAAGGTTGTTATGATTGAGGTTCCCGGGAGAATTACGCCCGGAGTGCAGCACCAGGCTCGTCGAACATCAGAAAGAAAGTCTTGATCAGGCAATGATGACCACGATGCAGTCCAGCACAGAATCCTTGCCCTTGCTCTCGATAATCGTTCCGACGTACAAGCGGGTCGAGTATATCGAGCGATGCCTCCTATCTCTATTCAGGGAAATCGAAGATAACTATCCAAACGCCGAGATAATTGTTATAGACGGCGGCTCTGAAGATGGCACTGTTGAACTCCTAAAAAAATATGGTTCGAAGATCACATACTGGGTATCTGAGCGTGACTCTGGAGTTTCGGAAGCCGTCAACAAGGGTTTAGCTAGAGCTAAAGGCGAGATCGTATATATCATTGGCGCAGATGATGAGCTCTTACCTGGAGCGGTACTCTACATGGTGCATTACCTTGAGGAACACCCCGATGTAGATTCCGTTTTTGGCAAGGCGGAGTATTTTAAGGAAAGTGCTGAGGGCTATCTAGAGCCTTTAAACATTCCGACGCCAGCACCAGGACGCCTGGTTCTGGAGAGTTTCCTGAGACCTCAGGAGGTCGGTTGGACCTCCCCCGAAGAGCAGTTCACGCGCAAATGGGTATTCGATCGGTTTGGCGGATATGACCCGCGTTATGACTACTATGCTTGCCTAGAGATGTGGTGCAGGCAGGCGAAAAAGGGAGTGGTCTTCGAGCAGATTTCGAAAGTCGTCATGAGGCGGTATTGGACGCCCAAAAGCGCCAACATGAACCTGGATAAACAGAAGGTCTGGACGGAGTTATACAGCATTCTTTGGCGGCACGGCGGTCTATATTCAGTTCTTAGATCGATTCGAAAGGGTAACTTTTTGTTTGATACCTTTATTCATAAAACTCTTCCATTCCGAAAGCGGTGGGGTCTACGTAAAGAGGGCTGGCTTGGCTTTTTCCTGCGGTATTGAGAATTGCGAGTTTGAACGCAAAGATGGATGATGGACATGAGTCTCATGCGAGAAGTTTTGAATTCCATGACGACACCTCGGATCTTGTGCCCGACGAGCCTGTCAAGGCGAGACATATTGCAGCCTAATCGAATAACTCGCCGCTTATGAAAATCATTCTGGTCACGGGCAGCAGTGGACTGATCGGCTCACAGGCCGTCGAGCATTTTGACCGGCAGGGTCATCGCGTTATCGGTGTTGATAACAACATGAGGGAGCAGTTCTTTGGCCCCTTGGGAGATACAACTTGGAACCTTGCTCGCCTCAGGAAATCTACTTCCCAATTTCAACACCGGGATCTGGACATTCGCGACCGTCACGGAATTTTTTCTCTGTTCAAGGAATATCGCTTTGACGCGATTCTCCACTGCGCAGCACAGCCTTCCCATGACAAGGCGAAGGAGATTCCGCTTGTGGATTTCGAAGTAAACGCGCTCGGTACCGCAAACGTTCTTGAAGCAATGCGGCAGTTCTGCCCCGAAGCACGGCTCGTTTTCCTGAGCACAAACAAAGTCTACGGCGATGTTCCAAACGAGAAGCCACTAAGAGAACTGCCGACGCGGTACGATTATGCCGATCCCGCAGATTGGAACGGAATCGACGAGGAATGCCGAATCGACCGCACAACCCATTCAGTATTCGGCGCCTCCAAGGTTGCAGCCGATGTGTTGGCGCAGGAGTACGGAAGGTATTTTGGTCTCAATGTAGGAGTTTTTCGAGGCGGCTGCCTCACCGGCCCCAATCACTCTGGCGTGGAGCTCCACGGCTTCCTTTCCTACCTCATGAAAGTCGCCATGGTGGGCAAGACCTACACCGTCTTCGGGTATAAGGGCAAGCAAGTGCGCGACAACATTCACAGCTTCGATGTGGTTCGCGCCGCCGAAGAATTCTTCGGCAACCCCCGGCCCGGCGAGGTTTACAACATCGGCGGCGGTCGCGAAAACAGCATCTCGATTCTCGAGGCTTTCGATCGCGTTGAGCAAGTCACCGGCAAGAAGGTCCGCTGGGAATACCGGGAAGAAGCGCGCAAGGGCGATCACATCTGCTACATCAGCGATCTCAGGAAACTGCGCGCCCACTTCCCGAAATGGCAGCTCAGCTTTAATCTGGATCAGATTTTCGAAGGAATCGTCCAGGCAGAAGAGAAGCAGCTCAGAATCGCGCAGAGGACTTGACGCCTATGCTCACCATTTTCTCCACTCCGAAACCTTTCCACGGCCACATCGGCGTCATTCAGCGCAACGCCATCAACAGTTGGAAACTGCTTCACTCGGATGTCGAGGTCATCCTCTTCGGGAACGACGAAGGCGCCGCAGAGGTGTGCGGAGAGTTGGGGATCCGCCACGAACCGGAGGTACGCCGGAATGAGCACGGCACAAAGTTCCTTAATTACATATTCGACCGAGCTCAGAGCATTGCGCGTCACGAATATCTCTGTTACGTCAATTGCGACATTATGTTTGCAAGTGATCTCTGGCAAGCGTTCGAGCGTGTGAAGTCATGGAAAATCCCCTTCTTGATGGCCGGACAGAGGTGGGATCTTGGACTAACCGAACTTTGGAACTTTGAAAGACCGGATTGGGAACACAGACTGATGGAGTTAGTCGATCATTCAGGCAAGCAGCGTCCCGCCGATTGGATTGATTATTTCCTGTTTACGCGCGGACTCTATACCAACATTCCACCTTTGGTCATCGGTCGCGTGCACTGGGACCAGTGGCTCATTTGGAAAGCTCGGTCCGTGAACGCGGCAGTCGTCAATGCTTCACCAGTAGTCCGAGCTATACATCAGAATCACGATTATTCTTACCACCCGGCAGGGGCCCAGGGCGTCTGGTCGGATGCGCAAGCCATGCGCAACCGAGAAGTGGCTGGCGGCCAATGGCATCTTTATCATTTGGACGACGCGACGCACACGCTGACTTCTGTGGGGGCTCGATACAACTGGTTTCATCGCTTGCCTCCTTTGAAACGTGCAATCCGGCCGGTATGGGCCCCGGCGTGGTTTCGGTTCTTAGGGTCCACTCGACTCATTCGTCGGAAACTTGGGCTGCGAAAAGGTTTCGTCGCTAACGCGATAAGACGACGGAGGGGATCGGCCGTGCAATGAAACGAGGCGCCTGACACCCTTGGCAGACGAAATCTTTATTCTTACAACGGGGCCGATAGAGCGACTGGGAGGAATGGAACGATTCCTGCAGTACGTTGCGAGCGGGTTCCAAGAACGCGGCTATGGTGTCCGCGTCTTTCATTCCGAGAACACAGGCCCAGAGCGCTGGCGGCATCCCAATCCCAGCAACAAACTCGAATGGCTTCTAGCCTCAGCGCTTCACGGCTTTTACATCGGTAGGGCAGCAAGACGGGCGCTCCACCCCGGCGTCCGCCTGGTGCTCTCGAACTCCACAGTGGGATGGTACCCGTTAGGTAGTGGAGTAAAACGCGCCCAGTTTTTCCATGGCACATACCGCGGGCAGGCTGAAGCTATCCGACCATTCATCAAATACCAAGGATACTTGAAACTGAAATGGTGGGATTCAATGCTACTTGAGCGGTTGTCGGGAAAGAATAAGATTGCACTTTGTTGCTCGGAGCCAATCCGCGGCGAGATTCGCCACTATTTCGGATACGACGCCCACGTGATGTGGTACCCGATCGACCTCAATCACTTTCGACGGCTCGATGCGCAAGACTGTCGCCGACAATTGGGAATCGAGTCGAAGACAGTGGGGTTGTACGTGGGGAGTTCGCACCCGATGAAAGGGTTGGAGGTAGTCGAGCACATCGCCCGCAATTTTCCCGAATTAATAATGCTGGTCGCTGTCCGTGGTCCTCTGCCGGATGGGGTCCGCCGGCTGCCGAATGTCCGCGTATTTCAGGATGCAACCTACGGCCTCTTGCCACGCCTTTACAACGCGGCGGATTTTTCAATGTGTCCCTCACGCTACGATCCTTTTCCGTTCGTTGTTGCTGAAGCTCTTGCTTGCGGGACTCCAGTAGTCGCCTCACCACACGGCGCCAGCTTGACCTTTTACAACGACGCTGCGTTGAAGCCATTATTGACGGCTTCGACCGATGATCTAGCAGGATTCGAGCACGCCGTTCGACAGGTGCTTTCGGACCCACAGGGATGGCGCGACCAGATTCATGTCAGAGTACGCCCCCGATTGGAGGAGATGATGGCTCCAGAGAATTGGTGGAGGCGCTTTCAGCGGGTCGTCGGGATATTACAGACGTAGAAACTCTGTTGGCATTATAATTCAGTTGGCTGAAGGTGGATGACCAATGGCCCGACAGGTTGACGCTTCGGAGGCAAGGGGCCGACCCCTGAGGGGGGTAGACACCCGATGCTGCGTCATCCATTATTCGCTTGGTTAGGCATTCGTCCTGCATTGGCGCAGCACACGGTCGCCGAACACGATGCTCTACGAACGTGGGCGACGGGAAGGTCAAACCTCGTCGAGATCGGAGTTGCGGAAGGCGCATCCGCTGTCGCACTCCGCGAAGCCATGTCGTCTCGCGGAACCCTCTGGCTGATTGACCCTTTCCACCTCAGTCGTGTGCGGTGCATCAATGCCACGAAGCGTGCGGCACACCGAGCAATCGAGGGCTGCAGGAACGGGCGTGTGATCTGGATCGAAAAATTCAGCTTCGATGCCGTAAGCGATTGGGACAGCTCGATCGACTTTCTGTTTCTAGACGGTGATCACTCGGAGGCAGGAGTACAACGGGATTGGGATGACTGGCATCGATTTGTAATCCGAGGCGGGGTGGTTGCGTTCCACGACGCAGCGATATTCCCCGGGGGATGGTCCCAATCGGATTGGGGTCCGGTGAAAGTTGTCGAAAGGCTGTTTCGCTCGCAGGCTCTCCCTGGATGGAGAATCGCGCAACAGATCGATTCGCTGGTAGTAGTCGAACGATCCTAAGCAGCTCAGCTGCAGTCCAGGCTAGGGGGGCATACCGTTGCTCTTTGACGCGCATATCTAACTTCTTCCTTTTTTGATGTTTGCTTACCCAACCGTCGGTGATAATGAAGAATCGATTCTGGTTTCAAGTGTCGTTTGAGTTCGGACGTGTGGTTGATTCAAATCGCCATCGATCATGAGCGGAATAGATCATTCGCGAATCTGCCCAAAAGAGTCTGCAATCTCTGTGCGACCGGCACCTATGAGAGTCGCCTTCAGTTATAACGCATCACGCCGGCATGTGACCGAGAAATATCTTTCTGATACGTTTGCTCCTGGATACGCCATCCAATTTGACCTGGACCTCTTCAGACCTAACGTCAGTGTCCTTCAATTGCTGGACACTGCGCGGAGTCGAGATGAAGCACCTGATGTGTTTGCCCATCTCGTCCATACACCCGGGCTTCCGCGTGATCTCCACCGCTCCCCCATACCTACCGTATCTTTGGACATCGATTCATTTGGATGGACTTCATCACGCATCCGCTGGTCGATGTTATTCGACTATGTGTTTGTATGGCATTTGTCATTCGTCCCTCTATATCAGGCGGCCGGCCATCCCAAAGTTTTTGTTCTCCCGCACGCTGTTGATGCAGACTTGTTTGGGGTGGGATCGACTGAAAGAGATCGTCCATTGGACTTGGGGTGGGTGGGCGAATTTGGCTATTCCCATTATGCCAGGCGCAGAAGGATCATCGAGACTCTTGCCGCCCGGTTCAGAATGAATGACTTCCAAAAACGGTACAGCAAGGAGGAAACAGCCGAAGTCTACCGACAATGCCGTATCGTGGTAAACGTGAGCCGAGGCGATTTCCCCGCGGAAGCCAACATGCGTTGTTATGAAGGGATGGCAGCTGGAGCTCTTCTGATCACTGGGATGCCCACAGAGCTGACTGAGTGGGGTTTCCGCGAAGGCATGCATTTCGTAGGTTGGGGAGACGAAACAGAGATTCCTGATCTGGTTGACTACTATTTACGCCACGAAAAAGAGAGGATAGAGATTGCTCGCGCTGGCCAGAAGTTGACGCTGAGTGACTTTACGTTCCAGAGATGCAGGGACAAAATGACTGCAACCCTTCAAGAGCATCCGAATCAGTTTTTTGCGCCCGCGCGAAATTGGCCGGCGGAGGATATTTACCTGACCCATCTTGAGTATTATTACCGCTACCAGTTGTTGGACGCTGCCCTCGAGGAATTTGCCGCCCTAAGGAGCGCGAGTCCGAGAGCTTATTGGAGGGGGATTCCGATGGTATTGAAAACTCTACGCCATTCGATAAGACGTGGTTTATTGTAAGGGTTATCAGGGAGGACGTCGCCCAATAACATGAAAATGGGGAGGAGCCATTAATGCGAGCTCTGGTCACAGGGGGAATCGGTTTCATTGGGACAAATCTGTCGCATCGGCTATTGTGCGAGGGGCGCGAAGTCACTCTGTTCGACAACATCAGCCGCGCAGGCGTCCAGGAAAATCTTGATTGGCTTAGAGCGCAGCATCATGACCGGATGCTCTTCATTGAGGGCGATGTCCGCGACTTCAAGGCGGTAGAGAACGCGATGCATGGCGCAGACGTGGTGTTCCATTTGGCCGCGCAGGTGGCGGTCACGACTTCCGTCGTCAATCCACTGAACGACTTTTCAATCAACGCGCAGGGAACTTTGAACGTTCTTGAAGCGGCCCGGCAACGCAAACCCATGCCAGTCGTTCTGTACACGTCGACGAACAAGGTATACGGCGGGCTAGAACACCTAAGAGTCGTCGAGCGTCCTACCCGCTACGAATTCGAAAACCTTCCGCATGGCGTCCCGGAAACCTGTACGCTCGATTTCCATTCACCGTACGGTTGCTCGAAGGGTGCGGCTGATCAATACGTGCACGACTATCACCGCATCTATGGCCTGCCCACGATCGTCTTCCGGATGTCTTGCATCTATGGACCGCATCAATGCGGGAACGAAGACCAAGGATGGGTTGCCCATTTTGCTCTCACGGGATTACGCGGAGGGCACCTAACGATCTTTGGTGACGGCAAACAGGTGCGCGACTTGCTCTATGTGGACGACCTCGTGGAATTGATGTTGCGCGCATGCACAAATATCGAGCGAACTGCAGGCCAAGTATATAACGTCGGCGGCGGACCCAAAAACATGACCTCGGTCTGGGCAGAGCTTGGCGAGCCTTTGGCAAGACTTATTGGCAGAACGCCCTCCGTGGAATACGCCGAATTCCGTCCAGGCGACCAGCGCGTGTATGTCAGCGACATCCGGAAGGCGCAGCAGCACTTGGGTTGGGTACCGAAGATTGGGCTGATGGAGGGGCTACAGCGCATGGTCGAGCAGTTGAGCCCAATGCGTTCGATCGACGCTCAAATGAAGCCCGCAGTGGACAGCAAAGCAGTTCGCACACCGGCGCGGTGATTCTCCCGCGATCCGCTCTTTCAGCCTTAACAACTGAAAATGTTAACCGCTACCGGAAACTCATTTCCCGTCGCCTTGCTGGGCAGACGGGATCAGCCGACCGACGCCGTGCGGGATTATTGCAACTGGCTGGCAGAGGCGCTCGCGCAACGAGGAATCCATTTGGAAATCGCAGAGGTCTCCTGGGAAAGCCAGGGGTTCCCTGCTGCTCTTTTCCAGCTCTTGCGCAAAAGCGGAGGTTGGCAAGGACGATGGGTCCTCGTGCAATACACTGCCTTGAGCTGGTCAAGGCACGGTTTCCCCCTAATGTTCCTAATCTTGCTTTGGATTCTGAGGCTTCGCAAGACCCGCATCGCAGTCGTTTTCCACGATCCCTCGACCTATTCCGGAGGCCATTTCGTGGGTGGGGCGAGGAGCTTCTGCCAGCGCAGCGTGATGCGTTGTAGCTACTGGATTACCAATAAGTCTATTCTCACCATTCCGCTCGAACACGTTTCCTGGGTCCCGCGGAATCCCTCAAAGGCCACTTTCATTCCCGTCGGGAGCAATATCCCCCCATCGGTGCGACAAAACTCGAATGGCCGGGGAGAGATGCCAAAATCAAAGACAATCGCAGTGTTCAGCATGACGGACGGAGGAATTGCGCCCGAAATCGAGGACATCGCCTTCACCGTCAAGTCGGTGGGAATGCAAGTTCAGCGACCGCGCTTGATAACACTTGGCCGAGGATCCAAGCGGGCTGAGGAGACCCTCCGTCAAAAGCTCGCTGGGGTGCCAGTAGAATTCGTCGCACTGGGGCTCCTTTCGCCAGGGGAAGTCTCGAAAACTCTGGCCGCATCGGATGTGCTGCTCTTCACACGCGGGAGCCTTTCAACCCAGAGGGGAAGTGCGATTGCCGGCATCGCGTGTGGTCTTCCTATTGTGGCCTACTCCAGCTCAAAGGCGGGACCTCCGCTGTCGGAAGCGGGGGTACTGTTAGTTCCACAGGGAAATCGGGAGGAACTGTCACAGGCCGTAGCGCGGGTGCTGACGGACGCTCAACTTTGGGAGGAACTCCATGCGCGCAGCTTGCGTGCCCATGAGAAATACTTCTCCTGGGACGCAATCGCAGATAAGTTTGTCAAGATACTGTCCGATGATGAAGCGTAGATACCGCGTTCTGTTAGTTTGCTCCCATCCTGTGCAATATGCTTCCGCTGTATTTCAGTTGATGACTCGACATCCAAAACTGGACATCCAAATTGCGTATTGCAGCCTGCAAGGTGCTGAGCCAGGCTTGGACCCGGAGTTCGGGATCGAGATCAAGAGTGATAGGCCATTGCTGGAAGGACATCCCTGGGTGCATGTGCCAAACTGGTCCCTACGGCCGGGGCTCAGAAGATTCTTTGGCCTGGTAAATCCGGGATTGTGGAAATTGATACAAGCAGGGGGCTTTGACGCTGTCGCTATTTTCACAGGCTACATGTACGCAAGCTTCTGGATCACCGCCGTAGCCGCAAAAGTATATTGCAGGCCGTTGCTATTTGGTACGGATATAACCACACTTCGTCCTCTGGATGAGAAAGCCTGGAAGGCTCGGTTGAAACCGCTGCTCGCTCCCTTGGTCTTTCGTATGACTGACTTCCTGGGAGTCGGCTCAACCGCGGGGCGAGACTTGATGCGAAGTCTCGGCATTCCCGAAGATCGAATCATTCTGACTCCATTCGTGGTTGATAACGACTGGTGGACCAATCAAGCCTCGCATGTAAATAGGGTAGCGGTCCGGCACGAGTGGGGCGTACCTGTCGATGCTCCAGTCGTATTATTTTGCGCTAAGTTACAGCCGTGGAAGCGCCCCTTGGACTTGTTGAATGCTTTCGCGAAAGCAAACTTGGTGGACGCGTATCTCGTGTATGCGGGAGAGGGCCCGCTTCGCCAGCAAGTGGAAACAGAGGCTTCCGCGCTCGGCATTGCTCACCGGGTGCGAATGCTGGGATTTGTCAGCCAGTCTCAGCTGCCTGGTTTTTACTCTGCCGGGGACCTGTTGGTCGTTCCATCGGAAAAAGATGCCTGCCCCGTCGTCGTTTGTGAAGCGATGTTGTGTGGCACTCCCGTAGTCCTCAGCGATGAGGTAAAAGGTCGATTCGAACTTATTGGGGATGGAAAAGCGGGGCTCGTATATCCGTGTGGCCATGTCGAAGAACTCGCCACGATCCTGCGCCAGTTGGTTGTAGATCAAAGGAAGTTGCATGAGATGGGAGAAAACGCACGCCGACGCATGGAAACGTGGTCGCCCCAGGAGAATGTCGAAGCATGGGCCGGAGCGTTTGAAAAAGCTGTGAATCTCAGGAGAGCAAGGAACCAGTTGTGAAAGTTCTCATCTATACGAATCCCTTCGCTCCCACTGTTGGCGGAGCTGAAAAGTTTGTAATGCTCCTAGCACAAGGCCTTTCGCGCCTGTCCGAATCTAAGATAGACGCCACCGTTGAGGTGACTGTCGTGACGCCCACCCCTGCTGACGATTTTAACGATTCCGAGTTGGGGTTCCGCATTGTCCGCCGGCCAAAGTTCTCCGAATTGGTACGCTTGGTGAGGGAGGCCGATGTCGTCCAGATAGCGGGCCCTTGTTTCTTGCCACTGCTTCTGGGATGGCTGCTGGGCAGGCCCGTTGTAATCGAGCACCATGGCTACCCGGCCTCCTGCCCGAACGGCTTGCTTTTTTATGAACCGACAAAGACAGTTTGCCCGGGGCATTTCCTCGCGCGCCGGTATATCGAGTGCTTGCGCTGCAACGCTGTTAACGTAGGCTGGTTCAAGAGCCTTCAAATGCTTCTGCTGACGTTTCCTCGACGTTGGCTCTGCGGCCATGTGGCTGCCAACACCCCCATCTCGATGCACGTGCAAAGACGCCTCGAACTTCCAAGCTCTCGAGTCATTTACTACGGAATCCCCGATGCCCCCTCCGATGTCGAGTGTCAGGTCTTCAGCCCCTCGAATGGATCGCCCCTGTGCTTCGCCTACGTTGGTCGGTTGGTAAGCCTAAAGGGTTTGCCACTGATCCTCGAGGCGGCGCACACCCTGCAAAAGGAAGGGTACAATTTCCAGCTGAAATTCATCGGCGATGGGCCTGAACAGGCGGAACTCAAGCGACTGACGGAGAAGCTAGGCCTTCCGGAGCGTGTTCAGTTTACAGGATTCATGACAGGAACTTCCTTTCAAGCGGCGATGAAAGACGTAGCCGCGGTTCTGATGCCTTCGGTATGGGAGGAAACCGCCGGTCTAGCAGCGATCGAGCAAATGATGCGTGGCAAATTGGTGATCGCTTCTGATATTGGGGGGTTAGGGGAAGTCGTCGGTGACTCAGGACTTAGGTTCCCGCCGGGCAGCACAGAGGCACTCGCCCAATGCATGAGAAGCGTGCTGCGCCATCCCGAAATAATCGCCGAGCGAGGTGGTGCGGCGCGCCGCCGAGCTCTCGATCTGTTCCGCGTTCAGCGGATGGTGGAAGAATACCTCGATCTATATTCGCGGCTAGCCCGAACGGTCGGCCCCGGCAAGAAGGCGTGGCACGCGGGATGAGTTCCAACGGGCGCTGGCGCGTGCGGTTGGGGCAAAGCTACTGGCTCTGGAGGCTCTATCATCTTGTGGTCGCAGACGCGATTTCGATCCAGCGGCCCACAAAATACAAGATCGTGTACGGATATCTGAGCGGTAACTTGGGGCGAGCAGCCGATATCGGCTGCGGGCCAGGGGTCTTTACGCGCTACCTCTGCGAGCACGCGGACGAAGTCTATGCAGCTGACATAGACGAGGCAACGCTCCGGCGAGTAAAGGCCCGGCATCGAGACAGGAATAACCTTGCCTGCCTCGTGGCGTTCGCAGATTGCCTGCCCTTCGCTGACGACAGTCTGGACACAGTCCTCTTACTGGAAGTGTTGGAGCACTTGGCTGACGATGCCGCCGGGATCAGGGAAGTTTGCCGGGTGCTCGCCTCGCAGGGGAGGCTCGTATTATCTGTTCCGGTGCCCCCAGGGGAAGTAAATGAAGCCGATCCGTGGGGACACAAGCGCGAGGGCTATCAGCTAGAGGAACTTCGAGCGCTTCTTGCGAATAATGGATTCGAGGTGCAAGATCATCGCTTTGCCCAGTTCAAGTTTTCGCGCCTCGGCGAGAAATTGGTCCAGCGCTGGCATCGGTGGTTTCGCCTTCCTGCTCCTATTTTCCTAACCTGGGTGGGCTATTTAGACTACTTGCTCAGTTCTGAAGCGCGAAGAACAGGTGGCTGCCTTCCTGCGTGCGTATTAATAATGGCTCGAAAGCTTCGAGAAGAACAATAGCAATAGAATCTGTTACAAGCGACACCGTATGATAAGAATGCAGCAGAACGTAGCGGGTATGCACAAATCTCTAAGCGCTTCACGGGTGTAGGAGTTAGAACGTGAGTCGAATGACGTGTGGCTGGACTTTAGATGGTTCTAAGGGGCTTGCGGCGTATATGCCTATTATCCAGAAAATGGGCTGCACGGTTTGCGTTCACAAGGCACACGCATGAGCGGTGCGCGTATCCCACTTCCACGCAATCAAGCCTGGATATCTCTTGTCATCGGGAGCGTTGGGCTGTGCCTTGCCTGGAGGATAGGCAACTGGATCGTCGCCGAGGATATGCAATCACTGATGTACGCGGCTTTGGCGCTAGCTTTTTGTGTGATCGCCGTAAGCGTTATACGGGATTGGCGAACTGGCTTTTATGCTTTCGTCGTCTGGCTGCTCTTTGAAGACCTGGTTCGAAAATACTTGGGCAACAACATGGTCATTTATTTCGGGAAGGATGTGCTCGTTGGAATTATGTATCTTTCCTTTTTCGCTTCGGTCCGCGCGGGAAAGGCGCGACTTTTCCGCCCCCTTTTCTTGATTTTCTTGAGCCTTTTCTTCTGGTGGGGTCTGCTTGAATGCGTCAATCCACACTCGCCCAGCCTTTTCTATGGGCTGCTCGGCTTGAAACTATACTTTTACTATGTACCCTTAATGTTCGTGGGGTACGCCCTCATCCGAACTGATAGTGACCTCGGTCGGTTCTTAACCTTCAACATGGCGCTGGCCAGCGTGATCTCTCTTTTGGGGATCATTCAGGCGATCGTGGGAGTTGGCTTTCTCAACCCGCGGGTCCTGGCCCCTGATATTCAAACCCTTTCAAATGTTTACCGGGCCGCACCCATCACCGGTGAAATAGTATATCGGCCATCCTCCGTCTTCGTGAGTGATGGCCGTTTCGCCTGGTACTTGATTTTGGCATGGCTCATCGGGCTCGGTGCCGTTGGGTATCTCGTTCTACGGCGACGCCGTCGACAGATCGTGATATTCGTTGGCACTGCGATGGTAGCCGTTGCAGCCATGATGTGCGGATCGCGGGGAACTTTCGTATTGGTCGGGGCCAGCACCTTCGTCGTTGCGGCGGGATTTCTGTGGGGTTCACCGTGGCGAAGAGGGAGTGGTCATCGACTTCTGAAGGCCATCCGACGAGGATTCATAGTAGTGGGTGTGGCCATGGTTATTGCGGTCGTCTTATTCCCAGTCGCCATTGGGGCGCGCTGGTCCTTTTACTCCGAGACGCTCGACCCGCGCAGCTCCGAATCTGAACTGGGATTTCGAGTACGAGAATATCCCTTCGCTGAATTTCAGAAGGCGTTCTCACAAGCCAACTGGTTCTATGGCAATGGAATCGGAACGGCATCACTGGGCATGCAATATGTCAGTCGGATATTGGGACAACCATCGAGCAATGTGGGCGTGGAAAGTGGTTATGGCAATTTAGTCATCGAATTCGGAACTCTCGGCTTGCTTCTTTGGCTTCTCTGGACTGGAGCAGTAGTGGTTGCATCTTGGAAAGTCGTTCTCCGAGTGCGACAAACATCGGTCTTCCCTATCGCCTTTACCATATTCTGGTTCGTGTTCTTGCTTTTGTTTCCGATGACCTTTGGGGGTCTCGGCCCCTATGAAAACTATATCTACAACGCCTACCTGTGGTTGGGTGTGGGAATTCTCTTCCGCCTTCCGGCGCTTGTGCCCTGTCAGGGCACCGAGTCGTCTCTTTTTGACAGGCATGTGAGTTGATGAACGCAACACCGCGAATTGCTGTGGTATCGCCCTTCCTCGACAAGAAGCACGGAACCGAACGCTGTGTTCTCGAACAGGTTGAACGCCTGGCCCGCGAGCACGGTTACGAGATCCACCTTTACAGCCAGCGAGTGGAGGACGTCCGTGACATGATCATCTTCGATCGCACGGCAAGAGTCACGCAACAGATGAGGGGCACCAATCGCATCATTTGGCATCGAGTTCCTTCGATTGCAGGTCCACATTTTCTGAAGTACGTGTGGTGGTTTATCGCCAATCACATCCAGCGTTGGAAAGATCAAAAATTCCGAGGACTCTACTACGATCTGGTTTATTCACCCGGCATCAATTGCCTCGATGCAGATGCGATCGTCGTGCATATCGTCTTTCACGAATTCTACCGGTTAGTGATCGAAGACTTGCAGCTGCGACAACTTCCCTTACGGGCTGTGCCTCGTGCTATTCACCGGCGCCTGTACTATCAGCTAGTGATGGCGCTCGAAAGGAGGATCTATCGCGATCCGAACGTCGCCCTGGCCGCAGTATCTCGCCTGACCGCTCAAGAGATCGAGCGTCATTTCGCTCGTCGCGACGTACGGGTCATACCAAATGCGGTAGAATTGGATTTGTTCAACCCGGAAGCTTGTTTGCGGCAGCGCGCCGAAGCACGACATTGCTTGCAATTCGACGAGCAAGACTTTGTTTTGCTCTTAATTGGCAACGATTGGAAAAAAAAAGGCGTGGACACACTCCTCGAAGCGACCGCGCATTGCTCGGACCTCCCCTGCAAGGTGCTGATCGTGGGACAAGATGATCGCGGGCCCTACAACAAAATCATCAGCGATCGTGGGCTACAGGCGCGTGTACGATTTGTCGAGCCATCCCAAGATGTGATGCAATTCTATGCGGCCGCGGACGCTTATGTTGGACCTTCCCTTCACGACTCCTTCGCGTTGCCCCCTGCTGAGGCTATGGCGTGTGGATTGCCAGTTATCACCACTATCAATAACGGTGGCTCAGAAATGATCACCGATGGTGAAGACGGTTTTGTCTTACACGATCCGAAGGATGTGGAGGAACTCTCGAATAGGATTCGCAGGCTCTGCGAAAATCCCCAATTCCGCACAGCCGTGGCCAAGAAGGCAGCGATTGCCGCCAGGAAATATGACTGGGATCGAAATGCGCTGCAGGTTTACGAGTTCCTCGAGGATGTACGGATCAATGGTAAGCGATAAAGACGCCATACACTCCAGCTCAAAATGGCACGAGGCGCAGCGAGCCGAGAAGGAATGCTGGACTGGCGTAGCCGGAGACGACAACACCATTTTGCAAACCTTGACGGACAATCGGGACCTCGCGTCACCCCTGAGGGCCTTGCTCCCCACTCGATCCCGAACAGGTTTTGAACTAGGGATAGGAAGTCTCGGGGTGGGAGTGATTGGATTCCTGCCGGAACTGCCAGTCCGGATTGGCATGGATCCCCTGCCGCCGCTAACCTTGTGCTGCTCTAAGCTTCTTCGCGATCGAGTGCACGCGCTCCGGGAGCCGGTCCACTACCTGATTGGAACTGGCGAGAGAATCCCCCTCGGAGATGACAGCGTGGATCTAGCCATTTGCTGCAACGCCCTGGATCATGTGCGGGATGCAAGTGCGGTGCTCGCTGAAGTCAGCCGGATCGTTCGCCCGGGCGGAGGGCTTTTCTTAGAAGTGGACACGTTTTCGATTGCCGGGCTAGTCAAGTGGCATTTTTGGACCAAACGTCGACATGCAAGTGAGATCCTGGTTCGGGCCCATCCCTACCGTTTTCGCGAAGGAACTGTTTTTTCTCTGTTAAGGATGCATGGTTTCGAGAGTGCTCTGAAGGTCGGTCATTCTCGACTGAGCAGGATTTTCGGGCGAAGCCGCCGTTCACTATTCTGGGCCTCACGTCGATCATGCCGATCGGGTTCTGCCGAGCTCAGGACGTGAATTAGAGCCTCTTGCGGATAGAATTTGCCCCGTCGCGACGACGCGCGGCGCGTTTCTAAATCCAAAAGGAAAAGAAAGTCGGATGATAGTTGGACTTTTTACGGAGCTCCTTGCTCCTGGTGGCGTGCAGATAGCTGGGCGGCACACCGCAACCGTTCTGTCGGAGATTGCGCGCGAGCGCGGAGGGCCCTACCGTTTTCTGAGCCTGAATGACCCAATCGGTGAGCATGAGAACCAAGTCGGCGACTCGACTTTTTGCTTTCGGGGATTCGATCGAAGCAAGTACACGCTTGTCGCTGCTGCATTGGGGCTCGCCCTCAAGCAACCTGGCGTGACGGTGGCTGCTCATCCGAACCTCGCCTCGGTCGCTGCTGTAATGAAATTAGTCTCCCCGTGGATGCATGTACTGGTGATGAGCCACGGCATTGAGGTGTGGAAGCCACTATCACCGTTCCGACGATGGGCCCTCCGTCGGGCTGACCGCGTGCTGGCCCCCAGCAGCGATACAGCAAAGAAGCTGGTTCTTGTCCAAGGCGTGTCCGCCGAAAAAATCAGCCAGCTTCCGTGGGGCCTCGACCCGGACTTTTGCACACTCGCAGAGAATCCACAGAATCTACCACGCCCGTCCGAATTTCCAGAGGGGCGTGTTCTGCTCACCGTCGGTCGGTGGATAGCAAACGAGCGCTATAAAGGCGCGGACAACCTAATCCGTGCGTTGCCCTGCCTGCTGGACTCGGATCCCGATTTTCACCTGGTGGCCGTCGGTGAAGGTGACGATCGCCCTCGCCTTGAAGGAATGGCAAGAGAGCTGGGAATCTCGCAGAGGGTGCACTTTCTTAACTGGGTTTCGAAAAAAAAACTGGCGGCCTGCTACGCGTCTTGCGATATCTTTGCGCTCCCAAGCGGTGGCGAGGGATTCGGCCTCGTGTTTCTTGAGGCCATGGCTTTTGAGAAGCCAGTTGTAGGTGGGGCCCAGGGCGGCGCGGTTGATCTGATTCAGGATGGGCTCAACGGATTCCTGGTTCCGCACGGAGATGCAGAAAGCCTCACCAGTGCACTCCGGACCTTGCTCACGCACGGAGATCGTCGCCGCGAAATGGGCCGCGAGGGCCGGGCACTCGTGATGCGCCATTTCCGCTTCGAGAGTTTTCGAAAGGGGCTCAAAGAAATCGTCGCCCAGATGGATCCTTCTTGAGTCTGAGAGGAATAGCCTCCGCGGGATCCCGAAAGGCGCGACCTGATGGCGCTGCCAGCTTGAATGATCTTTTCCGGAAATTCGAGAGGCGAAGTATTCTAAATTCATTGCAATTGTGTCTCTTCGCTTGGAGGTTTTGAAATTTGGAAAGTCTGAGGGTCGGGATTGTTGGATCTGGATTTATCGCTCAGCGCAAACACTTGCCTGCCTGGAAGAGAATTGAAGGCAAGGCTCGGGTCGTGGCTGTATGCGATGTAAATACAAAGCAAGCGGAGCAGCTTGCTCGCCAGTTTGGAGTGCCCCAAGTTTACGCAGATGTAAAAGAGATGCTCGCAAGAGAGACTTTGGACATAGTTGACATCTGTACGCCTCCGCGCACGCATGCGGCCCTGTCTCTGAATGCCCTTCAGGCGGGAGCCCACATCCTGATCGAAAAGCCGATGGCGGTGAGTACCGAGGAATGCGACGCAATTATCCGTGGGGCACAACTGGCACAAAGAAAGGTATGCGTGGCGCACTCCGACCTTTTTTATCCGTCTTTTCTTCGTGCTCGGCAAATGGTATCAAGCGGGGCGATTGGTGAATTCAAAGGCATGCATATCTTCCTGTCGACTCCGGTCGATTACATCACCTCCCGCCCGGAACACTGGGCCCATCGTCTGGCGGGCGGAGTGCTCGGCGAGACTGGCCCTCATGTGATCTACATGACCTTGGCTTTCATCAGCCATATTTCAGATGTCCGCGTGAGTGCTCGAAAACTCCTGCCAGAGTTTCCCTGGTCACCCTATGAAGATTACAGGGTGGAATTCGTCGGTGAAAAGGCAACAAGCAGCGTCGTTTTGACATATACAAGCCGCTGTTGGGCGTCCCAGCTGGAACTTTGGGGAAGTAACGGGCTGCTCAAAGTGGACCTCGAGACGCAAAGCGTTGCGCTTCATCAACGGCCCGACTTGAAGCCACTTACCCTGGGACTGTCGACGGTTAGCGAGGCGGCCCAAATGTTGCGTGGCACCCTGGGCACTGCGGCGAGTTATTTATCGAGACGATTGGAGAGTACTCACCAGCGTCTGGTCCGGGGGTTCGTCGAAAGCATCAGCGAAGGAAAGCCTATCCCAGTCACAGCTGAAGAAGGCCGCGAAGCCGTGCGTGTCATGGATCTGATCGTGCAGAAACTCAGTCCTGCGGTGGCCTGACGGCCATGTGCGGCATCTCTGGCATCACAAGCAAACACCTATCACCAGAAGAAATCACGAACGCTGTCGCGCGCATGACCCATTCCCTCCGACACCGAGGCCCGGATGGAACCGGAACGCGAACTTTTTCTCCGCCCCACATTTCCCATCCGGTTGCGTTAGGACATAACCGTCTCTCAATCATTGACGTCTCTGCGGCGGGCCAGGAACCAATGTGCAACGAGGATGAAACTGTTTGGCTTGTCTTCAACGGTGAAATCTACAACTTTCCTGAACTGAGGTCGAAACTCGAATCACACGGGCACAATTTTCGGTCTCGGACTGACGCAGAAGTCATCATCCATCTTTACGAGGAGGAAGGACCCAACTGTGTTGACAAATTGAACGGCATCTTTGCGTTCGTGATCCTGGACCTAAAACAGGATCGTTTACTGCTGGCACGA
Organism: uncultured Acidobacteriota bacterium; assembly: GCA_963709005.1. Classification (GTDB taxonomy): domain Bacteria; phylum Acidobacteriota; class Terriglobia; order Acidiferrales; family UBA7541; genus Palsa-295. The sequence goes on from CAVPUS010000014.1 coordinate 340,544, forward strand.
GATCCGATCGGGGTGAAACCGCTTTATTATTGTCGGACGCAGGATCACTTCAGCTTTGCTTCTGAGATAAAAGGGATTCTGGCTTGTTCGCTGTTCGAAAATAATGTGAATTGGCAGGCAATCTCAGATTATTTTACCTACTTGTACGTGCCCGGGCCCGAGACAGCGTTTGAAGGAATCTTGCAACTCCCGCCCGGCCATCGCTTAATTGTCAACCTCAGTGATCTCTCGGTAAGCCTCGAGCGTTACTGGTCGGTGCGGCGTCGCGAGGATCTTGAAAATGCTTCGTACGATGATCTGAAACTGACCTTGCGCGATCGGCTGGCCGCCAGTGTGAAACGTCAGTTGGTCAGTGATGTCCCGCTTGGAGTTTTTCTGAGTGGAGGTGTCGACTCGACGATCGTCGCGGGCCTCGCCAAAAGCGAAGAGGCGCACATTCGCACTTTTACAATAGTCTTCGAAGGCGAAGAATATCGTTTCTATAATGAGGCCGAGACCAGCCGAGCCGTCAGCCAGCATCTCGGTACGGATCACCAAGAATTAGTCGTTTCCCGATCTGAGCCAGCCGATATCCTCGATCTGGTCGAATTTTTCGATCAGCCTTTTGGTAATCCCACTTCGTATCTTATGCATTTGCTGTCCCAAACGGCGAGAGAGCATATCACCGTGGCGCTGTGCGGCGCGGGCGGCGACGAACTCTTCGCCGGCTATCCTCGATATAGTGCCGTGCGGCTGGCCCGTCGACTTGGATGGATACCTCGATCCATGCTCCGGTTCGGTTCGAAGGCTCTCGAAATGGTGCGCGATTCCTATCGGACGATGCAACTGAAACGAGCCCGAAAATTCTTCGAGGGCCTGGACTCGGATTTCTACGTGCAGTACGCGCAGTGGACCTACTTCTTGAATGAAGATAAAAAGGATCATCTCTTCTTGCAGCAGCCCGAAAGATACCATCCGCACGATCTTGCAGTTTCCTCTCGGATCCTCCGCCTGGCGATGGAACGAAGCTCTTTAAGAGATGCGGACAACCGGGTACTGCACATGGATCTACAGACATTTCTCGTCGACAATATTCTCGATTACACAGACAAGATGAGCATGGCCGTGGGGCTCGAGGTCCGGGTGCCACTACTCGATCCAGAATTTGTCGAGGTCAGCCTGAACACTCCTTTCGCCTGCAAGATTCGATCTGGCGTCCCCAAGAGCGTGTTGAGAGACGCGTTTGCAGAGTTCTTTCCTCCGGTCGCCCTGTCCGCGCCCAAGAAAGGATTCAACGCTCCGTTGGCTTTTTGGATCGTCACCGTATTCGATTCCTATTTTGAAGCAAGTCGATCCCCTAGGCATCCGCTGCGAAAGCTAATGGGAGACGACATCGGGATTTCGTGGCGGGAAGGAATCCTCGATTGGAATTTTATCGAGCAGCTCCGGCAACAGCACCGACGTGGACAACGCGATAATTCTTATGAACTTTTCGCTTTCATCGTATTCGATGTCTGGTGGCGAAAATACGTTGCGCGCACCTCGCCCATGCGTTTCTGGTGACACGGGAAGATCATGCAGATTCTAAATGTTTCACAGACTTATTATCCGTATCTGGCAGAGGGTGGTCGCCCCACCAAAGTACTAGCAATTTCTAGGAGGCTATCGGAACGCGGACATCGAGTCACAGTCCTCACGGCGGACTTAGGTCCTCAGGGAGCAGTTCCCTTCCCACCAAACATTGAGCACACGCGCTTGGGTCGACGAGCGGAACACGCGGGCGTGGAAACGATCTATTTGCCGACGCGGGCTCGGTTTCGGACCCTCACGTGGAACCCGGACGTGATAGCATTCGGGCGGCATAATCTCCGTTCGTTCGATTTAGTTCATATCTATGGTTTCTATGATCTTCTCGGACCAGTTGTGGCCTTCTTCTGCCGACGCCGTGGGATCCCCTACGTGATCGAACCATTGGGAATGTATCGTCCGATTGCTCGCAGTCTCCGCTTGAAACGGATGTTTCACAGGTTCGTTGGACACGATCTCGTTCGGGGAGCACGCTTCTTGATCGCAACATCAGAACAGGAACGAAACGAACTGGTAGGCAGTGGCATGGAGGATTCACGCGTTGTCATACGTCGAAATGGAATTGAGGCCCCTGAAAACCTCCCCCAGCGAGGGGCTTTTCGTCGCGAGTGGGGAATCCCGATGGAGATGAGATTGGTCCTTTTTTTCGGCCGTCTCGTTTCAAAGAAGAGCCCCGACCTCCTACTCAACGCTTTCGCTCAGTGGCGCCAGAGACCAAGTGGCGGGCGGGATGCCATGCTTGTGCTTGCCGGTCCCGAAGAAAAAGACGGTTTCGTTTCAAAGCTAAAAGCAATGGCCGCGCAGTACAATCTAAAGGAACATATTTTATTTGTGGGCCCTTTGTACGATGACGCCAAGTGGTCGGCATATCGTGACGCGGACTTGTTCGTACTTCCGTCGCAAAACGAAAACTTTGGAAACACAGCTGCGGAAGCGGCTGCTTGCGGGACACCTGTCATAGTGACGGACCGGTGTGGCATCGCCCCGCTCATTGGGGACGCAGGGCTCGTCATTCAACACGATCTCGGTGAGCTGCAACGTGCGCTGGGGCAATTTCTGGAAGATCCCAAGACTCGAGACCGATACCGGATTGGCTGCGAGGATTTGGTCCGCAAGCTGTCATGGGACGAGCCTCTGAACGAGCTAGAGTCGCTCTACCGGCTTTGCGTCGCAGGGAAAAACGGGCGATGAAACGTCATCCCATCTATATGGCCGTCTGGTACTTTGTAAACGGTCTTCTCGCGCTCTCTATCCTGCTGGCTATTTACTCGATGGCCTGGGAATATTCGACGCGTCGATACTTAAAGGGATTTTCAGACGCAATCGTGCCTCTCGGAGTTCGCGCGGAAGAGAAGGTCAGGGCTATCCTTCTGTGGATGGAACGCGGCCCGACTCGCATGGATACTTCTGGTGACTCCGGTGAATATCAACTCCGAGATCCCTTTACAACTCTGAACTACAAAGAACTCCTGCGCACTTGCGGAACCGCGACGAATGCGTTCGTGAACCTGTCAATTGTCAGTCAGGTTCCGGCCCGACGTTTGTTGCTCATGGATAGAAATTGGAGCGCAAAACACGTTCTCGCAGAGGTTGAACTGGATGGCCGCTGGGTTGTCGTTGACCCGACGTTTCGGGTCGTTTTCCGGAGTGCTGATGGTCGACCATTAACTCGCTTGGAACTGAGCGATCCTGTTACCTTCAAACAAGCGACAGAGGACATTCCTGGCTACGTCGCAGATTATTCCTTCGAACGAACAGCTCACGTCCGGGTTACGAAGATTCGTCATATCGGCCCGCTGCTTCGGAGCTGGTTGGATCGTTATGTGCCTGGATGGTCAGAATCCGTTCTCTGGACCTTGCTGCTCGAGCGGGAGTCGTTCGCCGCGTCGGTGGCAGCAATCCTCTTGATAATCGTCGCCTTGCTAGCTCGGTTTACCACTCGCTGGTATGGAGAATACCGCTTTGGAATTCGGATGTTTCGCGCGAGAGAAACCCTGGCTGCGGCCAGCAAGACGTTCCTTCGTGGGCCGTCCTAGTCGGAATTTCCGGCAGTTGACATTCTTTTGGAGTCTATTCTTCATGCTTCTTCCAAGTTCGCGACGTTAGATGCGGGGCGTGAGAAAGATCCACTGTTGGCCGGGTGGTCTGAACTCCCGCGCAAGCTTTTGCCATCGATGTGGCACGGATCCGAGACTGCCAGGGTTGAAGGTGATCAGCCGAGCGTCGTGCGAACTCGTGAAGCGTTCCATCAAGATGTTTGGGATATCTGTTCCTGGAATCTCATGCAGCTCAACGATCAAATCGCAATTTTTTAGCGCAGGTACCACGTCGTTCGAAAACAACTGGATTTCGTATCCTTCACAATCAGCGATAATGAGGCAGTGCCCAATCGCCAGGTGCTTTAGCGTTCGACTGCTACACCAGGACAGTACGCGAACTCGATCAGACACGCCGTTCTCACGGGCCAGTCGCCGACAGTAATGACGTTCGCGGGGCTCGCAATCGAAAGCATAGATCGTTGCTTCCGTCCTGCGGGCGAGCCCCACTGCGTAGTAGCCTTCTGCGCAACCGATGTCTATGATTCTGTCGTAACGCTTCAACGCGACTTCCTCGATGATTGGGTGGAGTTCAAGCTCATATGACCCGAAGAGAATGGGAATAGCATGACGATTCTGCAAGACGCCTGTTGGATATTTCATGCCGCGGAAGGGCCCATCCAGAATGGTTCGTCCATATTGGGCCTCCGCTTCGATAGTCGACTCGTGCACCCCCCATTCCCTGAGGAGTTGCTTTTGGTAGTTTCGCGACCGAATGGATTGGAGTGTCACGAAAACGCGTCTCGGCAGAAGCGCCTCTGCAATCCTTTTGATGTGTCGGTTCATCACGAATTTTGAGTATAGACCGAGGGTGGTGATTGGCCAACTCACCCGGTATGAGTCGCCCTTCGATGAATGCTTTCATGGCAGGAAAAACACAGAGTGATCAGGTTGTCTATGGAATCGTCTCCTAGGGCACTTCGAAAACGGAGATGATGAACTTGCAGTTCACTCGCTCTTCCGCAATTCTGACATTTCCAGTTATCCCGATCTAAGACTTGCCGACGAAGTTGTTCGTAAGCTTCTGGCTTCAATTTTATTCTCGGGTGCTTACCGACCATGGCAGTCATGCAGTGTCTTTCAGGCTTTGGATCAACTTACTTCTCTCGAGTCCCGGGAGAAGTTCTAGAAGGCGACGGACCGAAACCGAAAAAGCATGCGAATCTGCCTCTCCCAGAGTGGCTCCCGCAAGAAAGTCCGCACAGATCATTTCGAGACAGTAGCCTCGGGATTTTTGACCGCCGAGCATGAGAGAGGCGGTCTCGAGAGCCTGCTCGAAGACCGGCAGTTGGCTCTTGTAGACTTTGAAATAAAGCATCTCCCACGGTTCCGTCTCCTTGCCCGTCAGATGTCTCTCCACCTCCCGTTTGAACTCTTCCCTGGGCATGGCCCTTGCCTTGTGCACCCAGGGTGCACACTCGAAGTTCTGACCCTCCACCCGTGCCACTTTGACCATCTCCCTGGCCTTGGTCCATCCCACCTCTCTTAGATCACGATGGACCTGACGCGGCAGCTGCTCATGAATCGCCATCAGGTAATAGGCCTTTCGTCGAGACTCTGGAAACTTCCTTTCGAGAAACTCATCAAAGGACTTCAGATTCTCGACACGCCAATACTGTCCAGCCCGTACTTCACAGAGGTAGCGGCCAAGGTCAACAAAGCGCCCGTCACGCTCCGACTCCGTCACTCGTTCCCAGGACAAAATCTCATCGATCTTCCCGAGAACGAATAAAGCACGACGCTCGTTCAGTTTCGGCTTTATTGGCAAATGCCCGTTAGTCCTCAAGCTGGTCAAGCCAATCAAGGTCGATTGCTCCCGCACTCCGAATAAGTTTTGAATCAATCAGGTGCTGGCTACCAAGGCAAAGTCCCAGATGCGAGCAGCTTGTGCACCCGTTCATTGGGAAGCGAATGCCACTGTGAGGCAGGAACTGCCCAGATTCGATTTGTATTGCCATAGAATCAACCAACTGGCCGAATTGCTTCTGCTGCTCTTCGGTGATCGAAGTCTTCAGATACTGGATTTCCGGGTCATGCTTGCGAACAAAGACGACCAAGGCAACGTCGCGAATGCCGCTAATCCAGGAGTAGCAGATCAACTGAGGATCAAGCGACAGCAGTCCCGCCGGCTCCTCCGCGTAGCGGGTGGTCGTCGTCTTCCAGTCGATCAGATACGGTTGACCGTCGAGTTCACCGATGGCGTCGATGTAGGCAATGAATTCATTGCCGTTTGAGAGTGAACGGCTCATTTTCATTTGAAGGTTCTTCTTGGGGTTTGGGACGTGGACCCGATCATCCTGGGCCAGCTTGTGAAGGAGGTGAACGCCACTGTGCACGAGCCGGTCCCAGGAGTCACCTTTGCGGTATTCAAGAGGAACTTCGCGATAGACGCCCCATTCCTTGAACAGAACCGCAACGCTGTCTTCTCCCGAGAAGTAACCCGCAAGAGCTTTTTCAAAGCACCGGCCGAAGATCATGGCGGCCCGCGTGTCCTTCTCTCGCCAGCCGTCCAGATAGCGGTACCGATAACTGCGCGGGCAACGCAGATACTGGCTGAGCTGCGTATAGCTATACTGCATCGCTGTTCTCCCGACTGCTGTGGTTCCCGTTTGCCGAGACTGCGAGCTCTCCCCATTCCTCCGAGGATGCGAACGCGTCGAGGTTGAGAAAAGAGCGGCCGTTACGCGTGGTGCGAGAGGTTTTGATGACGCCCTTGAGTCCAACCAAAGCCTTCTCGTCGACTTCGTCGCGGGTGAATAGCTCATGGTCATAACCAAAGTCGCGCAGGAACCAGTTCAGTCTCCACAAGGCCTTGGGAGTGCAATAGACGCGACCCGAGATGGTCTGCCCTGCCAGCTCCCTGGGTTCGAGGACCAAGAAGCGGAGGGCGAAGAAGGGCTTCTGCGGATGCCAGCGGTAGAAGGCCCGATCTACCCGAACCAGGAAGCTACCTTCGACGAGATTTTTGCCGTCCCGTGATTCCGAGTGCAGGCCGGGGATATGCCGTTTCATGACTGCACCTCCTGTGATGGGGCAAAGCTGCTGAGTTTGCAGATTAGGCCAGCGCGGTCTTTGACACTCCATTCGGTTAAGTGGGCGATGAAAGACTCAACCAGATCACGGCTGGCCTCCTTGAGTTCTTGAGTGCCGCAGAAGTCGGCGGCATACCGCTTGACCAAGGTGGGATCGAGCTGATGCTGGCGGATCAAGAGGCACAGCCGGTCGCGCAGGCGAGGCTGGCCATTGCCGGAGCCACTCCCATTCGAGTGCGCTGACGTGACTCCCCCTTTGGCCGGCTCGGAGCTGGAGGTCAGGTACCGAAGTTCCTCGAGCGAGCAGAGTCCGATGCCATACGCTTTGCGTAGGGCTCTATTGACGGCCCGAGTTTCGGCCACGCGCAGCTCCGAGCCACGAACTAGGGGTGATACGTTGGAGGGATCCGCATCGCCGTAGCCGACGAAGCCCTTGGACCGCAAAGTCTTATAAACAGTTGCTTTAAACACCCAGCGATTAGAGGTGGCGTCGGATACATCCTTTTGAAGGGAAGTCTTGATGCCGAGGCATCGCCTGCGTTGAGCAATGCGGAGCAAGCCAGCATGCGTTACATACCACTTACCCTCAAGCAGAAGCAGGTCGCCGAGAGCAATCGAGAATCCGTACCTTTCAGATAGCGAATCCAATGCTTTCAGCGCCGCACGTCCCAAATCGCTTGACCACATACTCCCGGCGAGTTCTACGTTCTCTCTCTTTAGGCCAACTCGTTGGCTATTCATCAGAGCCTCCTTTATGTAACGCTATTGTAACGCTATATGCGTTACATGTAAAGAAAAAAGAGACTGGGGGGGAGCTTCTTGACGCCTCCACATAGGTTGAGTAGCATGACCGTCGATCTGCCCTGAGGGGGAGGAATGCGGAAGAGTGTCACGTTGAATCTCCGAGTTTCACCTGAGTTCAAGCGGAGACTGGTCGCTGAGGCGAAGAGAGAGAAACGCTCCGTAACAAATCTTATTGAGGTGGCGCTAGCGGAATGGTGGCGGCGCAATCATTCTTCCGCGACAACGCGCTCAAAGATGTAAGCAAACAAGATCGTCAGTTCGGGAAGTCTCTGAAGTAGCGGCTCACCGGTACAACCATTGTCAGATGCCACTCTCAGCAATCCTCCCTGTGTGACATACCAATTGCCGTTCAGGAGCTGTGTCAAGGACGCAGTCTCGCGCAGGTGTGTGAGGCGCTTTTAGCTGGGGCCTGGAGGTTTACAAAGAAGGCCCGAGATACCTTCAACGGCTAGCATCTCCCCTGAAAAAAGAATCCCCCGAATAGCTTGGCATGCGAGCGGACTCGCTCGGGAGTGATCTTCTGTCATTCCAGTCATCTCGGCAGAGAATCCGCCGCCTGCGAAACGCTTCCCCGAACTACCACGAAGAACAAAAGAAACTCGCGAAGGCAATTGTGCTACTCCAAATCGTTAGAAATCGAAGCGTGCGTCTCTCCGTTCGGTCTGCAATTCCATGAATTCTTTTTCCTTGCAAAACATTCCTGCGGTGGTATCCTTCTCTTGCCGACTGGACCTCGCGGAATGCGCGTGAGGATCTTAAAAACGGTTCCCCGCTTTAATAAGGGGATGCAAGCCGCGACTTAACAAGGCGAAACACACCTTGTCGAGCGCGGTTTTTTTTTGGGGGCGCTTTTTTGGTGGGGTGCGCGATGGAAAGCTCTTCCGAAGTCCCTGAGTCACTTGCAAAAGAAGCACCCGAGCGCAAGGATCGAGGCCGCCGGCACGTGGTTCGTGGTTCTGTCTTGAGTCGCAGCTTGATCCAGGCTCTAGAGCGGCTTGGAGAAAATGTCAGGACACTCCGGCGCATGGAGAATGGACTGCGAGCGGCTCTCAAACCAAAGGGGGCATTGGGTCAACTTCTTTTCGACCGGTTTTGGGCCAGCGTTCTGCGGTTGATCCTCGTCGCTCGCCTGGAAGAGGCTGGATTGGCGCCCCGAGGTAGCACGTCAAGGACATCCATTTCCGTGCCTTCTCTGATAGAGCGGGTCGTTCCAACTCTGGTGTTTCCAACGGGGGCCGAAAAGCTTGAGCACGATCAAGAAGAGAGGAACTTTGACCCGGACGTTTTCCCCAGGCTCGCGCTCTTTGCGCGCTATGACCGCTCAGCGGCCCGGGAAATGTACCGCACAATGAGTCTGCTGCTGATCATGCGAAGCGACGGCGAGGCAGGGCTGAAGCGTTGGGTGCGTGCCGCAGCCGGAGCCCGAAGTGAGAATGACGAGGAGAAAAAGAATGCCTGAAATCCCGCTGACAATTATCCAATTCGTAACCCAGCTGAACATGATAGAACCAGGCGGCCCAACACTTGGGCACCGCACGTTTCTTAAATCGTTTTATGGTCTCGAGCTCGACAACGCCGAACTCGATTTCTTTTGTCGTGCCACTGGGCGCACGACTTATGATCCGCGCGAACAGAGAGAGGTAACCGCAATCATCGGTCGGCGCGGTGGGAAAACCCGACTGGCTGCTCAAATCGCCGTTTTCGAAGCGTTCCGAGATCATAAACTCCCGCGGGGTGAGCGCGCCTTCATCCTAGTGATTGCTCCCGTTCTCCGGCAGGCACAAATCGCGTTTGACTATGTTAGGAATTATCTGAACGGGTCGCCGGAGTTATCGGCACGTGTTCTTGCGGAGCGGAAAAGTGAAATTGAATTACGAAACCGCATCACCATAGCGTGCTACCCCTGTTCTTATGTAACTGTTCGTGGGGTCTCGGTGGTTTGCGCAATCTGCGACGAGCTGGGGTTCTGGATGCATGAAGAAACCGACGCCAACCCCGAGCAGGAAGTCATCGCGGCATTGCGGCCAGCAATGGCTACATTCCCCAATGCCAAGCTAATCAAAATATCTACGCCTTATCGCAAAGAAGGAATCCTCTACCGCGATTTCCAGGAGCGCGAGAGTCTCAATCACCTCGTGTGGCAGGCGTCGTCGCAAGAGATGAATCCAACAATCTCTGATGATGTTCTCAACGAGGCAAAACGCGAAAATGAAGAGCATTACCGACGCGAATATTTGGCGGAGTTCACAGACAGCCTGGTCGGTTGGATCACTCCCGAGATTCTGGACCCATGTGTCATTCGAGGCCGGAGAGAATTGCCGCGAGTCTCCAACGGAACTTACGTCGCGGCCGTCGACCCAGCATTCAGTAACAGCGACTTCGGATTTGCCGTTCTGCATCGTTCCGATGACGGGAACATCACTGTGGCATATGCGGCGCGGTGGACGGGAACTCACAACGCACCCCTCAATCTTCAACCAGTTTCCGCGCAAATCAACGATGTTCTGCAACGGTACGGAATCAACTCCCTTGTAGGCGATCAGTATTGTTTTCCGGTTCTTCGGCAGCACTTCGAAAAGTCAGGAGTTTACTATCGTGAATTTTCGTTTGGCTCTCACACTCGAGCGTCGATCTATGGCAACTTGAGACAACTTATGACCCAACAAAAAATCACACTTGTAGATGTGCCGGAATTGCTTCGCCAGCTAATGAGCTTAGAAGAGATAAGGGTCCCGAATGGGAACACCGATATCCGGCCTCCACGTTCTTCAAAGGATGACATGGCAATCGCAGTTGCGATGGCCGCCTTCGAGCTGTCTCAGGTTCCGGAACGTTCGCTTGGGGTGAGCCTCGGGATAGTCGAGTACGTGCGGGCACCGTGGCGCACCACGGGTATGTGGTACGACGAAAACGTGATGATGACTTGCCACAAGTATCCTGGATGCTTCGATAAAGGACCTGTGAGTGCTTCCCATGACGGTCAAAAAACACATGATGGTATCGAGTAGTTCGAGGCGTCTGGCTTCCGCCGGGGAAAAATTCCGCGTGCCCGGGACACCAGGTTCCCGCTTATGTGTTGCATTTTCAGATCGATACCTGGTTAACGGCGACAACCCAGAGGGGACAAAGTTGACATGAATGAACAGCCGCGCACCGCGCGAAGGATTACGGGCAGAACGTCGTAGCGGTGGCACAAAATTAGAGCACTACCGGGCTACTGCGACCGTGGTTTAATGTGGTCTAATAATGCTTTACGCAGGCTGGTTCTGCGAGCAACTGCTGGGGGAGGACGTTCATGGGAAGTCGACTCGGAATGATCGCAATTGGTTTGCTGGTTTTGGCTGGCGGGTCTGGTGACGTTTCCGCTCAGTCGTCCAAAGAATCGAACCAGGGTAATCAGCCGACCTACCATGTGGTGATGGTTCCCGGGACAATTACCGCGGTGAACTATCAACATCGAGCGTCCACAGAGATTGGTTTCCAGGGTTCTCCCATTCTTCCGCTCGCCAAAGGCAAAGCCAAGGTGACGAGCCGGCCCGGCCGCATTTCCATCGAAGCCGAATTTAGGGATCTTCAGACCGCGCAGAAGTTTGGCCCCGAATATTGGACCTATGTGCTTTGGGCGATCACGCCGGAAGGGAAGGCCAACAACCTCGGCGAGCTGCTCCTGGACGGCAGCAAGAGCAAAATATCCGTGACCACCTCGTTGCAGACTTTTGGCATGATCGTGACGGCCGAACCGTATTTCGCTGTTTCCGAGCCGAGCGATGCGGTCGTGCTCGCGAACGTGCTCCTACCCGGAACCACGGGCACGGTGGAACAAATGAATGCGAGCTATCGGCATCTCGGGCCCGGGCAATATGTCTACGACTTTGCGCGTGCGTCCGCAGCCTATCCAAAGTCGGAGGCACCTTTAGAACTGGACGAAGCGCGCAACGCGGTTGAAATCGCCCGAGCTGCTGGCGCCGCGCAATACGCATCGGATGCGTTCGCGAAAGCGCAGGCGTCGCTCAGTCAAGCTGAACAGTTGATGGCGAGCAAGGGTGACCGCAAGATGCTGGTCCAAAGCGCGCGCGACGCGGTGCAAAAGGCGGCCGATGCGCGGCATATCGCCGTCCAAGCAGAGCAGAACGAGGCGGATGCGGAGGAGCGAGCCGCGGCGGCGCGGCGAACTGCCGACGCAAAAGCTGCGGCCGCAAATGCCAAGGCGAGCCAGCAACAGGAAGAACTGGCGCGCCAACGCGCTGAGGTGGCGAAACAACAGGCGGAGCTTGCGAAGCAGCAGGCGGAGGCCCAAGCCGCACAGGACGCGGCAGCGCGTAGCCAGGCCGATGCAGCTCGCGCGCAGTCCGATGCGGCGCGCGCTCAAGCCGAGGCCCAAGCAAAAGCGGACCAGGAAAGAACTGCCGTTGCACAGCAGCAGGCCGCCCAGGCGGAGCGAGATCGCGAAGAACTTCGCGCGAACCTGCTCCAGCAATTCAATCGGATACTACCCACCACTGATACGCCTCAGGGCCTGAAAGCGAACCTGGCCGATGTGCTTTTCGCCACGGGCAAGTACGATCTACGACCGTCCGCGCGCGAAGCGCTGGCAAAGTTTTCTGGAATTGTGATCGCCCATCCGGGCCTGAAGATGGCGGTGAACGGATACACGGATAGCGTCGGAAGCGACGCACTGAACTTGACGCTCTCCGACAACCGCGCGAACGCCGTAAAGGCGTATCTAATAAATGAAGGCATCGACCCGGCGTCCATCATGTCCACGGGCTACGGAAGATCGAATCCCGTGGCAAGCAATGATACGTCGTCTGGACGTCAGCAGAATCGCCGCGTGGAGATCCTCATCTCCGGCGAAATTATCGGAACGCAAATCGGCGGCGCTACGGGCAACAATGCCAACCCGCACGGCGCTGCCCCTCAGCCGCCCCAGCAGTAACGGGTGCGGGCGTAAATAGAACCTAATAAGGTCAGGTGATATTCGTGCCCGAGTCAAACCACGACCGCTGCGGAAAATGCGGGGCTGAGATCGACCCGAACCGCAGGGTTGATTTCACGTTGAAAAATGGAATGAGGGTTTGTGATTCCTGCTTTGTGAAAGGGACGGAGAGGCCAACGCGCCCCAACTGAGGAAGGAACTGTCTAACAGTAAAACTATCGTCCGTCGAACCTTCGAAGAAGACGGGTCTGGCATTCCGAGCTGTCTCTGATCGATAAAGTGGTATCTGCAACTGCGATTTCAAGGCCCAATCTCCAGAGCTTGGCTCTTTGGGGAGACGTGCTGAATGTCCACGAAGACAACGAACTTAACCACCAAAGACGGAAAAATATTGGGCACTCTCTCTTTCGATGAAAGTGCTCGTGGTTGGCATATAACCTCTGAAGCTGAGCCGAATTTCCAGCGCACATTTCCGACCCAGCAAGACGCGTTTTATTTCTGGTATTCCAGGTTCGACCCGACGACCGGCAAGCTGCGGGGTTAAGCAAACACACACCAATAGCCCACTGCCTTGCGTTTGGGCAACTCTAACGGTAGTTTGTTCGCGGCTGCATAGGCAACCAAAGGTGTTAAGAGGGCAGACTGTTGACGGAGAGAACCGCACGACGTACCATCCTGCTAAACTTCGGGTGAAAGCAAGTTCGTTTATGAGGTCCACTATGGCGTCGCCCAAACAACGCTTGGTTATAACCGTCGCTAAGAGCGAACTTGACCTGCCCATTGGACTTGATGATTCCATTTCTCAGGCGGCCGTTTCAACGGCTCTAATCTCCGTCTTTCGTGGAAAGTTTTGCGATGCCATCCTGCCGAATCGGAAAACGACTACCTTCAAGAAGGATGCGGTCATTTACGACGTGGGGGACAAGGAGCGAACGTTCTTCTTTCTCCAGGACGGATTTGTAAAGGTGGGAACCATTACGTCTGATGGCCACGAATTGATTTACGACGTGCGAAAAGGCGGAGATGTCGTCGGCGAACTTTGCGCGTCAGAGCCGCGCCGTCCGGACCGCGCTGTTGTGCTGGAGCAAACGGAAGCCATCCCCGTGCCCTTTCAGGACGTGATGGAAGTCGTGCGAAAGCAACCCGATTTACTGGAGCGATTGGTGGATGTTTTCTGCCGGGCACTGAACGAAGCCTATGCCCAGGTGAACACACTCGCCGTGGACGATACCGTGCATCGCCTTAGCAAAGTGCTGCTAAAATTGGCGGCAAAGATAGGCCAGAGTTCTGGGCCTCAGATCGAGATTCCGACGTATCTCACGCAAGAAGAAATTGCGCAGATGGTGGCGGTGCGCCGGGAGAGAATCTCGACAGCGTTGAATTTCCTTCGCCGCAACCGAATGATCCACTACACGAATCATGGGCACCTGGTGTTGAACGTGAAGGCCCTTGAATGCTATTCCGCATGATTGCGGGCCGAGACAACCTGCTTCCAATCCCATAGCCCACCTTAGTGTTACCAAAGGGACAGACTTCCCCGATAGCGAAACTTATACAAGTGCGTCCCACCCGGCTCTTATCCCGTACCGAGGGTGAGAAAGCAAGTCCAGTCCAATCTGGAGGAAGGGGGTTCTTCGATGAAGAGGACGACCTTGGCTTTCCTGTTCGTCTTTGGGTGTCTCGTCGTTTGTTTTTTGTTCCAAATGCCGCGAGGGCGGGCGGCCCAGAGCCAAAAACCACAGGTTTCCGGGTTCGATGAAGTCATCAACAAACACGCCCACCAAATGATGGAGAACGGCAAGCAAGTCTTCCGATTTGACACCTTTGGCAGCGAAGCTTTCTGGGGCGATTCCTTGCAACTGCATAGGGCGATTGCCGGGGAGAAGAATGGCGGGGTTGGAGGCGGAGTGAGCCCCAAGACCGCTTTATCAGTCGGCCTCAAGGTGGATGCGGATGCCTTGCCCGAATTCCTGAAACAGGAGCTCAAAGAAGGCAAGGTCAACCTTGACGATCCCGCGACGACACTCGCATTACTGAAACTCAATGCGGTCGTGGGCGTGACTGGCTTCTTCGACAAAAGCGGAAATATTCGCTCCATGGGGATTCAATGCGCTTTTTGCCATTCCACGGTGGACGACTCTTTTGTTCCAGGGATCGGAAAGCGCCTGGACGGCTGGGCGAATCGCGACTTGAACGTTGGTGCCATCGTTTCGCTGGCACCGAATCCAAAGCCGTTCACGGACCTGCTTGGAGTGAATGTCGACACTCTCAAGAAAGTCCTCGCAAGCTGGGGTCCTGGCTGTTTTGACGCGGAGCTCGACAAAGACGGAAAAGCCCTCCGCCCGGACGGCAAGCGAGCCTGCACTCTGATCCCGCCGGCGTTGGGGTTGGCGGGCGTCAACCTGCATACCTGGACGGGGTTTGGCTCTGTGACGTACTGGAACGCGTACGTTGCTGCCACAGAAATGAACGGCTCTGGAACTTTCTTCGACGCCAGACTCAGCAACCCCGAGCAATATCCAGTCGCTGTGAAGTCCGGCTCCTGGAACTCAAGAGGCAAACCAGACCGCGTGACGTCGAAACTGGCTGCACTTCACTTCTATCAGTTGGCTATCCCAGCACCAAAGCCACCCGAGGGGAGCTTTGACAAAGGCGCGGCAGAGCGTGGCAAGGAAATCTTTGATGGCAAAGGGAAATGTTCGGTCTGCCATGTGCCGCCGCTTTTCACCGAGCCGGGAAACAATCTTCATACTCCAAGCGAGGTCGGTGTGGATACCTTCCAAGCCGACCGCTCGCCGACACACATGTACCGTACCGCGCCGCTGGCCGGATTGTGGAGTCATGCCAAGGGCGGGTTTTATCATGACGGCCGATTCGCGACCTTGCAGGATGTCGTCGAACACTACAACGGAGTCCGTCATCTCGGGCTGGGCGAATCGGAGAAGGCGGCGTTAGTGGAATACCTCAAGTCGCTCTAGTCCCGCCCGGCTGGATTTCGTGAACGTCTTGGGGGCTCGCTACTGCGAGGGGCAAGGCATATACGAACCTTGTTAGCCAGGTAGCCTAGCGGGCCACAAGAGAATAGCCGTCGCGTTATTGATTGCTGGTAGTCGAAGAATGCGCATTAGCCGCCTTCACCGCCAACTTCGATTTCGCCGGTACCATTGCAGGTGGGGCAAGCACCGGTCCCCTTGCACCGCAGGCAGGGTATCTCGCCTGCGAACTTCCCAAAGGACTTGTCCGGGAAGGTTCTCCCGTCACCGTGACAGCGCCGACAATTGCCTTCTCCAGGAGTGTCGCAATCAGGGCAGGTTTGAGTGGGCATACTTCACGTCCAACGCTTTGGGCCATTCTGATCTGGTTCCTCCGAACAGTCAAGGCGAGACCGGCCGATTCGTCAAGTGGACGACCTGTGCGGATTGGAATAAATCCGACCACGCTGAGGTCGTTCCCCGATTCGCACCGAGCGTCATCGTTCGCCCCGTCATCAGTTCGTGGCCAGAATTGAATTGACCGACACAAAGAAAATTCATGAACTAGACGCGGCATATGGAATCGACAACCATGCCTGTGTGCCGCCCGCTGATGCTAGAAAGCGATGCGATCTTTGCAAGAGTCGATACACTCGTGCTTCCCAATCGTGATTTCGATACTGGCAACGAAACGGGAGCCGGGGAATACTCATTGGCTGACAGCACCTACGCCAAGTTGCTAGGCAAGTTATCAGGCCGGAAATTTGATCTGACTTCCGCTGCCCTGCGAGACAACATTCTGCAATTCTATTCCGACGTCACTACTCCGATCGAAAACGAAGAAAGAGAAGGATGACTGGCAGGAAGTCCAGAAGCAGTTGGAACAGTTGAAGGCGATAACCCCTGCTCCCGCACCTGTGGGCCGCCCCGCAAACTGACTCTCACCAGCTCGATGACCTTTACAAGTACTAACCTTCGGAGTTGCGCTTGACAGCGCTTTGCTGTGCTTCATCTCAGTCTGTACACCGACCATCTTCATGAGAACGCTTGTACGGAAGCACCGAATGATTGTCCGGTAAGTTTAACCTCGCGCAGGCGGTCATCTCCCGTCGTATCGGCCACCTGCGCCACGCAAAAAAGATGCTCCATTTCGCTATCTTTTTTCAGTGGTTTTTACAACCTTCAAGGGCGGCCTTTGCCGTGAGTTTTTGCAGGTGGCTTCATGGTTTGCTGGGTGCAGTTTGTAAGGCAGTAGGCGAACTGCGAAATAAGTCGATTTCGCCGACTTTCATTCCCGTTCAATTCATGCGACTTTTGCCAAAGCTCGGTCAAAGTCAAGTGTCCCTGGTCTTGTTTGTGCTCAGACCGAGCACCCGGTAGCCAAGTCAGGTTCCCCAGACAGCGCTGAGAATGACTACAGCGCCTGCAATGCCCAGAAAACGGCCGATGGAAGGATGGCCATTAATAAGGATGCCCGCAATTCCCATCCCTACTCCCAACACAATGCGGAGCATGCGATCAAGTCGTCCTAGATTACAAACCGTTGCCATATTTCAATTCACACGCCTTTAGCTTTCGATTTTTCCCGCTGGTAGGTCTCGCGGCCCACCTCCACTGCTGCTGCAATCTCCTCTTTCTTCTGCGTGACCACTTCCTTGGCGCGCTCGACTACGTCTTCAGCGCCCACCGTCAATTCTCGCACTTTTTTTTGGGCGTACTCACTCCCTTCATTTACCTTCTGCGACAAGTATTCGCGAGTCTCCTCACCAGATTTCGGCGCAAACAGAATGCCGATCAGCGATCCGACACCCAGTCCCACCAGGAAATAGCTTACTTTCGAATCGATCTTTTCAGCCATGGCTCCCTCCGATTTTAAAAGCAACAGTGGATTTTCGATTGAAACGGAATTGCGTTTAAGTTGACCGACCGCCAGGCACGAATTGCGCCGGAGCGGGCACCTTTTGCGCTGGATTGTTGGGACTGGCTTCTCGGTTCTCTTGTTGAATTCCCGGGGACACTAGGTGACGAACGATTCTCACCTCTATCTGCACACATGATCGAAGACCGAGCCCTGACTGGCAAGCAGTATGAATCGTTCAATGGCATCTAGCTCTTCCGAGTTGAAGCGGGCTTGGACTCGATTCCTCAACTGTACAGAAAGTTTGGCCCATTCTTCCTTTGACGTACCAAGTCGATTCTTGAAGCTATCTGGTTGTGAACCACCATGCTGGAAAGTACTTTGTTCTGAGACAAACCTGCGATGAGCCACCTGCATGTGGTCGCGCAATTCACGTTCCGAATCGAACCAACCGTTGCATTGACGACAGGTGATTCGAGCCGCTTGTGGTTGTGCCATGTAGTGTTTTACCTCCCAAATCTTCGCTTGCCTCCTTTAACAGTGCGATTTTATCTTAGGACACCCCGAGCGGGGGGCAAAGGGAATCGATCGGTCAGGCTGTGGAAAAATGTGATGGCTGTGGAAAACATGCAGGGTGACGCCAAGCCCCTTCTACGGGGCAAGCCCGTACGTCACCTGTACGCAGCCCGTACTGCGAGGAAACCGGTCGTACTGAGGGGTGTGACCCCGATTCTTTGGCATTTTCAGATGACTTTCGATTGCCCGGTCAGTTCCGGTTGGAAAATCGCCGGGTTCAATTTCCAGACATTCCCTATAAAGGTGCAAGTGTCATGGTTTCGTGCACGCTCTTCAAAAGGAAACGTCCAGAATCGTGTCCGCTTGATGCCCGCGCCAAGTTCCGAACAGGGGACGGCGGGCTCGTCAAACGGCAAAAACGAGCTGACGGGAACCCGCTGAACTCGCTGGGACCTGCTCTGGTGGCAAATTCGTTGTGTCCAGGGCAGGAGAAGCGTACGATGCACAAGCCAGAGGTCTAAATCGGAAATTCCGGATAGGCCACGGTCCCGGTGATTCCCCCGCTCTGGGTCATACTCGGCGTCGCAATGACGCGGGCGAGGCCGAAGCCGAAGTCAACGATCTTCGCCACATTCTGACCGGTGATGATGATGTTCGATGGCTTGATGTCGCGGTGAATGATGTCGCGCGCGTGCGCGGCGGAGAGTCCACCAGCAACCTGGATCGCCAAGTCGAGCGACTCGCGGACCGGAATCAGCCCGCGCGGAAGCTTCCGCGCGAGGGTTTCTCCCTCGTAATAAGCCATCACGATATAGAGCTGATGATCGTCACTCTCTTCGAGCCCGTGGATCACTCCGGTATTGGGGTGGTCGAGCGCCGAAGCCGCGCGGGCTTCGCGGAGCAGGCTTTCTTTGTCCCGGTCGCTGACGGCGACATCAGTGGGCAGGAATTTCAAGGCGACCGTACGCTCCACCTTCAGGTCGAGCGCCTTGTACACGACGCCCATGCCACCGGCACCGAGCTTGTCGGTGATTTTGTAATGCGAGATGGTTTGACCGACCATACGGCTGGGAAGTAGCCGGCGCTGATTCTAGCCGGTATTTCCCATTTCAACAATGGCGGTACAATGGAGGCAACAGTGGAAAAGACCAATCTGTACATTTGCAGCTACCGCAAGAGTGGCACGGGGAACTTGATTGAAAGCGTTGTAATTGCGGCTTCGAATCCAAACGAGGCGCGGGAGCTTTCAACTGAAGTCTTGTCGATGACGAGCGGCAATTGGACTTTCGAAAATGCAACTCCGATTCTTGCGTTCATCGTCCAAAACGAAGAGACCGGCAAAGTCGTTCCAATTGCAACCCACGGAGAGTCTGCGGAAGCAACTGTGTAGTTTGCGCTGCGCAAAATTTGGCAACTACGCCAAAACCTGAGTCGGGGCCACGGATTTGGCCCCCTTTCATTTTGCAGGAGAACAACATTGATTCTGAAAACTTCCGCTAGAACACGGATAGCGCCTTGCACCACACTGGACATCCTGAGTGGGTCAAATTCGGTCAGAACAGGACGCGAAGGACTCACCCTTCGATAAACGATTTCATACAATTCGATTAATTCCAGAAGCCTTGTCACATAATCACGCTCCCCTTTGACCGGACCGAGTTTTTGTACCACGGCGAATGAGAGAGTCTACATCACTTGATCGGACCGGCTTTTTTGTACCAACCCTAGGGTGAATTTTCGGCTGTTTGCATCCCAATGAAATCGCGGCTAGCCGCGATTTCATTGGCGAATTCGTGGGGCGTCTTCTCCCCAAGAGCCCTGTGAGGGCGACTCTCGTTATACTCCCGGCGCCAAGTCTCCACGATCTGCTGGGTCTCCGTCAACGACGTGAACCAATGGGTGTTCAGACATTCTGCCCGGAACGTTCCGTTGAACGATTCCACGAAGGCATTGTCGGTTGGCTTTCCGGGTCGCGAAAACGCCATGCGCACTCCGTTCTGATAGGCCCACAGATCCATCGCCTGACTGGAAAACTCGCTCCCATTGTCGCAGTAAAGAAACTTCGGAACTCCGCGTTGGATCTTGATACGGTTCAGCGTCAGCACCACATCCTCGCCCTTTAATCTCTGTTCGGACTCGATCGCCAAGCATTTCCGAGTATAGATATCCACGACCGTCAGCGAACGAAACCTTCTTCCGTCCGCTAGCTGATCCGCCACAAAGTCCATCGACCACACTTGATTGGGCCCGGTTGGATGAAAACGTTCACGCCGATGTTCTGCTACCCGGCGACGCCGCTTCCGCCTGTGGTGCAGCGTTAATCCCTCTTCGCGATAGAGTCGTTCTGCCAGGTATTTGCCCCTTTCCAGCCCTCCCGGTTCAGCAACACGCGGATCTTCCGGTATCCGTACCGCACTCGTGTCTGCGCGAATTCTCGGATGCGCATCCGCAGTGCCGTGCGTGGATCTTTATGCGCGCGATAGCGAAACGTTCTTCGATTTAACCGGGTGACCCTGCACGCACGCCTCTCGCTCACCCGGTAGCTGCCGTGCAGGTACTCGACCACCTGCCGGTGTCGCGAGGGCTCTAGAATTTTTTTGATAGAACATCCTGCAACATCGCCTTGTCCAGAGTCAGATCGGCTACCAACTGCTTCAGCCGTACGTTCTTCTCCTGGAGCTGTTTGAGCTGGCGAACCTGGTCGACCTCTAGCCCGACATATTGCTTCTTCCATCGGTAGAAAGTCTGTTCGGAGATTCCCACCCGCCGGATTAATTCGGCCAAGGGAACTCCTGCTTCTGCCTGCTTCAAAACTGCAACGATCTGCTCAACGTCTTGCGCCCTGTTTTTGCAATACTCCTCCTCTGGCAGACCGCCGGGAGTGCTCCGATAGAAAAAAAAATGGATTCGCAATGTCGCGATCAGGCGAGATGGGCGTTACAATGGTGTCGTTTTCGAGGTCAAAAAGGAAATTCCGGGCTACGGCATGCCTGCAGGCATGCCCTGATACGAACCGTAGTTGCAGCGCGGGCTCGCAGGTCCCTGTCAGGGATACTTCGAGAAATCCTGGTTGCGACGACCTTTTCCAGCGTCCGCGGACTTCCTGGTTCGCGACAGAAAGCATGGAGGAGAAATACTTTTATGACAAGAATATTTGAGAAGTTCGGCTGGTGGAGCGCGGTGCTCGGGCTAGCGCTCTCGACGGTGGTTCTACCAACCCGAGTGGCCGCTCAAGACCAAAATCAGCAGGACGATCCGCCCAGCCGAGTGGCTCGGCTCGGCTACATGGAGGGTTCGGTTTCATTCCGGCCGGCCGGCGAAACGGATTGGGTGCAAGCGGTCGCGAACCGGCCCATGACGACGGGCGACAACCTTTGGGCCGACAAGGACTCGCGCGCCGAGCTGCAACTCGGATCAGCCGTGATTCGCTTGAATGCCAATACCGGTTTCTCATTCCTGAATTTGGATGACAATACGGTTCAGATTCAACTCACGTCGGGTTCGATCAACCTTCGTGTGCGCCGGCTGGACCAGAACGATGTCTACGAGATCGATACCCCTAACCTGGCGTTTTCGGTTACCCAGCCGGGAAACTATCGGGTAGAGGCAAGTGAAGACGGCACTTACTCGGTCGTCAGCATACGCGAGGGCGGAGGCGAGGCGACTGGCAACGGCCAGACCTATACGCTGCACGTCGGACAAAGAGGTACTTTCAGCGGCACGGACACGCTGAACGCCGAGGTAATTGACATCGGTGGACCGGACCAATTTGATAGCTGGGCAAACAGTCGCGATCACCGGTATGATCAGTCGCGCTCGGCGCAGTATCTATCCCACGATGTCGTCGGATACGAGGACTTGGATGACAATGGCGACTGGCGCGACGAGTCGAGCTACGGCCACGTCTGGTTCCCCAACCGTGTTGCCGCGGGCTGGGCGCCTTATCACGAGGGCCACTGGGACTGGATTTCTCCCTGGGGATATACCTGGGTCGATGACTCCGCATGGGGCTACGCGCCGTTCCACTACGGACGCTGGGTGACGGTCGGCGGACGCTGGGGTTGGGTGGCCGGGCCGGTCGCGGTGCGGGCGGTATATGCGCCCGCGCTAGTGGTCTTTATTGGCGGTGGAGGAGGCTTCGGCGACAATGTGGGATGGTTTCCGCTGGGTCCGCGAGAAGTTTACGTGCCGTCGTACCACGTCAGCCGGGAGTACGAGAACCGGATCAACATCAGCAATACGACGGTCAATTCCACCACCATCACGAACGTGTACAACACCACCATCGTCAATAAAAGCACGACAATCACGAATGTGACTTACGCGAACCGGAATGTACAGGGTGCGGTGACGGTGGTTCCGCAACGCGCTTTCGCGAGTGCGCAGCCTGTGGCAAGGGCAGCGGTCGCCGTGAACCCACAGCAGATCGCTGCTGCACCTGTGAGTGCGAGGGTTGCGGTGGCTCCCACACGGGAGAGCGTACTGGGAGCGAAAGCTGCGACCGCGAATCATGTGACCGCGCCGCCGGCTGCAGTGATGAACCGGCAGGTGATCGCGAAGAAGACGCCACCCCCTCCGCCGGTGCCGTTTGCAAAGCAGCAGCAGGCACTGGCAGCGCATCCTGGAGAGCCTTTGGCGAAGCACGAGGTGCAGAGCTTGCGTCCAGCGGCCGCTGCGGCTGCGCACCCCATGGTTAAGCAGGCGCCTCCGGGCAAACCGGCAACAGCGAACACGGGCCGTCCGGGCAACCGGCCGGCAAACCAAACGAATGCGGCGAAACCGGGGCAGCCCGCCTCCACGCCGCCCAGCAACCAGCCGGCGAATCGTCCGCCGACGGCACAGCCGAAGCAGCCAACTCCGAGTAACCGCCCGGAGACGAATCGCCCTCCTGCGGCACAGCCGAAACAGCCAACTCCGAGTGACCGCCCGGAGACGAATCGTCCGCCGACGGCACAGCCGAAGCAGCCAACTCCGAGTAACCGCCCGGAGACGAATCGCCCTCCTGCGGCACAGCCGAAACAGCCAACTCCGAGTGACCGCCCGGAGACGAATCGTCCGCCGACGGCACAGCCGAAGCAGCCAACTCCGAGTAACCGCCCGGAGACGAATCGTCCGCCGACGGCACAGCCGAAGCAGCCAACTCCGGGTGACCGCCCAGAGACGAATCGTCCGCCGACGGCACAGCCGAAGCAGCCAACTCCGAGTAACCGCCCGGAGACGAATCGCCCTCCTGCGGCACAGCCGAAACAGCCAACTCCGAGTGACCGCCCGGAGACGAATCGTCCGCCGACGGCACAGCCGAAGCAGCCAACTCCGAGTAACCGCCCGGAGACGAATCGCCCTCCTGCGGCACAGCCGAAGCAGCCAACTCCGAGTAACCGCCCGGAGACGAATCGCCCTCCTGCGGCACAGCCGAAACAGCCAACTCCGAGTGACCGCCCGGAGACGAATCGTCCGCCGACGGCACAGCCAAAGCAGCCAACTCCGAATAACCGTCCCGAAACCGCTCGTCCTGCACCCAATCAGCCCCAGCCGAGCCGGAACCAACCCGCTCCGCGGCCGCAAACCCCGCCGCCGACTGAGCGCCAGCAGCAGCGCACATCTCCTCCTGCAGCGGCGAAGCCTGCGCCACCGCCTCAGCGCCAGCAACCGAAACCGCAGACCCCTGCGGAGAAAAAGCAGCAAGAGGAACATCAGAAGCCTCCAGGTGAGTAGAGGCTCAGCTTCCAAAAGATTGAATGTGAATAGTACCGGGCATCCCGAGTCTTCTCAGGATGCCCTTTCTTGCAGTTCTGCTATGATCGCGGCAGGGCCGGGAAAACCGGCGGACTGCACCCTTTACCAGGAGTTTTCATTTTAAATAGGAAACCACAATTTAAAGCACACTGTCCAGGGCGATCCCCCACCAGGAAAGGCAATGACCTTCTTGTCGCAGTGGATGGAGAAAACGGAGCCATCGAAGCTGAAGAGTGCAATCGCGTTGCCAGTTTCGGTGTTGTTACTGAAACGCGAGACTGCGGATGCGGATTATCGAGCTCCTGGTTTCTGCAGGTGAACATCGTGAACTTCGTGAACGTGTTTGGAGCTCACGACCGCGAAGGCTTGACGAAGAATTACGGGCAGAACGTCGTAGCGGTGGCACAAAATTAGAGCACTACCCGGCTACTGCGACCCGTGGTTTAATGTGGTTTAATAAGGTCAGGTGATATTCGTGCCCGAGCCAAACCACGACCGCTGCGGAAAATGCGGGGCTGAGATCGACCCGAACCGCAGGGTTGATTTCACGTTGAAAAATGGAATGAGGGTTTGTGATTCCTGCTTTGTGAAAGGGACGGAGAGGCCAACGCGCCCCAACTGAGGGAACTGTCCTTCACCCTCGGCGTTGGCATCTCGGCCTCGCCCGCGCCTATGCCATGCAAGGCGACACTGCGAAAGCGCGCGCCGCGTACCAAGATTTCCTCACGCTCTGGAAGGACGCCGATCCCGACGTTCCCCTCCTCATCGCAGCCAAAGCCGAGTACGCCAAGCTGAAATGAATCGCTCCGCCTAAGGTGTGACCTGTGTGTGCGGTCTTGGTCGGTTGTCAGGTGTTGAAGCCGGCGCGTTCCATGCCTCGTTGCGCCTCAGGGTTTTTCATAAACGTTTTCCATACAAACCCGGACCGGGTATTCTCCGCCATCAGCATGGTGATTCCCGTATCGATACCGACAACGTCGTTGTCGTACCAGTTTGTTAGTGGATTGAAAGCGTCAACGAATCCGTAATGGTTCCATGCGCGTGCTCCATAGCGGTCTCTAATCGTGCGAAGGACGCGAATCGTCTCCTGCGGAGGAACGGTAACGACCCCCCGGCGGCGCAGGGAACAACAGTTCT
>CAVPUS010000015.1:0-56721 GCA_963709005.1 uncultured Acidobacteriota bacterium
ACCTTCTGTCTGCTGCGATTCCGAGCTGGCTTGGAATCGCAGCTGGCAAACGGCGCCGACCCCAGCATCCGCGAAATGTCGCGCCAGTTTCCGTAGCGCGTCCGGGGCAAAAAGGGTACTAGCATCGGAGAACACCAGAATCTCGTGGCGGGCCTGCAGGACGGCTTGATTCAGAGCGGTTGCTTTTCCCGATCGATGCGGAAGAAGAAGCATTTCGATATTCGGGTCAGGCAAAGCCTTAGAATTTCGTTCGTCGCATCGGTGGACCCATCGGAAACGAATAGGATTTGCACTTTCTGCCGCGGATAGTCCATCTCACGAAGATTGTTGATCTTCTGGAGAAGGTGGGCTTCCTCATTGTATGCAGGAATCAGAAACGAAATCCCTGGGACTGCGTCATCCCGGAGTGCAGGCACGCGCCGATTCCGGCGATCAATCAGGTAACGCCAATCACTGCGCAGTTGCACTAGCGAGTATGCGACGAATAGAAACGCCGGATAAAAGAAGTACGTGTAGGCAATCAGGCCCAGCGAGATCCAAAAAAGCACCTCAATTGCGCGGTTAAAAGAGTTCATCGCGACCCTCGCCCGAGCAACAGGATTTTGGCCGTTTTGAACAGAATCAGTAGATCGAGCCCCACGGAAACATTCTTTATATAGAAGAGGTCGTAGCCGAGCTTTTCCTGGTTATCCTCGATCGTGACGCAATACCCGCGGTTCACCTGGGCCCAGCCGGTCGCGCCCGGTTTGACGGCCCAACGCTGCCGGTAATACGGAATCTTTTCTACGCATTCCTCTTCTTGATTGGGAACGAATGGCCGCGGCCCGACGAAATACATATCCCCACGCAAGATATTCAACAGTTGGGGTAGCTCATCCAAGCGGGTCCGACGGAGGAATGAACCGACTCGGGTGCATCGACTATCGGTTAATTCAGCTGGCGGATGGTTGCCCTCTTGATCCACCCCATCAAGCATGGTGCGGAACTTGTAAAGTGTGAAGATCTTGCCGTTTTGCCCGACGCGCCGTTGTCGAAAGATTGCCGGACCAGCAGAATCTAAGCGGATCGCCAAAGCGATCAAAAGCATCAACGGGGACATCAGCACCAGGGCGATGGCAGAAAAAACGACGGAAACAACGCGCTTATAGATCAACAAAGAATGAGAAACCCGAAATCCCGGCGAAAACAGCAACCAGCTCAAATGGAGAGATTCGATAGGAACCTTTCCGGTCACGGCCTCATACATTTCGCCGCCATCCTGGATCCTCATGCCACGGCTCTTCAATTGAAGCAACGCTTCCACCGGTAACTTCCCCCGTCGGTCGCCCAGTGCCACAATGATGCGATCCGGGCGATAAGGCTCGAGGGAACGTAGGAGCTGCTCGAGTTGTTGTTCGCTTGAAATCGGGCCCAATCCGCCGGTCCCGTTCTCCAGACTTTTCAATTGTCCGATCACGTGGATCCCTAATTCCGATCGCGATCCGAGCTCCGACATCAGCGGCCTCGCGAGCGGGCCGTCGCCCAGAATCAATGCGCGTTCGGCAAACTGCGGCAGGGTGTTCAAAACCAGAAACAAACGCCGCCAGACCAACAAAACCATTGCGACGAGCATGAAACCAATTAGAAAAATACCGCGACCCAGTTCAAGGGGGGGATAAATATAGTAAAGAACAGCGAGTAATATGCACACGGCGCCGAGCACCTGGATCATGCGCGTAAGCACTTTTCCGCCGATTGCTCGTAAAGGAATCGTAAAGATCGAAATAATACATACAAGTGATAAAGACCACGGATACTGCCAGAATCTTGTAAAACTCCTGCTCGTAGTTGAGCATCAGGGTGGCATCTGTCGCACCCGATCGGGCAATTGCGGCGACCACAAAGGCAAGCGCCACCAGGCACGCCTCCGAAATTCCAAGGAAGATCGTGCGCGTCGGGAATCGGCATTTAGCAGCCGGATCAACTAACAACCTCCAAGAAATTTTCGTCACTTCGACTGATCTGTTCCGTACGTCGGGGGAGCACTTCGTACCCGCCCTCGTAATTTACCCAATCGAATCCTGAAGTTTTACTGAGCGCCACGCCGACCGAAAGATGGGTGACACTGGATCCTGTGGCTCATCAAGAGATCCTAGCCTTCGACCAACTTCAGATTCGAATCTCTTCGGCTGTAAACGTAGTCATATTGGGAATACGATCCGTAAGCACTGGCTCCGTCTGTGGCATTCAGCACCACGCCGAGAACATTCCTTGTCTTTAATTCCTGGCAGGCTCTCTGCACTGTCGCCGCTGGCGTGGTACCAGCCCGGACCACCAGCAGCACACCATCACAGTGTTCGGCCAGAACGCTCGCGTCCGCAACCGGCAAACACGGTGGCGAATCGAGAATGACCCAATCGAATAGGGGAGCGAAGCGATCCAGCAAAATCTTCAGGCGGCCGTTCGCGAGCAGTTCGCTGGGATTTTTCACTTCGTTGCCACCAGCGATGAAACACAGGTTTCCTTCCATTCCGTGCTGAATAATGGCTGTTTCATCCGCAGCACCTCGCAGATAATCGGTCAGGCCCGGAGCGATTGGCGCGCCAAGCTGCATGTGCAGCCGCGAGCAGCGCAGATCGACATCGATCAATAGAGCACGACGGTCCGGCTGCCGCACAATGGCTTGCGCCAAATTGTTTGCTACAAACGTTTTTCCTTCCCCGGGGATCGCGCTTGTGATAGAAGCCTGCGAAGCGGTCGTCTGCCGTTGCCATGCATCTGGTAAAGACGCGAGCGAAGCGTGCGAAACTGCTCGGCCACGAGTCCACCGGCGTCGGCATGGAAGAAGACATTCTTGTCCTGAACCAAATTCCACTGCGGGTGCGCGCAATGGGAACGCAAGTCGTCGAACCGCAGATAGTTCGTCGTCGCGGGAGCGGCTGCAGTGACTGGGGCGGGAACGTTGACGGCTGGTACGCCGGCCTCGATCTCGCTCGTCGGCGCGGCGCTTGCGGAATCCGCAGGCACTGCGACGGCTTCCGTTCCTTGAGCAACGGCGCGTTCCTCTTCGGCTTTTTTCAGAGCTTCATGTATACGACTCATGGCTTCCTTTCGTGGGTCGGAATTGGCGTCACATTCGCCTGGCGCAAGCGCCCAAACAGATCCTCCAAGTTTTGAAGCAACGCTTGCACATCGGAGGACTGTTGGCCGTGTGGTGAGAATGCGACCGGTGCTGTCGGCGCGATTTCATCGAGCTGGAATTCGCGTGCGACTTCCTCGACCAATTTGACCGGCACCGGGCGCAAATGGTCGACGTAAGCGTTGATCAGAGAATGCTCGCATAGCAGATTCATTACACGGGGAATGCCGAGCGAATACGTGTGTACAGCCTGGATGGCTTCTTTGGAAAAAATCGGCTCTCCATTCGCTCCGGCGATGCGCAATCGCTCGGCAATGTAGCCATAGGTTTCTTCCAGTGTCAGCGGAGCCGTGTGGCAGCGCAGCATGATGCGCTGCCGGAATTGGCGCAATTGTGGCAGCTTCAGCTTTTCTTCCAATTCCGGCTGGCCACTCGGCACGATCTGAAAGTTTTTCTGTCGAGGTCTCGAGATTCGTCAACAGTCGGATTTCCTCGAGGACCGGGAGTGATAGGTTTTGCGCTTCGTCCACGATCAGAAATTTCTGTCTCACCTGCGCGATAGCGCTCCAGCAGCCATTGATTGAGCCGCAGCAGCACCTGACTCTTTTCGCGTGAATCGCAAGGAATTTCGAAGTCCGCCAGGATGAAATCGAAGAGATTACTCACGTCGAGCTGGGAGTTGAAAATAAATGCCGTCGCCACTTGTTGTCTATGCAACCAGTCTAGCAGCCGGTTGAGCAGTGTCGTCTTGCCCGTCCCGACTTCGCCCGGTCGCAGGATGAAGCCCTTCCGGTCCTGAATGCCGTAGGTCGACCGGCCGCGCTTCCCGATCTGGCTCGTCAGAAGTAGATCGCGCGGGTCCGGATCACATTGAACGGGCTCTCACGCAGTGCAAGAAATCTTTCGTACATTTTGTCTTCAGCCTCTCGCTGCCGCTTCTCGCTTCTTCGTCGATTGCCGATCGATCGTTTCTTCGACTTTCTTGCCGCAGCGGCTCGATCGCAGCGACCGTACAGCACGGGCGAATGCAGGATCAGTCGACATCCCTCTCGGTCTTTAGGGACGTGTCTCGCATCTCCAACAGGAGCGCGAGGCCGATGCCCAGAGCCGAACCTCCCCCAGAGACCGCCCAGAGTCAAAAGCGACGGCTTCGGAAAGGAAGGCTGATCCGGCAGATTGGCCGGGTCGAATATGCGAAGATTGCTCGCCCTGTTGACAGCGTTCGCAGGTCCGTCGCCGTCGCAGGGGTCGAGCTTACTCTTCGATAGGTAGTCTGTACTACCCCTCCGCGGTCTGATGATCACGGGTGAGTCAGTTTGATCTTGCTCGATACGCCGGGCTCGACTCGATCCGCTGCTGGTAAAGCTGATCTGCTGCTGAAGTTGTTCCTCTTGTTTTCGTCTTTTCAGCAATCTTCACTTGATCCAGAGTGTGGATCTGGCGCGCATCCGGTGATTTGTGCTGGCTCCGATGACGTTCTCATTGGTGGTTGGAGGCCGTTATTGGTCTCCTCATTCGCGCCTTTGGCAATTCTGTCCTCCGGTGCAGCGATATCGTTTTTTGCGAATCACGTCCGGATGATCGTCTCTATATTTTGCCTGCAGGCTTGTCCGTTGAGCTGCAGAACGGAAGGTCGTTGCTCGAGCGTTGCGGGGTTGCTCCGCTGTTGGAGCGACTGCCAGGCTGAATCTGCTCGGCCAGTATCGACTCGTTGGAGGGCTCTTGTACCTGCCTTGCGCGAGTGACCCCGCCTCGTGACGGAATCGAGCTGTGTAGTCAAGACCATTCGGACATTCGATTCCCCTTCTCTTCATCCGGGAGCGAACCCATATAGTGCGACTGGAACGCGGCCATCGCCGCGTCTTCTGATCCAGTTGAAGTTTGCCGCCGCGAGTTGCTGACCCAGAAATGAAGTTGTGTCTTCCGAATGCTGTTGTCGATCCCGAACGTTCTCCTCGATGAACATCGAGGTGACCTCTGCGCAAACCTGTTGGGCAGTTCGCGGGCTGTCCATTGTGACGCTCACGAAGAAGCCTGGGAGATTTCTGACTTGCGTTTGAGCCATCGGCGGCACAGCCGTCACTTTGATGGCTTTCTGCAGGTCGCCGTAACCAGATCTTCCATCGGGACGTGATTGACGTCTTGTGGGTACAATCCAAACTGACTGACGAGGGGCGTGAGGCGCGTGCGGCTCAGGATCTGCTGCTCCATGCTGGAAAGGCGCTGGAAGATGTCCGAAGTATCCACCGGTCTCACAAAATCCGCAGGCACACTCGGTTGTTCCACAAGGACCAAGGTCTGCGACTTATATTCGTTTCGGCAGGAGCCGTGAGATTACATAAGCGAGCGGTCCTCCCGCGAGAGCCAAGACGGTAATTAAGATCCACCGCCGTCGAAGCATTGTCATGTAATCTTGAGGCGTCAATTCGCGCTGAGTCATTTAAGCCCCTACCCTTTCTAAGTCAATTTGCTGCCTTAGAATGCAAGCGGCTGCGTTTTCCAATTTAAGCTCAAAAATACTGCGTGCCGCACAAAGTTTGTCGTACAGGCTACTCCCGTGCAGTTTGTGCCACACCCTGCACCAACGCACGGAGGGGCGCTCGAATTCTGATACTGCAATTGATAACTGAGGGACACGGTAGTTGACCTGCCCCGGAGACGACTTGAGTTCGCGCCCGCGTACGTGTAATTGAAAGTCTCATTTGTAGGCGTGATAATCCCAATACCCACTCCAGAATTGCGTGCATATCCGAAGGTGAGGCCCCTCGAACCTTCTGCGAAAACTGGCGAGTGGCTGAACCGCTAAGAAAGTTGGAAACCGAGCCAGCCAGCCACGCCCGATCCTCCACCGATTCCACGGTCATAAAAAAATGTGAACCCCGTTCGCTCCGCTTGATAAGTCAGCCCTGAACTCACCGAGAAATAGACCTGACTGGTCGGACCCGTCGTTGTCCCACCACCCGTGCCATTAGATCCGGAAGTAGTGATCGGCGTTTGAAAGTTCGAGAAGCTCGGTCCGGCTCCAACACGAAATGCCAACCGACCCGTGACGCGGCGACCGTAAGACGCCTTCACGGTATTGTTGCTAATCGATTGATGAAAGTTGCTATAGCTGAACTCATTGAACCGGTAGGACAGGGAAATCGTGTCTTCGCGTGTTATCAAGTAGTTATAACCGCCTTGGAAGGTGAAACCGTCGGCGTTAAGTAGGTTCGTGCCGAAGTAATGCAGCAGATTGGACCCGCCGAGGAACGTGAGCGATGACCGTGGCGTCAGCTGGATTTGATCCTCTGTAATGAAAGTATTGGCGATTCTCTGACTCTGGGCGGTAAGAATTCCTTGCTCAGGAACGAACGGGTTCTGTAACCCGATCGTCCCTCCACCCGGGAGAGGGATTCCGGTTGCGCCTGCGTATCCGAAAGCCGATTCCGGAAGATAACTCAATGAGTCAACGAAAGTGATCGTTGACCTGCGCCAAGCAAGCTGCTCAACCACTCCGAATTGTTGGAAGACCGCGTTTCCTGCAGCGCCGCTATTCGAAATCGACCCACCACCCAAATAAGATAGAATCAGGTTGGAGTTTTCGGAATTTCGGTGCACTTCCATCCCGCCAAGGAACGTTGTCCAAACTGTCACCCCGCCACCACCGGTCGTAATCAGGGGGTTCGAATCAAATGTCGATGTCACGACGGCCTGCGGCTCCCAATAACTATGGGTCCCCGTGGGGGAGCCCAGCGAAAGATCCTGGGCACCTGCGAGCGGGCGTGTGTCCGGGGAAAGTGATTGGGAATCCTGATCCGAGGTTTGCGAATCGCCGTTGCCTGCCGCAGAAGCCAAAGGCGATCGCAAAGCAGGAATCGGCTGCACAGGCTGAACAGGCTGAGCCGGTTGAGCAGGCTGGGCAGATTGGTCCTGAGTCTGCTGCTGAGCCCAAGCCGCAGGCATCGCCACAATCAATCCCAGTAAAGTCAGGAAAAAGCTATTTCGAACCGTCCGCATCATGTTCCTTAAGGCACGACGATCGTGTCGCCAGCCTTCAAAATGATATTCTGCTCGCTGTTTTTTCCCGCAAGGACTTCCTTGTAATTGAATGGATATTTTACTTGCTTACCATTTTCTTGACGGAGAACGTAGATCCTCTTCGAGTGGGCGAATTGCGTGAAGCCACCTCCGCTCGATATTGCCTGGAGCACGGTCATGTTCGGCAGGAGGTCATAGGCACCCGGGTGGCCGGCTTCACCGATAATGTAAAACCGCTGGCTCTTGATGGCCGTTACGATGACCGTCACCTGCGGAGCAGTTTCGAACTTCTTCAAGGCTTCGGTTATCGCAGCCGCCAGTTGTCCCGGGGTCAGGCCCGCAGCTTGCACGTCGTTCAGCAGCGGCATTGAAATCTTCCCATCGGGTCG
Organism: uncultured Acidobacteriota bacterium; assembly: GCA_963709005.1. GTDB lineage: Bacteria > Acidobacteriota > Terriglobia > Acidiferrales > UBA7541 > Palsa-295. Next base: position 7,528 of record CAVPUS010000015.1, read on the forward strand.
CACTGGGACAATTCGAGACAATTCAGGCTCTTTCCACACGCTGACATCGACCACGTCTTGTGGACCGATTATGTAGTTTGGATCGTCCGTTGCTGCCTTTTTGACCGCGTCGCCTGTTTCCGTCGTCTTATGGGTGTCCGCAGCCTTCTGGGCATCCGTCGGCTGTTTTTTATCTTCATCATTCTGCGCTCGGGCAGGGATTGCGAACAACATCAATAGGAACACTGCGCAAAGCTGTCCTCGTATAAACATTGCTTTCTCCTGCACGGTTAATTCGCCTCCGAATTTTCGAATCCAATCTGCTTCAATTTGTAAAGCAGCGATTTGTAGCTGATCTGCAATTCCTGCGCCGCGCGCTTCCGATTCCAGCGAGTGTGTTCCAAGGCTTTCAGAATCATTTCTCGTTCCGCCTCGCGTGATGCTGCCCGAGCAGCGGCCTTCAGTGAATGGGTTCGCGCCTCCGTGACCGCGGTTCGCGTGTTAGTTGGCGCGTGAACCAAGTCGGAAACAGCGAGCTGCTCATCACCGAGTGCTACGATCTGCTTCACAACGTTTTCGAGCTCGCGGATGTTCCCCGGCCAAGAATGGTCCAAGAACATGTGGAGCGTCTTGGGACTCAGCGTAGGACGCGGCCGAGCAAGCAGCGCGGCGTGCTTCGTTAGAAAGAATTCCACCAGCAGCGCTATGTCTTCCTTGCGTTCCCGCAGAGCAGGAAGCCGCAAGCAAACACCGTTAATTCTGTAATACAACTCGCTTCGAAAACGGCCTGCACGCATCTCCTCATCCAAATTCCTGCTCGTCGATGAGATGACGCGAGCGGTGAGCATCCCCCGGCGCGGCATCGGATTGCCGTCTGGCAGGGAGTAAAGCAGGCTGCGCTGGCACGCGGAATCCAGTTCGCTGATTTCATCGAGAAACACTGTTCCCAGAACGCTCTTCGGGCCATCGCCGTTCGCGGTGAGATTCAATCCGAGCTCTGTAGATAAATTTGTCGAGTTCATTGAGGCACATGCAACTCTTAGGAGCGGCTCTTGAGAAATCCTAGAAAAACCGTGAATCCGTTGAGCAAACATCTCCTTTCCCGTGCCACTCTCTCCCACCAACAGGATAGGGATGTTGGTCGGCGCAAGCTCTGCAAGCACGCCCTCGAGCGTAAGCATCGCGGGGCTCATCCCGGGGATGAAGTTCCCATCCTCTAGGGGTGCTGTCCCGCCGATTCGGGTTTGCTCGGTTACCTCTTGCACTTTCGACCTCATCGCCCCTTCCTGCTCGCGTTCATGGCCAAACTGGACCCACAAGTCCGCGTTGGGAGGTTGCAATACACGGGCCATTGACTGCTGTTAGCGACTAGAATTAGATGTAACTTATGCTCCTGTATGTACTTACGGAATATTCCGCAACATGGGTAGCACCCTGCAAGTCAGTGGAGGAAACCCCGAAGCCTTCCACAAAATAGCAAAATGCTTTCCCTTTATTCCCAAGCACGGGGAATAAGGCGATTCACGGGTCAACTTAAGTACCCGATCAGGGGCCAATCGGCTCCAAAGTGGGCACATATGGACGAAAAACACCAACTTTAGAAAACGGCCACTAGAAGGAATGAGGAAGAATTGCAGTCAACAGGGCCTATGCTTCACAATAGTCGACCGACAAACAGAGTTTATACTAACTAGCGTATTATCTGCATGTTACAAACACAAGCATTTCCATATGAAGAAGAAAGGTGAAACCGGGCGCTGGATTGCTTATAGTCTTGGGGAGCACGAGAAGTATGCGAATTCCGGAGAAATGGTCGCTCGGGATGGTCCTAGCCGTCGCTGCGGTTTTGCTGGCTGGGTGTGCCCGAAATCCCGAAGTTGCGAAAAAAAAATACCTCGCTAGTGGCGATTCGTTCTTCCAAGAAGGGAAATACAGCGAAGCTGCCATCCAATACCAAAATGCCATCCAGATTGACTCCCGATTCGCAGAAGCACACTACCGGCTGGCGCAATGCTTTTTGAAGCAGGCAGACTGGAACCACGCGCATCAGGAACTTGTGCGGACGGTCGAGCTTGAGCCGTCCGACTGGAAGGCCCAGCTGGATCTCGGCAACCTATTTCTTGCGGCAGGGAAACTTCCTGAAGCGCGCGAACGCGCTGAAACCATTTTAAAGGGCGACCCACAAAATGCTCAAGCCCAGTCGTTGCTCTCGAGCGTGGACGCTGCACAAGGAAATCTCCCCAAGGCTCTCCTGGAAGCCCAACAAGCGGTCCAGTTGGACCTAAACCGTACTGCTTCCTATCTCAACTTAGCGGTGCTGCAAGAGAAAAATAAGGATATGGCCGCCGCCGAGCAGAATTATCAAAAGGCGCTTTCTCTCGACCCGAAATCCATGCGTGAGGTTCTCGCGCTCGGCGATTTCTACATGCGCCAGAAGCGCTGGACGGACGCGGAGAAACAGTATCAATCCGCGATTACGCTGGAGCCACAAAGCCCGATGCCACGCGCTATTCTTGCCAAGCTTTACTTAATGGAAGGGCAGAAAGACATGGCGGAGCAGGTCTTGCGGGATGCCAAGAGTGCGGTAAAGGAAAATTCGACAGGTTACCGCATGCTGGGGGAATTCTACGCCGCGCAGGGGCAGCGAGACAAAGCGATGGCCGAATTTGCCTCACTCCATGCGGAACACCCCAAGGATATCGCTGTTTCGAAGATCTATACGAAATTATTGATCGAGAGCAACCAACTGGATGAAGCAACGAAAATCAATGATTCCCTCCTGAAAGATTCTCCGAGGGATACCGACGCGCTGGTTCTGAAGGGCGCAATCCTAAATCGGCGGGGACAGTCAAGCGATGCCGCTCAGGTCCTCGAACGCGCTGTGAAAGACGCACCTAACAACGCTCCGGCACACTACCAGCTCGGGTTAGCCTATGCTGCGGCGTCGAATTTTTCGCAAGCCCAGTCGCAATGGCAGCAGGCCGTTAGGTTGGACCCGCGGATGGTCGAGGCGCAGCGCGCACTGGCGAGCATCGCTTTTCAAGAGGGAGATTGGCAGCTGCTGGCTGACCTCGGCAGTCAGTTGATGTCGCTCGAGCCGCGCTCACCGGATGGCTACATTTCTCATGCCGCAGCCCTTTTCAATCGGAGGGATTTGGCGGGAGCAGAAGCGGACCTGAAGAAGGTGATCGAAGTTGCGCCCGATAATTCGATCGGATACACGCGAATGGGCGATCTGCGGATGGCCCAAAAGCGCTATGACGAGGCAGAAAAATTCTATGTCGATGCACTCCATCGAGAACCCGCTTCTTTGCCAGCGTTGACGGGGCTTGCGAACATCGACCTCACGCAGAAACGGCCGGCAAAGGCATTGCGCCGCGTGCAGGACCAAGTCGCCCTCGTGCCGAACAATAGCAACTTTTATGTCTTGCTCGGCCAAGTCGAGGTTCAAAATCGTGACTTGGAAAAGGCCGAGAAAGCTTTTGAGAAAGCTGTCGAACTCGACAAAAACAACGTGCCCGCATTCCTTTTCCTGGCACGCATGCAAGTCGATCGGGGCTCCGTCGACCAGGCAATCGGCGAATACGAACGAGCACTGCAAATCGACCCGCGCGATGTCCGTATCTATATCTCCCTGGGATACCTTCTGGAATCGCAAGGCAAATGGCAACGCGCGGAAGATCTGTATAAAAAAGCTCTGGAAATCCAACCCGACTACGCGCTGGCAGAGAACGACCTCGCGTATCTGATGCTCGAGCACGACGGCGACATTAACGTCGCGCTTTCGCTTGCACAGAAGGGGCGCAAAGGCCTACCCGATCTCCCGAACACGGCCGACACACTCGCGTGGGCCTACTTCAAGCAAGGCGCTTACAATGCCGCGATTCCACTGCTGCAGGAAGCCGTGAAGGGGAACCCGGAAAATCCCACATATCATTATCATCTTGGCATGGCCTTTGCGAAGGCAAACAACTACGCAATGGCCAAAAAGCAGCTCGAGTACACTCTGCAGATTAGCCCAAAGGATAGCCACGCCGACGAAATCAAAAAAGTACTCGCTCAAACGCAACAGAACAATTAAGCGTTCTTTCGTCAAATTTCTAGCCTTCGCTTCTACCCCACGAGAAAGCCGTTCCCGCCCTCGAAGAGAGCTCTCCCAAGTTTGAGAAAACTCCGGCGCGGATCCAGATGTCCATCGCCTTGCGACCAGGAAAGCCACTCCGGCACGCTGTGCAGCGACCCCTTCAATGGCAGGCGGACCTGTGCAAGATTTGGTGGCATTCCCTGCAAAGCGTGATCAGGTTGGTCTCAGCGTCGTCACCCAGGGCGCTGCGCCGTCTGATGTGGTGAACATCCAGATTCCTCGAGCATCCACATTTCTGGCAGCGCCAACCATCGCGTTCCAAGATTTCCAGGCGCAGCCTCGCATATAGCTCAGGCGCCATCCGAATTCGAGGCCGTTTTTGCGAACTAGAGTTACTCATGTCGCCTGCTATTCGTCGAAGGTGGCTGCTCAGAAGCTGCGAGCGAGAAACCGCTGGATACGGAGCATCCGACATTTTGCTGGGATCCCCCCGCCTCCAAAGCGGCGCCCGCTAGGAAATCGGCACAGATCATTTCGAGCGAATAGCCCCGAGATTTGTCGCTGCCGAGCATGAGAGCCGCGATTTCGAGCGCCCGCTCGACCACCGGCAACTGGCTCTTGTAGAGCTTGAAATAGATGATCTCCCAGGGCTCCGTCTCTTTGCCGGTCAAGTAGCGTTCCACTTCCCGTTTGAACTCTTCCTTCGGAAGCTCCCTGGCTTTGTGCACCCAGGGTGCACAATCGAACTCAGTTCCCTCTCGTCGCGCTACTTTTACCAGCTCCCTTGCCTTCGTCCATCCCACTTCTCGAAGCTGCCGCTTCGGTATGCGGGGCAGATGCTCGTGAATCGCGAGCAGGTAATACGCTTTGCGGCGCGATTCGGGGAAACGCTTCTCGAGGAATTCATCAAACGACTTCAGATTTTCGAGTCTCCAGTATTGCCCGGCCCGCACCTCACAGAGGTATTGCCCGAGTTCGACGAAGCGCTCGTCGCGTTCGTGCTCCTTGGTCTGCTCCCAGGACAAGATCTCATCGATCTTTCCAAGAACAATCAGGGCCCGTCGGCGATTGAGTTCGGGAGACATGACTGCCCGCCGGTCAATCCACAAGCTCGTCAAGCCAATCAAGGTTGCTTGCTCCTGGCTTTCGAATGAGATTCGTTGCGATCAATTCCTGATGGTCGAGACAGAGCCCCAGATGAGAGCAGCTCACGCATCCGTTTTGCGGGAAGCGGATGCCGCTGTGGGGAGGAAACTGACCTGATTCGATCTGGCTGACTGTCGCCCCAACCAGACGACCGTACTCACACCGCTGCTCTTCCGTGATTGCTGTCCTCAGGTATTGAATCTCAGGAACGCTTTTTCGGATGAAGACGACCAGCGCAACATCCGGAATTCCGCTGATCCAGGAATAGCAGATCATCTGCGGGTCGAGCGCCACGAGCCCCTCCGGCTCTTCCGGGTAGCGGCTCGTCGTTGTTTTCCAGTCGATCAGACACCGGGTGCCGTCGAGTTCTCCGAGAGCGTCGATATAAGCGACGAATTCGTGGCCACCGGGAAGACCTCGGCTCATTTTCACCTGCAGATCCTGCTCCGGGCGAGGAATCTGGACGCGATCGTCCTGCGCGAATCGCTCGAGCAGATGGACTCCCTGGCGAACCAGGCGATCCCAGGACTCTCCCTTCTTGTACTCGAACGCGGTGTCTCGGAAAGCGCCCCATTCCTTGAATAGCGCAGCCGCGCAGTCCTCTTGGGAAAAGTAAGCCGCGAGAGCCCTTTCGAAACAGCGGCCAAAGGCCATGGCAGCACGCGTTTCCTTTTCTCGCCAACCGTCGAGATAGCGATAGCGGTAGCTCCTGGGGCAGCGAAGATACTGGCTGATCTGCGTATGGCTAAAGATCATCGCCGCTCCTTTGCTCTTGTTTCCCGCCGACGGCTTCGCACGAAAGCTCTTCCCATTCCGCCGCGGGCGCAAAGGCTTCGAGGTTTTGGAAAGACCGACCGTTCAGCGTGACGTGGGATGTCCGCACGACTCCGCAAAGCTTGAGCAGAGCTTTTTCGTCCACTTGATCTTGGCTGAGCAGGTCGGAGTCATAGCCGAAATCGCGCAGGAACCAATTCAGCTTCCACAAGGCTCGTTCGGTGCAATACAGCCGGCCCGAGAGTGATCGTCCTCGAAACGGTTCGGGCTCAAGGACGATCAACCGGACCGAGAGAAATGGTTTTTGTGGATGCCAGCGGTAGGAAGCCGAATCGACTCGAACCAGAAACAGACCTTCGAGAGGACTTTCGCGATCCTGCTGTCGTGAATGCAGACCGGGAATGTGTCGCTTCATGGATTTGCCTCCACAGGTTGGGCGTACGAGTTCAGTTTGCACACCAGGGCGTCTCGATCTTTCTTCGCTGCAGCTGCGAGCGAAGAGATGAAGGATTCGACCAGATCGTGGCTGGCTTCTTTAAGGGTTTCCGTACCGCAGAAATCTGCAGCGTATGCCTTCACGAGCGTTGGATCGAGATTGTGCTGACGGACCAGCAGGCACAGTTGGTCACGCAAGCGCGGCTGGCCGTTGCTTGAGCCGTTCGATCCAGGATGGCCATTGGAATGCGGCGTGGCCGCCGGGAGCTTTTGCGGAGCAGTGAACGACCCGAGCTCTTCGACACTGCAGAGGCCGATTCCATAAGCTTTTCGGAGAGCTCGGTTGACGGCTCGCGTTTCGGCAACACGCAATTCGGCGCCGCGGACCAGGGGAGACGTGTTGGTGGGATCGGCATCGCCGTAACCAACGAACCCGACTGAATGCGGAGAGATGTAGACGACTGCCTTGAAGACCCAGCGATTAGCGACAGGGTCAGACGCACGCTTGTCCAGGTAGGTCTTGATGCCTATGCAACGCTTGCGATGAGCCAATCGGAGCAATCCTGAGTGCGTGACATACCAGCGATTTCCGATATAGCAAACATCCCCGAGTGCAACAGAAACATGATTTCTCCGAACCATGGCTCGAAGTTCTGCGAGTTTCGCCACTCCGACCTCTCCCCAGGTTCGTCTCGCAAAATTTATTTCAGCTCGGACCGACTTTTGCTCTCGATTCATACCCCCTCCACTTCATACTAAGCGCTTAGTGTAATACTAAGCGCTTAGTATGTCAAGAGTTTTCCTTGAATTTGCGCCGAGCGCACGATATGGTCTCCAGGAATGGGGAAGAAAAAGGATCCGCACGCCGTCGCGTTGGGTCGGAAAGGAGGGAAAGCCCGTCTTCAAAAGCTGACGTCGGAGCAGCGTCGCGATATCGCACGGAAAGCTGTAGCGGCCCGATGGGCAAAGGTAAGAGCGAAAAAAGAACAATCAGGTTAGGTGTTCGTAGACAACGGGTTCAACGCCGGCAAGCTCACCACAGGGAGGCACCGCCGCGTAGGGTTCCTAGTCCAGGTCGACAACGGAACGGAGTTCACCAGCCGCGTCGTGGATACGGGGGGCAGGTCAACACAAGCCCTTAGTCCTGTGGGTTCTTGCCTTGTTCCACTTCAGGATTCTCCTTTGCTGCATCGAGTTCTTCTGGCTTAGAGACTTCGTTTTCCGCTAGCCATGTCGGGATGTTTTTCGCTCCCGCGAGTGCAGGTTCGACCGTCACCCCGTCGAAAAGCGAGCATTGGCGCCACGCGCGGTTCATGCAGAACATCGCAGCCCGGGTGTCACCAGCGAGCGCCGCGTCGACTTGAGCCTGGACAATGCCAGCCCACTCGCGAGACGCAATGAGATCGCCAAAGCGCATGCTTCTTTCTATTAGCCACTTGATGCGTTGCACCACATCGACGTTCCCAGCCCGCCGGTAGATGGTCATCCGCGAAACACCGAAGCGCTCAGCGAGAGCACTGACGGACTTGAATCGTCTGAATTGCTGCGGAGTGGCGAAAAATTGAGCGATCGCTTCGTAGGCCGGATCATCGAAAGGCTCGCTCCCATCGTAATCACCTCCGTGGCTTATCCGTGGGGCGTCAGAGCGATCCTCTTGAGACCGAGTCCTGTTCGACTCGATCGCCTCAGAAATCGGTTCGCATGAATTACCCGTCATCTGATCGTCGCGGTTCATTTCTTTCCTCCCATCCAAAAAGAAATTGTGCTGCCGTTTCTAGATTAGTTGAATCGGAGGTCTCGTCAATGAATTGCGGACATATTCGGCAATTTTGCAAACTTCAACCTTGCAAAAAACAGTTTTTGGCAACGTTGGAGATGATTGCTCAGAAGATTGCTGCTAGCGGAGCGGACATTTAGATTTCAAATACCGCGAATAGCAGCTGTGAACCATTTGGAGACGGAGGCCATTCGGATGCATAGGGTTTGACAGACTTCGTGCGACGAACCTCTTCGCTGCGCTCATCGGTGTTCGGGCCTGGAGCAAAGCATCGATTTCTTTTGAGGCGAAGTGACGCTTGGCTAACTCATTTCTGTATGCATTTAGGTCCCAATTCCCATCAGAAATCTTCAATTTCTTTAAAAGCCTAAACGCAGACTCAAATCGATGGAACGCCTGGTCCACCGAGCATCCGATCAAGTAAAAGCGCTGCTTCTCCGTGGCGAGCCTTTTCCGTCCCCCGCGCGTTTTCGCGCGTTTCTCAGGTTGCGAGGTTGCCGCGGCATCGGTCCAATTCGTCGCCGGGGAGGGCGGCGGCTTGAAATGGGCGAGGGCACATGCGCTCACCGACATGTTCGCCAACATCCTCTGCATGGGCAGGCGCATCTCCTCAAGTTTGCGCCTTTTTACATCGAGTACGTCTGAGACCCACGATAGGCTATTGGCCATGGAAATTCCCCCGAGCCTAATTGCAGGTTATCACATAACGGCATGTTTTCCCCGAGTTACGCGGCTAACAGAAAGTGTAACAGGAGAGATTCGGCGCCGACCATGCAAAGCCTTGACTGTAAGACAGCTAGAGGCAGGAGAAGGAGTACGCTAGTGTTACATGTAACACTACGTTGCGATTCTGGAGATCGTAAGCTGTCGAGCACTCCTGCTTTGGCATACTCCAGGTTAGCGTCGGCAAGATCCATCGACTGTTCGGTGGTGCGGCCTTGAGGCGCGATTCCGGGAAGCGTTTCTCGAGAAACTCACCGAACGACTTCAGATTCTCCAGCCTCCAGTATTGCCCGGCGCGCACCGCGCAGAGATACTGCCCCGAGATTGCCGGGGCGGAATGCCTGTGATAAGTTCGCAGCGTTTTGGGGAAAGCGGAGGTGAGCCGTGTGTAAGAACGTACACCACCCTGGTCATACCCATAGCAAGCCTGACGCCGCCTCTCGCCGCGCATTTCTTTCATCGCTCGTCTCAGCGTTCGTTTTTCTCCCCTTGGCTTATGGACAGGAAAAGAATCCGGTGGGAATGGCGGAGCACTTTCGCCAGATGTCAGAGGAAGCCGAACAGGAGGGCCTTGCCGCACCGTTCCGGGGAATCACGACGGATGGCAATGTGATGCCTGGGCTGTTCCAGATCAGTCCCAGCGGAGTTTCCACGGAGCCCGTCCGGAACGCGGCCGAGAGATTCATTGCCTCGCTGAATAACGTGCAGCTCGCGAAGACCATGTTCCCGGTCGAAGATCTCCAATGGCAAAAATGGATGAATCAGCACTTTTATGTGCGCCAAGGCATCAGCTTCCAAGAAATGACGGAAACACAGCGTGACCTGGCGTTCGGCTTGATGCGGACATCGCTGAGCACCCGAGGTTTCGAGCTGACGCGAAATGTGATGCGTTTGAACGAGACGCTCGCGGAACTTGCTGAGGACCCCATATTTCTCGGCGAATGGCTCTACTTCATCACCATCATGGGCAGGCCGTCGGCGACAGAACCGTGGGGCTGGCAGTTCAGCGGGCATCACGCCATCATCAATTTTTTCGTGTTGGACGACCAGGTGGTAATGACCCCGGTGTTCCTGGGCTCAGAGCCGGTCCGGGCCAGCTCGGGAAAATACAAGGGCGTGGTGGTGCTTCAACAGGAACAGAAGGATGGCCTGGAAATGGTGCGGGCCCTGCCGGGGGCGCAGCAGCAGAAAGCGGTTCTGAACTTCTCGAAGACCGGGAACAACAACTTAACCGAGGCGTTCAAAGACAACGTGGTGCTCGAATATGCCGGTATCCGCGCAAAGGATTTGGAAACCCCATCGCGGCGTCAACTGCGGGATCTTGTCCAACTGTATGTGAGCAACATGGACGATGGGCACGCGCGCGTGAAGATGAGCGAAGTGGAGAAACACATTGAGAATACGTGGTTTGCATGGGTCGGCGGCACGCAAGATGACAGTGCGTTCTACTACCGGATTCAGAGCCCGGTAATTCTGATTGAATTTGACCACCAGCGGCCCGCAAACTTGGCAAAGTTCGCGAAAGACCCCAAGGCGCCGACGCAGCAGCACATTCATTGCGTTGTGCGCACACCAAACGGAAACGATTACGGGAAGGATCTGCTGCGACAGCACTATCTGACGCACCCTCACGAAAGCTGAGCGCTTCGGGTCTCGGTGGGTCATTATCATCTCGGCATGGCCTTTGCGAAGGCAAACAACAACGCAATGGCCAAAAAGCAGCTCGAGTACACTCTGCAGATTAGCCCAAAGGATATCCTCGTAGTCCAATACGGGCGCTTTCGTCCATCGTTACCCGGTCATCTGCCTGCGCGCCCTGTCCTTGTCGGCCGCCGGACGTTTGGGTATAGTCAGGCGCTCCCAGAAAGGCCCTCGAGGAGGTTGTAATTCCGATGCCTGGATTGCTGAATAAAATACTTCCGCACGAAGCCACTTTCTTCGCCATGTTCAATCAGCAGGCAGAAAACGTGAACGAAGGCGCGAGAGCAATGGTCGAGATGCTCAAGAATTTCGGCGATCCTGCCGCAGGCGCCGAGAAAATCAAGTCCTTCGAGCATGCCGGCGACCTCATCACGCACGAGATCATGAAGCGCCTCAATCAAACGTTCATCACTCCTTTCGATCGCGAAGACATCCACGAGCTGGCCAGCACGATCGACGACGTCCTCGACCTGATCGACGCTGTTGCCGCGCGTCTCGTGATGTATCACATTGCCGCCATCAAACCGGGCGTTGTAGACCTTGCTAAATCCGTCAGCGAGGCCACGGGGAATATCGTCGCGGCCATCCGTGTGCTCGAAAAGGAAGACCACATCCTCGACTATTGCATCGAGATCAACCGACTCGAGAACCAGGCCGACCGCCAGTGCCGCGACCTGCTCGCCGATCTTTTCGACCAGGAAAAAGATCCGATCCAAGTCATCAAGTGGAAAGAAATCATCGAGACGCTGGAATTCGCCGCCGATAAATGCGAAGACGTCGCCAACGTCATCGAAGGCGTCACACTCAAAAACGCATAGCTGGTTCCGGTGTCTTGCTCCGTGAATGCAGCGCCGGGGGGCGCAATCGGGAGAAACGCCGCGTGTCGAGTTTCCAGGTTCTTTGTCTCATCGTTTTCATCACTCTGGCTTTTGAGTTCACGAACGGCTGGCACGACGCCGCCAGCTCGATCGCCACGATTGTCTCGACGCGCGTTCTGCGCCCATTCTACGCCGTCGCCTGGGCGGCGTTCTGGAATTTCGTCGCCGCGTTTTTCTTCGGCACCGCCGTCGCGAAAACGATGGGCAGCGGCCTCGTCGATCTCAAGCTCGTCAACGAATCCGTGCTGCTCGCCGGATTGCTCGGCGCGATTGTCTGGAACTATGCCACGATTCGCATGGGCCTGCCGGCCAGCTCCTCGCACGCGCTGATGGGAGGCTACGGCGGCGCGGCCGTCGCCGCTGCGGGCTTCCGCGCGATTCTGAGTCACGGGTGGATCTTGCCGGTGATTTTTATTTTCATCGGCCCGCTAATCGGAATGGCCGCGGGACTTGCTGTCACCGTACTAACGAGCTGGATCGTCCATCGCCAGCCGCCTCGCCGCGTCGACAATTGGTTCCGCAGGCTTCAACTCGTCTCCGCGGGACTGTTCAGCCTCGGCCACGGCACCAACGACGCGCAAAAGGGCATGGGCATCATCACGGCCGCGCTCGTCTCCGGCGGCATTATAAAGACCTACGTGGTCCCTTTCTGGGTGATCATCTGCTGCCACCTCGCTATCGCCGGCGGCACGATGGCCGGAGGCTGGCGCGTCGTAAAAACGATGGGCCAGAAAATTACGAAGCTCACTCCGTTCAGCGGCTTCGCTGCGGAAACCGCCGCGGCGCTCACGCTGATCGGCACAGCGCGCGCGGGCATCCCGGTCAGCACCACCCACGTCATCACCGGCGCCATTTCCGGAGTCGGCGCCTCGCGACGCATCACCGCCGTGCGCTGGGGCGTCACCGAGCGCATCCTCTGGGCCTGGATTCTCACCATCCCCGGCGCCGGCATCATGGGCGCCGCCTTCCATTTCCTTTTCCTCTACTGGCTCCATTGAGATGTACATTCAATCCGGGCGGTCGGTAACTTGAACCACTCGGCCATCCGGAGCTGTGGCCATTCCCGCCACCATCGTGATTCCGCCCGAGTGACCACTCGGAAGTAATCTAGTTGCCTGGTAAACGCGCTTGGTGGAGAAGTAGAGAACTAGCCCGGAGGATGTCTGCTAATCCGACTTGTCAGGAGTTGATCCCTGCTTTTGCGCTCTTCGAAGTTTGGTTTGGCAAACCACGAAATGGGGTAGTGGATTAGAAGCGGCTGTTTATGCGGCGAATTCGCGCAACGCGGCGATCGTGTCACTCGGAATATCAACGTACATGGTCGATGGTGACAAGATCAGTTGATCGCTGTACTCGCGAGCCACAGCAGCGACTATCCGCCTAAACTCATCGACAGTTGACAACTCGGGGACGTCACGGACATAAAGCTCGCCGCAGAGAACATCCCACTGCACGCTAGACGCGCCTCGGTAGATGTAGTCATAACCGGACGGTAGCGAAGGAGTTGGCCGGAGCCGCAATCGGCGATGGGGATCGAGCCTGACCCGTTGGATGACGACCTCTCGCATCTTGCAACCCTTTTCTTGCTGATTATGCCTCCTCCTATGCCAGAGAGAAAGACCCGTTATGCGTAACTCCTGATTAACGCGGAAACCGGACAAGTCAAGTACTAGCCCGGAACATGTCCGGTTATCTGACTAATCGGGAGTCGAGTGGAAGCCCGCAAGGACTCGCGCCGTGGCTGGAATTCGAGCAGCGCACTATCAGTTCGCAGGGACACCGTTGGATTGGTCGAGGGTGACGGAGTTGAGCCCCGATTTGAGATCCACCTTGAAGCCCCAACGAAGGCCTTGATTGTTGTAGCGCGTCGAAATCATCAAGTAATACGAACCCGGCGGCAGGCCGGGAAACGTCGCTTTGCCGTTGCCGTCGGAAAAGGCTAGGGCAGCTTTCTGCTCCTTGATTGCGTTGAGCATTGTCTGGCAATCGGGCGTGTGTTTCGTACACGCGGCTCCCAAAGCATTCTCAGGAGACATGTCAGGTGGAATCGTAGCGCCGGATTTACGGATGATGGTGGCCACGTCTTCGCGCAGCAGGACGTACGGATGCGAGGCGAGCGCGTTGGGAGTTCCCTGCGGCGCGGGCAATCCGCTGAGAATGGTCAGCACTGCGTTGCCGGAGAGCGCAGGCAATGAGGATGAGCTGGTCGCAACAGCTCCCGACGGCACCTGGCCTGGGAAGAGCACGGCGAGATTGCACGTCGCATTCAGCGGCGCGAAGGTGAAGTCATCGTTGCTGTTTTTTCCGGTGATCCTTCTTCCCTCCACGACGTAAGGCCCCGAACCGGGGTCCAAGGTGTTGTTCAATTTAAGCACCAGAGTGAGCGGATGATTGGGCGCCGCGACTTTCACGGCGACTTGCGCGCCGTCCGCCTGTACGACATACGGATAGGCTCGGGCAACATCCGGGCCGCAGCCGAGGATTGCTGAATCCGGATAAAACTCGACGCTGAATCCTGAGGAGACCGAGTAGGTTCCATTCATGCGCAGACCGGAGGGTGCTGGCGGACCTTTCTCGCCGTCGGAAAGCATGCCGGTGAGCACGCTTTGTGCCTGGCTGACCGTCGTGGGGGCGACGCCTTTGGAAGTGAGGTTGGGCTGAGCGCAAGTGCGGGTCACGGAGCGGTAGAGATACTTCGTGGTGGTGGTTCCATCGTAGTTCGTTTCCTGGCGCGAGCCAGCGGAAAGCGAACCATCGACGACGATCGGACCCGGCGCGGTGAGAAGTCCTTCGGGGCTGATCGTGAGGACGACCGGCTTGGGCGTGGATTGGATGGTGATGACGGCGCGGTTGTTTGTGAGGGCGATGCTGTAGGTGTGCTGCTCAGGGTGCAAGCCCGCGCAGGTCATAAGAACCGAAGCTTCCACGAATTCGAGACGCCAGTCACCTTTGCCCTCGAAGGCACCGGCCATTTGCGGACCCGTCGTTTCCTTGCCGACGACATCAGGAGCCATGGATCTGAGAATGGAATTGGCCTTGCCGAAGAAATGTTCTTCCATCGTATTTCCGAGGCATGTGGAGGGCGGGCGTCCCGCGGTGATGCAGCGATTCATCCTGCGGGTTTCCGGATCCGACGAAGGTTGCGGCGCGCCAAAGGTTTGGGTTTGCGTCCCCGGAGGTGGCGCCTTCATCTGCTGCTCGGAGTTTCTTTGGAACGCCGCTTGTTGATCGTCGATTTTCTTTTGGAAGGCCTGCGCCCGCTTGATTTCTTCTGGGGAAGGCTGCTTGCAGGTGGGAAGAAGTTTCTTCAAGTCGCCGCGGGTTTCATAGGTGTACTTCATGAGGCCGTTCGAAAGAATGGTGTCTGGATGGCCGACCATGCACTTGGAGGTGTCCGAGAGGTCGCGCATGTTGCAGCTGTCGATGACGATGCGCTCTCCGTTGCAAACGTAGGTGACCTTGGTTTGCAGGTCTTGCGCAAAGTCTGTCGCCGTGACAAATAGAATGAGCAAACCCGCCCAGACGATGGCGCGCGACCAGGCCTTCATGGGTGTTCCTCCAAAGACGTAGGAACGCGATTGTACCGCAAGCGTTCCCGAACATTCGCTCAAAGTCAGCTGAGGTCCTGATTCACGCGCTTAGTGGACAAGCGGGTACTAGAATCAACTTGTCCGGTTATCCGACTAACCAGGAGTTAGCCACCTTGCGATTCAAGCCGACTCGAATCGTGAGGGTGCAAGCCGCTCACGGTTGCAGCAGCCCATGTTTGCGCAAGACTTGTTGCAGCTGATCGTGCGGCAGCGCCGGAATGATCCAATAGTCTGCGCCGACCATTGTCTTTGCGGCGACGAGCGTGTTGATGACGGACTCCTCGGTTGCTTGCACCACTGCGGTAAAAATGGCATCCATCTTCCAGCTTTGCATGCGCTGAATCGTGGCGTTCTGGTCTGTGAAGGGAGGTTGGGCGCTGTTGCCCTCGTCGGCTCCCGCGTTAGCGGTCGAAAATGCGAGGAAGATGTCGCCGGACTCGTCTCCTTCAATGGCTCCGACTCGTCCCAAGCCGACGGAGACGCGGCGGGCAAGGCGTTTCAACTGGTCTGGCGTCAGCGGTGCATCGGTCGCGACGATCACGATGATTGAGCCTTCTTCCGGGGCGCGGACACCGTCGGCGGTAGTGGCTACTTTTGGCTCGCAGACTGGAGCGGGTTTTCCGTCCCACCAGAGCACCGGAGGATCGAGGAGTTTCTCAACACAAGGCCGCTGGAGAGTCATCTCTCGAGCGACGGCGATGCCTGCGACCCTCAGTTGCTGCGATCCGCCATAGTTGCATTGGACGAGCACCCCGACCGTATAGCCGCCTTCCGCAGCGCTGAGCCGACGCGACGATGTCCCGGTTCCGCCTTTGAATCCGTTGCAGATCATCCCGGTGCCACCGCCAATGTTGCCTTCGAGCAGCGGGCCGCCTGTGGCGGAGTTCAGCGCGTCCCAAGCATCCTGCGCGGTGACGTGCTGGCCTTTAATGTCGTTGAGCGGAACGTCTGCGGTTTCCGCAGTCACCGGGTACCAGAAGTAACCGGTTCGTTTCTGTTGCACCATCCAAGCGACCGCGGCATCACGCACGACGCCGACGCTTCCCGTGTTGGTAATGAGAATCGGTGTCTCAAGCAGACCGCTCTCCTCAATCCAGTGCGTACCGGTCATATCGCCATTTCCGTTCCCGGCGAAGTACCCGGCGAAGGTGCTTTTCGTGCCCTGCTTTCCACGCGGCAGGATGGCGGTCACGCCCGTGCGAACGGGACCCTTGCCCACAACGAGGCGGCCTTCGCCGGAGATAAGCGTTTTGTAGCCCACCTCGACGCCTGCAACATCGGTGATGGCGTTCAAGGGTCCGGGTGTCCCATCGAAGGGCACCCCCAGATCACGGGCGCGAGGCTGCGTGTTGCTCGGCGTGATCGTGGGTGGAGTAACGGCAGGTTTAGACGCCGCGCCGCTCGTTTCCGTCTGCGCCGTTGCCGCCTGCGGCCACATCAACACGCAACACGCTGCCATTAATCGCAGATGCATCGCGAACCTCCTTCAAATGTCTTCCGTAGGGGCAGACAGCTTACCAAAACGGTGGGATGGAAACACTTACCGCTGCCGCGCGCGGAGCATATCGCTGAGTCGCGGGTGCGCGGCCCGAGAGCAAGATTGCGCATCTGGGGAAAGAGTCCAATTCTGCGTCCGGGCTGGGAAATAATCTACATGCCTGATTAACGCTGCCGGCTCAGACGGTCGACGCAACACTTTGTTGAAGTCTACTCGCAGGAGTCTGGAATCCTAAAGTCTTTCTGGGACGTTGATTCAAGCGCAGCGCGACCTGGTCGAGCTGTGCTTGCGAATAGCCAGACAGGTCAGTGCCTCGCGGGAAGTATTGTCGCAACAGCAGATTGGTGTTTTCGTTCGTACCGCGCTGCCAGGGGCTCTGCGGATCGCAGAAGTAGACCTGCACATTCGTAGCTACCGTGAAGTCCTTGTGTTTGGCCATCTCCAACCCGCGATCCCAGGTCAGCGAGCGTCGCAGCGTCGCTGGAAGTTTACGAACATGCTGACTCAAGGCAGCAACCACAGCTTCCGTTTCTTTGCTCGGCACCTTGAGCAGCATGGCAAAGCGCGAATGACGTTCTACCAGGGTTGCGATGTAGCTGTTCTTGGCGCCGCTCAGCAGATCGCCTTCCCAATGACCAGGAATCGCTCGATCTTCCACTTCCGCAGGCCTTTCGCGGATCGAGATGGCATCGACGATCTGACCCCGTGACTGTCCGCTGACCGTTGCATGGCGCGAGCGGCGCATGCGCCGCTTCGACCGCAGGTGGTCCATGAGCTCTTTTTTCAATACTCCCCGCGCTTGGATGAACAGGCTGCGGTAAATGGTTTCGTGGGACACGTGCATGCTCCCGTCGTCGGGATACTCAGTTTTCAGCCACCCGGAAATCTGTTCGGGCGACCAGTCCAGGATCAGTTTACTCGCAACGACCTCCCGCAACCTCGGGTGCATGGCCAGAAGGCACTGCTTGGGTCGCAAGGCTGAGTCCCAGGCGTGCTCATCCGCTTCATGAGCGCGATAGACAGGAAGGCCACCATGGCGCCAGACCTCCCGGCTCACCGTTGAGGCCGCTCGATCCAGGTGTCTGGCGATCTCACGAAACGACGAACCGGAAGCGAGCCCTCGGGAGATGTCTTCTCGCTCAGCCAGGGTGAGCGCTAGCCGTGAGCGACGACGGGCGGCAGGAGGAATTCCTCCGCGAGGCAACAATAAACAGCGAATGCAACTATGTGGCTTGCCAAAGGCGCGCCCGATCTCATGCAACGACTGCCCGGACTTCCAACGCCTCCAGATCTCGGTTCTCTGCGTGAGAGAAAGTCTCGATCGTTTCCCTTGGGTCATAGACACCATCCTTAAACTGCACGTCTATCAGATGGTGTTGCATCGACCTATCGAATGCACCGCCGAAACCGGACAAGTCAAGTACCAGCCCGGAATATGTCCGGTTATCCGACTAATCAGGAGTTAGCTCGTGCCCCGATTCGAGTACCTCAATAAACCTCTGAAGGTTCTATCTTTAGCTTCGCCAAATCATTAATCATCACTAGTCCGATCGCACGGACATCGCCGTCCCGCGGTGACCATCGATCCACAATGTGATAGGAGCGATTTTTGATTCCTTCAACAATCCATTGCGCTCCATCCTCTCCCCCAGTCTCCTGCACTGATGGAAGGTGCCAGAATTTGTACTCCTCGATTTTTCCTAGAAACCAATCTGTCTGTTCTTTGCTCAATGTTACAGTGAGGTGTCTTACCAAGTTGCCGGGCGCGTATCCACCCTTACCGCTCGTCATTTTTGTCGTGAGCCGGGAAGTTCCGTTTTCGCTGACATCAATCCGAACAGCGATGGGGTGGTGAAAGGTTCGCAACCATAGAAACCGATAGGATTCGGTCTGTTGAGTCTTTGACCGTTCCCACAACGATGGCTCCTGAAGAGCGGCGAGTTGTTTGCCGTACCATTTTGCGCTGAATTCGTCACTTTGATGGTTGGCGGACAACGAACCATTTGGGAAGTATTTAACTTGCGCCCTAGTGGCCGTACCGAGCAGGCACAAGATCGATAGAATCAGAAAAGAGCGCATCAATCACCGAGCATATCGAAAGAGTCTCTCGGTGGCATTAGACACCAAATCGGGAGAAATTGATCGTCGAGAACAGATTCCCACCAACTTATGGACCCAACTCCTGATTAACGCGGAAACCGGACAAGTGCCTGAATGTCCGGGTAATCCGACTAACTAGAGTTGACTGAGCCTGATGTAAACTCGGTCGCCTGCCGTGATATAAATCCGACTCCGTGCAGAATGAAGGCTGGAGCATTTTCGGAAGCTGCTCATGGACCACGCATCATCGCGAACCAAATCTGTTGCTCTTTTCGTTCTGCACCAATTCATAGCGACGTTTTGTATACCGTTTGTCGTGCCATTCACATTTGCCGCAACCTTCGACATGTTGCCTCCCGGTTGGAGTCCTTCCATGCGCTTCGTGCATTGGCTACTGACTGAGACGCCCTTCTATCCGGTTCAGGTTGTGGCTGGCCTTTGTCTTGGTTGGGTTCTTTGCCGCCGCCTCCAGCACCGCGTTATGGTTTGGGTCTGGGTTCTACCGGCAGCAATCCTGAGCTATGTCTTGCTTACTACCAGTGCTCTTATTCCTGCATGGTCGGCACTTTCGCCCGCCGCCTCGATTCAGTCGAGGCTGTCCTATTACTTTGGTTGGGGCTGTCGGCCGTCAGCCCGTTGCTTAGACCAGTTGCTAATCACGATGCCTCTCTACGCTTCGTTTGCTTACTCCTTAGGAGCGTTGGTAGCTCAAAGGATGCACAAACAATGAATTCTTCGACCCTGAAGACGAACGAAGAACCGTTGGCAAGGGTACATGCCTGATTAACGCAGAAACCGGACAAGTCAAGTACTAGCCCGGAACCTGCCCGGTTATCCGACTTACCGGGAGTTAGCCCGCTGTTGGCAGGGCGAATTGCCGTATCGGCCACAGCTGCCGTGATTCTCGCGGGGCTCGTCCTACAGGCAGGCTAGTTGTGTCGAGGGCTAAGAGAAGAATACGACGTCAATCATCCGGCAGCGCTCGACTCCGCTCGCCAGATCTCCGACACGACGGAGTTCTGAGCGTCCAGGAACATCCGGGACCGGCCGAACAAGCCGATCTTGCCTAGCTCTTCGAACCCGCCCCCCGCAGCTTTCGGGCCCCGCAACACTTCGTCTTCCGTCAGCCCCTCCAGATGATGCTGCTCGATGTATTTGCGGTTTGCATCTAGCTCATCCCGAAAAACCACGGAGAACGCCGCATCTGAGTAGCTAATCATGTAATTCCCGTCATCCATTGGCAGTGTACGAAAATCCGGGTGCGAGTAGAAGACCCCGCGCAGCGCTTGCATTGCCTCTTTTTCCGGCTCAGCGCATCCTGCGGACACCGGCACGCAGGTCCCATGTGCGAACACGACGAGCGTCTTCTTGCGGTTGAAGTAGTAGAGGAACGCCGCAATGGTTCTGGGGATGTCCACTGGAACTTCGGGCTTCCATTTAGGTTTCGGAGGAAACTTCGCCGGGACCTTCGCCTGCGATTGCCGACTCGGGCCGGGCGTCTTAAGGGCTTGTGTCTGCGTTGGCGCCGTTGCTCTGACACCCCCCAGCGAACGCGTGTACCGCCCGCCCACAATGACTGCGATGAGCAACCCAACGAGACCTGAAATACTTCCCCAAGCCTGGGGGTCACCCATCCGCAGGATTGCACCTGGGATGATGAACAGTAACACCGTCACCACGAAAGCGATCACCATCCGGCCGAGAGTTTGCAGTTTCTTTGGACTCTTAACAACCAGCAAAATCGCCGCGACTGAAAGAAGAATTCCAAGCAGGCTGACCACTGGCTGTGCCGTCTGCATAACGCACCCCTATCGTGCCACAGACCTAGCTTCTGAATTCTAAGGTGAGATTGCCCGCTAATGTCTCCTCATCCCGCTTCGCTGTCAAGAACAACCCTGACCATAATTCCGAGCTAAATCCCGATTAACGCGGTTACCGGAGAAGTGGGTCGGACCGAAGCCGACCGATCGATTACGAACGAGCCGTGGTCGTCCATACGCCGAAGTCAAAACAAAACAACGAAGACTACTCTACGGAGTGAACGGAGAAGTGCGTTCAAAAAACGTTTGACAGAGCCGACATTGTTAGAGATATCCGGTTATCCGACTAATCAGGAGTTGGCCCGCAAATGGCCGTTCGGAAAACCCACTCCGCAAGAAGTACAGCTGTACTTCGGTACTCTTGACGCCGCACGGCCATATATAGGATTCCTATAGCGGTACGATGATGATCGTCTCCAAGATAAAACGCGGCAGCGCGGAATTCGCCATCCTATCTGTGCTGGCCGAGGAACGCCTCTACGGCTATCAGATCGCGCAAACCATCGCCGAGCGCACTGGCGGTGAACTGCGCTTCACACTCGCGTCGCTCTATCCCATGCTCTACGCCCTCGAGAAGCGCTCCTGGATTGCGGGCGCATGGGAAATGACGCGCGGGTGCCGCAAACGCCGCTATTACCACCTCACGCGTTCGGGGCGCAGACAACTCGCGCCCATGCGCCGCCAGTGGGAAGGTTTTTTCCGCGCCATCCAAACACTCTCAGGTGCCACACATGCCTGATTGGCAACAACTCGTCCACGAACGCCTCACTCAGCGGCGCTCCGGCGCAGAGATGGAGCCGGAAGTCACCGAGGAGCTCGCGCACTACCTCGAAGATTTCTACCAAGCCGGCCTAGACAATGGACTCGCGGAATACGACGCGGCCCGACGCGCGCTCGCCGAAGTTCGCAATTGGCCGCGCCTAGCTCGCAACATCAAATTCGCAAGAAATGGAGGAGAAATGTTGAAACAACGGATACAAACGCTGTGGATGCCCGGATTCGTGGCG
This sequence comes from uncultured Acidobacteriota bacterium, assembly GCA_963709005.1. GTDB lineage: Bacteria > Acidobacteriota > Terriglobia > Acidiferrales > UBA7541 > Palsa-295. Next base: position 29,040 of record CAVPUS010000015.1, read on the forward strand.
GCCATCTTAACCCTGGCGGTCTCGATCGCGGTCAATCGCGTAGGTTCCACTCTCTTTACCGGGCCACACACGGCCATGTTCGTTTACGGTAGCTGGCTGATGATTCTTGCGGGCATCGGTGCGCTCGCCGCGGGCTGGTCTCGCCGCGCAGGCGGCTCGATTGCCAATCGCACCGCGGCAGCACTGATCCCCGCGGCAACGTTTCTCGCCGCTCTGGGCTCGTTGCTAACGAATCCCGAGTTGAAAATCGCTGCGATGGCGTCCGTCTTTTCTCCGGGTGAGGTGCGAATCTCGCCGATTCTCCCGGTAATCGCGAATAGCGTGGTTGGCGGTATTTTGTTCCCGGCCGTCGCGCTCCTGGCGGGAGCCCTGCCATTCTTACGGGGAAAACCGCTGGGAGGTAAACTTCGCGCCGGTGCGGCGTAACTCCCGGTTCCAGCGCCCGGCAGCGATGATCCAGCAGGACGGCAGAAGAACCGCCGCGTGGAAATCATTATTCAGAAACAGGATTGACACCAGGAACTGTAACGCCTTTCCCATCAGCTAATAGACCCAATGCCTGATCAAACCGGACATGTTCCGGGCCTACAGTACCGGTTAGGGAGTCTTCAGTTTCGATCTTCAGACGCCGACGATCCCCTGGCATTTCCGCCCGAGCAACTGAGGAAGTTGGTGACCCTGAAGGAGGGCGAGCTCTTCAACGTCGATAAAATTCGCCAGAGCCTCGATGCGTTGAGGGATTTATACTCGGCGAACGGATACATCGATTTTGTGGCGACACCGCTAACAGATGTTGACGATGGTGCCCGGCGCATTTCGTTGATCATGGAGCTGGATCAGCAAAAACAATTTCACTTGGGGAAAGTGGAAGTGTTTGGACAGAACCCAACGCTGGAAGCTCTCTTCAGGTCGAAATTCAAACCAGGCGACATTTCTGATGGGCGAAGCGCTTGGGATTTTCTCAAGGAACACAAAGCCGAGCTGCCGCCAAACACCTTACCTGAAGATCTCTGGTTGCACCGAAACGTGAAGAGCGGAACCGTCGATCTGCGATTTAGTTTCGACACTTGCCCGAAATTGGAAGATTGATCCTGCCGCCCCGCAACCAGATGACAAGCAGCGGAAAAACGCAAAGAAACCCTGTCAACGAAGACAAAACCTAACTCAAGTCCTGATAAACGCTGCCAGCTCAGACGGTCGATGCAACACCACCTAAGCTGTTGGTCCGACAATGCTTCCCAATAGAGAAACGATCTGTCCGGCTGTGCTCGACCAGACCCTAGCCAGGGGGGTGTTTCGGCTGAATCAACCCTCGCGAACGATCCTTAGCCGCTGAAAGCCTTCCGGGTGGGCTTCGAGTTAGTGTTGCATCGACCCATTGAGACCTCCCGACTTATCAGGCAGTAGCACACGTTGCAGGACCGAAGGCATACAGAGACGTCCCAGGCGCAAGCTTTCATTACCGGACGGTTCCATGCGGCACTTCTCAAGCTATGCCTAGCGTTCCTGGCTGAACACGTCCTATTGCTTTGAAGGCAGATAGTCTAAATAGAGATCTCCGGGGGTGTTGCTATTTCTTCGTCTGTGGTACCAAACCTCTAGGTGGGATGAAAATTGCTGGAACGGGATTTGTGGTTCAGCTCTTTTTGAGGATAATTTCAACGCGCCGGTTTTTCTGGCGGCCTTCAGGGTCGTCAGCGCCGTTGGGCTTCTTGTTCGGCGCAACGGGTTTGGTGTCGCCAAAGCCGCGGGTGGTGATGGAATTCGAAACGCCGTGAGCGACCAGCCAAGTCTTCACGGAGCCGGCGCGGCGCTCTGACAGCTTCTGGTTATATTGCTTTTCTCCTTTGCCGTCCGTATGGCCGCCAATCGTGCAAGGGTATGCGGCGTAAGACTGCATCACCGTTACTACTTTTTGCAGACTAGGCAGAGCTTCGGGGCGGAGATCGGCTTTATCGAAATCGAACAGTACGTCACTATCGAGCTGAATTTGAATTTCCGTATCCGTGGCCCGTGCGCCCAGATCCTTGAGTGCAGCGTTCAACGGGTCAACCTTGCCGGCCACGGCTAAGCCGAGGCCCTTGAGGTCGGTGACCTTCCCCCGAAGCGGCAACACTTTTCCAGTGGCTCCAGGCGGTATGGCGTCTTCGGGCTTGTATTTCTGGGCTTGGGCAGTCCGCTGGAAAAGGGCGCCGCCCAGCATAGACACGCTAATCAGAAATATCCGTCCCGCCGTCTCGCGGTTCAAGGCGATCTCCTTACTGAGACACGGGCGTGTCTTCAAAAGGAGCAAACTTCGGAATATATACAGTGACCTTTATTGAGGTCGCGGGCGGCGCCGGAAACTTGGCCCATTGCAAGCGTTGCTCGCCCGGGCCCAGTTCCCCCCACCACATATCGAGGACCCGATTGTTCTCGGAATCGGTCAAAAACGCATACTTCTTGTTTTCGGCGGGATCAGTGTAGTAAAGCTGAGGCCAATCAAAATCATAGTGGATCGCTTTCGGCGCCGCGCCAGCAACGAGGCCGTTGGACTGTGGCGTGCCGGCAGCGTTGATCAGCCTCCAACGAATCAGCAGTGCGCCTCCGCTCACCCGCTTCACCTCCAGCAGGTCACAGCGCAGATTCGGATCGGCGCTGAAGCAGGTGCGGCAGATGCCGGGACACTTGCGCTAGTCGCAGGTTGAGGCGTCTGGGATGCAGTGGAAGCAGCTGGCGGGGCAGGAGCGGTTGCTTGCTTCGAACACGCCACTGTTCCAGCAACCAAACACAGGGAAGACAAAAGGAGAAACCCCGCGAAAAAGCTCCGTGAGTTCATAGGTCGCGCCTCCGAGAGCGATGCGTATTCTATGCGCCACAGTCCGTGCATTTCAAACGAATTCTAGGAGTCTCGAACTGGACCTTCGCAATTTCGGCAAGCGACGGCCCTCAGAATTGGACAGATGAAAGAGAGCCAAGGCTACCCTGGGTCTAGTGTGGCCGGCGCGGCTTCCGGCCCTGCGGTGACCAAGGATGTCCGGTTATCCGGGCGGTCTCAATGGGTCGATGCAACACTAACTCGAAGCCCACCCGGAGGGCTTTCAGTGGCTAAGGATCGTTCGCGAGGGTTGATTCAGCCGAAACGCCCCCCTGGCTAGGGTCTGGTCGAGCACAGCCGGACAGATCGTTTCTCTATTGGGAAGCATTGTCGGACCAACAGCTTAGGTGGTGTTGCATCGACCGGTTGAGCTGGCACGACTTATCAGGACCTAACGGGTTGGGCGTCGGGAGGCTCCCGCCGAAAATCATTTCACAGTGTCGCGAACAAGCGAGGCGGGTGTACCATGGTGCTGTTTTCGAGATCAAAAAGGAAATTTCGGTTAATTTAGAAATTGTTAGGAACTTCGTCCTGATCTGGTGCCCAGCCCCAAGTAGCGATGAAATTCAGGAGATCCAAGAGGAACCACTTTTCCGGTAAGCGCAGCGTTAATCAGGCATGTGGATTAGTTCCGAGTAGCCCGTCATTGGGCATGAACCGGGAAGAAAGAAATTGTAGAACTGCAACTTTGGCTGGCAAAGTGGCATCCACATATTGGTAAGTCCCGTTTGTATCAGGGAAACACGTCATCCAACCCATTTTGAGATAAGGCCGAGCGAGAGGTGGGGAGAATCGCTTTGAAATTAATGCAGCTGATTGGCGCACTCTGCCTTACTTGTTTCTGCGGTGGTTGGACGTTGGCGCAAGACTCGAATCCTCCTGGAAGTTCCTCAACGAATCCCGATGCAAATCCGGTGCTGAAGCATCGACCGGAGGAAAGTCCAGAAACTCCCAAGGCCATCATCAAGGAGAACATTGAACTGACGGTCCCAAAGGGAACTGCCTTGCAGGTAGCGCTCGATCGCGAAATTCGGGTTCAGAAAGTGGGGCAGCCGATTCATGGATATCTTATTGAGCCGGTCTATACGTTCGATAAATTGGTTTTGCCCGTCGGAACAGAGGTAACCGGGCAGATTTCGCAAATTGAAAGCGTTTCCGCGGGCCGGCGGACACTTGCAGCCCTAGACGCCAATCTTACTCCCGCTAGGAAAATCACTGTTGAGTTTACGGAATTGTCTTTGGCAGATGGAAAACACATTCCGATTCAGACAAGCGTGGTGCCAGGATCGGGGCAAGTAATTCGGTTCGTAACCGCTGCGGAGGATGAGAAAAAGAAAGGCGTCAAAGACGCTGTGACCGAAAAAGAAAGACAAGCAAAAGAAGAAGCGCGAAGGCAATTTGATTCCGCAATGCAACAAGTGAAGGAGCCGGACAAGCTGCATCGTGTGGAAAGATATGCCGTGGCGCAATTGCCGGTGCACCCACAATTCATCGACGCAGGCACGATGTATTTTGCAGAGCTTGGAAAAGCGCTGGAATTGGGGAGTGAGCCGCTCACGCCAGAAATTGCTGCGTCGATGAAATCGGAGATACCCGAAGGGACAATGGTGCACGCGCGGCTGATGACGCCGCTGAATTCCGCAAACACGCAGAAGGGCGCTGAAGTCGTGGCCGTTCTTTCCCGTCCATTAGTGAATGACGGCAAATTGATTCTTCCGCAAGGAAGCGTGCTGAAGGGAATCGTGGTGCAAGTTCAGCCGGCGCGGCATTGGAAACACAACGGGCAACTTCGATTCGTGTTCCGTGATCTGGTCCTGCCCAACGGGATCGAGTCGAAAGTAGAGGCGATGGTTCTGGGTGTCCAATCAGATACAGCAGATAACTTGCACCTTGATGCCGAAGGCGGAGCGGAGAGCAAGACTTCCAAGACTCGGTACTTGAGGAGTGGGATTGCCGTCGGTTTGGCAGCGGCCACTCACGAAGATGAAGTTTGGAACCGTGCCGAAGGTGGAGCAGGCGGATTCAAGGTGGTTGGCATCGCAATCGCAGCAACTGTGCATTCGCAGCCTTTGGCTATTGCGATGGGCGCATTTGGGGCCAGCCGGTCGATTTACAACAACTTCATGGCACGCGGGACAGATGTTGTTTTCGCGAAACATACAGCGATGGAAATTGGTGTCGATACGCGCGGTGCTGGGCCAGGGCAAACTGTGAGCCCTGCAGGCAACAACAGTTCTCACTAATTCCTTTAGACAAAGCTTTATTTGTGTTTGGGCTGACTGATCTAAAGTTCGGCCACTCGATTGACTGGCTCGTGTTCGGTTAGGGCTGCTGTTATTCTGGAGGTATACGCACGAGGCAAATTTAGCGGCCATTCCAGAGAAGAGCGAGACACTTGCCACCGATTATGATTCGATGCTGGCGGATATTCCAAGCCCTGCCGCCAAACAACTTCCGCCATGCACTGTTCAGTTACACTCTTCTCGCCCACCAGTTCGGTCAGCCTGTGTCGGTTGCGGAGATGGACTTGCTGGGCCGCGAGATTACCGCGCTAGAACTGGCTCCTGTAATCGGGTCAGTCGTCGTCTGCTTCTAAGAAACCGTGGCGGCGTCCTTGGCGACACTAGGCCGTCCACCCAGAATCCATCAAGAAATCGCCCCTCGCTGCAATTGGTAAGTCCCGGTTTGTCGGATCGCCGAACATCTGCCAGGGACTCGGTTGACTTGTCCGGTGTGCGAGTTTATCAGGACCTACGTTTGGCGTCCGCGATCGACTTCGGCAGCCATTTCCATCGTCTTTCCCGCAGCAATAGGTTCCAGTCAATTCGCGGGAAGGCATAGACAACAGCCAGAAGCGCGAGTTGAGTCAAGACAAAATAGAGGCCGAAGTAGCCGATCGCCTCGGTCCCCTCGAACTCCAGCTTTCGTGAAACGGCCGCCGCGCTCTTGGCCCAAAAGGTGTAGCTGACGAAGCGGCCGATGAAGAAAGGGACCACAAGGCGTACGAGTGGCATGGTCGTCAATCCGTAAGCGATGAAGAGGTAATTCGAAGGAAGGGGTGTGAATGCATAAAACAGAAAAAGTCCAAAGGTCAGCTTTGGCCGCTTCTCCAACTCCAGCTTTAAGGAATCGACATTTTCCCTTGCCGCCTCGCTGAGCCAATGATTGCGAACAATCGTGCGGGACAGTTTTCCCAGCAACGACCTCCCCGATGCCGCAGCGACGGCCCCTACCAGTGCAAACGACCAGCCCGTGTGTGAAGGGAACCGGAATCCCAAGAAGGAAAACACCATCCAGGTAGGTGGCGCAAACGCCGGGATGATATTGAGGAGAAATACCACCAAAAACAGAATCAGAAGCGGGCTCATTCTTTTCTCTTAATTCAGCGTTACCTACCCAATGTACCGGACACCTGCTGATGCGACGCCACGCCCGGGGGTTAGTCAACGAAGTAGACGAGCGATCCAAGAAAGTAGCACGGAGCTGCACTGGCTGAGCAAGCGGACTCGGCTACGATCGTCCCGGCGCGCTGTTGATCCGCACCAGATTCGGCCCTTGTCCATCTGATTGGGGCACAAATCCGGGACGTTTGAACTGAATTGCCCGATGGCCTTCAGCTTCCAGAGTTTCGGCGACGTGCCGCGCATAGCGGATGAAGTGGTGCCCGGAGAGCGCAAGCTCGAACCCAAGCCGCCTCTTCTGTCGGTCCAGTCCCCAACGAATCATGAGCCGTCGCAAAAAGCGCCAGTAAGCCCGACGATAGCTGGAGAGCACGCCTTGCCTCCAAACAGATTTGAGCACCACCCTCAACCGGTACAGCAAGGAAAGCGCCGGGGCTCTCTGTTCGGGTTGAAGTTGCCAGCGTTCCAGGGAATCGAATACACGTTCGTAGAAGCGACGCGGGTCGTAAAGCGTAAGCAGCATCCGCTTCGTGCCGTCGAGCAGTTCGGGCAGGGGCAGCACTGTCCGGAAGTTCGGAGGGTCAAAGTTACTCGGTTCGGGGTTGTTTTGAAGGAGTCGGCCCTCTCTTTTCATGCGTTCATATAGCGGAGTGGTCGGCGGCGCCTGCAGGACACCCGTCATCGCCCAAGGGATGGCGGCACGCTCTACAAACTCAATCTGCCGGTCAAAAATATCCGGTGGATCGCTATCAAAGCCGACGATGAAGCCACCCATGACCCAAAGCCCACGCTGCTGAATCAAGCGTATGCTGTCCAATGGGTCCCGGCGGAGATTCTGAAATTTCTTTGCTTCTTTTAGAGACTCCGCGGAGGGCGATTCGATCCCGATGAACACACGACAGAAATTTGCTTTGACCATCGCATCCAGTAGTGCCGGCCGCGAAGCAAGATCGATGGAAGCTTCGGTGAAGAACCGGAACGGATACCGGTTGCGGCGCTGCCACCGTTCCAACTCCTGGGCGAGTTCCAAAGCCGCCTTGTGATTTCCAATGAAATTGTCGTCGACAACGAATACTTCTTTCCGCCAGCCGAGCTGCAGAAGCGCGTCGAGTTCTCGAATCAATTGCGCCGGCGATTTCGTCCTCGGGCGACGCCCGTAGATCGTTATGATGTCGCAAAACTCACATGTGAACGGGCAGCCTCGCGAAAATTGCACCGACATGACGGTGTATTTGTTCAGTGCCAACAGGTCGAAACGCGGCACCGGGGTGCGAGTGACATCAGGTTTTTCCCTAATACTGTACAGCCTGCGGGCTGAGCCGCGCTCGAGATCTGTGGCGATCTCTTGGAAGATTTCGTCCGGCTCGCCCACGACTACATGGTCAGCCAGCGGCAGTAGCGCCTCCGGGTCGCTGCTGGCATAAGGACCTCCGATCATGGTTCGCCGGTTCAGCTTGGAAGCACGTTCGAGCGTTTGGCGCACGCCTTCGCGCTGAACCGCCATCGCACTGACCATCACAAGATCGGCCCAGAGGATATCCTCATCGCTCAACGCTTCAAACGCAAGGTCAACGAGACGGATTTTCCATTGTTTGGGACAAAGCGTGGCCACGGTGATGAGCCCGAGCGGAGGCACGAGGGAGCGCTCTGGGACGATTTCCATCACCTCTGCAAGGCTCCAAAAGGAGGCAGGAAAGCGTGGCCAGACCATTAGAACTCTGATCGCAGGTCCGAGTGGCGGGAAAGACCGAATCTCTTCTGAATCTCGCTCCATGAATAAACCCTTTAGGTACCCGGTCGTGGAATCTGGCATCCAGGGATTGAAAGAGCCGGAGTATAACACGGGCTACAGCGACGCAATTAGGGTCGAGGCGAACGGATGAAAGACTCCGGGCGTGCGGTAATCATTATTCGGATCTCGACATGACCGGGTTGAAGATATCGATTGAGCCCTAAATCGGGCCTTGCAACAGACCGAGTTGGCCGTGACTCTCGATAACCCGTGCCGGCTCAGACGGTCGACGCAACACTTTCTTGAAGCCTACTCGCAGGAGTCTGAAAGCCTAAGGTCTTTCTCGGGCGTTGATTCGAGCGCAGCGCGACTTGGTCGAGCTGCGCTTGAGAGTAGGCAGACAGAAGCCCTTTAGTTCAAATCAAGCCCCAGGAACTGCTCGGCTGGAAACGCATCTACAATATCGTCCGCCAGGCCCAGGCGCTCGGATACCAGACTCCACAACAGTCGTCGCTCGCTAACGGGCAAAGCGCAAATCTCGAAAGTGTCACTAATCTACTGGACGAGTACAGCTGCTTGACAACGTAGGTACGCCTGGGCTTACACTCACGCAGATTTCTAGGGTGACATCCCTCTTGCTGTCGGAAAAACAACCTCGGGTCATGTGCACAATTCCCTACAGAATCACCGCGTCCCAGGTAATGTGCGTGTTAAGCGGAGTTTTCGGCCTTGTGCTCCTATCTTGCCCTCGCGCTACGCGCGCGCAATCGGCACGCGAAACGAGCAATCCGACCAGTAAAACCATGCAAGCCGATTCAGCGCAGGACTACAACCGGCGGATCGAGCAACTGCGCAAAATATATTCGGATCAATCGCAGGCGAGTGACGCAGGAGAATACCGGATCGGCGCGCACGACTTGCTTGAAATCAACGTATTTGAGGTGCCAGAACTGAACCGCTCGCTGCGCGTTTCCGCCGGAGGCGAGATTTCGATGCCCCTGCTCGGAGGCATCCAGACCGCGGGGCTGACGGCGAAAGACCTGGAAGGAGTGCTGGAAGGCCGCCTGCGCACTTACATGAAGGATCCCCATGTGGGCGTCTTCATAAGCACTATTGAGAGTCACCCAGTTTCGGTTGTAGGAGCAGTCAAAAAGCCGGGAGTCTTCCAGATCCGCGGGCCGAAGACCGTACTCGAAATGTTATCGCTTGCCGAAGGCCTGGACGACGATGCCGGAGACGAGGTGCTCGTGATGCGCGGTGCCGGCTTGCGCTTCGTTGCGAGCCCCGCCAAGGGCGCGAATGAAGGAAGCGATCTTGCGGCCTCGTCCTCGGAGGACGCTTCCCAGCCACACCCGAATCGTTCTGGCGCCGATGACGAATCGAACAGCGCGGATACGATCCGCGTGAAACTCAAGGATTTACTTGAGTCGGGCGATTCCCGATTCAACGTGCCGGTCTTTCCGGGTGATATCGTGAAGGTGAAACGAGCCGGTACGGTTTACGTGGTCGGCGATGTCAAGAAGCCAGGCGGCTTTGTGGTCAAGAACGATCACGAGATGTCGGTCCTGAAAGCGATTGCGCTCGCCGAAGGCTTGACGACAACCTCCTCGAAGAGCCGGACAAGAATTATTCGCACTGATGAGAAGACGGGCGAGCGGCAAGAAATTCCAATCGATCTCGGAAAAATATTTGCAGGTAAAATTCCGGACCCACCCTTGAAACCGGCTGACATTGTCTTTGTCCCGAACAGCTCCGGGAAAGTTGTGTTCTACAGAGGAACGGAGGCCGCGATCGCGACAGCCACCGGCTTCATTATCTTCCACTAATATGGACAGAGAGACAAAAATTAAGCTTTACGATTCAGCGCCCGACGTCCTCGCGAAGCGCCGACGGCAGGGACTCGCTGCATACGACCCCGAAGAAATCCGCGAAGTCCCCGACCTGCTGGAGTATTGGCGGGTCGTAAAGAAGCGCCGCGCGACAATCCTGACCACGGCGTTCATTGTTTTCGCAATCACGCTTTTGGCGACCCTGAAACAAAAGCCAGTCTATAAGGCTCAAGCGCTGGTGGAAATTCAAAAGGAGAACCCGGACATCCCGACGCTTCAGGAGCTTTTCCAGGTGGAGAACATCTCCGACACCTATCTGGAAACGCAGTACCGCATCTTGAAGAGTGAGAACCTTGCGCGACGCGTGATTGCGCTGCTGCGACTCGACCGAGTTGCCGAATTCAATCCTCCCGCGCATCTGCAGCCGGAGAGCCAGAAGCAAGACGCTTCTTCGCCGCAGGTTTTTGCGGTGGCCGGAGTTGTCCCGCGGAGCGCGGATATCGACAACGAACTCCTCAATCGATTCCAGAAACATCTCGACGTAGAACCGCTGAAGCGCAGCCGGCTGGTCGAAGTCAGTTTCGAATCCAACGATCGAAACCTCGCGGCGCAAGTGGTGAACACACTGGCCTCTACGTACATTCAGCAAAACCTCGAAGCGCGCTGGGATGCTTCGCAAAAGGCTACCGAGTGGCTCTCGCAGCAACTGGTCGACATGAAGGCCAAGCTTGAAAAGTCGGAGGATGAGCTGCAGCAGTATGCGCGCGATAACGGCCTTTTGTTTCTCGAAACGGAAAAGGGAACTACGGAAAACATCGTCACGCAGCGGCTTCGAGAGTTGCAGGAAGAATTGACGAAAGCGCAGGCTCAGCGCTTCGAGAAGGAATCCTTCTACGCTTTGGTCCAACAGGGCGACTTCGCGTCGCTTCCCGGCGTATTTGACAACAAGCTGATGCAAGACCTCACGGAGAAACTCGAGGAGCTTCAGCGCGAACGCTCTCGATTGATTGCAATTTTTAATTCCGACTATCCCCGCGTGAAGGAGATTCAAAGCCAAATTGAGGAAACACAGACCGTGCTCACGCAGGAACGCGAGCGCGCCGCCAAGGAAATTGCCAATGACTATCGCGCCGCGGTGGAGCGCGAACACATGCTGCAGGGGGCATTCAAGGAGCAACAGAAAGACGCGGACGTGATTGCTGAGAAGTCAGTTCAGTACAACATCCTGAAGCGTGAAGCTGACACGAATAAGCAGCTCTACGTAGGACTGCTCGAAAAACTGAAGGAGACCGGGGTCTCCACGAGCATGAAGGCGACAAACATTCGTGTCGTTGACCCTGCATATCCTCCGAAGAAGCCCGATCGACCTCGCATTCCGCTCAACCTCTCGCTCGGGCTCGTGCTTGGAATCAGCTTGGGAATCGGCGCCGCCTTTTTGCAGGAACATCTCGATAACACGTTCAAGAGCGCCGAGGACATCAAACGATTCTTGCAACTATCCGCCTTGGCTTCCGTGCCCGCCGTTGCGTCGTCCAACAATCACCGCGGCGTGCTGGCACTTTACGACCGCGCTCGCCTGATGGCGGACGATAAAAATGGGACGAAGGTCAAGCTAGTTCCCCTATGGAATAGGATCGAGGGAAACGGCCAGAATGCCGCACTGGCGGAAGCCTTTCACGAATTGCGCACTTCGGTGCTCCTCTCGACCGCCAAGCGTCCCCCTTCTTCTCTACTAGTAACGAGCGCCCAGGGCGGAGAAGGAAAAACAACCGTGGCCGCGAATCTTGCCGTCTCGCTGGCTCAGCTTGGCGAAAGGGTTCTTCTCATCGACGCCGACCTAAGGCGGCCGAGTCTTCACAACTTTTTCGGACTCCCGAACTCTGCCGGGCTCGTGAATTTCCTGACCGGCGATCCCGACTGGCATAGTTTGGTCGCGCACCCTGCGCCGATCGGGTTGGGTGTGCTCTTCAGCGGGCCCATACCGCCGAATCCTGCCGACCTGCTCTCGTCTGAGTACATGCGTGCTCTGATCCGGGAAGCTTCAAAGGAATACAAGTTTGTCGTCGTGGACTCGCCGCCTCTTTTGAATCTGGCCGACAGCCGCATTCTGGCCACGCTCGTCGATGGAGTCATTCTCGTGGTGGGAGGTGGAATCACGCCGCGCGATCTCGTCCACCGCGCGTACATTTCCGCCCTCGATGCGGGTTCGCACGTTCTCGGGGCCACCATCAATTTTGCTGACATCAACTCCGGTTACTACTCGTCGGCCTACCATCAAGAGAAACCCGAGCGCCCCCAATGAGGGGTCTAGGTTTATCATGCGGGCGGCACGGGATCGGGTAACAGCGAGATGCGAAGATTTCTCGAGGGCTCACTCATCCTCGGCGTTGTTGCCTCTGTCCTGGCGTTTGGTGGCGCGGAGCCGATATCTTTCGCAATCGTTCAACTGATTCTTCTAGGCGCTGTGGCTGTGGTGATTCTGCGCGGCGCGGAACCGATGGGTCCATTTGCGTGGCATGCTTTTATGATTCCATCTTTGTTGACCGGCGTCGTTCTGTTGCAACTGTGTCCTCTTCCGGCTTCGTGGTTGACACGATTCGCGGATCGAACGAACTCCGTTGCGGGCGCGCGCCTGAATTGCTGGAGTATCGAGCCCCACAGCACACAGACGCAGCTCTTGATTCTGCTTACTTGTGTGATCGCATTTTATCTCGCTCAGTTCGTGAGCCAGGACCGAGACCGCAAGCGGCGTTTGGTCGTTTCTCTTGTCGGCCTCGGAACGTTCGAGGCGTTCTATGGATTGGTTCAATACCTCAGCGATTGGCAAAAGATCTTCGCGTACACGAAGAAGTACGATCTGGAAGAGGCGACTGGCACCTATATTAACCGGAACCATTATGCCGGGTTGCTTGAAATGATTCTCCCTTTCAGCATAGCGCTTATCTTCTACGAATACGGGAAGCTCCGCGGTGACGATCCCCACTCGGCCACCAGCGTGAAAAGGATGATGCAGAGACGTAGCTTTCAGAGGTTTGTCTTGTGTCTGGGTATTGCTGTCGTGCTCTTTGCCGCGCTTATTTTCTCGCGATCGAGAATGGGCATCATTGCGGCGTCCGCATCAATGTTGGTTATCTTCGGGCTTTCAGTGATTCTTAGGCGCCAACGGAAATCAGGGATCGTCCTTTTTGCAATTTTCATCGCCCTTAGCGTGGGTTTGGCGATCTGGATCGGCCCTGGACCGATCGTGGGCCGGTTTGAAAACGTCGGACAAGAATATGAGCTACGCGACCAGAGCAGGTTATCCATTTGGCGCGACGCAATGGGGTTGATCGGACGTCACCCGCTCTTCGGAACCGGGCTGGGAACTTTCCCGGTCGCTTACACGTCAGTCCAGACTGCGTTCCTGGGCCAGTTCGTAAATCATGCGCACAACGACTATGTCGAGCTTGCCAGCGACCTCGGTCTGCCTGCAGCGCTGGTATTGTTCGGGTCGTTTTTTTTCGTTCTGGCACGTGCGGCGCGGGCGTTTCGAAGCGCATTAGGAAACTTCGATCGAGCCATCGCTCTGGGTTGTGTCGGAAGCCTTGTCGCGATCCTGTTGCACAGTCTCGCGGACTTCAATTTGTACATGCCTGCAAATGCGCTTATATTTTCGGTCGTATTGGGTCTGGGAATTTCGACGCAGCGGCGAAATTCCGAGCTCCGGAGCGAATAATTTGACCAGTGGCGCTCAACTCGCGATGAAGCGCGTGTTCGACGTGATCGTCGCACTGCTCGCGTTCCCGGTTTTCGCGGCAGTATTCCTGCTGATCGCTCCTGCGATATGGTTCGATTCGGGCAGCCCCGTTCTTTTCAAGCTGCGCGTCGCAGGTCGCGGCGGAAAAGCTTTCGACCAGTGGAAATTTCGAACCATGATTAAGGGTGCTCGTCAAAAGGCGCATCCGTTCGAAACGTCGGCAACTGATCCTCGCATCACGCGCGTGGGACGCTTCTTGCGGCGTTGGAGCCTCGATGAGTTGCCGCAGCTTTGGAATGTGCTTCGCGCGGATATGAGTCTCATTGGGCCGCGTCCGGCGTTCGTGGAAGTCGCCAGTCGTTATGGCCCTCGCGAAGCACGGCGACTTCAGATGCGACCTGGCATGACCGGCCTGGCTCAGATCCAGGGCCGCAATCTGTTGCCCTGGGGTCAGAGGGTCACTCTCGATAACGACTACATCGACCATTACTCGCTGCGGCTGGATTTGAAGATCCTATATCGCACGATCCCGATTTGGCTGCGCGGAACAGGCGTCTATGGGGAGGATGGCAAGGTAACGATGCATGACCTGGCCTGACCTCTCGAAACATGGGACGCGATAAACCAAGAGTTGTCGTTTGGGGTGCAGGAGGCCACGGCAAAGTGATAATTGATGCATTGCTTGCGTCGGGCAGCTGGGACGTCATCGGCGTATTAGACGATGACGACACGAAGGCAGATCGGGATATTCTGGGCGTCCCGCTCCTGAGCTCTGCCGGGCGACTCGCCGAACTTGCTCAGAAATTCGATTTCAGCGGAGTCGCGATCGGAATTGGTGATAACTACGCGCGTGAACGAAAGTTTCGAGAAATTCGCGCGGCTCGATTAAATAGGCTTAACGTCGTACATCCCAGCGCGCATGTTTCTCGCTTTGTAAGGCTCGGCGAAGGCGTGACAATCCTGGCGGGGGCCACGATCAACCCGGGCACGGTCATCGAAGACAATGTTTGCGTGAACACGGCGGCGTCGATTGACCATGACAACCTCCTCGAGAGGAGTTGTCACGTATTTCCAAACGCGACTCTTACCGGAAATGTTCGCGTCGGCCCGTTTGCGTACGTTGGCTCGGGAGCCGTTGTGACGCCCGGAGCGGTCATTCACAAATATTCCTATGTGGCAGCAGGGGCGGTGGTTTTGAGTGACGTGCCGGAAGGCGTGATTGTTGCGGGAGTTCCCGCAAAAGAAATTGGCCGGCAACCCAAGCGGCCCGAATAGGCGAACGTGAAAATAATTCCCTTGGTGCCTCTGGATCTCCCTGCGATCGCAGGAGGCCGCCCCATGTTTGCCCAGCGCTTACCGATTGTTTCTCCAGAGGGGTTGCCCGGGGAAGAATTTGTGCGGGATATTCGCAAGGTCATCGGCAGCAGGCAACTTACCAACGGATCCTTCGTGCTCGAGTTCGAAAGCATGGCGGCTGCTTACCTGGGCGTGCCGCACTGCGTCGCTGTTTCGAGTTGTACATCGGGTTTGATGTTGACATTGCGCGCGCTCGATCTTCGGGGCGAAGTGATTCTACCGAGTTTTACGTTCCACGCTACCGCGCACAGTGTTGCCTGGAATGGACTCAAGCCGGTTTTTGCGGATTGCTACCCGGATAGCTATTGCATTAGTCCTGCATCCGTGCGCGAGCGGCTCTCGCCAAATACGGCCGCCATCATCGGGGTTCACATTTTCGGCAACCCGGCCAATGTGGACGAACTCCAGGAGATCGCATCAACGGCGCGAGTCCCTTTGGTCTTCGATTCCGCTCATGCATTCGGCAGCAAGGTCAACGACACACACGTTGGAGGTTTCGGCGTCGCCGAAGTGTTCAGTTTCTCGCCCACCAAGCTACTCGTCGCGGGCGAAGGCGGCTTGGTGGCGACTCACGATGCGGATTTGGCGCAGCGCCTGCGCGCCGCGCGCAACTACGGAGACGCGGGGAACTCCGATCCCGAACTGCCGGGTTTGAACGCGCGTATGAGCGAGCTTCACGCCGCCCTCGCGCTTCGCGGACTCCAGGGTCTCGAAGAGCGCGTCGAAAGGCGCAACGAGGTGCGCCTTTTTTACGAGCGGCGTCTCAGAGAAATTCCCGGGCTTAGCATGCAGCAAATCGCGTCCGGCCATCGCAGCTCTTGCAAGGATTTCCAGGTGCTTGTCCATGAGGTGTCGTTCGGCCGGCCGCGCGACTGGCTTTTCGACGCGCTTCAGAAAGAAAACATCGAAGTTCGGCGCTATTTCTCGCCGCCGGTCCACCGCCAGAAGCTCTATCGCGACGTCTGGGACAAGCGTCCTCTTCCCGTCACCGATCGAGTTTCCGACAGCGTCGTGAGCCTGCCGATTTACTCGTCCCTTCGTGACGATGACGTTGCTAAAGTTTGCGACGCCATTGAGCGCGCCCACGAGTTCGCAAAGCGGCGCGAAGTAGCCAAAGGGCAAAGCGCGTGAAGCCATCCGCGGCAAACCGCTACTGGAATCAGCTTCAAAGCGATGCGCGCTCGTATCCCTGGAAGCAAACTCTTCTTCGCATGGTTGCCGACGTCTTGCTCGTAAATGCTTCTCTCATCTCCGCTTTTGCACTCTGGTTTTTGTTCTACGTTGTAGTTCGCCGCACTCCCGATCCACAAGGGCTGGCCGAACGGTTCAAGATCTTTGTGACGCAGTACTGGTTTTTCTGGACGCTGCTGGCGCTTCTGGTTTTTCAGCTGAGCGGTCTCTATCCGTACACGCGGGGTTCGCGAGGAATTCAGAAGGCTCTGGTCGTATTTCGTGCCGTCAGCTTGTTGATCGTCGTGTTTGTGTTTTCAGACTATTTCCTCTTCCGGGGCGAGCTCGTGCCGCGTGGCGTTGCTGTGCTCGGCTGGTTCTTGATGCTCCTCGCGGTGGGCGGCACAAGGCTCACGAAGCACAGAATTCTTAAGCTCTACAATGTCGAACTCAAACCGGACCCCGCAAAGGTAAGCCAGGTGCTCGTCCTTGGCGGCGCTGGTTACTTGGGTTCGGTCGTAGTGGCGCAAATGCTTGCCCGCGGCATCAACGTGCGCGTTCTCGATTCGTTCCTCTTCGGCGAAAATTCCCTCGACGCCGTCCGCACGCATCCGAATTGCGCTCTCATCCGTGGCGACGTGCGCGATATCGGAGCCGTCGTGCAATCCATGTTGGGATGCGACGCGGTCGTCCACCTGGCCGCGATCGTCGGCGATCCGGCCTGCGACGAAAACAAGCAATTGGCCGTGGAAGTGAACCGCGCCGCCACGCGCATGTTGGTGGATGTAGCCCGCGGCTGCGGCGTCCGCCGCTTCATTTTTGCGTCCTCGTGCAGTGTCTATGGTGCGTCCGAGTTTTGCCTCGATGAGTCCTCCACGCTGAATCCGCTCTCGGTTTACGCGCAAACGAAAGTCGACTCGGAAAGCACTCTTCTCGCCGCGAAGACGGACTCTTTCGCCCCCACCGTCTTGCGCCTCGGCACGTTGTTCGGACTTTCTCCGCGCATGCGCTTCGATTTGGTGGTGAATCTTTTCGTTGCTCGGGCGATTTCCGCCGGTCGCATTACGCTCGTCAACGAAGACCAGTGGCGCCCCTTCCTGCACGTGCAGGACGCCGAGCGCGCCATGCTTGCATGCCTGGAAGCTCCTGCCGGCGTCGTCGCGGGAGAGATTTTCAATGTGGGTTCTCCGAATCTGAATCTGAAAATCGAAGACTTGGGGCGGGCAGTCGCGCTCGCCATTCCCAACACCGAGATCGTAAGAATCGAGAACGACGACCGCCGAAGCTATCGTGTCTCATTCGACAAATTCGAGCGCGCGCTCGGATTCAAGTGCGAGAAGACGCTTCAGTCCGGCATCGAGGAAATTTGCGAGGCGATTCGCTCCGGGGCGATCGAGGATTTCACCACCGAGCAGTTCAACAATCTCACCACCATGCGCGCCCTCGCCGCCACAGCCGGCAGCCACGTTTCTCCTTTGCGCCAACTCGCCGCTCTCTCTCGTGTCGAAGGCAAGCTCCTATGACGCAGCATCGCGCTCCGCTCCATTCGCCCTAACTTCCGACTGCGCCTTCACGAAGCGGCAAAATTCGTGGCGCACGTCCTTTAGCAGCTCCGGACTGAACTCTTTCGCCTTCGCGAGATTCCGTTCTGCCATTTGTTTCATTCGCTCCGGATTTGGCGCCACTTCGATGATTTTCTCCGCCAGCTTCTCCGAATTTCCCGGTGGCACCAAGTCATCCGAGAGAAGAAGCTCTGGAATGCCGCCAACATCCGATCCAATACAGGGGCATCCCCGCGCCATCGCCTCGAGCAAAGCGCGCGGCAATCCCTCTGCCCGCGACGGCATCACGAACAAGTCCACCGAATCTAAGAATTGATAAACAGCCTCGCCGAACGGCAACTGGCCGAGAAACTGCGTCCGGTCTTCGATCCCTAGCTGCCGCGCGAGCGCCTTCATCTCCCCGGCGTATCGTCCATCGCCCACCAAGACAGTTTCGAACTTGAGCCCACGGTCGCGGCATAGCGCCGCCGCGCGCAGCAGAACGTCAGGGCCTTTATACAATTGCGAAAGGCTGCCGATGAATCCGGCGCGAAACCGCTTTTCGCCGCATGTGCTCGCGCCAATCCTGTCAATACGTCGGAATCTTTCCGTCTGTGTCGCAGGCGAGGCGAACGCCGAATCCATCAGCGCATCGGAGAATCCGGCGACATGCGCATGATCGTTCGGCGGATACCGCCTCTGCAGCGCCCCCTGCGTCACGTAATGCACCGCCGCAGCACCCAGACACATCGCTTTCAAATCTCGCGTGGCAGCGCGGCGAAAAACGGGCCGGAAAACGCCGGGCCACGTCCCGGGCCCAAACGCATCCCATGGATCGCCGACGACTTCGAGTGCATATCGCTTTCCTCGCCGCTCGATCTCCCGCCACGCGAGCCGCCCTACCAGGCCAGGCACGCGAAGAATAAAGGAATCGCACTGTTTCACCGCTTCCCGCACGCGGGCTTTGAGCGAAGCATGATTCCACAGGTATTGCCACGGTCCCTGATAGTCCGGCAGTGCGCAGAACGATACCGAGGGTCCATCCGCCCTCTCTTCTTCGCGAACCGCTCGCCGATGCGCGCCTACGCGCGCCAGCACGACGACTTCCTCGAATGTCGCAAGGTAGCTCGACCAGAACGAATATTTCGCCGGTCCCTCGCAATAGATACGTCCGTCGGGGCCGTACTCGTAGTGGTTCTCGACAGCGATCAAGACTTGCATGTCTCGCAGACGATCAAGTATCGGCGACTCGCTTCGACGCTGCAAAAATGGCAGTCGCGACGATCGCTCCATGGGTCAGGGCAGCGAACACGAGGTTGTCGCTATCGCCGACGAACGCCGACGCGAACAATGTCGCCCAAAACGGGGCAAGAAACATCCGGGCGTCCGACGCGCCCCAACCCTTGAACATACGCCGGTACCATCCGAGGAGCCCCCCATACACCGCAAACATCGGGACCACTCCGGCTGGGCCAAAGTTCAGCAAGGCTTCGCCCGCCAGTCCATACACTCGAAGGGACACCCACGGAGTTGATTTCCCCAGTTGTGCTTCGGTTCCGGCTTCCGTCTTGAATTCCGGGCGATCCGGCCAGAGGGTTTTCGGTATCATGACCGCCAGCGCCCCCACGTATGTCAGCCCCCAGCGGTAATTGTAGTCTCCCGGATCCTTCACAAGATTGTGGAGAATAAACGCCGTCGTGTCGGCCCGCGCCAGGTCTCCGAGTAGAAGCCCTTTGAGGTCGCGTTGATATCCTTTCGGTTCGAGCCATGTAGAAGGGGAGTTCAGTACCTCGAAACCCGCGCGGCCTCGCTCTTTGTAGAATCCGTAGAAATACAGGAACGCGATTAGCACAACCACCCCGGGCGCCATGACTCTCGGAGAAATCTTGTGGAAGTAGTAGTGGACGATGCCGGCCATCCAGAACACCGCCCAAATCGTAGAGGAACGGCTGCCATGCCAGCCCATCAGAATGAAGTGCCCGATGCCAGCGATACTGAGCAAAAGGAGGCCTATCGTCAATCCGTGCCGAATCTTTTTCTGATACTCGGTCCATGTAAAGACAAGAACGATGAAAGAGAGAATAGCCAGCGGCCAAGCAAGCATCACCAGCCAGCCTTTGCCGGCGAACGCCGCTTGGTTTCCCTCATAAGCTTCCACTTCCCCCAGGATCCCACCCAGTTGCCACAGATACGCAGTCACTCCCGCTGCGGAGACAATCAGAGCCGCCGCAAAGACTGGATAAAATCTCTTGCTGTTGATCTCCCAGCGCGTCAGTGAAGGCTTCGTAGCGGCGAATACCCAGTTATGCGCAACCTTGTAAGCGACTAGGCCTGCTGCGTCTAGCATCGCCATGCTGCCGAGCCACGGCCGCCAATCTCCCCAAAGCAGCAAGTCGTAGCCTGCGCCGAAACGATCCCAGGCGACGTTAAGAATGGGTGCAACGAACAACCCGTAGAAAGCGAGGCAGGCGATGATGGTTCTCGGGTCGAAGAGGTCCAGGCGGCCGCGCAACCAGCGGACCACGTCCACACCCGCAAGTACTCCGCACGCCATTACCGGTATCAGAAACCCGTTAGCGACTGAACTCTTCCACCACATCGAAAGAAGCGCCAAGACGCCCACGCCAACTGCCGCGATTGCATAATCGCCACGCGCGTGTGGCCGGATCGCAGCTCCGCGAGGATACGCGAACTCCATGCTGTGCGTTCGGGCAGGCGTGGCGCTAAGCATGTCGTCTCGCAGCCAGCCGCAGCTCGGATGGCTCCTGCATCTCGTAAATTCTCCTGAGTCCTTGTAGAGATCGATTTATCGTGAACTCGCTTTGAGACATTATGTCAATCATCGACGCCGCACTCGATCGGGGTGTATCGAGCCACTGGATCGCACTCGTGGCCCAGTAAGACGCGCCTCTAGCCAACCCGAGAAAATCCACGGATTCACTCAAGACCGTGATTTCATCGGGCACGCTGTCAGAAACTAAGCAATGCAGTCCGGCCGCCTGAGCCTCCAGCAATGTCAATCCGAATCCCTCGTAAAGAGAAGGGAAAATGAAGAGATCCATGGCTCCGCGCATCAACCGGGGAACGTCAGTCCGAATCCCAACAAAGTGCATCCTCTCCGCGAACCCTTTCGTTCTCGCTGTAGCCTCGGTTTCCTGCCGAAGCGGCCCATCGCCGACCAGTAAGAAATGAACTTCCGGCCGCCTTTTCAAAATCTCTTCGGCAATCTCCAATAGATATCGGTGATTCTTCGCCGGAACGAATCGGCCCACGTGGCCCACCACTGGCGCTTCGATTGGAATCCCTAATTCTGCGCGAACTTCCTTCCGAGAAACAGGCTCCTGAAACGGTGCTAGGTCGATTCCGTAGTAGAGGACTCGAAACCGGCGATCCGATTCCCAGCCCTCACCGAATAATTGCCGAGCCGCAAGCTGGGAAGCCGCCAAGCCATGCGTCGCATATCGATCGATCCACGATATCATCAGCCTTCGGTAAGAAGTGCGCGGCGGAGTGTTTGGCTGGTCGTCACGGCTCGTGTGGCTGTGGGCGATTCGAACGGGAACGCCCTCGGCTTTCGCCCAGCGAAGCAACGTCCCGGAGAACAAGTGCACGTGGCTGTGCACGACGTCGTAATTTCCTTCGCGCAGTATTTTCCGGAAGTGGCGTCTGAACGACAAGAGATTTGCTCCCTTCGGACATCGCAGGATTCTGCCGCCTAGTTTTTCTACCTCGGGCGCGTACAAACCAGGTTGATTCCCGAAAGTGCAGATGTCCAATTGGAACCGCTCTTGATCGATATTCCGCAGGACGTGCATGAGCCACGTTTCAACGCCCCCCGGATTCATCGTACCCAAGCCGTGGAGAACTCTGACCACCAATGTGCGCCTCGCACTTACCTTGCAAAAAAATCCGTGCCCAAAAATTATGCTTTGCCCGTCCCGATCAACACTTTGCCAAAATGTCTTTCGTCTCCTATCCCGCAGATTCTGTAGATCACCCGGTGCAGCAGGTGTTCCACGGTCATGCGAATCCACTGAGTGGTGTCCGCAGCCCTCCTCCTCACGATCCGGCACTCGCGAAAGCCGGCGCATTCGAGAAGCTGCAGCAGCGATAAGCCCGTGAAGCCGCGAGTGTGCGTCAAATCGATGTAGCGCACATGCGTGCTCGCCAGATTTGCCATATTTGGAACCTGGCAAACAAAGATACCTCCGGGCACGAGCGAGCCTTTCACGAGCTCCAGGAGATGAAGCAGCTCGTCTTCCGTTTCGATATGCTCCAGTACATCCGTGCAGAACACGGCGCTAAATAATCGCGCTCTGCCCTCGAGGAACATGGCGGCCTCTTCGCGCACGAGCGTAATGGCAGGCGGAAGGTACCTTCGCGCGAGCGCCAATTGCGGCTCCGACACATCGACGCCGGTCAAGTAAAATAAACCTGGTCTCGTAGACTCCAGCCAAAATAGCAGAAATCCGATGCCGCAGCCGAGGTCGAGCACGCGTGACCCCTTGGACAGTTCGGAAACAATGTGCCCATAGCTGGCTTCGTAGTCCGGGACGTGTTCCTCATAAGTTGCTGCGCTCAGCGTCTCGTTCGTCAGAGTGTTGGCGCGCAGATAATGCGCGTCATACCGCTCGAAGAGCCTTCTTCGAAGTTCGTTCAATGGAATGCAACTCCCCATGGGTAATTCAAGTCAGTCCTCGATATGTGGAAGTTCGGTGCGCAAGGCAACGATCAGGATATACGCGCTCCCCGCGCAGGAAAAAACTGCGCCGATCAGCACTGCATAAGCACTCCCTAGCAATTGCTGCGTCGGAATTAAAAACCAGCACGCCGTAGCGGTGATGGCTGCCGCACCAAGAACCAGCGGAACCTGAGGGCGAAACATCCGGGCCGCGGTGATCCCGTATCCCAGCATCGAGGACACATACGCCACGGCCGCCGCGGCCAAAAGCCATGTGAATACCGCAGGGTATTGTGCGTAATCCGCGCGATAGAGCAGTCGCAAGACCTCCGGGCCGAAAAAGAAAGCCACGCCAATGCCCGCGATCCCTAGAACCGTGCCAAGCAGAATCATATTTTTAAGCAGCCGCAAGAACGCCCGACGGTCGGAATGGAAATAGCGAGCCAGACGAGGCACTGCGGATTGTCCCATGGCGGCCATCACCGTGTTGCCGGCCACCGACACATACGCTATCGCGGCGAAGTACCCAAGCATCGCTTCGCCAAAATAATGTTCAATGAAGTAGCGGGGAATGTTCGCATTGAGAGAGAGCATCAGCATCACGATGCCCAGAGGCGACGTCAGTACCACAAGCTGCCGTCCTTTTGCCTGGTCCCATTCCGGCCGCAGGCGTTCCCTGGCAGAGATACTCGAAAGCAAACTCTTGGCGCCGCTGCGCTCATAAGTGGCCAGCCAGAGCACCCAGAAGAGAGCCATGGCGGCCGTGCTCAAGGCTACGCTCCGGGTAAGGTAAAGAACCGCCCCCATCGCCGCCACCGAACCCACTCCGCGCCCGCCCAGAGCAATTGCAATTTTGTCGAAGTGCTCGTGCTTCTGCCAGAAACCGTAGATGATGTCGCTCATCGAGTCGGCTGCTTTTGCAAGGCTCACCAGCAGGACGACCACCGCCGTTTCCCTGCGAAGGCCTGACACCAGCACGAATCCGCCAATCACCGCAAGACCGAGAGCCGTCCCCAAAACGCGCAGCGCGAGGTAGTTTCCAAGCCGGTATTCGCCACGCGCGTCGGTCGCCAGCACGGTGCGAAGCTGCAAGCTCGTCATCATGAACACAGGCGCCGATATGGCCAGCCCCAGCGCAAACTGCCCCATCATCGTCGGCGTCCCGAGCTTCGCGATAACGATCAGAATTCCCCACTGGCAAATCGCGTAAACGACGTTCCCCGAAACCGTCCACGCGAAATTTCTCCGAAGCGAGACGCGTTCGCGCGTCGAACCCGGAACCGCCGCAATCGGTGCCGTCGGATTCTGTGACATCGTTTCGAGCATGATCCTCAGTTCGCGCGAGACGTGCGGCCGAGAATCTCTTCGTATACGGCGGCCGCTTCACGCCCTGTTCTCTCGGCGTCGAAAAGCTTCCGCGCCAGCTTCTGTCCCTCGACCGTGCGGCGGTTCGCTTCGGCTGGGTCCTTTAGCGCTTCCAGGATCGCGCGCGCCAGCGCCTCGGGCTGGTGTGGCGGGACCAGCCACCCGGTCTTGTTTTCCTGAATGAGATCTGGCAAGCCGCCCACGCTCGTGGCAACCACCGGCACGCCGCTCAGAAGCGATTCGATTGCGCTAAACGGGATGTTTTCCGTATGCGACGGTATCACGGCCAAGTCCAGATCGGGATATAGTGCTGGGACATCGCGCCTCGGTCCCAGAAAAACCAGATAGCCGTTGCAAGTTCTCATTCCGAGATAACGCAGCCGGTCTTCGTACCACGCGGCGTCGCCCCATGGGCCGCCGATGATCACTCCGCGAATGTCCTGCCGGGCGTCTCGGACCAATTTCAATGCCGCAATAAAATCCTCGTGGCCTTTCAGTCCGCGATCCTGCCCGAGAAACCATTTCGGCGCATACATGTACGCCACCATTCCAACTAAAGGTACTTCGAAGGAGATCCCCAACTCTCGTCGCAGACATCCGGTTTGTCGATCGCTAAACCCAGTTACGTCGGTACTTAAGTAAGATAAAAACAAATGGCCGGATGGAACTCCCAGCTCTTCATATTTCCGGCGCGTCCACTCGCAGGCCGCAACCCAGTAGTCCTGCGGCCCTGCGAGCTGCATGTCAAGACGTGCAAAGAAAGCGTGCTCCAGATGGAGCGTTCCGGGCACCTGGAAAATACGCGGAATCGATGAATGCTTTCCGAGGGCCAGACGAACCACGAAAGTTGTGCCCACGTGATGCGTGTGAATCAAATCCGGGCGAACGCTCTCTACAAGCCTTCGGCACGCAGCCAACGTCGCGGGAATTCGCCAAGGCTGGCGCGCCGGGAGATCAAGGTCAGCGCGCACCACCATGGCGCCTGCCTCGCGGTAGCGGGGCGCGAACCCCTCTGTGTCCGACGGTAGCGCCACCACCACTTCAACGCCCAGCGAGCGCAGCACACGCACCTGCTGATAAACCCAGCCCGCCCCCACGGCGGTCTTGACGATGTGCAGCACCTTCATGGAGCCGCCATTCTAGTCCCGAAACGCGCCCGCGCCGCCCAGAAATGTGCCTTACCTCAGGCCATGGCGGCGGAGGCAGGAAATCGCAAGTGACGTTCGCAGGGCTTCGTTGTGGACAATTCGCGGCGGAGGTGGTACATAAATCGAACCAGCCTGTTGCGAGCTCTTCAAGGGGACGCGCGTGGATCCGATTTCGACCTCGTCTCACGCACCAACGCACAAAAGAGTATCGGGCTCGCGACTCCGCTTCGTCTTCATCCTGGCGCTGCAATTCGTCTTGTTCCCCGCGCTTACCTATGGCCGCGCCACATCTCAGGACCAGCAAAAACAGGCACTGGGATCTTTGAGCAGCGTTGGCGAAGTCTATGTGAATGATGCCCCTGCTCCCGCCGAGTCCACGATTTTTTCAGGCGACACGCTCCGCACGGGCGTGGCGGGCACGGCGACGTTTGTCACCAGCGGCAGGGGCTCTTTCAAGATCACTTCGAGCAGCCAGATTGTGTTTGCCGGTACTCTGCAATTCGTTGCGGAATTGAAATCAGGAACCGTCGTGATGAGTTCCTTGAGCGGGCCCTCGGGCATCAATTTGCGCGCTGGAAATTTCGTGGTGGTCGCCGTCACGCAAGGGGATCAGTCCACATCGAAGATCGAGAGTGCCGCAGACGGCTCGTTTCTCGTCACGTGTGTTGAAGGCAGCGTCGGCGTCCTTCCGATCGACGGGCCAAATGGCCTTTTCCTCCAGGTGGGCCAATCGGTGAGTATTACTACGCAAGGTGAATTGTCCGCAGCAAACGCGCCCGTTCCGCCGCCTTCCACACCGCCTCAACCGACTCCACCCACCGCACAGAAGAAGAGTTACACGGGATGGATCATTCTTGCTGCCGCCGGAGCCGGTGGCGCTGGCGCGGTAGCTGCCTTAGCAGGCCACAAGGGCAGTCCGCCGATCAGCCCAGCCACACCTTGAAAGACGCCGGATTCCACGAAAAATTTCGCTTGGATTTCGCGCCGAGGCAGTAATGGCGGCTTAATCTGGCCGGGATGCCTGGCTGACCAGTTTGAATACGACGACAACATCTTCTTCGGCCTCGACCGCCTGACCGCCGATTGATGTCGGTTGATATCGCCACTGGAGCACCGCGTTCGTGACAGCCTGCGCGAGCAACGACGTTCCACTTAGCAACGCAACACTCTGAACCGCGCCATCCCGTCCGATGATCGCGTGGACCTTGACTGTCCCTTCGATGTGCCGCCGTTCCGCATCTGCGGGGTAGGCGGGATCGATGCGCGAGGTCAATCGCCCGATCTGCAGGCTGGCGCCTTGTCGCGACATCTGCGACTTGAGCTCGGCCGGCACTCGAATCGAAGGGTAAGGGCTGAAGCTTACCGCGACAGTTCCTTTAAAGATCTCGGGCTGGACTGTTGGCGCGGGAGCGGGCGAGTTCGCAGCCGGTACTGCAGCGGCCGCTCGCACAACATCCGGTTGGCTCACAGTGGGCGGGCTCACAATCGGACTCGGAGGAGTGCTGACAATTTCTTTCGACGCTGCCGGAGCTTTGTTCGCTTCCGTCGCAGGCGCATTCTCAACCGTCCGCTGCGAAGCGCCGGCCGCCGTGCCTGAAGGCCCGCGATCGGGGTGGGGCGTTTCTACACGAGGCTTATCGGGCTGCTCACTCGGGACGTTAGCGGCAACGATTGGAGACGCAGGTTCGGTCGCACGTGCCGGCGGATTCACTTTCGGAGTTTGGGAACTTGGAGCAGCAGATGCCGCATGTGCGGCAGGAGGCGTCGCGACAATTTCCTTCGGGACCGCTTCCTGCACGGGGGTGCTCGGAGCGGTTGCGCTCGAGATGGCCGTGCTCCTCTCAAAAATGTGGAGCACTCGGCTTCGCATCACTGGTCCGGCGGCGAACCATCCTGCGACAAACGACACTGCCGAGGCGACCAGTACGACGCTGACAATGTTTCCCCAGCCTCTCCGCTGCACGACAACTTGGACAGGCCGGGCTGCCACGTTCGCTTCGGGATTAAGGGCGGCGCGCTCTGGCAACCTGCGGCTTGGAAGAGCCGGCGCCATCGCAGCCGCCAACGCTGCGGCACTGATCGTCCTGCGAGCCGAGCTCGGCGCCGCCGACGTCTTCGAGTAGTCGGGAGTGGTGTGCTCGAACGTCGCGGGCGCCGGAGCAGCGCTCTTTGTCGCGCGCGCGGCCGGCATTTGCAAGAGCCGCCCGCCCATATCGCCAGACCGATTCGTAACTCTCTGAGATTCGCATGAAGCAGTTTCTGAAGACACCCAGGTTCTAATTCGCTCGCGGCCTTCATCCCGCATCGTGAGAAATCGGGCGCCGGCTTCTCTTTTCGAGTCACTGATCCATGCAATCTCGCCGATCACCTCGATCCAATCGACGGAGCCCGGTAGTTGAAACCGCATCTTTGGCAAGCCATCGCCCTGCAATGGCGCGGCGGCAGCCAACATCAATCCGCCTTCGCTGATGTTGAGAATGATTCCGCCGTTGTTCCCGCCGAGGTCAATGTAGGCTAGAGAATTGTCACGTCGACGAAGGTGACGGCGCCGATCCGGATTCGGGACTGAGTTTTCCACGTGCGGCTGGTTATCCGAAGCGGCTGGCCGTTCTTGCAGTGGAGGTCTTGCGGTGGGTTGATTGGCGTCCAGCACAGGAGCCATGGCATTCGCGGCTGAACGCGAATCCGGAATGCTCACGTGCGGCAGCGCGGGAATTGTGGGCGATTCGGCATTCGTGCTCACTGAAGTTTCTGCGGACACGGAATCCGAAGTCTGCTTCATTTCGCCAAAGGTTTCGCTCGCCCCCCGGCGAGATGGAGCCGCCGGGGATTCCGAAGGCATCCAGTTCTTGATTCGATTCCGAGC
>CAVPUS010000016.1:0-92776 GCA_963709005.1 uncultured Acidobacteriota bacterium
TTGCGCGGCACGTTTGACGATGAGCTTCCTCTTCAAGCCGCACAGAACGAATTCACCGAAGTAACTGCCGATCGCACCCTCTATCGTCCGGGAGAACCGATTCGACTTTCCCTGCTCTCAAGTGCCAACGATGGGGAGTTCGTCGTCGATATCGTTACCCCAAAGGGAGTACTGGCGTCTCAGGTACTGCGCCTGCACGACCAGCGAGGAGAGCTGCTGATTCCCTATGATTCGCAGTTTCTGGGAGTCCTTACTGTTCAGGCGTATTCCCTCGAGACTCCCCACGCAGCGCTGCACGGCAGCACGCGGGTGATCTACGCCAGACCAGATGAGCTCAAGCTGTTGGTGCGCATGCCGCAGACAACGTTCCGGCCGGGCGAGGTCGTTATTACAGACATCGACGTGCGAACGCCGCAAGGTGACGGCATTGCGAGCGCTCTCGGTTTGGTGGTATTTGATCAGGCGGTTGCTGAAAGACTGCGCACCGATCAGGATTTTGGGGACTACGGATTCTCCGGCACCTACTATTTCGACTACTCGCGGTATGGATCGATCGCCGGCATGGGCCTGCGGGATCTTCTCGTGCTCGATCCGAAGCAGCCCTTCTCAAACAACCTGCAAATGCTGGCGGAAGCGCTCCTGTTAAGCAGCCCGTACGCTCTCAGGGACGAAGAACAAGGCGAGGAGGATGGCGGTTCGTACTCGGAATACTCCTTGGGATATGAGATTCACCAATGGATGCAGCAGCAACTTCAGCCTGCAAAGGAGTTGCTGGATAACTACGACAAAAGAAATTCAGCTTATCCGCCGGAACACGAGTTTCAGGCGACTCTGAAATCCGGGGGCGTCGATTTTGAGTCGTTCCGAGACCCCTGGGACGTTCCCTACCGCGTAGCCTACTCCACGCAGCCGCGCGACAGTGTAATTACCATCTACAGCAACGGTCCTGACAAGGTGCCGAATACCGCGGACGATATCGAAGTCACCAAATTCAGCTGGTCGTACTTCAATCCCATTGCAAACAAAATCCGTCAGGCGACGATTGATTATTTCGAGCGCACCAGCAATTACATTCGCGACTATCCGACTCTTCGCGACGAAATAAAGCGCAAGGGCGTCGACCTCGATACTCTGCAGGATCCGTGGGGTCATCCGTATCAATTCAAGTTCGACATTGCCGGACCATCCTACGTCATTAACGTGGTGAGCGGCGGGCCGGATGGTGTGATCACTGGAGACAACTGCCACGACATCCTGGAATCGTCCTCGTACATACACTATTTTCAGCGCGAGGATGCTGCTCTTGTGCGGGCGCTAGCAGAACATTATGCGAAGACCGGGATCTTTCCGAAGAATGAAGAGGAATTGAAGCCTGTCTTGGCAGCCTCAGGCTTGACAAAGGAACAATTGCTCGATCCCTGGGGTCATCCATATCAGTTCAAATTCGATCAACGCTCCCAGTATGGCGACCGAACGGACATCGATTCATTTGCCGTATATCCGAATCAGCCAGTAGTACGAACGCGGGTCACACCCGTGACCCAGCAGGTTGCCTACATCGGCGTGCAGAGCGCGGGTCCGCCGCAGCAACCGTATCCCTTTGAAGCAAGCAGTTTCAGCCGCGTCTTGTCGGAACAGAGCAGCAAGGATGCTGCACCCGTGCCGACTTCCGCGAACGCGTCGCTTGGTGCGGGTAAAGGAACGATTTCAGGGACGGTAACTGATCCGAGTGGCGCTGTGATTCCAAACGCAACCGTCGTTGCAACCGCAGAGGACAACAAGAAGTACAAAGCGACTACGAACGCGCAAGGTGGCTACACGCTCGCGAACTTACCGGCTGGGTTCTATGAAGTGAGCGTCACCGCGAATGCATTCATGGAAAGTTTGATTCTAAAGGTTCCGGTCCGGCCCGGTGAAGTCACGAAACTAGACGCCGCTCTACGAGTGGCAGCATCGACCCAGACCGTAACGGTGTCTGCCGCGCCGGGGACGCTGGAAACTAGTCTCGCAGCGGAAACCGTACAAGTCGTTGAAAAAAAGCCCAGACACTCGGCGGGATCCGAAATACCGCTATTCACTCCGCGCGTCCGTAAGAATTTCACCGAAACACTGCTCTGGCGCCCGGAAGTGGTCACGGACCAACATGGTCACGCCCATGTCAGTTTCCCAATGGCCGACAGTATCACAGCGTGGAACATGTCCATGGTGGCTTCGACCCAGGACGGCCAAATCGGCGTTGCGGATAGGCAATTGCGAAGCTTCCAGCCATTTTTCATTGAGCACGATCCCCCGAAGACGTTGACCGAGGGTGACCGCATCAGTCTTCCCGTCGTTCTGCGGAACTATACGGACAAGATTCTGAGGCTCCAGGCGGAGATCAGCCCGGAGCCGTGGTCGTCCCTGCTATCTCAACCGAAACAGCAAATAAGTGTGCCACCGAACGCAAACGCGAGTGTTGTGTTCGCGTTCCGCGCCGACGCCAGCACCAGGAATGGCAAACAGCGCATCTCGGCGCGCGATCGTGCTACCGGTGATGCTGTCGAACACGAAATCTCCGTACACCCGGACGGCCAGCAGATCACATTCACCGCAGCGAAGATTCTCGCGGGAAACGACAATACCGTGAACGTCGATGTTCCTGCCACAGCGATACCCGGCTCGTCCGACATCGAATTAATGCTCTATCCGAGCCTGGTTGCGCACGTCTTGGAGGCGATGCACGGGATAGGAATGCGGCCTGTAGGCTGCGCCGAGCAGATCACGTCTACTGCGTATGTGAATTTGCTAGGCCTGCAATTGCTGAAGAAGCAAGGAACCATTGATGGCAGTGCGCAAGCAGACCTGGTGGCACAAGCTAAGCAGTCAGTCCAGAGCGGGTACGAGCAACTCGTAACTTCGCAGCGTGAAGACGGTGGATTCGGCTACTGGAAAACCAGTTCTGCCGATGTGGCGCTAACCGCCTACGTTCTGCGTTTTCTCAACGCGGCGAAGGATTACGTCGAGGTCGATCCGACGGTAGCCCGTAAGGCGCAGCACTTGCTCCTCGCGAAGCAGCAAAACAACGGATCATGGACGAAATGGGATTGGTCGAAAGAGCGTGAAGTGGAAGACGCACAAATCACTTCGGAGGTGGCGCGTTCGCTGGCTGTGACTTTACCCGATCCAAAGCAGGTTGAGCGCAAGGCGATTGAAACATCGCTCAAAGCGGCAATGGACTATCTGGACCTTCAGGCTTGGCGCGACGCCTACATGATCGGGAATTACGCGATTGCCGCTAATGCCATGAACGATATGCAACTGATGGCACAGGCTCGTGCCAGTCTGGCGGAATTGGCGCATCCGGAGGGTAGTTCCACTTACTGGAACTTGGAGACGAATACCTCACCTTTCTACGGCTGGGGAAATGCGGGCCGACTTGAGACAACTGCGCTCGCGGTTCAGGCGCTCGCCGCCTTGTCAGACCAAAATCAGGATGCCAATGAACAAGTGAGTCGAGGGATTCAATACTTGCTCTCCCACAAGGATCCATATCGGGTCTGGTATTCAACTCATGCCACGCTAGCGGCTGTCGAAGCTTTAATGACGGCCATTCCGGTGGGAAATGACACGGGAGAGGGTTCAAAGGCCATACTCACAGTGAACGGCCACGAAGCCACATCTGTGGATCTGCCGGCTGCCAAGGACGTGGTCGGCGCGATCGCGGTCGATCTGACTGAGTTTCTCCGTACGGGGACGAACGCGGTGCAAGTTCTTCGACCAAAGAACGGTGCTCCCATGAACGCGCAGGCCATCACCTCTTATTACGTTCCATGGAACTATTCTTCCGCGGTTCTTGGTGAGAATGTGCAGAGGGGCGAAACGCGTGCATTACGGTTGAGCGTGCATTACGGTCAAACTGCGCCAAAGGTGGATGAGCCGGTGCGTTGCGAGGTGCAGGTTGAGAGAATCGGTTTCGTGGGCTACGGAATGATGCTTGCGGAAATCGGCCTGCCGCCCGGAAGCGAAGTTGACCGGCAATCGTTGCAAGATTCGGGCCAACAATATGAGGTCCGTCCTGATCGAGTTGTTTTCTATGTCTGGCCATCGGCGGGAGGAACGAAATTGACCTTCAGTTTCAAGACGCGTTATCGAATGAACGCCAATACATCGCCGTCAATCCTATATGACTACTACAACCCTGAAGCCAACGCGACGGTGGCGCCAGTCCGATTCGCAGTCCAATGAGGATGACGCGAATACAAATGCAGTGACTGCCTTGCGGGGCTCTGGTATGCCTGTTCTCTTCTGAGGTAGGACGAACCAAGTTCGTGGATGGTCGGCAATCTGGAAACTGGTTTTTGCTCTCCGCAACACACTGAGTCGTTGCTTACTCGACGCTCGTGGTCTCGTCACGTCGGCAAGAAGTAGGCTCAAGCACAACGAGAGAGCCGTCTCAGAAAATCTTCTCCTTTTCGCCTCTCTCATGCGCGTGCGAATATGCCAACAAGTCCCGCGAGGTAGAACAGCGTGGCTAAAGGGATAATTCGAGCCGTCGGCGAACCACAACGAAAGATCCCGGCTGCCCAATGCCTGCCCGATCTCGACGCTGTCGAGAATGTGATCGAGCGCCGCGCGCCGCACCTCGGCGCCGGGGTTCCCCAGCGAACCATACTTATAAATCTGATCTTGAAACACGTTGGGGTTGATGGACCCCGGCCGCACTCCGTGCGTCGCCGCCAATTCGCGAATCTCGTCCGCGTCCGCTACTCCATGAGGCAGATCCCACAGCACGTGCAGCGCGATGGTTGGACAGACGCCCGTCCATCGATGCACTTGCGCCGCATCGCTGAATTTTTCATCGATGGTGGTAGCCGCCGCGGGCTGAAGAAATTTACCGAAGCGCGTGCCCGTATTGGCGAAACCCCACGAAGGCAGCTCGACATGGAACCGGTCGAGCGTTTCGGCGATGAGATCGGTCTGTTTGCTATTAGTCACGGGGATTTGCCGCCAACCAATGATGATGGGCGGCGATGCGCAACCCGTCAAACTATTATGGATCGGAAGGCAGGGTTTTGTATCATGGAACTTCCGGCAGGACCTATGGCGGATGGAAGTAATGCATACGGCTAGAGTTGGCGGGTGGAAACCGATGATAGCAAGCTATATTCAGGGGACCGGCCGCGGTGGAGTCGTTTCCCGATCCGAAACGAGTGACCGCTTTAGAATGGGGATGGCGCCGATTGATTGCAGCGGATAGGATGGTAGGCAACGCTAGACAGGCCAGGAGGCCTGTGCTACATGCACGTGAGACTCTGTCTGCCGATTTTGGCGGCATCTCTTGGAATTTGGATACTGGGCGCCGCCGCCCCGCCTGCCGATTTGGCGGCGCTTAAGCATGCCTTTCAGCATCCGCCCGACGATGCGCGCATTATGATGCGCTGGTGGTGGTTCGGTTCGGCCGTGGAGAAGCCTGAGCTGGAGCGCGAAATGCGCAGCATGAAAGAAGGCGGCATCGGCGGCTTTGAGGTGCAGCCCGTCTATCCGCTCACGCTTGACGATCCCGCCCGCCCCAGGCGATAGCGCGAAGAGCGGGCTCTGCGTAAGGGCCGCCGATGCAGTCATAAATGACATCCGGGCCTTTTCCGCCCGTTGCGGCACGCGCGGCATCCTTCAAATCCCCGGCGGTGAGATTGAGGAGATGCTTGGCGCCCCGCTCAGCACAAAGTTTCAGCTTCTCGTCGGAGGTGCCAGCCGCGATAACTTCGGCCCCAAGGCACACAGCAACCTCCACGGCCGCCAGCCCCGCGCCGCCGGTCGCGCCCAGAATGAGCACGGATTCGCCCGGCCGGAGGTGGCCCCGGTCTTCGAGGCCATGCAAGGCGGT
This sequence comes from uncultured Acidobacteriota bacterium, assembly GCA_963709005.1. GTDB lineage: Bacteria > Acidobacteriota > Terriglobia > Acidiferrales > UBA7541 > Palsa-295. Next base: position 5,864 of record CAVPUS010000016.1, read on the forward strand.
GCCATAAGCGATAGGGATTGCGGCGGCGGCCTCATCGGAGATCCCGTCCGGGAGCGGAACCACGCTCTCCGCTTTGGCTACGACTTCCTCGCGGCAACCATTATAGCCGAGATAAGCGACCACACGCTGGCCGACGGCAAAACCTTCTACGCCCTTTCCGACCCGGATAATGGTGCCGGCTATCTCTCCGCCTGGCGAAAAAGGCGGTTCAGGGCGCGTCTGATACTTGCCGCGCACGATGAGCGTGTCGAAAAAGTTGAGCGCAACGGCGCCGACCCTGATGGCAACCTCGCCCGCGCCCGGCTGAGGCTCAGGCAAATCGGCCACCTCCAACGCGTCCGGTCCGCCGAGGGACTTGCATAACAGAGCTTTCATCGCCTACCTCGATGCAAACAGGATGATTTTACCCGAAAAGGCGCCGTGATGCGCGGTTACTTTGCCATCGGAGCCGAACGCATATCGAAGCCCATGAATTTGGGCAATCTGTTACGTTCAGCCCATGCTTTCGGCGCGAAGTTCTTCTTCACCATAGGCGCGCACCCTCGCGCATTCGAAGCAAAATCCGATACGTCGAGAGCGACGCTGCATCTTCCCGTCTATCATTGGTCGTCCCCGAGCGACATGATGCTGCCGCTTAAGTGCAAGCTCGTCGGTGTCGAGCTGATCGAAGGCGCGCTCGAGCTTCCGAGCTTCCGTCACCCCCTCCATGCGGCCTATGTTCTCGGCCCGGAGCTCGGCGTCCTTTCCGGCGAGCTACTTGGCCGCTGCGATTATGTGGTCAAAATCCCGACCGCTTTTTGCATCAATGTCGCGATGGCGGGGGCCATTGTGATGTATGACCGCGTCAGAAGTCTCGGGTCTTTTCCCGATCGCACCAGGGTGCAGCTCGGGGAAAAGGCGGGGACCGGAAAGGTTCCCTCAACCGATCGAGGTTGACGGTGGATTTGCCTTGACGCTGGCAACCGGATTCACAAAGGGTAGCGCGCTCGCAGATACAGGATTTATCCATGCGTTTCTCTCTGCTTCTTTCGGCATTTGCGATGGCGATCGGGGCTTCCTTCGCCCAGGCCCAGCAAACGGCACCTCAGCAAGATCCAGCACAACCCGCGAAGCCGCCGGCCGCAAAGCCAAAGCCAAAACCGGCCGCAGCCGCCAAAAAGCCGGCGCCCGCCCCCGCGACCAAGGCGAACCTCATCGAAAAAGTCAACGACTGGTCGGTTTTCGTCTATGAGGGCGCAGAAGGCCGCATATGTTTTGCGGCCGCTGCGCCGTCCGACATGCAGCCCAAGTCAGCGAAGCGCACGCCGGTGATTTTCTATGTAACCACGTGGCAGAAGGATAAGGTCCGCAACGAGGTCAGCATCAAGCTTGGCTATTCCATGAAGTCCAATGCGCCAGCCACCGTCGCCATCGGAAGTCAGAATTTCACGCTCGCCGCCGACGACGACAAGGCCTACGCCAAAGACCCGGCGGAGGAAAGAAAGCTTCTCGCCGCGATGGCGAATGGCGGCGCGATGATCGTGAAAGCCACCTCCGCGAAGGGCACAGCCACCATCGACCAATATTCACTAGACGGCATCGCTGCTGCAGTGAAGAAGCTGCAGGAGGCTTGCCCCTGATCGCCTTCCTCCACGATCTTGCTTCCGCCCCCCTGCGCCGCAGGCGTTAAAATGGTGCTGCAAGAGAGGATTGAACTCTCGACCTCTCCCTTACCAAGGGAGTGCTCTACCACTGAGCTACTGCAGCGCGCGATGCGTGGGACGGTGCCACAGCATCCGGGAACGCGCAAGACCTCTTGACGTCCCGAATTGCAGGCGCCGAAAGTCGCCGGGCGCGCGACAAGCGCGAGCCAGCCCCCGACTTCCGAACGCATGGAGGCACGCTATACGCGACCTCGAATGACAGGACGCGGCCGCGCGGCCTCTTCGCGACGCGTCAGCGCGTCGTAATACGGCGCGAATGGCGGCCGGTCGACGTAACGCCCGGCGCCTTTTACCGTGCGGATGTCCCGGTCGCGATAGACAATCTTGCCTTGCGAGATCGTCGCCGCATTCACGCCCGTGACCTGCATGCCTTCGAAGATGTTGAAATCGACCTTCTGGTGGTGGGTCTTCGCGGAAATGGTCCGCGTCCGGCCAGGGTCCCAGATCGTAAGATCGGCATCGGATCCTGGCGCAACCAAGCCCTTGCGCGGATAGATGTTGAAAATCTTCGCGGCATTCGTGGAGGTGACGGCGACGAACTCATTCGGGGTAAGCCGGCCCATGCCTACGCCATGATGCCACAGTACGTGCATCCGGTCTTCAATCCCGCCGGTTCCATTGGGAATTTTGGTGAAATCGTCGCGACCCGCGGCCTTTTGAGGCGCGCAGAAACAGCAATGATCGGTGGCGGTCGTCTGCACGTGCCCGGCTTGAAGGGCGCGCCAAAGGGCGGCCTGATGCTCGGGCGCACGGAAGGGTGGGCTCATCACATGCGCCGCTGCGCGCTCGAAATCGGCGTCCCAATAGGCGCTGTCGTTGACGAGCAGATGCCCGGCGAGGACCTCGCCGAAGACGCGCTGCCCTTCCCCGCGAGCCCTTGCGATCGCCTCCACGGATTGCCGGCAGGAATTGTGGACGATATAAAGCGGTGCGCCGAGAACGCCGGCAATGCCGATGGCGCGATTGGCAGCGTCGCCTTCCACCTCCGGCGGCCGCGACAGAGGATGCCCCTCCGGCCCGGTGATGCCCTTTCGCAGCATTTCGTGCTGCAGATGAAACACAAGCTCACCATTCTCCGCATGCACCGTGCACAGTGCGCCGAGTTCCTTCGCACGGAGGAAGGACTTCACCAGAACTTCGTCCTCGACCATGATGGCGTTCTTGTAGGCCATGAAGTGTTTGAACGAGTTGACACCACAGTCCCGAACGAGGGTGCCCATGTCCTTGGAAACGCTCTCGTCCCACCAGGTGACGGCCACATGAAATGAATAATCGGTCGCCGCCTTCTCGGCCCAACCGCGCCAGGTCTTATAGGCGTCGAGAAGGTTTTGCCGCGGCGAGGGAATGACAAAGTCGATGATCATGGTCGTGCCGCCGGCGGCACCGGCCGTCGTGCCGGAATAGAAGTCCTCCGACGCCACCGTCCCCATGAAGGGCAGCTCCATGTGGGTGTGAGGGTCGATCCCACCGGGCATGACGAGAGCGCCGCCCGCGTCGATGATCTCAGATCCTGCGGGCGCATCAATGTCCGGTGCAACCGCTTGAATCAGGCCGCTATTAACGAGGACATCCGAACGGAAAGACCTGTCGGCGTTAACGACGGTTCCGCCCCGTATCAAGAGCGACATCGGATCACCTGCCTTTTTCGAAGCCCTCGATAAATTGCTTCCCGAGCGTAGGCGCGTCCTGAACAAGCGGTCAAGAATGTTCATCAAAATCCGGCGTCATCGAAACTCCAGTGGTGAAAGCACGACGTGGACCGTCCCTGCCTATTCGCTCGAAGAAGGCACGTTCCGCGAAGACCTCTACTATCGCCTGAATGTCGTCGCCATCGACATTCCCCCGCTACGCGACCACAAGGAAGACATCCCCGCGCTCGCGAATTTCTTCCTGCAAAAGTATTCGACAGAATTGCAGAAACCTCTCGAGGGTTTTTCGCCGCAGGCGATGAAGGCTATGATGGATTTTCACTGGCCGGGAAACGTGCGCGAACTTGAAAACATCATCCAGCGCGGCGTCACACTCTCATCGGGCAAAATACTTGAGGCCGCCGACATTCATCTGGACCTGCCGTCGTCTCGCGCCGCGGCCGGAAGTGCCACACCCGTGCTGCCCCCCGGCACCACGCTCGATCAATGGGAGGATGAAATCATCCGCGGAGCCCTGCGGCAGGCCAACGGCAATAAGAGCCAGGCCGCCCGCGCCCTCGGCCTCTCGCGCAACGCCCTCCGCTACCGCCTCTCGAAAATGGGCGTCTCCGACCCGCCCGAGGACGCTTGAAGCCGCACAGGTGCTCGCAGGCGATCACGCGGCAATCGGCACCCCGCCGGAACCCGCGCCAGCCCAGGTTGCTGCGGTGGCTGAAATCCACCACCAGCGCGTGAGATCCACCGCTTTTGCGAAAGCCATTCGAAGTCCTATAACCACGCCAGAGATCTTGCATCCATCTGTGTTTGTGCTACTTACGAGATTTCTGCGCGAGGGTTCCTCTTTGGCCCCGGCCCTGCATTACCCCAACTGGGTTCAAAGGGGGCTTGGTGCAAGTTGCCGGGAGATAGATGATGAAGAAATTTCTAGCAGGCTTCGCAGCAATCATTTGGATGGCATCTACTTTGGCTGCAATTCCAGCGCTGGCGCAAGATGCTCCGCCTCCGCCTCAGGACAGCACTGCACAGACCGAGGAAGCTCAGCCCGACCCCAATCAACCCGGCGTCGCGCGCGTCAGCTTCATTCGTGGCGATGTCTCGGTGCAACGAGGCGACACCGGCGATTGGGTCGCCGTAACGCAGAATACGCCCCTCTCCGCGGGCGACCGCGTTTCCACCGGCCAGAACGCGCGCGCTGAGCTTCAGCTCGACTACGCGAACATCCTGCGCATGTCGGGCAACGCGACCGCCAAGATCGCGAATCTCGATCGCTCGCAAATTCAAATTCAGGTGGGACAGGGCCTGGTCACGTACTCTGTCTTAAAGGGCACGGAAGCCACGGCCGAAATTGACTCGCCGAACGTCGGCGTTCGTCCGCTGCTGGGCGAAGGCGAATATCGGATTGTTGTCACTTCGGATGCGGAAACGCAGGTGACCGTCCGCCGCGGATCGGCGGATATCGTCACGCCGCAAGGCAGCACTCACGTGGACAGCGGCCAGATGATCACAATTCAGGGCACCGATAATCCTCAGTATCAAACGGCCCAAGCCTACGCGACGGATGATTGGGATCACTGGGTCGGCGAGCGCGACGGAAGCATCACTCACGCACAGTCATGGAACCACACGAATCATTACTACACCGGTTCGGAAGACCTCGACAACCACGGCACGTGGTCCGAGGTTCCGGACTACGGTCCAGTGTGGCGTCCTACCGCCGGGCCGGATTGGACTCCGTATAGTTCCGGGCGCTGGGTCTACGAGCCGTACTACGGCTGGACATGGGTTTCCTATGAGCCTTGGGGTTGGGCGCCTTATCACTATGGCCGCTGGTTCGTTTACGATGGCGACTGGGTCTGGTGGCCGGGACCGGTAGCGATGTATCCGGGTTACTACCCCATCTGGGCGCCGGCTTATGTTTCGTTCTTCGGTTTCGGCGGCGGCTATGGAGGTGGCTTCGGGTTCGGTGGCTTCGGCACGTTTGGTTGGCTCCCGCTCGGACCTGGCGATTGGTGCCATCCGTGGTGGGGCGGTTTTGGCCGCGGATTCCGTTCCTTCGGCGTCAACAACTTCAACCGCGGCGGATTCCGGCCACTCGCGTCCGGTTTTCGTGGCCGCCAGTTCTCGAACATTCGTGACGCGCAAACGAATGCACGCGTGCGCGGCGGATTGCATACGATGGCGAGCGACCGCTTCGGCCGCGAGGCGTTCAACGGTCGCGGAGCAAGGTCGGTCAGCGCGTCGGAATTTCGCCGGGCCAGCGCAATGGGCGGCAAGATGCCGGTTACGCCAACTAAGGCGAGCTACAGTGCCGCGAATCACTCTGCCAGCCCCTCGACGATTCGCAGCGGTTCGGCAAATGGGCAGCACTTCGCCTCCGCGTCGCACATGAACCAACCGGCAAACGCGCGAGGCGCGGGATCACCGCGCACCGGCGAATCTGGCAGGACGCAATCCTCCGGCGGCTTCAACCGCCCCGGTAACTCAGGACGCAGCACCACGCCTCCGGCTTCCGCAAACCGTGGAAGCGCACCGGCAACCTCCAACCGGCCCGGATGGCATAGTTTTACGCCGCCGTCCAACGGCGGCAGAGCGGGCCAAAGTGGGAATTCGAATTCGCGTGCGGGCTCGCCGGCTGCGGAAGCCAGTCGCGGCGGGTTCCGTGGCTCCACTCCGCCGTCGCAGCCATCAGCTTCCAATCGCCCGTTCTCGTCGCCTGGTTCGCGCGGCGGCTATCCGAGCAACTCGGGCCGGGCGCCTTTGAGCATGCATCAGCCCATCGTGCGGCCTCGCAGCAGTCTCCCCCAACTACGGTGGAGCGCGAGGCGGACCGTACGGGAACCCGGGCGGCAATCGTGGCGGGGGGGGGGGGGGCAGCTCCCAGCAATCGCGGTGGTTCAGCGCCAAGCTCTCACGGCGGCGGCAGTCCGCACGTTAGCAGCGGTGGTTCGCGCGGCGGCGGCGGCTCTCATGGCGGTGGTGGCGGCTCCCGCGGCGGTGGTGGCTCGCATAGCGGACACGGACATCGATAACTTGGTTCTCCCTCGAAGTCGCATCTCACACGCAATCGGGGGGCTCCCGCAAGGGAGCCTTCCGGTTTTCTCGATTTGTGCTATTGTCTTGGGAGGGTCGGAATCAGCAATCGCGGTCAGTAACGGCTTCACATGCGCTTCACGAGTTTTCTTGAATCGGCCATCAGCAGTTCGAACCGCGGCGTCCCAGCTCCGCGCGTAGAGAAAAATCACAAACGGAGAGTAGTGAAATGAAAAATAAAGCTTCTTTATATTTGGCTATTTTAGCAGGGCTCTTTCTTTTGCTGCCCTGGACAGTGGCCGCGCAGGACGATGAATCCGATCCTCCTTCACGCGTAGCGCGCTTGAGTCACATTGACGGTTCGGTCTCGCTTCAACCCGCGGGCGAGCAGGACTGGGTGCAGGCCAATCCCAATCGTCCTCTTACCACGGGCGACAATCTGTGGGCGGATCAGGATTCGCGCGGCGAACTCCATATCGGCAGCACCGCTCTTCGTATGTCGAGCCAAACGGGAATCTCATTCCTGAACCTGAACGACCAGCAAGTTCAAATTCAGCTCGCGCAGGGAACTTTGAATGTCCGTGTGCGACAGCTCGACGAGAACGAGGCGTATGAAGTGGATACGCCGAATCTCGCGTTCTCGATCCTGCGCACCGGCGAATACCGCTTTGATGTGGACCCGAATGGCGGCTCCACTGTCATAACCGTGTTCACCGGTCAGGGGGAAGTTACCGGCGGCGGGCGAACCTACTCGGTGACTCCGGGCCAGCGCGCCACATTCACCGGCATGGATCAACTGGGTTACGACGTGCAGCGAGCGCCCGGCTTGGACGGTTTTGATACTTGGGTTCGCGGGCGCGATGATCGCGAAGAACATTCCGAGTCGGCCCGCTACGTCTCGAGAGACGTAACAGGCTACGACGATCTCGACACCTACGGCCATTGGCAGCCCACTCCGGAATACGGCCAAGTGTGGGTGCCGAACGGCGTCGCCGTGGACTGGGCCCCGTATCACAACGGCCATTGGGCTTTCATCGCTCCTTGGGGTTGGACGTGGGTTGACGACGAGCCGTGGGGCTTCGCTCCGTTCCATTACGGCCGGTGGGCATTTGTCGGCGGTAATTGGGGTTGGGTACCCGGTCCTTTAGGGGTCGTCGGCGTGCGTGCGGTGTACGCCCCGGCGCTTGTCGGCTTCGTGGGAGGAGGCGGCTTCGGCGTTGCCGTCGGTTTCGGCGGCGGAGTGGACGTGGCATGGTTCCCGCTCGGTCCACGAGACGTTTTCATCCCTGCCTACCGCGTTAGCGCGCATTACGCGGAAGTGATCAACGTATCGAACTCGCGCGTGATCGAACGCACGACAGTCGTGAACGTGTACAACAATGTCACGGTGAACCGCGTCACGAACGTTAATTACACCTATCAAGCGAATACAAGGGCGGTCACGGCCGTTTCTCGCGAGACGTTCGTCAATGCACGGCCTGTAGCCGCTGCAACCGTCAGAGTATCGGCGGAGGAAATTCAGCATCCGCAGGTGGTGCAAAATGTGGCGCTGACGCCCACACGCACGAGCGTAGTCGGGCCTTCTGCTGCGGCAAGGGTTACACCTCCTGCCGCGCTCGCGAATCGCCGGGTGGTTACGAAGATGGCTCCGTCACCGGCAGCCGCTCCGATCGGGAAGCCTCGCCCTGCCTCGAACCCGAACTTGGCGCCAGCCAGGGTGAATGCAGCGACAAACGGTAATGCTGCGGGAAATGCTGCGCGCCCAGGAAATGCCGTCCAACCGGCCGCACGCCCTGGCAATCAGCCCACGAATCAGCCGGCAGAGAGGACATCCACCCCTCCGAACCGTGAAAACCCGAACGCAAACCCGGCCAAGCCATCCACTCCGCCTAGCCGCGAGAATCCGAACGCAAATCCGGCCGCGCGGCCCGCAACTCCGCCGAATCAGAATCAACCGCGCGAGCAGGTGCAGCCGCAAGAGCAGCGCCAGCCGAATCGCACCTTCACGCCTCCGAACCGGGAGAATCCGAGCGAGAAGCCCGCTGAACAACCGAAGACCGTGCAGCCCGCTCGACCGCAACCGCAGGCCCAGTCCGAGAGGACGGCTCCGCCACCGCGTACCGAGCAGCGCCCGCAGCCGCAACCGCAGGCTCAGCCCGAAAGGACGGCTCCGCCACCTCGTACCGAGCAGCGCCCGCAGCCGCAACCGCAGGCTCAGCCCGAAAGGACGGCTCCGCCACCTCGTACCGAGCAGCGCCCGCAGCCGCAACCGCAGGCTCAGCCCGAAAGGACGGCTCCGCCACCTCGTACCGAGCAGCGCCCGCAGCCGGAGCAAAAGCCACGCGCGACTCCTCCGCCTGAGAAGAAGGAACAGCCACCTGCTAAGAAAACATCAAAGGATGAGAAGGAGAAGCCACCCCGCTACTAACCTGCTTGCTCTTGGAACCACGGGCCGCCGGGGCGGCCCGTGGTTCTGCCACCTCGCCGAAAAAATCCGCGTTTCATACCGCTGACATATCCACTTGCTTGAATTTCGGCGCCGGTTATTGCTACGTTGGATGCGGCCGACGTGCGTGGATATGGCGCACGGAACTGCCAAGAAACTATTCATCTGCCAGAGTGTTTTATGAGTGGTGGCCGAAAGGCACTAGAAGCGGCGGCCACTCGGCCCAGACTTGCATTCTTTCCTGCATTGATTCGGGCCATTTTGCAGAGGAGAACCCGAACGGCGAGGAGATCGCGCCATGACAAAGAAAGTTTTCCTGTTTTTGTTCTCGCTGCTAACTGCAGCGATGGTTCTGACGCTTCCTCGAACCACCGCGGCTCAAGCTCAAGAGGAACAGGATCCGCCCACGCGGGTTGCGCGCCTCAACTACATCCAGGGCGCGGTTTCCTATCAGGTTGCGGGCGATAAGGATTGGGTTGCCGCCGATGTCAACCGTCCTCTCACTACGGGCGATAATCTCTGGGCCGACAAGGATTCCCGCGGCGAAGTCCATATCGGCAGCACAGCGATCCGTCTCGCGAGCGAAACCGGAATTTCGATTCTGAATTTAGACGACCGCACGGCACAGATACAGCTCGCGCAAGGCACCATCGAAGTTCACCTGCGCCATCTGAACGCGGGAGACGCGTGGGAATTCGACACGCCGAATATTGCGCTAACACTTACGCAGAAGGGTGAGTACCGAATCGAGACGGATCCTAACGGGAGTTCGACCGTCATTATCGTGCGCGAGGGTGAGGGCCAGGTAACCGGCGGTGGCGAAACCTACGATCTGCAAGCGGGCCAGAGTTATACGTTCACGGGAACGGACCAACTTACCTACGACGCGCAGACCGCCTCTGGCTTCGACGATTTCGAGGATTGGTGCCAGTCGCGCGACCAGCGGGAAAATAATTCTCCTTCGGCCAAGTATGTTTCGCGCGACATAGACGGTTACTCCGATCTCGATGACTACGGCGAGTGGCAAGCAGACTCCACCTACGGCGAGATCTGGGTCCCGAACGGCGTGGCACTTGGCTGGGCGCCTTATCATTTCGGCCATTGGGTTTGGGTGGGACCGTGGGGCTGGACTTGGGTGGAAGATGAGCCGTGGGGTTTCGCGCCATTCCACTGGGGCCGCTGGGCTTTTGTCGGCGGCTTCTGGGGCTGGGTGCCCGGACCGAGGGTCGTCCGCCCCGTGTATGCCCCGGCTCTTGTGGGCTTCGTAGGAGGAGGGTTCGGAGCGTCCATTGCATTCGGTGGATTCGCGGGCGTGGCATGGTTCCCGCTGGGACCGCGCGATGTGTTCATTCCCGGCTATCGCGCCAGCGCGCGCTACGTCGAGACTGTCAACGTCACGAACACGCGGGTGATTGACCGCGCATACGTCACGAACACATACAACAACTACACGGTGAATCACGCCACGAACCTTATGTATATGCACGAGAATGTTCCCGGAGCGGTCACGGCTGTCTCGCGAGAAACGTTCGTGAACGCGCGGCCGGTGGGGCGTGAAGCCGTCACCGTCAACGCAGAGCAGTTGCAGTCGGCACGCGTTGTGGAGTCAGCGCCACTTAGGCCTACTCGCGCGAGCTATGTTGCTTCCACCGCGAGAACGGTCTCGGCGAGGCCTCCTGTTGCTTTTTCACAGCGGCCTGTTGTCGCCAGGCTGAATCCGGCCGTTCCCGTGAGCCGCCGGACACCGGAGTTTACGAACGACAGCCGGCAGTTCAACCGACCGGCGGCACGGCCCAGTGAGCAGCCGCGCCCTGAGGAGCGCGTCCAACCGCGCGAGAACGCTCAGCCTTCGGCTCGTTCTGAGGCCGCCGGGGCGGCGCAGACTAATCAGCGTCCCGCCTTTGCTCCACCGAATCGGGGGGCCGAACAACCGCAGCAGCGGCCAGCCGTTCACATGGCACCTCCAGCAAGAGCGAGGGAGGAGAACTATGATGTCCATCCTCCGCTGAACAGCCGGCCAGCCGAGGCGCAGGCGCCGCGGGAGCAGCATAGCTCCCCGCCGTCGCCCCCGCCGCCAAGCGGGAGCCACAAGCCGCCCAAATAGTTCTTGGCGGTCTTCGAAGATACTTGAACCACATCGCGGCCCCGAGCAATCGGGGCCGTGATGTTTTTATGGCGAGAAAGAACGGCATCCGGCAAGAACCAGAGTCAGCGTGACGGAGGTTTCGGCTGCGCGGCGGGATCGGGCACAGCAGGTACGGCGCCTGGCGCAGGAGCCGGTGCGGCCGGCTCACGCTGCAACGCAAGATACGCCCGTCCGAACGCTGAATGCTGGGTCCCTGCGGCAATGACCACAGCCTGCACGGAGTAGCGCCCGGTGGGAAGTTTATCGAGCGGCAAGCTGATCCGGAACGATGCGATATGGTTCTTTGCGTCAAGCGCCGTGGGCAGGAGCAGTGGCGTCGAATTGATCTGCAATCCGTTGCGGAAAAACACGAGACCGGCTCGCAGAGCGTTCGGGTCGACGGCATCGGATTTCTCGGCCTTCTGCTGCGGATAGTAAGCCTGAAAGAAAACGTACAGTGTCTGCTGCTGGGTGAAAAAGCGAGTGACGCTGGGCACGATTCGCTGCCCATCCATTTCCAGCGGCGTGCTCGCCAGCTTCGCGCGAGTTCCCTGCCCCTTCGTTTGCACTTCGGAAGATTTCTCCACCGGCACAATCTGGCTCGAAAGCAATACCGTGCTGAGCGTGATACGGTTGGGCGGTAGCGCTGGAATCTCGATGGCCTGCTCGAACGTGCCGATGCGCCCGCTTTCGTTTTCGCGCGCGATCAATTTCAAACGATACGTGCCGGGCGCGAGCACTACGCCACCCTGATACAGCAGATTGCTCTGATGAATTTTCCGGAAACGCTGCGCGTCCAGATGCACGTGAATCGTGTCTTGCAGTTGGGCAACCGACTGCCCCGACGGGACCGCGCGGACTTCTGCGGCGAAATCAAACCCGGCTTCGCGCCGGTCGTGTTTCTCGGCCCAGTCGAGCGCGCTCGAGGAAATCTTCGCGTCAATCGGAACGTAAACCTGCTGCTCGTTCAGCCGGAACATGGAAGTTTCGACGGCAATGGGCAGCTCGACGACGGGGTTCTCCGAACGCATCGCATCGGCGAGTTGCTGCTGGCGGCCCTCGGACTGGAAGTGCTGGAAATCGCGGGGAGCATAATAACCCGTGCGATATCGAACGTGCGCCCCCGGCGCGTTCACCTTCACGCGAATCGGACGCCAGCGGCCGTCGTGCTTCACATTCGCCCCGAGATAGTAGCCCAGCAGGTAGTAGCCGCCGTTTTCCTGCTGGATTTTCGGGAACGCGTCGCTCAAATCGCCAAGATCGAAAAACGCGCGGCCCCCGGTATCGGAGGAAAGCGTCGCGAGCGTGTCGCGCGAATCCTGGCGCGTGTCCATCTGGTGATATACGGACGCGCCGGTAAACATGGAAGTTCCGGTGGCGGCATTCGTGGTGACGTCGCCGCCGGGAATTTCCGCGAACAATCCGCGCGCGTCAATCGAGTAGATGGAGACGTCGGCGCGGTTGGCGGCATCGGTTGCGGCGCGCAGTTCGGTGCGATTTTCCTCGCCCGTCTGAGTGATCCCTCCCGTGAATTCAACCACCGCCTTGCGGCCGGGAATTGCCGCGAGCACGTTCACGAGCCCCTGGACAGCGAGGAGTTTCTGGTCGGTGTTGAAAGCGTTGAACTCCGTTTCGTCGGCCGTGTAAGCCGCGCCCGTATATTGCTGCACGTCGTATTCGCCGTTCTGCGCCGCGGCGTAGAGAGGGTCGGCGAGTTGCGTCGCCACATCCGGCGTCAAACGCGCAATCGCTTTCTCAAGCGTGGCGTGATTGTTCGTGAAATCAGCCCAGACCGTGAGCCGCGCGGCGAAGGTGACGATCGACACCAACTCGGCTGGCGTCATTTGCTTGCGCACATATTTCAGCGCCGCATCGTGCGCGCGCAGAATGTCGTCGGTTTGCATCGAAGTGAGGTCGAAAAAAAGCACGATCATGCGGTGATCGCGAATCTGGGTAGCTACTGCTTCGGGCGGCGTGGACGTAGGACTATCGATCGCCACAACGATCGGCGCACTACCGTCTGCTGCGGCTGTTTCCATTTTCTCGATGTCCTGATATGTGAAAATTGAGATCTTCTGTGGCTTGCCGTCATCGGTGACCGTGAATTGGTCCTCCTCCAAGCCCGTCACGGGCTTGCCCGACTTGTCCGTGACTTCCACGTCGATGCGCACCAGGTCGGATGACGCGCGAAGGACCGGAGTCTGATTTGTTCGCGCCGGGGGGGGAGGAGGCGGCACGGAAAGGTTCACCGGCGGGTTCGCGGCAGGTTGTTGTTGTTCTTGCGCGCGGATCGGCAAGGCAGCCGTCGAGAGGAATCCTGTCAGGATCGCGGCGAGAATTCTATGTGCGTTATATCTCATCAGAAATTGAACCGCATCATCACATCCATTGTGCGCATGTTTCCCGCGCTTGTCACATGCCCGAAGAGTGTGGACCCGAGCGAGGTCGAAATCCCGGTGAAGACCGGCGTGTTGGTGAGATTCTGCACCTCCCAACGCGCTTCGAGCCGGTGCTGACGTTCGCGGCTGTCGCCGAACAGGAACGCCTTGGCGAGAGAGATGTTCCAAGTGAACGAGCACGGCCCTTCGATCGAGCCGCGGTGTTCATTTCCGAAAGCTCCCACGGCGGGCACGGCAAAAGCAGATGTGTTGAAGAAAGTGGAAGCGGAACCACCGCAAATTCCGGAATTGGGGTTGCCGACCTGCTCCGCACGCTCGGAGAAATTCGACCCGGTGCCCGAATTATTCGAAGCCGCCCCGCTAAGCAAAGCCGTGAAAGGGGTTCCCGTCTGCCAGGTAATGATGTTGAGCAACCTCAAATTCCCGAGCACGTGCTCCGGCCAACCGTGTGTCACGAACCGGTGGCGCTCACCGAATGGCAGCTCGTACACCGAGAAAAGGCGAACCTGATGCCGGATATCGAACGAGGAAAGGCCGCGCTCCGCGGCGAAGTCTTGATCGTTTTGCACGACGACAGGCGAGGAGCCGCCAATCGTGCTGGCATTGTCGAGCGACTTGCCATACGTGTAGATTGCTTGGAAAAGCAGACCGCGCGTGAAGCGGTGGATCAAGCGCACCTGCAAGGCGTTATAGATGGAATTCGCGCCGGACTGATCGTAGATAAAGCTGACCGCATCGGGAATCGTAAGTTGATTCTGCGTTTCAAGCTGACTGGTGCCGGGCTTTGCGCGGTTCGGCGCACGAAGAAGATCGAGGTCCGTTCCCTTCGTGCCCGTGTACGTGAGGTCGAAGAGCCAATTCTTGCTCAGAGTCGTTTCCATGCCGAGCATCCACATCTGCGCATAGCCGTCGTGGTAGAAGGGATTTACCGCGGTTGTACTCGATATCGCGGTGGAGACATTGGTCTGCTGCAAAGCGGTCGCCAGCGTGAGCGGATTTAAAGCCGTCGTCAACGCGGTTCCCGAAGTGGCGAAAGGGGGCTGATAGGCGAGATAGCTCGTCGCCAGCGTGTTGTAGATAGACTCGTTGTAGAAAATCGAATAGCCTCCGCGCACAACCGTCTTCGGCTTGATGGGCGGCTGCCATGCGAACCCGATCCGCGGGGCCCAGTTGCCGTAGTCCCCGTGAACGAGCGCGCGTGGGAAGACACCGCTGAACGGCCCTGTACCAGCCGGCAACACCAGCGCGGCGCAAGTTGGGCAGGAAACGCCCGAAGCGGCAATCGAGGCGATTTGCGAGTTCACATCGACATTTGCGATGTGGTTGAAGAGCTCGACCGGCGGCGTCACCGCTTCGTACCGAAGGCCGTACTGAAAAGTGAATTTCGTGGTCACGCGCCAGTCGTCCTGCGCATAGGCGATGAAGTACCATCCGCGGAAGTACGTATTCGGATTCGCTTCAAAGCGCTCGGATACAGCGTCGGGCGACCCCAGCAGAAAATCGGCAAGATCATTGCCGGTGCCGGGGACGGGGTTCCCGTTCTCGAATTGGCTGGTTACCAGACCGGTGAACGTGAACTGACCTCGCGGATTCGGGTTGCTGTCGCTATTCAGCTGGATGCGCCGGACTTCGCCGCCGAACTTCATCGTGTGCTTCAGATGCGTGAAGGTAACGTTGTCGAGGAAACGCAAAGTTTGATTGCGCGCTAGAGAAGGTATTGGATCGCCAAACCCCGAAAAGCTCGTGAACCCGATATTCGGAAACCCAAAGTCAATCGGATCGCTTGAACCGCCCGTGATTCCCACTTGCTGCGCGATGTTGTTGACGAACGAGTTGTCGCTCAGCACCAGCGTCCGGCTGCGGCTCCAATTCACGTGCGTGTCGTTGACGAGGTTGGGCGTCCAGTTCTGCGTAAGCCCCAGATCGAGATTCTGGCTGCGTCCTGCCTGCGTCCCGCCGACATTTGCGAAATTTCCCAGCGTATCCAGGTGTGAACCGTTGTAGTTATATCCGGCCGATACGTTGAACTTCGCGCTGATCGTGTGCAGCACGTGAATATTCAGGATGTTGCTGCTCTGCGGAGTTGCAGCCTGCAACAGAAAGTTCTGCACCTGATTCGCCTCCGCAATCGCAACGTTGGGTTTCAGTATGAACCCGAGCAAGCCCTGCGCAACGCTGTTGACGGGAACCTGCTGGGCGCTGCCGCTGGTGCAGTTCGAGTCAGAAACCGTGGGGAATGGGGTCGAAGGGTTGCTGAAGGGTTCGAAAAGGGCCGGGACGCTCGATTTGGCGAGACAGAACAGGCCATTGCGCTCGTCCGGTGTTGGCACAACGGAAAACGTATTGACGGGGTTTGTCTTGTTTTCGTGCTGATAGTTGACGAAGAAATAGGTTTTATCGCTTCCATCGTAAACGTGAGGGATTTTGAACGGCCCTCCAATATTCGCCCCAGCACGCTCGTCGTAGTGAGAAACTTTTGGGAACTCGTTTCCGGTGATTGCAAAGGGCCGCGCGTCGAAGGCCGAATCTTGATATTGATCGTAAAAGCCGAAGCGAATCCGATTCACCTGCTGCCGAAGAAACCGCCCGCCACCTCCGCCGCCAAACGGTGCACCACCTCCAGGCGCTCCACCTCCACCTTGGCCGAAGCGTTGCTCGCCGCCTCCTCCGCCAGCGCCCGGCGCTCCGGGAAGGTTGGGAGCGAGACCATTCGCTCCCTGCCCACCGGGGCCGCCGAAGCCGCCAAATCCGGGACCGCTTGGCGACAATCCTTGGCCTACCGTACCTTGCAAAAGGAACGAATCCGATGACGATGCGGAAGCAGGACCGGAAGAAACTGCAAGCGTTTGTTGGGCAGCGCCATTTCCAGCGCTAGGATTCTCGTCTGCCTGGCCTGTAGTATCGCCTGTGAGGTTTGTCTGCTGGAACCCGCCGCGCACTGCGTTGAGTACGCCCTCCGGTACCTGCCCTCTTCCTCCATTTTGACCATTCCGCCCGCCGGTGCCGGAAGGATTTGCGTTGCCATTCCGGCGGCCGCCAGCTTCGGGTGCGGGTTTTGACTCCGCGCTTTTTGCTGCGGGCGCCGCTGATTCGCCCGACAACTCCGCAAGAGTCGCAACGCGAAGGACGAACGAGATTGAACTCCCGGATGCCACTGGAATCTGAACATCGAGCGACGTCAGAATGAAACCGAGTTGAGTTGCTTCGGCGCGATAGTGCCCCGCCGGGAGCGCAGGGAAATCAAAGTTGCCTGCCTGATCCGTCCAGCTCACCCACGCTTTGTTGGTGTCTGTGTTCGTCAGCCGTATGGTGGCCCCTGGGACGATGGCCCCTTCCGCGGTGTGGACCGCGCCGGTGGCGGAGAACATTGGCTCCGAGGACTGCGTTTGTGCAGCCGATTCCTGCGCAGAAGACGGGGGAGGCTGAGATTGCTGCGCGGAGGCGGTGAACGCAAAGGCGGCGCTCAATCCATAACACAAGAGTATTGCCTCAGGGAGAGTTCGATTCAGAATCTGATTGCAGGTAGATATGACCGGATCTCCGCCAACTCTTCTTTTCTTTTGACGCCTCAGCCTCAGGAGTTGTTGCTTCGAATTGCAGCATCGGCTGGATCGTGGGACGGCAGCGGTCCTGCCGGGGCCTGAGCGGCGAGACCGCTCGGCCACAAGAACATGGCAGCGCCGCAGCCCGTCAAAAACATGCGAAGCGCTGCGGAAACACAGAGTCTGGGTGAACTTTTCATATGAGAGCGAACCTCCTGATTACGATTCGTGACGCACGCTGCGTACAGCCCACAAGATAATTCCGTGCGCGTGTCGCGAGAGTTCCACAAAGTGTGAGGCATCATTTTTGCCACGGAGCCCGTGTTTCATAAGGGGCCAGGAAACTTCAAGGACGTGCGGCGCCGGGCGCGAGTTCGCCCACCGCGTGAATGTCTATGTCCACCGAGTCGTTGACGCGCAGAAAGAAGTTGCTTGGATTCCTGAGTCCCCACTTCTCGTAGGGCACTTCGAAGTGCGTTGAGGCTTGCAACTGGTTGCCGGAATCCGATTGCACGGAGAACGATAAAGTCATTGGGTGGTCCTGGCCATGGAGGCGAAGCGTGCCCGACACCTGCACCTGCGAAGATCCGTGCGGGGAGATTGCGCCCTGCACCTGCTCCGGCGCAAAGACGATCTCGGGATATTTCTCGCTCTCCAGGACTTCCCGATGCATCTTTTTGTCCCTTCCATTGCTACCGCTGTCGCCGGTGGTTGCATCTACGGCAATGCTGCCGCTGGCCTTGCCCGTTGTTTTGTCGAAACGAATCTGCCCCGACCTCAACTTGAATTCGCCGTGAACAGTGTGCGCCGTCGCACCCAGCGTGAATTCCACTTTCGTGCGCGCGGGATCCAGATTTACGACCGTTTCCTGCGCACCAACAGCAGGAGCGAGAACAAACGCGGAAGTGAACGCGACGACAGCCAGCCCGCGCCAAAATGGATTCAGGAACGAAGTCTGTTGTGACATCGTCATGGCCCACGCCTACGCGCGCAGAATCTGCCACCCGAAGCCAAAAACTTCCCGAACCTTGAGCTGGTCTGACTCGATTCCGCTGGTGTGAATGGAGATGGCTTTGGAGAACAAACCCGGGTTGCTCGCAAAAAGGCGAATCGTCTTGCGCCGCAACCACGCGCTTCGGTCCAGTTGCAGCAGGAGCCGTGTGATTCGCGCCGGCCCTTTCGTGATCCTGCGATGCGCTGCCGCGTAGTACGAGAGATCGTTTCGTGCAAGAGCTTCCCCGAGTTGGCCAGCCTGCAGGAACGCGAGGCTCATCCCCAGTCCGGCAAGTCCATCGACGCTAAAAGATGCATCGCCGACCAAAGCGACGTTTTTCCCCGTGACCCGGCGCGCTTTGCTCAACATTGTAACGGTGCCGAGTTCGGAAGAGGACGGCTGAGCGCCACGGACCCTTTCGGCGATCTCGGGAAAGAATGCGAGCGCATTGCCGATCCGCATCCGGGAGTCGTTTGAAAAGGTCGCCACGCAAACCTGGTCGTGCCCGACCGGCGTAACGAATGCCTGACACCGCTCTCCCCAATACGCTTCAACAAAACTCGTCCAGGGCGAGATTGAAAAGTGGCGGCAAAATCCAAACCGGGAGTGCGACGGCCGAACCGGACCCAGCCGGGCCCATTTCCGCACGAGCGAGTTCTGCCCGTCCGCGCCGACAATCCACTTGCAACGAAAAAGACTTCCATCCACGCGCGCCCCGGAGGGGTGGAGTTCGGAAACGCGCGCGCCCCATAGGAACGAAACGCCCAGTTGCATCGCGCGGTCCACAAGCAACTGATGAAGAACCGTTCGGCGCAAGCCGAACGCTGCTCCTCGCGGAAGCATCGCGCTGGCGGAACTATGCTCATCCACAAAACGAATTCCAGTGAGAGGAAACGCCAGACGCGGAGTTAGATGGATGCCGAGAGTGCGCAGCGCCGAAACGCCTTCAGGAAGTAAACCTTCGCCGCACGGTTTGTCGATGGGAGGTTTGCGAAGATCAGCGACAGAAACCTTCAGGCCCTTGAGGCTTGCGGCGATGGCGGTAGCAATCCCTGCCGGCCCAGCTCCAACGACCAGCACATCCGAATTGGTTTTCCCCAAATCCCACTCCTCACCACCGTAGAAGAACGAGTTCGGCGCAGAACCCAGGTCCCATTGCCGCCAGGATGCTCAGGGAGCCCGGTGCCGGACGACGGTGCGTGTAAACATCCTCTAGGACTAAGAGGACGGAAGTGGAGGAAATGTTGCCAACTTTTTTCAGGCATTCCCAGGATGCAGCGAGGTCCTTTTCAGTGACACCAAGCGCGGTCGCAGTGGCCTCGAGAACTTTCGGTCCGCCCGTGTGCATCACCCAGCTCTTGACGTCGCACCGGCGCAGTCCCTGCTCCGCGAGGAAAGTATCCACATCCTCACCGAGATGCTTCACCACTGTATCGGGAACCTCCGGTGAAAGGACGATGCGGAAACCCTTTTCGGAAATGTCCCAGCCCATCACCCGCTCTGTGTTCGGATAAAACACGGATTTCGTGGCAAGGATTTCCGGCCCGTCGCTCGTGCGGTCGTCTCCCACCACGATTGTTGCCGCTGCGCCATCACCGAACAGGAGAGCCGAAATCAGGTGTGCCATCGAGATATCTTCACGTTGAAGAGTGAGAGAACACAGTTCGACGGAAAGAAGGGCAGCGGCCTGGCCGGGGTAACCTTGCACGTAGTCCGCAGCGCGGGAAATTCCGGCGGCGCCGGCAACGCAACCGAGCCCGAAAATTGGAATGCGCTTGATGTTCGTCGAGAGCCCCATGCGATTGATGAGACGCGCATCGATGGAAGGTGCAGCGATACCCGTGATCGAAACCACGAAAATGGCGCTCAACTCTTTTGGTGCCAGGCCGGCTTTGACGAGAGCGCGGCACAATGCCTTTTCTCCCAGGTTCAACGCGTGTTCGATCCACGCGTCGTTCGCCTCGCCCCATGTTTTCAACTGCTCGTAGAAATCAATCGTATTGACCGTGTATCGGCCCTCGACTTTCATGCTCTCGTCCAGCCGGCCGAGGATGTCCGTATTGGGCAAGCGGTCCCGCCAATAGTTCTTGAGCGCTCCTACAAGAATCTCATTCTTGTAGTAATGCTCGGGGAATGCGCTTGCGACGCTCGCAATTCTCATCGTCTTAGGGCTCCTGGTTTCTTAGCTTTGTTATCCTGGCCGAGGCGGCACGGTACCTGGAACGGACTATATAACGAGGAGCATCCTAAGGCCAGCCGTCTCATTGGTTCATCGCCTTTTTCCTGTTTGCAGAATAGCGGCGTGGGTACCTCACCCCTGTTGCCCGGATGATACCTCAGGATTCCTTCCTGCCGCCCCGCAGGCGCGAATCTTCTCGAAGGAGAATCACGAGAGTATAAGAGTATATGGGACGGCAGCAGGGAAAGAAAGACCCCCGGGTCTGGGGGTTTGCAGACCCGAGGGTTGGGGGTGAGGGGGGGGCCGGGAAACTTGGTCGGGCGAATTGGCGCTTAGTAATTCCAGCGCCGCAGGAGCATCATCGCCCGGAAAATCAACTGAAGTCCCAGAACAATTAATGTGTCGCGAAAAACATCGAGCCGGAGATACTTGGCACCTTCATCCATCGGCTTGGGGAAAACCATCGCCCTCGTAATAGCTTCGTTTGTTGCGCTCGCCTTATCGTTTCTACGAGTGTTCATCCTTCGGCCCTAGTTCACCACGTAGACCGGGTTATCATGTTCGACGGCCACGACCATTGACTTGAAGATGTCCACGTCCCAGCTATCGGCAATGCGCAAGCGAACCACTTCATTCGTCTCGGAAACTAGGCGCCCGCGCAGCGGAACTCGCAGGCTCCCTGCCACTACCCTAAGAATGACGGGTTGGTTCATCCAGACCGCGTAGCCACCTTCCATGATTGACCCCCTCCTCAGAGAGACCGCCTCGAACAACTGCATCTTGTGGCAGGGGATAGAACTGGCCAATGGTACAGAGAGCCACAAATCGTAGGAGCATAGTACTAGGCAGGGAGACCGCCCCTTAATGACTCCTAAGCTATAGGAAATACATATCTTAGCCATATCGAAGGTGTAGGCCTCGATTTTTTCAACGCTCTTGCTAGGACACAAAGGAATCCAGTTCCACGCACGCGCGTGCGCCCCCCGAACCTTTCTGTTATTGTCGGGATGTACCGAATCTGACGATTTTGATTCGGAATCCGCGGAATGGAAGCCGCATGGATACACTGAAAGAACTATTGGCGCGCCTGTACGACGTGCGCGGGCTGGTCGAGTGGGGCGGCACGCTAATGGTGTGCATCATCGTGTTCGTCGAGACGGGCATGTTCGTGGGATTTTTTCTGCCGGGCGATTCACTGCTCGTGACGGCTGGAGTATTTGCGGGCGCTGGACAGCTCAAACTGGCGCGGCTGCTCGCCCTTGTCACGCTCTGCGCGATCGCCGGCGATCAATTAGGCTACCTGATTGGCTGGAAGGCGGGGGCAAGCCTCTTCAAGCGCGAAGACTCCCGGTTCTTCAGGAAGAAGCATCTCGAGCGCGCGCACGAGTTCTACGAAAAATATGGCGGCAAGACCATCATTCTCGCGCGCTTCGTTCCCATCATCCGCACGTTTTGTCCGCCGGTGGCCGGCGCGGCGGGAATGAAGTACCCGCGCTATTTGGTTTACGACATTTTTGGCGGCATCTGCTGGGTGTGGGGCATGATTCTTCTGGGCTACACACTTGGCCGCACGGTGCCAAATATTGATAAACGCATTCACTACGTAATCGCCGTCGTGATTGTTGTTTCGTTGTTGCCGGCCGCATATCACGCCTGGAAAGCGCGCACCGAAAGGACCGCGCCGCCGCTGAAAACTCCCGAGCCGGAAAAGGATCAGACGTAAGCCCTAGCAACCTTGCGTGAGAAAAGCAAAACGGGGAGCCTGGCAGCTCCCCGTTTTGCTCTTTTCCGTAGCCCGCGGCGTCGCCGAACAGCGCCGCCGACGGAGCACACCGTAAGAACGGTGTGTAGACGGTGTCAAGATTCTAGGCCCGGTGGAGTCATACGAACCTTCCTCCGTGCACTAGCAACAACTATTTCCCTTCTACCCCCGTCTCGACTCCGATGCAAGAAGAAAGTTTTGCAAGTCGAGAGATGGAAGTGGATTGCTTCCGATTCGAAATTGCGCGTTGCTGGGAATGCGATGCAAAGCGATGCAGGGGTTATTTCAGAAACAGCCCTTCGCGAAGCTGGTCGCGGCCGACGAACGCCTTCGACGAGCGGAACCGGCCAAAAGTATCGAGGATTTCGCGGTTTCGAAAAACTCGCGCGTGAACCGCGAGCGTGGGAGCGGAGAGAAGCTCGATGGATTGGCCGTCAACGATGCGATACCGGTGGAATCTCTCGGGCGACCGGCTGTGAAACATTGACAACACGGCGCCGCCGGGCCGTAGCAAAGTATACAGCCGCTCAATCACGCGCGGCATCAACTCTGCATCGAGATAGTCGAACAAGTCCCACGTCATCACTCCGATGAAATTCTCCTGAGGATATTGCAAAGAGGACTCGAGGAATTTTTCGGCAAGCGACGCCTGAGAAACTCTTTCCCCGTCTTCTCCAAGCGGCATCAACCGGAGCCGTTCCTCTTCCTTGCTGAGGTATTCTTTCCACGAACGCAGCATATCCTCGGTCGAGACGCGATAGCCTCTTTCAATGAAAAAGGTGATCGTCGCTTGTGAAACCTGTCCAAGGTCGAGAACCCGGCCCTGGTTTGTCTCGCCGATCAAGGAAATGAATTCTTTCAGGCCGTTCGACACGCGAGTGTTCGACGAGGCAGCCGTCGTGGACATGGGGCCCGGCTTGGAGGCGGGGGCCGCCGGCGATGCGGAAAAACGTGTCTTGACCATCCAGCTCATGCTTCTACTCGCTCTCAGCGCGCGCGCCTACCGGTCGAAGATTCTTCGACTCTGAATCCTTCTCCACTATCGTTGCGGAACCGCCGCGCGATTCGGAAGCGCGCACCGTTTCCACCTTTCCGCGCAGACGCGCCCCTTCGTCAATCGCCACCGCCGGGGCCAGCAACGATCCCCGCACGCGGCTCGAGTTTCCCAGGCGGATTCGTTCACTCGCCTTCAGGTTCCCCTTCACGGAACCCTGCACCACAATCTCCCGCCCCTCTATATCGGCCTGCACGCGGCCGTTAGGTCCGATGGTGACCCTCGACGTTTCCAGACGAATCTTGCCGTGCGCTTCGCCGTCAATATACAAATCGGAAGTTCCCGAAATTTCTCCATGGATTCTTAGGCCCGACGTGATCGCCGATTCGCTTCTGGTCAATGGCACAGGGGGAGGACTTGAAACAGGCACCGGTGCGGAGATTGGGGCAGGAGAGACGGCCATTTCATCAGCCGCGGAACCTTTCGAGGGCAAAGGGGAAGGCTTTGCCTCTGCGGGTTTTCGCCACATGAAAATCCTCCGCCCCAAAGTAAGCTGGGACCTCTGTGCTCGCCGGGCAAGCGTCCTGAGAGGGTAACCGGACTATATTACAGACCCGGCGGCGTGTAAACCCTCTTGTGCCCAGAAGATACAAGTGATGAAGGGGGCCGGGTGCGCGCATCAAGCTCGCGCGAGGATCGCAATCCGCGTCAGTCCGTGGTTCCTGCATCTTTGTGCCGCATCTCCCAAACCGCCACAATTTGGGCCAACGCCTCGCGGAAGAATAATTTCAGGCCTTCGCGAGTCCGCCACCAACTGTTGGGATCGTAATCGGAGTCGTGCGCTGCTATCACCCGAAGCTCCGTACCAGACGGCATGGTACGCTCGTAGATATATCGCGAGCGGCGCGTATGGTAGTTGGACGTGACCAACAGAATTCGTTTCCATCCGTGAGAAACAACGAATTCGCTCAGGGCCGCTGCCTCTTCCCGCGTGCTGTCTTTATTGTGATTGAATCGAACGATGGCTGTCACGGGAACGCCATGGTCCTTCAGATCGTGCTCGATTAACTCCGCCACGCCTGCGTAGGGCCGAAGGACACCGCCGCTCGCCACGATGCGCGGCGCCCACCCAGCTTTGAAAATCTCCGCCCCTCGCGCCGCCCGCTCGCCCCAATAATTGTCGTTACCCAGGACAATAATCGCATCCGCCGGGCGCGGCAGCTCATCCACAACCCAGAAATTGCCGGCCAAGCGGAGTATCGGATATCGCACGAGATACACGACGAACAGCAAAACCAGGAAAAACAGCAGGAACAACGCGCGGAAAAAGATTCCTCCTCGCTGCGGCTCCAGCCAGCGCAGTGTGCCGCCGGAAAGGAAGTTCATGCGCCTGGATCAATTAGGCGCAATTTTTCAGCTGCCTGTTCGGGGAGCGTCCCGTTGAAATAGATTTCCTTGATGCTGTACGACTTGCTCCGCACCTCGACAATGGGAAGTATTTCGATATGCCAGTGGTAGTCGCCGGCTATCGTCCGCCAGTACGCGCTCAGCTCGCCCTTGGTTTGCAATGTGTTCGGCGCTGTATGCAACACCATGTGATAGCTCGACGAAACCTGCAGCAGGCGCCGCAGCGTCCGGCCCAGAAGGCTTGCCAGATGACGCCGGTTCGTTTCCGGAGATCGCGCTTCGAACTGGTGATTGTGCGTCTTCGGCATGAGCCAGACTTCGAACGGGACCCGCGACGCGTAAGGACAAAAAGCGTAGTAGTCGCCGACGTTATCCACAATGCGTTTGTCCTGACGAACCTCCTGGCGGAGGATGTCGCAGAAGGCGCAGCGGTCGCGATCCCGGTACCACTCGCGCGCCGACCGCAGTTCGTACAGAATACGGCGCGGCACGAACGTCGTCGCGGTGATTTGCGAATGAGAATGCGGCCACTCTTCGCCCGCCAGCGGCCCCTGATTCTTGAACACGGTCACGTATTTGAAACGCGGGTCGCGCTTGAGATCCGCGATCCGCAGCGCGTAGGCTTCCAGGACTCGCTCGATCTCTTCGTCCGTCATCTGCGCCAATGAGCGGTCGTGCTGCGGCGTCTCGACGATGATCTCGTGCGCGCCATTCGGCGCCATCCGGTCGTAAATCCCTTCGGCCGTGCGCCCGGGATCGCCCTCGATGTGATAGAGCGGCCGGAAATGGGGGTAAGCGCGAACCTGCCAGGGCCCCTCGGGAGGCAGCGCAAGAAGGACGCGGGTCTCCAGTCGGTTTTCCGGACACAGCGGGCAGGGATCCGCCGCAATTTTCTCCTCTTCCGGGTGACCGACGACAACCCAGCTGCGCGTGATGGGATCTTTCCGAAGTTCCATTGGTCCTGAATTAGCGGAATTCAAGAGCGATATCTTACAACGCGGTACACGGAACGGCAAAACACAACGTCGCGGTCAATTTTCTATTAGCGAGTGTAATGCGCGGGCGTGGGGCCGACTTCCAGGCGGTGGCGATCCCAGATGGCTCCCTCGCGGCTGTAGGACGCGAGCTCGAAGTCCTGCGTCAGCTCGAGGCAATCGGTCGGGCAGGCATCCTCGCACAATCCGCAGAACATGCAGCGCGAAGTATCATAGGTGAACGTCGTGAGAACTTTCCGGCGCGTGGCATCATCGCGCAGCCACCCGACCACAATCAGGTTCTCCGGGCAAGCCAGCGCGCACAAATTGCAAGAGATGCACAGCGATTCGCCCGTCTCGGGATTGATGTTCAGGCGTGGCGCGCCGCGATAGCGCTCCGCCACCATCGGCCTCTCTTGCGGGTACTGCTCCGTGTATATGTTCTTCGGGGCCTGGTACCGAAAGGTGAGCCACATTCCCTTCAGCAGGTCCACAAGAAAAACGCGTTTCAGAATTTCTTTCATCGTTGCGTAGTTTGACTTCCCTTCCATGCAAAGTCAAGGCGACGTGCGACACGGTGTAGGCAGTCCTGCCTGTGCCGGCGCTGCCGGTTGTCATGTTATCCTCGCTCCCGGGCAACCTGGTGAACGAAAATCCTGCGGCAGACCTCGATTTCATGCGTATGGCGCTCGAAGAGGCGCGCCACGCTGCAGCCCGCGGCGAAGTGCCCGTGGGGGCGATCGTCGCGATCGACGGCCACGTGGTAGCGCGCTCCGGAAATCGCACGATCACGGACATCGACCCCACCGCCCATGCCGAGATGGTAGCGCTGCGCGAAGCGGCTGTGCGGATCGGGAACTATCGGCTCCTCGACGCAGCCATGTACGTCACCATCGAGCCCTGCGTGATGTGCGCTGGCGCCATGATCCAGGCGCGGATTGGACGCCTCGTATACGGCGCGGCGGACCCCAAAGGCGGCGCCGTGCATTCGTGTTTCTCCATCCTTGACCACCCGCAACTTAACCACCGCGTTGGAGTGACGGCAGGAGTCCTCGCTGAGGAGTCCGTTGCTCTGTTAAGGGACTTCTTCACCGCCCGGCGCTGATCGCATACAGCGCGGCTGCCTTCAGCCCTCGAAATCGGTATAATCGCACCTGCGAAATCGCTGGAGGCTCACACCATGTCGGAACCAACCAAAGAAGAATTGCTGGCTCGCATCGCAGAATTGGAAAAGCAGTCAGGCTCGAAGCGCAGCGGCACCCTGGAATTTCGCGTCGGCGAAAAAGGTGGCGTCAGCGTCTACGGTCTCGGCCGCTTCCCCGTTACACTCTACTATGAGCAGTGGGTGCGCCTCCTCGACGCCGCCGACCGCCTCCGCTCCTTTCTCGAAGAGAACAAGTCCAGACTCAAACTGAAACCATCTGCCTAGAAATCGGCTGGAAATGGACAAGTAGCGCTCTTTCCTTCTGCCTTCTAGTGCGTTAGCCACTGGACCGGAAACATTTTCCCTGCCTCTTCCGGCGAGAGAGTACTTCCTGCTAACTGCAACGCAGCGGCGAGAACGGGATCGCGGCCCGCGGCCATGTCAGCCTGCGTCGGAAGTATCTTCGTGTCGGGGGCGACTCCGGTGCCCTCCAAGTCTTTGCCGTCGAGCATCTGGAGACGTGAAACCGTGACTTCCACCGCGTAGTGAATAATGGTCATTCCCCCTTGTTCCAGGGGCACGCCTTCCGCCCGCCCCACTTCGCCCGACGTCTGGTCACCCATCACAATGCCTCGCTTCTCGATCTGCACCACGCGGGAAAAGATCTCAGCGGCGGAGGCGGACTGGCTGTTCACGAGCACGATCAGCTTCCCCGCGAAAGCATTGCTCTTGCGCGAGGTAAATCGTAGGGGTTCTTTCCCTTTCCTTCCAATTACATCCCCGACGGTTATGTCTCGATCGAAGAAATTCCCAACCAACCAACGCAATGCATCTTCGCTTCCACCTCGATTGTTCCGAAGATCGAGTATGAGCGTCTCGTGTTTTTTTGCGGAGTCCATATAGCGATTGGTGTCCGCCGGCGACAGATTGAATTCCGGCAGTTTCCAGATCATGAGTTTGTCGTTCACCTGGGCGGTTCGTGACTTGCCGAGAATCCCGTAACCTTTGATCAGCCGTAGGACCTGATGCAGGGTGTCACCTCCTGTGAATCCCCTCAGTTCCTGAGGGAAAACTTCTTGCCGGCTCTTCGTGACAACCTGCCGTGCTTTTTGTCCAGGGCTTGCCACAACAAAATGGTATTCGGCGAGTGGCGCCACGACTTCCAAACGGTACTCAATCCTGGCAAAAGTCGCCCGGTTTGGTTCGTAGCTCTCCACCTTGAGCACCTCGTCGCCGGGACGAAGCCCCTGCTTCCATGCATCGCTGCCCGGTTGCACCGCCCAAATCACGCACTTGTCGCCAACCATCTCCATCTGCCAGCCTTTGTCGATGATCACGTTTCGCAGCGGCGGGACAAAGGTGGTATGCGAGTCGTTCAACCCTTCCACCGCCCACGCCACCGCTCCGAGACCCGCGTTGAGCGTGGGCAACTCGTTGATTTTCTTTTCCGCTTCCGCGAACCGCGCGTGCAGATCAAAGCCGTGAAACGCCGGGTCGTAGTATCGCTTCTCGATCACATCTTGCACCTGATGCAGGGCCATCTGCGCTTGGCCCTGTTCGACCTTGTTGACTTTCTGCTGCCCCCGAACGGGAGCGGCGGTGAGCACAATGATAAGAACAACAACGGCGGTGCAGCCTGTATTTTGGTGCTTTCGCACGACATCGAATAGTAATCCAAGCCCCACGTCCCGGCAATAGGGTGCTCCCGGGGCGGGTGCCAAACCCTTCCGGACCTGAAGGGTCTGAGGTTCGCGCGCGCCCGGAAAGGGCGACCTCACTAAGCGCAGTTCTACTAGTTCTAGGACTTGGCAATAGAGTTACTATATATTATAATAGGACAAGCAAAATGGCAGCAGATCACAACCCGCCGCACCGAACGCCCCGCATCCCCCGAGCAACCACTCCCATCTCCCCTAATCGCGGAGGTTCGGAATTAGAATCGCTGCTAAGTTCCCGAGAATCAATCACTAGCAGATTTCTAATCGCAACTTTTTGTCACTCCTTGCATTTCCGTCCTAGCCAGCCCCGCACCCTCCTGCGGCGGCCCATGTGCACCCGGTTGCAAGCGGCGGAATTCTGGTTCGAATTTCCAATCTCCCACGTCCGCCTTCCCGTTTCTAGCCGCAACACGACTGAATCCGGAATTTGCGCAACGTGGACAAAACACAGCCTTCGTTTTTTTCCAACCGCAACAGATTCATCTAGACTTTTCGCGTCTCGCGTGAAGAGGCTTGGCGCCTCCCCATGAACAGTTCCCCAACAGTCGGAGTCCTAATCTACGGTACGGGGATTAGGCGCTCGCCTAAGTTGCTGAAAACGCGAGTCCTCGCAATTTCTAATCTACGGTACGGGCCGCCCGTAACAACTATGTCGCCCGCGCCGCGCGTCATCCGCCGCGGTTCGATGCAAACAAAGCTTGAGGACTCTCCCCAACTTGCCGCAACATGGAGGGTTAGATATCAGCGCGACCAATTGCAAATCCATGGGCGCAGGAGTGTTGAGAATATGCAGGGCCGCAATCTTCGAACCATCCCGGCGACCGCCGCGGTTATGGCTTTCTTCTTGTCCGCAACTTGCGCTGAGCCCCTCGCGGCGCAAACCAGGCAGTCATCTTCGCCCGCCGCGGACGCAAGGCAAAACCCAAACCCCAACCAGCCGGCAACCGATCGAAACGATCTGCTGCGCCAGTTCAGCAATTCGCTCAACGAGCTCACGGCGCGCGTGTCGCCTTCGGTGGTGCAGGTGCTGGTTTCCGGCTATCGCGCGCTCAACGCAAAAGGTGAGGACGATGCGGCTCTCGTGGGACGGCAGCGCTTCCTTGGCTCGGGCGTCATCGTGGATCCGGACGGCTACATCATCACAAATGCGCACGTGGTGAAAGGGGCGCAGCGCGTCCGCGTGGTTCTCACCGCCGCTGCTACCGGCGAATCGCAAGTGCGCGCCACGCTCGGCGAGCACCTTCCTCCCATGGACGCAAAAGTCATTGGCATGGCTCCCACATTCGATCTTGCCCTGCTGAAAATCAACGCCAGGAATCTACCCGCGCTTCCCTGGGCCGATTACTGGAAGCTTAATAAAGGACAGCTTGTGCTGGCATTTGGGAACCCGGAAGGACTTGAAAATTCGGTTACGCTCGGCGTTGTCAGCGCCGTTGCGCGCCAGCCTGACCCGGATAATCCGTTCGTCTTCATTCAGACTGACGCACCCATCAATCCGGGAAACAGCGGAGGCGCCTTGGTGGACACGGATGGCCGGCTCGTCGGCATCAATACATTCATCTTGTCGGCGTCGGGCGGAAGCCAGGGACTCGGTTTTGCGATTCCGAGCAACCTGGTCCGCTACATCTACGAACAGCTGCGCAAGCAGGGCCGCGTTCACCGCAGCGTAATCGGAGTTGTTCTCCAGGACATCACCCCGGACCTCGCCTCGGGCCTGGGCCTGAAGAAACACGAAGGCGTGATCGTTTCCGACGTGGTTCCCGACGGCCCGGCCGAAAAGGCGGGCCTGAAGACGCAGGACATTCTCCTTTCTCTGGACGGAGAAGCTGTTCCGAGCGTCCCGCTCGCCGAAATGGTGGTTTCCACCAAGCCGGCGGGCACCACCGTCAAAGCCGAAATCCTGCGCGGCACGCAAAAAGTGGCGCTCGAAATTCCGGTGACGCAGGAAAAAGAGGGCATCGATCGCATCGCGGACCTCATGGACCCGGCAACGTCCCTGGTTCCGAAGCTGGGAATTTTCGGCGTTGAAATTAACGACGAACTCGCCGAGGAGATGAGCGATGATTTGCGCGTGCCGTCAGGCGTAATCGTGGCCGCGCTCGCTGCAAACACGCTTGGAGCCGAGACGGAATTGCAGCCCGGCGACATTATCCACGGCGTGAACGGAAAGCACATCGGGAAACTCGACGCACTGCGCGCCGCCCTGGACGCGATTCCCTCCGGCGGTCCCGTTGTGCTGCAAGTCGAACGCGACACCCAGCTCCACTATATCGTCTTCGAACTGGATTGAACGGGGAAGCTTGTTGTGAGCTGGCCGCGGCGTTTGTTAAGCTTGTAAAATTGCTAACGGCGCGGAGAGGTGTCTGAGCGGTCGAAAGAGCTCGCCTCGAAAGCGAGTGTTGGGGAAACTCAACCGTGGGTTCGAATCCCACCCTCTCCGCCAGCTAGTTCTTGTTCTTTTCTCGGTTCCACTTGTTCCAGCGGAACCCCCGCGCTTTGTGGCTTTAATTGCGGAGATTTATGTGTTGCGCGTCTAGGGCTGTTTCACCGCGGACGCAATTTTCCCCGCCCGGAAAGCGATATGCTGCAGGACCTGCGGGAGAGTGGTGAAGAATTCGTGGCCTCTGGCCAATTTCAAGCGAATCGCCGCCTTCTCAGCATCTCCCTCGAAATGCCAAAGGCAAACAACGATATGCAGATCCGGCGACTGAGCCCGCAATTTCGCGTACAACGCTCGCGTATGGCCGATAGCGAACGGCGGGAGGGCCGAAATACACACGATTCCTGGATTTAGATTCTGTACCTGCGACATCATCTCCGTCGTTGTACCGATCGGAATGCTCTCGGCCATGCTTCCCTGCCGCTCGAGAAGCTGGCAAAGCATCATGGCCACGACATCATCCGCATCGTCTCTGGCCGGAATACAGAGAACGTCAAGAACGCCTTCTTCCTCGCTCCCGCTTCGAGAGAACTCAGAAGAATTCTCCTCTGTTCCCTCTGCATGCTGATCAGGAGAACTTTCACCTAGTTCCTCGATAATCTCCCGAGTACTTTGGTAAATGAAATTCTGCGTCTCCTCATCAAGTTCGTTACGATGGCGGTCGTGCTCGGCAAGGCTCAAGGCAGGAATTACAACTGAACTGTAGACTTCTTCCAGGGATTTTTCCTTGAGGCATTCCTCCAAGACGTGCCTGGCTTCGTTCTGATCCGTGGCCAGAAGGCGTTGGTAATACTGCGCCTGGGGCGAGAGAACTGGTTCGTCTCCCAATAGCACGTTGAGAAAGCCTAAGCTCGGAACGTAGCGCCCCAGGACAACCACGCAAACGGTCAAGGGGGTTGAAAGTACAAGCCCGGGAAATCCCCAAATCAGCGTCCAAAAAACAGCTGCAACCAAGATGGCCAGGGCCGAAAGACCGACGTGAGCCCCGTAGAGAAGCGGCTCGACAAAATTCGCAACCATCAATTCCAAGACGACGAAGAGTCCCAAAGTCATTAGAGCTTGATGCCATCCAGGGAAAACCGCCAATGACAAACCAATAGGCATCAGCGCGGCCATCGGCGGGCCCACATACGGCAAGAAACGAAGCATCGCAGCGCAGAGACCCCAGAGCGAAGCATTCGGAATGCCGATGAAGTGCAATGCCGTGCCTATCACGAGTCCGTAGCCGGAGTTAACAGCCAGTTGCAGAAATAGATACCGGTTAATGCGGTGAGTAGCCTCGTCCAGCGCTTGAGTCATAACATTTAAACGGCCGCCGCCGGCGAGACGGATAAATCGGTTGCGGAGATCTTCGCGGCCCAACAGCATGAAGATGGTAAATATGGTGACCAATCCGACAGTGGCCAGCGGGCCGAGCATGTTCTCGACGGATTCGAGGGGGTTAGGAGGCGGAACGATTTCCACCGTCAGTGGACGCGAGGGTGAATATCCGGGGACGGGGGGTGCCTTCTTCGTTTCATTTGTTTGTGTTGATCCGGGAACCGCCGTCGCAATCTCTTTCTCCAAATCCTTCACGGTATCTTTGGCTGCGTTGATACTTTGATTCTGCCCGCCCTTTAACGCGTGAATTTTATCTTCGAGGGTCTCCCTATATTCGGGCAACTGATTGCTCAAATTGAAAAGTTGCTGAGAAGCCTTCCAGCCGATCAGGCCCATCGAACCCGCCAACGTGACGACAACAAGCAAAATGGCCAGGACACGAGGGACCTTTATTCTTTCCAGGAATGCGACCACAGGAGTCAAAAGGAGTGAGAAAAGCAGAGCCAGCGCCAAGGGTACGAAGACGATTCGCGCAAAAAAAAGGGTTGCGATCACCACAACCGCGGCGACAATATGCAAAAGCCCCTGATTTTCACGAGATGTTGGTATTTTCTTCAAGCATCTCCCTTACGACAGACATCTCGATCCCAATCTCAGTTTGCTGTTGAAACTAGGTTGGCAGCCTTCCTATCACGGCCAGCAAAAGGACAAGCCGCCGCAATATAGCTCGGGCTGGCCGGCGGCGCCATACAGTAAAGCCTTGATATCGGCAGGGTTCTTTCGGTAATTCACTTATGAAGCCCATCACGGTTTACCCGGCCGGCGATGGGAACGGATTTCTACATTCCCACCGCCCGATTCGAGTGCTCAGCGCTTGAGCCAAAGCGGAACATTATTGAGGTCTCGGCAATTGCAGCATCAACCCGCTGCCTTGACCTGTTTGCACGGTTGGCAATTGGCCATTCCATTTTTCGATCAGCGCCTGGTTGTTTTCAATGCGGCGCAGTTCGAGCAATTGCGGCGTAAGCGAGTTCTGCCGGATACGATTGGCATCGGCTTCGCCCTGCGCCCGCATCACCAATGACTTGGCCTCTCCTTCCGCTTCGGCGATTTTCTTCGCCGCTTCGGCTTGCGTTGTGGCGAGTTCGTTTCGCGCGCGCTCCGCTTCCTGGATGGCTTGCGCCTTGGCGGTGATGGAGGTGGCAATCACGGAAGGCACCCGCGGCGCGCCGATGAAACCGAATTGCTGCACGCTGACGCCGACCGGCGCCACTTTCTGCTCGATCATCGTCTGTACTTTGCCGAGGAACTCCGCTTTACGTTCACCGTAGATGTCCTCCACCGTATATGTAGAGGCCACTTCGTTCAGCGAGTTTCGAACGATGTCGCGCAATATCCCATGTGTGAACCGCTCCAAATCATCGACGCGATACTTCACGTAGAAATCGGGCGCTTTTGAAGGCTCGATGGCATACGACAGCGAAACATCCACGAAAATCTCCATGCCTTCCTTGGAGTTGAATCCCATCTCCTCGTTGATGGGATGGCCTTCGCTCAGGTCTTTTGTCCACTTCACCGTTTGAACGTAGGTGGGAAACTCGATGATCTGAGTGCTCAACGGCGAGTAGAGCACCCAGCCCGTGCGAACCGGGATTTCCGAGGCTCCGCGCTGCTTGCCCGCCAGATTAATTTCCACGCCCACGTGCCCTGCTTCGATGCGCGTGACGCGCACGAGAAAGACAGACACAAGAAGCAAGGCGACGATTGTCGCCACCGCAATCGCGACGTATTTCAACCCTTCTCCCGCCCTGCGCATTTCGAACGGCGCATCTTCGCGCCCGTGTCCCCTCTTGAAAATTTCCATAATCGTCCTCCTTGAGGTGAAGCAGCATCCTTATCTGTATCCGTGGCAGGGATCTTACCGCCGAACTCATAAGGAAGTCGTAAATCTATAACTGCTTGGAAGAACGGGAAATACGATGGAAACGCGCCCGCGGATCCAGAACCGCGGCGGGAATGATGGCTCCAAGCCGCAATAATGGCGATGATGAAAAGAAGTGACCGATCGTCCGGAGATTATCCGGCTCTTCTTGCAAATGTGTGGATGCCGCATTCGAGTCTTGCGCCATTCCACCGTCCCGACCTGGGATTGTCCGGGTCGTTCGGGATCGATGTGCACGGCGCGCACCCGATGCTTTGATATCCCTCGTCGTACAGGGGCAGGTGGTCGATTCCGTTCTCTTCCAGGTACTCCCACACTTGGCGCGATTTCCAATCCGCCAGCGGATTGATTTTCCAAATCGTCTTGCCGCTGGGGAGTTCGTGGAGCTCGGCTTTGCGGAGGTTCCGGCGCGTCGGCGATTGTTCGCGGCGCAATCCCGCGAACCAGATGTCAAACGGCTGGAGCCCTTTCGCGAGAGGCTCAACCTTGCGCAGGTGGCAGCACCGGGTGGGATCGGTCTGGTAGAGGATCCCGAATTCCGACTCCTGCTGCGCCACGGTTCTCTCCGGGAGCGCATTCACGAGATTGAGCGACCATTCTCGTTTCATGCGGTCGCGATATTCGTAGGTCTCGGGAAAGTGGTAGCCGGTATCGAGAAACACCACTGGAATATCCGGAATAAATTTCCGGACGATGTGGAGCAGCACCA
Source organism: uncultured Acidobacteriota bacterium (assembly GCA_963709005.1). Lineage (GTDB taxonomy): Bacteria > Acidobacteriota > Terriglobia > Acidiferrales > UBA7541 > Palsa-295. The sequence goes on from CAVPUS010000016.1 coordinate 40,341, forward strand.
TTCCTTCCGCCTGGAAGCTGCATGTAAGACACGGCCGCAGAATTCCGTCGCTTGCGAGTAACGTCTCGACGGCTCGTTCTGGCGTCATATCTTCCAGCAGGTCTGCGATGCGCGCGTCCATTCCAGCACCTTTCTCCATTAAATTGTTTTTTCTTTGCGCCAAAAACAAAAACCCACCAACCGGTTCTTCCGGCGGTGGGTCGCTTAAGCCCGCGCCTGCTCTAATTTATCGCTTTATTCACCCACCTGCATGGAAGACACACGCATGTTGTGCTGAGCGACAACAACAGCGGCAACATGACTGCGTCTTCGCGAAATGGGTGACACCGTTCACAAGATCAGCGTACACAAAACGTGGAGGAATCACAACCGGAGATACGGATTGATTCCCGTCATTCGGCCCAATCGGCAATGAAGATGTTTGTCTCGTGCGGCACGGTGCCGTTGCGGTTGGAAGCCCACACGAGCCTTTTCCCGTCGGAAGTGAACATGGGAAAGGCGTCAAAGTCGGGATAGTAGGTAATGCGATCGAGGCCCGTTCCGTCTTCATTGATGATGTAGAGATCGAAATCGCGGGCATTTTTCGGGTCGGCCACATTCGAGGCGAAAATAATGCGCTTCCCATCGGGATGCCAGAAAGGAGCGAAATTCGCGGCGCCATTGTGGGTCACCTGGCGTTTATTGTTCCCGTCCGAATCCATTGTCCAAATCTCGAGGTTCCCGGGACGAATCAGGTCGCGCGAAAGGAGATCTTTATAGTCGGCGATTTCTTCGGGTGTCTTGGGGTGCTCGGCGCGATAGACGATTTTCTTTCCATCATAGGAGAAGAACGCCCCGCCGTCGTATCCGAGCTCGTGCGTCAATTGACGGACGCCGCTTCCATCCGCGTTCATCGTATAGATGTCAATGTCGCCGTTGCGCGTGGAGGTGAAGACAATCTTCTTGCCGTCGCGGCTGATGGTGGACTCGGCGTTGTAGCCCGGCGCATTCGAGAGGCGCCGCAAATCGCTGCCGTCGGGATTCGCGGTATAGATGTCGTATGTGCTGTAGATCGGCCAGACATAGCCGCGCGAATAGTCGGGCTTCGGCGGGCATTCCGAGCTTGCGGCAAACGTGGAGGAAAACAAAATACGGTCGCCGGAAGGAAAGAAATAGCTGCACGTGGTGCGGCCTTTGCCATTGCTAACGCGCGTGGGTGTAGCGGGCTTGCCATCGGGCGGATCCACGGGGATCTTGAAGATCTGATCGCATGCTGCGCCAAGCCCCGGTTGCTGGCCCGCCAAGTCCTGATGCTGAAAGATCAGATATTTGTCGTCGAACGAAAAGTAGGCTTCGGCATTTTGGCCGCCGAACGTGAGCTGGCGGACATTGCGCAGATGCTTTTCCGCAGGAAAGCCGAGTTCAGAACCCGTTGCTTGCGGACCCCTGGCGCCCCGGGGTCGCGGCGCGACGCTATATGCCATGGCCGTGCATAAAACAAACAGCAATAAAGGAGGCGTAGAATTTAGTCTCATCACGCTTGAATCTCGCTTTTCTGAACGCGCAGGAGTATATCCGAAATCGAACCACCGAATCAGCCCTTCCATAGCGCAGGAATTCCTGATCGACTTCGTGCAGGGCCGGGAGAATCTTGCGCCGCTTCCACCTTTACCCCGCTTTCTGAAATTGCATTCGCCCGCTGGTTCCTCATAAGCCCGTGCTTGAACGGGCTGGATGTAAGCAGCCCTCCTGACCGGACGAGACGCTCAATTGAAGAGACCTCGCGCGTTCATGAGTTCCGCATTCAGGATCCCAGCGCCGGCGGCTCCGCGAATCGTGTTGTGTCCGAGCAGAACGAATTTGTAGCCGAGGACGGGGCACGCGCGCAGCCGCCCCACCTGCACGGCCATGCCTCCGAAGCGTTCCACATCGAGGCGCGGCTGCGGCCGGTCCGGCGAATCAATATAGACGATCGGATCGGCAGGCGAACTCGGCAAGCCGAGCCTTTGCGGCTCGCCGGAGAAGCCTCGAAAGGCAGCAAGAATTTCATCGCGCGAAACGGATTCTCCCAATTCCACGGAGACCGTTTCCGTGTGGCCGTGAACAACGGGAACGCGCGTCGTCTGGGCGCTGATGACGACCGGATGAAGCTCGATGGAATCAGCGGCGAGGCGCCCAAGAATCTTTCGCGTTTCCGTCTCGATCTTTTCTTCCTCGCCCTCTATGCAAGGAATGACGTTTCCCAAAGCGTCGAGCGAGGCGACGCCGGGGTAACCGGCTCCGGAAAGAGCTTGCAGCGTGGTCACCATCACGCGCTTGAGCCCGAAGCGGCGCAAAGGCGCAAGCGCAAGCGCCAGGAAAACGGTGGAGCAATTCGGATTTGTGATGATGCCGCCGCGCCTGCCATTTGGCAGTCCGTTCACATGCGGCTGGTGCGCGACGAGCGCGAGATGATCGGAGTTGATTTCCGGCACGAGTAGCGGAACGAATCGGTCCATGCGATGGTTCCGCGCGTTGCTGACGACCCAGTGGCCTGCCGCGGCGAATTCGGCTTCGACATCACCCGCCACCGAAGCGTCGAGCGCCGAAAAAACAAGTTGCGGGCCTACGCCCGGCCTAAGAGTCTCGACGGCGACGCCCGCCAATTCGTCCGGCTGCGGCGTGGCGATTCGCCACGGCAAATCGCCATATCTGCGTCCCGCGGAACGTTCACTGGCAGCGAGCCAGCTCACTCGGAACCACGGGTGATCGGCAAGCAGCGCGGCGAATTGCTGGCCGACTGTTCCCGTCGCGCCCAGGATGCCGACCTCGAGCTTTGCCCTCGGCGATCGCAGACTTTCCGATAGTTTTGTCGCGCTACTTTGCACTGGCCGCTACCACCTTCCGCGACGCCCTCTCGGACTCCACGCGCGCAAGGCCCTCCTGGAGATCCTCGACCAGATCCTCCGCATTCTCGCATCCGGGCGACAAGCGGATCAGCGTGTCGGACAAGCCCAGCTCCGCGCGCGCCTCCGGAGGAATTGATGCATGCGTCATCGTCGCGGGATGGCAGAGCAACGCCTTCACGCCGCCCAGGCTTTCGCCGAGGGTGAAATAACGCCGCGACGACGCAAAGGAAACCACCTCCTCCATCGTTCCGTCGAGCTCGAACGAAACCATGCCGCCGAAGCCGGTCATCTGCCGCCGCGCGATTTCGTGGCCCGGATGATCCGGCAGCCCCGGAAAATACACGCGCCGGACGAGCGGATGCACTTTCAAGGCGTCAGCCACCGCGCTCGCATTTTCCGCATGCCGCTCCATTCTCAATTCGAGGGTCTTCAGTCCGCGCAACGTGAGCCAGCAATCGAGCGGCGCAGGCACCGCTCCTGTTGCGTTCTGCAGGAACTTGACCGGCTCGAATACCGCGGCGTCCTTGGCCAAAGCTGCGCCCTGAATCAAGTCGGAGTGCCCGCCCAGATATTTCGTCACGCTGTGAACCACGATGTCCGCGCCCAACTCGAAAGGCTGCTGGAAATACGGCGTGGCAAACGTGTTGTCCACTGCAACGAGAGCGCCGCGAGAGTGCGCGAGTTTGCTGATCGCCGCGATGTCGTAAACAAGCAGGCGCGGGTTGGTCGGCGTTTCGATCCACACCAGCCGTGTGCGCGGCGTAATCGCGCGATCGAGCGCAACGGAATCGCCCGTGTCGATTTGTTTTATTTCCACACCGATCGGCTGAAAAACTTTGTTCAGAATTCGATAGGTCCCGCCGTACACATCGAGCGGGATGACGATTTCATCGCCCGGGCGAAGATAGGCTTGCAGCACGGCATTCTCCGCCGCGAGCCCGGACGCGAATACGGCGCAGTTCTGCACGCCTTCGAGCTCCGCAAGAACTCCTTCGAGGCGCTGGCGCGTTGGATTATTCGTGCGCGAATAGCTGAACCCTTTGTCGTGGCCGGGGGCGTCCTGTTCATAAGTCGATGTCTGAAAAATCGGCGCGATTAAGGAACCGGTTTCAGGCTCGGACGGCTGCCCTGCATGGATCGTCTTTGTAGCGAACTTCATTTTCTTGCTCCCTTCTTTCATTTTCTCTTGCTCGTTCCCGTGGAATCCGTATTTCCGCTGGCCGCTCATGTGGCAGCCGCGGCGGAAGGAATTGTCTCCGCCCAAGTGATATCAATTTTCGCGTTTGTGATGCGGCTGACGGGCGCTCCCTCGTCGAGGCTGCGGATGACGAGAGGCAGGCCGCCGCGAGCCGCTGCTTCGATCGCTTTTCTCTGCACCAAGTCGCAACCGTCGTCGGCGAGCGCAAGGGCTTGTTCGAATGTCAGATTGGGCAAGTGGCGGGCGGAGGGATGGCGATGAGGGTCCGACGAAAAATAGCCGGGAACATCCTTGATCAGCTCGCAACGACAAGCATCCAAGCCTTCGGCCAGGAGTACGGCGGTCAGGTCGGATCCGCCACGGCCGAGCGAAACGACGGCGTGCGCCGGATTGGTGGCCAGAAATCCCGGCACGATCGCGATGGGGTAGCGCGCCAGCGCAGCATGAAGGTGCCGCGGATTCAAGCGAACTCCTGCGACTCCGCACTCGCTGTCCGGCACTTGCAAGCCCGCTTCATGGACATTGAGGGCCGCCGCGGATATCCCAAGCTTTTGTAAATGCAGCGCGAGCAACGCCACCGAGCGCAACTCGCCCGTACACCAGAGAAGATCAAGCACTCCCGGATGCGCTTGGCGCGCGATTTTTCGCGCAGTGCGCTCCAAGGAATCCGTCGCTCCCTCCTGCGCCGAAACGACCACCACCAGCCGCTCGGCAGGCGACGCGCGATGCCGATTGCGCACGAAAGCGGCAGCGCGGCCATAGTCCTTTGCTCTTCTCAGTATTGACCCGCCGATCTTGATGACCGCAACCGGCGCGCCGGCCAACGGAATCCGCGACATTCAGCCCTCCCCATCTCGAGAAAAACACGCTGCATGCGCTGTGATGGTTCTCCTTGAGGAAGGCCATCGCCAGCGCGAAACACGCCGCGTCGAACGGACAACCCACCGCGAATTGCGGTGTGTCGCGCCGTTTCAATTCAGTTTGGGAGTTGAATCTTCAATTGACCGAGGTTTCGGTCATTTGAGGATCTTATCTCTCCCCATACTGGGCAGGAATTAGCACCTTGGCACATGGACCAGGTTGCTGTGGCGTCTTCGGGCCTGTCCCCTCGGCCACTCTGGATAAGCGCTGCCAGGTTCGGCAACGATTCGAGTCTAGCAAAACTTAGTTCAGTGTCAAGGGTTGAGTGCATAGGGAATGGGGACGTCCCGCCGTGGGATTGCGCGGCCATCTGGGCCGCAGGAGACGAGGGTTCGCGCGGGCAGAAGCGGGTGATTCCCAGGTGGTTGTTTTTGCAAAATGAGGTAGACAGCCACCCGCCTCCTCGTTCAAATTAGAGGGGGATCACGAGGCGGAAAACCGCTCTTGGGGGCTATAGGCGATGAAACACTTTATGTTTTTGGTTGTCGCTGTTTTTCTTTTTGCTTTTGTGTCCAGCGCGCAGGTAAACCCGGCAAATTATACCTTGATTGCTTCTCCGTTCGCCGCGCCGAATAGTCAGATGGCTTTGGCCTCGAGCACGGCAGCGGCTCCCGCAGCAGATGCATCGGCGGCGGCATTGTTTCCTGCCTTACCGTCTCCAGCCATGCCGCAGGCGGCCACCCGCGTATACGAAACCTATTACTGGCAGGCCAGCATCAGCTACACGTTCTTCCGTTTCTATGAAACGCGCGGTGTTCAGGAGAACATGAACGGCTTCAATTATTCCATGGTCTACTACTTCCTGAATTGGCTTGGCGCGGACGGGGAATTCCTGGCGGCCTTTGGCTCGCAGACAGGAACTTCATCGCACTTCCTGTTCGGCGGTGGAGGACCGCGGTTCCGCTGGTCTGGCCCGCGCGGACTCGAACTCTGGGGTCACGGCTTGGTTGGGTATTCTCATTTCACTCCGCAAACTCCACTGGGCGGCCAGTCAGCGTTCGCCTACGAACTGGGCGGAGGGGTTGACCTCACCTTGCGTAACCGGCACTGGGCCTACCGCGCCGAGGGCGACGTGATTGGCTCGCGCTTCTTCAACACGTACCAGTTCAGCCCGACATTTTCCGGCGGCATCGTTTTTAAGTTCTAACAAACGCAACTCGGACTGCTCCTGGTGCCAGCCTTCGCCTCCCGCATCGGGCGTCCAAGGTGGCCTGCAATTTTCCTTCTTTCGAACGGTCCACATTTATGTTCTCATTCGGCCTGATTAGCGGGAGGAATCCATGGCAGATCATTCGCGCAATGGATCCGTGGATAACAGATCGGTGAACAAGTGGGCGGGCAAATGGGCTTTGATCACAGGCTCGAGCGCGGGAATCGGCTGGGCCCTCGCGGAACAACTGGCCTCCGCCGGGACGCATTTGGTTCTTACGGCGCGGCGCGCCGATCGCCTGCAGAAGCTCGCAGCGGAACTCGCAGCCAGGCATAAGATTCAGGTGGAAGTTTTCACGGCCGACCTCGTTCGCCCCGAAGCGCCCCTCGAGATTCATGCATTTACGTCGCGGAAAGCAATTGACGTCGAGTTGCTCGTGAACAACGCCGGCTTTGGCGCGTTTGGCTTTATTCACGAAATTCCCGCCGAGCGGCTATTGGATATGGTCCAGGTGAATTGCTCCGCGGTCGTGCATTTGACGCGGCTTTATATTCCGCCGATGGTCGAGCGGCGGCATGGCGACGTTCTCATCGTGGCTTCCACTGCGGCCTACCAGCCGGTGCCATTCAATTCCGTATATGCGGCGACGAAAGCGTTCGATTTGCTTTTCGCCGAAGGCATCGCTGAAGAAGTTCGTCCGTTCGGCGTCCACGTGTGCGCACTTTGTCCCGGCCCCACCACCACGGAGTTTCAGGAGGTCGCGCGGCAGCCGAACAGAGTCTTTAAGGTGGCTGAAACTGCGGATAAGGTGGCCCGCGTCGGGCTCCAGGGCCTCGCAAAAGGCAAGAGCTTCGTGATTTCCGGAGCCATGAACCGGCTCATGATGGAAAGCCAGCGCATTGCGCCCCGCCGCCTGGTCGTCAAGATGGCGGCGAAAATGATGCAACCGTCCGAGCCATAACTTCGCGTTTGGTGCGGCTTGCTTCCTGCCCCCCCCGAACTTCATCCAAGATTTGGGAACTTTTGCCCGCTCTCGCCGCAATTATCATACGGGAACCAGAAACGGTGGCAGGCCGTCCAACGATTTGGGCATGATCAGAGCCGCAGATCTCACGGAGCAGGGCCTGTTGCGCCGGATAACCGCCGGTGACGAGGAAGCGTTCACCTTCCTCTATCGCCGCAAACATCCTGCCATCTACCGTTTCGCACTTCACATGAGCGGAAACCCAGCGGTGGCTGAAGACGTGACCCAAGAGGTCTTCTTGACCCTGATTCGCGACGCCAAACGATTCGACCCGGCACGCGGCACCCTGGGAGCTTTCCTTTTCGGCGTCACGCGGAATCATCTCCGGAAACGATGGGAGCAGGAGGGCCGTTCCGTTCCCCTTCCCGAGGACGAGACAGATTTGAGCTCACTTGTATCCCGTAATGGCGCTCCATCAAGCAACGGAAATGGCGCCAGGCACGCCTGGGATGAATTCGAGTCGCTTGAAACCACCGGCCGAGTTCGGCAAGCGATTGCCACTCTCCCGGAGAATTATCGCGAAGTGGTGATCCTCTGCGAGCTTGAAGAAATGGATTACGAAGAAGCGGCAGCGGCTCTCGATTGTCCGGTCGGAACCGTGCGGTCGCGCCTCCACCGCGCCCGCGCGCTTCTTCTTGAGAAACTGCGCGAGACGCACCGGCCGGCCGTGCCCCGCCCATCGGCGGCGAGCAAATGAAGCAAGAAACGATGCATATCGAATGCGCTCAATTCCAAGAGGCGCTTCCGTTCATCCGTTTCGCGCCGAAGGACGCGCCCTTCCGGGAAATCACGCTCGCTCATGCGGAAACTTGCAAAGATTGCGCAATTCTTTTGCTCGACCGCCTCTTCGAAATTCAGGAGCGGACGGCGCGGGCATCAAGGGTTTGCACGTGAAGAATTTATATATGAAGGAGAAGCCGATGCGTATGGACTGCGCACAATTCGAAGAGGTTCTTGCCGATCTGGATCGCCCGGGAACGCAGGGAGCGGCGCTTCGAGAAGGCGCGCTCGCCCACGCGGAATCCTGCAGCCGTTGCGCGGACCTTCTGAATGAATCGGAATCGCTTGATTTTTCGTTGCGCTCGCTCTCGGCGCACGACGCGAATCGGGAAGCCCCCGCGCGCGTCGAAGCAGCCGTGCTGCAGCTCTTCCGGCAGGAAAAAGGGTTCGCGTCGCGCCGCAAGCTTCAATGGCAATTTTCGATCTTGGGCGCCGCAGCGGCCGCTCTGCTGGCCCTGGGGCTTGCGCTCCATCATGGTTCCCTTCCAGGTCTCGGACCGGCCCCTTCCTCGAGCGGGGTAGATGAATCGGACAGCGTCGCTGCCTTCACGCCCCTGCCTTACGCTGACGATCCCGCAACCGTCAATGAAGGTGCAGTGGTCCGCGTGGTTCTCTCGAGTTCGGCGCTCGCTTCGCTGGGAGTGCCCGTCACGAACCTTGCAGACACGGACCGAATTCCGGCTGATCTGGTTGTGAGCGCGGACGGAACGCCGCAAGCGATCCGGCTTGTTTCGCAGGTGAATTAGGAGGACTTCAAATGCAAAGGAAAAGGTTGGAGGGATTCATATGAAACTCAGCAAATCGTTCCGCACTGCATCGGCCGTGATGGCGTTCTTCATCGCGAGCGGTGCCGCATGGGGGCAATCGGCGTCTGCCGCTGCGCCTCCTCCCGGCGAGAATGTGACTTATGAGCGAATGGGTCCCGGACCCATGATGTCTTACGACGCTATGGATTTCGTCAGCTTCGAAGGCGGTCCCCGCGAAAAAACCGTCACCGGTGCGCCGTTCTCTGCGAGCTTTTCCACACAGACGGCGCAGGTGTTGAGCGACGGCAATCAGATCCAGCGCAGCACCACCGGCTCGCTCGCGCGGGATAGCCAGGGCCGCACCCGGCGCGACATGACGCTGCCCGCCATTGGCCAGTGGGCGGTTTCCGGCGGAGCTGCGCCTCACGCTGTCTTTATCAACGATCCTGTCGCGGGTGCGCATTACATTCTCCACCCGGACCAGAAAGTCGCCGACAGAATGAGCGCACCACCGAACCACAAAGGGAATGGGCCGGGCCACAGGGAGGGGGGAAGACAGAGCGAGAACGTCACAACCACTCCGCTCGGCACCCAGATGATTAACGGCGTCTCCGCCACCGGAACTCGCTACACGCGCACAATTCCCGCGGGCGAAATCGGCAATGTGAAGCCCATTCAGATTGTCACCGAGCGGTGGTATTCATCCGACTTGCAAACCAATGTGATGACCAAGCGCACGGACCCCATCCGCGGCGACACCGTATTTCAGTTGACCAACATTCAGCGCCAGGAGCCGGCCGCATCGCTGTTCCAGGTTCCGTCGGACTATAGCGTGCAGGAAGGTCACGGGCACGGTGGCAGGATGAGGCAGCCCGAATAGTCGGCGCAATCGAGTTGTATTACCCCGTAGGCAGTACTTGCGGGCGGAACCCCACCACGCTCCGCCCGCAAGCCCCCCTCTTCCGATCCCCACGAAGCCCTCGCGATGGAGAGCATTCGTAGGGGCGCGTCCGCCGCGGCGGACTGCGCCCCGGCTGTCGCTGCTGGAATTCAGGCTGGCGTCGATGCCCGATCGAGGAGTTCGACTACGTGGAGGACTTCCTGCCCTGTGTGCCGCGCCGCAGCGCCCGCGCGCAGCTGAATCATGCACCCCGGATTTGCCGTGACGATCGCTTGCGCCTTCGTCTGCGCTACGCTGTCCATCTTCCGCTCCAGCAATTCCAGTGACGCTTCCGTTTCCGTGATGTTGTAAACGCCCGCCGCGCCGCAACAAATATCCGAAAGCGGCATCTCCACCAATTCCACGCCCGGAATCGCCCGCATCAATTTCCGCGGCGCTTCGCGAATCTTCTGCCCATGCGCCAGATGGCAGGAATCCTGGTACGTCACGCGCAGCGGCGTTTGCTTCAGCGGAGCCGATAGCCCAATCTCCGCGAGAAATTCCGAAACATCCTTCATCTTTCGCTCAAACTTTTCGGCCTGTTCGTGACCCACATCGCCCGAGGGAAACAGGTGCGTATACTCCTTTAGCGTCGAACCGCATCCGGCCGAATTCGTCAGGATCGCATCGAAATCTTCCACTGGAAACGCGTCCATATTTGTCCGCGCCAAATCCCGCGCCACATCGCGCACCCCGGCATGCGCTGCCAGCGCGCCGCAGCACGTTTGCCCGGCCGGCACAACCACCTCGCAGCCATTCGCCTGCAGCACGCGAATTGTCGCGCGGTTCAGCTCGCTGAACATCACTTGCGCCACGCACCCGGCAAAAAACGCCACGCGCGCCCTCCGCGCGCCTTTTGCCGGGAACGTCTTCCCCACCTCGCCGAAGAAAAACTCTGAATCAATCTTCGGCAGCAGCCGCTCTCGCTCCTCCAATCCGAAGACCCGCAAAATTCCAGTGCCGCGCGCGAGCGCGCCCAGCCCCGACCGTTCGTAAATCCGCAGCATCCGCGCCAGCCCCGCAATTCTGCGCGGGTACGGCAGCAGCTTGCGGTAAACGAAATCCCTCATCACGCGCGCAGCCAGCGGCCGCTTGTATTTCTGCTCGATCTGCGCCCGCGCCATTTCCACCAGCTTGCCGTACTGCACGCCGGCAGGGCACGCCGTCTCGCACGCGCGGCAATCGAGGCAGCGGTCAATGTGCGTCACAAACGCGTCGCCCAGCTCCAGCCGCCCCTGGTCCACCAGCAGCATTTGCCGGATTCGCCCGCGCGGCGAGTCCGCCTCCTGCCCCCACAATCGGTACGTCGGGCATTGATTCAGGCACAGCCCGCAATGAATGCAGTGCGAATAATCTTCGTATTCCGGTTTGTCTTTTGCGGAAAAGCCGCTCAGCGTTTGCTGGAACTCGCGCTGCGCTTCTTCGTGCGTGATCGGAGGGCTGCCGGCCATGGCCTATAGTCCTCCCACGAATCGCCCCGGGCTCAGAATCCCGGGCGCGTCGAAAACATTTTTTATTTTTCGCATCAGCGGAAAATCCGCGCGCTCGGGTCCCCACACCTTCAACGTGCCCTTCCATTCGCTCGGGCACCAGGGAATCATCGCGTTGCCTTCGAGCTTGGCGCACGTCGCGAGAATCTGATCCGTTGCCCGCTCCACGCGCAGCCGCGTTTCCCCATCCTTCTCCACCGGCAGCAGCGCGAAATACACAACTCCCAGCCCGCGCGCCACGGCCGCCCACGGCACGGACTCGCCATCCGCGATTCTTGCCGCCGCGTCGACCATTTCTTTCATCCGCATCGGCAGCACGCTGGCCTTCACGATCGTTGCCGCCGGCGACATCTCCAGCGCGATCGGTATCACCTCGCGAATCCGGCTGAACTCCGCGGGCACCTCATGCTCGGGAACCACGCTGATGTGCGCGGCCCCGCATTCCGCCGCCATGCTGTGCAGCCCCGCCGCATAACGCTCCAGGATTTTCCCGTTTCCGCAGAACCCCGCCGTCAGCGCCCACCGCTTTTTGGAAAGCATATCCTCGTCAAGGTCTCCCGGCGCAATTCGTTCCGCCGTCCTCGACGTCAGAATCTCCGCCACGCGCGGGCTCAGAATGTCGAGCGTCATGGGCGTGAGCGGCGATTGCGCGATGCGGTGCCGCAGATTGATTGCGCGCTCCGCATTGTCGAACAGCGCCACGAACCCCCGCGTCGTCTCCGGCAGCGGGAACGTCCGGAAATTAATCCGCGTGATGATCCCCAGCGTTCCCAGCGACCCGATCATCAGCTTGTGCAAATCATATCCCGTGACGTTTTTCACCACGCGCCCGCCGCTCTTCGCCGTCACTCCCTCGCCGTTCACGTATTCCAGCCCCAGCAGGTAGTCGCGCGCGGTGCCATACGACTGCCGCAGCGGCGTATCTACTCCCGACGCCAGCGTTCCGCCCGCCGTCGTTTGCCGCATAAACGGCACGGCCAGCGGGAGAAACTGCCGGTGCTCGGCCAGCACTCCGTTCAGCCTGTGCAGCGGAATTCCCGCTTCGATGCTCAGCGTCAGATCGCCGGGATCGAACGCCACCACGCGATCCAGCCGCGTCATGTCCACCGCGATGTCGTACTGCCGCGGCGGCAAACCGATTCCCAGTTTCGTCCGCGCGCCCGTCGCAATGATCGCGAGTTTTTCCGTCGCCGCGAACTTCACCACCCCCGCAACTTCCTCCGCCGACCCCGGCCGCACCGCCGCCGCCGGAACCTTGCCGTCCACGGCGTACGCGCGAAGCTCCGCCGCATCGTTGCTCACCTGCTTGGCGCCCACGATATCGGCCAATCGCGATGGCACGGTTTTCGCCGCGGTGCTCATGCGCGCGTCGCACCCGCCGCCGTCGGTGCGGCCTGCACGCGAATTTCGCCGCAGCCTTTCGAGGTTGGGAAAATCTTCTCGGGATTCAGCAGGCCCGCCGGATTGAACGCGTCGCGCACCCGGCGCATCATTTCCATGTCCGCTTCGGAAAACATCAGCGGCATCAGCCGGTCTTTTTCCATTCCCACGCCGTGCTCGCCGGTGATCGACCCGCCCATTTCCACGCAAAACTGGATAATTTCGTCGGCGCTCGTCACCGCGCGGCGGAACTGTGCCTCGTCGCGCGCGTCGAAAGGAATGATGGGATGCAGGTTGCCGTCGCCGGCGTGGAAAATGTTGCCGATTTCGAAGCCGTACTTCTTGCCGATCTCGCTGATCCGCTCGAGCGTTGCCGGCAGCTTCGTCCGCGGGATCACGCCATCCTGGACGTAATACGTCGGCGAAATGCGCCCCACGGCCCCGAACGCGTTCTTGCGCCCTTTCCACAGCAGGTCCCGCTCGCGGTTGTCGCGCGCCACGCGAACCTCGCGCGCGCCGCACAGCTTGCACACCTCGGCAACGCTCTCGGCCTCCGCCTCCACCGTTTCACGCAAGCCATCGAGATCGAACAGCAGCACCGCCGCCGCATCCATCGGATAGCCCGCATGAACGTAATCTTCCACCGCGCGAATCGTCCAGCCGTCCAGCATCTCGCACGCCGCGGGCGTAATTCCCCGCGCCGTGATTTCGGCTACCGTCTTCGTGGCATCGTGCACGCGGTCATAAATCGCGAGCAGCGTCTTCACCATTTCCGGCAGCCGCGTCAGCTTCACCGTGATTTCCGTCACCAGCGCCAGCGTTCCCTCCGACCCCACGAACAATCCCATCAAATCGTACCCCGTCGGATCGATCGCCGGGCTTCCCAGCCGCACCACCTCGCCCGTCGGCATCACCACTTCCATCGACAGCACGTGGTTCGTCGTCACTCCATACGCCAGCGTGTGCGGCCCGCCCGAATTTTCCGAGACGTTTCCGCCGATCGTGCACGCCTTCTGGCTCGACGGGTCCGGCACGTAATACAGTCCCAGATGCGCCACCGCCAGGCTCAAATCCGCGTTCACCACGCCCGGCTGCACCACCGCGCGCAAATTTTCCACGTCGATGCTCAGCACGCGGTTCATCCGTGAAAAAACCGTCACGATTCCGCCCCTGCGCGCCACCGCCCCTCCGGAAAGTCCCGTCCCGGCCCCCCGGCCGATCATCGGCACCTTGTGTTGGTTCGCCAGTTGGACAATCCCGGCCACATCCGCGGTCGAGCGGGGGAAAACGATGCACGTCGCCCGGCCGCTTTCCACCGAGCCGTCATTGTCGTAGAGGATGAGGTCTTCAGGCGTATGCAGCACGCCGTCCGCCCCCAGCAAACTCTTCAAATCATTAAGGAGTCGCGTATCCATGTCAGCTTTCAACTGTAGGGGCGTCTGCCGTGGCGGACTGCGCCCCTTCTTCGCACGGCTTACCCGATCGTAGGGGCGCTGCTTGCCGCGCCCCTTCTTGGCACCGCTCTATCCACGTGCAGACTGTGGGTCGCACCGCTCCTGTGCGTGACTATAGTCGCCCCCGCCAGCGCGGTCAACTTGCACCGCGCGCCCCCGGACTACGAATCGCCCTTACACCACTTCGTCCGCGTGTACGCGATGCGAAAACCCTGCCGCTCGGCGTTGCGCTGCGACGCGCTGCCGGGTTCGGCGCACATCATGGCCAGGTCGCATCCCGCCCGCATGGCGTATTGGAAGCGGTATTCGAGCAGCGCCCGTTGAGCGCCTCTGCGGCGCCATTCCGGAATCGTGCTGGCCCCCGCAAACAGCGCAACTCCATCGTGGATGCAAAGCGCGCCCGCCGCGATCGGCTGGCCGTTCAACTCCGCCAGGAAGCACGCGCCGTCTTCTCTTGCGGCCGTCACGCGCCCCAGGTCAAGCATCAGGTCGGCAATTTCGGTGAGCTCGCGCCAGCCCGCGGCCGTTGTGCGCGCCCACAGCTCGTGCTCCTCTTTACCCACCACCCGCACTTGTATGGACTCGTTTCCGGCGGCCGTTGCCGCCGGCCGCTCCGCAAGCGGCAGGAACATCGCCGTGGACAGCTCAACCGGCTGGTAACCTCGCTCGTTCAGCATCGGCAGCAGCGCCTTATCGGCGAGCGGGCTGACTTCATGCAATACGGGCGCTCCGCGGTCCTTGAAAAACGCTTCGATCTTGTCCATGTCGGCGGCCGTTGGCATCTGGAGCAGGCCCAGCCCGAACGTTTGCGTGCATGGCGAGCGGGGGCCGTCGTACATGGCATACGCACCCGCAACTTCGATCCACTTCGCGCCCACGTCAGGGCTAACACGCGCGCGTGCCTCGACAAAACTCGCGTTTGCGCGCGCCTCCGCCCGCTCCAGCCGGCAAGCCAGAGAATGGTCCGCCAGAACCTCAGAGTGCACCATCGCTATTCCCCGCGAGTGTCATCCCGAGCGAAGCGCGCCGTTTGCGCCATGTTCCGGCTCCTCCTCGCGAACTTGTCATTCTGAGCGGAGCGTCCCGGGGGCCTTTCTTTCCCACAGATCGTGCCTTTGACGATCTGTGGGCCGGGACGCGCAGTCGAAGAATCTCTCTTCGGCGTCGCAAATGAGAGGACGTCAACAGAGCTAGATAGCTTGTAGTCTCCTCCTCACAGCTTCGTCACCCCAATTATCGCCTTCATCCGATGTTCCGCGCCCGGCGCAACATCCACCGCGAACTCAGACACATTGGTGTTTTCGACGCACAGCATCTGCTTCCATTCGTCATCGCCAAAATCGCTCATCGCCTTGGCCTTCGCTATCCACGGATTCCACACCACGGTCGTCCGTGAATTCTCGTTCGCAATGCGGATGCGCCGCCGCAAAACGGGATCTTCCAATTCCACCTCATGCGGCGTGTCCAAATATTCGCGGTCCGTCTCGGACGTGATCACCACGTCGCCTTCCTGCGTCTTCACCCGCCTCGCATCGGTCTTATCCGTGTACTTCATTCTGTCGAGCCCTCGCACTCGCGCCTTCTCCACATCCCCCACCCGATAATAACTGTGCAGGGCTTCCTCAAAGCGCAGCGGCGCCGCCCCTGAATTCTTCAGCGCGAGCTCCATTTGCAACTCGCGCCCGAACGTGACGCGATACACCAGCCGAAAATCCGCGTTCCACCATTTCTTCGTGCTGGGATCGCTCTCCGTGAACATGCTCACCGTCACCGCACCGCCGCTCCGCGCGATCGAATCAAGCTTCCAGACCTTTGTGCGCGCGAATCCGTGCGCCGGCGCCTTCGCATCGCCCGCCTTGCCGCCAAACCACGGAAAGCAGATCGGCACGCCGCCGCGAATCGCGACGCCATCCTCCCACCGCGATTTTGCGCTCACAAACAGCGCTTCCTCCGCACCCGATGGCTTCCACGATGTGACGTTCGCTCCCAGCAGATACACCTCTCCCGCTGCTTCGGGCGCCGTGATGCTCACCTTCAGCAATCCCCCGTTGCCCTCCGCAACCTTCGCCGCGCCTGGTATCTCAAACCGCCGGTTCAGCTCCGTCATCGCCGTTCCCGCTTCCATGTTCTCTCCATGAGATGCGAATCGCCGGATGTTACCATGCCCCGCCGGACCCCAGAGCCTTTCACCTATCATTTCCCCCAACCATGACGGCGCAAACGGAGAATGCCCCACAGGTCGTAGTTCCCTCTTCTGCAACCCCACATTTTTCACTTGCAATTGCACCACAGTTGTGCAATAATGAATTTTCACAATCAAAATAAAGAATAATTATTTGTGCGCGCCGCTAAGCGTGCATGCGCACTTGTGTGCCTTGCGGCTGGCCGCGACGCGAATCCTGCGTCGCCCCCGGTGGCTTGGTTTGAGGTGTGCGCGCTCGCCCCCTGCAGGGGGCGGGAGAAAGGAGTATGCGGAGACAATGAATCGCGATCTTCCAGCGAGCGGAAGTTGCATTTCTAATCGTCACCCATGTCGATTTGAAACACGGTTAAATCCTTCTGCACCAACCAAATCATTCCTTCTAATCGTCACTAAATCCAGGGCCAATTTTTTCGCCTTTTCGTCGCATTTCTCCGCGTCTCCGCGCCTCTGTGGCAGAACATTCCCGCGTGTGGTCCCGGTGCCTTGGCTAGAGGCGACAGCCGCTCCCGTCATTCATGCCTTTCAATTTCTAATCGCAACATTCCAGTATTAGGATGCCTGCTAAACCATTCGGAATCTTCAAGATCGATTTTTCTAATCGCAACAGTATTGCTACTGTTGCGGTTTGCTATCCCAAACTTTCTGCGTGGTCTTCGCAAGGTTGAAGCCATCACGACACCTGTGTCACGGCTGGCCCGCGCCATTTCCGTCTCTCGCCACTCGCCTGCCCTGAGGACCGCCTTGCGGCCGAACGGGCCGCTAGCCTGCACTGAGCCCGCTGCGGCGGGCGAACGTGCCACTCGCGTCCGGTTTTCGTTGTATGCTACGCAAGCTCTTTTCGCTCAACGAGGTGCGCGGTGAGCAAACCGAAAATCCTCTCCACGCGGCCGCTTTTTCCTGCCGCGCGGACCATTTTGAACGAGCACTGCGAGGTGGATTACTATCCCGACCGCATCCCCCGCGCCGAGCTCCTCAAGCGCATCGCCGATAAGGACGGGCTCATCTGCCTGCTCACGGAAAAGGTGGACGAGGAACTTCTCTCCACCGCGCCGAAATTGCGCATCGCCTCCACCGTCTCCGTCGGCTATGACAATATTGACGTCCCCGCCTGCACGGCCCACAAAGTCGTCGCCACCAACACTCCCGGCGTGCTCGACGACACCACCGCCGATTTCGCCTGGACGCTGCTGATGGCCATCGCGCGGCGGCTGATCGAGGGCGACACGTGGCTGCGTTCCGGCACGTGGCCGGGATGGGATCTCGATCAGCTCGTCGGCGGCGACGTGTGGGGAAAGACGCTCGGCGTGCTCGGCTTCGGCCGCATCGGCCGCGGGGTCGCGCGCCGCTCGCTCGGATTCAACATGCGCGTCCTTTACAGCGACGCGGTGCGCGCCCCCGCGGACGTCGAGAAAGAACTTCACGCCGAATTCGTGGATCGCGACCGCCTGTTCCGCGAATCCGATTTCATCAGCGTGCATGTCCCGCTGATGCCCGAAACGCGCCACCTGATCTCCACCGAAAATCTGGAGAAAATGAAGCGCACCGCGTTTCTCGTCAACACTTCGCGCGGGCCGGTGGTGGACGAAGGCGCTCTCGCCGAAGCGCTCGAGAACAAAAAAATATCCGGTGCGGCGCTCGACGTCTTCGAGCACGAGCCCAAAGTTCATCCCGCTTTGCTCGCGCGCAAGGATGTGATCCTCACGCCGCACATCGCCAGCGCCTCCGTCGATACGCGCACCAAAATGGCGGTTATGGCCGCCACCAACGTGATCGCGCATTTTGACGGCAAACGCCCGCCGAATGCGCTCAATGCCGACCCGCTCGGCCTGAAATGAAAGGACACTCACGATGCCACTCGCCACACGCAATCATCCAAAGCTCACGCTCGAAGGCGCTCGCGCGGTTCTCGCTGCCGGCCAGCGCCGCGCCGCGGAAATCAACTGCCCGATGAACATCGCCGTTGTTGACGACGGCGCTCATCTTCTCGCCTTCGAGCGCATGGACGGCGCGCGCCCCGCTTCGATCTCGATTTCGCTGGTGAAGGCGCAGGCCGCCGCCATGCGCCGCTCGCCCACCAATCCCGTGATGGCCGGAGAACAATTCAACGTTCCCCTCGGGCTCGGCCTCGCGATTGCCAATCCCGCCGAACAGACTCCGATTCGCGGCGGCGTGCCGCTCCTCGTGGACGGCCAGGTCGTCGGCGCCATCGGCGTGAGCGCCGGCACCGAAGACCAGGATCTTGACGTTGCCCGCGCGGGCGCTGCGGCGCTCGAAAAGGCGTGAAGCGTGAAACAGATCGCGCGGCGCATTTTTCGCGACACGCTCGCGGCGATTGACGTCCCCGCCGCGCTCGCACGGCGCCTGGATCGCTCGGGCCCTCGCATCCACTGGGCGAGCGGCTCCTGCGACCTCCGCGATTTCCGCGAGATCGTGGCCATCGCCTTCGGCAAGGCGGCGCTCGCCATGGCCGAGGGGCTCAACGCAATTCTTGCGCCGGATTTTTCGTTCGATGGAACTCTCGCTGTTCCCGCCGGGCCGCGCGAGCTGCCCGGATGGAAGACGTTTATCGGCGGGCATCCGGTGCCGAACGAAGCGAGTTTCGCCGCAGGCCGCGCGATTCTCGATCGTCTCGCGCGGTGTGACCAACACACTTTGATCTTCTTCCTGCTCTCCGGCGGCGGTTCATCGCTTGTCGAACAATCGCTCGATCCCGCGGTGACGCTCGAGGATTTCGAGCAGCTTCATTCCGCGCTCGTCACCTGCGGCGCTCCGATTCAGGAGATCAACGCGATTCGCAAGCATCTCTCGGCGACGAAGGGTGGGCGCCTGGCCGCCGCCGCTCCGCGCTCGATGAAATTGAGCTTCGGCGTCTCGGATGTTCCCGAAGGCCACGAATCCGCGCTCGGTTCGGGGCCGACTCTGCCGGACCCCACGACGATTGCCGATGCCGAGCGCGTCGCGCGCGAGTACGATCTTCTTCCCAAGATGCCGCGATCTCTTCGCGCTGTCTTCGAACAACATGCGCTCCGGGAAACTCCCAAAGAAGGCGATCCCGCCTTCGCCCGCGCGCATTTTGAATTGCTTCTCGGCGCGCACGAGTTGATACACGCGGCGCATCACGCTTGCGAAGCCGCGGGCCTCAGCTGCCTCTGCGACAACTCAGCAGACCACTGGCCGATCGCGAAAGCCGCCGATCATCTCCTCGCGCAACTCGATCATCTGAGGAAAATGAATCCCGGCAGGCCCGTCGCGGTGATCGCCGATGGAGAAGTGAGCAGTCCGGTGACGGGCAACGGAACCGGAGGGCGCAACTCGGCGTTCGTTCTCGCATGCGCGCCGAGAATCGAGGGAAGAAAAATCACCGTGCTCAGCGCGGGAACCGACGGAATTGACGGCAACAGCCCGGCGGCAGGCGCAATCGCGGACGGCGACACAATTTCTCGCGCCCGCGCTGCAAATCTCGATCCGGACGATTTCTTCCGCCGCAGCGACGCCTACGCTTTCTTCGAGCGTCTCGGCGACGCAATCGTCACCGGTCCCACCGGAAACAATCTCCGCGACCTGCGGATTCTGTTGGCCTCCTGAGGAGTCGCGCTCCATGATGACTCTGATTTGTCGGCGGCTTCCAATCGGCATCAAGTTCGCCGCGAGCATGCAGCGACGGGTCTCGTTCGTGCATCTAACTTACAGGTGCGAGTCCGCTAGCCGGTAAATCCAATGACACGGCGAATCACGAGGGTGGTTGCAAGAGCCAGTTTGACCGGGGCGATGTTGCTCTTACCCGGGCGTGCATTGCCGCAGAAGATTTACCCGCATACTCCACAGGAAACCTATGGCAGCGGCCAGCAGATTGATTCTGGTCACTCGTTTGCCAGGCTTTCCTTGGCCTCCAACGAGCCGAAGAAGGGCTACACCTTTGCCATCGCGAAAGTTTCCGGCCGGATGACTGTGGATCAAAAGCAGCCGGCAAATTCCGTGCTCAACGTCAGCCTCTACCCGGCGGGCCAGGGCCGGCGGTTACTGATGTCCGACGGCAGCTTCGGCGACGTCACGGCAGGCGACCTGGCTAGTTACACTCTCTTCAGTTTTCAATCCAAGAGCGCCGCAGCACTCGCCGATGGCCGGATGGAATTTTCGGGCACATTGACGATGACATACGTGGAACGTGAGGTGAGCATGCAGTGGAGTATCGCTTACAGCGGACCCGACTATGGACCGCCGAAGGCGACCGTCATCACGCGCGAGGTGAAGTTCATCACCGGGCCTCCGTCCAGCCGCGGGTGGCCCGAGCACAGCCTCGCGGTGAGCAGCAGTGCTCCCCAATTCTCGGCGCTTGCCGCGCTAAGCCTCGAGGATACTCCCAAGATGCGGGAGATGCTGCTCAGCAGTGATTGGCCGGCCGTCGTGCTCGATGAAAAGTGCGAGACCCCGAGAACCACCTGGCGCGATTATCGCGGGGTAGTTTGCACGGGAGTTCCCATCGAAACGTCCCATCCGGAGGAGACGGTCGAGTGGAATGTCGCCTATAGCGGGCCGCACCCTGCCAGCGCGCCGAGCGGCGATAAGCTTGAGATCGAGCTCCATTTGACCTTGCTTTCACCGGACAAGGCCGCTGGTTCCGCGGCTTCACCCTGACATTTCTGTGCTCCCGCGATGCGATTCGCCGGTTCAATCTGATCAAGGAATTGCGCGCCTATTTTTTCCCGCTGTTCAACTGTGATTCGATTTTCGCGAGGCGCGTGTTCACTTCTTCGATCTGATGCTGGAGTTTTTTCAGGCCATCCATCACGGCGTCCTGCCCGCTTCCGGCGCTCGCGTCCGCCTCGCCCGCGCGCGCTTCGTGCGGATTCGTGGGGCCGCCAGCCGGCTTGCCGGACGCCTGGGCTTTCAGCGCGGAAATCTGCCCCTGGACGAACGGCATCATACCGATGCTCAGATCGCCGCTCTTGACCAAATCCTCGAGCGGTCCAATGGCTTCGGGATCGCCGCGGCGGCCGAGCGCGAACATGGTGGGAAACTTCACGCGGAAGTACGGTTCGCGGAGATAGGAAGCGAGTGTCTTCGTAATTTCGTGATTGTTTTTGTCGAGGCTGGCGACCGCGCCGATCGCCGCGCCGCGGCTGTCGAGCGGTTTGCCGAGGGCGGACCATTCGAGAAGAATCGGAACAGCGCGGTCATCGCCAAGCGTGCCCAGCGCGCGCAGCGCCGCGATGCGAAGCGTATCATCGGGCGAATCCGATTTCACCGCTACGAAAAGCACGTCGAACGCGTTCGGCGCCTTGATTTTCGCGAGCGAGTTCAGCGCGGCCGCGCGGACGCGGTATGCTTTGTCGTTTGCCGTAATGCCGGTGAGTTTTTCCCCGAGCGACGCGTCCTCCTTGAAATTGCCCAGCTGCTCGACGGCAACTTCGCGCACCCAGGGCTTGTCGTCGTTCACCGCCGCGAGAACGTGCTTCTCCGCGGCCGCTCCCGCCGATTTTGCCGAGCGCCTCGAGGGCCTGGACGCGAATGCCCCAGAACGCGTCGTGCTGCGCCGCTTCGCCGAGCGCGGCAACCACGTCCGCATTGTTCTTCACCTCGCCGAGAGCCACGGCAGCATCGGCGCGGTCAGGAACTGTTTCTCCATTCTTGAGCTGATAAATTAAGGCGGCGGGATCTCGCTTGAACTCGACGGTCTTCAGAACTTTGTCGCCCTTGTCGAACACGACCATCAGCGGCGCGCCGTCGGCCGGAAACGTGAACGTTTCATCCGCCTTGGTGACTTCGATGGCGTGCGTCTTGCGGCCGGCGGCCGTGGCGATCTCAATGTCCACGGGCACGTCGAACAGGCTGACGAGCCCTTCGACTTTCTGCGTCTGCTTCACGTCGAGCTTCACCTGATGCGCCGCATCGTCGTACGTGTAACTCACGCTAAATTTCGGCGCCCCGGCGCGGTAAATCCATTGATGGAAGAATTGATCCACGTTGATCGACGTGGCTTCTTCGATGGCCTTTTGCAAGTCATCGGTGATCACGTTCTTGCCGCGATTGACTTCGAGATAGTGGTGAAGGCCGCGGAAGAAATTATCGTCGCCGAGCTTCGTGCGCAGCATCTTCAGCACCCAGCCGCCCTTCGTGTAGATGTTGCCGGCAAACTCGATCATGTCGTTCGTATCGCGCGTCACGATGGGCACAGCGTAGAGGCGGCCCGGACCAGACCTTCCGCCCTGAAACCAGCGACTCTGGTCTTGCCAGAATTCATAGGCGGCGTCGTCCGCGCCGTAATTCGCTTCGGTCCAGTAGTGCTCAAAATACGTAGCGAAGCCCTCGTTCAGCCAAAGATTCGCCCAGTCCTTGCAGGTAACCAGATCGCCGAACCATTGGTGCGCCAGTTCGTGCGAATCGAGGCTGTCCGAGCCTTCGCGTTCTTCGGCGGCAAGTTTCGGATTCACCAGCCCCTGCGCTCGTAAGCGTCGTCGCGCTGGTGTTTTCCATTCCGCCGACGACAAAATCGTCCACGGAGGTTTGCGCGTACTGCGCCCAGGGATAGTTCACGCCGAGCTTGTCCGAAAACGTGTCGAGCATTTTCTTGGTGCGCGCGAACGTGACATCGATTGTGTCTTCCTTGCCGCGCGGAACGACGAAGCGCACCGGGATGCCGCGCCACGTGTCCTTCTTCTCGACGAATTCGCCCGCGACGACGGTGATCAAATAGGTCGAAAGCGGCTCCGACTGTTTCCAGTCCCACGTTTTCATGCCGTCGGATTCGGCCTTGATTCCAAGCAGCTTACCGTTCGAGATGGTGATCCACGGTCGCCGGGCACGGTGAGCAGCATTTCGGAAGTGGTGCGGTCGTTCGGGTAATCGTAGATGGGAATGTAGATAGCGCGTGTCTTCGGATTCACCCTGCGACCAGATTTCCTTCGGGCGGTCGGGATAGTTTTTGTCCGGGAAGGACGAAATAGAGTCCCTTCTTCGGCTGTCCTTCGTAGCGGATGAACACTTCGTGCTTTTCGCCGCGCTTGGCGGGATGCGGCAGCGAGACGGTCAAAAAGTTGGGGTCGGTCGAGAATTTGGCGTCTTTGCCGTCAACGGTGACGCCGCCGATCTTCAGGTCCACGGAATTGAACTTGAGCTGCGAAACGTCGTCGCGCAGCACGGCGACGCTGTGAGTGACCTCGCCGCGGAAGGATTTGCGCTCGACATCGAACCACAGATGCGTGCGCACATTTTGCAGGTCGTAATCGCGGCTCGGCGCGTAAGGCTCATCCGCGCGCCCGATGACGGGAATCAGCAGCGCAAGCGCGAGCAGCATCGCGCAGAACTTCACCAGCGAAATGAAGGATCGATTCTTGAACTCCGCAACCATTTCTTTCCTCCTCCTACGCATGACGGCTCAATCAGTGCAGTCAAACAGACCATTATAGACGCGGATAGCGGCCGAAGTGGTAGTTTTGAGATGCTTAGCGGGCAGCTTCAACCTCAAGTTTGATGTGTTCCAAAACGCGGGCGTGAATGCGGTGAATCAAGAAATCGCTCCACAGCTGCCAATATGCTTCCGGAGCCATCTCGATTTCATACCATGTGCTGCCCTCCAGCCGGGTTTGGCCGCCGGGAAGAGCGATGAGACGGAATTCACCGCGGCGTGATCGCAGGTACCCATGCAAGTGGGGCGGCGATACGTTCGAGTAGACACTCAATTCGCGCAGCGGGTCCGGAGAGGACGCCACGTTAAACGCCAACCTGCGTCCCGGCTCCCAGCTCGTGATGGGTTCGACGAACGCACCAGTGGAGAACACGCAATAGCGAACCGCGCCCACGCCACTGCCTTCGATCCGCGCATAACGCGGGTAGGCAATACCAAGGCGGAAGAGAGGGTCGGTCGGCTCTGGGATTGGCTGGAAGGCCACGACGTGCTGCCACACGCGCTCGGGCGCGGCATCGATGACCACCGATGATTGCACTTTGTGGAGGATCTGGCCCGTTGTTTTCGGCGGCTCCAGCGCGAGGGAAAGAGGCAGCAGAAGCATCGCGGAAACCGCAGGGGGAACAGTTCGGCGTCCACACAGAGCGATCGCACGTCCGAAAACAGCTCCCAGAAGCCCCACGATCAGCGTGAACGGGATCGCCATCGCGATGCAGAGGACTCCTTCAAACGCGAACAGGAAAAGTGCCCCAGCCACGAAGGTGAACATGCAGAGAGTCACCAGAACGGTTTCCTTCCGGGTCCCCGGGTAACGCCGATTGAACAGGAATGCGGTCAGTGCGCCCATCGTAAACGGCGTGCCATAGAAGAGAGTCAGGCTATATTGCCCTTTGACAACCACTGCAAGCCCTACCATTCCAATCCCTAGAGCCACACCCACGCCAATCGCAACCAGGGCGTTCGGAAGCCATCGCCCTGCCGGCTTCATGGCGTTGTTCCGCACAACGTTGGGGTGCGAACTGGGGACGAGGCAGAAAACTGCCATCACCACGTAGTTCAGGTAAGGTACGAAAAATCCAAGGGCAAACCACGGCGACCATCCCGCGTCAACCGCGCGCCGCAACGTAAATGTGACGCCAACCCAAAGGAACGGCAGCGCCCAGAGCGCGAGGAGTAACATCAACCACCCCGGAGCGCCGGGGAGCGTGGTGAAGAGCAGCGACCGCGTGGTTTGAAGATAGTCGGTAGGTTTCCAAAGCGCTCCGGTGAACAGGCCAACGATTGCCGCGTCGCCCAGATACTTGACTAGCGCGAGACTAAACCCAATCGCACAGTAGGTTTTGCGATCGACGGGATTGTCGAGCGCCATCAGGAAGCGAAGAGATCGTCCAAACTCACTCGACATCACAGTGTACCCTTGAAAACTCTAGAGCAGGGCTTTGACCCAGCCGCCGTCGACGGCGATGCTGGTGCCGTTGATGGAGCTGGCGCGCTCGGAGGCGAGGAACGCGACGAGCGCGGCAAATTCGTCGGAGCGCGCGAGGCGGCCGATGGGAATTTCGGCTGCCCACGACTCATAGATCTTCGCGCGCGGAACGCCGGCATCGCGTGCCTGGCTTTCGGCCAGCTCGTCGAGGCGTTCGGTGAGCGTGTAGCCGGGGCAGACGTTGTTGACCGTGATTCCGTCGGCGCCGAATTCATTGGCGAGCGTTTTTGCGAGTCCGGTGACCGCGGCGCGCAGCGAATTCGAAAGCAGCAGGCAATCGATGGGCTGCTTGACGGAAACGGAAGTGATGGTGATGAAGCGTCCCCAGCGATTTCGCTGCATGCGGGGCAGCACCTCGCGCGCGAAGTAGACGCAGCTCAAAAGGGTCAGCTCGACGGCGGCGTGCCAATCCTCGAGGGTGATGTCCAAGAACCGCTTGGCCGGAGGCCCGCCGGCGTTGGTGACGCAAATGTCCACGCGGCCGAATTTCTTCTCGACGGCTGCAACGAACGCGCGCACGGCCTCCACGTTCGTGACATCCATGGCCTGGGAGAGAACGGGGCGGCCATTGGCCTGTTCGATTTCGCGCGCGGCGAGTTCCACGTCGGCTTTGGTTCGCGCGCAAATGGCGACTTCGCAGCCTTCCTTCGCGAACTCTTCGGCGACGGCGCGGCCCAGCCCTTTGCTCGCGGCCGCGACAATCGCGACCCGCCCTTTGAGTCCGAGGTCCATCAACGGGCCTTGCCTTGCGCGCCGCCGCGCAGATAGGAGTCGTCTTTATTGATCCAGTCCTCACGGCGCGGGGCGAAGAAGTCGAAATCCACGGTGTCTTCGAGGGCCTCGGCGGCGTGCGGCACGTGGGCCGGAATCAGCAGGATTTCGCCGCTGCGGACGACGGTCTCGCCGTCGTCGAAGGTGAATTTCAGCGCGCCCGACAAGATGAACGTGAACTGCTCGCTGCGATGCGAGTGGCGCGGGACGACGGCGCCGCGCGACAGAAGAATGCGGCCGATGGTGGCGTCTTCGCCGCTCATCATCTGGCGGGTGATGACGGGATTGAGCTGCTCTTTCTCGATTTTTTCCCAGGGCGTGGAGCGAAGCATGATGTTCCTCCGAACGACAGGCGAGAATCCTCCAACGAAACGAGCGAATCGTCAATGGCGAGTGTGCTTCCGAGCGTGTCGAGCTTAGCTTTCGCGTTCGAGAATGAAATCGGGGACGGCGAGAAGGGCGCGGCGATATTCGGTGTCGGGCAACTCTTTCAGGCAATCCTTCGCGCGGGAAACATATTCGCGCGCGAGTTTTCGAGCGCGGTCGAGCGCGCCGGTGCCGCGCACAAGTTTCGTGATCTGCTCCGGGCGCACGCTCTGAAAATCTCGTTCTTCCAGCACCTTCGCGATCAGCCGCCGCGCGTCGCCATTGGCGTGGCCGTTACCGTCCGCGGAGGCGGGATGCTCTTCGGCTTCGCATTGCGCCTCAAGGGCGAAGATCAAAGGCAGCGTGACTTTTCCTTCTTTCAGATCGCTGAGCACGGGCTTTCCCAGCTTTTCGGGCGACGCGGTGAAATCGAGCAGATCGTCCACGAGCTGAAACGCGAGCCCGGCATTGCGGCCGTATTCCGCAAGGGCGTCCTCGATGGGTTGCGGCTGCCGCCCGAGCACGGCTCCCAGCCGCGCGCATCCGCTGAACAGGCACGCGGTCTTGCGGTAGGCGAGCTCGGTCGCTTCGGTTTCCGTCAGGTCGATGCGGCCGAGGCGCGTCAGCTGCAGGAGCTCGCCTTCGACCATGTTTTGCGTGAGGTCAATCAGGATATCGAGGATCGCGAAGTTGCGTTCGCGCAGCGCCATCTCGAACGACTGCATGTAGAGCCAGTCGCCCGCGAGCACGCTCATGTGGTTGCCCCAGCGCGCGTTGGCGCTCGGACGTCCCCGGCGCGTATTCGCGCCGTCAATCACATCGTCGTGGATCAGCGTGGCGCTGTGGATCAGCTCCATCACGGCGCCGAGCTTGATAGCGCTCGAGCCGCGGTAGCCGGACGCGCCGGCCGCCAGCAAAAGCAGCGCGGGACGCAGGCGCTTGCCGCCGCCCTCGCGCAAGTAACTCGAGATTTCCGAAACGGGTTCGACGGCCGCGCCGCTCTGCGAACTGATTTCCTGCTCGACGAGCGCCAAATCGTCGCGAACCAGATCGAAGACGCCTTTCGCGATTTGGACGGCAAACGCCATTCCCAAGATTCACCTTGGCTGCGCCGGATTGTCGTGAGCGCAAAGCCCGAAAAACCGCCGGAAATTGTTGGCAGTTGTAGCGGCAATTTCGCCGATAGTCAAGTCTCTCACAGTCGCCAAGGTCTGCGCTACCTCGACCACGAAGGCCGGCTCGTTGCGCTTTCCGCGGCGCCCTTGCGGCGGAAGAAAAGGCGAATCGGTTTCCGTGAGAATGCGGTCAAGAGGCAATTCCTTGGCCACATCGCGCAGGTGCTGCATCTTCGGGTAGGTCACGTTCCCGGCGAAAGAAATGACGAAGCCCATATCCAGCCCGCGCTTCGCTTCATCGAGCGCGCCCGTGAAACAATGAAAAATTCCGCCGAGGCCGGATGCGCGCCAATTCTCGTCGAGCATGGCGAGGCAATCCGGCCACGCGTCGCGGCAATGAATCACGATGGGCAGTTTTGCGGCGCGCGCCTGCCCGAGCTGGCGGCGAAAGACCTGCTGCTGGACGTCGCGCGGCGAGTGATCGTAATAGTAGTCGAGCCCGATTTCGCCCCAGGCGATGACGCGCGGGTGGCGCGCCAGCTCGTCCAGCCGCTCGAAATGCTCTTCGGTGGCGAGATTCGCTTCGTGCGGATGGATGCCCACGGTCGCGTAGATCCAGTCGTGCTGCTCGGCGAAAGGAATCGCGGCGTTCAGGCGATCGGGGCCCGTGCCGCTGCCAATGGCGAGCAGCGTTTCGACGCCGGCGGCGCGAGCGCGGTCGAGCATCGCGTCGCGGTCGTCGTCGAATTGGGGGAACTCGAGGTGCGCGTGCGAGTCGATGATTTGCATCGGTACCTAGAGGAGAGATCCCTCAGTTGCGTTGCTCCTTCGGAGATGACGATCCTGGTCGGATCGTCAGTGCCTCATCGATAATTTGCATCGGTAACCAGAGCGAGAGATCCTTCGCTCTCGGCGCGGCGGATTCGCTCAGGATGACGATCCTCGTCGGATCGTCACTTGACTTTCGCCCGGCGGGATTTCCTCCGCGAACGTGCAAAGTACGGGCTTGCCATCGGGGCCCGAGAATCATCCCATTTGATTCGACGCCACGCATTTTTCGCGGCGCGAGGTTCGTCGACGATGACGACTTTGCGCCCCACTAGTTCTTCCGGCGTGTAGGCCGTGGCGATTCCCGCAACGACCTGGCGGACTTCGTCGCCGATGTCGACCATGACTTTCAGCAGCTTGTCGGCGCCCTGAATTCGTTCGGCGGATTTCACGACGCCCACGCGCAGCTCGACTTTGGCGAAATCGTCGATCGTGATCTTTGCCCCGGGTGCTGTTGCAGGTGCTGACCGCTGGTGCCGCGCCGGCGCCGCCTGCCGTGGTCGGCTGCGCTGGTGCAGGCTGCGCGCTGCCCGGATTTCGAATTTCGTTTTCCATGATTTCAATCCTTTCCGATGTCTGTTTGTAGTCCAACCGTGGGAACAATGAACTTGGTTTCGTCACCCGACTGCCAGGCTTAAGACCGCCCCATTGAATCTTGTCGATGCGCTCGTCCCCAATCTTTCCATCTTGCGAAAGATGCTTCCAAATTAGTGCCGTAGCGTCGGGAAGCACGGGATGGGCAAGAATGGAAATAATGCGCAGCGCCTCGGCAGCGTCATAAAGGACTTCGCCTAGATGCACGCGCTCCGCTGGGTCCTCAGAAAGCTTCCACGGCTTCTCTTTAACCAGATAGGCGTCCACTTGCGAGATAAAGCGCCACGTCTCCTGCAGTGCGAGAGAAAATTGAAAGCGATCGTAGTTTTCCGTAACGATGGACGTGATTGGGCCCGATATCCAGCTTGGAAAAACATCGCCGATTGGCTTATTCGGGATTGAGCCTTGGAAGTAGCTTTCAATCATGGCCAAAACCCGGCTAGCAAGATTTCCCAGACCGTTGACTAGATCAGCCTCGTAATGTGTCAAGAGCGCGTCGCGGGAGAAGTTGCCGTCCTGGCCGAAGACGACTTCGCGCAGCAGGTAGTAGCGCAGCGCGTCGTTGCCCAGGACCTTCACGATCGGCTCGGGGTACGCGACGTTGCCCTTCGACTTGCTCATTTTTTCCTGCTCGAAGAGCAGCCAGCCGTGCGCGACGATCTGCTTCGGCAGCTCCACTCCCGCCGCCATCAGAAACGCGGGCCAGTAAACCGCATGGAAGCGGATGATTTCCTTGCCCATGGCGTGGATGTCCGCAGGCCAGTAGCGGAAGTCCGGGCCGTCGTGCTGACCGTCAACGAACCCGATGCCGCTGATGTACGCCGTGAGCGCGTCGTACCAAACATAAAAAACGTGCTCGGGATCGTCCGGCCACGGAATGCCCCACTTGATGGATTTACGGCTGATGGAAATGTCGCGCAGGCCGGCGTCGACAAAGCTTTTCACTTCGTTGAAGCGAAAATCTGGGACCACGAATTGCGAATTCTTCGCGTACAGGTCCTGTAGCGGCTTCCGGTACGCGGACAGGCGGAAGAAATAGTTTTCTTCGGACACGAGTTCCGCCGGGCGCCCGCATGTGGGGCAATCAGCCGGCTCCGGCGAATCGCTCACATAGAGATTGTCGTAGATGCAGTAGCGCCCTTCGTACTTCGCTTTGTAAATCGCGTCCGGCGAGCGGCGTAGCGTGCGCCGCACCAGATTCTGCACGGCGCGCGCATGCAGCGTCGACGTGGTGCGAATGAAATGCGTGTACTGGATTCCGAGCAGTTTCCACAGCTCGAGAAAAATCTTCTGGTTGCGCTCGACCAATTCCGCCGGGCTGATTCCCTGCTTCTCGGCGGCGCGCTCGATATTGACGCCGTGCTCGTCGGTACCGGTGAGGTAGGCGACGTCGTAGCCGCACATGCGCTTGTAGCGCGCGATCACATCGCAGGCGATGGTGGTGTAGGCGGAGCCAACGTGCGGGCGCGAGTTCGCGTAGTAAATCGGCGTCGTGAGATAGAATTTCGGCTTGGTCATCCGTTCGCCCGCGTAAAACCGAAGAATGGAACCACAGATGAACACAGATAAACACTGATGAAAGCAACGCAACGTCCAGTAACCCAGCGCTTGTAGCGTCCGGCCCGGCAGGGTTGAAACTCCGCCCTTCCAAAACCACTTATAGGGTATGCGCCGGTCATTTCTGCGAGCCTCGCTGCCTTTGAAACTCGAAACTTGCCGCGGCGATTACTTCCTTGAGCGGAATGCCGCGCTGGGCCGCGATGCGCTGGCAATCCTCGTATTCCGGCGTGGCGTTCAGAACCGAGCCATTCATCCGCGACACTTTGATCCGAACATCGCCAAACGGAGTGGCGACGGGGACGAGCTCGCGGTCGAGCGTCTTGCGGCGAACGTCGTAGGTGCGCACGCCGATGGTGGTGGTTTCGCGAAACACCAGGTCCATCAGCCGCGAAAGATGCGCCGTATCGCACAGGATCGTGAGGAGCACGCCGGGACGAGACTTTTTCATGAGTACAGAGGATGAGAACACATCCAGCGCGCCGGCTGCGAGCGCGCGCTCGACAAAATAGCCGTAAATCTGCGGGCTCATATCGTCGAGGTTCGTTTCGATCACGCTGACGGGCGCGTCCCAGCGCTCGCCGGGCTCGTTGATTTCGTTGTCGCCGATGAGGATGCGCAACACGTTGGCCTTTTCCGTAAAGTTCGCCGAGCCAGCGCCGTAGCCGATGGCGCGAAGGGTCATGGGCGGGATTTCTGAGTATCGCGTCGCGAGCGCAGTGGCGATGGCCGCGCCGGTGGGCGTTACAAGCTCGCGCTCGATCCCGCTCGAATATGCCGGCGCGCCACGCAGCAGCTCCGCGGTTGCGGGCGCAGGAACCGGAAGCAGGCCATGCTCCGTTTTCACCTGGCCGCCGCCGACATCGAATTTCGAGCAGGCAAATTCGTCAATACCCAGCAGCTCGAAGCCGATGGCCGCGCCGACGATATCCACAATCGAATCCACCGCGCCGACTTCGTGGAAGTGAACCTGGTCCACGGGAATCCGATGCACTTTGGCTTCGGCTTCGGCGAGGCGCGTGAAAATCCTTCGCGCGCGCTCGGCGGCACGCGGGGCGAGGTTCGCGCATTCAATTCGCTCGAGTATGACCCTAAGGCCGCGATGATGATGGCCTTCAGTGGCGGCGACTTCCACGTGCGTGGCGGAAATGGCGCCGCGCATCACCTTTTCGGCGGAGATCGTCCAACCGTCGAGGCCAAGTTTGCGAAGCTCGGCTTCGATGGCGCGGAGGTCGGCTCCGGCATCCACCAGGGCGCCCAAAACCATGTCGCCGCTGATGCCCGAGAAGCAGTCGAAGTAAGCTATCCCCACGCTTTTCATGATTTTCCGTCGCTATGTTGCTTTCGTTGCGAGAAAACGATACTAGTCTGCCGTCCAAACACTGTCAAATCCACGAATTTGAGAAGCCCTTGGTTGCGCAGCAACGCAGAAGCCATCGAGTTGGAAGGGGCTGCATGTATAATCGCTGGATTCTTTAGGGTCAAGGAGCCACGTGTACAAAGCAGTGGAGGAGCGAATCCGCAAGGCGCTGCGGCATCACATCCACGAGCGCTACAAGACGGATGTGCCGGTGATTATCGAGCGGCCGCCGAAACTTCAGATGGGCGAAGCGGCGTCGCCGGTGTGCTTCGAACTGGCGAAGCAGTTGAAGAAACCGCCGCGGGCGCTGGCGCAGGAAATTGCCAATTCGCTGAAGCCGATTGATGGTGTTGCGCGTGTGGAGGTGGCAGGCGGCGGTTATCTGAACGCGTTCTTCGACCGGGCGGCGTTCCTGCGCACCGCGTGCGCGCAAGCGGGCCGCGAGGCAGTGACGGCGGCGCTCAATTCTCCGAAAACGGTGGTGGAGCACACAAGCATCAATCCGAACAAGGCGGCGCACATCGGGCACGTGCGCAACGCCGTGCTGGGCGACACGTTCGCGCGCAT
Source organism: uncultured Acidobacteriota bacterium (assembly GCA_963709005.1). Lineage (GTDB taxonomy): Bacteria > Acidobacteriota > Terriglobia > Acidiferrales > UBA7541 > Palsa-295. The sequence continues at coordinate 72,543 of CAVPUS010000016.1, forward strand.
GCTGCGCCATGCGGGACGGCGCGTGGAAGTGCAGAACTACATTGATAACACCGGCGTGCAGGTGGCGGATGTGGTGCTGGGGTTCCTGCATCTCGAGAAGAAATCGCTCGAAGAAGTGCGCATGCTGGCAGCCGCCCCCCGGTTCGATTACCTGTGTTGGGACCTGTACACGCGCGTGACGCATTTTCTGGAAGAGGACAAGGCGCGGCTTGCGCTGCGCGGGCAGATGCTGAAGGAAATCGAAGAGGGCCACGGCGACGCGGCGAAGATGGGCGAGATTGTGTCAACGGCAATCGTTGGGTGCCATCTGCGGACACTCGACCGGCTGGGGATTGATTACGACCTGCTGTCGCGCGAAAGCGAAATCCTGCACCTGAAATTCTGGGACGCCGCATTCGCGCTGCTGAAAGAGCGCGGCACGATTCAGTACGCGACCTCGGGAAAGAATGCGGGCTGCTGGGTGATGCAGCTTACTTCCGAACAGGGCGCAAGTCGCGAGAAGCCCGAGGAAGGCGAAGAGCCGGCCGAAGAAACTGAAGCGAAAATCATCGTGCGGTCGAACGGAACAGTTACATATGTGGGGAAAGATATTGCGCACCATTTGTGGAAGTTCGGGCTGCTTGACCGCAATTTTCACTACCGGCGATTCCACACGCATCCCGATAGACACGAAGCGTGGGTGACGTCAAGCGACGCGGACGATTCCGGCGCGCCGGCGTTTGGACACGCGCACGAGGTGTTCAACGTGATTGACTCGCGGCAGGCCTATCCGCAGCAAGTGGTGGTGGCAGGGCTGCGCGGGCTCGGCTACAACGACGAGGCGGATCACCTGAAACACTTCGCGTACAACGTGGTTGCGTTGACGCCGCGTTGCGCGCTCGAAATGGGTTACGAGATTCCGCCGGAGGACGCGAAAAGGCCTTTCATCGAGGTAAGCGGGCGGAAGGGACAGGGTGTGAAAGCGGATGATTTGCTCGACCGGCTCGAGGCGAGCGCGAGGGCAGAGGTGGATGCGCGGCACGGCGACGCGCCGGAAGAGGAGCGCGCGGCAATTGGTCACGCGGTAGCGATCGGGGCGCTACGATATTTTCTGCTGCGCTTTACGCGGTCCACCGTGATCGCGTTCGACTTCAAGGATGCGCTGAGCTTCGAGGGGGAGACCGGGCCGTACGTGCAGTATGCGGTGGTGCGAATCAATGGAATTCTTCGCAAGGGCGCGGAGGTCGAGCCCGGCGTTGCCGGGGAAGATGCGGCGAACGTTGCGCGATTCAAAAAGGGCGAATTGGACGCGGCGCGGTTTCTCGTGGCGCCGGCGTGTGACAATTTGTGGGATTTGGTGCTGCTTGCGGGATCGCTCGGCGCGCGAATTGAAACGGCAATTGGCGGGCAGGAGCCGGCCTTTATCGCGAAATATGCGTTTGAGCTGGCTCAGGGGTTCAACGTGTTTTATCACAAGCATCACATTCTTTCGGAGAAGGATGCGGAGAAGAGGGCGTTTCTGCTGCTGTTGACGTCGCTCGTGCGCGATCAGTTGGTGGCGGCGCTCGGCCTGATGGGAATTACGGCACCCGACAAGATGTAGAATTACCCGTAACCGAGAAAGCTCCGAATCGGCGGAAGCTTAGAAGTCTACCTCAGCCACTGTTTTCAGCAGCCGAATCAGTGTGGCGGTTTGTTGCGGCGTCAACTTTTGTCGAACCTTCTCTTCGGCAGCCCGCCGCTCTCTGATCAGGAGTTCGCGATACTTGTTGCCTTTGGGCGTGAGCTGAACCAGAAGCGCTCTCCCCGATTCCGCCCTTCGCTCTGAAACCAGCCCCTCCTGGAGCATTGTCTTAATGGAGCGATGCACGACCGTGCGATCGAAGCCGAGAAGAGTTGCAATCTGATTCTGGTTGAGAACGGCGCCGCCGCGCAATGTGGACATGATGAAACCGCGAGTCTGGGAGCATCGCGTCTTTTGCTCGAGCCTTTTCCCCACGGAAAAATAGGCCAAAGCGATATGCACAAGCACGGAGCCTTTCAGGATTTCAGCGGGGATCAGTTTCTTGTTAATGGCGATCATAGGACTTTCACCGTCGCAGCGAGCGGTCTACGCCACTGCGGCCGATCGATGTGCTGAACCGACTTTTTCCCAATGGCAATCACCATCACGATCTCATGAAACCGGGGTGACAATCCCAGGAATTTGGACAACCGGCGGCCGTCGAAACCCTCCATCGGGCAAGTATTCAGATCAAGCGCTTCGGCCGCGATCATCAGGTTCTGGCAAGCGAGCGACGTGCTCTTGGTGGCCCATTTGAAGAGGTCGCCGCGCGACACGGGCGGCATGCCCATGACCTTCCACAAATTCACCAGGCGAAACAAAATCCATTTCAAGGCTCCGAAGATTCCAAAGGGGCCGGGCGCAAAAATCCATTTCCCGATTTTCGCCATTCGCTCCCGTTCGGCCACCTTTTCACTACTGAACCCGGTCTCGCGCATCCATTCGAGCTCACCTTGGGCCGTCGAATCCATGGAACCAATGTCAGCGACAGCGACAACGAGAGCGGATGCGGTTTCGGCGGGGCTTTGTCCGAAGCAAAGCTGCGCGGCGATCCGTTTCATCGGCGGGCTTTCCACCCAATACAGCCGGTACGGCTGGCTGTTGAAACTGGAGGGGGCGACGCGAGCGGCATCGAGAATCTCAGCGCGCAGGGATTGCGGAATGTCGACGGGATCAAAGACTTTTACAGCCCTTCTTTGGAAAATGGGTTCCAGGATGGGATTCATATGACCTCCATGTTGCTATTACAACATATTGGTGTTGCATATGCAACATGAATCTTCGCATCGACCGTACCCGCGTTACGAGACCAGTTGGTGGCGGCGCTCGGGCTGATAGGGGCTGGAGAAGAAGATGTAGAAGCGCGAACCGAAAACCTTCGTCACGGGGCACGATCGTGCCGAGAAGGGGCGCAGCAAGCAGCGCCCCTACACCCTATGGCCACAACGCAGGTTACAGTGGGGATCGCCAGGTCATTCGTCAGATGTTTTCCGGATCGAGGTTCCAGCACACGGGATTTTCGCGAATGTATTCTCTGACCGTTTGAAAGTCCTTCTCGTCGCGAATGATGTGTTCGTAATAGTTTCTTTGCCAGACGGCTTCGCCGCGGCGGCTAAGAATTCGATTGATCTCGATTGCCGATAGCGACTTGAACGCCCGGATGATCTCGCCAAGCTTGGGCCTGTCGACTGTAGGGGCGCTGCTCGCTGCGCCCCTACTTGGCATGGCGTCGACGATTCGCAGGATTCCATGGAAATGGTTGGGCATGATCACGAAGTCGTGCAGGGCGATCACCGAAAATCGTTGAGGCAGATCAAACCAAGCGTCGCGTACCGCAATGCCTGGCGGATCCAAAATCACCTTGTCATTCAAGATGCTGCTGAAGATTTTCTTTTTCCTGTGAGTGCAGATCGTAACGAAATAGGAGCAAGCTTGAGAATAGTCGAAAATCTTTGAGACGAATTGTTTGGCGACCGTACGGCGTTGATTGTGGCATTGGGACTCCTTAATGGTGTCCCGGAACATTCCCCAAAAGGTTCGATCTTGCCTAAAAGGGCGCAGCAAGCAGCGCCCCTAGGTTCAAATCGGTCGGACAACCACACCTACATCTTCAGGGCGAAGTCCACGATGCTGGGGATGGCGACGCCGGTGGGACCTTTAGCGAGCCAGGGGCGGCCTTCGTCCACCCAGCAGGTGGCGGCGATGTCGAGGTGAATCCACGGCGTATCTTCCACGAATTCCTTGATGAACCACGCGGCGGTGATGGCGCCGCCACCTTTGCCGGTGCCGGTATTGCGGATGTCGGCGATCGTGCTCTTGATAAGCTCCTGATACTCGTCGTCTATGGGCATGGGCCACATTTTTTCTCCCGCGATTTTTGCGCTTTCAAGGAATTTGTCGAGATACTCGCGGGGCGTGCCGAACGCGCCGACGTTGACGCTGCCGAGAGCGACCTGGATTGCGCCGGTAAGGGTGGCGGCATCAATGAGGTGCGTGCAACCGAGTTTGCGGGCGTAATGGATGCCGTCAGCCAGAATCAGGCGGCCTTCGGCGTCCGTGTTGATGACCTCTATTGTTTTCCCGGACATGGCGACCTGGACGTCGCCGGGTTTTTGGGCGCGGCCGCCGGGCATATTTTCCGTCGCGGGAATGACGGCGATCACGGAAACCGATGGTTTCAAGAAAGCGAGAGCGCGCATCACGCCGAGCATGGTCGCGCCGCCCCCCATGTCGTATTTCATCTTTTCCATGTTGTCGGCGGGCTTGATCGAGATGCCTCCCGTATCGAATGTGACGGCCTTGCCGACAAGTCCCAGCACGGGCCCGCCGACGCGAGGAGTCTGCGGTTCGTAGCGCACGACGATGACGCGGGGAGGCTCGACGCTGCCCTGCGCGACGCCGATCAAGGCACCCATCTTCAGCTCGGAGATCTTACGCTCGTCGAGGATCTCGATTCCGAGGCCGGCTTCCTTGGCCATGGCTTCGGCGCGGGCAGCGAGCATGCGGGGCGTGAGACGATTGGAAGGCTCATTGATGAGATCGCGGGCAAAATTTTGCGATTCGGCGATGGCGCGGCCGCGATCGAGCGCGGATGTGAGGTGCGCGTTCGTGTCGAATCCCACGAGCGAAACGGATTGAATCTCGCGATTTTTCTTCTGCGTGGAGTACTTGTCCGACTCGAAATCAGCGACGATCAGCCCTTGGGTGACCGCCTCGACGGCCGCGAGGCCCCGCTCTCCTTCACGGGCGAGGAACGCGATTTTCTTCATACCGCGGGTTTTCAAATAACGAAAGGCCGCGCCAGCAATCTTGCGCAAGTCTCCGGTGGCGAATTTATCGGGCTTGCCGGCGCCCACGAGAAGCAAGCGCTTCGCGTCGAGACCGTCGGGAAAATGGACGAGGGTGAATTCGAGGGCTTTCCCGGTAAGTTCGCCGCCGGCAACGAGGGCGGCGAGATGGTGCTGCATGGCGCCATCCATGTCGGCGAGGACGCCGTCAATCCTGTCTTCTTTATCGAAAATGTAGGTAACCAGGGCGTCGGCTTGAACCGAAGAATACGGCTGGCCTTCGATTTGGATCTGCATGTAGTCCTTTCGTTTTCAGCGGCGGCGATAGCGGAACATGGCTTCTTTAGCTTCGCGCGTGGCTTCTTTGTTTCGTTCGGCTTCGCGGCGGTCGTGAAACTTCTTGCCTCGCGCCACGGCCAGTTCACATTTTGCGCGGCCGTCCCGGAAATAGAGTTTCATGGGGACGATCGTCATGCCCTTTTGCTGGGTTTCGACTTCCAGCCGCTCGATCTCGCGCTTATTGAGAAGAAGCTTCCTTTTCCGGAGAGGGTCGTGATTGCGCGGACCCCCGGGCTGGTATTCCGGAATGTGGCAGTTTACCAGCCAGGCCTCCCCGGCGCGAACTTCGGCATAGGTGTCGCGAAGGGTTGCCTTCCCTTCCCGAAGGCTCTTGACCTCGGTGCCAACGAGAACGAGGCCGGCTTCGAACTTATCGAGCAGGTGATAGTTGTAGGAGGCGGAGCGGTTCTGGGCCACGATCTTGACGCCCTCCTGGCCCGGTTTCTTGGCGTTCGCTTTCACGGCGCAACCATCATATCCGTCGAGCGCAACCTCCGGCAAGGCAGACGGTTTCAGTCATGTTCTACATTGGGGTGTAATCGTGCTTAACAGGAAGCAACGCAGTTCCTGATATCTTTTATGGGACGGCAACTTGTGGCGTTCCTTGCCGCATCATATGGCGGGTGCTAGACTCGTCGGGGGTTAAGGGACCCCACGGAGGCTTTTTTTGCGCCGTATAACATACCTTTTGGTGGTGTCTTCAGCCGTGGTGATGGTGGCCGGCTGCCCCAAGAACGAACAAGAGTTCAACGCCGGCCGCAAGGCCGAAGCGATGCAAGATTATGATACGGCACTTGTTCACTACGAGCGCGCCGTCCGCGGGGATCCTTCCAATGCCGAATATAAGCTCCGCCAGGAGCATATGCGCTTTGAGGACGGCCAATTCCACGTCGAACAGGGCAGAAAGGCGATCAAGAAGGGCGATCTCCAGCTGGCCCTCGCGGAGTTTGAAAAAGCCCAGTCGGTGGATCCCTCGAACAATGCCGCCGACCAGGAAATCAAGAAAACGATGGAGTTGATCGGAGCAAAATCCGCCGCGGATGCCTCCTCCTCATTGAATCCCAATCCCCCCGACGACGAGCAGTTGCTTGCCGCTCCTCCCGGGCTGAAGCCGCTGTCGCGCGAGCCCATCAATTTAAAAATGACGAACGACTCGCGAGCGGTTTTCGAAGCCATCGCGAAGCTGGCGGGATTGAGCGTGATCTTCGATCCGGACTTCACCTCCAAGCGGATTACCGCCGAGTTGCCGAACGTTACCCTGGAGCAGGCGCTCGACGCGGTGGCCGCTGAGAGCAAGGCGTTTTGGAAGCCGATGACGCCTAATGTGATTCTCGTCGCGACTGACAATGCCCAAAAACGTAAAGACCTGGAAGATGAAGTCGTTCGAACATTTTATCTTTCGAACACGCTGACCCCGCAAGATCTGACGGAAATTGTCACCGGCCTGCGCCAACTCCTCGATTTGCGGCGCGTGCAGCAAGTGAACGCGCAGAATGCAATCGTCATCCGCGATACACCGGACAAGCTGGTCCTCGCCGGCAAGATTATCCGCGACATCGACAAGGCGAAACCGGAGGTTCTGATTCACGTGCAGGTGTTGACCGCGGACCGCGACCGCTTGCGCGATCTCGGTGTCCTGCCGGGACAGACCGTATCGCTGACGTTTAACCCGCGCACGAAGGTACAACCAAACAACAGTTCGAGCAGCAGCAGTTCGAGCAGTAGCACGAGCACCAGCACCACGACGGTACCGCAGATTACATTGAACAACTTGCAGCATCTCGCCACCGCGGACTATAGCCTGACACTTCCCGGGGCATCCGCTTCGGCCATACTCACCGACAACAAAACGCGAATCATCCAGGATCCGGAAGTGCGCGTTTCCGACGGGCAAAAAGCGACCCTCAAAATCGGTGAACGTGTCCCGGTGGCAACGGGCAGCTTTCAGGCGGGCGTCGGCGTAGGAGTAGGGGGCGGCGCGGGCGTTGTGAACCCGCTGGTGAACACGCAGTTCCAGTACATCGATGTCGGCGTAAATATAGACGTGACGCCGCGCGTCCATCCGAATGGCGACGTCAGTATGAAGATGATGGTGGAAGTATCCGCAATTGCGGGGACCAGCAGCATTGGCGGAATCAATCAGCCGGTCATCAGTTCGCGCAAAGTGGAGAACGACATCCGGTTGAAGGACGGGGAGGTGAATATTCTCGGTGGACTCATCCAACGCACCGACACCTTGAACGTGAACGGCATACCCGGATTGGCACAGCTTCCGTTGATAAGGTACTTATTCTCAGACAATAGCAAGCAGGTTCAGTCCGATGAAGTCCTTATCGTTCTGACGCCGCACATCATCCGGCTGCCTTCCATCAGCGCCGAGAACCTGCGCACGTTGGCGGCAGGAACGGATACGAACGTTCGGGTGTATCGCGGGAACACGGATCAAACTGCGGCGCCCCAGACGGTGCAGCCGTCGTCACAGCAGTCTGCTCCACAGGGTCCAGCGACACAAAATGTGAGCTCCTTGTCGGCAGCGCAACTCCATTTCGAGCCGGCAACTGCGACCCTGCGGGCGGGAGAGACCAAGATTCTCGGGCTGAGCGTTTCCAACGTGACTGATCTCTATTCGATCCCCCTGCTGATTCACTACAACCCGGCGGTAATTCAAGTCGACGAAGTCCGCAATGGCGGGTTTTTATCCGGGGGCACGCAGAACATCGCTATCGTCCAGCGAATTGATGCGCAGCGGGGAGAGGTGGTAGTTTCCGCGACGCGCCAGCCAAACACTCCGGGAGTGAACGGCACCGGAACGTTGCTGGGAATCGTCGTGCGCGCCGTGGCTCCCGGGAGTTCGCCGCTTCAAATCCTTCAGGTGAACGCGCACGATTCGCAGCAGCGGGCCATCCCAATGGTTTCCGGAGAAGCCACCATCCAGGTGCAGTGAGCCCCATGAGTGGAAACGGCCGCAATTCAATGGCTCGATTCTTCGCGCGAAGGAAAAGTCTCGCGTCTTCCACATCGCGGCGGCGGAGAACCCGCGCCGTCGCGGCGGGAATGACGCTTCTCGAACTGGTCATCGCGTGTTCCATACTGGTGATCTTGGCGACGGCGGCATTGCCGCTGACCCGCCTCACGATCAAGCGCCGCAAGGAAACCGATCTCCGGTATGACCTGCGCCAGATGCGTGACGCGATCGATCGCTACAAAGATGCCTCAGATAAGGGCCAAATTCAGGTAAAAGCCGGCACAGAGGGATACCCGCCGGATTTGGAGACGCTGGTAAAAGGCGTCAAGTTGACCGGCGCAGCCGTTGATACCCGCGTGCGGTTTCTCCGGCAAATTCCCAAGGATCCAATGACCGGGAACATCGACTGGGGATTGCGATCGGTTCAGGATGACCCGGATTCCAAATCGTGGGGCAGCCAAGACGTTTTCGACGTGTATACGAAATCGTCCGGAACGGCACTTGACGGGACTAAGTATTCGGAGTGGTGATGCCCTTACGCGCACGATTCGGCATGCTCATACAAAAGCGGCGCAAAGGCTCGCGTTTGCGCCGCTCTCCGGCAGCGCAGCGCGGCTTTACGTTGCTCGAGCTGATGGTCGTCATCACGATCATCATGATCCTGGCGACAATCGCGGCGGGAAGATACTACCAGAGCGTGGTGAAGGCCCGCGAGACAACGCTCCACACCGACCTAAGGGTGATGCGTGAGGGGATCCAGAATTACACGCTCGACAAGGAATGCGGTCCTTCGTCACTCGAAGATCTCGTGGGCACTTATATTCGCGAAATTCCCGTTGATCCAACGACGGGAAATAAGGATTGGAACACTTCGAACGAAGGTGTGTACTCCGACCCCGACCAAACCTGCAGTGGAATCACCGACGTACATTCATCTTCGGACAAAGTTTCTCCGTTCGAAAGCACTCCCTACAGTTCCTGGTAAGAAACTCGTCCAGTTCATCGCTCCCCCTGTCCATCCGCTTTGGTTATCGATGGAATCCACAGAACGTGCTTGACAAATAAAAAGATAGCGGTATACATGCGGCCAGCGACTGGGGCGTTGTGGCTGTCCTAACCACGACGCAATCTATTTCGAAGCACACAATGAAGAATGGGGGCGTAAAGTGTCAACTACTCGACCATTTGTACGTCTCGCGGTGTGTCTGGCTGCGTTCGTATTGGCTGTATTGGGCGCTTGCTTGCCTATGTGGGCGCAAAACGTCGGCAGCCTGAGAGGTACCGTAACCGATAAAACGGGCGCGGCTGTTCCCGACGCGATCGTAATTGTCACGGACCTGGCGACCAACGCGTTGCGCACCACGAAGACAGACGACACGGGGACGTTCGGCTTCGCACAAGTCAATCCCGCAACGTACAAAGTTGAGGTCGCAAAGGACGGCTTCAAGAAGTGGGTCGAAGCGCGCGTCACGGTTCTTGTGGCCACGCCGACGACTCTCGAAGTCCACCTCGAATTGGGCACGATGAATCAACAAGTGATCGTCGAATCCGCGGCCGTGCCGGCGCTGAATACCCAGGATGCCACGGTGGGTAATCCATTTGCGGAAGACGAAGTCAAAAGCCTACCGTTCCTCGCACGCAACGTCGTGAATCTCCTGACCCTCCAGCCGGGCGTGGTCACCACCGGAAATTCCGATACCGACCAACTCGCGATGGGCTCGATCGAGACTCTCGACCCGCGCGACGGCGCCGTGGATGGCGTGCGCGGCAATCAGACCAATATTACGGTTGACGGGATTGACGCCAACGACTGGCAGAACCAGGCAGCTTTCACCAGCGCCCTGCCCATTACGCTCGATTCCGTTCAGGAATTCCGCGTCACCACAACGAACGCCAATGCCACGGATGGAATCGTGGGCGGAGCGCAGGTTGCACTGGTTACAAAGGGCGGAACAAACGATTTCCACGGAAATCTGCGCTGGTATTACCGGACGTCGGGACCGTCATCGAACGACTTCTTTAACAATGAGCCCCCGGGCATTCCTCGCGGTAAGGACCAGCGAAACATTGGAGGAGGTTCACTCGGCGGCCCCATCAAGAAAAAACGCGCCTTCTTCTTCGTTGACAACGAGGATCGCCGCGAAGTGGTCTCCGCGCCCGCTCCCACTCGCAACGTACCGACCAACACCTTGAAGGATGGTGTTTTGGTTTATCAATGCGCTGACGCTGGAGCATGCCCGGCCAGCATGGTTACAGGTCTAAGCGGCCAGATGTATCAGATTGCGGCGGGCAATTTTGGTTTGCCGCCGACTTCCACAACGGGTGCTTCGGTGCTGTCACTGGATCCTGCAGGCAAGGGCGTCAACCCGGCGATGGTTCCCTATATGGCTCTCTTTCCTACGGGCAACCTTCCGGAAGCGGGGTTCGATGGAGGGCTCGCCTTCAGCGGTTTCAACTTCAACTCGGCACTACCGACAAAAGGGAATCTCTATACCGCACGCGTTGACTACAACCTCACGCAGGATGGGAATGTTTACAGCCATGCTATGACCGAGCACGGTCGCGAATACGCTGCGGCAATTGAGGCGGCCTTTCCTTTTGTTAGCAATTTGTTAGCAGAAGGCCAGGACGGCGATTCCGGTACGGCGAGGCCGAGCTAGGAAAGTGATGGGCGCTCAAGCAGTTACGCCGAGCGCCCATGGTTGCGGGGGTTGGATTTGAACCAACGACCTCCGGGTTATGAGCCCGACGAGCTACCAGGCTGCTCCACCCCGCGTCATAGATACTACGCGACTTGCTGCTCTTCTGCAACCGCACCCACATCAGGTGCCCGATAAGTGCCCAGAATTCGAGCACGCTGACGTTCAAACTGCTCCATGTGCTCAGCCAAGACGTGTGCGTAAATGTCCAGAGTTGTTGAAATGCTGCCGTGCCCCAGAATCTTGGACACCACAGTCACTGGCACCCCAGCCTGTAGCTGCCGCGTTGCGAACGTATGGCGAAACATGTGCAAATGGCCGTTCGTAACTTTCAGCTTCCCGCGCAGGTGCCTCTTCAACACAAGGTCAGCATTCCACGGCGTACCGTTCTTCGTGGTGAAGACGAATCCATCAGCCCGGTTTCCAATGTGGGTTCTGAGTTCATCCACAATCTGAAATGGGATGGGGATTTCCCGAATTGCGTTCTTCGTCTTCGGAGACTGAACCTTGCCGCGCCAAACGGCTTGACGGACGCGAAGCAGTTTTCTGATCGGGTCAACGTCGCAAACACGAAGCCCGCACAGTTCACCCGCCCGCATCCCGGTTTCAACGGCCAGCCAGTAGAAAAGCCTCACTGCTCCCGTTGACCTGCTGAGAATGGCTTCCACTTCAGCATCCGAATAGGCGCGCACTTCTGTTTCCGACTTTCCGATTTTCTTGGCCGCCTCCCAAACGTTCTCCCGCACGTTCCCCCATGCCCGGCCTTGCTTCAGGATGAGTTTTAACGTGCCGAAGATGTTCTTCTTGGTCTTGCGACTGACAGCCAACTTCGATAGGAACGTGTCAATGTCCCGTGTGGTGATTTCCCGAACCTGCCTCTTGCCGAAAAAGGGGAGCAAATGGTTCGTGAGATGTCCACGCATATTCAAAACTGTCGAAGGCTTCATCTCTGGAAACGCTTGGTCGCTCCACTCTTGGGCAAGAGCCTGAAACGTCGTGGCTGATTCGGGAAGGTATCCGGGATCGTTAACGCGGGCAAGGATGCCGTCGAGCTGCCTCTTGGCCTGCTTCTCTGTAATTCTTCCGACGATTCCGAAGACCCTGGATCGCTTTCTTCGGAAAATCTGGCCATTCGGCAAACGGATATCCTCTTTCCACCGTCCCATATAGCTGTCATGCGCTTTGCCGTGCTTAACCACTATTTCTCCGTGCTGGTAACGTGTGCGAGCCATGTCCCTCCCTTTCGTTGGGTCATGGCTCTGCCGGATTCGAGGAAGAATGTTAGCACAACCTTCCTGGCCCGTTCCGTCTAACGGTTCACTTTGCAACCGATCCTGTCTGATTTGCGACATTTCGCTGTGACCGGACACCAACAGCTTTGGGTGACCCCTTCGATCGGATTTCACACACCGTTTGTTCGTTCATCTGTACGATCTGATTCTTCACTTCGTGTTTCCGCGCCAATTGTCCTACGTTGAAGGTCTTCCTGGGCCTTTGACACGGTGTGGCGCGCGTAATACACCGGATCACTCTTGTCGTTGGCACGGTAATCTGCGATTCGTCGGATCACCTCTTCTGAGTCGTCACCACGAGCCAGTGCGCGTTTGGCATAGGCCCAGTCATGCTCCGATTGGCTCTGCGCGGTACCGGGAGCGCGATGGTTGCGAGCGGTCTCTTCATTGTGGGGTCGCGGAGCATCCTGTGAATCAATCGGAACCTTGAAATCCCGAAGGTGGTATGTCTGCGTTGATTCGAAACGGGCCTCCACATAGAAATCTGTGGTCGTATTTTTTGTTAGCGAACCCGGGCAATCGCAGGACCCGTGTAGAGTCCGTTGCTGCCGGATCGCCCCCGAACTCTCTGACCATCCCACGCTGCAACGCCTCCGCCTCTTCGGGCGTGATTCCCTCAACCTTCCATACGACTTGGAATTTCTCTGGCGATGTGTTCAGTACGTAGTTTGGTTGCGGAACTAGATCGGAGTTCTTAATCGCTTCGAGGGCGGCGGACCCGCTGTGGTCCAGATCAATGTAAAGATGGCGGATTGTCTCGATGTCGTCTTTTGTGCGAGTCGATGCATCCTGCTTCAGCGGGTTCATCCCAACATAGATGTCAGCCCCGTTCGCGTTCTTGTAGCGGAGCCATGCCTGGAATTCAGGGCTGGCCGCCTTCTGTGCCGTCGTGATCCGCTGTGTCGTCTCGCGCAGAGACCGATTCAGAACAAGAACGGCGATTCGCTCGGAAGGCTTGAAGTTGTCGTTGATGTACTCCGACGCCGATGGGGAAAACGTTTTGGCATTTTCAGTTTCGTTCATCGAGGTTCCTCACGCTTCTGGTAGATGGCGGAGAATTCGTATTCGTCGGCGTCGGGGTCATACCGATGGATTTCGAGCACCTCAGAAATGAAGCGCCTACCGGGCCGCCGTTCGAGTTGCACTACAACGTTAAGAGAATCGCCGATATTGCTCTTGATGGCCCGATACGGGAGTTCAACCCCACTCTGGAGGACGCAGCTCGTAAACCGAGCGAGACCTTGCTTGGCAGACGTTGCATGGACGGTCGAGAGACTGCCAGAGTGACCGGTATTGAGAAGTTGCAAGAGATCAAAAGCCTCACCGCCGCGTATCTCACCAAGGATGATCCGGTCCGGGCGGTGGCGGAGGGCTGCCTTCAGCAGGTCGCGGATGCTCACTGCCGGCAGGCCGTTCTGTGGCTGCCGCGCCTCAAAACGAACGAGATTGTCCTGACCCATCTGAATTTCGGAGGTGTCTTCGATTAGAAGAATTCTCTCGTCGGGGGAATGAATTTTCCGAGGATATTTACGAGAGTCGTTTTACCTGTGCCGGTCCCGCCCGTAATGAGAATGTTCTTGCGGGCCAGGACAAAGTTCTCAAGCTGGTTCGCGAGTGATCTTTCAATCGTGCCAACTTTAATTAGGTCCTCAATCCCAAAGTGGCGGGAATTGAATTTGCGAATGGTGAGTGTTACCCCGTTCAAGCTGCACGGGGGAATTACAGCCGCGACGCGGCTGCCGTCAGGCAGGCGTGAGTCGAGAATCGGCTTAGACTCCGAAATATCGTCACCCAAGACGGCGAGCGATATTCTTTACCGCGACCATCAGGGATTTCTCCCCAATCGAGAGTCCGTGGACTTCCTCGACGAAACCGGCCTTCTCGACGAACACACGGTCTGCGCCGTTCACCATGACCTCGCTGATCGAGTCGTCCAGGATCAGGTGCTCGATAGGCTTCAGAAATGGAAGGATCGTCTCGAATCCGTTCATCAGAGTTCTCCGTCTGCGAGCTGCCGAAAGTAGGATTTGTTCGCGTCGTTAAAGTACGGCTTCAGGTAGCAGAACATCGGCGGCATCGGATTCGTGCCGTCATACGCGATGGTCACGGATTGCGCGTTGCGCAGTTCCGTGAAGGTCTTCATGTCGAACCGAAAATCGACCTGCGTGTTGTAGCTCTTCGAGGCCGTAATGTTGGACTTGTGCGAGAGCGCTTTTCCTGTGAGCAGGCTTACACGGGCGTCGTGCCCACTCTCGGAGAGGTTGTAACTGACCTTGAGCTTGTCTTCGCGTCCGCACAGCTCGCTGGCGGTTCTGGCAGAGAAATCATCCGAGAGTGCGAGGAATATCTTCGTGCGGAAAGTCTGCAAGAGTGTGCGCCAAGTTTCACCGGGCAGAGCGGACTTGAGAGAACTGATGCTTTGAGTGGCGACAATTGGAATGCACTTCGGCTGTCGGGAGAGGCTGAAGAACTTCTCATCGCCCGTTGGCTCGCTTTCACCAACGGTGGCAAAATGCTGGTACTCGTCGCACATGAATAGAACCTCACGGAAATGGCGGTCGCGGTTTGCTTCCATTTCCGGGACACGGTTCAAGACTGCTCGTTCGAAGTCGAGTTTCATCATTACGCCGATAGCCTTTGCCAGACCTGCGTTCATCCCAATCGGAAAGTTCAGCGCGCAGACCTTGCCGTTCTCGATGAGCCATCTGAATGAAGGCAGTGGCTTGCCGTATTTGAAGTCGGCATTCGCCTGGGGGTCGTAGCATTGCGCCGGTGGGCAGAACGTCCGCTTCACGGCAGGGTTGTCGTCGAACAGCGAAAGAAATACTGAAATCCCTTCGACGATTGATGTACGCAACTTTGGCTCAATCCGTCGCCAATCGTGATTGAACCAACGCTTGACTGCTTCGAGCTGCTCTTTCTTTTCTGGTGAAACCGGCTTGCGTCCGCCGACATTCTCCGCTTCCCATTGAATCGCCTTGTCCTTCAACACAGCGGCAAGGCCGGGCGTCAGAGTCGCCACATAACTCTTCGATTCTTCGTCCAGCCGGAATTTGAACGGCTCAAGCTCGCGGGGATGCTTGAGATATTCCTCCTCCGAAACCAGCACTGAATCCGTCTCGGTGAGTCTGCGCTCTGCTTCGTTGATTTTCTTTTCGAGCGTGGCGGGGTCAATCGCGCATTCGTAGACATCGAACAAAGTTACGTAGTCGAACGCTACCTTATGGAGAAGGATGATGAACTTGACCAGATTCGTGTATGCCTGCTGCCAGAAAGGTTCCTTACCCCGTCCGAAGAGGTTGTTTAGCAGCGACGCGATGTTGTATGCCAAGGCGTATGCGTCGAGGTCGTTGTGAAGCGGGTTGTAGCGATATTCAGAATTGAGGCTGATTTCGATATAGTCTTCAGCCCTCCCGTGGCGCTCTAGGATTTCTCTAACCCTGTGGCAGAAGTCGCCCTTCACTTCGAGAACGAGGCCTCCGATCCTCTTATCTTTATCTCCTGCCCGGTACCCAAGAATCTGGTCTGCGTATGGGTACATGCAGCAGCTTGTCTTTCCGGTGCCGATTGCGCCGAGAATTGCGATGCCCGTGAAAAGACCTCTTTCCGGGATCACGAGCCACTGTGGATTTTCTGCGGGTACCTGCTTACGAGGATTGTGAATCTCCCCGAGGACGAGGAAGAGTTCGTCCCTCTTGCGAGGGTCAGGAAAGAGAGGCAATCGGCCCGCGCGAATCCGGCGGCCTGCTTTAAGAGTAAAAATGTATACGCCGGAGAGCACGATGGAATAGCCGATGTAGGGGGTCGAGAAGAGGAAGAGCGTGTAAGAGTATTTGACGAAGTAGAAGATTGACGGCGACCGCAGAGCCATGACCTGCAGGAAGACATTTTCTTCGGGAAACGGCACCCGAAAATAGAGGGTCATGCCCGTAGCCGCCGCCAGCAAGCAGGCGACGAAGTTCTTCGAGTTAAGGATTTTCTGCATCATTTTGCTGCCGCTCTTGCAACCGCGTTCCCGTCCCTCTTGCCAGCCGTTTGTTGCTGCTTTCTCCAGTTCAAGAACTGCTTGTCCTTGAACAGGAGGATCTTCAGCGCCGAATTCACGACATGATCCGGCGTGCTTTCGATGAACGTTGCGTACTTTTCGACGGTCGAGACGACAATGTCCTCCAGCTCGTACTCTCTCTTAACGAGTTCCGGTCGTTTGTTGATGATCGACATATCCTTCCTCCTTGTGAGTTATCTGCTTCCCTGGACGCGGGCAAAACACGTCTGTAAAAGGAACGCGCATTCCGTTCCCTGGGCTGGAGCGACCCCATGATTCTTTGGGCAGCCGAAGGCTCCCAAAAGTGGGGTCGCTCCAGCCCAACTCGGTGTTTTGCCCGCGTCCAAAATTGACTGCCGCGCCATGCGCAACCTCTACGCTCCCACTAACTTCCGTTCACCATCCGGGTGAACGGAACGGTGAACGGGCTGGTGATCTGTGTCTTTCATGCACCGTTCACCGTCATTACGGTCCTCAGAAACGGGAGACCAATGGCCTTTCACCAGATAGGTATCGAAGAACACAGTTCTATCGGGAGTCAGTTGGGAGAATTCCCTCCGCAGATCGCGCTCTTTTAGCTCTCCGGTGCGCCATGCTTCGTACAGGCTCTCAAACCGCTCCCCGTGAAACCGCCGCCGCGCATCGTTCAGGAATTCAAAATCCTCGGTTACGGGCACGACATACTCGCGGTTGTCCCACTTCCTGCGAACCTGGAAGTAGCGGAGGACTTCACTCGAAACGTCCGATTCAAGCGGCCTTTTTACCAAGGCACGGAAGCGGTCTTCAGCCGTTCGGAAATGGGCGTCCTTTGGTGCGATGTACAGAAAGCGAAAAGTTTTTAGCTGCCGGAACAACCCCTGATAGGCGTTGACGTGACCTGTGAAACTGGAAGGCGTTTCGAACCCCGAATCCACAAAGCTCAGGGTGACCACAGGGGGAGCCCCTGGGAGAGGAGGGGCAAGGAAGAGCGGAAATTTGTCTACAAAATAACGAATCGTAGGACGGCTACCAGAAGCGCCTTCGTAAACCTTGGCCGGAAGGAGGTCTTTGGAAACCTCTAGTTTCTCGCAGAAAAAGCTCACCTTGTCTTGCTCGGTTTCAAAATACGCGAGGTCCTGATTGTTCAGGATGAAGTCCAAAAGGACGAGGCGCGTACGGATGAAATCAAACGA
Source organism: uncultured Acidobacteriota bacterium (assembly GCA_963709005.1). Lineage (GTDB taxonomy): Bacteria > Acidobacteriota > Terriglobia > Acidiferrales > UBA7541 > Palsa-295. The sequence continues at coordinate 89,885 of CAVPUS010000016.1, forward strand.
ATGTTGGCGGCGGTTGCGGAGGTTGTCTTTCTCGATCTGGCCGTAAATGGTCCTGGAAAATAGATGAAAGACAGACCCTGCGCCCATATAGTCGCGCATGGTGGCGTGCCCGTGCTTCAGGAGTTTCTGGGCAAAGGCATTCGACCGCTTGCCGCGCTTAGCCTGCGTGAAATTGAGGAACTGCCGCAGCGTGAAGTAGCCTGAGTGGATCGCGACTATATAAATGAAGCGAGCCTCCGCTTCGGTGTAGCCGAGTTCTTTGATTCGCTCGATTTGGTTAGCCTGGATGTTCATAGGGACAGAATCTCCGCTGTCAGTTCTTTCTGGTCTAGGACACGCCGCAGGCCGGGGGCGTCTTGTGCGCGTGCATAAAGAGAGAATCCAGCACGCACCTTTTCTGCTAGGTTGCTCCCCCGGTAGTGCTCGGTAGCAAGCTCAAGGTCCACGCGAGCCATATCGCCATCACGGCCTTCGTACTCGATCCGAAGGTCGGGGAGCGGAATCTTCCCGCGAACAAGCTGCAGGCCGTGTTTCTCCGCTATCTCTCTCTTGCTCTCGGCGGAATGTTTTTCTGGGCCGAGCTTCGCCAAGTCGTGAAAAACGCGCTTCTTTAATTCGAAGTCGAGGACAACGCGCGGATTCTTGCCGCCCTGCCGCTCAATGTCTTCGACGGCCTTGTGATAGAGGCGATAGAGGTCGGCGTCGTGGTGCGCTTCGCGTGGTTTCGTGAAGCCGTAATAGGTCGCTTGATTTGGCTAGGGACCGTTCCGGTTGACCGAAGAAATTGATGGCCCTTTTTGGTTAAAGTCAGCAGTCGGCGAGGAGCGGTATCAGAGTGTGGGATGCTCTTCTCAACGATGAGACCTTGCCGGATGAGGCTTGCTACATCCGGTCTCATGCGGTCCTTGTCACCGTGATACTGGAACTCTTCAAGATCCTCGCTCGCGACGGCACGGAACTTGCCAATCTCAGTGAGACTCTCAATTTCAGAAGTTCGGACGGCATACGTTCTGCCGCGAAATTCGTACGCCTTGCGCGGTTCGACAGGGCGCTCCGTTTCCGCTTTTGGTCCGCGTTCGGGTGCCAGCCGAGCATCATCCTGCGCGTCACTGCCAGGTCCCTGTTCCAACGAGGAGTCGGAGCGACCCGTTTGGCGGGCACCGGAAACCGGCTCGGGTCCGGCGTCTCTGGGATCGACGGATTCAGGCGCGTAATCGCGAGACACGCTAGTCCACCTCCTCTTCGAGGGATGGAGCGGTCACTTCCGTCTGCCCGACATGTAGCTGCTTGTCGAGATGCGAGAGTTTTCTGCCGGTGTCTTTGAGGAAGAATTTGCGGTTCAAAGCGAAGGCGAGCGCGAAGACGTTGATAAAGAGAACCGCACAGTAGATCAAGATTGGCGTGCCATAGAACCGGAACAAGACGCTCTTATAGGAAATGAAGTAGGTCAGCGTCTGCATACACCAGAAGCCAAGTCCCAGGACGATGGCGATGGTCAGCATGAGTGCGTTCGCAACCATAGGTGCTCACTTGAAGGCTTGGTCCTCGCGGAAATACGTGATCGCAAGGCCCAACGGATTGATCGGAATAAGCTCGTTCGGAACGTTGCTCTTAAAAACAAACACGAAATTCGCCGTATAGAGGTCACGCTTGATCTCGCTGTGATCCGAGGGTGAGTAATAGACCATGTAAAAGTCCACACGTGCCTTGTAGGGCGGGGACTGCATGTCTTCGAGCGCGACTTTCTTCACATCAATGTCGATTTCGGGAACGGAGGTATTCGTGATGAACTTCTTAATGACATCGTCCTTGTGGTAGGCGTCGATGATGCCGTCCGCAAGCTTGCCGTCCAGGAAATAGAGAGACTTCGAAAAGTCATCCTGGATCGTGTAGCGGTTGCGGCGGTAATAGAGCGCACAGAACTGTGAAAGGAAATATTTGGCTTCCGCATCCTGGGGCTTGTACTCGAAGTTGTGATAATTGATGGCTTCAGCCCGGCCCAAGTCGTCAATTCGAATGACGAGGGGACGGAAGTTCTGAAAGGTGCGAATCGTTCTCAGGTCCACAAGGGCGAGTCCGATGGCTACAAGAGAGACGAGGACCAGCGCGATTTTCAGATAGGTGTTGGTCACCATCGGATCGCCATACTGTTCGAGATAGAGTCGTTTCGCATTTTGAAAGGTCGCGTCGTTGTTCATCCGAAGACCCTCTCCAGAATTCCGGCAGAAGACCCTCCCGCCGTTCCGCTAAAGATGTGGTTGGTAAGCGCCGGAATTTTCAGAAGCGTATAGATTGACGCGAGAAAAGTGATGAAGAGAACCGGAAACGCCTCAATGAGCTGGACGGTCGAGATAGTTCCTGTGGGCTGAAGATCGAAGATGCCCAAGATGAGGTTCGCAATTACGTAGACAACCGCCGCTGCGATGACCTGGTAAAAAGCATATTGGATGAAGCATTTGAACCAACCCCAAAACAGCCACTCCAATTTCGGGACGATAAAGAAGGGTATGAATATAGGCCCTACGAGCACGCACACGGCAGTGGCGATGAATCCGAACGCGATTACGACAATCGCGATGGCCTGGGCGGCAGCGAGCAAAATAATGATGACGACATAGATGATCGTTCCAAGGATGTCCGTGATGCCCGGCGAATCCATGCGTGTCTCGTAATCGGCGATTCTCTCTTCGACGGTTTGGAGTTCGGTCTGATTGATTTTATTTGCGAGAAACTGCGACTCGTCGGTGATGAGGTTATGAAAGCTTGCGCCCATGCCCGGAATCGGGGTGCTGTAGTAATTCACCATTGCAAAACCGAAGGCGATGGTCAGGAGCAGGCTTGCGAAGTTGTCGAAGTTAAACATGTGCCGCCCGCCAGCGGCGGAGAGTGCCG
>CAVPUS010000017.1:0-332327 GCA_963709005.1 uncultured Acidobacteriota bacterium
ATCTTGCTGGCGATATTAACAAATCGCGCCGGATTCGACTTGGGAAGATACTGGCTGTTTTTTGCGAGCGTCGAAAGGCTTGCAACGAGGAACAGCAGCACCAGAATGGTTACATTCAAAATGATGCGGCGGGAGTAACCATCCCTTTTCAACTCGTTCCCGAATTGGCGCTCGGGCTTCATCAGTGCCAGAGGAAACAACACACAGGGCTAACTGCCTAGACCCTCATATCTTACGGTGACCAGACTCCCCAAATCAAGGTTACTGAGACCGATTGTGGTAACTCACACGTGCTGCGGGTTGGCAACAGAGTTGATCATGCACCAGATAGAACAGGAGGTTCCCGCGCTCAACTTCGAGCGCGGGAACCTCCGTTATGGTTTGGTTGCGCTCAGAACGTAATGACGGTTCCGAACTCGTTACGTATGTCGTGAGCGACGTGAGAATCGACGCCACGGTACAGCTTCACCGCCGCATCTGCCGTACGCGTGTCGTACCAGGTCACTTCGTTTACGATCGACGCCCACTTGTTGATCTTATACCGCAACGAAGTGGCGACGTAGTCGGAGCGGATCAGGCCGTTGGCCCCCGACTGGCGGACATCCCTGGCGAATGCATTATCGGTTCCCGCATAGATGTAGTAGTTCCAACCCGCGTTACGGCCTTCCGGGTTGGCTCCGAAGATGCGTGACAAGGGGATACCCAGTTCGACGAAGCCGCCCTGATCGCGAACGGGCCGCAACGGAGCAAACTGAGCGAAGCCATTGACGTTGATGAACTGGATGGTGTCGCCCGAGAGCGCGATGTTACTCCCGATGCTCTTCTGGCCCAGCAGATTGTTGAAGGTTGTGTTCAAGTCGCCGAAGAAGAATCGTGTGTCCCCGCCATGGTAGTACTTACCCCAGAAAGTCAGCCACGGCGTGGGAAGCTGGAACTCGGCGGTCCAAATGTTTTGTGGGATGCTGAATTGGAAGCCGGTTGGGAAAAACTGCGCGATCGTGCATCCTCCGACAGGCGGTGGGTTGGTGCAGCCCGTGAGAGCCGGGATAGCCACGTCGGTTGGTGTGCCCGCCACCGTGAGGTTGCCATGCGGCATGATTTCCTCGCCGACGGCATGCCCGCCGCTGAAGATCAACTGCGCGGGGGCGACGCCAGGACGATGGAAGAACGGGTACTGGAAAACGATCCGGCCTTCTACGTTCGGAAGGCCGCTGTCGGAGCCGATGCGGGCGCCGAAACGGGCATTGTTCTGTTCCGCGGTGTTGCTGGCGGGAACAGAAATGCCCGGCGGCGTTGCCGCGAGGTTCGCGTCGCCGAATGCTCCCATCGTGACCGCGACCTCGGGCTGGATCTTGAACTCGCCCGCGTGAAACTGGACGCCTCCTTTGATCTGCGGGAGCCGCTCGTATGGATTTCCGAAGAAGGCTCCGGCTTGTGTCGTCTCGACAATGTCGGAAAACGTTGACGAGCTAACAAGCGTCCAGTCTTGCCCGAACTCGGCAAATACGGGCAGACCTGCGAGATGCGTATCCATGCGTACCCACGCCACTCGAAGGCTGGGTTGCGGGTTGCGCACGGAACTGGCGTTCCGGTTGTTGACGGTTGTAAAGTCCCCCTCAAAGTCGACTTCGACCTTGCCCGTGAAAATGATGTCGGAGTTGGCTTTGGGCCAGAAGAAGTTCAGTCCAGCACGCGTGCTTCGGATCTTGGTATGGAACTGCGATCCGCTAGACGGCCCGGTGTCGCCCAGCAGTAGCGGGAGCGGAAAGTCGTTGTTTCCAAACGTGCCGCCGCCGCTGTTGCTCGAATCGTAGATCTCGGTCGCCTTGATGAACCCATAGAGGTTCACCAGGGCGCCGCTTCCGAGCTTGAGGTCGGGAATAAGCCCCTTGGGATCGCGTGCACCGTCGATCGGAAGGAGGCGTGGTGGCGTGATCGCCGGTATCACTCCGCCTTCCCCAGGGGCGCCGTATTGAAACGTGTCCGCGGTGGCGGGAGCGGGAGCTGATTCGAGCGTGACCAGATGATTTACTGCGTTCATCATGTGAGCGCCCGTCGAGCCGTCATTGGTGGCCGCGACCGTGGGAACAGTGTTGTTAAATTCCTGCTGGCTGATCAGGCCCTTGGCGACCAGCAATTGAGCGAGCCGCGCATTGGCCTCCTCAGCTGAGGAAGCTTGGCTGATGTTGTCGGCCTCCTCCGCTGTCAAAATCCCCTTAGACTGGAGAAGTTGAACGAGCGGCGGAGCGGTGGTGCGATGGTCGGTCTGCTGCTGAGCGAAAGCTGGAATCGCAAGCGCCAGAGCAACGGCCACGGTTAGACAAAAGTAAGGAACCCTCTTCATGGATCGAAACCTCCGGGAAGGATTGAAAGCCCAGTCCAGGCCCAACCTCGTCAGTGAAAAGCCACCCCCCCGAGGTGGACCAGAATTGCGCCGTAAATACCCGCATGCAGGCCGAAAGTCAAGCAGTAACCGCTTTAGGAATGAATTATTTAAGGCTGTTGGAGCCGCTTACCTAGGGCTCGATTTTCTTAGCCGCTGCCGATATTTCTTCTGCCCAGTCAGGGCCCGGTACACAATCGGATTTCAGCGGCGCGAACGTTCCGCGAGCACCGGAACAGTGGAAGGCGAGATGCGGCGGAAGGGCCGAGCGCTGAAGAATCGCTGGCGGCACGGGTCGCAGCGGTAAGCGGGGAAGCCGAGCCAGCGCTTTAATGTCACCAGGGTTCCATTTTCAACGCGTTCGCGGGAGATGTGCTCGAGATCGAAGTTGCCGCACTTCGGGCAATGCGCGTATGACGCGAAGGAAAGGGCAACGCGCCGGGCGCGGAAGCGGCGGTCGCAGGTATGGCATCGCCAAGGCTTGAGTCCCAGCAAACTGAACGAAAAATCAAACAGGCCATCGCGATGCGAGCGAAAACAATCCGCGCTGCGGCACTGCGGGCAGATCATCGAGTTTACGCGGCCCCATTCATCACGGTCGCGAAGAATATCGAAGACCCCGATGCCGGACAAGCAGAATTATTGTTGCCTGAAGATCGTCGCTTGAAATTGGGTTTAGGCCGAGCGTATCGACCGAGCGGGCTGCGGTCTGCACCTATTCCAGCCGGACGCTCCAAAGGGAGCGTCCGGTTCTTTGCCATGTTTTGTTTTCAAACTGCGTGATGACCTCGTACTTCGGTCAGGCGCGCGCCGCCGATGCCGCGCTTGGCTGTTCCGGCGCGGCAACGGCTGGTGTCTCGCCTCTGACCGGCACCTTCATGCGCCGCAGAACAAAGAAGGCGAGTATCGCGGCGATGATGTCGAAGGCGATGGCGACGTCATACACGCCCTTCCAGCCTACGTTTGGCATCGTGAACTTTGCAGCGAACGGAGTCCAAATCGTGGAACGCACGGTGAGGAGAATCCCGTACGCCACGAACAGGAGGGCGAGGAAGAGCAGCGTGCTCTTTACTATGTGGCCCAGCTCGATGCGCAGCACAGACGGCCCAAGAAACAGCGTGAAAAGGACCAAAGCGCCGCCGATCAGGAGCAGGATGTCGGCGCGGAAGTCAAACGCCTTGCCCGCCGCCAGCGCCGAGCCGATGGGCACCAGCATCGAAGCCGTGCCCTTCGCGGTGTAGAGGAAACCGTAGTTTGCGGTGGCGTGTTTGCGGCCGAAAAAGTCGCCGCACATCGCCGGGAACAGAGAATAAATTTCGCCCCAACCGAAAAACGTAAACGCGCTGAAAACCACGAAGAGGACCGGGTTATGGGCGAACCGAATCAACGCGAAGATGGCCGCCGCTTCCAAGCCGAACGCCAGCGTCATCGTTCCTTCGCGGCCGATGTGGTCGGAGATCCATCCCCAGAGCGGGCGGCACAAGCCGTTTACGAGACGGTCTGCCGAAAGTGCGAACACCAGTGCCCCCATGGATAGGCCGAACAGCGCGACGGTCACTTTATCGACCTTGAAGTCCGCGGCCATGGGCGCGAGTTGTGCGGTGGCCATCAATCCGCCGGTCGCTACCATGGCCATCATCACATACATCAGCCAGAACTGCGGGGTGGACGCCATCTGCGCCGAACTGAAGTCCGCCACGCTCTGCCGTTTCTTCACCATTTCTCCCGGGGTCTGCCGCCAAGTCTTGGGCAGCCAGCCCGCTGGTGGCGCCTTCAAAAACAGCGCTGCGACGATCACCGTAATCCCCTGGATGATTCCCCAGGTAATGAAGGCATGCTGGTAGCCCGAACCTGCGGGCTGTCCCGGGGGGTTGATCATGTTGGCGATCGGCGCCACCGTGAACGCTGAACCCGCGCCGAAGCCTGCCGCTGTGAGTCCCGCCGCGAGGCCGCGGTGGTCGGGAAACCATTTCAGGGCGCTGCCTACGGCCGTGCCATAGACGATGCCCGCCCCAATCCCCGCAAGGCCATACCAAAGGTAAAGCGACGTTAGCGTGTTAGCGTTCCCGCTTCCCACCCAGCCCAGACCCGCTGCCACGCCCCCAAACATGACGAGGAGCTTGGGTCCGAACTTGTCCACCAGCCAGCCCTCGAAGGGAACAAGCCAAGTCTCCAGGAGAACGAACACGGTGAAGGTGACCTGGATGAGCGCCAGTTCTTTGTTCAAGTGGGCCGATAGCGGTTTTACAAACAGCGTCCAACCGTATTGAAAGTTGGCCACCGCAACCATGCTGAGAACGCTGAAGAAGAGAATTACCCAACGGTTGCTGAAGAGATTTTCCTGAAAGTCAGACCTTGGCCCCGACGGAATTGTGCCCACAGGTGCACCTCCTCAAAGGTATACGGGAGCGAAATTGGAATTCGCCCCGATCTATCCTCAGTGATTGTGCTTTCCCTCCCTGCGAAGTCACGCAAGGAAGCCGTGGATCCCGTCGCCCCTGTTATTTCACGCCGGCGGGTTGTCGGCTTCCACCTCGGTGCGGAAGGGAATCACACCGGGAATCAGCCATTTGCTCCACATCTGGTCTATTTTGCCCTGGAAATACGCTATATCTTCGTCGATGAAATGCGCGAACCGTCCCTGCTTCAAAAGGTAGTCCGCCACGGGAAGCCGCCGCGTCCGGCCCTCAGCGATCTCCTTCGTTTTTCCCACCAGCCGCAACACGCCTTCTTCGATTTCGTACATGGGCCATATGCCGGTTGTGACAGCCAGTTCGCCCAGTTCATGGGAAAGGATAGGATCATAATCCCAGCCCTTCGGGCAAGGGTCAAGTGAGTGGATGAAAGTGGGTCCGCCGATCGAGAGCGCCTTGCGCACGCTGTTCATGGCCAGCAAGCCATAGGACATGCACACAGTCGAAACATACCTGCATTCGGGGTGTCCCGCCGCCATCATGCCCGCCATATTTTTCTTCCAGCGGTGGTGCATGATCCTCTTCACTTTTCCCGGGGGGCTAAACGTTGTGTTCGCACCGTAAGGCGTGCTGCCCGAAAGCTGAATATCGGTGTTCGCGTAAGACTCGTTATCATACATCAGGATCAGGCAATTGTAGTTGGGGTGGGTCAGTGTGGCCGAGATGCCGGAGAGACCCATGTCCGCCCCGCCCCCATCACCGCAGAACGCGATGACGTTGATTGGTTCCTTCTTCATCTTGCCCTTGCGCATCTGCGCCTTCAGGCCTGCGGCCGCGCCCAATGCGGCAGAGCCGCTGCTGCCCAGCTGCGTGTGCATCCACGGCACAACCCAGGAGGTGCTGTAATACGTCGTATTCGCGACGTACATGCAGCCCGTGCTGCCCAGCACGATTGTCCGCGGGCCCGCCGCCTTGGCCATCATCTTCATCACCAGCGCCGACTCACAGCCCTGGCAGGTCCGGTGCCCGGAGGTGAAGAATTCGTCAAGCGGAAGCTTCTTCAAACCCTTAATCGGATCCAGTATCGAAATCGGATAAACGTCAGTCGCCATCTTAATAGCCTCCTCGCCGCCCCTCGGGGCAAGCGAACCCCGCTATTCGCGGACTCCAATCCATTGTGTCAGCGGCTGTGACTTTCCTGCGGCCGCGCTGAAAAGGTTGTCGCTCATCTTGATGACATCCGGCACGGTAACTTCGCGTCCGCCAAGCCCGCAAATGTAACCGATGATAGGCGGACGCTTGTCCGTGGGATACATTGCCGTCCGAACTTCCGTCGCCAGCACGCCACTCAGATAGGGCGAGCCCAAAGAGAAATCGCGGTCAATCACGCCCACGGCCTTGAACCGCCCCAGCGATTTCGCCAGTTCCGCGGCAGCAAACGGCCGGAACCACCGCACGCGGACCATCCCTACCTTCTTGCCTTCCTTGCGCATTTGCCGGATCGCCACGCGCACCGGCATGGACAGAGTCCCCATGCCAACCAGCACGACGTCGGCATCTTCGGTCATGTATTCTTCGAAGAACGGGTTTCCGTAGCTGCGGCCGAATATTCTCTCGAAATCGCTGTAGGCCTCGCGGATTACGCCCTGGGAACGCTCCATCGCCGCAGCTGTCTGGCGGCGAATTTCCATCAACCAGTCCTCGTTCGCCTGCGGCGCAATCGTGATGGGATTATCCGGATGGAGGAGAAGATCGCCGCGGTCGTAAGGCGGCAAGAACGACTTCACCTGCTCGGACGAGGGAATCTTTACGATTCCTTGCGAGTGAGTAAGGAAAGCGCCGTCGCAGCTAATCGCGCAGGGAAGAAAAACGCGGCGGTCCTCCGCGACGCGGTATGCAATGAGCGCCGTGTCCAGCGCTTCTTGCGCGCTGTCCACCCAAACAAGCTGCCAACCCAGGTCGCGCACCGCCAGCGCATCATTGTGCTCCACGCCGAATGCGCCGGGGTCGTCCAGCGCGCGGTTTCCGACCATGGCCACCATCGGAATCCGAAGCGCCGGTGTGACCGTGAGGCATTCGAAGGCGTACATCCAGCCAACGCCGCTGCTGCCTGTAAACACGCGAGCGCCCACGGCGGAAGCGTGCTTCACGATCTCAAACTGCGAGTGCTCGCCCTCCGCGATGATGTATTCGCAGTCGAAATCGCCGTTGGACACGAGCTTTGCAATGTACTGCATCACCGTGTCGTATGGGCGGATCGGATATCCCGTAATCACGTCCACATCGGCGAGCTGGCAGGCGATCGCAATCGCTTCGCTGCCGGTAATAAGCTCGGTTTTTTCCGTACCCTCGATTTTTACCGCAGTTGCCATCGCTGTTCTCCCCTTGGATGAAACTTAGTCGTTTGCGTCGGCGGATTTCATCTCGCCGGGAACCTGCTCTTGGTACTGCCCGCGGTAGCGGAAGCCGTGCGAGCGTTCGTGCTTTTGTTCGATCTTGCCTTTCAGCCAAGCCTGGTAAGCCGGCTGGTCTTTTCTCCACATCTCCCACTGGCTCGCGTTGTCATTGAAGGAAACCTCGTTCACCATCGTCACGCAATCCTTCACGGGGCAAACGGCTTCGCACACTCCGCAGCCGCAGCATGCTTCCATGTTCGCGTCATACAAGCCTTCGGGAGTCACGTCGAAGCAGGAGTCGGGGCACTGCAGCCAGCACAACGTGCATTTGATGCAGGTATCGAAATTCACCACGGGCCGCATTGTGCGCGTCGTAAATTTCTTGAACGTGGGGTTGCGCGCCGGCTGGAATCCGCCCACCTTCCCTGTCTGCGGATCCTTCATGGTGTGACCCTGAGCGATCGAAGGAATTGAGATACCGTCGCGCATTTCCGTCCACTTGGGCATGACGAACTCATAGGGCTTTTCCGGATTTCCCTGATTCGGCTTCACCGGCACGGAAGTGATCCGCTCGTAGGAACGGGCTGCTGACTTCGCCTTCAACTCGTCGTGCCATTCCTGCATGATGGCCTTCTGCACCGATTTCAGGCTGAATAGATCCGGAAGGAACTTCGCTATCGCACCGAGGATGCGGACATCCGTATGGTCCTCTTTGAAAACCCACAGACCCGAAAAACTCGGCGTGCCCTTCAGAATTGCCAGGTTGTAGGGAGTCTCCTTGCGGTGAGCCATCGCGATCAGCGCCTCAGGCTGTTCCCGCGAAGTGACGATCAGGGTTCCGTTCGGCTTCAACAGCCGGTTCACCGGCTGCAATCCGTACCACGCCCAGGATTCGACGCCCTTGCAGAGCGTGTCATCCACTGCAATCGTCACATCAACTTCTTTGGGCTCGTATTTCGCCATTCCCTCTTCGAGGGTTATGTCGTCCGTTCCCACGATCGCGAAAGCCTTCGCGGGGATGCCGTTCCGCTCGGGGCTGTCGCCGTAACGTCCGAAGGAAATGCCCGGCTTGCCTTCGTGGTGCGCCGCGAGCACAATCGCGCGTGTGATATTCTTTCCCAGAGTTTTCTGGAAGATACCGCGGTAAATGACTTCCACTGCAAAGAGCCGACCCATCGATGCCTCCTAGATCTCTTTGATCTCGTTCAGAACAATTATTTCGATTTCTTCAATATGCCGTCTCATGGCAGTCTCGGCGGCGGCGGCGTTCCCGGTGCGGATCGCGTTCAGAATCCGCCGGTGTCCGTCGAAGGACCTCTGCAACCGACCTTCCACCTGCAAGGAGCGCGCTCGGCTCTCCCGCAGGAGATCCATGAATACGTCCACGACTTTCAAAACCACGCTGTTCCGGGCAGCCTCTGCGATTGCGTAATGGAATTCCGAGTCTTCTTCGACGGCCAGCTCGCCCGTGTCCACCTTTTCCTTCTGCCGCCGGAGGACGTCTTCCAGGTACGTCAGTTCCTCGGCGGTCGCGCGCGTTGCAGCGCGAGCCGCCAGGGGAGGCTCAATCATCCGGCGCAGATCCAGAAGTTCGGCAACGAGTTCCCGCTTATGAAGCAGCATCGTGGCCAAGGGATGGATCAACGATTCGGCCGAAAGGTCACAAACTACGGTTCCTTCGCCCTGCCGGGGTTCAACGAGGCCGATCAATTCGAGCGTTCGAATCGCATCACGGAGAGAACTACGGCTTACTTGAAATGTTTCTGCCAATTCGCGTTCGGGCGGGAGTTTGTCGCCTGGCTTCAGCAGCCCATCAACAATCATGCGCTGAATTTGCTGGGACACCTTCTCGTGGATCTTGGTCTTGCGGACGGCTTCAAACTCGGGTTTAGCCAGCGTCGTCAAAGCACCTGCTCCCAAGATGTGGTACGGTTATCGGACCACTGACGCCGATTCAATACCTCTTCGCTCAGGGTGTCAAGAGATTTCTTGAATCCAACCCATCAATTCTTTTTCTACCACCCGACCGCACCCGCCTCTTGCGCGGAAATGAGAGCAACCCGAATCCCCTGCCGATGAGATGGAGCGCTATAAGCCGAGCGCCTCACACTTGCAGCAGACCCCAGGGCGTGCGAAAATCGCGCTCTTCGAGTTGTTGCGGCGATATCGTCTAAAGGTTAGGACGGAGCCCTCTCAAGGCTCAAATCCGGGTTCGAGTCCCGGTATCGCTACCAAACCTTATTTTTCAATGGCTTGGCAGCCTTCCTAAAAAACTTCCTAAGAAATCCCTCGTTCTAACCGCGACTCAGTATTTAACAACGAGGAGCCACGCACATGGCAAAATTCACGATTTACAAGTATGTCCGCACGGACAGGGGCTGGCGCTACTGCAAGGCTGCGTTTCATCCGAACGGGAAGATCAAAGCGAACCTCGTGATCGTCGGCGGCATAGAGGAAAAACACACCGAAGGAAAATATTTCTTAAACTACAACAACCAGTGGATTGGAGTTGGGGAGGACGCAATGCATTACGATTTGGTGGTCAGTGGCCCACTTTGATATAAATTCCACTCGGAGGCTAATCTGAATGACTATTCTGGCAGCAATCAGACGTGAGCAGCGGAAGCTCGAAAAGCAAGCCGCTAAGCTTCATCAACAACTGGAGGGACTGAAAGCCGCAGCCAAGGCTCTCGGCAACTCTGCGAGCAACGAACTAGGTAAAGCACAAAAGAGAGTCCTATCAGCGGCGGGAAGAGCAAAGATTTCGGCAGCCATGAAGAGACGATGGGCGAAAGTAAGAGCCGGAGCGAGGAAGGCCGCGAGTTAGAGAATTTCGAGGGCGCCGACTATCGGACGTTGTATTACAACGGAGCTTTGGAGCAAGCTCATTGACTCCGACCCAGAGTGGCCACACGAAGCCTGTCATACTACCTGAAGAGGCTAACATGCGATTTGAAAAGCCGAAGAAGAAATCAGGACGTCCGGAATTTGTAAACGCCCGAATAGCGGAACTTCAACGACAACTTGTTCTGGAAACAAACGAAAACAGAAAAAGCGAGTTGCAAGCTGAGATTAATGACTGGCAACGTATCCGACCGAAGCCAAGCACGGACAGGCGGAGGTAAGCCGCCATTTCGTGCAACGCTCTCACATCGCGCGTCTTAATAGTCGAGCAGAATGTAGCTGTTGTTAACAGGCGTTAGCACTCAGAACCCGGACTGACCGGTTTCGGATTCTGGGCGGGTAACGGGCCATCCGGAATTAATCCACATGCCTGGTTAACGCTGTTACCGGAAACTAGGACTCAATGTCCGATTATCCGACGCGATATAAAAGGGCGCCCTTTTATATCGCGTCGGATTACCGAACATGTTCCGGGCTAGTACTCTACTTCTCCGCTTGATGCCATAACGACGTCGGCCGGGGAGCATCTTCTTCGGAGTGATGTAGTCGATGGCGACAGCCATTTTTGACCAGAACGTATTTTCAACAACTTACCAAAATTGCCGCTTGCCATGCTGTTCACCGCTGCCCCTCATCGCCGGACTTTGGGTACTTTGGGAATACGGGCGCGGCTCGAAGCAACTTCTGCGTTGGGTAAATCCCATGGATAGCCTCGATCAGCATCTCGGCGTTCCGGATTTTCTCGCTCGTGAACTCCTCTCCCATGATAACCATGTCGAATAGTCGATGATGCCTCCAATATGTTAGCCCCCAGTCTGCATCGAACGTGATGACAAGCTCGTGTCTATTCAGGTTCTTCGTGAACCACTCTTGATTTCGAACGATGGACTCCGCAATCAGTATCTTCTTCACCGTCTTCTCCGTTGAAGAAAGCATTTAACTCCCGACACATCTGCTGCGTGAACACCAGCAACGGGCATCGTCCGCTCTGATCGAACACACACTGGCTGTGCCGCTCGAATAGCTCGTAGAGCGCGGCGGGAGTAAGTTCTCGCTTGGGTTTTTTCAAAACGTCACCATGCGGGACTTGATCAGCACCACGATCATGCAGTATCCGAAAATGACGATGAGGAACTGCACGAGATAGCTCGCCGGGCGATAGAAAACGAGCCGGGAGATCAGCACATACCAAACGCAGGCACACAGAGGAGAGAGGGCGCAGAAGGCGATCTTCATCAGGAGGCGCTCGTCAGCAGAGCCCCACAGCCAAGCCGCTCCGCAGAAAAGCGGCAGCATCAGCGTGAACCCGACCAGCAAGACGAAGTTGGTGAAGCTCCGAATCACTGTCTTCTCTCCTTTGGCTTACCCAATTGAAATTTCAGAAGCCGATCAGTGCTTTACTAGCCTCGCCCGAGCAGATTTCTGGAGTTCTTCGGGAGCGCCGGGGCAATCCTCGGCGAAGTGCCGGGCCTCGATCTCTGGGCTGTAGTTCACATACACATGGTCGCAATGGACGCACCAGCCGATGACGCTGCTGAATCCGGCTTCGGCGCAGCCGCATTCGCAACTGGGTCGCTCGTGCCACCTCTGCACGAACGCGAGGTCGGGCTCGGAAGACATTGCCTCGGCAATACTCTGTTGCTGCTCGGCTGCGTGATCGGGACAGGCGCGAAGCTCGACGGGGCATTCGCTGTGGTCGTTTCCCTCCATGGGAAAACCGCAGATGCACTCGCAGTCTCCGGCGCACTGCCAATCGTGCCCCGCGAAATCACAGTAATGACGGTGGCTCATTGTTCTCCTAATTTGCCGCTCATGCGGCGACGGTCATCTCCTTCTGACTTGCCTCTCTCACAAGCCGCACGACCGTAGCACGGGAAACGCGGTAGCGTTTCGCAACCTGCGTTAGGCTCATGCCGGAGAGGCGGTCACGGACAATAGCCGCTCGATCAACGTTCAACGGCGCACGACCGAGCCGCTGACCTTCCATCTTGGCGCGGCGCATCCCGGCTTTGATGCGCTCCACGATCAGTGACCGTTCGAGTTCAGCAATGGAGCCGATCATCGTGATGAACATGCGACCCATCGCACCGCTGGTGTCGATTGCCTCTCTGGCACTAATGAATTCAATATTCAATGTGTGGAGGTCATCGACAATTTCGAGAAAGTTCTTGGTGCTCCGGGCAATGCGGTCGAACGCGGCGACCAAGATGACGGAGAACTCCCCGCGCCGTCCGTCGGCCATCATGGCATCCAGTCCCGGTCGGCGTGCTTTGGTACCCGAGATTCCCCGGTCGCAATATTCTCGGCTGACCTCGAAGCCTCTCTGCGCCGCCAGCTTTCGCAGATCATAAAGCTGTGACTCCAAATGCTGGTCGGGAGTCGAAACTCGGGCGTAGATTGCAGCTTTTTTCATGATTTCTCCTGTCCTGCCTCGATGAGGTGAATCGCTCGATTCGTTTCAGAATCCAGTAACATTTCGTCTGATCGCAGAATGCCTCGAAAACCCTGTTGCCAAAGGCAAACTCTCGCGTCTGCTGCGCTCGGTACGTAAAACACATTGCTCGCGAACCTGTCCTGCTGGAACGGCAACAGCATGTGCGGAATGCCTGACCGAAACAGTGCGGCTTCCGCATTCAGCAGTTCGACGCCAGCATCCCGCATCGCTCGCCAGTCCCTCTTCGGGCTACCCGCCGAAGATTGAGCAATCTTCGTTTGGCGTGCTCGCAGGCCGCAAAGTCCGGGCTGAAGAGCCCGAGCCCCTCCTGCACCATGGACAGCAGATCGGCGATCTCGGCATCGGAGCACCGTTCCAGACGCGCCGCCAGTTGCGCCGCGACCCAAAGCACCTTGAGTCGTTCGAGAAGATCGTGCGATCCCGCCAGCTTCCGGTCGTACTCGAACAACTCCTCAATGGAAAGCTCTTCTGGTAACAGCTTCTCCAAAGTGACCTCTATCCTCAATATACAGAGCAACCTCGGAAATCGACTAGAAACTGCCTCTCTTAGTCGAAAAAACTCTCTCCAGAAAAGTAGTCAATTTCGGCTTGGGCCCTGTATTTGTATGGGCAGGGGAAGCGAATTGGAGCTACTCGATTAATGCAAACGAAGCCAGAGTTCCGTGTGCGACTGAACGGTGTGATTATCCCTGAGGTTCGCGTTCAATGTGCGCCTGAAGGTGGACTCGAAATCGCGGTGCGGGACGATGGGGCATGACGTAAATGAGACCGCCTGCACACAGGTACCGGAAGTGTCTCGGAGTAGGGTAGGAACCGCGCCGGAAAGAGACCGCGGGATGAAGGAAGAAGAAAAAAACAGGTGGAGGAAAAGACTAAGAAGGAGAAGAAAGAGAATAAGAAAACGAAGGAAGGATGAAGACGGCGACAGCGGCGAGGATGAGGGTGATGATGTTGCCGATGATCATGATGGCCATGGCGGTGGCCATGAGGGAGAGGACGAAGGGGTGGACGCGGGCGTGGGGGGGAGTGGGGGGAGCTGGCGCGGGCGCGGATGTGGGGGAGGACGCGGTGGCGGACGTGGACGCGGTGGTGAAGGTGGATGTAGTGGAGGTGCTGCTGGTGGCGGTCGGATTGACACTCTCGTCAGGTCATCCAGGATGTCTTGCGGGAATCATCTGCATTGGAAATATTTCCGTCACTTTGTCGTAGCGGCGACCGTCAAAATCTGTTTCTCGATGGAGGTGCGCATTTCCTTGGGGAGCAGGTCCACCTGTTCGAGCGTTTTCCAGCTCGCGACGGTGCGCTCTGCGGTTTCGACCGCAATCTGCCAGAGCGGGCTTGCCGGAATTCTTGCCGTGTCGGCAAAGCTCCGCATCTGGCCGGTTGTGATTTCGTTAAGACTGCGGCTGCCGCCGAAGTTCAGGGCGAGCGTGTCGCCGGGGATGTAGGGGAGCGTTGCCACAAAATCGTAGGCCGGCGACAGAACGGGCTTGCGCCGGTCGGGGTACAGGAGCGACCAGTTCTTGAGATGCATGTCGGCATTGCCGATCAGCACGGAGAAAACGAGCCGGCGGACAAATTCGTAGGTAGATTCCTCACCGGTTTCCGCCCAGAGAACGGAAGCGACGTTGGCATAGCTGCGATGGCCGTACTTGTCATCGGGATAGAGGCCGAACACCTGCGCGAAATCCTCCATGTGAACGGGGTCGCCGCCGGGGACGCGGTCGAACCGCTGCACGGCAAGCGCAGTGCCTCCCCCAGTCCGAGCTTCTTCCGGCAGTCCTTTTATCTTTGCCATGTCGATCAGGCGGTTGGGCGGCACGGCGATGCCGACGCGCTGCGCCAGTTCAAGCATGACGAATTCATTTTCAGGGACGGCGGGAAAGCGGGCGGAGGGAAGTTTGACGATCCAGGACCCGCCCATTCCGTCAGCGGGAACGGTAAGGCCGCCTGACGCTTCCATGACGGCGGAAAACTTCAACTGCACACCGGCGAGAGAAAACCTCAGCGCGGTCTCGGGGGGACGATCATCATGATCGCCGCCGGCGGCGGCGTCATGAGCGTCGCCTTCATGCGCATCGCCCTCAAGCGGCGTGACGACAAGCGCGCCGGGCAGGTCGGCGCCCAGGACGGCGAGCAAAAAGAATTCACGCTCGGGCTTGACCTCGGCCAGCTTTGCCAGATATGTGCGCAGATGTCCTTCGGGTAGCAGGTTCGAAAAGAAGGGCGGTACGCGACGAGGGACCGGACGCAAGGCTGTGACAAGCCCGCCGGTGCCGCTCTTGAAGGACAGGCTGAGGGTCGGGCGGTTCGGGTCGTCGATGTATTCCTGTTCGAACGCAAAGATCTGGCGCTCGCCGGCCAGACGGTTGATGATACCGATCTGCCGACCGTGCAGGCGCACGGCGAGCGCGTTGAATTTTTTTGTATCAAACCTCATCTTTGCGCTCTCGCGTTTTCTGCTCGTCGTCGGCATCACCATAGAGAGAGCGTTCCTCACTTTCGCCCTGCTGATCGCGCCGGAGATGATCGCGGATGAGCGACTGCACGGCCGGAACAAGGGCGCGAGGGACCATGAGGAGGTCGCGGTCGAGGATGCGGACGAGTTCGAGGAGAGTGTCGTAGCGCGGCACAATCTTGCCGGACTCAATGCCGGAAATGTGCATTTGGGGCAGACCGAGACGGCTTCCCAACTCCCTCTGGCTCCAGCCGTGGCTGACGCGCGCCTCCTTCAACTCCCGGCGCATGTCCTCCGGGAGACCCTCCAATCGTAGCGGTTTGATATGCTTTGTTATATTTTCCATCATGCTTGATATAATAAAGCAAATTGAGTCCGAGTGCAAGTATATATGTTAAATTCTATCAAACTATCATTATGATATAATATAGCATATCATAGGGGCGACGGACCAGGTACGTCCACTTCCAGACTGCCGGAAACTCGTCTATCGCGAAGTCGATGAATCTGAAATGGCTCTAAAGATTACAGGGGAATTATCATAACGCTGACAGTTGCGGGTCAGCGAACGGCCACAGTAGTTTTGGACAAGAGAATCAGGAACCAAAGCGGGCGCGGGCCTTGAACCACCGGATACGGCCTCGTTCAAACCAGAAGTGCGACTGACAATTCGTTTTGCACGAAACTGACGGACAAAGCGTCGCAGTGCCGTCTTTGTGCTGTGTCACGCGCCAGCAGGGGTGTTCGTCCGGCAAGAGGTTCATATGCAGGATGCGTTTGCAGCCGCAGGGACAGAGCATGGCCGCCTGCTCGAACAAGCCATCGTCCCGCACGATGTAGAGGGTCCGGTTTCGAAGTTGCTTGGGCAGGTAGTCTTCGACAATCCATGTTGCGTAAGGCGGGACAAGCCAACGGCGCAGGCGTTGATAGACCTGTCTGGCTGACTGCCGTGTCCACCTGTCGATGCGTTTCATCCGGTTTGCCTTTCTGCGAGTTCAAGCAGACCGAGGAACGGGCGCGCATCGCCAATCCCCACACAACCAAAAAGAATTGGACAGGGGAGACCCTCCGCTTCCGTTATCAGTTCCATGCTGGACAGGCTGAACGTGGTGGCGCCGATCACCTTTCCATCTTTTCGGGTGATTGGCGGATGGAAATAAACCATGTCCAACTGGCTGGTTGGGTATCCCGTCTCCATGCGGATTGCAGCAGCGACACGGGAGTTGTTGTAGCCGTCAGGAAGGGGGAAGTCGTGGATGAGCACCCATTGCGAGCCATCCACGACTGTTTCCCACGGCAATCCGTAGTCCTGGAGGAATTTCTCGTCCTCGTCGAGCAGCACGAATTGCCTTCGAAGCGTCATGCGCCCTCCGTTTGGTCTCGTGGCAGCGCCTTGAACTTCTCGACGCCGTGGTGGCGGAGGTTGATCTTCTCGTCCAGCTCGACCTTGCGGGGTTTCTCGCCGACGATCTTCACCCGCAGGGTGTAGTTTTCAACGGGGAGGAGTCCGGCGAGGGTCAGAACCTGGCGTCCGGTGATTTCAGGCTCATGCACAACGAACGGATCGCCGTTTATACGGATGCGATAGCCGCGGCTGAGGGGGGGGCTGTTTGCCCAGACGGGCGTATTCTTCAAGATCAACGATATCTTCAAGAACTTCTTCTTCGCCAACCTGAGTATCTTTGCGACCTGAGTGTTCCACTTGAGGTCTCCTTATTCGAATGTACCGGCCACGCTGCACCGGCCGAGTTTTAGTCTATACTACGCATGCTAAGTATCTCAAGCACTTTCTTAGCGGGCTTGACTTCCAATGCACACCGGGGCTAATCTGCGGACGCAACAACTTTAGGCAGGAGGTTCCCATGCCAATCACGGAGGAGAGGAGTCTGGTGAAGCCCACCTTGGGGCAGTACCTGGAATCAATTCGGAAAGACCGCCGCATGACGCTGCGGCAGGTCGAGGAAGCAACAAACAAAGAAGTATCGAACGCCTATCTCAGTCAAATTGAGCAAAATAAAATACAGAAGCCATCGCCGAATATCCTGCACGCCCTCGCGGAGATTTATGCGATCGACTACGCCAAGGTGATGGAGATGGCCGGATATATCACACCATCTAAGACCCGCAGCGACGGTCAAAGGCATGGCCGTGTACCCACGTTTGCGGAGCACAATCTGACTTCTGCCGAAGAGGCAGAAATGCTCGAATACCTGAAGTTCATGCGCAGCAGGAAGCGGCGCCATGACCAAAAGTGACGACAGCAGGCTCGACCCGGATTCCCTTCGCGCGGTCGAGGAGCGAGCGCGCAAGCTTCTCGACCGCTCATGCGCGTGGGACCGGTTTCCCACCCCGATCGAGGATATCCTGCAGGCCGCGCAGCTGCACGTGGCTCCGAGCAGCGCGTTCGATCCGGCGCGAATTCTCACCTATATCCGAAAGAAGACCGCAGACGCCGCGAAATATCTGAAATCGGCGCTTTCAAAGGTCTTCGGGATTTATGATGCGGACGAATACATCATTCACATCGACGACACGGTCGTGGAGACGAAGCAGAATTTTCTCAAGCTTCACGAGACGGGGCATCATGAGATGCCCACACACAGAAAGCTCTTCCGCTTCTTTCAGGATTGCGAAAAGACCTTGGCCCCGGAAATTGCGGATCTGTTCGAACGGGAGGCCAACAATTTCGCCCGCTTTGCCCTGTTTCAGGGTGATGGTCATGCCCGCCTGGCGGCGGACTGTGAAATGAGCATCAAGACGCCGATGAAGCTGGCGAAGAAATTCGGCGCGTCGGTCTACGCCTCGGCGCGGGAATTTGCCCGCAAGAATCACCGGGCGTGCGTTGTCTATGTTCTCGAACCCATCGAGTATGTCGAGGGCGCTGGCGCCAAGGCCGCCGTGCGGCGGATAGAGCCGTCTCCCGGTTTTGAGAAGCGGTTCGGGCGGCCGCAGGATACTGTCATTACGTTGGATCACGCCTTGGGGGAGCTGCTGCCCCTTGCCCGCAGGATGACCCGCCCGACCACACTTTCAATGACGGATAGAAATGGCATTGACCACGAGTGCGTTGCCGAAGCATTCAAGACGCCCTGGAATGTGTTTATCCTGCTGTATCCAATTGGCGCTCTGACGCGCTCGACGATCGTATTACCCGCCAATATCAAACCCGCCGCGGGTTCGCCTGGCGGAATGAGGTAAGAGATGCAGAACTTCTTTTTGCCCGCCCAGGAAAATAGGAGGAAGAGTAATGGTGCGAGCGGAGAGGGCGGGTAGCAAATCGCCTGTTCTGGGGTCGAAAATCAATACGATAGCAGATCGTCGCACTTGTTATTAAAGACCAGCGCCGCAACTGTTAACCGAAGGGTTGCTGGCTCGATTCCTGCGCGCTGTTAACTTCGCCTGGTGCTCGCTCAAACGAAAGTTCCACGGAAGTCGCTGTGCCTTCCTAAGACTTCCTAAGACTTCCGCATAGATTTCACGCCTCAGGTTCCTCAATAACACTGGTAAAACGGTTTTTGGAGTTTTTCTGCATTGACCGCATTAGACATAAGTTTTACCATCGCCACCGGGAATTTCTTAGGCTGCTTGGACAGAATCCCGGTATCGCTACCAAAAATCCCGCGATACCCGGTCGTTCATATTGTTTCGGTGGGCGTTCCAATTTCAACGGACCTGCGATATTTCACCACATATGTCGGAAATGTTCCGTACTTTTTGGCCATGGCCGTTTGGCCCACATAGTCGCATCGAAATTCCAGCCCCTTCTCCGCCGACGCGAGCGCCGCAAACGGTTGGCTGGCATACACGTTCCCCGGGGGAGTTATCGGCTCGATCCGTGCGGCGCGGCTGACGTGCGCACCTATATAGCTTCGCCGCTCCGTGACCGGGTCAATACACGAGTAGACTGGGCCGGCGTGCAAGCCGATGCGCAGATCAAGTTCCGGCAATCCCCTCGCTTTCCATCGCGTCGCTTTCACGCGATCGCGGAGCTCCAGCGCAAATCGCCCCGCACTTCCCACGTCGGGAAAGACGAAGAACAGGCCGTCGCCCCATGTGTTTTTCATCAAGGGAGGAGGTGAAAGTTGGTGCGCTAGATTTCCCACCAAGCCGAGAAAATACCGCACGAACAGGGGAACTTCATCTTCGTTGAGTTTGCTGAAGCCCACCGCATCTGCAAACAAAAGCGCGCGGATCTCCGGCGCAAATTCGTGATTTGCGTCCGCGCGGGATATCTCAACTGGCGCGGCAGGTCTCGTGCGAGCCTCGGCCGGGCACTCCCGTTGCAGGATCGCTGCCAAGTCAATAATTTCGGCGTCGCTTCCAGCGTTGCGCCAGAGTTCCACCGCGCTGGCGGTTCCTCCCATTCCGTCGCCAGGTTCGCCATTCCAGGCTGCCAGCGGCACCAGTTCCGTTTCCAGTTGCTCGGCCTTTCCAGACGCGAGTCCATACGCCATCCGGTTGGCGTAATCGAGCAAAACGCCGCTACTATCCGCCGCTTGGCCCGAAGTGACTACGACACTCGCAGCTTTCTCCAGTAGCCGGTCGAATCTTGCCTTCCATCCAGGCGCGCGGTCGACGCTGTCTGCTACAAACTGATCCTGTCCGTACGGAAGAATAATATGGATCTCCCCGTCCCGTTCGAGCATCGCCTCGAGGAAGAGGATGTCCGCTCCGCAGGCGGCTGACGCGTATCCGAATCCCGCATCGAACTTTCTCAGCCGCTCCCGTATCTCTCTGTAAACCACTTGCTCCAGTTGCGCCGGGAAGCGCGGCTCGGGCCGGTCTTTCTGGTCAATCATATGGCCGGAGAACAAGACGACAGACGGGATGTGAAAGCAGCGATCCAGGCGGTCAGGAGGCACATTGAGCTGCGCCATAAGCAGCCGCGCGTTGCGACGCGAAGAATTCAGGTCGCCGTAGCTCCTTTGGCCACCTTGTACCGCCTGCAAATACCAATCCTCCGCCTCCGACCACTGGCCCAGGATGAGCGCCGCTTCGCCCAGTGTAGCCAGCATCCAGTAGGGATCGCCATTTGTGTCATTCAAACGCTTCAGTTCCTCGAGTCCGATGGTGCGAACCTCTCCCGCGATTTTTGCAGCCTGGTCCCGGTCGCCCAGCACGAGTGCCAGAGTGGCAGAGTTGATGCCGCTCCAATATCCCGCCGTTAGCTCGTAAGCTTTCAAATACATCTGCTGCGCGCGGCGGAGATGCGATTGTTTCTGCTGGGGAGATGAGGCGGTTTCCGCCATATCTTTGTAAGTCCGCGCAAGCAAACCGAGAGTCTCTTCGTCCTGAAGCCCTTCTTGAAAAAGCTGCAGCATGATGATATTCGCTGCGTCGCTTGCACCGCTGCGCGCCAGCGAAAGCCCCAGAAGCTGCCGCAGTGCCACATGGGAAGGAAAATGTTTGAGCCCTTCGTTCACGACGTCATAGGCCAGGAGCGGTTCGCCAAGCTTCAGGATCCTCTTGCCCAGCAAATGAAATAAGTCCGGGGACTCTGCCCAGGCCTCCGGATTGCGTCCATTCCAGATCGCGATCATTTCGTCGAGTCGCGGCCTTAGCGCCAATAACGCGCGGACACGCTCTCGTTCATCCTTCAGTTTCGAAGCATCTGGCGCTGGAGCAACCGGGGTGGAATGCGGCGCTTCAATCCTGTAGCCCAGCGCGAGCAACATCTTGATTGCTTCGAGGGCAGTCCTGCGGTCGTACTCTCGCTCTTTTTCGGGAAGCTGGCCGTAGGGCACAAGGCAAGGGTGTTCCTTGGAGGCGTCGCTGCGATTGGGGCCGTAACGCCAGCCGTCGGAAAGGCGCTGCTGCGCCCAGATTTCGTGCGTATTCTCGGCCAGACGTTCCGTAAGATCGGTCAGCCCAGGGTCAAGCCGGACTTCGGATGTGTCCAGCGGGTTCGGCTTATAAATCATCGGTCGCGCCACCTGGCCTGAGAATAAAGTCCGGCCATTCTGTTTGATGTCGTTTGATATCGCGAAGAACTCTTAAGGTCAAGCGCGCGGAACATGGGCTGTCACAGCAATCATAATCGAAAGCCGGGAACTGCAAACGAATAAGTCACCGGCATGGGAACCGCAAAACCACGAACTCGTTCGCGTTCCTCGCGGTAACTCCCCAGCAGGACATCAGCCTTGACAACCCGAGTGTAGCTAATTAAATTCACCTTGTTCCTGCCATTTATATTCGTCAATCTGTGAACCGCAGCGGAGGCACCAGTCCGATATGGCGCACGACGTGTTCATCAGTTACGCGTCGGAAGATAAGACGGTTGCCGATGCCGTCTGCGCGATGATTGAATCTCAAGGCGTCCGCTGCTGGATCGCCCCGCGCGATGTCCTCCCTGGCGTCGCATACGGTGAAGCGATCATTGATGCCATCCACGGCTCCCGCATCATGGTTTTGATCTTTTCCTCGAAAGCAAATGCCTCCTCGCATATTCCGAAGGAGATCGAACGCGCCGCCAGCCGCGGCGTGGCCGTCCTGCCGTTTCGCATCGAAGCCGTATCACCCGGAAAGTCGCTTGATTATTTCATTGGCAGCGTCCATTGGCTCGACGCGTTTACCCCGCCACTGGAAGGTCACGTCAGGCGGCTGGCGCAAAATGTGCAGCAACTCCTTACGCGCGGCGCACCCGTAGTAGACCAGAAATCCATCGATCCAGTTCCGGTTCCAATTCCGACTTCGGCTTCGGTATCTATTCCTCCGGTCGCGGCGGCTCCTCCGCCTCCGGTGCCTCCCGCCCGTCAAACCCAGGGCGGCCCTTCGGCGCTGCTCTTCGCCGTGCTGGGTTTGACTGCGGTCATAGTCATCGGGCTGACTCTCTGGTTGTTTTTGCGCCCCAAAACGCCTGCTCCGCCTTCGCAAATTGCCGCCACATCGACACCGAGCGCGGATAGCAAAGTTGTCGCTCCCGTTGCCGTAAAAGCGCCAGTGCCAATTGGTGCGCAGCTTTACGACCAAGGCATCGCGGCCTATAAGAGCCAGAATTTCCCTTCGGCCGCGAATTTCTGGCAGCAAGCCTGCGATCAAGGCGAACCCAAAGGCTGCGCCGGGGTCGGAGTCATCTTTGAGAACGGCAAGGGCGTGACCAAGGACTTCAATCGCGCTCTGGATTCTTACAAGCGTGCCTGTGATGGCAACTATGCAAGCGGTTGCTACAGTCTCGGCTTGATGTACGGGAACGGCCGGGGAGTGCCCAAGGATGAAAAGCGCGCCCTGGATCTTTATAAAAGCGCCTGCGATGGAAGCTATGCGGCGGGGTGCACCAACGCGGGAGTCCAATACGAAAACGGCCAGGGAGTAAAGACCGACGCAAAAAGCGCCTCGGAATTTTACGAGCGCGGTTGCAACGCGGGCAGCACTCGCGGATGTATTAACCTGGGCATTTTGTATGAGACCGGCCGTGGAGTGCCGAAGGATAAGAAGCGCGCTGCGGATTTGTACCAGCACGCCTGCAGCGCGGGCGACAACGCAGGCTGCCAATCTCTCGCTGACTTAAACCGCCATTCCCACAATTGATTAAGGCTCGCGCCTATCTAGACTCAGCTATAGTCGCCTGATTGTTCCAGGAAAATCCGATTGCAGGATCGGCTGGAACGGTTTAGCTTGGAGTTATCCAGCCGCCGATCCAATCAACCCTTAACCCTGAAACAGAGAGAAAGGAGAAATTCAATGCCGTACGTGACCGTCGGTAAGGAAAACTCCAGCAAGATCGATCTCTACTATGAGGACCACGGCTCCGGTCAACCGGTTGTCTTGATTCACGGATATCCACTGAGCGGTGCTTCGTGGGAGAAACAGTTGCCGGCTCTTTTAAACGCAGGACACCGCGTTATCACCTACGACCGCCGAGGGTTCGGCAATTCCAGCCAGCCCACAGAGGGCTACAACTACGACACCTTCGCCGAAGATCTGCACAAACTGCTCACGCATCTCGAATTACGTGAATTCGCGCTGGTTGGGTTCTCCATGGGCGGCGGTGAAGTGGCCCGCTACTTGGGCAAATACGGATCGAAGGGCGTAAGCAAGGCGGCCATTATTTCGGGAGTCCCGCCGTTCCTTCTCAAGACGCCAGACAATCCGGAGGGCCTGGACCAAAGTGTCTTCGACGGACTCGCGAAAGCCATCACCGCGGACCGTTACGCCTTCTTCACCGGGTTTTTCAAGAATTTCTACAACACGGACCTGCTGCTCAACAAACGTGTCAGTGAACAGGCTGTGCAAGCAAGCTGGAACCTGGCAGCCGGCTGCTCAGCTACCGCCAGTCTCGCTTGCGTGCCGACCTGGCATGAAGATTTCCGAAAAGACCTGGGCAAAATTGATGTTCCAACTCTAGTCATGCACGGGGACGCAGACAGGATTCTGCCGATCACTGCCGCGGGGGCCCGGACTGCCAAGCTGATCAAGGGAGCGCGCCTGTTGGTAGTGAAGGACGGACCGCACTGCATAACCTGGACACACGCGGACGAAGTGAATGCTGAGTTGGTGAATTTTCTTGGGAAAGCTGCGGCGAAGCGCGCAGTCTAGCCCTTCACAACGAAGTCGTTGCGTAACAAGGTGCTACATCCCTGCGCCCGCGGTGCGCGTCTGGCCACGGGATGTCCGTGGCGGAATCCTACCGACAAGGAGGGCGAGTCTTGTTTCGCCACACAATTCCGATTGGGCGCATTCTTGGAATACCAATCGATTTGGACTATATTTTTGTTGCCCGGCTCGGTGTTTTCTTTTGCAGCGTTTAACTCAACCGCAACGCACAATCCAATCCTCGAATCGAAATCAAGCTCAGAAAGGAATCCCACGTGATTACGCTGACGGTAAACGGAAAAGAATCCACGATT
This sequence comes from uncultured Acidobacteriota bacterium, assembly GCA_963709005.1. GTDB lineage: Bacteria > Acidobacteriota > Terriglobia > Acidiferrales > UBA7541 > Palsa-295. The sequence continues at coordinate 23,857 of CAVPUS010000017.1, forward strand.
GACGTGGATCCCGCGATGCCGCTTCTCTGGGCTATCCGCGAAAGCCTCCAGCTCACGGGAACCAAATACGGTTGCGGCATGGCGCAGTGCGGCGCTTGCACCGTCCATATTGATGGTGAAGCCGTGCGCTCTTGCGTCGCGCCCGTCTCGCGCGCCATCGGAAAGAAAGTGACCACAATCGAGGGCCTTTCGCAGAATCTGTCGCATCCGTTGCAGCGCGCCTGGATCGAAGAGGAAGTTCCGCAATGCGGTTATTGCCAGTCGGGCCAAATCATGGCCGCCGCCGTGCTCCTGCGCGAAAACTCGAAGCCCACCGACACGGATATCAATGACGCGATGGCCGGCAACATCTGCCGCTGCGGCACCTACCCTCGAATCCGCCGCGCCATTCATCGCGCCGCTGCTCTCATGGCGGAAGGGAAAGCGCGATGAGCTCCGCGATGCTGGGGCCGGGTTCGAAAAAAATCAATCGCCGCGGATTCTTGAAGACGGGAGCCGCCGCCGCGGGCACTCTCGTGATCGGTTTCCGTTTCTCTGCGCTGCTCGAGCCGGATACGGTTTCCGCGTCACCGGACGTGTTTGCGCCAAACGCGTTTGTGCGCATTGCGCCCGACGGCGCCATCGCCGTCATCATCGGAAAATCGGAAATGGGCCAGGGAGTTGCCACTTCCCTTCCGATGATCCTGGCCGAAGAGCTTGACGCCGATTGGAAGCGCGTGCGCTGCGAATTTGCTCCAGTGGATCCGGCTTACAACCACACGGTCTTCGGAATTCAGATGACCGGAGGCAGCACGAGCACCTGGTCCTCTTTCGATCAATTGCGAAAGGCCGGCGCCACGGCGCGCGCCATGCTGGTTCAAGCGGCCGCGAACGAGTGGAACGTCGAGCCGGGAACCTGCCGCACCGAAAACAGCTTCGTGATTCACTATGCCTCGAATCGCCGCGCTTCTTACGGCGAACTCGCATCGAAGGCCGCGCTGCTCGCGCCTCCCGCATCGGTGAAGCTCAAGGACCAGAAAGATTTCAAGCTCATCGGCCAGCCCATTCATCGTCTCGATACGCCGGCCAAGTGCAACGGCACAGCCACGTTCTCAATTGACGTTGCGCGCCCCGGCATGCTCACCGCAATTGTCGCCCGCCCTCCCGTGTTTGGCGGCAAGGTGAAAAGCTACGATGCCCAGAAAACCAAGACCGTCAAGGGCGTCAAGCAGGTGATAGAGATTCCGCGCGGCGTTGCCGTCCTTGCGGATGGCTACTGGGCCGCCCGCCGCGGCCGCGACGCGCTCCAGATCGAATGGGACGAAGGAGACTTTGCCGGCTACAGCACAGAAAAGCAGCGCGCGGATTTCTCCGCGATCTCGAAGACGCCGGGAGCCGTTGCGCGCAAAGACGGCGATGCTGCCGCCGTGCTCGCGAGCGCCGCCAAGAAGCTCGAAGCCGAATACGAAGTTCCGTATCTCGCGCACGCACCTATGGAACCGATGAACTGCGTCGCCGACGTGCGCAGCGATAGCTGCGAAATCTGGGCCGGGACGCAGTTCCAGACCGGCGACCGCATGGCGGCCGCGCAGGAAGCCGGGCTAAAACCCGAGCAAGTGCAAATCCACACCATGTTCCTCGGTGGCGGATTCGGACGCCGCGCCGTTCCTGATTGCCATATGATTCGCGAGGCCGTCCAAATATCAAAAGCCGCGAGAACTCCCGTAAAAGTGATTTGGACGCGCGAGGACGACATGCGCGGTGGCTACTACCGCCCATATTTTCTCGACCGCATCAGCGCGGGCCTCGACGCGAATGGAGAGCTCGTCGCGTGGGAGCACACCATCGTTGGGCAGTCGTTCATGATCGGTACGCCGTTCGAAGCCGTGATGGTAAAGAACGGCGTGGACGGCTCCACCGTCGAAGGCGCGGCGGATATTCCCTACACGATCCCGAACATTTTCGTGGATGTCCACAACCCGAAACTCCCCGTTCCCACCTTGTGGTGGCGCTCCGTCGGGCACTCCCACACGGCGTTTGTTGTTGAAAGCTTCTTCGACGAGCTGGCGCACGCCGCCGGAAAGGATCCCTACGAGTTCCGCCGCGCGCTCCTCGGCAAGAGTCCCCGGCATCTCCGCGTGCTCGATCTCGTCGCAAAGGAGGCAGGCTGGGGCACTCCTCTCGCGGCGGGCCGCGGGCGCGGGATTGCCGTTCACACATCGTTCGAAAGCTTCACGGCGCATGCGGTCGAAGCGTCTGTCTCCAAGGAAGGCGAAGTCACCGTCCACCGCGTGGTTTGCGCTGTGGACTGCGGCCTCGTGGTGAATCCGGACACGGTGAAGGCGCAGCTCGAGGGCGCCACCGTCTTCGGGCTCACGGCCGCGCTCAAGGGTGAGATCACTCTTGAAAACGGCCGTCCCCAGCAAAGCAATTTTAACGATTATCAGATAATGCGTATTTACGAGTGCCCGGAAATCGAAGCGCACATTGTTTCGAGCACGGATAAGCAGGGCGGCATCGGCGAACCGGGCGTTCCCACCGTTGCGCCCGCGCTTTGCAACGCGATCTTTGCCGCTACGGGAAAGCGCATTCGCCGTTTGCCCATTCGCGCCAAGGAACTTCGCCGTGCATGATTTTGAATCGAGTTGAAAATCGTTTGATTGATCGGAAACCCGGAGATCATCGAATGCCCAAATACGTTAGACCCGGAATTGCATGGACCTTCCTGGCGCTAGTCGTGCTGGGATCCGGTTTCGGCGTCGCACGCACACACGCTGAAAAGCGTTCCACCGGCGCTTCCAGCAAACACAGCGAAGCGAGCTCGAATCCAGCGCCTGCGCGCGACGATGCCGCCGCCCGCGCGGCGTTTCTCGCGGCCGCTCCCGTCTTCTTTCATCCCCGCTGCATGAATTGCCATCCTTCCGGCGACCGCCCGCTGCAGGGCGACGACAGCCACATCCACGCGCAGAACGTCCAGCGCGGTTCCGACGGCAGCGGAAAATACGCCATGAAATGCAGAACCTGCCATCAGGAAGCGAATACGGATGGCTTGCACATGCCGCCCGGCGCCGTGGTGTGGAAGCTTCCCCCGCCGCAGATGCGCATGGTGATTCAGGGCAAGACTCCCGGCCAGTTCTGCGAGCAATTGAAAGATCCCTCGCGCAACGGCGGAAAATCGCTCGAGCAAATCATCGAGCACGTCACTTCCGATAAGCTCGTGGGCTGGGGCTGGAATCCCGGCGACGGCCGTACCTTGCCGCCGCTCAGCCGCGATGAATTCGCACACAACATTTCCCTCTGGGTCCGAAACGGCGCCGCTTGCCCGCCATAGGTTCCCCAGAGCGCGGTTCAGGATGCGGATGCGTTTTTCAAACCGATCCACTGCCCGCCTGGAGTGATCCGCCCAGCCCGTAAGTCTGCCCTTTTTGTTCAGTACTATGCCTTGTACCAATTCTGTCCTTAGGGTCAGGCGAATTCAGCATACCTCTCCTGCTAAAGTTGTTCGGATGCTGGACTATGACACAACATCACGAACTCGGCCCCTCACCCCGGACGCAGAGGATAGCGTCGCCGCCGTGGGGGAGCCTTTCGCTCCCTCCTTTTCTCCGTGATTCCGTGGCCTGCGGCCGGTTTTCTAATCGCAACATTCCATTATTAGAAGCCTTGCTAACCCTCGCAAAACCAACGACATCGAAATTTCTAATCGCAACAAGGTCGCTTGTTCCGCCCTTTGCGCGAGTCGCACGGCGAAACCGCGTCGCGCGCCGCCCGTTTTTCAGATCGCACGATGAAATCAATCTCGGTTCCCGCTACACTGGCAGTGCCATGGCAACGATCTACGCTGGCACATCGGGCTGGGCTTATCCCGCCTGGAAGCCGGACTTCTATCCCGCGAAGCTCGCATCCGCCAAGTTCCTCGGTTACTACAGCAGCCGCCTGAACTCCGTCGAAGTGAACTACACCTTCCGCCGCTTCCCCACCGAAAAACTTCTGCGCGGATGGGTGGCCGCGACGCCTCCGGAATTCAAGTTCACGGTCAAGGCGCATCAGATGATCACGCATGTCAAACGTCTCCACGAGGCCGGCGAATTTACGATGGATTTTATTCTCGCGTTGCAACCGCTGATGGAAGAACGCAAGCTCGGCCCCGTGCTGTTTCAATTGCCGCCATACCTGAAATGCGACCTCGATCGCCTCAAGAAGTTTCTCGCCGGGCTGCCGAAGACTCTCCGCCTTGCGTTCGAGTTCCGCCACGAATCGTGGTTCACCGGCGAAGTGTTCGCGCTTTTGCGCTCGGCCAATGCGGCGCTGTGCGAGGCCGAGAGCGAAAAGCTGGAAACGCCCTCGGTCCAGACCGCCGATTTCTCCTATCTCCGCCTGCGAAAGGAAAAATACTCGGTAGCCGCGCGAAAGGAGTTGTCGCGCATGGTTACGGAGCGCGCCCGGCAGGGCGATGTCTTCGTGTATTTCAAGCATGAGGACACTCCCGAAGGAGCGCTGTATGCGGAAAGCTTGCTCGCAAGATAAAAGCCGCCGTCACCATCGCCCTGCCGGACTCTGCGATCTCCCAGTACGGCCAAATTGGATACCTTCCATAAGAATTCTTTATGGCGCGCAGAGCTTTTTCGATTTGACGGTTGGAAGAGCCACGCGATACCCTACGCTTCGAATGGCGGGCGAATCCGCCATTCCGCAATCGCGGTTGAGACATTCACTTCATCTCGAGGAGATTCATGCCCACAGAACTTCGTAATTTTCTCGCGCTTTCGTATGACGAGCTCGAAGAGTTGAACCTGAAAGCCAAAGAGCAGCGCATGAAGCGCGTCGCCGTGCACAAGATCCAGGAGGAGCGCCTCAAGTATCTCGCGGACGAGAAGCGCATCAAGGCCGTCACCGTCCTTTTCAGCGACCTCGAAGGCCGCTTGCACATGCTCGACTACGACAAGAAGTTCCTCATCAAGAGCTGGGACAACCTGACCTTCGACGGTTCCTCCATCCGCGGCTTCACCGCACAGCGTGAAAGCGATCTGCGCTTGATGATGGACTGGAGCGCGTTCTACTGGGGACCTGCCGACGTGTTCGGCGGCGGAAAAGTTCTGGTGTTCGGACACGTGATCGACAAGGACGGCACGCCTTACCGCGCGGACATTCGCGGCATTTTGAAAGGGTTTGCGGACGGCCTGCACAAAGAGGAAGGCTACACGCTGAACGCGGCGAACGAAATCGAAGGATTTCTTTTCCAGGGATCCGATGCCGAGCGCCGTTACTACGAAACCGCCAAGTTCGAGTACGTCAACACCGGCGGTTACTATCATTCCCTGCCGGGCGACCCGCTGCGCACCTTCATCGATACCACCGCCGAAGTGCAGCGCGCCATGGGTTTCCAGAATGAAAAGGACCATCCGGAGGTGGCGCCGTCGCAGTTTGAAATCAACTACGGATACGGGGAAGTCGTCGCGGCAGCCGACCAGATTCAGCTTTACAAGCTTGTTTGCCGCCAGGTCGCGACGAAAATGGGCCTCACCGCATGCTTTCTGCCGAAGCCGGTCGTCGGCGTAAACGGAAGCGGCATGCATACGAACGTTTCCATCAGCAAGGATGGCAAGAATCTCTTCTGGGATCCGAAGGGCGAGGAAAAATTGAGCAAGTTTGGCTGGGGTTTTGTGGACCGGATTCTCACGCACGGCAACGATCTGTGCCTGGTGATGAACGCCAGCGTGAACGCCTACCGCCGGCTCGATCCCCACTTCGAAGCGCCGAACCAGCTCAAGGCTTCGGCCGTGGATCGCGGCTCAATGATCCGCATCCCGATCGGCAATGAGCGCAGCATGCGCGTGGAATTTCGTTCGGTCGCGCCCGACGCGAATCCTTACATGGTGATGTACTCGATCTTCAAGACAGGGCTGGAAGGAGACACCGCAAAAATCAAGAACCTCCGCCAGGCCGAGCGCTATCTGCCGGACAACATTTACACCGCCATCGAAAACTTTAAGAAGGCGGAGTGGACCACCAAGCTGTTCGGCGAAGACGTCAAGAAGCGGTTCGTCGAACTGAAGCTGGCTTCAGCCGACCGCTGCTCCCGCAACCTCGGAACCTTCGTGAAAGTTCCCGAAGTGCAGTATCACCACGAGGTCTATAACCAGTTCCTTTGGAACTTGTTCTAGAGACGATTCTACAGGTTCGCCTGTGACGTCGTGAGAGACGCGATTGCCGGTTGCTCCGGTCAGCGCTCGTCGGTGGCGATTGCTTGCGCTCGGGCTTTCGTCTCCTCTCTGGTTCGAACGGCAGCATTTGCCGCTAAAGAATCCGCCCAATAGTCCGATTAGCTCATCAGGGTCCCAAGACAGTCCCGCTCACAATTCTTGAATGCGTTTGGGCCGAACCCTCCTTTGCCCAGGAAAAGAGGAATCATGAAACCGGATGAACGGCGCTACTCGCCGCGTCTCAAGCTCAGAATTCCCATGAAGATTCGCAATCTGGGTTGCACGGAAGAGCCTGCAAGGCTTGTCGAATCCTCGAATATTTCAGTCAGAGGCGTATCGTTCTTCTCAGATCTCCCGCTCAGGGTCGGTATGCCTGTCCAGGTAACTCTGACGATGCCCGAGGAAGTTGCCGGAAAACATTCGCCGGAATGGTGCTGCCGAGGCCGGGTGGTTCACATTGATTCAACGGATTCTCCCCAAGAGGAGCCTCGCATCGGAGTGGAGCTTCAGTATTACGAAGTGAACAAAGAACAGAGGCACGGCCGGCACTGAGCACCTGCGCCGGATTCTTGCAGGTCGAGCAGCCCGCAAATTGTGGAGAAACCATGCACAGACGCGCCCTCGTCGTTGACGACGAACCAGCTATTTGCGCGCTGATAGAGGAAGTCTTGAATTCCACCGGCATGGAAACTCTCGCACTCACGAAAAGCGCGGACGCAACGTGCCGCCTTCAAACCGAGAGGTTTGACGTGGTCCTGCTGGACCAGCGGATGCCGGCGCCGAGCGGCATGGAGCTCGCGCAGCAAATGCGCTTTTCCGGATACAACCAGACGACACCCATCATCATGATCAGCGACGATCCGCGTACAATCGCGGTTTCCGAGGGATTCGAAGCCGGAGCCAATTTTTTCATCTACAAACCTATAGACAAGAGCCGCTTGCTGAAACTCGTTCGCGCCACGCGAGGGACCATCGACCAGGAGCGGCGCCGGTTCCGCCGCGTGCCGCTGCAATCCAGGGTGCGGCTAAGTTCGCATGAGGGAGAGTTGGAAGGTGAAACAATTGATGTGAGCCTCGGCGGAATCCTCATGAGGGCTCCTCACACTCTGCCGGCGGGATCGGCGGTCCAATTCAGCTTGTATCTGGATCCGGGAGCAAAACCCGTGATTGGCTCAGGTTCCGTGATGCGTGTCATCGGGGCCGATCAAATGGGCATTCGCCTCGACCGGCTTTCTGCTACAGAAAGCGCGAAGCTGCAGGAATTCCTATTGCCGCTCATTTCGCCCGACTAAGCGATTGTTTCGTTTCTCCTAGCACCCACTTCGCCGCTCTCCTCTCCGAGGCATTCAGACGAAGCAGCTCTTCATCCAACTTGCTGCGTTCCATCCGAAGGGTCTCCCGGGCGCGAAACTGAATCACGGGCGATTCGCAATTCAGCTTTCCCGCCGCGAGAAGGTCGACCGCCGTGCGCATCAGGCTGACGCGGCTGGGCACCTCGAACTTCCTGAGCAAGGCGGAGACGTGGAATTTCACCGTACGCTCGGAAACGTTCAGCTTCGTGCCGATTTCCTTGTTCGAAAGATTCTGCAACACCGCCGCGAGAACCTCCTGCTGGCGATGGCTCAGCGGCGGCGATGCAATGGCCATCGTGGCTTGTATGAGCTTTCGGGCACGTCCTGCCAGACCATCCAGCAGATCTTCGCCCGCCTCGACCATCACGTCGTAATCGCTCGGTGCCTGGCCGCGTACCGTGCAATGCATCGCGAGCAGGCCCACGGCTTCGTCCGCCGGCATCCTGCCATCGGCAGTCGCTTTGATTTCAAAACGCCGCGCTCCCGTTTTTTTGTCAAAGAACACGAACAACTTCGGATGAACCGAGAATCCTGGTTTAGCCCGTGCGTCTGGTTGGGAAATATTTCGCCCGTTCAATTTACACCCCCAAAATGCAGTGAAGAGTGCCGTACCAGTACCATATCGGCAGGAACTGACCTTGACCGTGTTGGAAGCAGTCAAATCGGGAGTGAGCCAGTTCCGGTTAATGCGCTTATCGTGCTCTGAGTTTCGGCGCCTACTCTGATTCACAAGGGAGCCACATTTGAGTCGTTCCGTGATAGAAGCTAGTACCGTTTCACCATGCGTTACGATGTGAATTTGTGAAAGCGTCCTTGACCAGCAACGGGTGCTTTGAAGAATCTCCTTGATAGGAGTGCGAGCGAAGTGTACCAATCGCGCGCGGTGGATTCGGTGCTGCAGAACGCCCGCAGAGAGCAAATCGAAAAGCATTACCGCAATGGAACGAATCGGTATTGCTCTCCGCTCGAGACGCAGAAACGGCTGGCCCCGTTTTGGGGCGCAATGGGCATCACGAGGATTGCCAACGTGACGGGCCTGGATAACGTCGGCATTCCGATCGTCCTCGTCTACCGGCCAAACTCGAGAAGTTTGTCCTCGGCGCAGGGGAAAGGTCTGGAGCTGGACGACGTCAAAGCCTCCGGGCTGATGGAGGCTGTAGAGAGTTTTCATGCGGAGCACATCGACCGCCCGCTGCGCTTCGAAAGTTACGCTGAGCTGCGCCGCCAAGTAACGATTGTGGATTTGGAGGGGCTTCCTAAAGCGGCGGGCGCCCGATTCGACCCGCACCGGCGTCTCGCCTGGATCGAAGGGTATGATTTGTTGAAGGATAAGCCCGCCTGGGTTCCCTTCGAGTTGGTCCACGCCGACTTTCGGATTCCGCCTCCGGAGGGATCCGGCTTTTTTTTGCAGACATCAAACGGCCTTGCCGCGGGGAATCATTTCCTGGAGGCGCTGATTCACGCGGTTTCTGAAGTGATCGAATCCGACGCGCTAACGCTGGGGGGTCTCCTCAGCCGGAAGCGGCGGTGGAAGAGAAGAATCTCGCTCGAAACCATTGACGACCCTGCCTGCCGAAGAACACTCCAGAAGTACAAACAGGCCGGGATCGCTGTAGCGGTGTGGAACCTGACTACGGACATCGGCGTTGCTTGCTTTGAGTGCCAAATCGTTCCCAAAGTTCGACGAGCGATCGCGCCCTCTATGCCACCGTCGGTTCCGGCTGCCATCCCAGCAGGAATATTGCGCTGCTCCGCGCTCTTCTGGAAGCGGAGCAGGGCCGATTGACGTTGATAGCCGGTTCGCGGGACGACTTTTCACGCAGAGATTACGATGTGCATCGCAGCCGACGCGTGCTGGACCGTTACCGCTCCGAGATCTGCCGCGCAAGGGGGGAAGCCGACTTTCGCGAGGTTCCGACCTTCGAGGCCCGGACACTCAACGAGGATCTGGATTGGTTATTGGAGCGATCGAAGGGTGCCGGTATGCAAGAAGTGGTGGCCGTGGACTTAAGCAAGCCGGAACGGGTATCCCCGTAGTGCGCGTGATTGTGCCGCATCTGGAAAGCTTGGGCTTTGCCGCGAAGTACGTGCCGGGGCGGCGAGCAAAGATGCAACGCGGAAGTTCGCGATGAAAGTGTATGTGTTCGCGGGGCCGTCGCTCCCTCCCGAAGTTGCGCGCACGCATTGGGCCGAGCCCATCTACCTGCCGCCGGTTTCGCACGGCGACGTCTATCGAATTGCGTGCCGGAATCCGTGGGGCATCGGAATCATCGACGGATTGTTCGAGTGCGTTCCGTCGGTCTGGCATAGAGGAGTTCCTCTGGCGCTGTGCGAGGGGATCCACGTTTACGGCAGCGCAAGCATGGGAGCGCTGCGGCTCTGCGGAGCTGGCGGCATTTGGCATGGTTGGAGTAGGGACCATATTCGAAGACTATGCCAGGACGGCGATTGAGGATGATGACGAGGTCGTTCGAGTCCACGGCGGGGCGGCGAAAAACTACGAGCCCACGAGCGAAGCAATGGTCAACATTCGCCGGACATTGGCAAAGGCCGTCGAGGAGCGAATTATTTGCAAGGCTACCGCGGAGCGGCTGGCGCAAATCGGCAAGGGTTTTTTCTACCGGCATCGCCAATACGAAAAAATTGTGGACGAAGCGGTCCGGCAAGGCTTGAACGCGGCCGAGGTGCGAGCGTTTCCGGGAATGGATTCCGGCGGGGCGAGTCGATCAACAGAGACAAGACGCCATTGCGATGCTGACGCGGATGCGGGAGGATTCTCGGCTCATCCCCAGCGCAAACGCGTGAATTTTTCGCTCGAATACACGAAGTATTGGGATCGCGTGGAGCGGCGGTCGAGATCGCGGCGCGTCGAAACGCCGAAGGCGATGCGGAGGACCACGTCGAAAAGCAACTGAAGTTGTTTTCGCGATTGGCCTGTGCTAGAGTCGCGCCGCACGACGGGCCACCTCAGCGAGAGGAGAAAAATCATGGCGGCTAAAAGAACAAGAAGAAGACCATCCGTAAGGCAAAGAAAGCCACTACCGTCGTTCTAGGCACAAGAAAGTGGAGTTGAAGTAGGACATCAGGATCGAGGCAAGCAAGCTCCGTCGGCCTGGCTTACTCCCTGTCGGCTTGACTACAACGAGCCATCCCGCCAGGTTTCGCACGCTCTTGTTTCGTTAAGCGACATTCCCACGCCACGTCGTGGCACACGCCTGACATGTTTACGTCGGCAACCGAGCCGCAACCATCAAACCCGCTTTGATTTCAACTGAGTTGCTGCTAGTTTCCCGCCATTTGAATCTGAACCATTCCAGATATGCGTGATTTCTTGGACAGCAGATTGGGAGACGGGATTCCGGTCCTCGCAAAAGACTTCTCGCAGTCCTGAGTGGAAGGACCGCGCATGTTCCCTTCCATGTAGGCCAGCCCTGGGCAGCGCGTGCACGTACCGAGGTGCGCTGCATTGAGGACAGCGGTCAGGTCACGCAAGCGAATCGAGCGCACTTCGTTCAGTTGCGGGGAGTGCCGCCAAATGTCCAGGAACTTCTGTTGGCGCACGTTGCCGCTGGGCAGCGGGAACTGCACGCAAGGATAGACATCCCCGTAGGGCGAGATATAGCAAGCGGAATGTCCGGCGCTGCAGGGACTTCCGTCCAGAACGTCTTCATCGGTCGTGCAAGCGGAGGAGCGCACACTTCCTCGATCGGGCCGACAAGATTCGGGTTGTGAAAAACTTCCCTTAGATCGTCGCCAGATATCCCCAGACCTAGGATGGAACGGTCCCCATCCATCTTCGGTGTGATCGTGGGGTCGATGGCATAATTCACGCCCAATTCCAGCGCCAGGGCTCGAACCCCTTCGTAGTCGTTCATGTTCTGCCGCATCAGCACATTCGCGATCATCACGCGAAGCCCACGCGACTTCAGGTAACGAATGGCGGCCAAGCTGCGCTTCAGCGATCCGGGAAGCTTCGTGATGGCGTCGTGGACTTCGGGACGGTGCGAATAGATGCTGACCTGTACCTGCTGTACTCCAAGCCCGCGCATCCGATCGGCATGCTTTTCCCGAATCATGAAAGCATTCGTCTTGATTTTCACGTGGAACAGCAGAGAACGGGCGTATTCCAGGATGTCAAAAAAGTCCATGCGCATCATGACTTCGCCGCCGCTCAAGAGTGAGGAAGAACACGCCGGCGTCGGCCAATTGATCGAGAAGGGATTTGATCTCCGCAGGGTCATCTCGCCATGGTCGTCGTGATCGAGATAACAGTGAACGCAGCGCTCGTTGCAGCGGTAGGTCACATCGAGCTGGACGCTCAGCGGCACACCCGCCTTGAGCGCCCTTTCGTTCATTTCCTCCATCAGAGTGCTCATACGTGATCCTGCGATGTCGCGGCCGGGGCCGCGAAGGGCTGATCGGAAAGGAGCAAGATTCCGTGCTCAGCCAGCTCCCGGACAAAGTTTTCCGCGTCCTGGATGGCCTCGGCGGACTCCACTTCATATTCAACGCAAACTGTTCTGTGCGACGATCTCCTGAAGCGAGGTCGCGCCGTCCGCCGCCTTCCAGATGATGGTGCCCAATTCGTTCAGGTTGAACAAAGTCGAATCGCGGGCAGACATAATCATCATTTCGCCGTCCAGCTCGCGCGCGGCAATTTCACGGCTTCGGGCAATGTAGAGCGGACTCATGCGATCAAGCTCCCACACACGCGCATCCGGAGTGAACACCAGCCGCTGGACCGGAACGCGCCTCACAAAATCGCAAACGGTCTGGAAAATCATCCCTACCAGTTCCTCGTCCTCAGCAAAGAAGAGAATGTTCCGCAGCAACGCCCGTGCGGCCTCGGCATCGCTCACCGCCTCCATCCGGTTTTCTGGACCCTGTTCGAGTAAGTAGAGCGCGGCCAGCGGCGCCTTCAGTTTCTCCCCCAGGCGCGCCAACTCCCCTGCGAACGGCGTGCCGAAAGCCTCGTAGCCAAGATCGTTCCGCCGCACATAGGAGATTTCATCCGTAAGCAGCCGCACTTCGGGCGGCGCCAGGCGCGAGAGGGTGGTTTTCCCCGCACCCGAAACGCCCGCAAAGACATACGCCCGGCCATTCCGCACGGCACTTGCGGCGTGCACCAGGAAGCCCCCTTGCGGCGCCAGTATCAGCGAGTGCAGAATGCGCAGCGCCGCGTCGATCGAGTAGGGGTTCGCCGTCTGGCGCACCCAACCCCGGCGGCTTCTCGGATCCCACTCGGCGCGAAAGTCGCCGCGCTCGATCACCCAGCATTCCGACTCCCGGCGCACGTGCAGGTCTTCATCTTCTGAAATTCTGCCGGGCGGGACCAGCTCGATTTCGAGCTCAAAGGCGGGGCGCGAAACCGGAGCGCTCACGAAGCCGCCGTAGCGATCCTCGAGAAGGCGCGCAAACTCCCGGCTGTCCGTCCGCACGAGAATTGACATCTCACCGATCTCGATGCACAGTTCATGTTCGAGCGTAGCTATCTGGCCCATTGCGCCTTCCCGAGCCGACGGATCGAGGGCAGACGGTTGCTGAGGTGCAGCAACACCCGCGTCAAGAAGTCTGAGCGACTGAGTATCCACGCTCCCACCCAGCACCCAAAGGTGAGGCGCGGGACCTTGCGGTGATTGCCGCGCAATACCTCCGTGACGCGGCCCAGAATTTCTTCCTTCGTCATTGGCGGGTCCGCTGCGCTTTGCCGGTCGCCTCGCGTGATCAGCAAATTGCCGCCCGGTCGGCCGAGCCTGTGCACCACCCGGTGGGCCACCAGCTGGCCCTGGCGCTGAAAAAGCACCACATCTCCTGATTGGATCTCCGCCACCCCCTGGTGGCGCACTTCCAGCACGTCGCCCGGCCAGATCGTGGGTAACATGCTGCTGCCCGTAACTTTCAAGCGAAGTTTCCCAAAGGCGCGGACGGCGTCGGCGGCCAACTGACATCTCACGAGACCTCGGTTTTCGGCGGCCGCATTGCTGATCGCAGATTCTCCTTCCATATACCTAGGAAAGCTTGCGGTTGGAGCGGCATTGCCCCTGGGTCACGGACACCTTGCCGCAAGCTAACGCCATGGTTTCGAACACGCTCTCGAAGCGAAAGGACGGCTTTTTATAGGGCTTCTTTGCACTGGAAGCAGACGCCTGGCCACTGACCGCCTGCGTCGTCTTCTCCTTGGTCGAATCAAGAGTGTTCAATGGATCCTTCGGAGCCTCCCTGAAAACTGTACAGTAGCCAAAGGACTGGTTTCGACAAAGAAAGTCAGTGTTTCCAATAACTAAACAGGTGATCAAGAACATAGAGGCTTTTCGCGCGGCCACGTTTACATGCGTCCCCGCGGTGCAGCAAAAGCGGGTAGAGGTTCAGTTTGAAAAACAGGCCGGGAGAATGCCGGCGGGGTGCTCGCGGGAGATGTTTACTCGTTGGGAACCTACTTTCCAGAAGTGTCCGAGCGTATCGAATCGGCGCTATAGAATCAGGAAATCAAGAAGTTAAATGGGCCGTCAGGCGTCTCGATAACCGCCTCCCTCTCGTGTCGGACCCGGGGGGGGAAGCATGTCCGATTCCGCTTCGCGCACGAGACGCAGACACCACGCTGGCCCATTCGATCAGACTGATCCTTCCGTTTACATGCTGGGGCTGCCGAGGTCGCGTTCCATGCCCTGGAACTGGCTCATATTTGCCCTTTTGACGGCAACCATCTTAGCCATCGGATTGGTTGTCATTGGAAACTTGATATCTTGAAGTCTCTCGGGCTTCGCTAGTAACACCGCCTTAGAGCCGCATTTGCCGCTAAGTTATCATTCGGAGTGTGCCCGATGGAATTTGCTTCTTCAAACTGAACCACTACCCAAAAGTGTGCTAAATTGATTCTTCCTTAAATAAGAGCGCAAAACGAACGCATGAACCGATCCCTGTCCTGGCCCGCAATCTTTCTAATCGTTATCTCTTTCACTGTTCCCGTGGGCGCGCTGTCTTCGGGTGCGCGGCAGGACGTGCTGCTGGAGACCATGCAGCGTGAATTGAAGCGCGCCACCGCGTCGCTTGCGAAGACCGATCCCGCGCCGTACTACCTCAGCTACGGCGCAACGGAAACCACCGGCACCGTGATCGTCGGAACGAACGGCAGCCTGATCGTTTCCACGGATATCCACAGGCGGCAAGCAGACGTGATGATGCGCGTCGGGTCTCAGGCGCTGGACAACACGCACAGCGAAAACCGCAGCTCCGGCCTCACCTGGGGGACGCTTCCATTTGCGGATGATCCGGACGCGATCGCGCGCGTGTTCTGGCAGCTCACGGACCGTGAATACGAGCAAGCCTCCGCCGCCTTCCTCAAGGTGAAGACGAACAAGGCGGTCCGTTCGGAGGAAGAGGACAAATCGCCGGATTTCTCGCAGGAGCAGGCTCAGAATCATCGCGACGATTCGATCGTGCGCGTCTCATTCGACCAGAAAGCTTGGGAAGGCGAGATTCGGCGGCTTTCCGCGGGATTCTTGAAATATCCGGACGTGTATTCCTCCGTTGTTTTCCTGCAAGTGGCGGCGTCGCGCTCCTATCTTGCTACGAGCGACAGCACGGCGCTGGTGCGTCCCGCGGCGATGAGCCGCCTGGTGATCCAGGCGGACACGCGAGCGGACGATGGCATGGATCTGCTGCGCGTCGAAACCTTTCAGGAGAATTCGCCGGGGGAGCTTCCATCGGAAAAGGAACTCGCGGCGAAGGTGGACAAGGTCGCCGCGGATCTGGACGCGTTGCGCGCCGCGCCTGTCGCGGAGCCGTATGCCGGGCCGGCGTTGCTTTCCGGGCGGGCGGCCGCGGTGTTTTTTCACGAGGTGCTGGGCCATCGTCTCGAAGGCCACCGGCAGCGCGGCGAAACCGAAGGGCAAACGTTCACGAAAAAAGTGAATCAGCCGGTGCTCCCCGCGTTCCTGAGCGTGGTGGACGACCCCACGATGAAAGAACTGAACGGCGTGAAGCTCGCCGGAACGTACGACTTCGACGACGAAGGCGTCCCTGCGCAACGCGTGAGCGCGGTCGAGAACGGCATTCTGAAGAATTTCCTGATGTCGCGCATGCCCATCAAGAATTTCGACCACTCGAACGGCCACGGACGGCGGCAGGCAGGACTCATGCCCACCGGCCGGCAGGGCAATTTGATTGTGACCTCCACGAACACCGTGAAGGATTCCGAGATGCGGCAGAAGCTGATTGATGAAGTCAAGAAGCAGGGGAAACCCTACGGCCTCTACTTCGAGGACATCGAGGGCGGGTTCACGCTCACCACGCGGGAAATGCCGCAATCGTTCCAGGTGATTCCCATCATGGTCTGGCGCGTGTATCCCGACGGGCGTCCCGACGAGTTGGTGCGCGGGGTGGATATCGTCGGCACTCCGCTGCTCTCGCTCAACAACATCGTGCTCACGGGCGATACGCTCCAGGTTTTCAATGGCGTTTGCGGAGCGGAATCCGGGCAGGTTCCCGTTTCAGCTTCCGCGCCCGCGATGCTCTTCTCGGAAATCGAAGTTCAGAAAAAGCAGCGAGGAACGAACCGGCCTCCCATCCTGCCGCCGCCGGGTATGGAGAGTACAGCGTCTTCGTCAAGCGCGAAATCATCGCCGTCCGTGGGAGCGAAGCCGTGAGCCAGAGCCAGACGCCCTTCGCCTCGCGGGTCCCGCGCCGGTGGCTCCTTGGCCTCGGCGCGATTCTTCTGGCGCTCTCCTGGGGAACGCCCGCCGCGGCACAGGGAAAAAACATAAAGACGGATTCTTCGTCAGCGAGCGCTGGCGCATCAGACCCTTTACTTGACGCCATGAGCAAAGAGCTCGCGCGCTCGAAGGCAAAGCTCAAGATGGAAAATGTGGGCGCGCCGTACTACATCGAGTACCGGCTTTCGGAGGTAGATGAATACGATGCCGAGGCCGCATTCGGCGCCGTGCGCCAAAGCCAGCGCACCCAAGGTCGCAGCGTGCGCGTAGTCGTACGCATGGGCGATTACAAGCAAGATAGCTACTTCGGCGGGGGAATGGGCGTCGCGAATTTCGCGCCCCTCGACGACAATCCCGTCGCGCTGCGGCGCCAATTGTGGCTGGCCACAGACGAAGCCTATAAAAATGCGAGCGAAGCCCTGGCCGCGAAGAAGGCCGTTCTGAGCCAGTACACCGCCGACCAGCCATTTTCCGATTTCGCGCAAGCTCCCGCGTTGCAGTCCATCGGCGCGCTCGCCAAATTGGAATTCGACGCGAAGCCGTGGAACGCAGCGCTCGAGAAATCCACGGCGATTTTCCGCACCGATCCGAAAATTCAATCCCTCTCCGCCTCGCTCCGCTTCCGCGACGTCAACGAGTACTTCATCAACACCGAAGGAACGGTGGCGCGGCACGGCTACGCGATTTACTCACTGATTCTTTCCGCGTCCACGCAAGCCGCGGATGGAATGAAAATCGAGCGCTCGCCATACTACACGGCGGCGAGCATCGCGGAATTGCCCACGCCCGTGCAGTTCGAGGCGGATGCGCGCAAGACGCTCCAAACGCTTAAGGACTTGCGCGATGCTCCCGTCGTCGAGGAAGAATATCGCGGCCCGGTGTTGTTCTCAAACGACGCATCAACCGACGTTTTTACCGGCATGATCGGCGCGAATATCGTGGGGCGGCGGCCCAAGCCGGGCGACTCGGCGCGAACCGAAGGAAAATTCGCGGCGAGCTATAAAAGCCGCGTGCTCCCGGTTTTTCTGTCGGTGGTGGACGATCCACGGTTGAAAACTTTCGGCGGCAAGACGCTCGTCGGCAGCTACGAAATTGACGATGAAGGCGTTCGGGCCGTGAACGTTCCCGTGATACAGAACGGAATGCTCGAGAATTACCTTCTGGGGCGCGAGCCCCTGCGCGATTTCCCCGAATCGAATGGCCACGGCCGCGCCGTACCAGGCCAGCCTGTCACACCAAGCGTGGGGAACTTGATTGTGCAATCGAAAGAAACATCTTCCCCGGCGGAGCTTAAGAAGAAACTCATGGCCATGTGCCGCGACGCCGGCAAGCCCTACGGCTATTATGTCGAAACTCTGGGGCCCGGCTACGTCCCGCGGTTGCTCTACCGGGTGTATGGAAACGACGGCCACGAAGAGCTTGTGCGCGGCGCTGTTTTCAATGAACTCGACACCCGCACGCTGCGGAACGGCCTGATCGCCGCAGGCGACGATCCGCTGGTCAATAATCGCGAAGCCGCGATTCCCATAACGGTCATTGCTCCATCGATTCTGTTCGACGAGCTTGAAGTGAAGCGCACGGACGCAAAAAACGCCAAACTACCCGAATACCCGCCGCCCGATCTCTCTTCTTCTCATTGAGTTAGTCCACTACCGGAAGATAACAAAGGTTATACAGGGTTCACCGCATTGCGGGACTTGGCCGCTCGCACTACCATGCAATCGTGTCAGTGGATGTTTATGCTCGACCAGTCCGGCGCGACCGGGCTTGTGTCCGCAAGGCCCCCCAAAAAATCTTTTGAGGTGAATACAATGAAAACTGCCCGCTCCATTCTTATGCTGCTGTTGTTGTCCACGTTCGTGATGCTGGCGATGCCAGCCCGATCTTCCGCACAGGTTGTCGGTGTCTCCATCACGATCGCTCCACCCGCGATACCGATATATGAACAGCCCGTTTGCCCGAGCGATGATTATCTCTGGACGCCCGGCTACTGGGCTTACGGTGACGATGGATACTACTGGGTGCCGGGCACTTGGGTGGTCGCCCCCGAAGCGGGATTCCTCTGGACACCCGGCTACTGGGGCTGGGGAGACGGCGCGTACCGTTGGAACGCCGGTTATTGGGGCCCGACGATCGGCTTCTACGGCGGCATTAACTATGGTTTCGGCTACGGAGGAGTTGGCTTCGGCGGCGGATACTGGCAAGGCGGGCACTTCTTCTATAACACGGAAGTAATGAACGTCAACCGCACAGTGATCCACAATGTTTACACCAAGACGGTCGTCAACACGACCACAACTCGCGTCAGCTTCAACGGCGGCAATGGTGGGACGACGGCTCGTCCGACTGCCGCGGAAGAGGCGGTAGCGCACGAGCGACACATTCCGGCGACGTCGGAGCAAACGCAGCACCAGCACGAAGCAAGCACGAATCGGGCACAGCTCGCATCAATGAACCAGGGCAAGCCGGCTGTTGCTGCAACTGCCAAACCTGGCCAGTTTAGCGGCAGCGGCGTAGTAGCGGCAAAGGCCGCTGGTGGACGCTACGTTCCTGCGAAGGCAGCGACGAGCTCACGCGCGACGACGTCAGGCAGCAAGGAAACCCGTCCCTCAGCAACCAAGGAATCCAAGCCTGCGGCAACCAAGGAATCCAAGCCTGCAGCGACCAAGGAATCCAAGCCTACGGCAACCAAGGAATCCAAGCCTGCGGCAACCAAGGAATCCAAGCCTGCAGCGACCAAGGAACCCAAACCTGCAGCGACCAAGGAATCCAAGCCTACGGCAACCAAGGAAACCAAGCCTGCAGCGACCAAGGAATCCAAGCCTGCAGCGACCAAGGAAACCCGTCCTACAGCAACCAAGGAAACCAAGCCTGCGGCAACCAAGGAACCCAAACCTGCGGCAACCAAGGAACCCAAACCTGCGGCAACCAAGGAATCCCGGCCCGCACCCCAACCACGCACGGAGAGTAAGCCTGCTCCGGCGCAGCATGAGAGTGCACCTCCCAAGGAGAGCAAGCCTGCTCCGGCGCAGCATGAAAGTGCGCCTCCCAAAGAGAGTAAGCCTGCTCCGGCGCAGCACGAGAGTGCGCCTCCCAAGGAGAGCAAGAAGCCGCCACGTCTCTAGTTGAATTATTTCCGTTCGAGGAAGCGGCGGCCAGCGATTGGGCCGCCGCTTTTCTTTGCGCGGTGGGTGAAAGTAAGGCAAAGATTGCGAAGTCAAGGCACCTGCACTGACAAAGGCATTGCCGTGTCCCGTGGTTCACGCTAGACTACGCATAGATTTGAGAGTCAATCGCATTCATATTTTCCCGGAGGCAGGCCATGGAATGGGTTACTCCTCAACACGAAGAAATTGACCTCAATTGCGAGATCAGTTCGTACGCGAACGCCGAACTGTAAGCGTTGAATGCGCGTCAAGGTCCTCGGCTCGGCTGCCGGGGGCGGTTTCCCCCAATGGAATTGTGCATGCTCGAACTGTAGCCGCCTGCGGCGCGGCGAGCTGAAATCGCAGGCTCGCACGCAGGCGCAGTTGGCCGTTTCCCTCCGTCCTTCTTCCTGGCTGCTCGTCAATGCTTCGCCGGACCTCCGCCAGCAGATCCTGCGAGACGCCGAGTTTGCGCCGGCCGAAGGCACCCGCAACACTCCGATCCACGGTGTCATTCTGACCAGCGCGGATTCCGATTGCATCATGGGCCTGCTCCATCTTCGCGAGTTCCAGCCATTGCAAATCTATTCGACGCCTTCGATCCGCCGCATCGTGACCGGAGAGAACAGCCTGTTTCGAACGCTCGAACGTTCAGCTCCCCCCGTACAATGGAACGATCTCCCCCTGGACCGGCCAGTCGCGGTGTGCGGCCGCAATTCGGATTCTGAATCGGAAAAAGTTCTATGCGCGGCGGTGCCGCTGGGCGGGGAGTTTCCGGACTATGTGAGCGGCACGCTGCGCAAGAGTTTGCCAAAAGAGGAAGCTGTAATCGGCTTGCAATTGGTGCAGAACAAGAAGAAATTCTTCTATGCCCCGAGCCTGCCCGGACACGGAGTGGAATGGAAGAAACGCGCGGAAGAAAGCGATCTTGCTTTGCTCGACGGCACATTCTGGACAGACGACGAACTGCTGCACATTCGGGGAAGCGGCAAGACCGCCCGGCAAATGGGCCACCTGCCGCTTTCGGGAGAAAATGGATTGCTCGAACAATTGCAGCACGCTCGAATGGTCCGGCGCGTCTTGATTCATATGAACAATACGAATCCCGTGCTGGACGAAGAAAGCGCCGCCAACCGCGCCGCGCGCGATGCAGGCTGGGAAGTCGCTTATGATGGGATGGAGTTTCAATTGTGAGCGGCCTCGAATCCAAAACGCTTCTGACGGAAACCGAATTCATTGAGCGATTCCACGCCATCGGCGAGGAGCGCTACCACCACAAGCACCCGTTCCACCAGCTCATGCACGAGGGCAAACTCACCCGCGGGCAACTGCAAGCCTGGGCCCTGAACCGCTACGCGTATCAGAGCCACATCCCCATCAAAGACGCGACGATTCTTGCGCGCAGCGAGGACGCGGACTTTCGCCGCGCGTGGCGCAAGCGCATCATTGACCATGACGGCGACGGCGCACAACCGGGCGGCATCGAAAAATGGCTGCGCCTCGTGGAAGCCACCGGCTTGAGGCGCGAACAGGCGATTCGAGGCGAAGGAATTCTGCCCGCCACTCGCTACGCCGTGGATGCCTACGTTGAGCTTGTCCGTTCGAGAACGTTTCTCGAAGCCATCGCATCTTCCTTGACCGAACTTTTTTCCCGCAAGCTGATCACCCTGCGAATAGACCGGCTGCGGCAGCACTATCCCTGGCTCGCGAACGGCCTGGATTATTTCCAGGGGCGCATCGCGCAGGCGCCAGAGGATGCCGATTTCGCGCTGGTCTGGGTGGTGAAGCATGCGCGAACGCGCGAGGAACAGGAGCTCGCGCTCGGCGCCCTGCGCGCCAAGTGCGATATTTTGTGGGCCATGCTGGACGCGATTTATTTTGCCTATGTCACTCCGGGCTGGCCGCCGCCGGGTGCGTTCCATCCCGCAAGAGAATCATGACGACACCGGAACCAAACAGTTTCCCGCGGCTCGCAGCGGGCTGCCGCCTGAACGAAAAGTCGCAGCAGCCGCGCGTGCTGCTGATGCCCGAGCGCGCGCTGCGGCTGAATGGGCCGAGCCTCGAAATCGTCGAGCGCTGTGACGGCAAGCACACGGTGCGGCAGATCATCACGGATTTGCAGAAGATCTACGCGAAGGCCAAGCCCGAGAAGGTGGAGCAGGACATTCTCGGATATCTCGCTCTGCTGCGCGACGAGCGGGCTTTGGATTTTGAATGAGCGATCCCTTTTCAGGCCCTCTCGCCCTTGTCGCTGAGCTCACCCATCGTTGCCCGCTGCATTGCGTGTACTGTTCCAATCCCGTTGAGCTGACCAATCGAGCGCGCGAGCTGCCGGCAAGTGCGTGGACGCGAGTGCTGCGCGAGGCTGCCGAACTGGGAGTGCTGCAAGTGGATTTCAC
The DNA here is from genome assembly GCA_963709005.1 of uncultured Acidobacteriota bacterium. GTDB lineage: Bacteria > Acidobacteriota > Terriglobia > Acidiferrales > UBA7541 > Palsa-295. The sequence continues at coordinate 45,647 of CAVPUS010000017.1, forward strand.
CGGCGGCGAGCCGCTGGCGCGTCCTGACCTCGGAGAGATGATCCAAGCGGCGCGCAACGCGGGGCTTTACGCCAGCCTCATTACGTCGGGACTTCCGCTCGATGAAAAGCGGCTTGACGAACTCGTCCGCGCGGGGCTGGACCATCTGCAATTGAGTTTTCAGGGCGCGCGGGAAGAAAGCGCGAACGAATTTGCGGGCGCGCAGGCGCACGCGCAAAAGCTGCGCGTGGCCGAATGGGTGAAGCAGCGGCGCATTGGCCTGACCTTCAATTTTGTAATTCACCGCCGGAATCTGGATCAGCTCGACGAAATGCTGGCCCTGGCGGAAAGCATCGGCCCGGGCCGCGTGGAATTCGCGCACGTTCAATATTACGGCTGGGCTTTCGCCAATCGCGAGCGCTTGCTGCCCACGCGGGAGCAGCTCGACCGCTCGCTCGATGCTTTGAAAAAGGCGGAAGAGCGATTGCGCGGGCGGATTCGCGTGGAATATGTTGTGCCGGACTACTACGCGAAGTACCCGAAGGCCTGCATGGGCGGCTGGGGACGCAAAGTGCTGCTGATCACGCCCAGCGGCGATGCGCTGCCTTGCCACGCCGCGAACGTCCTGCCCGGGATGACATTTGAAAACGTGCAGGCTCGCTCTCTGCGATGGATTTGGGACGAATCGGATGCCTTCCGCAAATTTCGCGGCGAAGCCTGGATGCCGGAGCCTTGCCGGAGTTGCGACCGCCGCGCTCAGGATTTCGGCGGATGCCGCTGCCAAGCATTTCTTCTCGCGGGCGATGCGGGGGCCACCGATCCGGTCTGCTCCCTCGCGCCGCGGCGTGGCGTCGTTGACGCGATTCTTGCCGGGGTGAACGCTGTGCCGCCCGCAACTCCCCTGCCGAAAACCGAGTGGCTCTACCGTCCCAATCCCGCCTGAGCTTCTGCCGCTGCGCGCTGCGCTTCGATGGGAAGCACGGTGCGAACAAAAAAGATAATCGCGGCCACCGCCAAGACCGATCCGAAGATTCCGAGCGTTAACGGCGCACCGATGTGCTTGGCTACGAGGCCGGCGAGAAGCGCGCCAATCGGCTGAACGCCCATGAACATCGTGGCGTAGACGGCCATCACGCGGCTGCGCAGCTCGTCGGGGACGCGGCGCTGGACGATCGTGTTCGTGGCCGCCATTTGCACCGTGGCCGAGAAACCGACGAAGAACAGCACCACAACCGAGAACCAAAATATGCGGGATTGCGAGAAAAGGATAAGCCCCACGGAGCAAACGGAAGATGTGGCGGCGATCCAACGCGCCAATCCTTTGTAGCTGGTGCGCGCGGCGAAATGAAGCGCGCCAATCAGGGCGCCCACTCCCGCCGAGCTCATCAGGAAGCCCATGGTGCGCGCGCCGCCGCGCAGAATGTCGTTCGCGAAGATCGGGAGAAACACGGAGTATTGCAATCCCAGCAGGCTGAGCACGCTCAGCAGAAGCAGCACGGAGCGGATGGGCACGTCCTTCATCGCAAAACGAAAGCCGTCCGCCAATTTCTTCAGGGCCGAGCCTTCCTGCACGGGGTGAGCGGCGCGCGCCAGGCGCATTGCCAGGAGCGCTCCGATCACCGCGAGAAAGCTGACGCCATTCAGAAAAAAGCACCAGCCCTCGCCAACCCACGCGATCGCGAAGCCCGCGACGGCGGGTCCGATCACGCGCGCGCCGTTGAAGATGGACGAGTTCAGCGCAATCGCATTCGGCAGGTCTTCCTTGCCCACCATCTGCACGAGAAACGCCTGGCGAATGGGCACATCGAAGGCGTTCACGACGCCGACCAGAAACGCAATCGCGATCACTTCCCAGACCTGGATCACTCCCGTGAGCGTGAGCGCGGCCAGGAGAAACGCGAGAATCATTGCTGCGGTTTGCGTGAGAATGACCGCGCGATGCCGGTTGTAACGGTCGCCCACATAACCGCCGAGCCATGCCAGCAAAAGAATCGGCAATTGGTTCGCGAAGCCGAAGACGCCGAGGAGGGCCGCCGATTTCGTCAGCCGATAGACGAGCCAGAGCTGCGCGGTGGACTGCATCCATGTGCCGATGAGGGAAACGAGTTGTCCGGCGAAAAAAAGCTGAAAGTTGCGGTGTTGCAGCGAACGGAAACGCGTGGACACTTCTCGGGAGCTCCCTCCGGAATTGGATGCGGCAAGCTGACCGTTGTCACAATGCCGCCGTTGCGCCGGGCTGTCAATTGGTGTGGGGCGCGGGAGTGGTCAGTTTCCGATTGAGGTCATGGCGGCGTCGGCCTCGCGACGGCACTCTTCCGGCTTCCCGCGCAAATAGATCTCGCGCGTGATCTCCGGCGCAGAATGCCCCCACAGCGGCTGTATGGTTTCTATGGAGTTCCCGCGACGGAGCCTTGGCTCGGCGGGCTAAACGAGAAACCCTCGGTTCGCGATGCGCGATGTGGTCATGCTGACGGATGCTTCAGGATATCCGCCAAAGCATGCAGCCGTGTCGAGTCAGCCGGACTCTTCGCCGTGGCGGCGCTCTGTTCCAAGGACGGCGCCATACCCCTTAACTTCGCCACTTTGCCCTTGCTCATGCGCGAACTCTCTGCGCCGTGGATCGCCGCTCGCAGAGCTGCGATTCGATCCGCCGGCAAAGCCTGCGACCTCTCCAGCTGGTCCACGTACGCCTTCGCCACCACCAACTTTGCAGGCCAGTCGATCCTCTGCTGGTTCTGCACATTCAGCTCAGCCACTCGAACCGTTTTCGCCGCGTCAATTTCGTTCTGCGTCAGGAACTTGGTCGGCGTCAGTTCAAAGACGTCCAGGCCGCGCGCAATCTCCGAACCGTAGATGCAGCCGTTGTACCAATATGCCGACCAGTCGCCGCCCAGCACCAGCATCTTCGGATCAATCGGCCCGCGGTCGAAGTAGGCAATCTCGAAAGGGTGGGCCGCGTCGGTGAAGTCCATAACGGAGACGCCGCCTTGGTACCAGGCCTGCACTTCGATATCGCGGCCGGGAACCGGGACGAGCGAGCCGTTGTGCGCCACGCAGTTCTCCGTGTCGCCCTGCGCGGCCGGCAGCTTGTAATAACTCGCGAAGGTCAACTTGTCGTCTTTGAGGCGGAAGATGGCGTCCGCGCCCCACTTGTTCGGGTCGTTCGGACGGCACCGCGCCCCCAGGCCGCCGCCCCACTCGTCGGTAAATACCACCTTCTTCCCATCGTTCGAGAACGAAGCCGAGTGCCAGTAGGAGTAGTTCGGGTCGTTCACCGCATCCAGACGTTTCGGATGCACCGGATCCTTGATGTCCAGCAGAATCCCATTACCCGAGCACGCGCCCGCCGCCAGCCCGATCGCCGAGTACACCGTGATGTCGTGGCACTGGTTCGAATCCGCGGGTTTCTCCTCATTCTTGTCATGGCTGCCGCCGTTGCTCAGACCGTTTAGCGCGCCCGTCCGTGGATCGATGAACACGCGAGGGCTCGACACCACCTTCGCTTCCTGCGGCGCTGCCACCGGAACCTTGATCACTTCGATGCGAAACAGCGCCGTATTGGGGTCCTTGTCCGGCTGTTCGCCCGAGCACCCCGCCAGTTCTTCCGGTTGACGCACGAACGATGTCCCCGAGACGTAGATATAAACGTTGTCCTTATCGTTCGGATCCACCACTAGCGTATGCGTATGCGAGCCGCGGCACGTCTGCACCGCCGCCACTTGCTTGGGGTTCTTGATGTTCGAAATGTCGAAAATCCTCACGCCGCGGAAGCGGTCCTTTTGCGCCGCGGGCAAGCGGGGTTCCTTCTCATGCCCTGCAGGCGGCGGAGGTTCCGGCGGAAACCCTTCCGTGCCGCAATCCAGGCGGCCATTCGGCATCTCCACCGACATGAACAGCAGGTTCTTGTATACCGACACATCGCCCTGCCCGCCCGGGCATACCATCGAAGTTACCAACGCTGTTTTCGCCGGATCGGAGATGTCAAAGATATTCACGCCGTAAAAGTTCCCCAGGAAAAGGTGGTTGCCCTGGAACGCGATGTCCGAGTTCGCGAAAGCGAGTTGCGCGATCACCATCTGTAGCTCTTTCGGCATCTTCGAGAGATCAGCGCCGCCGATACCAAGCTGGCGAATCGTCTTCGCCACTTTCGGATCGTCAGGCTCCGTGGCCCCCAGTTGAAACGCGTCAGGTTTCTTGACCAGCAGCAGGTGCTTCAGGCCCATCGACACTTCACCCGCGTCATACAGCCCCGGCGTCAGCTTGAAGCGTGGATCGCTTGCGTCCGACCCCGTCATCCCCGCCGGCAGCGGCGGAGCCGGCTGCGGCGCAAACGGATTCTCTTCCGCCTCAGGCGCCTTCGCGGGTGCCTGCTCATGTGTTGGTGATGCAGGCGTCTGCGTCTGCGCGTGTGTCACGCTCACACCGAAACACAAAACAATCGCGGCCACGCCCGCGAGACAGAAAGCAATACGGTGCACTCGGTTCATCATTTCTCCTTTAAGGATTTCTTTTCCAACATGGATTGCATAATTTTGATCTCGGCGCGTTGCGTGTTGTCCGCATCCGTCGCGAAGTTGAAGATGTCGGCGTCCTGCCCCGCGCCCGCCGTATCAAACAAATCCTTCACCATAATCAGAGCGCCATTGTGGTGCTGGATCATTCCCGTCAAAAACAGGCGGTCGAACTCCGCGCCCTTGGCGTTCCGCAGCGCTTCCATCTGCTCCGGCGACAGCATGCCGGGCATAAGCGCCATCGGCTGGCCCGACATATTCATGTTTGGCATTCCCGGCATCGACATGGAAATGGGTTCTCCTCGAGCCGCCAGCCAGCGCTGCATAAGCTTTATCTCGTCCGACTGCGAGCTGCTGATTTTCGCTCCCAGCGACCGCAGATCCTTGTTCTCTGTGTGCGACGCAATCAGCGCCGTCATCTCCACCGCCTGCGCATGATGCATGATCATGCCCTGCATGAACTCCACATCCGCTTTCGACCATTTCGGCGGCGCGCCCTTCGTCGAGGGCGGCAGCGTCCGGCTCGGCTTACCCGGCGCACCAGGCTGCACCACAACCGGCGTCGCGGAATCAGCCTGCTGTGCGCGCGCAGAAGAGAAGAAGAAACCCATGGGACCGCTCGCGGCGAGAAGCATGCCGCACACCACCGCGGATCCTCTTGCGGAGTGGAGCCTGCGTTTGCGCTCGCGGCGAACACAGTAAAGCTTCCACTTCGGTGCACAGCTAAACATTTTTAGTCCTCAACCCTAAAGGGGGCGGCAAGACGCAAGACAGAGAAACGCGGTTCACACCTTTAAAGTTCCAGTGAATTTTTGCCGCACCGGGCGGGCAGACGTATCTCAAGGAGCCACGTCCGACCGCACACCAAATATAATTTGATGCGTTTTTCGCCGATGCCGTTCGACCAGTGTCCCTTGTGGAAGTAGCTGCAAGAACTATGCCCGCGAATCGCGCCCGAAATCGTAGCACAGACCCAGTGCGGACGATAGCAACGCTTGGAAGAATGGCTAGATGCCGACGTACCAGGCATAGCCTCCTTCAGGCTCCGCGGAGCCCAGGCCCTTGCCGAACTTTTTCAGATTGTCGGTGACCGTCAGGTGCGTGATGAATTTCACGCTCTTGTAGCCGAGCTGGCGGGAAACCCGCATGCGCAGCGGTCCGCCGTTGCCGACGGGAAGTTCATCGCCATTCATTCCATAGGTGAGAAAAGTTTGCGGATGCAATGCGTCGGCCATATCGATGCTTTCCCACCAGTCGGGCTCGATCGAGAAGTACACAATGTATCTGGCGTGCGGCTGGACCCCCACCAGATCCAGAACGTGCGAGAGAGGCACGCCGATCCACTCGGCGATGTACGACCAGCCCTCTTCACACTGCACCATGGTGATCTGGCTGCGCGACGGGTAGCTCTTCAGCTGCGCCACAGAAAACGCGGCGGGCCGGTCCACCAGGCCGTCAACGGTGAGCCGCCAGTCCGCGAATCCTCCGGCCTGAAGCCGCTTGAACGCTTCATTGGGGGGCGCGATTTCGTTCGCCAGCGGACGCTTCGAAATCTGGCTCCGGGAAAACTCGCGCGCCAGCGAGTGCCGCGTTAGCAGGCGCTGGGAAGCATAGTTGAGCGTTTCGCCGAGCCCGTAGATTCCGCCGTGATCGGGCGGGATCAATCCATACTTTTGCGCGATGTGCGCGGCCACGCCCAGGCCCGACACGCCCGCCGTGGCCGCCAGTCCGCCCAGGATCAGTTTGCGGCGTGAGATATCTTTCATGTGCGCTCCAAATCTGTGCCGGCCCGGCCGGTGATCATCGCTCGCATGCGGCTCCTGAATCCGGCGACAAAAATCATCACCACGTGGACCAGCAGGAAGAGGACGAGAGCGATCGAAACGAAGAAGTGCAGCGTGCGCGCCGATTGCTGGCCGCCCAACACGTTCACCGTCGCCGGAAACGCGGAAACAAACGCGGGAGACATCGCCAGGCCCGTCCACACAACAAAGGGGAACAGAACGAAGATCACGAACAGGTAGCTGAACCGCTGGAGCACGTTGTACGACCACGCTTCTGCCGCGCTCGGCCGCGCGAATCGCAAATGGCTGGCGATTGTCGTCCGCAACGCCCGCCACGAAAGATCGCTCTTGCCCGGGAGCAGGTTTTTCCGGAAATGCCCGGTAACGAAACCGTAGATCGCGTACAGCAAGCCGGTCAAGACCACAATCCACGCAGCCTGAAAGTGGAGATACCGGCTCCAGCCGTTCTGGTCCGGCAGCACGTACCCGTAGCCGTTCTGTATCAAGCTTCTTGAGGACGGGATCCGAAATTGGAACAGCGGTGTCGTCAGTACATTGCCGGTTTCGCCCCAATAGAACCGTGGGTGCGAAATAACAATTTCAATTCCGCTGACGAGCAGGGCCAGAAAGCACAGAGTGATGATCCAGTGAGTGACGCGGACGAGCGCAGAGTGCCGCGAAGGTGCCGCGCTGGCCGGGACAACCGCCGCGGAATCTGCGACGCTAACTCCCAGCGGTGGCACGCGCACGGATTCCAATTCCGCCATTCCTAGCCCCCTGCTCAGGCTCGGACTTGCTTTCCCCGGATAGGCGTCATACTACCACGCTGCTCTTGGAGCACGCGAGCCTCAGCCCTTTGCCTTAGATTCAAATGTAGCGCCGCGCCTTCAGGCCGGCATCTTCGCTTTCCGCGCTTGTTCTTGCTTGTCATCCCGCCTGCCTGCACTGAGGTCGCGGGGGCGACCGAATGTGTCCTGAGCGGAGTCGAAGGGACGCCGCTTTCTCTGCTGGCTTTCGCTTTTAGCGCGTCGCCTTCGCCTTTCGCGCTTGTTCTTGCTTGTCATCCCGAACCCCGGCGCATTTCAGACGGGTGAGGGAACTGCTGTTTGCATTTGGGTTGTGCTTTCCCTTCAATATTTTGGACATGAAAAGGTGTATCCTTCCGTTGGCCAACTTCGATCACATAAAAGTTGGGGCATGGCCACCGAATCGAAATCAGCAAGCGATCACAAATGCTGGGGGGGACGAACAGGCCTCTAATCACTCGCCACCGAATTTCTAATCGTCACCCATGTCGATTAGAAACCACCTTAAATCCTTGCGCATCAACGCCGCCACCCCTTCTAATCGTCACTAACACAAGGGGCCTTCCAGTGTCCCCGGTAAGGGGAGGAGCCGCGCTGTTTGCGTCCCGGACGGTTCTGCGGGACTGGGGGATCGGGCTCAATTTATCCGAGGTAACCTTCGCGGTCGTACATGGTCACAGAGGAACTACCACCGGGGGAGGACATCAACAACGATCCTCCCCTTCCGAGGATTCGCACAAACTACTGCAGAGGACTGTCTGTCGCCAGGCAGTTCGGAGAAACCGGTGCAACCGCGCCCGTCGGATTGAACGTAATCACGCCCGACGCATCGGAGCAGAATGCACGCTGTCCGGTCGTGCCTACCGTCTGCGGTGTAGCAGTCACCACGTAGCCGTCGGTAAAGCCGGCATTGCAACCAGGAGGAACCGAGGCGGGATCTACCGCCACCGTTCCCGGTATGAGCACGAAGCTATAGCCGCTCTTCTGGCCAGTCGTCAGGACGCTATCAATCAATTCTGCGTTCTGGCAGCTCACGGCCGCCGCTCCGGTGGTGCCCATCGATGGTAGGTCCGGGGGGAAGCCGTCGCCGTACGTCGAATTGAAGGTGATGGCCGCCGTATTCATCGTACGGATCGAACCCACGGCAGACGCTTCGTTGGCCGCCATGCGGGAACGAAGCAAGTTCGGAATTGCGATGGCCGCGATGATCAAGATGATCGCCACGACGATCAGAAGCTCGATCAATGAAAAGCCTTTTTGGCGCTTGCTCATTTCTTTTCTCCTTGCTTCGGATTGAAACAGCAACATCATGGAAGCAAGTTTCGGGCGAACGAACGCCCGCGGCAATGGCCAGAAGAGTCCATTCATGAGCACTGCTTTTACTAGTACGCTCAGTAAAGTTGGGCTACGCCGGTCCGAATTCGTAGTACTTCTGGATGGTACCCGAACGTCACATCGGGCGGCTTTCTAGCTTCGAGCTTGGACGGCCGGATTCCCGGACATGTCCGGTAAATGCTTTAATTACAGGCATGTGGGTTACTTCCGAGGGCGCCGTTACTCGCCCGCTGGAGTCTCTCGGTGCCTACCGGCGGGTCCGTCCTTTGTTTATTGCGCGTTTATCCACGCGTCTGACCCGGTCAGCTTGACGGACACGTCAGAAAAGAAGAGGTGCAGGGGTTTGCCATCCGCCGTCCCGCGATGTTCGGTTGAGACAAGGAGAGGGCCGGCTTTCTTGTAGCCCGCCCAAGTGGCTATGACGACACTCGGCTTTGCGCTTCCCCCGTGGCGGAAGAAGAGTTCCTGGACCCGGTTGTCGGGGCCGACATAGAGCTCCCAAGTATCGCCCGGCGTGAAGCCGCCAGCCTCCGCAGGATATTTCACCACAACCTCCTCGGCGGAACCCTTGCCCAGTGGCAGTTTCTGCTTACCCTTATCTTGCACGTCGGGGCTGCTGTCCCACACGACATGAAAGGGGAAGACCAGCCAATATTGATCGTTGACGAAAGCCGGCTCAATTTCGTCTTTCACGTTGGCAGGCTGGCTGCCAAGCTCAGAGCGCCGGTACGTGGCCTTTACCGGATTGCCCGCCTTATCTTTGCCCTCGAAAGAGACCCGGCCGGTTTTGGGTTCCCATTCCCACTTACGAGAAATTTTGACCCCGGGCAATTCCAGGTTCCAGGTATATCGGATCGCCTCGATTTGCCCAAACGAATCAAGGCCATAGGTCTTGGCGATCTGTTCGGCGATTGGCGGGCGCTTCTGCGCCCAAGAGGTTGCAGCAAGGACCAGCAACCCGAAAGCCAGAATACGGATCATCGTTCCACGGGTCGAATTTGTCATGGAGTTCGTTCCTCAGTGAACTAAACGGATGGTGCATTAGATGACGGGCAAAAGCTCCCGGATACATAAGGAAATATCAGCATTGTACCCTTCTCCCGCGCCAGCCATTCGCACCCCTTGTCCCATCGGCCGGACATTATACTGCACACCCCGGATGATTGTGCTCTCGCAGGCTCATGCGGCCACGCTCGTTATGTCACACCAGTTGACCGCACTCGCACAGTGCACCTAGTCCGTTGAGCATCGGGCCACCGCCGGCCGTGCGAACCGGCGAAACGCGATAATTGCGCCGGCCAGTGCAACGGACCCGTATTCCAGAAGCATAATCCACCAAGGAACCAACCACGGACGGCCAAGCGTGCGCAAATGCCAAACGTAGTAAGTAGGGATGATGCTCACGGTCCAGATGATGATCGGCACCGTCGAGGTCGATCGAACGAACGGCAGCAGCCAGAGAAGGTACCAAGGATATACGACCGGTGCGCATAGAAGCGATGCCGCCATGGGCCATGCAAATGCGTCCGAAGACCATGCCGCGGACTTTCTTCTCAGCCAGAATGCGGTAAGAAAGCCGACGAGCACAGCCAGCGCAACTACAAGCTGCGGAGGCGTGACACGCTCGAGCGTTGCAAACACCGGATCATTAAAGCGGAAACGCTGCACGTAAGTGCCGAGCGAGCCGATGGGAATCCGCCCGTGGCTGAAAAATGGAACGTATAGGAGCCCGACCACGACTGCCGCCAGCGCGCCGTCGCGCATACGAACGCGCCTCCAATAGAGCGGCAGCAGCACAATCGGGAGAAATTTCACTGCAACAGCGAGCCCAAATGCCAGGGCTGCAACCGCGCGCCAGCGCCGCCCTAGCGCAGCGGCAGACACCAACAGCAGCAGCGCGCCGACAATATCGATGTGACCGCTGCCCGCCACATCCGTCGCCAGCAGCGGGTTCCAGGCATAAGCCAGAATCCAGTGCGTTCCCTGGCCACTACGATGCAAGACATCGAACAGAACGAGAACGATCGCCAAATCGCAAAGTACAAATGCTACTTTCAGCGCAAAAATGGACTCATGAATCGCTGTTACGGCGCGGAAGAAAAGCTGAGCTCCCACTGGATATGGGCTCGGTACATCCGGGTTGTTCAGCGTACGGGTCTCCGGTGTGTGCAACCCGCCCAGCGCAGGGTCGCTGGGAACGACAATATAAGGGTTATAGCCGAGCCGCTGCACGCGGCCATCCCAAAGATATCGGTGAATGTCGTCATCTGAACCCGGCGGCATCAGTAGAAATGGAAGATGCCACAGAGCAGCCAACACGAGGCCGACGACGATGACGCGGCGCGGGAATTCCGGCGTGGAGAAGAACTCACGAATGGCGAGGAGGTACGCGATGCCAACAACTCCCAGCGGAATGATGAAGGACGGGTCACCCATGCTGCTGAGCTTGCGCGAGCAGATCGCCAGCGCCACAAGCAAGATGGCGCCGAACCCGTACACCCTACGGGATGGAGTGAGCTTCACGGTTCTGCTGTGCTCGCTCGCAACTGTGCCACCGTTTGTTCCCACTGTTTGAGCCAGACTGCGGTTCGTGGCGCTCTAGCGGGAGCGAGCCGCAGTTCCGCGGCGAGCTGCATTAAGTCGGCCGCCACGTCGATGTCGTAGAAAGGATGTGTAAAGCCCACTGAAAGTTTCATCGCGCGAGCGCGTGCCAGCAGGGTGTCGAGTGCGCTCCTTGTGCCCATCCCATCGCCTTCGAAAAGCGCTGGATGAGGGACCTTGGCCCCGACGAGATAGTAGCCGCCGTCGTGTGTCGGTCCGACAACTACATCGCGGGAGGTGAGGATCTCGAATGCCGCCTGCAAAACAAAGGCCGGCAAATGCGGGCTGTCGCTGTTGAAAGCGATGATGCGCCGCGCGCCAGCGGCGGCGAAGATTGCAAACACCGACGTGAGGCCCGCCGCAAGGCCGTCACCCAACTGGGCCACGATGCGAACTCCATTGCCTGCCGCGCGCGACAGATCTTCGACATCGGACGCCGGGCACATGATGGCGACGTCCACGTCCTTGAGCGACATCGCTAACGCCATCGTATCGTCAAGAAGGCAGCGACATAAATCAACGACGGCGGCGAGGGGAAGGCTCCGAGCCAACCTGGTTTTTGTGCTGCCGGGCCTCGGTGCTTTGGCCATGATGACCAGCGTGCAATCAAAATTGGTTGAACGCGTCATCTGCTCGGCGCCGGAGGGCTTCACGGAATAGGGTCGAGCGAGCCCTCACACAGACTGCGGCGTTCCGGCTCGTCGCTGGCGGAGATAATAGCGCAGAATGCGAGTGAAAATGAACCACGCCGCGCCGAGGGTGCCGGTGAAGGTGCCGCTAATCTTCGATTTTCCGATGCGCGGGTGATAGCTGACCGGCACCTCGACGATGCGGAAACCGCGGAGGACGCCTTTCAAGATCATTTCGACGGCCCAGCCGTAAGTGGTCTCCTCGAGCGCGAGCGCACGGAGGACATTGGCGCGCGCGGCGCGGAAGGGACCGAGGTCGGTGATGCGTTGCCGAAACAGAAGCGAGATCAAGCCGGCAGCGAGGCGGTTGCCGAATGCCGCGTGCCAAGGCAGGGCGCCCGGCAGGCGCGACCCCGCGAGGCGCGACCCGAGCGTGATATCGGCGCGTCCCTCGCTGATCGGAGCGAGGAGATGCGGAAGTTCAGCGGGCCGATCGCTGTAATCGCCGTCAAGGAATACGACAACATCAGGAGCGCTGGCGCAGGCGAGTCCGGTCAAGCAGGCGCGGCCATATCCGCGGCGCGGTTCGGAGACGACCCGCGCACCCATGCGGGCGGCAATCTCAGGCGTCCCGTCGGTCGAGTTGCTGTCGACGACGATGACCTCGGTGACGAGATCGGCGGGGAGATCAGCGAGGACTTGGCCGATAGACGCCGCCTCGTTGCGCGTGGGAATGATAACCGAGACTCGCATTCGACCTCGGTTTGATTTACCAAAACAGCGAGGACGGCCGCGCCCGCGCCAGGAATGAATCAACTCCCCAGGTGCGGCCCGCGCGTCCCACCGCAAGCGCAAGCGACGCGAGCACCGGAACCAGCAGCTCCCAAATCCACGCCGTGCCCCACTCCGACATCCAAAGGCTGGTCAGGTACAGAAACCCTACAAAGGCGACCGGGCGTGTGAGCAGGCCGAGCAGCAGGAGGACGCCGAGCGAGATTTCCGTCAGGCCCTGAAGTGGGGCGGCCATCGCGGCGTGACTCGCGGTTATTGCCATGACGGCCTTCCATGCGGCCGGAGCGTGACCTTGCTGGATGTAGTAGCTGATCAGTCCCGCATAGCCAGCTGGCTTGTACAGGCCTTTCCCCAGATTCTCGAAAAAGACCCACACGAACATCGCCCCAATCGTTAACCGAACGATCGCCAGCCCGATTCGCGCGTCAGGTTGGTCTGGCATGTGGAGTGTCTTCTCTTGCGGTCCGCTCGCGTTCGTTGCCATCGTCATTGTCGCCTCCGTTTGATACCAGAACCGCCTGGCTATCTTAATCGCGCGCAATCACGATCGTGGTACATGAGCTTTCGCCTTTGGGAAGCTCACGAGCAGCGGCCATGCGGATCTCCAGCTTTTGTACTTGTCCACGAACGACGGGACAATAAAAGTCCGGCTGATCGAGAGCGTTTTGGATGCGGCGCCGCCCAGCACATCCGCCGTAACAAGACTCGAGATAAACGCAGGAGCGGCAGGCTTCCGGCACGGTGCGCGCATCTACAAAGGGCGAAGTTTCCACAACTTCCGAGCGGAGGGACACCAGGAGCGAGAGGGGCTCCCCAGCTCCCGGCCAGTAGACGCAAGGCTGAGTGGTGGCGCGGGGGGTAACCCGCACGGTACTCACTCCGCATCCGCCGGTCCTCGGAGGCAGACCGGCCATGGCACGAACCAGCGGCTCGCCGATGGCGATCACATCGGTCTCCGCAAACAACGCGCGAAAGCCCTGCCAGTATTCCTCGTAATTCAAGGCATACAGGTCAGAACGCACGGCCTGGTAAACATTGACGCGCAGGGGCGCCTGGTAACGCCTGGCCACGCGCGCCACTTCGGCAAGGCGCAGATAGTTCGACTTCATCATTACCGCAATTAAAGTGACGGGGATTCCCAACCTGACACAGCGTGCTGCCTGATCAAGAACCAAGGCCCAATTGCCGCGGCCGCGTTGGGCGTCCTGCTCGAGCTCCGTAGGATAATCCAGAGAGAACTCGATGTCGTGGAAGGCGCGGAGCTCGTCATCCGTGAGCAGTGCCGCGCTGTGGCCGTTAGATGTGATGGTGAGCTTCACCGGCAGATTGCGGAGGTAGGCCAGAATGTCGCGAAACTGCGGGTGCATTCCATTCTCACCGGTGCCAAGATTGACGGACCGGATCGGCAGGCTTTCCATCACGGATCGCACCTGCCCAAGGCTAAGGCGGTCCATCCGCGCCGGATCGCGGTAGCAGAAGGAACAAGCCAGGTTGCACTCGTTGGTAAGTCCGAGTCCGAGGGCAAATCCTCCCGTCGCAGTGGGGCGGACCAAAGCAGACAGTGAAGCGGAATGAGTGCTGGACTGTGTCATGGTCCCGTTGCCTCGCTGGAGGACGCGCAGGAGCGGCGGGCGATTCTAGCTCCGATCCCGGCAAATTCAGCGGCAGGTTAATCTCTACTTTGTTCCTTGTCAAATTCAAGCGTCGAAGCACGTTGAGGGCGATTGCGAACAGCCCCACCTGGTAGTCAGCCGAGTATGTTATTGCCAGACAGCGTGCGAGTCCTCTGTTTTCATGGAGATAGGGCAGTCTCTACTGCGCGGAGGCCCGCGCGAAAGAGACGAGACGAACAACGCAACGCGACGGTATGCTATCTTGGCTTGCGGGGAAGAGCGTTTCCGCAGGGAGGGAGCGAATGGAATCGCAGCCGCAGCGACGGAGCGACCGTGTCACGCTGACTTTGCTGCTCGAGGCTTCGGGCACCGACCGCCTGGGGCAATCATTCAAGGAACCCACGCGGACGCTATTGATCAACCGGGGCGGCGCGATGATTGTGCTGGGGCGAGAGCTGAATACGGATCAAAGAATCCACGTCAAGCGCCAGGCACCCACGGAAGCGCATCGGGAGAGCGACGTGCGCATCGTGGGCCAGTACGGCCGGGAGAGGGACGGCTATCTCTACGGCATCGAGATCGTGAACGGAAGCGACGACCTGTGGGGAATCGAGTTTCCGCCGCTGGCGCAATCGGAAGAGGCCGTGGCGCGGATGCTGATGGAGTGCAGCTATTGCCGCGGCCGCGAGGTGGCGTACCTGAACGAAATGGAACTGCGCGGATTCGAAATCAACCGGGGAATCGCGCGCCATTGCAAAATCTGCGGCGTGCCCAGCATATGGACGCAAGCGCCACATGAGGATGAAAAGAAGCTCGCGTCGCGCGCAGCCCGCAAAAGAAGCCAGGACGGCCATGAGCAGGTTCCGGAGGGAGGCGAAAAGCGTGAGCGCCTGCGCCTGCGGCTCAAGACGAGGCTGACCGCGTGCATCCGGCAGGCGGGCACGGACGACGAGCTTGCGGTTTGCGAGGATATTTCGCCGATTGGGATGTGCTTCCGCAGCAAGCGCCGCTACGACGCGGACGCGCCGGTGGAAGTGGCAGTTCCGTACGCGCCCGATGCCGCCAATATTTTTCTTCCCGCGCGCGTGATCTACTCGGAAGAAATGCCGAAGGCGGGGTTATTCCGGCACGGCACGGAGTACCGCAGGCTGGGTCCACGTGCACGCTAGGGTTGCTGTACTTCAGGAATAGCCCGGCGGGCATAGCAGGCTATGCCCTCACGAAAAGTCCCTTGCAAGCAACGCCGCCAAGCGCGCTAGCCGACGGAAACGGGGGCGCGTTCGCGGCTGCGGCGGCGGTGGTAGTGCATCAAAATGTTGAGGTGCACGTTGCCACTGGGCGTCTCGAAGCAGAGAACCGTCGCTTCGGAGTCGAGGCCGGCTTGGGCGCACTGCTCCTCGGTGAGAACTTCGGGAGGAAATACCTTGAACTGAAAACCGCGGTCGTTGAGCTGTGTCACGGCGTTGCCGATAACCATGTTGGCCAACTCCGAAACGGTCTCGGGGACGATGGGCTCGGAAGAATCCACCTCGGCACCGGAGATATAGCTGGCGATTTGCGCGGCGGCGCGCGGCTCCATATCGAGAATCACGCGGCCTTCGATCTGCCCCTTGAAGGTGACGGAGGCGGCCGTACCTTTGCGGCGATAGCCTTCTTCTTCCATGGTGAGGTCCACGATCTTGGCGGGCGCGTGCATCGTTTCGGCCAACACGGCGTCGAGAGAGCCGATAAACGGCTGGATTAGATCCATTCTCATCGAGAAGTCTCCCTTTGCGCGCCTACCGGCGAGGTCACGCCGTCATCATTCAGGACGTAACGGATGATTTCGTAGAGCGCGTCGGGCTTGACCGGCTTCTGCACGAAGTGGCGAGCGCCCTTTTGCAAGGCCGCGAGAATATTGTCCTGGTAGCCGACAGAGGAGACCATGACGATGCGAGCGTCAGGATGTTCCGCGACAATGCGCTCGACCGCTTCGATCCCTTCCATTTGCGGCATGGTGATGTCCATCAGGACGATATCGGGTTTCGTGCGGGCGTACTCGGTGATCGCAGTACACCCGTCGCCGGCTTCGCCGACAATCTGCCCGCCAAAGGATTCGACCATCTTCGCGAGACTCTTACGCGCGAAGACGGAGTCGTCAACGATCAGGTAACGGACGGCCTGACTGTCTTTTTTTCGAGTTAATGCTTCGAACTGTTTCATAGCTATCTCCTTCGCGAAGCTCTTTCCATGGGCGCCGCTTCCGCAGGGGATGCGGCGTCTGCCGGGCCGGCTGCTGAGCGCTCCAGCCTGCAATGGGATTCCAGAATACTGGCCATACCGGACAGCGACACGATGCGGGTGACGAAGCCACGGGCGATGGCGGCGCGCGGCATGCTGTCCACGACGCAGGTATCCGGACTCTGTGCGATTGTGGTTCCGCGCACAGCCTGAATCGCGCCCATGCCGATGGCTCCGTCGTCGCCCATGCCGGTCATCAGGACCGCCATCCCGGTGCTGCCAAATTCCTGAGCGACGGACTGGAAGAGGACGTCCACCGACGGGCGATGACCGTTCACGCGCGGCTGGTCGACCAGCACAGCGATGTCGCCGTGGTCCATGCGACGCACCTTCATGTGGCGGTTGCCGGGACAAATCAGCGCGCGGCCGGCGAGCAACAAATCGCCTGATTGCGCCTCCTTAACCTCGATGGCCGAGGATTCATTGAGACGCCGGGCGAACATCTCCGTGAAACCTTCGGGCATGTGTTGGACGACGACAAGACATCCGGGAAAGTCCGCCGGAAGCTGCGAAAAAACATACTGCAAAGCGTTCGGCCCGCCGGTGGAAATGCCGATAGCCACCAAGCGCGAAGGCCACCTGACCTCGCCCGAAGGCCGAGGCACCTTTCGCTTTTCCGGCGGCACGGTGATGATCATCTTGGGCGCGCCGGAAGCTGCGGCGACTTTGATTTTGATGGCGAGCTGCGCCCCGATCTGTTCAATACGGCCGGAGGCGGCATCCGCGGGCTTGGTGACGAAATCGAATGCGCCAAGCGCGAGCGCTTTGAGCGTAAGAGAAGCGCCATGCTGGCTGTGAGCGCTGACAACAATCACCGGAACGCGGTGCTTCCGCGTAATCTGGCGAAGCATCTCGATTCCGTCCATGCGCGGCATTTCGAGATCAAGGGTGACGACGTGAGGATGAAGCTCCTCAATCTTTCTAAGCCCGATTGCGCCGTCCATGGCGGTGCCGACGACTTCGATCATGGGATCGTTTTGCAACACCTGAGGAATGAGCTTGCGCATGAGCGCGGAGTCGTCCACAACGAGAACGCGAAGTTTCTCGGTCATGCGATCGCTCCCACCGCCGGGATTCTCGAGAGGTGTGAAATCACCGCCGGAACGTTCAAGATGAGAACGACAGTCCCGTCCCCCAGAATCGACGCACCGCTTACGAGTGGAGAGGTGAGGAGCCGATCCTCGAGCGCCTTGATCACAAGCTCTTCCTCGCCCATCAGGCTATCCACGGCGAGTCCAAAGCGGCGGGTGCCCGAGCCAATCACGATCACGAAAAGACGCTTCGCGCGCTCGCGCGCGGATACCGGCCCCAAGCGATCCAGGCGGACGAGGGTGAGCACCTGCTGGCGCAACTGGAATACCTCGCGGTCCTCCACGCAGTGAATTTCATCATCGTTGACGCGGGTGATTTCGACGACGGAAGCGAGAGGCACGGCATAGAGGCGGCCGCCCACACGAAACATCAATGCTTGAATGCTCGCAAGCGTGAGCGGCACCATGAGCCGGAAAGTGGTGCCCTTGCCCGGCTCGCTCTCAAGCCCGACAGTGCCCTTCAGATGGCCGAGTGCGGCCTTAACAACGTCGAGGCCCACGCCGCGCCCGGAAATCTCGGTCACTTCGTCCGCAGTGCTGAGACCCGCGGCAAAAATCAATTGAAGCGATTCAGCCTCATTCAAATGGCGCGATTCTTCCTCGGTGACGATCCCGCATTCGATGGCGCGCCGCACGATTTTCTCGCGATTCAGGCCGCGCCCATCGTCGGACACTTCGATTACAACCTGATTGCCTTCGTGGTAGGCGTTGAGATGAATTGTGCCGCGCACGGGCTTTCCGGCCTGCTCACGCTCGGCGGCTGATTCGATTCCGTGGTCGGCGGCGTTGCGGACCAGGTGCGCCAGGGGCTCGGCTAGCGAATCAAGGATGCCTTTATCGAGATCGGTGTTCTGCCCGGCGAGTTCGAGAACGATTTCCTTGTTGCGTGCTTTGGCCACGTCGCGCACGACGCGAGGGAAACGCCGGAAAAGCTGCTCGACCGGCACCATGCGAATTTTCATTACCGATTTCTGCAACTCTCCCAGAACACGGGCCTGAAAGGCGAGCGCATCGGAAAATCTTCCGCGCAACGGGTCTCTCGAATAGCGGCGGTCGAATTCGTCAATGGTGCGGTGAAGCATGGATTTTCCGATGATGAGCTCGCCCACCAGGTTCATCACTACCTCAATGCGGCCGGCGTCCACGCGAAGCGTGTTCTCCGCAGCGGCTCGCGCCAGCCCGGCGGGAGCGGTATCCTCCTCCGGGTCTTTTTCATGGCCTGCCTCATGGCCCGGCACAAGCTCCGGCGCTCCTGCCTTGATTCCAGCGGAAACGGCGGCGGCCTCAGACTCGAGAAGAATCTCGAGGAGATCGCGCGGCGCAGACTGGGGCGCCTGAATGCGTTCGACGCTGATCCGCGCGACAACGGAAGGGACCTGGCACCGTGTGCGGATCCATTCCGGCGATTTCGCGCTGGAGATGGCCGCTTCCATAAGGCCCACGTGCGCAGCCGGCGGGGTTTCCGGGTGCAGGGCCAGAATCTTTCCCGCGCTTTCAAGAGCCTTACGCGCCAGCTCAAAGGCAGCGGCCGGCAGAAGCGCCTCCGGAGCGATATGCATGGCGACGTGATACGCCGTTTCGCCGCGGCGAAGGGCCTCGGCAATCATCAAGCGCTGGTATTCGGTCCACGCAAAGCGCGCTTGCTCGGCGGGTTTGGAAGGCTGGGCAGCCGGCTTGCGCAAGAGATGCTGAATGTGCTCGCGCAGGGCAGCGCCATCAGGAGGCTGCAAATTGCTGCGATAGGCGGCGAGCATCTCGTGAAACGTATCCGCAGCAGTGAGAACCACCTCGGGGATCATTCCGGCGTTTTCGCGCGCAAGCTCCGGCGTCATCACATCCTCCAGCGCATGCGCCAGCTCGCTCAACTCGCGATATCCGCAAGCGGCTGAATCGCCCTTCAGGGTGTGTACGGCGCGGCGCACATCGCGGAGACGCTCCTGATCGCCGGGATGCTGCTCGAGCGCGAGACCGGCCTCGTTCATAGCCTGCAAGATTTCCGCGGCGCTCTCGAAGAAGAGTTCGCGGAGCTCGGAGGCCCGATCGTCGGAAGAAAAGGTCACTGCGCGCCCTCGATTTTCTGGTATGCGGTTCCGTTATTCTGATGAATCATGTGGAATTTTGTGGTCAGCCCAAAAAGACTTTCCGCGTGGCCGACGAACAGATAGCCTTCGGAATTCAGACACCGGTAATATTTTTCGATGAGGCGCTTCTGCTCCGCCTCGTCGAAGTAGATCATCACGTTTCGGCAGAAGATGGCATCGTTGCGCTGCGGGAGGAATTCCGTCTTCAGATTGTGGAAGTCGAACTGAACCAGATTTTTCAAGGCGGGCTTGACGGCATATTTGTCGCCTACCTTATCGAAATAGCGCAGACGGCAGGTGTAATCCACCGTTTCCATCTGCGCCTCGCTGTAGATTCCTTGCTGCGCCGTGAGGAGCGCCGAGTAGTTGATGTCGGACGCAAGAATCTCCACTTTCCAGGGGGGAGGAATCAGCGGCTTGGGAGTGGGCATTTCGAACGGGAGAGGGTTGCGCAAATAGTAGTAAGCCAGAGCATCACAAACGAGTATGGCGAGCGTGTAGGGCTCCTGCCCCGTGGAGCAGCCCGCGCTCCAGATGCGCACGGACCAATCGCGGCGCTCCTGCTTTCGCTTCAGAATTTCCTCGAGAACAACCTTTTGGAAAAGATCGAGTTGCGGACGAATGCGGAAAAAGCTCGTCTCATTGACGGTAAGATTCTCGAGCAGGGCTACCAGCTCCTGCTTTCCTTCGCGGCTGGTGAGAAGCCGGTAATAGCTGTAGAAGGAATCCAGCTGGCAGGCCTTCAATCGACGCTGCAGGCGGTCGCGCAGAAAGTGCGTGCGGCGCTCGTCAAAGTACATTCCGCATTCCTGATAGACAAGGGTTTGCAGAAGCTTCAGCTCGGGATCGGTGAGCGGTACCTGTGTCGTGAGTGTGGACATTCGCCCCTGCCCTCTCGTTTCCGGGTTGGCCTACGAATCTCGAGCTGTGCCGCCGGCGGGAACCAAGGCGGCTTCGGCGACTTCTTCCGCGGCGCGCAACTCCCCGCGCTGCAAGACTCGGGTCAAATCCAGCAAGATCACAAGGCGTCCCTTGAGTTTGCCCACGCCCGTGATGTAGTTCAGCTCGCCTTCCTGAAAGACGTCATGCGGCGCTTCAATTTCAGAAGGCGGAATCTTCAATACTTCGGATGCGGAGTTCACGATCAGGCCGATGGAGCGGCCCTCCAGCTCGACCACAATGACGCGATTCTTTTTGCTGGGCTCGCCGACTCTTTGGCCGAAGCGTTTCCTCAGGTCCACGACGGGAATGATGCGGCCGCGGAGATTGATGACGCCCTCGATGTAGTCAGGCGCGTTGGGAACCGACGTAATGTCCGGAACGCGCACAATCTCCCGAACAATCGAGATCGGGAGGCCGAAAGTCTCGCGCCCGATGCGGAATCCGACGACCTGGAGGTCTTTGTCCATGCGCGTCGAAGGTGCCTTAGGACCGAACCACTTCGGCGTATTCCGCCGGGACGTTTTGTTCGGAAGCCAGCTCAGGACGCCGTGAAGGAGGCCTCTTGCTCGAGTTGTAGCCTTCGTCGAGCACGAAACGGCCCATGGAATCGAGGAGTCCGTGGGAAAGCTTCGACATTTGTTCCGCGGTGGCGGCCAATTGGGTGGAGCTCGAACTGGACTGTTGCACAAGCTCCCGCATTTTTTCCATCGCGCGCACAACCGCTTGCGCGCCGGAAGCCTGCTCCTCGACCGACGAATTAATCTCCTGGGTGATTTCGGTGAGGCGGTTGGTAGCCTTGGCGATCTGCGCGGAGCCGCTCGATTGTTCCATGGTGGCCGCACCGATCTCCTGCGAGAACTTGTAAACTTCGGCGACTACGTCGGAGATTTTCTCGAGCGCGAGGCCGAGGTCTTTATTCAGCACCAAGCCTTCCTGGACCATGGTGGTGCTCTTCTCCATATTTTCGACGGCTTCGCGTGCTTCTTTTTGAATGCCCTGGATAAGCTCCGAGATTTCCTTCGTGGATTGAGTGGATTTCTCCGCCAGCTTGCGGACCTCTTCCGCGACGACGGCGAAGCCGAGGCCGTGTTCGCCCGCGCGCGCCGCTTCGATCGCGGCATTGAGGGCAAGCAGGTTGGTTTGTTCCGCAAGATCATCGATTACTTCAATAATCTTGCCGATGTCGTCGGCGCGGCGGCCGAGGACGTCAATAATCTGGGCGGAAGATTGAATCGAGTGGCTGGTGCGGTTCAGGCCCTGCGTGGCTTTATCCATGGTCACCAAGCCGGTTTGTACTTCTTCGCGCGAGCGGTGGGAAATATCCACGAGAAGTTTGGCGGTATCGGCAACGCGCTGGATCGAAGTGACCATCTGGTCGATCGAAGCGGAGGTCTCGGCGACGCTGGATGCCTGCACTTGCGTGTTTTTGACGACGTTCTGCACGTTGATGCTCATTTCATGCATCGTGCTGGTAACTTCATCAATGGCGGAGGCCGCCTGCACGCTGACTTTGGCCGATTCATCGGAAGCGCTGGCCATCTGTCCCGAGCCGCTCGCCACTTGTGAGGCGCTGTCGCGCACCTGGCGGACGAGGTCGCGAAGCCCTTGCGTCATGCGCGCGAATGCCTTGGCCATGGTGTCCTGCTGAGATCTTGGATGGATGGTTACCGACAAAGTACCTTCGGCGATGGCTGCCGAGACTCCCGCCATTTCCTTGAGATGGACAATCATCTTGTTGAAGTTCTGAGCCAGAATGCCCACTTCATCGTTGCGACGAATGTCAATGGACTGATCCAGATCGCCCGATTCGCCGATGCGGTGCGCGACCTCAATCAGGTGGTAGAGAGGCAGCTTGATTGACCTCGCGGTGTAAAAGGCGATGAACACGCCGAGCAGAATGGCGAAAAGCGTTCCGCCGGTCGTGATTCCCGTGCTTCGCGCCGAAGCAGAAGCAGCCGCGGCATTGGATTCTTCGAGGGCTTTGCTTACGTCGTCCCTGGCGGCATCGAGTACACCCGAGGATTTATTGACCCACGATGCCGGATCGTGTTGAAGGTAGAAAATCTGCAAGTCGGAGACAGTGGCATCGCCGGCGTCCACCTGGTGGCGCTTGGCGATCATCGGTTTGGCGAAGTCGTCCGCCCAACTGTGCTCGTTCTCTTCCACCTGCGCGAGCGCGGTCTTGAGGTTGGGATAGTGCGCCTTGGTTTCACCCTCTCTGACGGCGACCTGAAGGTCATTGATTCCGTGGCCGGTCTTGTCCTCGTCGCGAAGATCGCCGCTCAGGAGATAGTTTCCGAGGTACTGGCGGTTCTGCATCATCTGGAACCGGACCGTTTCGATCGTTTGCACGTCGGCCAGGGTGTCTTTGACATTGTCGCGCGCCTTGTTCTCGCGAATGACGCTGATCGTGTTGAAAAAGAAGAGCACCAGCATGATCGCCAGAATGGAGCCGAACCCTAAGTAGAGCTTTCTGCCAATCGTCATGTGAAACGCCTCCAACCCCGCGCGTGCGAAACTCCCCTGGTCAGTTTCAACCTTCTAATTCCGGTTGCTGAAATCGAACTCGACGATTTCCGTGGTTTCCTTTGCAGCCGGCTCGTAGCGCCACTTTTTCAGCGCATCATTGGCGGCAGGAACGAGAACCGGGCTGCCGCCTACCACTTTGGTACCGGTGACGTGGCCATCGGCTGAGACGGTCGCCTCGATCTTCACTTTGCCCGTGACCTTGAGCTGCTTCGCTAGCTCTGGGATTTCCGGAAGTACTTTCGTTTTTACCTTTCGCTTTGGCGCTTCGGCCGGCGCGGCTTGCGTAGAAGCCTTCGGGACCGCGCTTGCTGTGCCGCCCAGTAGCAGTGCCCAACCCAGCGCGGCCACACCCAGTTTCATGAAAGCGCCCTCCGCACAAGAAGAAAGGTCCAACGTCGGAAAATGCAATGGCAATGCCATGGGGAACGCGATCTTCAGGAGGCCGTGGAATTCGCTAACGGGATGGGCAAGATGATGAATTACAAGAGCTTCCGTAGATTCGTGGGGAGGAAGATCTTGCCGTACGGTTTGGCTGCGTGTCTCAATCCCCTGGATAGCCGGCGTTTCGAGTCTCAGGTTGCGACGCAACAAGACCGGATGGCTGATTACCCGTACGGCAACGCACTTCGCGCATTCCTTGACTCAAAATGAGATTCGACCGTAACGTTCTTTAGTAACACGAAACGCGCGCAGCCCCCTAACCTCCATGCGTGCAGTGAAAAAAATTCGAGTACTCCCTTCTTGCCTCGATGATTCTTTCGAGAGCCTCCTGGCGCAATTCTCCGCCACAACGCTAGAGCTGAACCCATCCCTTGGCACGGTGGAGTTCGCGCGGCGCCTGACGGCCCGCGCGGCGGAGATGTTGGGCGCCCGGGCGGCCGTGTTAACGCTCGCGCGCGATTCAGATTGGGAAATCGGCGCGCTGACCGGACCTGCTCACCATTGGGATACCGCCTCGCAGCTTCGATTGGCTGCGGCCCTTGCGGAACATGCTTGTGTGCCGTCGATCGAGACGCGGCCTGCGCCGGCTGCAAAGGTGCTGGGACGCGAACTTGCGGAGGAGCTCGGATGGAATGAGCTGGTGCTGGCACGGCTGACGGGAAGTCAAGGCGAGATGCTCGGCGTGCTATGTCTCGTGGACCTGCAGCACGAGCTTTCCGCCGCGGAGAGCCAGCTTCTCGAAGCGCTGGCCGGCCACGCAAGCGTGGCGCTCGAAAATGTGAGGCTTTTCTCGCGGATCGAACGGTCGCGGAAACAATGGGTGGAGGATTTCGACGCAATCTCCGATCTGATTGTGGTGCACGACTCGGAGAATTTGGTTCTGCGAGTGAATCGAGCGCTGGCCGAAATGATGGGGACGCGCCCCGCGAAAGCGGTCGGCCGGGACATGGGCAAGCTGGAGCTGCTGGGTTCGCCGTTACAGCCCGGACGATGCCCCTTCTGCCAGAACCCGAAAGCGGCGCAAGAAGAATCCAGCCACCAAGCAGGCGAAAGGACATACCTCGTTTCAACGTCGCGCATTCACACGGGTTCGGCCGATGAGCTGCGGACGATTCACGTGCTGAAAGACATCACGGACCGCCGCGAGGCGGAGAGGCGCTACCGTCGCGAGCGCGATTTCAACAAAAACATTCTGAACAACACGCAAAGCATGATCCTCGTGCTCGACACGGCCGGGCTTGTGAGTTATGCGAACCGGCGCTGCTTTGAAGCAGGGTATCGAAAGCAAGAGCTGCTGGGTAATCCGCTCGTGAATATGGTTCCCACGGGGAGGCGCCCTTTGCTCGCGGAGGCCGTGGAACGGACGCTCCGCGGAGCACCCGTGGATAATCTGGAGCTTCCGATTGTCCGGGGCAACGGGACCGCGGGACAATTTTCCATCAGCCTCAGCCCGATGCGAGACGAGCAGGGAGAGATCAATAGCATCGTGGTGGTGATGGCCGACATTACCGACGCCGCCGACCTGCAAGCCAAGCTGATGCACACGGAAAAGATGGCCGCGCTCGGACAACTTGTCTCCGGAGTGGCGCATGAGGTGAACAATCCGCTGGCGGCGATTGTGGGTTTCACGGACCTGCTGCTGGAAAATCCGCAAGTGCCCGCCGATGCAAAGGAAGAACTGCGCGTGATTCTCCTGGAAGCGCAGCGGACTCGCGTGATCGTCCAGAATCTCCTGAGCTTTGCGCGACAAATGCCGGCGCAGCGCGAGCCCTTGCAAGTGAATTCCATCGTGCGTCAAACGCTGAAACTGCGCGCATACGATTTCTCGAATCACGGCGTGGAGCTTGTGGAGGGTTACGGAGAAGAGCTGCCCGTTGTGGTGGGCGATCCGCACCAGTTGCAGCAGGTATTCCTCAATATTCTGAACAACGCATACGATGCCGTGCAGGAAACGAGGCGTCCCGGACGGATTGAGATTGCGACATCGCGCCGCAACGGCCACCTGGAAATTTCCTTCTCCGACAATGGACCCGGAATTTCTCACATCGAGCGCATCTTCGATCCTTTTTTCACGACCAAGGAAGTCGGCAAAGGCACCGGGCTGGGGCTGAGCATCTGCTATGGAATTGTTCGGGCGCACGGCGGCGAGGTTGCGGCGCGAAACAATCCGGATGGCGTGGGCTGCACGTTCGTGGTGCGTCTGCCCGTGGCCACCCATGCGGCGCAGTTACATCCTGAGGAGTCGCTTCCGGCAGAGGCGGGCCAATGATGATTCCTGCCGAAGCTCCCGCTGCAACGCGTCCCCGCATCCTCGTCATTGAAGATGAGCCGTCGGTTTCCGCGTTCCTGCGCAGCGCGTTGGAACGGCGCGGGTACGAAGTGGTGCCAAGGTCTTCAGCTGCCGAAGGATTGCAATTGCTCGCGTCGGGTGACTTTCGCGGCGTCATCTCTGATTTCCGGACTCCCGGAGGAATTACGGGAGCGGACGTTCACGATTGGATTAGCCGGCATCGCCCGGAGCTGGAGGCTCACATCGTTTTCATCACGGGCGATACGGCCAGCGCCGAGACGCGCGAGATGCTTGCGCGGGCGCAGACGCCGGTGGTGGAGAAACCCTTTCGCGTCCAGCAGCTCATGGACGTGATCGAAAAAACGATTGGGAAACCATGAAAGACGAATTCAAACTTCATTTTCTGATCGTGGACGACGAACAAAGCATACGCCGCCTGTGCATGACGGTCGGACAGGGAATCGGCTTTCTCTGCGCCGAGGCGGAGACCGCAGAAGCGGCGCTTGAATCGCTCGAAATGACGCCGGCGGATATCATCGTGACGGACTTGAAGCTCCCCAATCTCTCCGGCGCGGACTTGCTTCGCAAAATCAAGGAACAACTCCCGCACGCCGAAGTCGCGATCATGACGGGGCATGGCTCCATCGAGTCAGCCGTGGAAGCCATGCGCCAGGGCGCATACGATTACATCGAGAAGCCGTTTCGCGTCGAGAAATTGCGTCAGCTTCTCCAGCGCATGGCGGAGAAGGTGCGCCTGGTTACCGAGAATCAGTTCCTGCGCGAGCGCGTAAACACGGAAGAGCATCTCGACGGATTCGTGGGCACCTCCGCGAAGATTCAGGACGTGATGCGGATGGTCTCGCGGTTGAAGGACACGCGCACGCCTGTGCTGATCACGGGGGAGAGCGGCACGGGTAAAGAGCTCGTGGCGCGCGCCATCCATTTTCGAGGATCACTCGCGCGGATGCCGTTTGTCGCCGTGGATTGCGGCGCGCTGGTTCCCACGCTGATGGAGAGCGAGCTTTTCGGCCACGAAAAAGGCGCGTTCACCGGGGCGCTCAAATCGAAGGCAGGACTTTTTCAAGCGGCGAACGGGGGGACGATCTTTCTCGATGAGATCGGCGAGCTGCCGCTCGAAATGCAGGCCAAATTGCTGCGCGTGCTGCAGGAAAAAGAAGTGCGGCCCGTCGGGAGCAACGAAAAAGCGCCGGTGGATGTTCGCGTGATTGCGGCCACGAACCGCGATCTCGAAGCGGCTTACCGCGGCGGAACGTTTCGGAAGGACCTGTATTTCCGGTTGAACGTGGTGACCGTCCACTTGCCCAGCCTTCGCGAGCACCGGTCAGATATCCCGCAGCTCGTGCATTGCTTTCTGGACCGTTACGCCCCCGACAAAAACGTTGCGGTGACGCCCCCGGCGATGAAGAGTTTCCTGCAATATGACTGGCCGGGGAATGTCCGCGAGCTCGAGAATTGCATCGCGCGCGCCATCGCGCTGGGCGATCATGGAACGATTGATGTAAGCGACCTGCCGCCGGCGGTCCGTGCGGATCAGGACGCCCATTTTGCCGGACCAGACGCCGCAGCGCTTTCAACGACGGCGCTTGCCGATCTCGAACGTATTACCATCCTGCGCGTTTTCGAGCAGGCCGGTGGGGACAAAGCGCTCGCCGGCAGAATGCTGGGCATCAGCCGCGCAACGCTCTATCGCAAGCTCAAGCGCTACAGTATTCCTCTGCGATCTTCTGAAAAAGACGCCGTCGAAGCCCTTTCCTGAGCGTCGAAAGAATTCCCGACAACAAAACCGATCTCCCCAGAACGCGATTATCGCGCGCTTGGGTGAGACGCAACTGTTTCACCCTGAGACACTGCCGCATTCATCCCCCAATGCGACTCCCAGGAATGCCAAGCAAGCAAACCACTTACGATCATACGCACTGACGAGGATTTGGCCGCGCTCGTGCAGTTTCCTCCGGGTGCTTCTTCGCTCTGTCATCGGATTTCGTTTTGTCGCCCCGGTTTGCCCTCAGGTTTCGGGGGTGCTTGGTCGAATAAACAAAGCGATGCCGAAAAGATTCGGGGGTCCAAGTGTTGCCTGAAATCGACGTTGCGCCGGCGGAAGCCGGACAAACGTGCGTGGAGAAACTGGCCCAACTTTTTCCCAGAGTATCGCCAGTGCGATTGCCCGTGCAGGTGACTGCATTGGGTGCGGGAAGGCGACGATTGCAGGAACAGACGGTGATTGAATTCGGCACAGCGCAAGAGGTGCTGTTTTCGTCCACCCTGCCGCTCGAGTTTGAAGATCATGTGCGCCTCAAAAACTCCGATGGCTCGCTCGATGCGCGCGCGACAGTGGTGGCCGTCCGGTACCACGGCGGAAGCAAGGCCGTTGCAGCCCGGTTCGAGGGCGAAGTCGGGAACTGGATCATCAAGCCATGACCAATAAACCTGAAGTCACTGTGATGAATCCGCCGTCAGGGCAGAACCCGGGCGCCGGCTCGAGCGATTTTGCCTCGCAATGGAAAGAAGCGAGGCTCGCGTACCCGCTCTATGCGGCGCTGGCAACTCAGTTCAATGTTTCGCCTTTGCCTTTTCCGGCGGACGAATTCCCTCCTCCTCGTCCCACGCGTCAATTGTTCGACTCAACGCTGCTGTGGCAGGACGAGATTGATGAAAAAGTTCGCGCCTATCAGATTCGCCAGCTTCCTTCGGAAACGCTGAATGCGAGCGAAGAAAGCCTGCGCGCATTTGCGATCCGGCAGTTGAGGAAACCGAATAAGACCACTGCTGACCGAGACAAGATTGATCTGTTGCTCGTGCAATACTTCGCGTTGTGCGCACCCGAAGAGCTCTATCGCGAGGAGATCAAACTCGAGGACGTGGCACGCGTCGTGCGGCCTGTGCTGGCCGAAGCGGACGCCACGCCGCTCGAATGGTGCCAACCGCTCGATGAAATCCTCAATACGCTCGACAACTGCCACAGCCTGCGCGACATGATGGAACGCGGCTTACTCGAGCAGGGCCGGCTATTGAAGGAATCCGCCGGACCCATGTTCTACGATCCAGCCGCGCTGGTGGCTTTCGTCCGGTTCAATTTTCTTCTGCGGCGGGCTTTCATTCGATTGTTGCACGCCGATCTAAGCGCGGTGCAGCGCGCGGTCGAGTCGTTGGATGCGGCGGGAATCAAAACGGTGGATTGCCGTCGCGCCGGGTTTTCCGCGGCGGAAACGACCGCACAGCTCCGCCACTATTGCGAAAACTGGCGTCAGCCGTTTCACAAGGACTATACGGAGAGCTCGGTTTCACACGCATTCGAGCAGCTTCTGGCTCTGCGCGCCGATCTCGAAGAAGCGCTCGGACATCCGCAGCCGGCGTACTTCCCAGCCGCGTCCCGGACAAGCAAATCGCTCGCGCCGGAAACCCAATTCGATTGCGGGAAACAAGCGACTCCCATTTCGAGCGTGCCTCCGCCCGCGGCGGTGGAGGTTTCGCCGCCTACAGGTCCGGCGCCGGGAAACGGGGAAACGAGCGCGTCGACAGTTTCACCGGCCGCGCCTTCACAAGCCCCAGCCGATCAGCCGGCCAAGCCATCAGCCCAGACGCCTGCATCTCCAACCGCCGCGCCGGAAATGGAGAAGTGCCTTGAAGCGATCTGGGAGCAACTGATTGCCGCGCCGCCTTCCCGCGGGCGTTCGATGTCCACGGTGGTCTTGCACGATACCAAAGTTCTGCTTTCATCCTGGGAAGTAGCGGCCTTCGTAGCCGAGGGCGGGCAGGAAGCCGAGGATTTGCGCCGCGCCGTTGTTGCGCGGGCTCTTGTGGCCGTGGGAATGGACCGGCGCAAGCGCTCCGGTGAATCGAATGCCCTCGCATCCGCGCTGCTGTTGGCGCGCAGCGAGGTTTCCTATTTCCAGGGCCGCGTGGAGCAGGCCAAGCGCGCAAAGAATGTGGAGGCGGCCGTCAATCTTGGGATCAGCACGAAACGGCTGCTTTCCGTTATCGAAGAAGGCGAAAAACTCCAGCCCTGAGGCGCGGAGACGAGTGGGGGTCGCTCTTGAACCACGCCAGCGTCCTGATCGTGTCGGACGACATCGAATTTGCGCGCAGCGTGGTGGCACGCTGGCAGTCGGAGCGCCACGTTCCCGAGATCACGGTGGTCACAAGCGGCGTGTGGCACGGGGGAAGCGCCGCGGGGCATCAGTTGGTGATTGTTGGTCCGGTTCAAAGCGCGAAGCCATCTGCGATTCTTTCCCATTTGGAGTCCTCTTCCGCTGTTGTCACCTGTGTTGCCCAGGACGAGAAGGAAGCCTTCCTTCTCCGTGCAAGCTATCCGCACATCCTTGTGATATCGCGACGGGACGGCTGGACGGAAACTCTGATTCTTGTTTCGGGCGAAGCGCTGCGGCGCATGGAAGCCGTAAGCCGCGCGCAGCGCGCGGAGCGGCTTGCGCTGGAAAGTCAAGGGCATGCGACGCTGGGCCGCTACATGATCGAGTTGCGCCCGAGCGTGAACAACGCGCTCACCTCGGTGCTTGGTAATGCAGACCTGCTATTGCTCGAGCCGGGCCTTGTGACGGGCGATCGCCGCGAGCAAATCCAGACGATTCATACGATGGCGTTGCGGCTGAACGAGATCATGCAGCGATTCTCATCACTTGCCGCGGAGATGCGGACCAATGAGAAAGAATCTCAAGCTGAGACGGCGGTGGCATTTCAGCGGACAATCGCTGGTTCGTAAGGGAGAGCCGTGTGTCCGTAAGCGACGCAAACGAAAGCAGTTTGCATAAAGGTCGCAATCCGCGAATGCCTGCTGCAGGTGGCTGCGGACTTGCAATTCTTTCCTGGACGTCGAATCTCGGGAGGTGGGGGAAATGGTGACTGCGGCGGCGACGAAGGTTCTGGTGGTGGACGACTCCGAGGCGGAAATCCACCTGATGCAAACGATATTGCAGCAGGGCGGGTTTCATTCGGTCGGAATCTCCGACCCCACACGCATTGAAGACGCGATCGAAGAGGAACGGCCCAATGTGATTCTCCTCGACGTGGTGATGCCGCGACGCAACGGCTTTCAAGCCTGCCGCGAGCTGAAAAATCAGGAACCCTACTCGAAAATCCCGGTGATCCTGGTGACCTCGCGAGCGACGCCGAGCGATCGCTATTGGGGCGAACAGCAGGGCGCGAACGGCTACGTTGCGAAGCCTTTCACGCGGGAAGAACTGATCAACGCCGTGAAAAGGTTTGCCTGAAAGGCTGCCTGGAGTTCCATCAATGGCCAACGAGCACGAGAACGCTTTGCCGGTCGAACTCGAAGCGGGCGAGTTCCTTGAAAACGAAACGCTTTCCGAGGAGCGGCTGCCCGAACGCCAGTACTGCGTCTTCCGGGCCGGGCGCGAGCGCTTCTGCCTTTCGGTGCTGGAAGTGGAAGAAGTGGTTGACTGGCCCATTGTGACCAGGATTCCGCTGGCGCCGGCTTTCTTGATGGGAGTTTTCAATCTCCGCGGAACGATCGTCCCGCTGGTGGATATCGCATTTACGGAAGGCCGCCGGCCGGGATTGCTTCCGAAGCACGTGGTGGTGGCTGCGCAGGAGGGGGATCCGAATCGCGAAGATTTGCGGCTCGGAATCGCCGCGGATGAAGTGATCGGGACGTACTCGGCGACGGAAGAGGCCTTGCTCGATCAGGCGCCGAACGACGTGCCGCATTGCCGCGGGATGTTGCGGCACGACGATCGCCTGGCGCTGGTGGTGGATCTGCGGCGCCTGGCGGATGTGTTTCCCGCGCCTGTGATTTAGGGGTCCTTGGGGTTTCAGCGCGCAAGGCGCGCACAAGTTCTTGGGAGGAAGTCATGAAAGCTCGTTTGAGTACGACAATCTGGTTGCTGGTCTTCTGGACGGCAATCTCGCTATTCGGCGTCCTGGGTCTCGCCTATCACGCCGGCGCGCATTCGGGAGGAATCTCGCTCGCCGATGCCCCGTCTTTGCCGGGAAGCGCAAGCGAATTCCTGCTGGGGGCCGCCGGGCTGGCCGTGCTGGCTGCTCTCTCGGTGGTTTTCGTGCTGAGCAAGCGCGTGCTCAAGCCGGTGGGCGAGCTGGCGAAATTCTCCGAACGCCTGGTGGCCGGCGATTCGCGCGCCCGCGCGGAGGTTGACTCCGAAGACGAATTCGGATTCATCGCCGAGAATTTCAATCGCAGCGCCGCGAAGGTGGCGCACGCGGTGACAAACCAGCAAGCGCAGGACTCGCTGCAGCGCAGCATCACCGACCTGCTCAACACGATCAATCAGGTGGCGCGCGGCGATTTGACGATTCGCGGCCGCGTGACGAACGACGCCTTGGGCAACGTGGTGGATTCCGTGAACTTCATGCTCGATAACTTCACGAAAGTTCTCGAGCGCGTCCGGAAGGCCGCCGTGGACGTCAGCGCGAGCGCTAACCAGATTCTCGAAGCAGCCGACGATATGACTGCCGGCGCCACGCAGCAGGACCAGGAAATCACGAACACTTCATCCGCCGTCGAAGAACTCACGGTCTCGATGAAGCAGGTTTCGAACAACGCGGAAGCGAGCGCCGAGGCAGCACGCCGCGCGCTCGATGCCGCGGAACAGGGCAACCGCGCCGTCCGCGACACGCTCGAGGGCATGCACCGCATTCGCGCTTCCGTGCAGGCGACGGCCAAGAAAATCAAATCGCTGGGCGACCGGTCGCTTGAAATTTCCGAAATCATCAACGTGATCAACGACATCACCGAACAGACGAACCTGCTCGCCCTGAACGCCGCCATTGAAGCGGCGCGCGCGGGCGAAGCGGGGCGCGGGTTCGCCGTCGTTGCCGACGAAGTTCGGAAGCTCGCCGAGCATTCCCGCAGCGCGACGAAAGACATCGCGGCGCTCATCAAGGCGATTCAGGCCGAGACAAACGAAGCGGTCGTCGTCATGGAAGAGGGCACGCGCGAAGTGGAAGTGGGAGCCGGGCTCGCCGATCAAGCCGGAAAGGCGCTCGAAGCGATATCGAGCGTGGTGCGCCAGTCGGCCGAGCTGGTTCAGGAAATTTCGCTGGCCTCGAAGCAGCAGGTGCGCGGCACGGAAGGCGTCGCGAATGCCATGCAGATTATTTCCGGCATCACGCGGCAGACGACCCAAGGCGCGCGGTCAACAGCTTCGACGGTGGGAAACATGGTCAAGCTCTCGGAACAGCTCAACGAAGCGCTCGCGCAGTTCCGCTCGCAGTCAGGGCGCGCTGGGTCCGAAGCTCCGGCAGAGGAGGCGCGGCCTGCCGCGCCCGTGGGGGCGACTCGCTGACGGCGGATCGGCGCCCGGCGCGAGAGCGCCGGCTGCTGACGTGTGCCGACCATGAAACAGCATCCAGCTACCGCCGCGAGACTCACGGATTCCGAAGCCGACGAAATTCGCACGCTGATCGAGCAGCGCTCGGCCATTCTGCTCGACGCCTCGCGCGAACGGTTTCTTTCGGCGCGCGTAAGCGAATTCATCGAGGAAAAGAAACTGGGGACGGGGACGGAGCTGCTCCGCGTGGTTCGCGGATCGAGTATCGAGTACGAGGCGCTGCTCGAGCGATTGCTGACGCAGGAGACTTCTTTCCTGCGCTATCCGGCTGTCTTCGACGCACTCGAGCGAAGGATTTTGCCGGAGATTCAAGAGCGAAAGTTCTGGCAGAGCCCGCGGACCCTCCGGATCTGGAGTGCGGGATGTTCGACGGGCGAAGAGGCTTATTCGATCGCGATCACGCTCTGCGACGCGCTGAAGTTCGCGGAGGCGTGGGAGATCGAGATACTCGCCACCGACGTGAGCCGCCGCGCGTTGCGCCATGCGGAACGCGGCGTTTATTCACGCCGCAGCCTGCAGGACGTTTCGCTGCGGCAGGTGGAGACCTATTTTGTGCCCACGAAGCAGGGATTTCAGGTGCGGCCAAGGATTCGCCGCATGATTTCGTTTGCGCAGATGAACCTGATCGAGCCCGTGTATGTGGGCAAGCTCGACTGCATCTTTTGCATGAACGTGCTCATGTATTTCTCGGAAGAGCGGCGGCTTTCGATTCTTCGCCGTTTCTACGAGTCTCTCGAGCCCGGCGGATATTTTCTGCTGGGGCATTCCGAGACGCTCTCGAATTTGCCGATGAAATTTGAATCCATCGTCCTTGGCGATTGCCGGCTGTATCGCAAGCCGCTGGCGGCCGAGCCGCGCAGAATTCCGGTAGCCGTGGAGGGAAGCCTGTGAACGGGCCGAATTCCGAATCCGTCGAGCTCTTCCTCCAGGAGGCGTCGGAAAACCTCCAGTACTTGCGGGAGTATTCCGGTCTGCTGCAGGAATCGCAGACGAAACCGGAAGACCTCGAAAAACTCTACATCGCTTCGCACACGCTCGCCGGCACTTCCGCCAGCTACGGGTTCCCGCTCTTCTCCGAGGTCGCGTCAAAGGTGGCGCACATTTTTCATTACGCCATGAACGCGGCGCTCACGCCAGAAATGCACGGCCCGCTGACGGAATTCATCTCCGATGCAATCGCGGTGCTTGAGTTCGATCTCCTGCAGGTCAGCTCCAGCGGCATGGAAACGTCGGACGACATCGTTGCATTCAAGCAGCGCTATGCATTCGCGTTCCCGCCGGCTCCGGCGGCCGAAACAGCCGGCGAAGCGATTGCCGCGGACGCGGGCTGTGGCGAGCCCATCCCCGAGGTGTTTCCGGCGCCCTCGTTCGCGCGTCAACTGCCGCAGGACGCTGAAGTACCCAGCGAAGTCCTCGAATTCTTTGTCCCGGAAGCCGAGGAGCATCTTCAGGCCGTAACTGAATGCCTGCTCGCGCTCGAAACAAATCCCAATGCGGAAGACATTCACAGGCTCTTCCGCTCGATGCACACGGTGAAAGGATCTGCCGCGCAAGTGGGCTTGCACCGGCTTTCGGCTGTGGCGCATCGCGTGGAGGATTTGATCGGCCAGCTTCGCGACGGCGCGCTCCAGCCCAGCGCCGAGATTGTGGATCTGTGCCTGGAGTCCGTGGACATCCAGAAAAAATTCCTGCATCGCCAGTGGGCGGATGAAGCGCAGATGGCCGCGGCTGTCGATCCCTTGCTCGCGCGGATCGCGGAACTTGTCCCCGACGAGGCGCTGCAAGAGCAGAGCGAGGGAGGCGCCGCGAGCGGCACTTCCACAAGCGCGGCCGAAACATCACAGCCTCAGGCCGCTCCACGTGCGGCAGCAGCGCCGACATTGCCGCAGGCGAAGTCCGTGCGCATTTCGCTCGAGCGGCTCGACCGCATGATGAATGCCGTGGGCGAGCTGGTGATCAACCGCACCCGCATGGTTGGCCGGCTTTCCGAGCTGGCGAAGCTCGTCGAGATTTTGACTTTCTCGAAGGCGCGGCTTGCCAACAAGATTTCCGACTTCCAGGAAAAGCACGAATTCAACCGCCTCCACAAATCGCTGGTGCCCGGCAGCCATCCTCCGCAGATGGACACTTTCCGGGGACACGTCAGCGCGCTCCCCGCGACTTCGAACGATCTGCTCGAATTCAGCGAGCTGGAGATGGACCGTTACGACGACTTCAATATTCTTTCGCGCTCGCTCACTGAAATTTCCGCGGACGTCACCGAAGTCCTGACGCAACTCGAAGGATTCATGGGCCGCGTGGATTCCGATATTGACGAATTCACGAAGCTCGCCCACCACCTGCAGGATGAAATCACGGCCGCGCGCATGGTCCCCATCGGCAATCTTTACACGCGCCTTTCCCGGACGGTTCGCGACGCGGCCAAGGCAACCGGAAAACCGGTGGAGCTTTCCCTGGAAGGCTCGGAGACCGAGCTCGACAACAACATCGTCCAGCACATCTCGGACCCGCTGATTCATCTCGTGCGCAACGCAGTCGCCCACGGAATCGAAGATGCCGAAGCGCGCCGCAACACCGGAAAGCCCGAAGAGGGGCACATTACGGTTCGCGCCTATCATCGCGGCAATCACATCTTTATCGAGGTGGAAGACGACGGCCACGGAATTGACTACGAGCGGGTCCGGCAAAGCGTCATCGAGTCCGGAGCCATGTCGCCGGTCGCGGCTTCAGAACTGAGCGACCGCGAGCTGCGCGAGATTCTCTTCCAGCCGGGATTCACCACCGCTTCTTCCATGACGGAACTGGCGGGCCGGGGCGTGGGCCTTGACGTGGTGCGTTCCAACGTCCACGCGCTCAACGGCGAAATCGAAGTCCGCTCGGAAACGGGGCGCGGGGCGTGCTTCACCGTCAAAGTTCCGCTCACGCTCATCATTTCGCAGGCGCTGTTCGTCCGCTGCGGCACTTCCGTGTTTGCATTCCCGCTCGCAGTGGTCGAGGAGATTCGCCGCTTGCGCCCGGAAGAAATCGAAGACGTTGGCGGAAAGCTGTTCACGCGCGTGCGCGATGTGGTCACGGAAGTCGTGCGGCTCGATCTGCAACTCGCGTTGCCTTCGCTCGAGCCGTTGAATGGCTACTTCCACATGGTCATTGTCAAAGTGGCCGGGAAGCACGTGGGCGTGGTCGTTGAGGAAGTCCTCGGCAAGGACGAAATCGTCATCAAAAATCTCGGCGACTATCTGCGGCGTGTGAAGCTGTTCCCCGGCACCACGATCGCGCCCGATGGCGCGCTGATTCTGCTCATTGATCCGAATCGGCTGATATCCGCGGATACCGCCGAGCGTCACGCGCTTCCCGCCTCTTCACCCGCGGCGCGGGTGTTCGCGCCGGGCGCGGAAGCCGTCGCAGCCGGAAGCATTCCGGCCGAAGCCGTGGACCCCATCGAAAACGATCGCGTTGTCGTTGTCGCCGACGATTCGATCAGCGTGCGGAAATTTGTCGGCCGCATGCTCGAAAAGGCAGGCTATCGCGTGAAGCTGGCTTCCGACGGCATGGAAGCTTCGGAAATTGTCGCGCAGTCGGGATGCCACCTCGTGATCACGGACCTCGAGATGCCCCGCATGAACGGCTACGAGCTGATGGCCCACCTGCGGCAGAACCCGTCGACGCGAGGGATTCCCGTGCTGGTGGTGACGTCCCGCGCGGGCGCGAAGCACCGCGACCGGGCGCTGAAGGAAGGCGCCTCGGGCTTCCTCACCAAGCCGGTGCAGGAAGACCAGTTGATTGCGAGCGTCGAAAGCTTGATCGGTTCCGACGTGGCGCAAGCACGTCCCGCAGCGGTGCCGCTGCGACAGGGCTGACATGAGCAAAGTGGCCGAAAAAAAGATCCGCGTGCTCGTGGTGGACGACTCTGCCTTCATGTGCAAGGTGCTGCATCAGATCATCAGCTCCGATCCGCAATTGGAAGTTGCGGGCCAGGCGCGCGACGGCCGCGATGCCATCGCCCTGGCGGAATCCCTGCGTCCCGACGTGATCACGATGGACATAAACATGCCGCACCTGGACGGCCTGCAGGCAACCGAAATGATCATGTCGCAGAATCCGCGGCCGATCGTGATCGTCAGCTCCGAATCGCGCGAAGGCGCTTCGAGCACATTGCGGGCACTCGAGCTGGGAGCGATCGATTTCGTTCCCAAGCCATCGAGCGGCATTGATCTGGATATGAGGAACGTTGGCGAGGAGCTGACACGGAAGCTCAAGCTGGCGGCGAAAGTCCGCGTCGTACGCACTGCCACTCGTGCGAAGCTTCCAGCCCCGCACGCGCCTGTCCCAGCTTCGCCGGCCCAGATCAAGGGAGCGGCGATTGCCGCAGCCGCGGGCGGAAAATGTCCACTCGTCGTCATCGCGGCCTCCACTGGCGGACCCGCGGCGGTGATGCGCGTTGTCGCTGGCTTGCCGAAGGATCTCGGAGCGGCCGTGCTGATCGTGCTACACATGCCAGCGGCATTTACGAAGCAATTCACCTTGCAACTGGCGGAGATCTCGACGCTGCCAGTGAAAGAAGCGGAAACGAATGACGTGCCGCAACCGGGGATGATCTACGTGTGTCCCGGCTCGCATCATCTGCGGATTACCCCCACCGGCAAGATCGCGCTTGATTCCGGGCCCCGCATCGAAGGCTATCGCCCTTGCGCAGACGTCTCGTTCGAAACGGCCGCCTCGTATGCGCGCTTGCTGGCAGTGGGAGTAGTGCTGACCGGTATGGGCAGCGACGCCGCGAAGGGAGCAAAGGCGGTGAAGGATGCGGGAGGGCACGTTGTGGCGCAGGACGAAGCCACCTCCATGATTTTCGGCATGCCGGCCGAAGCCATCAAGATCGGAGCGGTGGACGAAGTTCTGGGGATCGATGAAATCGGCGCGGCCATCGAAAAGCGCGTAACGAAGCTTTCGCGAATGGTGCCCGTGGGCGTGCGATGAGATTCGCAACTCAGACGGCGGCGAAAGCGCGCCGGTCGCGGCGCTCGGAACCCGTGATCTTGTTCACGGTATCGAATGAAACATTCGCGATCGCCGCCGATGCCGTGCAGGAAATTCGAAGCACGGACAGCCTGGCGGGCGCGGCGCTGGAATTCGAACAATCGGAAGTGCCGAAAGTCCGCCACGCGATTGAGCGGGCGCACCGGACCTACTATGTCGTGAATGCCGGAATGCATTTTGGCCTGGATGTCACGCGGCCCACGCTCGTTCTGATGCTTCGCCAATTGCGCACCGCGGTGCTGGTGGACCGGATCGAGCGCATGGCCGAGATTTCCGCCTTGCATCCGCTGCCCCGAGCGTTCATTGGCGACGAGCGGAATTGGTATCGCGGATTGGCCTATCTGGACGATTTGGTGATTCCGGTGATTCGCCCCGCGGGTTTTCTGGCCGCGGAAGAATTTGAGCGGCTCGACCAGGCATGGAAAACGGCGGAGGAACAGCGCGAAGGAGCCTTCTCGGCATGACTTCGGTGCAGAATCCGGGACCGGACTCCTACGTACTGCTACAGGTGGGAAAGCGGCGGTTTGCCTTGCCGGCGGACACCGTGGAGGAGTTGGCGCCGCCGGTCCGATTGCACGCTTTCCCGCATAGGTCGCCTCTCGTTGTGGGAGTGATCGTGCGCCGTGGGCACATTGTGCCCGTGTACGACGTAGGTCCGGTGCTGCTAGGCGAAAGTTCCCCCGCGCACCGGTTCTATCTTGTTGCGCGGCGCATGTTCGGGAGGGTGGGCGAACCGAGCGCGATTCCAGTGAGTGGTGAATGTGAACTGGCCTCCTGCGAAATGCAGCCGCCGCAGGCAGGCCGGCCCGCGTATGTCGCGGGAAGGATCGAGGTCGGCGATGAAAGCCTGGATGTGCTGAATCTGGAAGCGCTGGTGACTTCGCCTGCCGCGACGAATCAATCGTTCGAGACTGCCGCGTGGGAGGCGCAGCCATGAGCGCGCCAGCCAATCTTCCCCGGATCCTGCTGATCGATAGCAACGTGTACTTTGCAAAACGGCTCGGCGACGCGCTCAAGGAGGAGGGATTCGAAGTGGTCCCGAGCACGCAGGCCGTGTACGCGCTTACGATGCTCGAATACGATGCGCCCATGGCGATTCTCTGCGCGACGAACCTCCGCGAGATGGGAGCGCTTGAGATGGCGCCGATCCTGCGCGCCGATCCCAAGACGGCGCACATCCCGCTGATTGCCGTGGGCAGTGGCGGCGATCAAGCGCTGCTCGAAGCGTATGGCGCGGGCTGTGATGACTACGTCGACCGCCGGCGTCCGCCCGCCGACATCGCCGCCCACGTGCGCAGTTTTCTGGTGAGCCGGCAGGAAGGTTTTCAGCCCACGCAGATGCTCGCGACCTCCGACACGGCACTGAGCGGCAATCTTTCGCACCTGGACTTGCCGGGCGTGATGCAAATGCTGGAGCAGGCGCGGCAGACGGGCGCGCTGCACATCAACGCGGGAGATACCGACGGAATCATCTTTTTGGAAGCCGGGCAGATCTTTCACGCCGAATGCGGCACGCTTTTTGGCGACGAGGCGGTGATGCAAATCGTCAAGAACTGCCAGGGGACGGCCAAGGGCGTTTACAAATTCGTGTACGGCGCGGTGGCCACGCAACGCACGGTGCTGCGCTCCGCCACGGATCTCCTGCTGGATGCTCTCCGTGAATTTGACGAGGAAGAGCGTAGCGTCGAGGACGAGCGCCATAATGTGGAGAAGGAGTCGTCATGAGCGAAACCGAAACGCAGACCCTCACGGCAGCCCGCACTCCGACGGTCTATTTTATTGACGACAGCGCCACCATGCGCGAAGTGATCAAGATTGCGTTCCGCAAGGAAAACATTCACGTCATCACCTGCTCCGACGCCGCCACGGCGCTTACACAGTTCGGAGAAACCGCGCCCGACGCCGTGATTACCGATGTCATCATGCCGGATAAGGACGGCTACGAGGTCTGCCAGTTCATCAAGCAGCATGAGCAGTTCGGCAAGACGCCCGTCATATTGATGTCCGGCGTGGTGAACCGCACGGTCGCCGAAAAGGCGATGGCGGTGAAAGCCGATGAGCTGGTTCGCAAGCCGTTTCAGCCGCAAGACCTAATTCAGCGCGTGAAAAATCTGCTGTATCCGAAGCCCACAAGTGTGATCCGAAGTATAGAAGGGCCATCGTTCGCGCCGGCGCAGGCGTTGTCGAGCTTGTTCTTGTCAGTAGGAGCGCCGCCCGTTGCAGCCACGTCGGCCGCTACGCCTCCTGCGGCCCAGATGACCGCCGCTCCTCCGCGTCCGTTCGTACCCGTCGCTCCGGCTCCATTGCCCGCGCCTGCACCGCGAGTCGCGGCACAGCCCTCCGCAGAGATTCAGAAATTGAAGAACGAGATGCGCCGGCTCGAACTTCTTGTGAAGAAGTTGCAGGCCGAGCTCGACGCCGGGCACGAATATTGCGCGGCGCTCGAAGCCCACATAAAGACCTTGCAGGAGTCCGACTAACGCGGAGCAAGCAGGCGGACCGACTGGCCCACCGCAGGCTTCCCTTGCACCGTTTCCTGTTACTCATTTGAAGAAAAAAATTTTTGCGCGGCTTGACCCTTTTCGGCAGAGAAGTTACGCTGAAATTCCCTCTCATAGACAGGCGGTTGCGTTCAGCTAG
Source organism: uncultured Acidobacteriota bacterium (assembly GCA_963709005.1). Taxonomy (GTDB): domain Bacteria; phylum Acidobacteriota; class Terriglobia; order Acidiferrales; family UBA7541; genus Palsa-295. Next base: position 86,368 of record CAVPUS010000017.1, read on the forward strand.
GCGCGGTACAGGCATTTGATGGGAAGCCGAAGCGAACAACGCATAACCGTGTGTCTGCCAGTCATTGTCCGCGGAGTGGACAGCCGCGGAAGTCCGTTTACTCAGACCGCTCAAACTCGGGACATTAGCGCCACCGGCGCGCGCCTAGAAGGGCTCGAGTGCATCGATCGGGCGGGTGGAGAAATCGAAGTCAAATACCAGGGGAAGAAAGCATTGTATCGTGTTCAGTGGGTCGGCGATGGATGGGCCGCGGGTATCGGACAGGTAGGGCTGCGATGCCTCGAACGCGGCAAATACATCTGGGACCTGGCATTGTCCCCGAGCGCGCAAGACGATTACAAGCCGGAAAGGCAAGAGCATGCAGACATTAAACCGGTCGTCGCCGCTTGGCCGAGTTCTCCCCCAGTCCCGTGGACCGGAAGAGATCGCCGCCTGCTTCCGAGGATCGCCTGCCGGTTGGAAGCGGAGGTGTCGGTCGTCGGGGAGAGCTCCCGTCTGCCCGCGAAAGTAACGGACATTTGTCTTGGCGGCTGCTATCTCGAAATGCTCTCACCTCTTCCTCTGGACTCGGCGATCGTGGTGACGATTCACTTGGACAGTGGTGCAATTGAAGCTCACGGCCGGGTTTGCAGCATGCATCCGGGAATGGGCATGGGCGTGTCATTTACCGGCATGAGCAGGTTTGATCTAAAGAAGCTTCGTGAGTTTGTTCCGCCGCCTTTGGGCGCAACCGAGCCTGCGTTTTCAAAATCGCCTACGCGCTCGTCCGCATCCACGGCAAGAACCAATCCTTCTTCCGGCGCTGCGACGTCCGCATACGCTTCGGCCTCGGTGTCTCAACCTCCCGCTACAACGGCGGAGGCCCTCGAAGCGATTGTACGTGTCCTATACCGGAAGGGAATCCTCAATTCGTCCGAACTCTCCGAAGAGCTCGAAAAAATGAAAGCCGGCCGCACGTAACATAGCGCTGGCGTGGCGCGTTCCCTTTGTGCATCCCGCCTGTTGCACACGTTAAGAATCCAAAAACGAAGAGGGTCTCGGCTTCACGAAAATTCGGCGGGAGTTCCTCGAGCGCCTTTCGCACCTGAGTGCCGCTGTCGTCTTTGAAGCACAAGTTCTTCCGGATTGGAAACACGAGGATCAGGAGGGAAAAGGTTTTCGTCAAATTCCTTGGCGTCCTGCAGCGGCCGATTCGTATGCAGCCAGGTATAGCAAGTATTGCGGACAATTTTCATCAGCCATGCGCGCGCATCCCCGCCGCGGAAGCCGGGAAAGAATCGGAAAGCGCGCAAGTATGCTTCCTGGACAGCGTCCTCTGCGTCCTGCGGATTGCGGACCAGCCAGCGCGCCAGATTGTAGGCTGCGTCGAGATGCGGTAAGACAGCCTGCTCAAAATTCGGAAGATCATTGTGCTCAAGCATTTGAGCCTCCTGCGAGCGGTACCGCGCCGCGGCGGTGCGCTTGTGGGCCTCACTATGGTTCGTATGTGAAATCGCTGCAATGGACAGGCGGTTCTTTCCCACTGGAATCGGGGTCCCCTGATAACTGTCACTCAATAGAAGGCTTATAGGAAAATATCCCCGCTTTGTATTCCAGCAAATTCCGCTCATGGTACACTTCCTTTTCGCTGCGGTTACCTCGCCATGCGAGAAGACGATCAGTTTCGCGGGCGTCTCCGTTTTGGAGTTTTCGATCTGGATCTTCGCGCAGGCGAATTGCGCAAGCACGGCCTACGAGTCCGGCTTCAGGAACAGCCCCTCCAAGTCCTGGCGGTGCTGCTGGAGCACCCCGGCGACGTTGTAACTCGCGAGGAACTTCAGAAAAAACTCTGGCCCGCAGACACTTTCGTGGATTTCGACCACGGGCTCAACAAAGCGGTCAACAAAATCCGTGAGGCCCTCGGCGACTCCGCCGAGAGTCCCCGCTTTGTGGAAACCGTTGCTCGGCGCGGCTACCGCTTCCTCGCAGAGGTCAAAGTAGCCGATGCAGTCCCTGTTCGCAGCCCGGAACTCGCAACTCAGCCTCGTTCCGCGGCAGAGGCTCGTGATCGCCCCGATCTTCCCGGCCAACTCGCAATGCCCAGGCATCCTCTGCCTTCACTCGGGTGGAAGACATTGGTGTTCGTGCTCCTCGTTCTGATGGCCTCTCTCGCCGCTTGGAAGCTTCATTCCTGGAACCGCCCGCCCTCTGTCATTCGTTCCTTGGCTGTCCTTCCGTTGGAAAGCCTCTCGAACGATGCGTCTCAGGATTACTTTGCTGATGGAATGACTGACGAGTTGATTGCGGACCTCGGACAGATCAGCGCGTTGCGTGTGATCTCGCGTACCTCCGTGATGGCCTATAAACACGCGCGCAAGCCTCTCCCGCAGATCGCTCGCGAGCTGAACGTGGACGCCGTCGTGGAAGGCACCGTGCTCCGCTCCGGCGACCAGGTCCGCATCACGGCGCAGTTGATAGACGCCTCTTCGGACAAGCACCTATGGTCCGAGAGCTATGAGGGTGAGTTGCGGGATACCTTGGCGCTCCAGAGCAAGGTGGCAAGGGCCATTGCGGATCAAATCCGGATCGAATTGAATCCGCAGGAACAGGCTGCTCTGAAAAGCATAAAGGTTGTTAATCCCGAAGCCTACGAGTCCTATCTCAAAGGCCGCTTCTTCTGGAATAAGCGCACGGCCGAAGGTTTGAAGGTTGCTCTCGCCTATTTCAACCAGGCAATCGAAGAGGACTCGAAGTACGCCCAAGCTTATTCCGGCCTGGCCGACACTTACGCTTTGTTGGGAGATTGGCAGTATGCGGTGATGACGCCCAGGCAGGCATTGCCTAAAGCCAAAGCCGCTGCGATCAAAGCTCTTGAACTGGATAGCGCACTCGGCGAAGCCCACAACTCGCTTGCATTCTGCCTCGATGCCTTCGACTGGGATTTGGACTCTGCCGGAAAGGAATTCCGGCGGGCCATTGAACTGAACCCAGGCTATGCCACCGCTCACCATTGGTATGCCTGGCATTTGAGTCTGTTGGGCCGCAATGACGAAGCGATCGCGGAAATGAGAAAAGCGGAAAACCTGGATCCTCTATCTCTCATCATTAACGCCGATTTGGCAGAACTTCTTGTTATTGCGCACTCCTATGACGAATCGATCCTGCAGAGCCGCAAGACCATCGAAATGGATCCTAATTTTGCTCTCGCGCACAATCAACTCGCCCAGGCATACCTCCAAAAACAAATGCCCGAGGAAGCGGTCCCAGAACTGCAAAAAGCGGTGCAGCTTTCCGGAGGTAGCCCCACATGCGTAGCCAGTCTTGCTCGCGCCTACGCTGCATCTGGGAAGAGAGGCGAGGCGGTAAGGCTGCTGAACGACCTGAAGAAGCGCTCAGGCCCGAGTTATTCGGATGCTTCGGAGATTGCCGCGATCTACGCATCCCTCGGAGATTCGGATCAAGCCATGGATTGGCTCGAAAAAGCCTATGAAGAGCGATTTAACCCGGGCGTCCTTCTGCGTCCGGGCTATCGATCCTCTTCGCTCCGACCCGCGCTTTCAAGACCTTCTGCGCCGTGTCGGTCTCCCTCGTTGAAGCAGAGAGTTTGATGTTCAGCGTTGGGCGCTCAAGCGAATCTCAAAGTCGTTGCCACGCCCCGCCGTCTGTCCATTCCAATGTCCCTCAAAGACTTCCTCGATCAGTGATGCTTCCCACGTGAGAACCGGCTGAACTGCAACCTGATTCTCGACGAATTTGGAATAAGACAGGCGCCGCGGCAGTCTAGATGAATGCAGGCACGTCCGCTGGTGGCGCGGGCAAACCCCATCCATCCCGCGCCGCCAGCTCATTTGCACGCGGAGAATGGAATGAAGAAAGAAGTAGGAGCCTGGGAGTTACGGATGTGAATTAGGTCCAGGGCCAACACACCCTGGCAGTGAGGACCGAGCGCTTGGATAAAGTAGAGGAGATCCGGTCCAGGCGAGGAACCTGGAAAGGAGCTAAGGATGATGAGGCGATGTGTGTGCGTTGCATGTTTGTGGGCGGTGGCAGCGATCGCGATGGTGCTGCTGTTGGCAGGATCACCAAGCGTCACGGCAAATGCCAAGCAACCCGCGCCGGCAACTGCGGAAGTGAAAGTTGATAATTTCAGTTTTGGGCCGGCGACTCTAACGGTGGCTGCCGGAACGACAATAACCTGGACAAACCAGGATGACATTCCCCACACGGTCGTCAGCACGGAAAAAGTGTTCAAGTCCAAGGTGCTGGACACGGATGAAAAGTTCTCCTACACCTTCGCCAAAGCTGGAACGTATCCATACTTCTGCTCGATCCACCCGAAAATGACCGGGACGGTCGTGGTCCAGTGAGCGTAAACCCATTCGACATCAAAGCCGTGCTTTTAGCCAAACACGCGCAACATGTGGTGCTGATTCACTTTCCGATCGCCTTGTTTATTGCCGGTGTGGCATTCGATTTCATCGCACTATGGACGAAGCGGCGTGGTTTGGCGGACGCGGCCTACTATAACTTTTTGCTGGCGGCGATTTCGACGGTGCCAGCACTCGCGACGGGAATCCTCGCGTGGCAGTTCGCGCTGGAGGGGCAAAAGCTAAAGGGGATTCTTTTGATGCACTTGGTTCTGGCATGTATCTCGAGTGTGTTGATCTGGCTGGTGCTTTGGATCCACTGGCGAGCGCGGCGGCATCCAGAAAAATCTCTGCGGATGTATCGCTTAGCGGTTGAAGCGCTGGCGGTTGTGCTTGTGGGACTGACGGGGCATCTCGGCGGATTTCTGAGTGGCGTAAACGGACCTGGTTAAGCGCAAGACGCTGCACTTGTTCCCCTCTTGGCATTCAGCGGTTCCAGTGGCACTATTCCTCCAGCGATTCAATGGCGCAATCGGATGCGAACATGGGTCACATGATAGTCGAGTGGACTCGAACGAGCCCTGATGCCCGGCGGGGGAGCGCGTCGGGCTCACGGCGTTCGCGCACCTGGACAAGCGGAGGAGATGAAACGATGAAGCGCATTGCCCTTTCTGCTGCGGTGGGTTTGTGCTTGCTGGTGCTTCTTATCGGGGAGCTGGCGTCGCGAGCCGCTTCTCCTGCCGGCGCAGCAGCCATTTCCCGAAGCTTCCAATTCGTTTCGATAACTCGCGTTCCAGCGCTGCCGGCCGGATCTCACGCATTTCGCATCTGGGTTCCATTGCCGTACGAAGACAATGCCCAGGCGATTTCAAAACTAAACGTAGCGGCCCCCGTCGAGTACAAAATCGAGCGCGACAAGGAGTACGGCAACAAGTACGCATACGTTGCCGTGAACTCCGATGAGACCAAGACGCCATTCGATATCATCGTGACGTTTCATGCCGAACGCTTCGAGCATCGCGTCGCGCTGGTTTCGACGAGCGATGTGCCGATCACGCCGATCGTCTCGACCGCCCGGTTCCTTCAGCCGGACCGTCTCGTCCCCATTACAGGCGTAATCGGCGACCTTTCTCGCGAGCAGACCCTGGGCGTAACACTGCCGGTGGATAAAGCGCGCAAAATCTACGACTACGTGGTCTCGACCATGCGCTACGACAAAACCGGAACAGGCTGGGGCCAGGGCGATGCAGTTTGGGCGTGCGATTCGAAACGCGGAAATTGCACCGACTTCCATTCTGTTTTCATCGGCATGGCGCGCGCCGCGGGAATTCCCGCGCGGTTTGAAATCGGCTTTCCGCTGCCGGTCGGCTCGCACGAGGGCGCGGTCCCGGGCTACCACTGCTGGGCGGAGTTTTATGCGGACGGAATCGGCTGGATCCCCGTGGACGCGTCCGAGGCGTGGAAGAATCCGGACAAGCGTGACTATTTCTTCGGTTCGCTGGACCAGAACCGCGTGATGATGTCACTCGGACGCGACATTCGACTGAAACCGGCGCAGAAGGGCGAGCCGTTGAACTACGGCGTGTATCCTTATGCGGAGCTTGACGGCAAGCCATTCGCTGAAATCACCAGGGAATACTCGTTCCACGATGACGCCGTTCCACCCGCAAAGCCTGGAAAAGTTCAAACTTCGGACTGAAAGATTGTGCGCGGACGACGCACGGGCTTTGCCCGCGCACTTAGTCGAGTCCCTTCGAGCGGAGAAACTCGCGCGCAACGTCTGCCATATCCCGATGCTCGCCATCCACGGCGTAATTCATCTTCTGCATCTCCGCGGTCGAGATCTTCCCCTCGAGTTCGCCGAGCGCGGCGCGCACTTCGGGGTGGCGCCCGAGCGTATCGTTTCGCACAATCGGCACGGCTTCGTACGGCGGAAAATAGTGCTTGTCGTCCGTGAGCATCACTAAATCCCGCGCGGCCAACAGTCCGTCTGTGGAATTCCCCGCGACAAGATCCACCTGGTTATCGAGCAGCGCCCGATAAAGCAGGCCCAAGTCCAGAATCCGCGGGGGCTCGACGAACTGGAGTCCATAGACGCGCGCAAGACCGGTGAAACCATCCGGACGCTCCGAGAATTCGTAGCCGAATCCGGCGCGCCACCGCGGCGCGTATTGCGAGGCATCGGAAATGGTTTTCACGTTGAGGCGCCGCGCGTCTTCGCCGCGAATCACGATCGCGAACGTGTTGTCGAAGCCGAGCGAAGGCATCACTTCCAATCCGAAGCGCTGCTTGTACTCGGCGCGGACGCGCTCGAAAACAGCTGCAGGATCGCTTTCGATGGGATCCCGCAGAATGGCGGTAAGGGCCGTGCCGGTGTATTCCACATACATGTCGATGCGGCCGGCGAGGAGCGCTTGCTGGCAGATGTAGGAACCGGCGAGATAGAAACGCCGCGTGACCGGAAGATGCGTCCGCGCTTCGATGTGCTGCGCCAGAATTTCTCCGAGCAGGGCTTGCTCGGAGAAATTCTTTGAGCCGATAACGATCGAGTTGTTTCGCGCGCCGCCGCAAGCCGCGAGGAAACTGGCGAGGAGGATCGCGGCGCAGCTCCGCAAGAAATGTAGACGCGCTTGCAACCCAGGAATCGGCCGCCGGGCCATTGTCCAAATCACGCTAGCACAACGAGTGGAGGTTTGTGCAACTACTCCGCGAGAATAAAGCAAACGCAGGAACGGACTCGCGGACTGCATGAACGGGCTGAGGTTCGAGAGCCGGACAGACCCGTTCAACGTTTGATAAGAGGAATGGTCGCCTTGACCGCCGTGCCCCCGGGGCCCGTTTCAAGCTCGAGAACGCCTCCAAGCTGCCTGGCTCGCTCTTGCATGCTCGGGATCCCTACGCCTTCCGCGGCTGCCGTTCCTCCGTTCCGCTTCACGAGCCCGACGGGCAGGCCCTTGCCCTTGTCACTGACAACCAAAGTCACACTAGTAGAAGTGGCAGCGAGTTGAATACGGGCCGAGCCGCTGCCGGAATGGCGGTGGATGTTGGTGAGGCTCTCCTGGACGATGCGGAACAGGGCAAGTTCCGAATCTTTTGACATGCGCGGCAGGTCGACGGCGATATTCAGTTCGACGCGGATACCGCTGCGCTTGGAGAAACCGGATGCGAAGCTGCCGATTGTTGGCTCCAATCCGACTTCCTCGAGCGCTGGAGGGTGGAGGAGATAGGAGACGGAGCGAATTTCGCGCATGCTTGATTCCGCTAGATGTTTGCAGTCAGCCAGAAGGCTCCGGACATCGGCATCAACATCGGGCACGATGCTAGCCAGCCGGTTCATGTTTATCATGAGCCCAGAGAGGGATTGCACCGTGCTGTCGTGGAGCTCGCGCGCAAACTTTCTCCGTTCGTCGTCATGAACCCGCAATAGCCGGGCCGACATCCTTTGGGCGTGGTCTCGCGGAGTTTCGTCCTGGATTGCAAGAAGAACCAGAGGAGTGCGGCTCGACTGTCCCGTGAACCGCCGGGCGTTGAGCAGCACTTTCCTGCGGCCGATCGCGGGAAAGGTACGGTCCACCTCAAAATCCCAAAACTCCGCGTCTCGCGCGAGTACATCTCGCAATAGTTTCCGGAGTTGCAGAATGTTCCATTGGCCGTTTCCGAGATTATAAATAAGCGTCCCAATTGTTTGCGGCGCCGTGACCTTGAAAGTTTTATAGAAAGAATTGTTTGCCGTGACGACGCGGAACTTTATATCAAGGACTAGAATGGACTCCCGCAGGATGCCGATAATCGCCTTGGAATATTGGCGCTGCTCCTCAAGCATTCCGTCGGGATGTCCGGATGTAGGGATATCCGCAAGCGGGAGCACCGCCGCGCAAGGAGTTCCATTCTTTGTGGACGGTAGGCTTTTACGCCGTTTCGGCCGGAATCCACGAGTGTTGTATGGCTTGCCATTTTTCTTCATCGCCCCTCAGATGGTCTCGATTGCTTCTATTAATTACCTAGATAATATAATAGCATGAATTCCACCGAAATAGCGAATTGAATCTCAGAACGTGCCCCTCGCAATGCTTGTGCGTGCCAGCGCCGCGCGGTCCAAACATCCCCGGGCGCGCACCGGCGGTTTGACAGCCTTGGCAGCCATTGTTAGGCTGCCGCACAATGAACCTTCCCGGGAACTCCGCGGCAGCGAATGCGACCGTCATCGAATTCATTCGCGCAGGCTATGCGCTTTCCACAGGGCAAGCGCTGCTGACGAGTCTAGATCTCACGGTGCAGCGCGGCGAAACGCTCGTGCTGCTGGGGCGGAGCGGAGCGGGGAAAACCACCGCGCTCAAGCTGATCAACCGACTGCTCGACGCGACGGAGGGCGAAGTGCGCGTCGAAGGACGGCCGGCAACGGAATGGGACCCGATCGCGCTCCGGCGGCGCATCGGCTACGTGGTGCAGGAAATCGGGCTGTTTCCGCATTTCACGGTCGAGCGGAACATCGCCCTTGTGCCGCGGCTCGAGCGCTGGCCCGAGGAGCGCACGCGCGCGCGGGTGGCGGAATTATTCGCGCTCGTGGGCCTTGATGCCGGGAAATTTTCGAGGCGCTATCCGCACGAGCTTTCCGGCGGGCAGCGGCAGCGCGTGGGCGTGGCGCGGGCGCTGGCAGCCGATCCGCCGATTCTGCTGATGGACGAACCCTTCGGCGCGCTCGACCCGCTCACGCGCGGAGAGATCCTGGAGGAATTTCGGGCGCTGCAGAAGCGGCTGGGAAAGACGATCGTGCTGGTGACGCATGACGTGAGCGAAGCGCTGTTGCTCGCTACGCGCATCGCGCTGCTCGAAGGCGGAAAGCTCGCAGGAGTTTATTCCCCGAAGGAATTCTTGCGGTCCAATGAGGCAGTGGCAGTTGCCTACGCCGAGTACCGCCGCTCGCTCGCGCGGGCTGAGGAGGAGGCATGAACCTGTTCACATTTTTTGCGCACCACGCGGGCGAAATCTGGCGCGCCGTCGGCGAGCATGTATGGCTGGTCGGAGCGACGATGGTGCTCGCGATAGCCATAGGAGTTCCGCTGGGAGCCGTTGTGGCGCGGAAGAACTGGCTCTCGAAACCGATCCTCGGCGGTGCAAATATTGCAGAGACGATTCCGAGCCTCGCGCTTTTTGGCTTCCTGCTCCCGGTTCCTTGGCTCGGCGGGCGGGCCGACAGGCTGGCCATCACCGCGTTGACCCTCTACGCGCTGTTGCCCATCATTCGCAACACGGCGGCGGGAATTTCGGGCGTGAACCCGGCGGTGCGCGAATCGGCTCGGGCGATGGGAATGACGGAACGGCAAATTCTCTTTGAAGTGGAGATGCCGCTGGCGCTGCCGACCGTCCTCGCAGGCGTGCGCGTAGCGACGGTTCTGACAATCGGAGTCGCCACGATCGCCGCGGCGGTGGGCGCAGGAGGCCTGGGCGAGTTCATTTTTCGCGGGCTCGCGATGGTGAGCGACCCGTTGATTCTGGCCGGCGCGATTCCCGCGGCAGCGCTGGCGATTGGTGCGGATGCTCTGCTCGGGCTGGTCGAACGCAAGCTGCGGCCCGCGGGCGGAAATGCCTGATTTGCCTGGGGCCTGATGGCTCGGCCATGGACTTGTAGGGAGACGCAGTTCGAAGTATAAGCGCACCTCGAAGAACCTGATGACCATTGCTGATTCCATATCCGAAGGCAAGGCAGGCCGCGCGAGTTGGCTCTGGAACAGGGACCTCGCGCCGATTCCGCCGGAGCGACGCACGTGGGGAACGTACAACTACGCCGCGCTGTGGGTGGCGATGAGCGTCAATATTCCGACGTACATGCTTGCAAGCGGCATGATCGCCGGAGGAATGAATTGGAAGCAGGCAATCTTCACGGTTTTTCTCGGCAACGTGATCGTGTTGATTCCGATGCTTCTGAATGCACATGCGGGCGCGGAATACGGTATTCCGTTTCCGGTGTTCGCGCGCTCGTCGTTCGGAGTTTTGGGAGCGAATGTTCCGGCGGTTCTTCGCGCGCTGGTGGCTTGCGGATGGTTCGGCATCCAAACGTGGATCGGCGGCGAAGCATTCAACACACTGCTCGGCGCGATCGTGCACGGCTGGGACCACGCGTGGATCTGTTTCTTTCTCTTCTGGCTGCTCAATCTCGCGGTGATTCTGCGCGGGATTGAGACGATTCGCTTCCTCCAGGGCATCACGGCGCCGGCGCTGCTGATTCTCGGCCTGGCGATGCTCGGCTGGGCGTATCGCAAGGCGGGCGGATTCGGTCCGATGCTTTCGGCGCCGTCGAAATTCCAAACCTCCGGCGAATTCTTCGCCTTCTTCGTTCCTTCGCTCACCGGCGTGGTTGCCTTCTGGGCCACCGTGGCGCTGAATATTCCGGACTTCACGCGCTACGCGAAAGGGCAGCGCGAGCAAATGCTCGGGCAGGCGCTCGGCCTGCCGACCACGATGACGCTCTATTCGTTCATCGGCATCGCGGTCACGTCCGCGACGGTTGTCGTGTTCGGTGGAGCGATTTGGAATCCGGTGGTGGTGATGAGCCGCCTGGGAAATCCCGTGGCGGTCGTGGTTGCCATGCTGGCGCTGCTGCTCGCCACGCTGAATGTGAACGTGGCCGCCAACGTGGTTTCTCCTGCAAACGATTTTTCGAATCTGTACCCGCGGAAGATCAGTTTCAAAACCGGCGGGCTGATTACATGCGTCGTTGGAATTCTGATGCAGCCGTGGAAATTGCTGGCGAGTTACGGCAGCTACATCGTCGGCTGGCTGGTGGGCTACTCGGGTTTTCTGGGCCCCATCGCGGGCGTGATGATCGCGGACTATTACGTGCTCCGAAAGCGCAGGATTGTTACGGACGACCTGTTCAAGCGCGGCGGCTCTTATGAATTTTCGGGCGGCTTCAACTGGCGCGCGATCGGAGCGCTGGCCGCGGGGATAGCCGTTGCGCTCGTCGGGCTCGAGGTTCCCGCATTACATGGGCTGTACCATTACGCGTGGTTCGTCGGTTTTGGCGTGTCCTTCGCAATCTACTTGATCTGGATGCCGAGGCGGCCAGCCTGAATGCTTCGATTGAAATTATTGCCGCCGCGAAAGAAAGCGCTGGATATCGCACAGCACGCGCGCGAGCATCGCTTCCGTAAGTTTTCCCGTGAACGTGTTTTGCTGGCTGGGATGATACGACGCGTAGAGCCGCGGCAGGTGGCCAGGCAGATCGTAGCTGGCGCCATGAGCGAAGCGAAACGCCGCCAAGCTTTTGATTTCGCCGCGGTCCTTGAGCAGCCCCAGAAAAACGCGCATCGCGATGCTTCCCAATGCGAGCAGAGCGCCTGGCCGGAGGATTTCGAGTTCCATTTCGAAGTAGGGGCGGCAGTTCGAGAGTTCGGACGGCAGCGGTTTATTGCCGGGCGGCGCGCAGCGCGCACCGGCGGCGATGTATGCGTTTTTCAACTTGAGCCCGTCGCCCGGGTCCGTCGAAGTTGGCTGATTGGCGAATCCGGCGCGATAGAGCGCGCGAAACAAAAAATCTCCCGAGCGGTCGCCGGTGAAAACCCGCCCGGTGCGATTGCCGCCATGCGCGGCGGGCGCGAGCCCAAGGATGAGCAACTCCGCGCGCGGATCACCGAAGCCCGGCACCGGCTTGCCCCAGTATTCGCAATCGCGGAAGGCGAAGCGTTTCACTCTCGCGACTTCTTCGCGGTACGCCACCAGCCGCGGGCATTTCCGGCAGCCTATGATTTGGCGATTCAACTGGGCAAGAGACTGCATCGAGGCCTTGCGAAATTAACACGAAACCGCCGCCATTCCAGAAACATCTATTCTCTTGAGCGCGATGGCATCCAACCGCCCGGCTTTGCTGTTCGCGTGCGGACGGCCGCCGCCGGGTTAGGGAGCCGCTGATTTCATGAGCAATGCACGCGAAAAAATCGTTGTCGTCGAGGCCGATGCGGCCAGCCGCGAGACTCTTCGCGAAACGTTCCAGTCCGCCGGCTACGACGTTGCGGCCTTTGCAACGGCGGCGGAAGGCATCGATGCGACGCGTCAGTCGAGTGCGGACATCCTGCTTCTCGATGTTGCCCTGCATGACTCGAGCGCCCGCGAGGCGCTAGCCTCGATTCGAGGCGCCGCCGCAATGGAGGGCATACGCGTGGTCCTGATCGTAGGCCCGGGAGCGGGAGAACGGGCGGCTGCGCTCGATGGCGGCGCGGACGATGCGCTTTCGCGCGGTTGGGACACGGGCGAGCTCCTTGCGCGAATTCGCGCGCAACTGCGCGCGCGGCGCGCAATAAACGATCTTCGCTACAAAATGCGCATTGCCGAAGAAGGGCAGCAAATCGCGCATACCGCCTTCGAAGCCATCGCTGTCACCGAGAAGATGGCCAGCGACGCTTCTTCGCTCGATCGCCGGCTCAAGATCGGACTCGGAGCCGTTTTCGCGTTGGCAATCCTCATGGCCAGCGTTTATTTTCTTTTTGCGCGCAGCGCGCAGAAGCAGACGCAGCGTTCGAACGCGATCATTGCGCGGCTCGAAGGCGGGCTGGTCCGCCAGCAGGGCTTGATTGCCGAAGCCCGCAAACTGCGGGAAGAGCAGGCAGGGGCGGACGCAAACGCCGCTTCCAAGAATGAATTGCAGAAGCACGCAGCCGACCTGAAAGCCAAGATGGCGAACGCCGATTCCGGCGATGTGGGCGCTCTGCAAAAGGAGCTGGCGGAGACCAATACGCGCCTGAAACGAATCGAACAGGAAGGCGTTGCCGCGCAAAACCTGATTTCGGCGGACGTGCAGAGCGTCTGCCTGCTGCATGTGTCGGTTGCATTTCAGGATAAGCAGAGCGGAGGACGGCTGCACTACGCCGGGCTCAATCAGCAAGGCGAACCGCTCCAGGATAGCGACGGCAATCCGATCCTGACCCTCGAGGGGCGCGGGCCGGAAGTAAAGGTTGACGTCTTCGGCACCGGCTTTCTCGCCGGCGCCGATGGACGCGTGATCACGAACCGCCACGTTGCCGAGCCGTGGTGGAAGAACGATGAACTGAACGACATTACGAGCCACGGACTGCAGGCGCAGATTTCGCTGATCCGCGCGTACTTCCCCGGCGATCCGCGCGCGTTTCACGCGGAAATCCAGCAAATCTCGAACGAGACCGACCTCGCCACCATGCGCGTGGATTTGCAGGGCCTCAAGCGTCCCGCGCTGGCCATCGACCCCGGCAAAAACGCCGCCGTGAGCGGAGGGCCCATCGTGCTGATGGGTTACGCGACGGGATTGGCGGCAATCCTCGCGCGCACGGACGAAGATACGGCGCAGAAAATTCTCACGAACAGCAGCGGCGATGTTTCGCAGGTGCTCGACGAATTGGCGCGGAGAAATTTGATTCATCCGCTCATCACGCAGGGTCACATCGGCGATATCCTCACGGATAAAATCGTGTTCGACGCGCAAACCACCTCCGGCGGTTCCGGCGGACCCCTCTTCAATGGGCAGGGCAAAGTGATCGGCGTTACGTATGCCGTGCTGAAGGGCTTCGGAGGCTCGAACTTCGGCATCCCCATCCGCTTTTCTGAACCGCTCCTTTCAAAGTAGCGTCTGCTACGCGCGGTAGCGCAGTGAAGGCGGTCTCTCGATTTCAAACTCTCTCCAAAATTGACATCGCGGTGCGGCGCGGCTAGCATGGTCCCAGCGATTTTCCCTTCAGGGCGAGCCCTGAAGTTGCGCCTTCCCGCATGCGGGACCGGGTTTACCTCTATTTATGGAAATCAGTTCACGCCCGAAAACGATTCTGGAGCGGATTGTCGATGCGCGCCGCGAATCCATAGCGCACCGCAAACGCGTGCTCCCGGAAGTGGCGCTGAAGATCGCGGTTGAAAAAAAGGCGAAACCTCCGCGCGACTTCGCCGGTGCGCTCGCGCGCGCGGGATTCAACGTCATCGCGGAGCTGAAAAAAGCCTCGCCCTCGCGCGGAATCCTACGCACCGAGTACGCGCCCGCGGCTCTGGCCGCCGTCCTCGAACGCGGAGGCGCAGCCGCGCTTTCCGTGCTCACCGAAGAGGATTTCTTTTCAGGTTCGCTCGGTGACTTGAAAGAGGCGAGCAAAGCCACCCAGATTCCGGTTCTGCGCAAGGATTTTATCGTCGATCCGTGGCAGGTGTGGGAAACACGCGCGGCGGGCGCGGATTCATTCCTCCTGATTGCAGCCATCCTGAACGACGACGCCCTGCGGGAACTGCTGGAACTGGGCCGCGCGCTGAAGATGGAGCCGCTCGTCGAAGGGCACACGCGGGCGGAGCTAGACCGCGTGATCGCGGCCGGCGCGCGCATCATCGGCGTAAACAACCGCGACCTTCGCACTTTTGAGGTACGCCTCGAAACATCGCTCGAACTGGTGGGTGCGATTCCGGAGGGTTGCATCGCCGTAAGCGAATCGGGCCTGCGCACGCATGGCGATCTTGCTCGCCTGCGTGCGGCGGGCTTCGACGCTTTTCTGATCGGCGAGCATCTGATGAAAGATGCTGACCCATCCGCGCCGCTTCGCGCGCTGCTCGGGCCTTCGGGACAAGGGGCGTAAGGCGCCATGAGCGAGAGGCTGCCATGGTAATGGTGAAGATTTGCGGCATCACGAACTGGACCGACGCCCGCCTGGCGGTGGAAGCGGGAGCGGATTTTCTCGGCTTCAATTTTTATCCTCCCAGCCCGCGCTATATTCTGCCCAGCGAGGCGCGGCGAATCGCGCGGCGATTGCCCAGGAAGATCCGGACGGTAGGCGTCTTCGTGAACCAAACCGAAGAGCGGATGGTTGAAATCGCACGCAGCGTGGGGCTCGACTTCTTGCAATTGCATGGCGACGAGTCGCCGGAAACAGTCTCGCGCCTGCGCCGGTGCCTGCCTGTGATAAAAGCCCTGCAGGTGCGAAAAGCTTTTCGCGCGGCGAAGTTTGCTTCGTTCCGGGCCGCGGATGCGCTCCTGCTCGACGGCTTCGACAGCCGCCGGCGAGGCGGGACGGGCAAGACATTCCAGTGGAGCCTCGCGCGGCGCGCAAAGCGCTATGGCCGGATTTTTCTCGCCGGAGGATTGACGCCGGAGAATGTCTCGGAAGCCATTCGTGTGGCCAAACCCTATGCCATTGATGTATGCACGGGAGTGGAAGAAAAGCCCGGAAAGAAAGATGCGTCGCGGATCAAGGCATTGATGAAAGCGGTCCGTTCCGCGGCGAGAAAACCACGATGAGCTCAGCCACACAAGCCGTTCCCGATTCGCGCGGCCGGTTCGGCCCATACGGCGGGCGCTACGTCCCGGAAACTCTCGTCGCGCCGCTCGAGGAGCTCGAGCGGGCTTACGCGGAAGCGCGCGCGGACAGCGGTTTTCAGCCGGAGCTGGATGCCATGCTGCGGAATTTCGCCGGGCGTCCCACGCCACTGCAATTCGCCGAGCGGCTGACGGAACATTTCGGCGGCCCGCGCATTTATCTGAAGCGCGAAGACCTGCTCCACACGGGCGCGCACAAGATCAACAATTGCATCGGGCAAGGATTACTGGCGGTCCGCATGGGCAAGCGCCGCGTGATCGCCGAAACCGGCGCGGGGCAGCACGGCGTAGCGACGGCGACAATCGCCGCTCGCCTCGGGCTTTCCTGCACCGTGTACATGGGCACGGAAGACATGGAGCGCCAGAGGCTCAACGTTTTTCGCATGCGCCTGCTGGGCGCCGAAGTGGTAGGCGTGGACGCCGGCAGCCGCACGCTGAAAGACGCCATCAATGAGGCCATGCGCGATTGGGTTACGAACGTCGGTACATCGCACTATCTGCTCGGTTCCGTGCTGGGCGCGCATCCCTATCCGCAGATCGTGCGCGATTTTCACAAAGTGATCGGCGAAGAAGCGCGCGAGCAAATCCTGCGCGCCGAGGGACAGTTGCCCGACGTTCTTTTTGCCTGCGTAGGCGGCGGCTCGAACGCGATCGGCCTTTTCAACGCCTTCCTTGGCGATGAAAACGTGAAGATGGTCGGAGTGGAAGCGGGCGGACGCGGGAAATCGCTCGGCGAACATGCGGCGCGCCTCGCGGCGGCGCAAGGATTTTCCGGCGCGCGGCCGGGTGTGCTGCAGGGCACGTACACCTACGTGCTGCAGACAGCGGATGGGCAAATCGCGACGACGCATTCGGTTTCCGCCGGGCTGGATTACCCGGCCGTCGGCCCGCAGCATGCGTGGCTTGCCGAGCGGGGCCGCGCCGAGTACACGGCGGTCAGCGACGAAGAGGCCATCGAAGCGGTGCGAACGCTGGCGCGTCTGGAAGGCATCATTCCCGCGCTCGAATCCGCGCACGCCCTCGCGGAATTGCAGCGCCGGGCGCCGAAGATGAAGAAGGAAGAGTTGGTCATCGTGAATTTGTCGGGCCGCGGCGATAAGGATATGGAGATCCTTTCGCGCCATGTCTGAGCCCGCCATTTCGAAACAGCCGGCCGTCGCGCAAGATAAAGCGCAAGGTGCAGCGCGGCCCGCCACGCGGATCGAGCGCAAATTCCAGCGCCTCGGCGAGGCGGGAGAGATGGGTCTCATCGCCTACGTCACCGCGGGCGATCCGTCTCTGGATGCAACCGAGAAAATCGTTCTCGCAGCGGCGGAAGCGGGCGCGGACGTGATCGAACTCGGCGTGCCATTCAGCGACCCGGTCGCCGACGGCCCAACGATCCAGCGCGCAAGCGAGCGCGCTCTGCGAAGCGGTACGACGCTTGCGGGCGTGCTCGAACTTACGCGGCGGATTCGCGCGCACAGCGAAGCGCCGCTCGTTCTCTTCAGTTACTTCAACCCAATCCTGCAGATGGGGCTCGAACAATTTGCGGCTGCGGCGGCGGGCGCCGGAGCCGACGGTGTGCTGGCGACGGATCTTACGCCCGAGGAGGCGTCTGAATATCGCGCGGCCATGGGGGCACGGGGCCTCGATACGATTTTCCTCGGCGCGCCGACATCCACGGACGCGCGCCTGGAAAAAATCTCGGCTTGCTCGAGCGGGTTTTTGTATCTGATTTCGCGGACCGGCGTAACGGGAGCTAGAGAATCCCTTCCGGACGAGTTACCCGCGCTCGTGCGGCGCGCGCGCCGGCTCACGAAGCTGCCCATCGCGGTGGGCTTCGGGATTTCGCTGCCCACGCATGTCACCGTGCTCGGAGGAATTGCCGATGCAGCGGTGGTCGGTTCGGCGCTGGTGGCCGAAATCGAGAAGGCTTCGTCCGCGGATGGGGCTGCCGCGGCGGTTGCCGAAAAAATTCGCGTCCTGAAGAGCGCGGCGCGCGCGGGCGTGAGCCGCCGCAGCGAGAAACTGGACCCCTAGTGGACGGGAACGATAAAACAATCGAGGATTGGCGCCGCCGGATCGACGCGATTGACCGCAAGCTTGTCGAATTGCTGAACGAGCCCGCCGGCTGCGCCATGGCGATTGGCGAGCTGAAGCGCGTGCTGGGAACTCCCGTCTATCAGCCGGAGCGGGAGCAGGAAATTTTGAAAAATGTGGAACGCATGAACGGCGGACCGCTGGAAGACACGGCGATTCGCCGGCTGTTTGAGCGCGTGATTGACGAAGCGCGGTCGCTTGAACGGGCGGCGGTCCGCAAGCAAGCAGCGCCGCAGAGCAGCGGCGCGCCGGCAAAGGACACGAAGCCTGGGCAATAGCGCCCTTTGATCGAGAGCTGCGGAGAAAAAGATGGTCGTCGTAATGCAGGAGCACGCGAGCCAGGAGCAGATTCAGCGGGTGATTGACCGGCTCGTATCTAACGGATTCGATGTGCACCGCTCGACGGGAGAATCGCACACCGTGCTGGGCGCCGTCGGCGTGCATCCGGATTATGACCCGCGCGATATCGAAGTCCTCGAAGGGGTGCGCGAAGTGGTGCGCATCACGAAGCCTAAAAAACCCGGGAGCCGTGCAGCTCAGCCGGTCGAGGTGTCGCCCTTTCATCGCGTGGCCGTGATCGGCACGGGCCTTGTGGGCGGATCGTTCGCGCTGGCGCTGCGCGCGCATTTCCGGGAAGTTTCAATCGTTGGATTTGACCGTGCGGCCGTAGTCGAACGCGCCATGACTCGGGGAATCGTGCCGGAAGCGGCCGCGGATATTGCCGCCGCGGTACGAGGCGCGGACCTGATTTACATCGCCCTGCCGATCGCACCCGCGATAGATATGCTTCCCGCGATCGCGGCTTCCGCGGGAGCGGACGCGCTGGTCACGGACGCGTGCAGCACAAAAGGCGTGGTATGCGGAGCTGCGCGAAAATGTTTTCGGGACGGCGCGCGATTCCTCGGCGGCCATCCCATGGCAGGCCAGGAATTGTCGGGCGTCGAGAATGCGGATGGCGATTTGTTCCGCGGTTCGCCTTATGCATTGATCGGGACGGAAGACGAAAGCGACCCGCGCGTGGCGGCTTTTGCGCGGGTTCTGCGTGCGATGGGCGCCAAGCCGGTGTGGTGCGACGCGGAGACGCACGATTGGGCGGTTGGAATTGTTTCCCATTTGCCGCAACTTTTATCGGTGGCTCTGGCGCGCGTGGTGAGCGATGAAACGGATGAGACGCGCTTGCCGGTGAGTCTCGCGGGGCGCGGCCTGCGCGATTCCCTGCGGCTGGCCGGAAGCTCTTACGATATCTGGCGCGACGTCTGCTTGACGAACACGCAAAATATTGCGCGCGCGCTCGACCGCCTGGGGCAGGCCGTGGAGCATCTCCGGACGCACCTGACCAGCCGGGAGCTGCAAGCGGAATTCGCCGGCGCGAACGAACTCTACAAAATCCTCAACCAGTTGAAGTAAACTTCGCTGTTAAATATTCCGGGCAATCCTGACGTCAGGAGACATGAGTGGATAAGCACGTAGAAGGCGCGGATGCAGCCGTGGCACGCATTCCGGATGGCGCAACGATTCTGCTCGGCGGCTTCGGCCTGTGCGGCATTCCGGAAAACCTGATCGCCGCGCTGCAGCGCAAGGGATCGAAGAATCTGACGCTGGTTTCGAACAATGCCGGCGTGGATGATTTCGGGATCGGCCTGCTGCTTCAGACCAAACAAGTGAAGAAAATGATTGCGAGCTATGTGGGTGAAAACAAGACGTTCGAGCAGCTCGCGCTGAAAAAGGAGCTGGACGTGGAGCTCAACCCTCAGGGGACGCTCGCGGAGCGGATTCGCGCGGGCGGCGCGGGCATCGCCGCGTTCTTCACGCCGACCGGGTACGGAACGATGGCCGCGGAAGGAAAGGAAGTGCGCGAGTTCAATGGGCGCCCGTACGTCCTGGTTCCGGCGCTGCGCGGCGATTTCGCGTTCATCAAAGCCTGGAAGGGCGACCGCTGGGGCAATCTGACGTACCGCAAGACGGCGCGCAACTACAACCCGATGATGGCGACGGCGGCGGACCACGTGATCGCCGAAGTGGAAGAAATCGTCGAGTTGGGCCAGCTCGATCCGAACAACGTGCACACTCCGGGAATTTTTGTGGATGCGATTTTCAAGGGCGCGAACTACGTGAAGCGCATCGAACGCCGCACCGTGCGCAAGCGATAGCGGGAGGAAACAATGTCACCGGAAATAGACAAGCGCGAGATCATCGCGCGGCGCGTGGCGCGGGAACTAAAGGACGGCTATTACGTGAATCTGGGCATCGGGTTGCCCACGATGATTCCGAACTATTTGCCCCCGGGCGTCGAGGTGGTGCTGCAGTCCGAGAACGGGATGCTGGGCGTGGGCGCGTATCCCTACGAAGGCGAAGAAGACCCCGACTTGATCAATGCCGGGAAGGAAACGGTGACCGAGATTCCCGGCTGTTGCTATTTTTCGAGCGCGGACTCCTTCGGGATGATCCGCAGCGGGCGCATCAACGCGACGGTCCTCGGCGCACTGCAGGTGGACGAGAGCGGCAACCTCGCCAACTGGGCCATCCCGGGGAAAATGCTGAAGGGCATGGGTGGCGCAATGGATCTGGTGGCGGGCGCGAAGCGCGTGATCATCGCCATGGAGCACACAACGAAAGAGGGCGAGGCGAAAATCGTGAAGCGGTGCAGCCTGCCGCTGACGGGCGTCGGCGTGGTGGACCTGATCGTCACCGAGCTCGGCGTAATCGAAGTGACGCCGGAAGGCCTTGTGCTGCGCGAAGTGGCGCCCGGTGTGACGCCCGAAGATGTGCAGAAGGCGACGGAGCCCAGGCTGCGGCGCGCGCCAGACCTCAAGCCGATGTCCGCGTGAAGCGCGCGAACGAAGAATGTGTCCAAGCCAAACCATGAGTGACCATGCGGAATTGGTCGTGATTCGCACCTTCCTCAGCAAAGGCGAAGCTCAGATAGCTCAGGGCGCGCTGGAGGCCGCCGGCGTCGATTCCATGGTTAGCGCCGACGATGCGGGAGGCATTCGACCGAGCCTCTGGATGGGCGGCGTGAAGCTGCTCGTGCGTGCCGGGGATGCGGAGCGCGCCGAGGAAATCCTGGGCCCGGCAGATCGAGAATCACAAGAGGAAGGATAACTCTTGCGCGCGACCGGATTCGCCGCAGCGGCGAACTGCGATATCATTCCTCCCAAGGGCTCGCAAGGGCGCACTCCGGTAAGGAAGCTCGACAGCAACAGGGAGATTGGATGCAACCGCACTCGATTGTGGTGGTGAGCCTGCACAGCCCGAAAGAAAAGGTCTGGGGCGAATTGATGGACATGACGATCGCCGGAGTGACGCTGCGCGGGATCGACTTGAGCTCATTCGACGATTTCGTGAGCCAGGTGCTTCACCCCGAGGGCGACCGCATGGGATTGCCGACACTTTTTTTCCCCATGCTGCGGATCGAGCGGATTGCCCTGGATGAGGCGCGCGGGTCCATTCCCTCGCTCGCCGAAGTGTTCGAGAAGAAAGTGGGCCAGTCGCTTCCCGATTATCTGGGCCAATTTGCCTGATTGCGGGCTCGGCGGCTCGAAAAACGGCGTTCGAAAAAACAATGAACTCGCGAATCCTGACCGTCCCGAACGAATTGACGTTTCTGCGGCTTGCCTTCATTCCGTTTTTCATCATATCGATTCATTACGAACGCTACGGGCTCGCGCTCGCGATTCTACTTGTGGCGGGAGTGAGCGACGCGCTCGATGGTTTGCTGGCGCGGAGCTTGAACCAGAAGACGCCGCTCGGAGCGTATCTCGATCCGATCGCCGATAAGCTGCTGCTGTCGAGTTCCTACCTCGTCCTCGCGCTGCACGGAAAAATTCGCTGGTGGCTCACGATCATGGTTCTCAGCCGCGACGTGTTGATTCTGGTGGCCGCCGCCGTGATTTTGATTACCGTCGGGTACCGGCCGTTTCCTCCGAGCCTTTACGGCAAGGCGAACACATTTTTTCAACTGCTGATGATATTCCTCGTGCTCGTGCTGGCGGTGTGGCACAACAATGCCCTGTGGGTCGTCAAGGGCACATGCGCGTATCTGGTGGCGGCTTTCGCGACGCTCTCAGGTTTTCATTACTGCATCGCCGTGGCGCGGCGCTTACATACGGAGGGCTGAGCACAGCGAGCGTCTGGATTCGGCAGGTCCCCACCATTTGTTTTCAACAACTTGGACCCGATTCAGCTTCGTAGGCATTCCTCTGCTGAACCGATTTAAGTAGAATCTCTCCCGGAGTGGGCGTATCCAGGAGAATTCATGGCACTCCATCGTGACTCGATTGGGGCAGCCAACGAGCCGGCTTTTTGCTGTTCCCTTTGAGCTTCTTTCCACTGGGCCATTTGCGATAGCCTGGAGAGAACGCATGCTGGAAATCAAATCTATCCTTTGTCCCGTTGATTTTTCGGAGTTCTCGGCAAGGGCGTACTGCCATGCGCTATCGATGGCCGAGCACTATCGATCGAAGTTGGTCGCCCAGCATGTCGTAGAGATGTGGCGCCACCCTTCCGCCAGCTTTGCTGCCACTGCCCAACTCTATGACGAATACTGTCAGTCACTTCGTACCAGCGCTACGGAACGACTACAAGAATTCGTGAAGCAGCACACACAGAGTGAAATTCAGCAGGAGCTCGTTGTGGACCAAGGAATAGCTGCGGACTCGATTCTGTCGTTTGCGCAGGAGCAGAAATCGGACCTGATCGTCATGGGAACGCACGGTCTGCGAGGCTTTGATCGCCTGATGTTGGGGTCGGCCACGGACCGGGTGATGCGCCGGGCTCCCTGTCCGGTGCTGGCAGTACGTGAGCCCACCCACGACTCTATAGCTGCGAGTCAAGAGCGGCCCCACCTCCACCATTTGGACCGAATTCTCGCTTGCACTGACTTTTCCGAGGATTCTGAGCGGGCTTTGAATTATGCGATTTCTGCGACAGCGGAGTACGACGCCGAGCTCACCCTGCTGCACGTGTTGGAAGGGGTTCCAGGACCGGCCAAGACGGAAGAGGCCATAGCTGCGGCGACCGAGCAACTCGATAAATTGATTCCACCTGAGAGCAAGACCCTGAAGATTAAGACGGCGGTGCGGACCGGGAAACCATATCGCGAAATCATTCAACTCGCCCTGGAAGCGCAAACCGATATGGTAACCATGGGAGTGCGTGGCCGTGGAGCCTTGGATCTTGCGGTGTTTGGTTCCACCACGTATCGGGTAATGCAGTTGGGACCCTGTCCCGTTCTCGTCAGTCACGTTTGAACCCTCGGCCTCGGTTATTGCGAGCCGTTGGAAATCGGGAACGGCCGGCAAGATGTTATGGGCTGCGGGGCTGATAGCTCAACTGGCTGGAGCGCTGGACCCATAAATCTTTTCCGCCGCCTCTTGAGCCGTGAAAAGGCAGATGGCAGAACGATGACGCAATTTCCTCGAATCCCGATTTTGTTGCCGTTGGCCATTGGCGTAGGCGCCATTGTATGCACGATCTTTATCCACGCTCTGCCCTTGAGCGCAGGGGTTAATTTCCTTCGCCATCAACGAAGACTCGGGCGCGTGGGGACAAGCTTTTGGAACGATTTTGCAATCGTCGCTATTGCGATATCGTTCACCCTCGTCGCACACCTGATTGAGATCGCTCTGTGGGCTGTGCTGTTCGTGGTCTGCGGCGAATTTCCACAGTTCGGAACTGCGTTCTACCACTCGGCGGGCAATTACACGTCCCTGGGTTACGGTGATCTGATTATGACGCCATCCTGGAGATTGCTCGGACCGCTCGAGGCTGCCAATGGAATGCTGATGTTCGGAGTATCGACCGCCATGGTTTTCGCTGTCATCCAATGGTTGATTCAGGCTCGCTTTGCAGATCTCAGGCAATGAGCGCGGCGTTTAAATACTGAGGGCTGAAAGAAGAGGCGAGCGGCTGGATTCGGCATTGCTTCGTTGCGGGCGCCCATCTTTGGTCCCGCGGGTGATTCTAGAGACGTTCATGATGCCGTACGCGATGCAGCAGACGCCGTTCGGCCAGCGTATCTGTTCGAGATAGTCCAAGCGCTTGTCGGTGATGTTAAACTGCCGCGTCACGTCTTTCAGCTTCATGGTCTTTGCTTCCTCTGCCGCAATTTTCTAATCAAATTCAGAATCAGGCCGAATGGGTCTGGCGCGACCACTAGAGTTACCAAAACGGCCGCCACAAGCACTTTGCCAATTACGATCAGGACATCAAGCAGCATAGGGAAAGGGTTACACTAGCCGGATATCCATATCTGTCTCAAGTGCATAATCGCTCGCCGGTCCCCGCCGCTTGTTTTCAACAAATTGGACCCGATTCAGCTTCGTAGGCATTCCCGAACTGCTGAACTGATTTAAGAGGGAAAGATTCTAAGGGACTTGCACTGAAACGGGCGTACTTCGAGGATACTTAACCTACTTTGTATCATAGCTTCCGGGAAAAAGCAAGTGGTTTGTTTTGTAAACAAAAATCGTCCAAGGCGGGCGGGACCGGCCGAGGCAAGAGAGCCAGATGACTCCTAGTGATGCAGGGCTTGCATGGCGGCCATGGCGAAGCTGAGGACCACAACGAACACGGATCCCCAGCCGAGCAAGTACGCCTGCTTCCGCTCCTCCGGCGCCACCGGGGGCCTGTCCATCATGATTTTCCCGAGGGCGAATCCGGTGATGAAGCCGCCGAGATGCGCGAGATTGTCGATCCCGGGAAAGAGCAGGCCAAAAACACCAATGTAGATTAGCCAGCGAATCAGCTGGCCGCGCAGCATTTGCAGCGAGGCGCTTCGCCTGCCCATGGTGATCGCGAGAAGCACGCCGATAAGACCCAGTAGCGCTCCCGAACCGCCGATGCTGATGCCGTGGGCAAAGCAGCTGCTCAGCAGGTAACCGCCGATTCCGGTCACGACATAGATGAAAAGAAACCGCGCGGAGCCGTAGAGCTCTTCAATGGTTGGGCCGACGTCCATCAGCACCCACATATTGAAGGCGATGTGCATCAGGCTGCCGTGGAGGAAGACGGCCATAACGAACCGCCAGGGCTGCGCCAAATCTCCGGGGTACCCGACGAAACCGAATAGCGGCATGGACGCGCCAAATCTTCGGAGGACTTCGCCATTGATTCCCCCGAGGTTGAATAGCGCGCCCATTCCGCCGCCGGCGGGCGGCTGCAGGCCGGTGGAACGCATGGTGGCGAGCAGGGTAACCATATAAAGCAAGCAACTGACGCTGAGGATCGCGTAAGTGGCGGGTGAGGTGGTGGGCATCAGCTTTTCGAGCGAGCGGCTGGCGGCTGCCAGAGAAAACGTCAGGCTGGCGCCGCACTGATGGCAACGGTTCGCGGTGGAACCCACCAGCGTGCCGCAAGCGGGACAAAGCCGCGGACGCCCGGGTTCCTTCGAACCGCCGGAAGTACCGCTGAACTTTTCGCGGAACCGGTCAAGTTTCCAGCGCAGACGTGGGGAGAGGGGCAAGCGATTTCCTCGAGCTTCCTTGCGAGAATGTGAAGGCGTTCCTATAATACAGAAAAATGAGCGAAAACAAGTGACACAGGACGCCGGCCGTCTCCGAATTTTGATGGCAACGTATAAAACGTTCTCCTCAGGGGCTAAAGCCCATGTATTTTCACCTTTTTTGTCGGAGCCCTTCGACCTTCGGTCTCAGGACAAGCTGAAGCTCCGACCCCCTAAAGAAATTGCAAGAGCGCGGCTTGTGTTTGCGCTCCTGCTCGCGGGCGTCTGCGTGAGCGGATGCGCGCATCATACCTATTCGACGCGGCCCCCGGCACAGAGTCCGTCGCCGCAGCCAGGTGCTCCAACTTCGCCGCCATCGGGTCCGCCCCCGGCAATCGAGAGGGGTCCCGCGGTGCCGGGCGAATATGTGGAGGAGGGCGTGGCTTCCTGGTACGGCGTGCCGTTTCACGGGCGCCGCACATCGAACGGCGAAATCTACGACATGCACGAATTCACCGCGGCGCATCGCACGCTGCCGTTTGGCGCCATTGTGCGCGTGACAAACCTGCGCAACGGCAAGCAGACGGAAGTGCGCATCAATGACCGCGGGCCGTTCGTGGCGAACCGCGTGATTGATCTTTCGGAAGCGGCCGCTCTGGCAATCGAGATGGTCGGTCCGGGAACGGCGCCGGTGCGGCTCGAAATCATTTCAGGACCAAGCCCGAAGATTGGTTTCTTTGGCGTGCAGGTAGGCGCGTTCCTCGCGCCGGAAAATGCGGACCGGCTGAGGATGCAGCTCTCCGCGCGCTATGCGCCCGTCAGCATCGTAGAATTCGATTCGCCGAATGGATTGTTCTACCGCGTGCGCGTGGGGCGGTTGCCGACCGAAGAGGCCACGCGGCAGCTTGCGGACCGGTTGCACAACGAGGAGCAGTTCACGACGTTTGTGGTGCGGCTGGATGAATAAGGTAAGCTCCGCGAATGGCGAATGCGAGAATTTCTAATCGTCACCCATGCCGATTAGAATCGCCCCTAAGTCCTTGCGTTCCAACAAAAATAACCTCCTAATCGTCACTCAAATACCCCTCTTTCGCGGGTGGTCGGATCGTCATTTGTGCTTCATTACGTAGACGCCTTCCCAGTCGACGGGAGGTTCTTCGGCCAGGTAGTCGTCGCAGCGCGCCAGGAAGACGCGCGCGGGGCCGTCGCTGGGCCAGTGATGCAGGACATCCTCGAAATAATTCCGCGCTTTTTTCCAATCGCGCGTTTTGTAGGCTTCACGGGCCTGGTTGAAGAGCGCGACGCGCTCAAGTCCATCTTGCCCCGCCACCTGATTGCTTAGAACTTCGTAGATAGTGACGGGCAGCAATTTCCCCTTTACCCGAATTAGGTCCAGCTCGCGGACCAGTATGCTCTGGTCCTGAAGGCTGATGTAGGTGGACTCGGTTATAAGAATGCGCGTGCTGTATTCCTTGTTGAGGCCCTCGAGGCGAGCGGCGAGGTTCACAGCATCGCCGATGGCCGTGTATCCGTAGCGAAGCACCGACCCCATGTTTCCCACGGACGCGGTGCCCGTATTGATTCCGAGGCCAATTTCGAGGGTGGGTTGCCCCTTCTCGCGCCAAACGGGATGAAGCTCCGCGAGACGGTCGAGCATGGCAAGGGCGGTGTGGACGCAGCGATCCGCGTGGCCGGCCTCGGCAAAGGGCGCGCCCCAAAAAGCCATCACAGCGTCACCGATGTACTTGTCGAGCGTGCCGCGGTTTTCGAAGACGATCTGGGTCATCTGCGTGAGGTAGTCGTTGAGCAGGTCGGCCATTTCCTGGGCGTCGAGAGATTCGGAAATTGTGGTGAAACCGCGAATGTCGCTGAAGAGCACAGTAATCGAGGTTTTCTTCGGCCGCACGCTTTCCGGTTCCTCAAGCAGCCGCCGAATGACTTCGGGGCTGACGTACTGGCCGAAAGCGCCGCGGACTTTGCGTTTCTCCCCCTCTTCGAAGAGGACGCGGTAAAGAGCCACGAAGCCGGAGTTGGCGAGAAGAGTGACAGCGGGCACGATCAGATTCAGCCACCAGCCATGCAAGAAGGCCCAGTAGACCAGTCCCATGAAACCGGCGAGCACGGCGACGCTGGCCACAAGCCAGCGCGGGGGAACGAGCGCGAGGACGATCCCGAACGGAAGACCGAAGAAAAGGATCGCGCACACATCGGCGATTACTTGCGGCGCGTGCCGCATCAGGAACTGCTGGTTCAGGATGTTGTCGATTACATTCGCGTGGATTTCGACGCCGGGATAGTCGAGGCTGCCGAACGGAGTGGCGCGCATGTCGCTCATTCCGGTGGCCGTGGCGCCGACTAGAACGATCTTGCCCTTGAACGCTCCGGCCGAGAACTTCTTCTGGGTAACATCAGCGAAGGAAACGTATGGATAAGTTTTCGAAGGGCCGTGATAGTTCACGAGCAGGCGGCTGAGATCGTCCGGCTTGACAATCAAGTCAGGCCCGAATTCGATGCTTGCTACTCCTGCATCGCCGTAATTGAGGATGGTCTGCTGCGTAGAAAGCCCCATGAAAATCCGCAGTGCCTGTACGTCGATCGAAGCATACAGATCCCAATTTCCAAAATCCTTGTCTCGTCCATAGGGCAATGCAAGAGGGACGCGCCGCACCACGCTGTCGGGATCGGTCGTGACAGTGTAGAAGCCAGTCCCACCTTTCTCAGCTGCGACCGCGCCAGTTAACACATCAATGTTAGCCTCCGCGCCAACCGGCAAAAGGCCCTTGTCGGCATACAGCTCGATAAAGTTCTTGTAGCCCTCCGGCCCTTTCGCGGAAGAATCGGGCCGGACTTGCGGAAATGTAAAGAAAGCGATGTTGTTCGCATAGTGGTCCAGATTTTCAGCGCTTATGCCCTCAACCTCCCGCTTATCGAGAATGAAATAGTTTCCAAGTACGACGCCCCCGAACCGTTGGATCGCGTCGGCAAACTCCTTGTCATAGTCGTAGGCTTTTTCGCGGCGCGTAATTTCTGCAAGCAGTGCGGGATCCGGCGCTTGACCCTTTTTCTTCTGGGCCTCGAGTGCAGAGGACCACTCGTGCAATGCTCCGGCGGTCGTGTCGGGCTGAAAGAACGTGATATCAAACGCCACAACTCGAGCGCCATCCTCGCGCAGCCTATCGACTAGTTGCGAGAAGTAATGCCTTGAAAACGGCCAGTGCCCCAGCTCTTCTTCCGTGTGCTGGTCAATCCCCACGATGATGATTCTCGGGTCGGTTTTCCATTTGCCGCGCAACTGAAAACGCAGATCGAGGCTGTCGTATTCCAGGCGAGAGACGAAATCGGTGAGGGGCAGTGGCTGCTCGCCGATGAAAGTGACGTAGTAGACAGCGAGGCCCGTCAGCGTGACAACCATGCTGATGGCGAACGACGCCCTGTGTCGCCACCACAGCTTGAAGAACGCGGAGATTGCGTCGCCGATGGTCTTTTTCATGGCCGAGGCTGCGTTCGCGCCTTTGGGAGAGCAAAAATCGAATTCCGCGCAAGGCTAACAAACGGTTGCGTGCGATTCAAGCCGCGCGGACGGCGTTGATGCGAGGTGCGAAACATGGCCGCTTCGCCGGTGCCCGGGCGGCCGATGATGTATTGTTGTTTCCGCCGCGCCCTGAGCTATACTTGCGTATCCGCCCCAGTAGGGAATCTCATGTCTGCAAAGAGGCAAATCTGGTATCTGGAAGGTTCGGCAGCCGCGGACCTTATTGCCTCTCTGCGCGGACGTTACGATCTGCATCCCATTTCGAATTTGGGCAGAAAACCCTCGAATGGCGCCACGCCTGCGCGGGCAAATGGAACGACATCAGTGTGGCTTGCGGACGTCAAGCCCCGCGGCATTAGCCTTCCTTCCAAGCTTCATCTCCAAACCGGCAGTTCTCGCGTGATCGGAGTGCTTCCGGCGAACGGGAGCCGTGAGCCCCGGCAATCTGCGCCGGAAACGCGCCGAATGAGTTCCACTGTCTTCGCCTACATTCCTTCGCGCGCTTCACGAGGAGTGGTGGAGAAGACGGTGGCGGCGGCGTTTCAGAACATCGAGCTTGCGAAGCGCGGACGCGCCTTGCGCCAAGGGCTCAAAATCGCGGAAAGAGAGCGCGAAGAGCTGAACCGGATTGGCGTCGCCCTCTCCTCTCAACGAGACATCAGCACACTACTGGGCTTGATTCTTTCGAGCATGCGGGAAATTACGGGCGCGGATGCCGGTTCCCTTTATCTGGTGGTAGAGGAGCCGGGAGGCGGGCGCCATTTGCGTTTCATGCTGACGCAGAATGACAGCCACGCGTTTCCGTATCAGGAATTTACGCTGCCGCTTAAAGAAGACTCGATGGCGGGCTATGCGGCGCTTCACGGCAAGGTGCTGAATTTCGCGGACGCCTACAAGATTCCGAAAGGCCGGCCGTTCCGGTTCAACGATAAATACGACCGCGAGACAGGCTACCGCACGCGCTCGATTCTGACGCTGCCGATGCGCAATGCGAAAGGGCAAACGCACGGCGTCTTGCAACTCATCAATTCCAAGCGGCATCCTTCGGTGCGATTGCGGACACCCGCGGACATATCCACACAGGTGCAGCCGTTCCGCGAGCGCTCCGTGCGGCTGGCTCTTTCGCTGGCGTCGCAGGCAGCCGTCGCGTATGAGAACCGGAAGCTGTACACGGAGATCGAGTCGCTGTTCGAAGGTTTCGTTCACGCGTCGGTGAAAGCCATCGAGCAGCGGGATCCCACGACATCGGGGCACTCCCTTCGCGTCGCCACGCTGACGGAAGGACTTGCGGAGATCGTAGATAAGACGAGCGACGGCCCTTATAGCAGCGCGCGATTTGAGCCGGAGCAAATGAAGGAGATTCGCTACGCGGCGCTGCTGCACGACTTCGGCAAAGTGGGCGTGCGCGAGGAAGTGCTCGTCAAGGCGAAGAAGCTTCATCCGCTGCAGCTCGCGCTGGTTCACCAGCGCTTCGATTATATCCGCAAGGAAATCGAAGCGAACATCGTCCGGCGCAAGCTGCAGGCGTTTCTCGAACGCGACCGCGGCACCGCTCTTTCAGAGGTGGCCCGGCTGAGCGAGGACTTCGACCAGCGACAGAAGAAAATTGACGAATACTTCCGGTTTATCGTGGAAGCGAACGAGCCCACCGTACTCGAGCAGGGACAATTCCGCTATTTGCGCGAGATCGCCGGAAATTCTTTCCTCGATCCGGTGGGAGTGGAGCGTCCCTACCTCAACCCGGACGAGGTTCGGCTTCTTTCAATCGCCAAGGGAAGCCTTGATTCGTCGGAGCGGCTGCAGATTGAATCGCACGTGATCCACACATTTAACTTTCTGAAACAGATCCCCTGGACGAAAGAATTGGTGAAGATTCCGGAAATAGCGCGCGCGCATCATGAGAAGCTCAACGGCTCGGGGTATCCGTATAAACTGTGGGGCGACGAAATTCCGCTGCCGGCGAAAATGATGACGGTCTGCGATATCTTCGATGCGCTTACGGCGTCGGACCGGCCGTACAAGCGCGCTGTGCCGATCGATCGCGCCCTCGCGATCCTGGACGATTGCGTCCAGAAGAAGGAAATCGATCCCGAATTGTTCCGGCTGTTCCGCGAAGCGCGCGTATACGAAAAGATTTTGCCTCCACGCAAAGAATGACGTTCCTCCATTGCGCAGCTTTCGTGCGGAATCACCGGTCGCGACGTTCGTTTCGCGCCGGTTTTTGCGTCACATTCGCCGCCGCGCTGCTTGCGGCAGCGTTGGCGCTTCCCGCCCGCGGGCAATCCTACGCGGAAGCGACGGGGTCTGTCGTGATCCTGCTTCCTCCGAAGGTCGTGAGCGGGCAGCCGGCAACCCTCGCGATTCTCAGTGCGGATGGAAGGCTGGCATCGAACGTGGCCGTCGCCGTGGGCGGACAGAGCGTAAAAACGGATATGACCGGCCGGGCTTCTTTCACGGTGCCTTCCGATGCACGCGTGATCGTTGCGAGGTCGTCCGGAGTTTCGGCGGCCGCACTTGTGGACCAGGCCGTCCCGAGCGTGTCTTCGCACGGGTCTTCGCAGGGGTCTGGGCCCGTTTCTGGGCAAGGAATCATGGCTCCTACTGTGATTTCGCAGCGAGACCAGTTCTGGATTTGTGGCGGAACTTTCCGAGGCGATGCGGACGCAAATCCCGTGCAAATCGGCGACGTGCCGGCGCCGGTGCTCGCGGCTTCGCCGGAATGTCTCGTCGCGCTCGCTGGCCCTAAGACGAAGGTTGGAACCGCTACGATTTTGGTCGGGACGGCGGAAGCGAGGTGGAGCACAACGACCACGGTTGTCTCGCTTGAATTCGAGCCACCGAATCCGCCATTGACAGTGCAAGGGAAAAGCAACCTCACGGTACACGTGGCCGGTTCGGCCTCGCCTCTTTCCATTGTCGTGAAAAATGAAACGCCCGGAGTGCTTCGGTTTCTGCAGGGTGATACGCAGGAGTTGCGCACGAGCGGTGGGTCTCCCAATGCAGCGAAAGTAGAAGCGCAGGCGATTCGGTCTGGAGATTTTTCGTTTCGCGCGCAATTGGCTCGCGCGCCCGATCTCGGCAGCGCGCAGCGGTACCTCAAGGCCGCTCGATCTCTGGCGCCCAGCAATACGCGGCGCTGGGTGGAGCGCCTGGCCGAGACACTCGCGAAAAATCCTCGGGGTGCCGAAAAAGTCCGGCGGGAACTCGATAAGATGATCGCGGCCACGGCTGCGGGAGATTTCCGCACGGTTTTGGAAGCGGCGCGCGCGGCGCTATAGGTCAAGGTCCGCTTGCTGCGTCAACGCCGGAGCGGCGCGGCGAGAATCTTTTTCAGAAATGGGCTCGAGGACCTTCGGTGCGGGTTCGGAAAGCACGCCTTGGCCCATTTGCTCGAGTGAAGCGCGTGTGCGCGTGAGACGCGTGTCCGCTTCTTCGTAGCTTTGTTGCGCGTGATGAAGATGGTTCCCGAGCCTCTCGAAAACAGCCCCGAATTGCTCAAGCTGTTTGCTTAGCCCGCCGAGTTCCCCGAGCAAGCGCCGCGCATTCTCCTCGATTTGCATGCCGCGCAATCCCATCAGGATGGCGCTCAGGTAAGCGAACAGAGTATTCGGGGAAACAGGAAGCACGCACTTCGAGCGGCAATATCCGTCGAGCCGGCCATTCTTCGCGTCTTCGGTCATGAGCAGCTCGTAATAGACCGTCTCCGAGGGAACAAACATCAAGGCGATGTCGAGGGTATGCTCGGCCGGAAGAATGTATTTTGAGGCGATGGCGTCCACATGCTTGCGGACTGCCTGCGCGAACTCCTTTCGCGCATCCTCTCCTGTATCAATCAGGCGCCGGTAGGAATCGAGGGGAAACTTCGAGTCAATCGGGAGAATGCGTTCGCCGCTGCGAACGACCGCATCGACCACATCGCCGGTCGAGAACCTGTGCTGGATCGTGTAGGAACCCTGCGGCAGGGCATCTTCCAGCAGCCGCTCGAGGCCAAGCTCGCCGAGCATGCCGCGCGACTTCGCGCCGCCCAGGATCGTTTGCAATTGCGTGGAAGCCTTCGTGAGATCGTCACCTGCTTTCTGCACGGCACCGAGTTGCTGGCTGATCTGCCGCACGGCCTCGGTGGCGGACTGAAGTTGTTGAGAGACATCGCGTTGCGCGTTCGCGGCGAGCTTTCCCGAATCCGCGATTCCCGACTGCAAGTCCTGCCGCACCTGGCCGAGCTGCTGGGTGACGGCCTGCGTCAAATGATTGATTTGCGCGGTTACGGACTGCGCCTGCGCCGTGATGGTGTTCTGCATCTCCTGGCGAACGGCGGAAAGCTGGGACTCCGAGCGGCGGCTGGAGGACCACACAATCAGCGAAAGCACCCCAATGACAACCACCCCGGCTGCAAGCCACACAACCACGCTCATTCCAGTTGGCCTCGATGATCCGTTTCCATTACAGACACTGTAGCGCGAAAGGGAGAGCGGCGGAAAGCCGATTTGAGAGCGCAAAATCGGGTCGGACCTTCAGGGCGAACCGGGACGTTCGCGGATCACTTCCGTTTATTTCTCGATTGTCGAGCCGGTGAGCTGCACGAGGGGTTCCGCGGCGGGCACCGAGCCGGACTCGAGCGTTTGGGGAGCGCGCCAAAAATCCACGACCGAGATTTGGTGAACGCAGGAGACGGTGCAGTGCGGGGCGCACGCCTTCTTCGTAAAGAATTCGCGACGGCGCTGTTCGTCGGTGTATTGCTCGAGCGGAATGCCGGGGTAACCGCGCTGCTGCGAGCAGTAATGCACCAAGCCGTCTTCGCAGATATAGAGGTAGCGCGAGCCGGCGCGGCAGCGCCAGTTGTTCTTGATCCCTTTCGCGATATTGTGCTGGAAGAAATTCACGCGCGCGAACGATTGCTTCCCGAGCGACATGATCTCCTCGAAAATTTCCTGCTCGCGCGCGCCAAGCGGCTGGAGCTGGCCGTTCCCGTCGTGCAGGATCCCGACCGTGGAAGTAAGGCCTAGGCCGATCGCGCGATGCGCCACTTGCAAGGCATCTTCCGGGCTGTGAATGCCGCTGCCGAGGACGGAGTTGATGTTCACATGAAAATCGGCGTGCTCGGCCAATAGCTCGAGCTTCTGGTCCAACACCTTCAGGCTCTTCTTGGACACGTCGTCGGGCATCACGTTATCTATGCTGATTTGCAGGTATTCCAGGCCCGCGCGGTTCAGCTCTTCGATGCGCTTCGCCGTGAGCAGATATCCGTTGGTGATGAGTCCGGCGATGATTCCATTCTTGCGGATGCGGGCGATGACGGCGTCGAGCTCGGGATGCAACAGCGGTTCGCCGCCGCTGATCGTGACGATGGAAGTGCCCATGGCGCCGAGGCGGTCGATGCGGCGGAACATTTCCTCGATGGGGACGGGCTTCGAGAAATCGTCAAATTCATTGCAGTAGGTGCAGGAGAGATTGCAGCGGCGGATGGGAATGATGTGCGCGAGCAACGGATGGCGCGTCGAGGCAAGCCCCTTCACGATCATCCGGATTTCGCGCAGCTTGCGGTGCGCTGCGAGCAGTTTTCTGCGAATTTTCTTCCCGATTGTCAAAGGATTCCCAGACGAAAGGCGGCGCCCGTCGCCATCCCCCTGCCCCCGCCCTCTCCATTTATTATGCCACAGCGGGGCGGAGTTACCTTCCAGGCTGATTGCCGGAGGGTGTATAAGGAGGAAACCCGCAGGGCGCTTTCCAATCGCAGCGCCCCAATTGTGAAAGCCCCCGACGTAACCCTTCGTGCGTTCCGCGCGTAGTAATATTGAGAAGGAAAATGAACATGAACAATGGCGTCGCCGTTCGCGCCGAGCACGTTTCGCGGCACTATCAAATGGGCGCCGCTCTCATCCGCGCTCTCGACGACATCACGCTCGAAATCCGCGCAGGCGAATTCCTGGCGTTGCTCGGCAGTTCCGGTTCAGGGAAATCGACGCTGCTGAACCTTATGGCCGGTCTTGACCGTCCCACTTCCGGCGACATTTTCGCGGGCGGCCGCAATCTGCGCGAACTGGCGCCAACGGAGCTGGCGCGATACCGGCGGGAAACCGTGGGGATGGTCTTTCAGTCCTTCAATCTGCTTCCGCGGATGACGCTCGAAGAAAACGTCGAGCTGCCGCTGCGCCTGGCCGAAGTCGATCGCGCGGAGCGCGCGGGGCGAGTTCGCGAAGCTCTCGGGCGCGTCCATCTGGAAAAACGCCTCGCACACCGCCCCAGCGAACTTTCCGGTGGCGAGCAGCAGCGCGCCGCGCTCGCCCGGGCGCTCGTGAATCGTCCGGCGCTTCTCTTCGCGGACGAGCCCACCGGCAATCTCGACAGCGCCACCGGTGAGGGAATCATGTATCTGCTGCGCGAAATTCAGCAGTCCCTAGGCATGACGATTGTGATGGTGACGCACGAGCGCCCTCTCGCCGAGCGCTTCGCCACGCGGATCGCAGCCGTCGCGGACGGCAAACTCGTGAGCGACGGAGTGCTGCGATGAAGGCCGCTGATCTCGGTGAGCTGGCCGTGCGCAATTTGCGCGAAGCAATTCTGCGAAACTCGCTCACGACGCTGGGTATCGCAGTCGGTATCGCGTCGCTTGTAGCCATGCTTTCGCTCGGCGTGGGTCTGCAGGAGCTTGCGTCGAAGAAGCTCTCCGGTTCCGGCTTGTTCGATACGGTCCTCGTGATGCCGCGCATGAAGCTCCGTGGTTTCGGACGGCCATCGCCGCGGAACTCGACGCCCGTTCCGGAAGCGCGCCCTCTCGACGAGTCGGCCCGCGGCGAGATGGAGAAGCTTCCAAACGTGGCCGAGGTGTTTCCGCAAGTCCGCTTCCTTACCGAAGTTCGCTATGCGGGCAACTCGTATTCGACCACTGTCGCGGGCGTGCCTGCATCGGCCTCCGGCGGCGGCGCGTTCGAAGGGATGCAGGGAAGCTTCTTTTCTTCGGCCAGCGCCGATGAGGCAATCCTGCAAATCGAATTTGCGAAGGAATTGTCCACCCAGCCCGCAACTTTGCTCGGAAAAGAACTCGTGCTGCGTTACGCCGAGCGCCAGGCGCTCGCCGCGCCAACTGGCGCGGCGGACCCCGCCGGCGGCGACAACAACGGTAATGAAGGTTCCGGCTTCTCCATCGTCCCACAGGAGAAGAAGCTCCGCATCGTTGGGATCGTCGAAACGGAACCGGCCGGCGGATTCGGCGGCTTTGGCAGCGGACGCTTGCTGATACCGCTCAGCGTGGCCGAATCATTGCGCGCGGCGCAGGTAAACGACCTGAGCGACGTGGTTCGCGGAACAGGCGCGAAACCTTCCTATTCGAGTCTCACCGTGCGCGCGCAGAAGCCCGCGCAGGTGGAAGCGATTGAAACCGCGATCAAGAACATGGGCTTCTCCACGTTCTCGCTGCTGGACGCCACGCGCAATCTCCGCATGTTTTTCGCCGTCTTCGATTTGCTGCTCGCGATTTTTGGCAGCCTGGCGCTCGCCGTCGCGACGCTCGGCATCGTCAACACGCTCGTGATGGCGATTCTCGAGCGCCGCCGCGAAATCGGAATATTGAAGGCTTTGGGCGCGGCCGACCGGGACGTCAAGCAGCTCTTCTTCGTCGAAGCAGGCGTTATGGGCTTGTTCGGAGGAGTGCTGGGCGTCGGCCTCGGCTGGGTGATCGGACAGGCGGTCACGTGGGGCACGAACGTCTACTTGCAGCAGCAGAATCTGCCGCCGGCGCACGTTTTCTCCCAGCCGTGGTGGCTGGTGGGGGGAGCAATTGCGTTTGCGGTCATTGTGAGCCTGGCTGCGGGGCTCTATCCCGCGTCGCGCGCCGCGCGCCTTAACCCCGTCGAGGCACTGCGGTATGAATGAATTCATCCGGCGCGCCGGCATCGCCGCTCTGCTTCTCTTCGCGTTCGCGGCTTCCGCGTCCGCGGCCTCGGCCACCGGCCGCGCCGAATGCCTTTCGCTCGCGAGCAGGATTCTTGGCCATCGCGTCGCCTACTGCATCATCCTGCCACCGAGCTACGATAGTGAAACTGCGCGCCGCTATCCCATCCTCTACTTTCTCCACGGCATCGGCGAAAACGAACAAATGCTCGCCGCCTCCGGCGGTTTGAACCTTGTGCTGGACCTCTGGGAGCAGCACCAGATCGGCGAGTGCTTGATCGTCACGCCGGCCGCGGACTCCTCGTTCTACATAAATTCGCGCGACGGTCGCGTTCGCTACGAGGATTTCTTCCTCCAGGAGCTGATGCCGTACATCGAGCGCCGCTACCGCACGCGTCCGGGCCGCGCATCCCGCGCCATCGGAGGGATTTCCATGGGCGGCTACGGCGCGCTGCATCTGGCGTTTCGCCATCCGGAGCTGTTTGGATCCGTCAGCGCGCACAGCGCCGCTCTTATCGAGCGGCTTCCTGAAGTTTCGGCCGGCGATGCTCCATCGATCCCCCGGCTGCATATTCTTGGCAGCGTTTTTGGCTCGCCGATCGATCGCGCATTCTGGGACCGCAACAACCCGCTCGTGCTGGCTCGCACCGCGAATCTCGCAGGCCTGAAGATCTATTTTGACTGCGGCTCCGAGGACGACTACGGCTTCAACGCCGGCGCTGATGCCCTTCACAAGGAACTCACCGCGCGTCACATTCCCCACGAATTCCACATCTATCCCGGCGGTCACAACTGGATCTATTTTGCCGATCACCTCCCCGCCTCGCTCGAGTTTCATTCCCAGGTGTTCGGCGGCAGTTGACGCTCACGTAGCGCCGGCGTCTCGCTCGTCCTGAGCGGAGTCGAAGGGCCGGCCGATCCCGCCACCGGCGGCTTTGGAGTCAGGGGTTAGGGCCCGCACCGTCGAGGATCCCTGTCTCGCAACGGCAAGGACGCTGTTATAATTTCCTTCGCTTGGGGCTGTAGCTCAGATGGATAGAGCAGCAGTTTCCTAAACTGCGTGTCGGGAGTTCGACTCTCCCCAGCCCCACCATTCCTCGCTTTGCGCTCAAAAACACTTATCCGGCAAACGCGTTTATGGAGAACTAGCCGACTACGTGGTGATAAACAGGGGTTGAATGCTCCCCTGTCTATCATTCGTAGCGCAGCGCGACCATGGGGTCCAGGCGCATGGCGCGGCGCGCGGGGATGAAGCAGGCGAGGAGCGTCACGGCACAGAGCAAGATCGTCACGCTCGAAAAAGTCAGCGCATCGGTGCTGGTTACGCCGAGGAGCAAACTAGCTAGAAAGCGCGTCAGTGCGAACGATGCTGCCAGGCCCAGACCCACCCCGAGGAACGTCAACCGAAACCCATGGCCGATTACCAGCCGCAGAATGTCGTCTTTGCTCGCACCCAGCGCCATGCGGATACCGATTTCATGCGTGCGCTGCCGCGTGGTGTAGGCCGTGACGCCGTAAATTCCGACTGCGGCAAGTACCAGCGCGAGCAGCCCGAATGCGCCCACAAAGGTTCCCGCAATGCGCTGGGGGAAACTGTTAGTTTGCTCGCTCACTTCGAGCGAGTTCACATCGAAGACGACCAGACCGGCATTCAGTTCATGGATCGTTTTCTCGACCGTCTTGCCGAAGGTCAACGGGTCTCCCGCCACCCGCGCATGGATAATCATAGAGGCCTGGTAAACCTGGGAGAGCGGCCAATACACGAATGGCGTTGGTTTTTCAATCAGCGTGCCCACTTTGCTTTGCCGCGCCACGCCGACCACTGTGAACCACTCGTGCGTCAAGCCGGAGTTGAGTTGCTTGCCGAGCGCTTCCTGATGCGGCCAGTAGCGATTCACGAATGCTTCGTTGACGATTACCACGCGTTGCGAACTTTTCGTGTCCTGCGGTGTGAAGTCGCGCCCCTTCACAATCGGAATCTGCATGGTCCGGAAATAATTCGGCGTGATGATGGCCATCGACGTCTCCATCGATTCGTTGGCCTGCGACACGTAGCCTTCGGGCTTCACACTGGTCGAGTCTGGGGAAAGCAAAAGCGGCAGGCGGCTCGACAGGGCCACCGACTGTATGCCCGGCAGCGCTTCCAGTTTCGCCACGAGCTGGCGATCGAATTCCGTGCCCTTCTCGTCCGAATATCCCGCGGTAAACAGATCGTAGGAAGCGATCAGCACGTTATGTGCATTGAACCCCGGATTGATTTGCTGGGCGCGCATGACGCTACGAATGAACAATCCCGCGCAGACCAGCAGCAACAGCGAGAGGGAAATTTGCGCCACTACCAGCCCGCTCGCGAGTCGCGCCTTCCGCAGTCCGCCCGACGCGCTCCCCGTGTCCTCTTTCAACACCGCGATCGGCGCGATGCTCGATGCACGCAGTGCAGGCAAAATTCCGAAAATCGCACCTGTGAGCACCGAGATCACCAGCGTCGCCAGCAGCACCGTGCGGTCCGCCCGGACGATGAGAGAGAATGGGAAATCGATCGCCGGCAGGAATTTCATCAATGTTCCGGCGGTCCAGAGCGTGATCAGCATCGCAATCGCGCCTCCGGCCAGCGCCAGCATCAGGCTTTCCACCAGCAGTTGCCGCACCAGCCGCCATCGGCTCGCACCCAGCGACATGCGAATGGCGATTTCACGCCGCCGCCCCACCGACCGAACCAGCATCAGATTGGCCACGTTCGCGCATGCCAGCAGCAGCACCAGGCCCGCGATGGCCATCAGCATCGGCAGCAGGGTCGAGAAAAAATAATTAAAGCTAAATGGGTTACGCCACAGCGGGTACACCGTCACCATGTCGTGCCCTTTGTGCTCCTCGGGATAATTCTTTACCTCCCGCTTCAACAGAACCGTCATTTCCCCCTGGGCCTGCTCCAGCACGACGCCCGGTTTCAACCGCCCATACGCAAACAGCCAGAAATTGTGATGGTCATGAAGCAGGTCGCCCCCCGGCATCAATTGCCCTTCCATCATGATCGGAATCCATATCTCCATTCGCAGCCCCGTTACGCTGCCCTGAAACGCCGGCGGCGTTACGCCCACAATCGTGTATGGGTTTTGGTTGATTTCAATTTGCTGGCCCACGACGTTCGGATTCTCACCGAAATGCGTTTGCCACAGCCGGTAACTGATCACCGCCACGGGCACGCCTCCCGGCTTCTCGTCCTCCGAGGGCAGAAAGCCGCGCCCCAGGATCGGCTGCACGCCCAGCACATCAAAATAGTTCGCGGATGCCACCATGCCCCAGAGGCGCTCCGGTTTACCTTTGCCCGTCAGGCTCATGGGAGCGAACATGCACGCCGCGATGCCCGTAAAGCTCTGTTGCCCGTCGCGTATGGCTTCGAGATCAGGATATGAAAAACCCAAGGGGTTGTCCCCGGGCTTTCCCTGCGTCAGCGACACAACCTCGCTCGGGCTGGCAAGTCCGGGAATTGGATTCAGCAATGACGCATTGATCCAACTGAAAATCGTGGTGTTCGCGCCGATCCCCAGTGCAAGCGTCAGGATGGCGAGGGCCGCAAACCCCGGTGCCTTCGCAATCACACGCAGGCTATACCGCACGTCTTGCCAGAATGAGGTCATCCGCGCCCCTCCAGGTACGTGTTACGACTTAGAGCATGTCTCCGCCCATCTAAGGAGCCCTCTAGGCAATTGCCGGCGCACCACTTAGCACGCCTGCCTTTCTCCCAATGGCGCGCTGCCGTCCGATTGTGGGACGCGTCGTCAGCGAGACCGAACATCCAATTGAATGCGGTTGACGCGACCTTTCGAGCCACCCCCAGGTGGGACGAGAGCGAGTGGCGGATAGGGTGTTGATAAGTGAGTAGGAGTTGTCCGATTAGCGCCCCAGTCGAACGTCAGGGCAAAACCTGCACGGCGACGCTGGACGGCTGTGCCTTGGCGCGATAGACGCGCTCGGTGGCCTTGCGAAAATCCGAGGGCTTGGCATCGGGAATGTTCACGAACGTTTGCGGATTCCGGTCCGTCAGCGGGAACCACGAGCTTTGCACCTGCACCATGATGCGGTGGCCGCGACGGAAGGTGTGATTTACGTCGGGCATCGTGAAAGCGACCTCCTCCACTTTTCCGGGCGTAAACGGCTCGGGCTTCTCAAAACTCTTGCGGAATTTTCCGCGCATCGGCTCGCCGCGGATTAATTGCTGATAACCGGCCAAAGTGATGTGGGGCGGCGGGACATCCGCGGGCGGAGCTTCGTTCGGATTCGCGGGAGATGCCTCGGGATAATCCGACGGATAGACATCAATCAGTTTCACGTCCCAATCGGAGTCTGTGCCCGAGGTGGAGACGAATAGGCGCGGCGAAACCGGCCCCGCGATGGTGACGTCTTCATCGAGCGGCTCGGTCTGGTACACCAAAACGTCGGGACGCGTGGCCGCAAATCGCTGATCGGCCACCATGTATTCCTGCGGCACGGAGGTCGCCGGATAGCTCACGTACGGCACTGGCTGGTTGGGATCGCTCACGTATTCGTCGAAGGCATCGGCGGCGGCGCTCGGCGGATCGAACGACAATCCGCCGTTTTCGTGAAAATACAGCGATTTGGCTTGCGCCTTCTTGGGCGGCCATTCAGCGTACTGCCGCCAGATGTTCGTTCCCGTCTCGAAGGCATACGCTTCGGGCAGTTTGGCGTCGCCGGCCCCCTTCAAATACTGTTCGAAAAATGGAAACAGAATCTGGCCGCGGAAAAACTTCCCCGTGTTCGACGCAAAGCTCACGCTGCCGAGATGGCTGCCGTCATAGCGCGCCCAGCCGCCATGCACCCACGGCCCTTCGACCAAGCCATTGAAAATCCCGGGATTGTTGCGCTTGATCGAGTCATACACCTTGAAAGGACCTTCGAGATCTTCCGCGTCGAACCATCCGCCCACAGTCAGCACCGCGCAACGGATGTTTTTCAAATGCGGCGCGAGGTTGCGCGCTTTCCAGTAGTCGTCGTATGTGTCGTGACTCATCTGGTCGTCCCACAAGGGATTGGGGTCCTTGAAATAGAGCGCGTCCATATTCGAGAGAGAGCCGACCTTCAGGAAAAAGACGTAGCCGTCGGGCATGCCGTAATCGAATCCGAAACGGAAATTCTTGGGCGGCAGCACCGGAACGGGTTGCGGCCGGAAAAAAGTGTAAAAGCTGAAATTCGCAGCCAGCATGAACGCGCCGCCGTGATAGGCGTCGTCGCCCATGAACAAATCCGTCATGGGCGCTTCGGGGGAGGCGGCCTTGAGCGCCGGATGCGAATCAATGATGCTTGCCGAGGTATAGAAACCGGGATACGAGATGCCCCAGATTCCCACTCGGCCGTTGTTGTTGGGCACATTCTTCAGCAGCCATTCGATCGTGTCGTAGGTGTCGCTGCTGTCGTCCACGTCGCTGATCGATTTCTTGTTGTCGATGTGCGGATGCATTTCGATAAAGGCGCCTTCGGACATGTACCGGCCGCGCACGTCCTGATAGACGACGATGTAACCGGCCTTCTGGAATTCATCCGAGGGGCCGATGGA
Source organism: uncultured Acidobacteriota bacterium (assembly GCA_963709005.1). GTDB lineage: Bacteria > Acidobacteriota > Terriglobia > Acidiferrales > UBA7541 > Palsa-295. Next base: position 128,539 of record CAVPUS010000017.1, read on the forward strand.
TTTTTTGTACTGGTCCACGCCATAGGGGCCAACGCTGTAAGGCGTGCGATCCATGAGGAACGGATAGGTGCGAGAGTTGTCCTTGGGGACGTACACAGACGTGAAGAGCCGCTTCCCATCGCGCATGGGGATCCGGTATTCATATTTCGTGTAGTGTTCTTTGACATTGAATTCCTGTGGATCCGGGTCGGCGTGCATCCAGACGGAAGGAACGAGTGTGGCAATCACAGCGGCCAGAAGCGGAAAGGCGCGACGCGGCATGGGTTTCATCTCCTGCCCCGGAATGGAATAAAACACGCCGAAACTACGCCCTCGTTCGTGTGGCGTCAAGGGGTGACCCTGGCAGAGCCGCTGTCTTGTCAGAAAGCGGCATGCGTCGCGTATAATGCAACGAAGATGGCAACCGTTGCTCGTTCCAACACCCGGGAAATCCCTGCCGGAAAGGCCGTACACGGGGGACGTTCGCGTATTCTCGCGATTGACTACGGCCGGAAGAGGATCGGGCTTGCGCTGTCGGACGATCTGAGACTCACCGCGCAGCCGCATGCGACGCTCGAGCGTCGCAACCGCCGGGAGGACCTCCGGCGCCTCCGCGACGTGTGCCGGGAATACCGAGTAGGACACATTCTGGTAGGGTATCCCGTGCATATCACAGGCGAGGCTGGTCCCATGGCGCAAGAGGCGGCGCGATTTGCGGCGCGGGTTGAGAAGGAGCTGGGAATCGAAACGGAACTCATGGACGAGCGGCTGTCGAGCTGGGAAGCTCGACGGATCGTTGCCGAGACGAAACCGGCGTCCCGGCGGAAGGGCGTCGCGGTGGATGACGTTGCCGCCGCGGTCCTGTTGCGCGACTACCTCGAGCAAAGACGCGAAAAGCACGCGGGGAGCAGCTAGTCCATCATGCGGCGACTTGGCCTGCTAACACTACTGATCATCGCCGCCATGGGGGCGGCAGCCGGGTGGCTCGATGTGCAGATCGGGAAGCCCTACCGCGGAAAGCGGTCGGAGAAGCTTTTTGTGGATATTCCGCGCGGAACCTCGCGTTGGGGCGTTGCCGGAATCCTGGCGCAGAACGACGTGATCCGCAACCGCGTGGCCTTTGCGCTGCTGAGCGCGTGGCATTTCCGGAAGCCCCTGCAAGCGGGTGAGTACTTGATCGACCACCAGATGAATTCCCGCCAGGTATTCTGGAAAATTGCGAAGGGAGAGATATTCGTTCACGTCGTGCAGATACCGGAAGGCTGGACGATGTTCGACATTGCGAACGAACTCGACCATCAGGGAATTTGCCAGCGGGACGAGTTTCTGCTTGTGGCGCGCGACGCATCCGCAATTGCCGATATCGCGCCGCAAGCGCAGAGCCTCGAGGGATTCTTGTTCCCTTCGACTTATCAATTCACACGCCATACGACGTGCTCCCAGATTGCGGACACGATGGTGCGGCGTTTCCAGTCGGTGTGGGGAACGCTCGATCCTTCCAGATCGCAGCGGTTTCCGCAGGGTTTGACGCTTGAGGAAATCGTCACGCTGGCGTCGCTGGTGGAACGGGAGACGCCAAACCCGGAAGAACGCCCGCTGGTCGCCGGAGTGTTCTACAATCGTTTGAGGCTCGGACTTGCGATGCAGTGCGATCCGACCGTGCAGTACGCGCTCGAGCTCGCGGGACGCCCCGAGAAGAACGTCCAGCCGAAGGATTTGAAGGTGGATTCCCCCTACAATACATACGAGCATCGCGGACTGCCGCCGGGACCAATCGCAAATCCCGGCGAGGCATCGCTGCGCGGGGCGCTGGAGCCCACGCCGACAGACTTCCTGTACTTCGTCGCGAACGATGAGGGTGGACATTTTTTTAGCAAGACGCTCGCCGAGCACAATCACAATGTCGCACGCTATCGCCACATTATGGCAGGCGACGCACACCGGAGACCGTCTTGAGCCCCAACCGCACCCACGCGCATTCCGAAGACGGATCTCCCACGAAGAAGGCGCTGATCCTGGAAGTGGCGCGGGGACTCGGGAAACCACGCTACACACCCGCGGAAATCGAACAGATCCGCCGGCAGCTCGTCGCGCAGCTGGGTGGACAGGGAAAGACATCCGCGGACTACATCATGACCGTGCTGGAAGAAGCGGGAATGCGCGTGGTGTGGTCCACGCGTTCCGATACGGAAGGCCGCTACGAAGAGGAGTTTCAGGATCTGCTGCATTTCTCGACGTTCGACGAAGCGGAGATGTGCCTCGTGCGGCTTGATGAGTTGCTGCGAAAGTTTACCGCTGAGAAAGAAAGCGCCGCGGCTGAACGGGTGCGTGAAGTGGCGCGCCTCGGGCGCCGCCGCGCCGAGATGATTTCGCGAAATCACAAAGTGGACGCGGAGAAGCGCGCTGAAAAGGAAGAAGTGGCGCACTGGTTTGCGATCTGGCTCGAGACGCCTGACGCTTTCTTTGACTGGCTCGAAGTGCGCAAGCAGTCGCCGGATTTCCAGAGGAAATTCTCGTCCCCAGCAGCGGAGGAGGAATAGGTGTATCTCCTGGACGTGGAACCGCTGGATTTGGGAGAGGATGTGCGTGCGGTTGGTCTGGAGCTCACGGAGGCCGATGAAAACCGCGAACCGGTTCGCGGAAAAGATGCGGCGAGAATCTGGAGCCGCGTGCTGAGGGCGACGGCGGGGAACGAGATCTGGTCACTCGATTTCTTCAGCCACCTGGACCGGTTGCGCGATTATTGCCAGCGTCATCGAATCGCCTACCGGGAAGCAAACCAGCGTTCCATCGTGATTCCTGCTCCGGAACCAGAGTCGCTCGAATCGCTCCTGGACCGCTTCCAGGGAGAGACTTTTGGAGCACGCGCTGGAGGGGCTGTCGCCACAAGAGACGAAGCTCTTGAAGGCGATTTGGCTCGGCGTGGCGTAGATGCGTACCATAAGTCTTTCCCCAATTATTTCTTCTGTGCCGTTTGTGGATTCCACGATGGCTCGCTCGTTCTGCTCTCACTCAAGTTGTGGGCAAGCGAGGTTATCCGCCGCGTCCGACCCGCGCTGGAAGGCCTGGACGTCGAAGTTCGCTTGCCAGCCTGAGGCTTTTGACCCTGTTCTACATCTGGAACCAGGTACTTACGTACCATTTTCGCCCGCCAGTCGTTCTAGTACACTTTTTGAGTAAGAACGATGTCGCCCCCTCCAAGCGAGTTGACAGTGGCAAGCGAGTCCATCATCCCCAATGCCCGGGCGTTTGTCCGGAGCCTCAATGTGCTCCTTAAGTTCGCGCGGCTCTACGGTTTAGAGCATACGCGCTCGGTCAACCAGTTTGAGTCTACCTGGAGTGAGTTAATGGCGGCGGTAGGAGCCGCTGGAGACGGAGGCTTGCTGCTAGGGGCGTCCGGCTCGCAGCTTCTTCTGGACGGTGTTCCCCTCGAGTCCACTCCAGCCGAGCGCAGCTTTGCCGATATGTTGACCACGGCGGGTGTCGCCAGCATCGGCTTTAGCCGAAGCGCCACACGCGATGAGTTTGAACACTTGGTGCGCGCATTCATGGAAACCGGTCCTAAAGGCGCGGGGTTGTCTGAGCGGCTGGACGCGAATCTGGGACAAGGCGGGACGCGCGGGATTCGGCTAAATGAGATTCGGTTCGTGGCAGAGGACGCATCGTATTCCGACGCGCGCGTGGCCGCACAGCTCACCGTTAAGACGCTCGGCGCCGATGCCAACCTCATTCAAGATTGGTTTCGTAGCCCCGAGAAGATGATTCAACTCATCGCGGCAGCGGAAGGTTCGCATGGCGGTTCAGGCGGCGCGGGGATGGGGACTGGACCCGGGAGTGGAGGCGGCACCGGCATCGGAACAGGAACGGGGACAGGGATAGGCGGTAGCGGAACCGGCGGCGGCGGTGGCTTTGGGCTTGGAGGTTCGGGAGGAGGCTCTGGCGAACTTCCTCCGCTGAATGAAGCGGAAATGCAGAGCCTGTTGCGCTTGCTGGTGCAATTCGGCGAGGCGGCACACGACAAGAGCCCGCAATTAGACGCGACTTCCTGGCAAAGAAAGCTCTCAGCGTTGCCGCAGAACGCACAAGTGACGCTCCGGCAGGCGCTGGCTGGGGTGGCAGCCACAACACCTTCGGCGCAAGTAGACGAGACGATGCTGCTGCGGCTGGCGGAAGACCTCGCGATCCGTTTTGCAATCGAGCGATACCAGCGTGGCGAAGTAAAGGTCAACGCGGTACGGCAAATGTTGGATCGCATGGGGCACGAGCTGGAGACGCTGCGAAAGCTGCTGAAATCGCGGGAGGACAAGCTAGCGAGCGCCGGAGTAACGGTGGAATCCCACGCCGATATCCTTGACCGTCAGTTTTGGGCCGCGGTGCCGGAGTCTGGCAAGAAGCATGTGCTGATGTCGGCGGAAGCGTGGTGCATTCCGCCGCGCAATGTCCAACAGTACGTGGAGGAACTGCTCGGGCGAGGCGAATCAGAAGCGGCCGGAGACATCCTGCTGCAATACGCCACATGCGTGCGAAACAAAGATTCCGAAGCGCGCAAGAAAGCCGCGATCGGACTGAGCCAGCTTGCCGAGCTGTACAGCAAGGCGGCCAGTCAAAGGCTGCAAGACGCGCTGGTCCAAATCGGCCAGCAGATGGCGGAAGAGAAGGATCCCGAACTCCAAACGCTCCTAAGCGCTGCGTTCGTGCGGCTCAGCCAGGAGTCGGCTTGCCGGCGTTACTATCGCGCGATGCAACAGGCGCTCGATTCGCTTGCTGATCTCGAGGAGCAACGGCCAAGCTGGGTGGCGAGCCTGCGTCCGCGAATCGGCGTCGAGAATCGCATTCCAGAATTCATCGAGGAAGCCCTGGCGGCGGAAGCGCTGCCAGAAGGATTTGTGGGCGTGCTGATGCGCGTCCCAGGCGTTGCGGCGGAGCATCTCGCGGTGCGATTGGCGCGTTCAGCGCGCAAGAGCGAGCGGGAAAGTGTAGTCGAGTTGGCCAAGGAAGTCGGTCCGCCCTGCGCGCGGCATCTGAAAGAGACTCTGAAGACAGAGCCGCCCGCGAAGGCCGCTAGCGTGGTCGGACTGCTGAGCAGGATGGATCCCGTAGCCCTCGAAGATCTTCTTCCGGCGAGATTGCAGGGGGCACAGCGAAGTTTTCACGACGCAACCGTCCGGCAACTTTCGATTGCAGGCGCTCCCGAGCGCGGCAAGCTGCTGGCGGATTCGCTCGAGATCATCGATCCCATGATCTTGCCCCTGGCGCTCGACGAGATTGGGATGTGCGGCGATCCGGACACGGCTTCGAAGCTCTTGCGCCTCGCGGAGGGCGAAATTCTACAGCAGGCTTCGGACTACCTGCGGGTCAAAGCGATTGAGGCTCTGGGCCGCATGCGGGCTCCCGCTGCGGCCGGACATCTCCGCCGCTTCGTGGAATCGCGGAAAACTTTTGGCTGGGCATATCCAGAAGAAATTCGGACCGCCGCGGCGCAGGCTCTGATGAAACTCGATCCCGCATGGATGCAAGCGTTCCTTCAACGGTCGGGGCTGGATCAGAAGGTCATGGCTCTGGCGCCGCTCGATCCGATACCGGAGCGCGATTTTGTGCGTCATCGCCGCTACCAGCGGATCCGGCTGCCCAGAAATGTGCCCGCGGTAATCACCTCCGCGCGGGGGAAATACTCGTCGTCGATCAGCGTGCTGAGCCTGGAAGGAGGGCTACTGACCGGGGACATTCGGATTCCGGTCGGAACCGAAGCGACAGTGAAAATTCCTTCCGGCCTGCGTTCAATCAGCATGCAGGCAGTTGTGCGATTCGTGCGTTCGCATCAGGCGGGATTTGAGATGGTTGCGATGGCGCTCGAAGACCGCGCGAAATTGCGACGCTTGCTCGTTTCGCTCGGCGGATCGCGGGAAGTAGCTTCGGATGCGCCGCTCGACGCCGATTGATTCATTTTCTCGCGACCGACTTTCGGGACGACCTCAATCCGTGGAACGAGGGCGATATGCGGAGAGCGGGGTTCCAGTATCACACCCGGGAATATCGTTTCAAATTGACAAGACACGACGACGGGAATATATTCGTTCTTCCTTGCTGGGTCCTCGCTCGTTCGCGTTCTGGATGCTGAACGGAGATTGCTCGAAGCCCTGGGGCTCGCTTCGTTTGTGCTCGTGTGGTGGGGGCTGCTCTGCTTCTTCAAAACGAAGACACGTTTGCGCCTAAACAGGAGGCTGCTATGAATTCAGTACGGAGGCATGGCACTGCGACTGCAAAGTGGCTGGTGCTGTTTTTGGTCCTACTATTTGTTCCAGGAATTGTCTTCGCGCAGAAGAACAAATCCAGCGCACCCGCACCTAAGGCTGCCCCAGCTCAGCATGCGGCTCCCGCACAGCACGCCGCACCGGCGCAACACGCCGGCGGCGCCTCAACCGCGAGCCACGGCGCCACGACCACGAGCCATGCCGGTGCCACAACCGCGAGTCACGGAGCGACGACCACAAGTCATACGGGCACGACGACCACGAGCCACGCTGGCGGTGCGACCACGACGAGCCATACGGGCGCCACTACCACCAGTCGCGCCGGCACGACGACCACCGCCGGCAAGGCAGGCGCGTCGACTACCGCTGGCAAAGCAGGTGCGTCGACCACCGCTGGCAAGGCAGGTGCGTCGACCACCGCTGGCAAGGCAGGTGCGTCGACCACCGCTGGCAAGGCAGGTGCGTCGACCACCGCTGGCAAGGCAGGCGCGTCGACCACCGCTGGCAAGGCAGGGACGTCGACTACCGCTGGCAAGGCAGGGACGTCGACTACCGCTGGCAAGGCAGGTGCGTCGACTACCGCTGGCAAGGCAGGGACGTCGACTACCGCTGGCAAGGCAGGGACGTCGACTACCGCTGGCAAGGCAGGGACGTCGACTACCGGCAAAGCGGGAGCCAACGCAAGTGCCAGCAAGAGTGCGAGTGGATCGCGAACGGTCAAGACCGCCAACGGAAACACGAAGGAAGTCAACAAGTCTGGCAAGACGACCAGCCTGAGCACAAAGAGCGGGACAACCGCGAAGTTTAACTCTCGTGGCGGGGTTAGCTCGATTCACGCACATGGAATGAATATTAATCATTCGGCGCGTGGAGGCCGCGTGGTCGAGTCAAGACGCGCGGACGGTTCACGCCTGGTAAGCACGGGCCACGGCCGCGGCTACTCAGAACGCTCGTTTAGCCGCGGTGGACGATCTTACGTTAGCCGTACCTACGTCTATGGCGGTCGTAGCTACGCGCGCGTTTACGGTTCCTATTACTATGGCGGCTACGCTTACTACGGTTACCAGCCCGGTTTCTACTACGGCGCGGGCTTTTATGGGTGGGCCTACAATCCATGGGCCGCGCCGGTCGCTTGGGGATGGGGATGGGGCGGATCGCCGTGGTATGGGTTCAATGCCTACTATTTCAACCCGTATCCGGTCTACCCGAGCGCGGCATTTTGGCTTACCGATTACCTCGTAGCGGAAAACCTGCGGCTGGCATATGAAGCGCAAGCCGAAGCACAGGCAAATGCGGCTACGGCAGCTAACGTGCCAGGCTACACAGGTGGCGACGCGGATGCAGACGCCGGATCGGGCGGCGGTGGCGGAGCAGCGGCCAGCAACAACGTCGTCCTCACTCCGGAAATCAAGCAGGCGATCGCCGATGAAGTGAAGGCACAACTGGAAGCGGAAAAGGCCGCCGCAACAACAAGTTCAAACACCAGCGCTCAGGCAGCAGCCCCGGCAGCCAACGCAGAACAGGTTCCGGCAGCTCTTGATCCGAATACTCGCACCTTCATCGTGGCAACCGCTTTGAGCGAGCCTACCGACGATGGCACGGAATGCTCGCTCTCTCCGGGAACCATTTTGACGCGGATCGACGACACTCCGGATAAGGATCAAAACGTGAAGGTCCTGGTCAGCGCCAGCCAGAAGGGCGATTGTCACTCGGGTTCGCAAGTCGCGGTTGCCGTTCAGGACTTGCAGGACATGCACAACGATTTCCACCAGAAGATCGACGACGGTCTGGGGAAACTGGCTGACAACCAAGGCAAGAACGGAATGCCCAAGGGTCCTTCTGCCCAGCGCCGCGCGGTTCCCGAAGGCACGGCAGAGCCTGATCTGACAGCTTCCGCGGACTTGGCCAAACAGCAACAGGACGCTGACGCAGCGGAAAAGGAAGTTTCGACTGCCGCGGCCGACAAGGAACAAGGCGACGACTAACGTGCTTAACTGATGAAAAAGGAAGCGCCAGGAGTCTATGGCTTCTGGCGCTTCCTTTTGATTCAAGATAATTCTGTTGCCTGCATGATTGACATGATTAGTTGGCTTACCTATAGTTACCGCGTTCGATGGAATGGGGTTCCTCCCGCGACACGAAATAATTTCTTCTCTAATAGGAGTGCCAATGTTTTTGCGCCAAGCAATTCTTAGGTCGAGTGTTGCCGCAGGAATTCTGTTTTCATTTCTGGGAACGAGCCCTCGCAGCTCAGGCCAGGCGACAGGGCTCCAACAGAAGCTGGAAGGGACGTATAAGATCACAAAGACCACTGACGACAAGTCGGACATCGTCACGGCAGGCTCCGTCGTGATTCTGCAGAAAGACAAGCTACTGATGTACCCCACCTCGACGCAAATCCCGCCGCAGAATACTTACAATAATGGGCAGCTTTCGTCGGGCGCCTTTGGAGCGCACCAGCAAATTCAGAAATTTGGCAGCCTCATTGGACACCCCACGCCCCACAACGTTCCCGGCCGCAATTTCGTTACTGGAGAGAAGTTCTGGGTGACGAAGATTGATGTGCTGGGCGACGGCGTGTTGTTCACTTTTTTCACGGACGCAATTTCGGACACCCGGTATTATTCGACTCTCAAATTCATTTATCCCAAGGGCTCGAACCTCACTCCGGACCAGGTGTTGAGCATGGTCGGCGAAGTCCTGAAAGTTCAGCCGGACGACGACGCGAAATCGGATGACAAGGGGAACCAACAACAGGGTGGCGACGCGAATCAGCAGCAGCAGCCGACCGCAGATCAGGCTCCCCCGGCCCCTCCGGCCACGGTTGAGATAGGCCAATCTCCCGATGATGTCGTCGGGATACTCGGCCAGCCGGAAAAGATCATCAACCTGGGCCCCAAACAGATTTATGTGTATAAAGATCTGAAGGTCACGTTCGTGAAGGGCAAGGTTACGGACGCGCAATAACCTTCCGACAAGCTGTCGCAGCCCTCTTTGCTGCCGCAATCGGGATGCTTCCGCTCCGTCACGCTTCGTTGACACCCCTGAAACCGGCTGTTAAATTGGCTTTCCTGCTCTCTTGGAGCGAATCGATTGAGTTTGCGTGCGTTCACCTGGGTTCTGGCGGCGGCAGTTGGGGCTGGTCTTTCAGGCTGCTCGGTGAGCCAGAAAACAGTGGTGAAGCCGGGCCAGGCGCCCGCGCCGCTTCAAACCGCCACGAAAGAGCAACTCATCGCTCAGTATGAACGCGAGGCCCAGGCGATACACTCGTTGAACGCTGCCGTGACAATGAAGCTGACGGCGGGCTCGGCTTACAGTGGCGTGATCGAGCAATATCACGAAGTGAAGGGATTCATTCTGGCTCAAGAGCCTGCAAGCATCCGCGTGATAGGCCAAGCCCCGGTGGTCGGGAAAAACATCTTCGATATGGTCAGCGACGGCGAGACCTTCCGCATCTTCATTCCGTCGAAGAACAAGTTTCTGGTAGGTTCAGCGAAACTTGAGCGGCCGTCCGCGAAACCCATTGAGAATCTCAGACCGCAACACATTCTTGATGCGCTGTTTTTTAAGCCGATTCCCGATAGCACCTCTGTGCTTTTCGAGGAAGCGAGTGACGGGGCATCGCATTTTTATGTTCTGACGGTTGTCCGGCAGAGCAGCGACAGCGCAACTCGAGCGAACTCGCCGGGTTCAATGGACTGGGAGATTGCGCTGAAAATCTGGTTCGATCGCACGAATCTCGGTATCGCGCGCGTGCAGACCTTCGGCCCCGTCGGTAAATTGATGTCAGACGTCCGGTACAGCGCGTGGCAGCCGGTCGGGTCGGCAAGCTATCCGCGCCAAATCGCGTTGAGCCAGCCGGCCAATGACTATCAGCTTCAGATCGGAATCGAGAAGCTCACCGTGAACGATGCAATCGCTGCCGACCGTTTCCAATTGCAGCAACCCCCGGGAACGGAACTCGTGCGCGTGGGCGAAGAGGGGAAAGAGGTGCAGCCGTGATCGGCTACATGATCGTGCACAATGTGCTGCATCGTCCCATTCGCACGTTTATCACCGTGATCGCCGTGGCTGTCGAAGTCACTCTCGTGATTCTCGTTGTGGGCCTCACCAGCGGCTTGCTGATGGAATCGGCGAAGCGCACGGAGGGAGTCGGCGCCGACATCATGGTGCAGCCTCCATCGGCCTCGGTGTTCATGGCCTTCAGCGGCGCTCCAATGCCGATTGCGATCGGCGATAAGCTGCAGCAACTGGATTACATTCAAGCGGTCGCCCCCGTACTGGTGCAGTTTAATTCCGTCAACGGGCTGGACGTGGTTTACGGTATCGATCCGGAAAGCTTTCGCTCGGTTTCCGGAGGATTTGTTCTTCATTCGGGTACGGAACTTCGAGATGCCAACGACATACTTGTGGATGACGTGTATTCCCGGGCGAAGAAGGTCAAAGTCGGCCAGACACTTCACATTCTCGAGCACGATTTTCACGTGGCAGGAATCGTAGAACACGGAAAGGGTGCGCGGCTTTTTGTCCTGATGCCCACGCTGCAGGAAATGTCTGGCGCGCATGACAAGGCTTCAGTGTTTTTCATCAAATGCGACCGTACAGACCATACGCCTGCGGTTATGGACGAAGTGCGCCAACTGCTGCCGCGTTATGAGATTCGTCCGCTGAAAGATTTCATCTCGCTGATGACGTCGTCGAACCTGCCGGGTCTCAGCGCGTTCATCAACACCATGATCGGCATCGCCGTGGCGATCGGCTTTCTGGTGATTTTCCTCTCGATGTACACGACCATCATAGAGCGGACACGGGAGATAGGAGTTTTGAAATCGCTCGGCGCCTCGAAGAGCTATATCATCAGGATCATCATCAGCGAAACGGCTCTGCTCTGCGTGGCGGGAATCGTCAGCGGAGTAGGTCTGAGCTATCTGCTGCGGTCGGCCTTTATCCGAATGTTCCCGGCGATGACGATCCTGATTACAACCGGATGGATCTTCCGCGCGGCCCTGATCGCCACAGTCGGAGGATTGCTGGGCGCGTCCTATCCCGCTTGGCTTGCCAGCAGAAGAGATCCTGTCGAAGCTCTCTCCTACGAGTAGTGGGCGGCTCACGAGAATCTTCCTCACGCAGGCCATGGCGGTGTCGCCACACGCTGCGCCCCGCATCCGTACTAGGCAGAAACAGCAAAGCCGACTAGAATATTTCCACCTCTTAAACAGGTTTTCGCAAATATGGGAGCCGGTGTGGAGCCGATACTTAAGACCGAAAATCTGTGGATGGTCTACCGCACGGGCAAACTGGATGTCCCAGCGCTTAAGGGCATAGACGTCGAGATCTTTCCGGGTGAATTTGTGTCCATAATGGGGCCTTCCGGCTGCGGAAAATCAACTTTCCTGCACTTGATCGGCGGCCTTGCACAAGCGACCCGAGGCAGAGTACTGCTGGACGGAAACGATCTGGCGGCCATGAGCGACGCGGCTCGCACTCTGTTGCGGCGCCACAAAGTGGGCTTTGTGTTCCAGCGGTTCAATCTGCTGCCGACCCTGGATGCTTACCACAACATTGCCCTTGCGCAACACATCCACGGTAACGGGTTCGATCCCCATCGCTTCGATGTTGTCGCAAACCTCCTGGGGCTCAAAGAAAGACTCCACCACAAGCCTTCGGAACTGTCCGGAGGCGAGCAGCAGCGAGTGGCGATCGCGCGAGCCATTATCAGCGAGCCCAAGATCGTCCTTGCGGATGAGCCGACTGGAAATCTGGACACGAAGACTTCAGAGAGCGTTCTTTCTCTGCTGCGTGGACTGAATAAGGACCTTGGGCAGACAATTGTAATGATCACGCACAATCCCGACGCGGCGGCTTACGGAACCCGCGTAATGCATATGCGCGACGGACTCGTGGTGAACGGAACGGCTCCGCACTGAAATGCGCGGGCTATGGCAGGGTTTCGTTCGCACGATTTTCTGGTCGTACGACCGTGGCACGTGGCCCTACGATTTGATGGTCGTCGTTATCGTTCTGTTCGTGCTGCTCACCCCGAGGAGTTGGTTCCACGATCAGCCGCAGTCGGCCGCGGTTTCAAGCTCGGAAGTCGCACTCGTTTCCGAAGATTCCACCAATCAAACCCATACCTACCGCCTCGACGCAAAGATTTTGCCACTGGACAAGCGAACCGCGAGGGCTACTCCCGAACTCGAACGCGAGACTCACGATATCCTGGGCCGCGCGATTGACGACCTGAAGGGGCACACCTTTCAGGTGCGGCGCATTGATCCCGTGCGCGCCGATGACGGCGCGGTGCTGTATTACGACGTCACCGTACAACCCTGAACCTCGATTGCCCTTCTTTGCAATCCGTAACCTTACGAGCGCCCTGCACGTCATATTCTGTGTGTTATCATGACCGCGTTTCTGCTTCAGGTCACTGCGTCGGGGGGAATAAGCGTTTGATCAGAGGACGATTTGCAGCGGTTCTTGCCGTCTGCCTAGTAATTGCGCCAATGTCTGCCCTCATTGCATCCGCCGGTTCGCAAAATCATGTCTGGACGACAGCAGCTGTTTTGGGCCAACTGGACGCGGCGGCGAAAGATTTTCACAGCTTGTCGGCAGACATCGAGCGCACAAAAGTCACTGTGGTGGTGAATGACCGTTCGATCGAGACCGGGAGCATTCTCGTGCGCGGCGATAAGATGCTGCTGGATATGAAAGCTCCCGACGCGCGAACCATCCTCCGGACGGGCGACACCCTATACGTCTACAATCCAGGGCTGAAACGCGTGGAAGAATACAATCTCGGGAAGAACCGCGCGCTGCTGGACCAGTTTCTGCTGCTGGGTTTCGGTACTCAGGGCAAGGAGCTTCAGAAAAACTATCTCGTCACATTCGTGGGGGAGAACCCGCTGGATGATAAGAAGACAGTTGAACTCGAATTAACGCCTAAATCCAGCGAAGTTCGCGACCAATTTTCGAAGATCCAGATCTGGATCGATGAATCGTCCTGGCTTCCCGTCCAGCAGCAGTTCAGCGAAACGGGGTCCGGCGACTACTTCACGGTGCGGTATTCGAAGGTAGTGAAGAATCCCGGACTTCCCGATAAGAGTTTCAAGCCGCACTGGCCGAAAGGCACCGTACAAATCAAGCACTAGGCTGCGCGTTTGCTACCTCTTGTTCTTCGCCGCAGCGGACTCATGCTCGATCAGAGCTTGTTTCCGATTGAGACCCCAGCGGTAGCCGGCCAGATTGCCATCCTCGCGTACAACGCGATGGCAAGGCACAACCACGGACACGGGGTTCGTTGCACAGGCGCGAGCGACGGCGCGAATCGCCTGGGGGCGTCCAATAGCACGAGCTACCTCGCTGTAAGTGCGCGTTGTGCCGTACGGAATCCGGCGCAACTCTTCCCAAACGCGCCGCTGGAACGCGGTGGCTTGCACATCGGTCGGCAGGTCAAGTTGCGGTTCCCTGCCGCGCAAATGTGCGAGGATTTTTCCCACCCATCCTTCCAGGCCGTTGCGGTCTCGCAGAATTTCTGCGCGCGGATACTCCTTTTTCAGCGCCGCCTCAAGATGCGATTCCGTTTCGCCCAGATAAAGCGCGCTGATTCCGCGCTCGGTCGCCCCCACTAACAAGCGTCCTAGCGGAGAGCTGACAATCGTGTACGCGATGCGCATCCCGGCGCCTCCTTTGCGGTATGTAGCCGGCGTCATTCCAAGTTGCGACGGTGCGCGTTCATACAGCCGGCTGCTTGAGCCAAATCCTGCTTCGTAAAGTGCGGTCGTCACATCGTCTCCTTTTCTCAATCGAGATTTCAACCGCCGCATGCGATGCGCATCGGCGTACTGCCGCGGCGTTATACCCATCACACTTCGAAATGCACGCTCAAGTTGATGTGGGCTCATGCCCGCGGTCACGCTGAGGGCGGCGAGAGTCAAACGTTCATCGCCGGCGTCCGAATCCAAGCTGGCGTGAACGCGAACCTCGATCTCCCGGCACACGCGGGCCACGGCTTCCGTTCTCGGGTCGCGCAATTGGATCGTCCGTGGGCGGCACCGCAGGCATGGACGGAAACCCTTCTGCTCCGCTGCTTCGGGAAGCGGAAAAAACTCGACGTGTTCGCGCCGAGGCCGCCGCGATGGGCACGAAGGACGGCAGTAAATACCCGTTGACCGCACCGCATAAACGAATACTCCGTCGGCTCCGCGGTCGCGCGTCTGCACAGCCTGCCAGCGGCTCGCGCGCGCCCCATAGTTGATGCGCTCTTGTGATCGAGTTGAGTGCCGCAGCATTGGTTTCACCTGTTGCCTTCTATTACGGCTTCAAAATACCGTAAGCCGGTTAAGGCAGCTATCCGTTTCTTGCGCGCTAAATTCATTCGAATCCACCGCAGACCTAACTTCAAATACCTCAAAAAGCGCTCAAAAGAAGGGTGCCGGGCGCCGCGCCCTTGGTGTTACATCATACGGCACAAGACTTGACACTGCATTGACCCCTCGTCTCGTTGGGCGCATATTCGTTCAATTCGAAACTGAATTGGGGCCCATTCTAGGCGCGTCTTGGGGGACATGGTCATGGGGGCTGCTCCGAAATTTACAGGGCAGCGGGGCGTAGTATCGCCGCTGCGTGAAGTCGCATATCGGCCTCAAATCGCTACCGTAATTCCGATCAAGCCGGGACCGCAACGTTTTACGCGCGTTCCGACACACGCCATCGGCGTGGTTCAGGAGCGCCGCGGGAATCCTCGTGCCGCCCTCTCTTTGCCGCTGCGTCTGATTCGTGTGGGCGACGTGGAAGAGCCTATTCCCGTCACGCTCGTCACGCGGAATATCAGCTCGAGCGGTGTGTTTTTCCTCGCGCCGCGCGATTTCGAGCTGGGCACGGCGATCGAACTTGAGGTGGCTCTCGTGGACCGCCCGCTCGGCTACGGCCGCGTCCAAATGTGCACGGCGGCTCACATCGTCCGCGCGGAAGATACGGAAATGCCAGGCTGGCGCGGCTACGCCGCTACCTTTGACGACTTCGCCCTGCAACGCGACGACGTGCTTCCCACTCGCTATCGCGCACGCTAACTCGCTTCTCTGATACGATTTGTTCGCCATGAAACGCACTCGCCTTCCTGTGCGCGCCGTTGTGTTCGATTGGGACGGCACACTCCTCAATTCCTATTCAGCCGACTCCCGCGCGTATCTTGCGATGTTTCGCGCCCTGAAAATCGATTGGGATCTGGATGATCTTGCACGGCACTATTCTCCGAACTGGTATCGCGTCTATCGCGCGGCTCGCCTGCCGCGTTCCAAGTGGGGCAAGGCAGATCAACTGTGGACTCGCGCATACGGCAAAGAGCGTCCCCCTTTGCTTCCCGGCGCGCGCAACATCGTCAGAACCCTCGAACGCGATTTTCTGCTCGGCATCGTCACCAGTGGAAATCGCCGGCGCGTCCGCGGACAATTGCGTGAGTTTAAGCTCGCGGAATATTTTTCGGCCTGCATTTGCAGCGAAGATGCGCCGAAGAAGAAGCCGCATCCGGCGGGATTGAAATTGGCGCTCGAACGGCTCCGTGCAAAACCGCAAGAATGCGTGTATGTGGGCGATACTGCCGAAGACATCGAGATGGCTCGCCGTGCCGGTGTTCTGCCCATCGGCGTTCTTGGTCCTTTTCCTACGGCCGAGCGCATACGCGCCGCAAAGCCGGAGGCGCTGCTGCCTTCAATATGCGAACTGCCTCGCTATTTGGAAGGGCTAATTGATCGCGGTGCCGGAGTGAGTCTCTAGCCGGGGCCGGGCTGCTTGGGAGCCGGTGCTGCGGGCGATCCAGGAGCGGGCGCGCCATTCTGCGGATTCGCCGCCAACTTGAAATCCGTCGAGCGAATCACGAGGCGCATTGGAAGTTGGCTGCCGTTCGGACCCGGAATTGTGTCTTCTGACCGCGTATAAGTCGGCAGCCAATACTTGTTCTGAAAGTTTTCGCGATAAGTTTCGAACATCGTGAACGGAAGCTTCGATCCGTTACCCGCTATTTCGCTCACGAGCTTTCCGTAGCTTTTCACGATTACGAAGTCTTGGTTGTCCACCCAGATCACGCCCTCGAAAAGCCGGTGCGTGCGGCTCAGTTTCTTGGGCTTTATCTGGAATACGTACGTGGTGAGCTGGTCGAGTTTGTCCTGGCCTGCGTACTTGAGTTCGTAATTCCCGATCTCCTCCGAGGTGAGAACAAAGAGAGGCAGGCTCGCGATCGTGCGCACATCCTCGAGCGAGAAATTCGTGATTTTGAGATCGGACTCCACGGGTTTGGTGACACGCAGCAACCGCTGCCCGTCTGGCTTGGTGGAAACATCGCCCGTAGCAATGAATTTTCCGCCGGGCTCGGTCATCTCCTCCATTCGAATCGTCTCAGTGAAGTTGTACGCGTCGTACTGTTTTTTCATTATGTCTTCGTTCGCGGAGAATCTCCGGATGATTTCCTCTTCGGGAACGGGAGGCGCCGGGGGATGCGGCTCGTTCGAAACATGCTTGACTTCGAATGTCGGAGGAGGTGCGATGGGCCCTCTGGTTTCCTGCGCGGGAGTGCAGATTGCAGCGCCGAAAAGCAGCGCGGCCATCAGCATCATAGTAGATTCAACTCTTCGCACTTGTAAGTTTCTTCCTAGGCAAATTAGATGCTGCAAGCACGTTTCGGGCTGCCGGAAGCATCCGTCTCATCTGAAAAGTATCCTATGCGGAGGGCCAGGATGCAAAAACGATCTAGCGGGGAGACACTTCGAGAATCCGGAATCGAACGGAAGTCACCATAGCTTCGGCTCCGGGCGTCAGCGCGGGGAACTCCAACCGGAAAAGCGCCGAGAAGTTTTTCGGCTCGATCGTCATCCGCGGGCACGATTCCGCGCAGTCCCACTCGATTGCGATTCCCGGGCGCCCCGGCGTCCGCACTTCCACTTGTTTCTCGCCCTCAGGCACCGTGATGGATTTCCCGCCGCGCGCAAAGGCTTCGCAATGCTTTTTTGCGCTCTCCTCCTTTTGAGTTGTCGTCATATCGGGCGACCCGTTGGCCACGGTGGTATTCGGCCAGCAAAATTGGGTTGGGTGGTCGCCCGCCACCGCAGGAAACGAATTTACCGCTACGAACGATTGGGAACTCACAACGCCGCCCGTTCCGGCTCCCTTCGCGCGCAACGCGACGCGGTATTCTACCCGCACCGTGTTGCTGTCGTCGAACTGAACAGTCTTTTCGATGCTCGCTCCGGCCGGATAAACATCTGGAGCGTCGTAGTGAAGCCGCAGCTCCGCATTGCTTTGCTCGGATCGCCATTCCGCCGTGTAAGCACGGTTGGAGAATCCCCAGCGGCCTCGAGGGCGCAGTTGGCTCCGCGCCGTGGCGTTCTCCGTGTATGAAAAGCTGTCGCGCAACAATCCCACGCTGCTGGCAAGGTTTGCGGCCGTGGCCTTGTCCACAAGCGCGATCGCCTGCCCTCCCGACTCTGGCGATACAATCAGCCGCAGTCCTGCGTTCTCAAGTACCCATTCTTCGGCGCCATCTCCGTCGAAGTCATAGCGATAGTGGCTCGTTGTGCCCGCCGGCATCGGCAGGAATGCAATCGGCACGCTTCGGTCGTCCTTTCCCGAACGAACTTCGATCGTGCTGTGCAGAAGCCCGCTCGCCACAGGAGAAATTGACCCGTGCTCCCTTTGCGGAGCTTTCACGCGGACGTTCTCAATCGCAATTCCGGAAGGCGAAATGCGCAAGCTTCCCCCGCCTCGCAAGTCTCCCTCAATGGAAATATCCGCGAAGCGCGGGACCAGCTTGTTACGGTTTTCTCCTTGAATGGACACCGTTCCCCTTTGATCGGAATCCATGATCACGAGCGGCGGATACGTCCGG
This sequence comes from uncultured Acidobacteriota bacterium, assembly GCA_963709005.1. GTDB lineage: Bacteria > Acidobacteriota > Terriglobia > Acidiferrales > UBA7541 > Palsa-295. Next base: position 146,644 of record CAVPUS010000017.1, read on the forward strand.
ACGTAGTTGTTCTCGCCCGCAGGCAGGCGCATCGCATTCGCCACGAAGAAAGCGAAGTCGTTGCGCGCCGGTTTGGGCGCCTTCTCCACTTCGGGAACATGAGGTTTGTAGGGCAGTTCTAATTTCAGAATTCGTAGGAACTGCGGTGCCGCGCCTCGCGGAATCGTCACTTGCAGTTCTTTTGCGGCATTGTCCCAGTTCGCCTCGGGCTTGGTTTCCTCGAGCATCACGTGCGAAGGGGCTTGCTCCAAGTGGAGCCGAATCTCGGCGCGCAGAGGAACGTAAAAGAGCAATTCAAGTGTCCGTCCTTCGCGCCGCGCATCGAGAAATTCTGCGCTGGCGATGGTAACCGCGTCGCTGCATGCGGGCTCCGCGCCCGTGCCAGCCCTAGGTCCAGCTCCGGTGCCAGTTCCGGTGGAAGTCTCGATAGAAGTCCCGCTGCAAAGCAACTGCCCAAGCGGCAGCAGCAGCGATTCACGTGCGGGAATCACTCCCTGCAGTGGCCGGTAATCCCCGTTCTGTCCTTTGGACGAAACCGACGGCGAAAGAGCCTCAATAGATACCTCTGCTTGCTCGTCACCGAGATTCGTTACGCTCACAAACCCCCTGCCGGCGCTCCGTTCGCCTAAAAGCAATGTGCCGTCGTTCGTCACGATTTCATTGGCAATTAGGTCGCTTGCGCTGTTCAAATTCCCTGATAGTTTTACGGCCGGCTGCAACCCTGCCGCCGAAAGGAATTCCCGCAGCACGCCCGTTGCCCATTCCGATTCGTGCTGCGCTCGACTTTCACCCAGGCTGCGATCAAGCGTGAGCCACGAAAAAAAGTCCTTCGACGACTCGATCACTTCGCCATCGCCAAACTTCCAGCGCCTCCGGATCGCCGAATCGGCTGCAGGCGGAGCCAGCGGCAACAATTCGGCCGCGGATTTCCACATTTCTTCGAGCACTCGGCCTGCTGGTTTGCTGGGAAACACCACCAGTGTCCCGCCCCTTCGGACATATTCAACCACCGCGCGCTGTGCCCGCTCCGACATTTGAAACCTGGGCTGATCGGGATCGTAGACGGGGAGCAGCAGGAGCGGATCTCGCAGGAGTTGCTCGACCGGCTGATATTCCGGGTCGATCAGCTCGCTCGATAGCATCCCGAGCGCGCAAAGCCGTTCGAGGCGCATCACCGATTCGGAAACGCGGCGAATGTCCTGCGCCCGAAGCAGATCCTGAGGAAAAGCGCCGAGCGGGTAGATGATGCCGAAGTCGGCCCGCTTGTGCGAAGCCGCCAGTTGCGGCCCCCATTGTTCCAGCATTTCGGAGTTGCGCAGCACTGCCTGAAGGCGCGGTTGACCTTCACCGTTCGGATCGAGTGCCGCATCCCAGCGATATGATTGATTTGCCCACGGAACGGAATAGCCGGCGGGAGTGTACGTGTCCTGCAAGGGGAAATAATTGATTCCGTGGACGCCGTTACCGATCAGCAGACGCGAGCTGAGCAGCGTGTTTTCCGGAGGGCTTTCCAGCGGACGGTCGTCGTCGCCGGGCGCATACCATCCAGCCTGATACTCGATCATGACGGGCGGAAAGTCAGGCTGCGTTTTCAACTCCTCCGCGAAGAATTCGATTTCGCCGGCGTCCCTCGCATCGAGCAACCTGCCTTCGGTTTCCGTGGGCGCAAGAGGTCTCATGTACCACTGGCCCATTACGCCCATGGGCGAGCCGTTGGGCTCTTCGATGCGCGATCCCGCGGCCGATACGCGCATGTCTGTGGGATTGATGAAAGATGCCTCCAGCCCGCCCGCTTCCATGGCGGCGCGAAGCGCCTCCACATAGTGCCGGAATGCGGGGCCGATACGGTTGTTTCGGCCGCTGGCAAAATCGTCGCCGAGTTGAACGAACAGCAATGGCCCGCTTGCATCGCGCGGCGGCGCGTCGGGTTCCTCCGCGAGCGGGCGCACCACGCGGTGCGAACTGTAAGGCGCAAGTTCCGTTGCCACGGCGGTGAGCCATTTCCGCGCGGACGACATGTGCGTCGCGTTGTCGAGCCAGCCGCGCGCGGCCGCTTCCGCGTCGTGCGCATTCACTTCATCGAGTGGCGCGTAACGTCCCTCGAGCCAGTCCGTTCGATCCATTTTGTACTCGGGCCGCTCGAGCAGCCAACCGGGATACCCGCCGTGCCGCCACTCGTTCAGAATCTCCGGGCCCGGCCGCGCGATGAGCTTCAGTTTTTTCTGCGCGATGAGCGCCAGGAGCCCGCGAAGATCCCGCCGTGGATTCGTGTGACCGTCGAAATCGAGTTCGCCCTCTTTCGGCTCGTGCCAGTTCCAGGGAATGTAGATTTCAATCGTGTTGATGCCGATTGAGCGATAGCGTTCGAGCAGCCGCGCCCATTCGTGGCGCTGGATGCGATAGTAAAAAAACGCCGCGGAGTGTATGAAGAACGGCGAGCCATCGACGCGAAGTTCCGGATAGCCCCCGTGCTGAACAATCTCGACGCCGCGCGGCTCGCTGCTCTGCTTGGCGCTCCGCTGCTGCGGGACCGCGTATGCCGAGGCAATTGCAACTGCGGCGCATAGAATCGCACTCAGCCCCATCCATCGCATACGGTTGGACCTTACGCTTTGCATTGGCGACGATTCTCCCACGATTCACGAGAGTGCGGCGAGCGTTCCGACGGGAAGCCGTAGCTTCGCGCGCGCCGATTGGCTCTGTGCCCAGCCCATTTCGCCTATTCTGCGCCCCGTCGCTCTGATAAAATCGCGCGCTTGCGGCCAATGGGCCGCTCCGGCTGTGCACGAGCCTCTCGAAGCAAGACGATATTTTGTCAGCGGAACAGTGCAGGGCGTCGGATTTCGCTACTTCGCCCGGCGAGTTGCCCGGCACTTGGGGGCAGCGGGGTACGTGAAGAACCTCCGGGACGGCAGAGTTGAAGTATATGCTATTGGCACGGCGCCGGTGCTCGCTGCGTTGCGCGCGGAGCTTGAACGCGGGCCGAACTCGGCAATGGTTTCAACCGTGACGGAAGATAGCGCCGCCATTGATCCACATTTCGCCGAAGGCTTCTCGGTGGAGAATGACGCGTGGTAAAAAAGGAAACCGATGGAAGATCTTAAAAAACTCATTCGCGAAATTCCCGATCATCCGAAGCCGGGGATTCTGTTCTACGACATCACCACTTTGCTGAAAGATCCGCGAGGGTTTCACACGCTCGTGGATCAGCTCTGCGAACACTACAAGGGGAACAAAGTGGATATTGTCGCGGGCATCGAAGCTCGTGGATTCATCTTTGCGCCTGCTCTCGCGTACCGCCTCGGCGCCGGATTTGTTCCCGTGCGCAAGCCTAAAAAACTGCCCTGGAAGACTGCGTCAGTCACTTACCAGCTTGAATACGGCAGCGACCAGCTCGAAATTCATCAGGACGCCGTGCATGCAGGCCAGCGCGTGCTCCTCTGCGACGACCTCCTGGCTACCGGCGGCACCGCGTCGGCCGCCGTCAGCCTCGTGCGCCAATTGGGCGGCGAAATTGCCGGAGCGGCTTTCGCCGTCGAGCTGAATTTCCTCAACGGCCGCGCGAAGCTTCCTGGCATGGATGTTTTTTCGCTACTCAAGTACGACACGTAATCTTGAAAAGAGGAAAGAGAAAATGGGAAAAGGCCTGAGAATCAGGTGTCTGGTGAATTTTCGTTTTCCAATTTCCCTTTTCGATTTTCCGCCTTCCGGCGCTGGCGGGCGACTTCGAACAGCACTACCCCTGCGGCAACGGAAACGTTGAGCGAGCGCACCGGGCCAGTCGTTGGAATAGAAACCAGAAAATCGCACCGCTTGCGCGTCAATTCGTGCAGGCCCTCGCCTTCGCCTCCGAGCACGATTCCGACCGAGCCTTTGAGGTCCACTTCGGTGTAGTTTTTCTCAGCGCGCTCGTCGAGACCCACGAGCCAATAGCCTGCTTCTTTCATCTCCTCCATGGCTCGCACCAGATTCTTTACGCGCGCGACAGGCAGATGCGCCAGCGCCCCTGCCGCAGCTCGTTCGACTGTATCCGTTAACCCCGCTGCTCGCCGTTCAGGAATCAGAACCCCGTTCGCCCCCGCCGCAAGCGACGTGCGGACGATCGCGCCCAGATTGTGAGGATCTTCAACCCCATCCAGAAGAACGAGAAGACCCTGCCCGGTCTTCATGCGCAGTAAATCCTCGAGTTCGACCGCAGGCTTTGCCGCCGCCAACGCCGCAATCCCTTGATGCTCGCGCGTGGCGGCGAGGCGATCCACTTGCTGGCGGTCTTCGAAACGCACGGGAACGCCGCGCGATTTCGCGAGTTGTACGATCGCTTCAACACGTTCGCCGTGGCGGCCACGCGCGATCACGATGCGATCGAGCGCGCGCCCCGCGGCCAGCGCCTCTTCCACGGCATGAAATCCCGTAAGCCAGTTCATCGCGATTCCCGGCCCTCAGCCTTCGAGCGTGGCAATCGCGTGAGCGGCGATGGCTTCGCCGCGGCCGATTTCGCCCGTGCCCTCGTTCGTCTTGGCCTTCAGATTGATCTGCTCTGCAGCGATGCCGAGCGATTTTGCAAGCGCCGCGCGCATCGCGGGAAAATGCGGTCCGAGTTTGGGCCGCTCACAGATCACGATGGCGTCGAGATGATTGATGCGAAGGCTTCCTTCATCGAGCAGCTTCCGAGTATGCTCGAGAAACAGCAAGCTCGACACACCCTTCCACTTCGGGTCGGTGTCCGGGAAATGCGTGCCGATGTCTCCGAGCCCGGCTGCGCCGAGCAACGCGTCGCACAATGCGTGGCTTAGGACGTCGCCATCGGAGTGCCCCATGGAGCCTTTGTCGTGCGACACTTCGATTCCGCCGATCATCAGCTTTCGCCCCTCGGCCAAACGGTGCAAATCGTATCCGATTCCAGATCGAGTCATTTCCCGCGACGCTCCTGTTCGAGATAAAAGCGGGCGAGATCCATGTCGGCGGGGCGCGTGATTTTCAGATTGCGCTCCGAGCCGAGGACGACGAAAACATCATGGCCCATGCGCTCGACGAGCGCGGCCTCATCGGAAGCGGTCACGTCGTCCTGCTGCGCCTTCTTGAAGGCGTCGCGCAGGACCGAATACAAAAACGCCTGCGGCGTCTGCGCCAGCACGATGCGCTCGCGCGGAATCGTCGCTGAGATCAGGGCGACATCCTCGGGCAAGCTCGCGCGCTTCACTTCTTTCACCGTGTCAATCGCCGGGATTCCCAGAATCGCCGCGCCTCGTCCGCGCGCTTCGGCGATCACGCGCTCCACCTGCTCCGCGGTGACGAACGGCCGCACCGCGTCGTGCACCAAGACAATCTCGGTCGTCGGATCCACCTGCGCCATGGCGTTGGCCACCGATTGCTGCCGCGTGTCGCCGCCGTGAATCACGCGCGCGGGGCGGCCGAGGCCTGACTTGCCGACTTTGTCCTGGAGGAAAACGATGTCGTCGGCGCGCGTCGAAATGAAAAAATCGGTAATCGCGGCGCAGGCTGCCAGGCGCCGCAGTGTGTAAATCACGAGCGGCATGCCATCGAGCTCAAGGAATTGCTTCGGCGTGTCGGCACCCATCCGGGTGCCCAGGCCTGCGGCGGGAAGAATGGCGGCGACGCGGCTCATCGAAGGGTCACCAGTCTATCGCAAAGACAGAGGTTCGAGGTTAGAAGTTCGAAGTTAGAATGGGGACGAACGCCGCGACGCGAGTGCGCCGTTAGCAACCATCCGCTCTCTCAGGAACGGCCGGATTCGGGATAAAGCGGGCGCGGCGGGCGCTCGCCGCCGGCGTTCGCTTCCATCGCCCGCGGACCTGGCTGGGCTTCGGAGGAAGGGAGTCCGGCGACGCGCGGCGTCTGCTCCCCGCGTTCGTCGTAGCGGCCAAAAATCATCTTGCCGGCCGTGGTCTGGTGAACCGAAGTGACGATGATATCCACGGTTTTGTTGATCATTTTCCGCGCACCGTCCACGACGACCATCGTGCCGTCGTCCAGATAGGCCACGCCTTGATTGTATTCCTTGCCTTCGCGGAGGATGAACACGCGCATCGCTTCGCCCGGCAGGACGACGGGCTTCAACGCGTTGGCCAGTTGGTTCACGTTCATGATCTCGATGCCTTGCAGCGTCGCCACTTTGTTGAGATTGAAATCGTTGGTGACGATCTTCGCATCGTAGCGCTTGGCCAGTTCGATGAGCTTCATGTCCACTTCGGCGACCTGCTGAAAATCGTCTTCGGCAATCTGAACGTCGAGATGCGCCATTTTCTGGATGCGCTGTAGCACTTCAAGTCCACGACGGCCGCGCTGTCGCTTCAGCGGGTCCGCCGAATCAGCCACGAGTTGCAACTCCCGCAGCACGAACTGGGGAATGATCACCGTGCCGTCAAGAAATTGCGCATCGGCGATGTCCGCCACGCGGCCGTCAATAATCACGCTGGTATCGAGGATCTTGAGCGAGTGCTTCGTGCTGCGCTCGCTGCCGAAGACCCCGCCGAACGCCTGCAGGTTCAGCATGTCGCCCTTATTCGCGCCGAGAATCAGGCCGATATAGAACATCACCAGAAAAATGGCCAGACTGAAAAATGACCGGGTGCTCTCCGGCATGGACGTGTGGGTCAAGATAAGGGACGAGAGGTATGCGCCAAGGATTCCTAAAATGGAACCGATCACCGCTCCAATCAACCGCCGGAGACTCGCCTTTCTCAGCCGCACTTCGAAAAGAATTACCGCCAGCGCGAAGAAAAGTCCCGCGAGTGAACCGTATTCCTTCGAAACGCTGAATGGGCGGAAATGGTAACCGGCGACGACGCACACGATGGTAAAGACCAAGCGGACCGCGAGCATGTCCCAAAACGTGCCGACGGAATCCTGTTGGTTGCGGGAGAGAATTACGGGCTTCTGGGAAGTATGTTCAGACGACGCACCCGCCGGAGGGCGGCTGGGAACGCTAGAATGCCTTTGCATTTTTGCACCTTTATGAAACGTATGAACGGCGATGGATCTCTATGATCCGATACGTCACTCCAATCAGCCGGCTGAATGAATCGTACGCGTACAGCGCCGGAATGAAATGAATCTGCGAAAGAATGGTTATGATTCGCTAGTATGCACCGACAGCAAAGATGGCGTCAACGGCAGTCCTAGGACTAGGTGCCGTTCTCAGCAGCGAACAGGAGTTACACGTAATGCTTGGGGACGCGCCGGCCGAGCGAGCAGAGCAGATCGGATGTAACGGTGCCGATTTCGCGAGCGACCTCGGAGACTTCGATGGAGGCGTCTCCGTCCTTGCCGTAGATGGTGACGACATCGCCCAACGCGGCATCCGGCACGTCCGTAACATCCACCATGGTGAGGTCCATCGAGATCGTGCCAACCAGCGGGACGCAGCGCCCGTGCAAAAGGACGCAGCCGCGGTTGGTGCGTTGGCGGACGATGCCGTCGGCATATCCGGCATTGATGACGGCGATTCTCGAAGGCCGTGCGGTAACGAAACGCGCGCCATAGCCCACGGCCTGCCCCGCGGGGGCATCCCGTAGGGAAATAATCCGGGCACGAAGAGAAAGGCACGGCTCGAGAGGCATCTGTTTCACCACTTCCAGCTTTTTCTCCGGCGGATCAAATCCCTGATGATAGCCGTAGAGAATCGCGCCGGGGCGCACCATGTCCGCCCAGGTGGTGGGACGCGCGCAGATCGCTCCGCTATTCGCCATGTGCACGATTCCCGGCGAGACCCCGAGCGCGCGCAGCCGGTCGAGACAATCGCGGAACAGCCCCTCCTGCTGGGCCGTTTGCTCGCTCGTAAAATCCTCGGCGGAAGCAAAATGTGTGTAAGTGCCTTCGAGCAGGAGGTGTGGCGATGCGGCCAGCGCGCTGGCAAACGCGTCTATTTCCGACGGCGAAATCCCCAGGCGATTCATTCCGGTGTTGATTTTGAGATGGAAGCGCGCGCGGGCTTTTGCGCGCATGGATTTCGCGGCGCGCTCGAGGTGGCGCAGGTCGTTCACGCGGGTCACTGTTGGCGTGAGATTGTTGTGCAGGAGGCGCTTTTCCTCGCCCGGCCAGAACCCGGTGAGGACGAGGATTCTCTTACGAACGCCCGCTTCGCGCAGCTCGATGCCTTCGTTGGCGCAGGTTACGCCGAACCATTCCGTGCCGGCCTTTGCGAGCGCCTTGGACACCGGAACGGGACCGAGACCGTACGCGTGCGATTTCACCACCGCCAGAATTTTCCGCTGCCTGCCGATATGCTTGCGGATGACCTTGAGGTTGTGCAGGATCGCGGTGAGCGAAATCTCCGCCCAGACGGGCCGCCCTTCCGTATGGATTGCTTTCGCCATGGACCCTTAGAATCTCCAATTCCGTAACTCTTAGAATGCCAGACTCCGTCTTTTGGACGCGACAAAATCTCGCGCCGGAGCATCGCTGCGCGGCGTTTAGGTAAACACCACGCAGGTGACAAGTGCAGCCCGAATGCCATCCGGACTGTGGCTTGAGCGCTGGCGTGCTGTCGCCGAACCTGACGAAAAACAAGCATTTACGGAGACGTGCGGTCAGTACGCACCCGGGGCCAAAGGAGAGTCTGCGGGCGCGTTGATACGCCTGTGTTTGATTAGCTACATTCCGGCAGGGGCTATTCGTCTGGCCCAGAAGAGGTCCAGGTGTCCGGAGCAGCCTCTTCGAAGCGCGTATGGCGGCCGAAGAATACGAAGTTCAAGAGGCCCACCGGGCCGTTGCGCTGTTTTGCGATGATGATTTCGGCTTTGTTGCGGTCTTCTTCGGGCATGTCACTCTTGTAGAAGTTCGGGCGGTTGATGAACAGGACGACGTCGGCATCCTGCTCGATCGCGCCCGATTCGCGGAGGTCGGAAAGTTGTGGTTTGCGGTCCTCGCGCTCGGGCGCGCGCGTCAACTGGCTGAGCACCATGATGGGGATCTTCAATTCCTTTGCGAGGCCTTTGAGCGAGCGGGAGATGCTCGAAACTTCCTCCTGGCGATTCGTGCCGCGTCCTGAATTCGTGGGAACCACGAGCTGCAGGTAGTCAACGATCATCAGCGAGAGGCCGCGGTCGCGCTTCAGTCGGCGCGCCTTGGCTCCCATCTCGAGCACCGTGGAAGATGCCGAGTCGTCAATCCAGAGCGGGGCTTCGGCCAGCCCTGCGAGCGAGCCTGTGATTTTTCCCCAGTCTTCTTTCGTCATGTGGCCGGTGCGGAACTTGTGAGCGTCCACGCGCGCTTCGGAAGCGAGAAGGCGCAGCAGCAGCGATTCTTTCGACATTTCCAGGCTGAATACAGCCACCGGCTCGCGATGGCGCAGAGCCACGTTTTCGGCGATGTTCAGGGCGAGCGCCGTCTTTCCCATCGAAGGCCGCGCGGCGAGGATGATCAATTCGGACGGTTGAAGACCCGCTGTCTCATTGTCGAGGCCCGCGTAACCGGTCGCGAGGCCCGTGATGCGGCGGCCTTCGCTGAAGATGCGCTCGAGGCGCTCAAAATTCTCGCGGACAAGCTCCTTGACGCCGACAAGCCCGGCGCGCACACGGTCTTCGGCGATTTGGAAGATTCTCGACTCGGCGCGGTCGAGAATCACGTCGGCGTCCTCGCCCGCTTGCAACGCCTGCTCCTGAATGGCCGACGCGGAGTGAATCAGCGTGCGCAACACCGCCTTCTCCTTGACGATGCGCGCGTAGTGCTCGACATTGGTGATGCGCGGCAGGCCATCCGCCAGTTGCGAGATGTAAGCGGGGCCTCCGGCGGCTTCGAGCTCGCCGCGGCGATGCAGGTCTTCCGTGAGCGTGACGAGATCGATGGCCTGCTGCTTTTCGCCGAGCTGGATCATGCGCTCGTAAATGCGGCGGTGCTGGTCGAGAAAGAAATCGTCGGAGCGCAGCTTTTCGAGCGCGGCGTTCAGGGCGTGGTTGTCGAGCAGGATCGCGCCGAGAATGCTGCGTTCGGCTTCGAGATTGTGCGGAAGCGGGCGCTCGATGGATGTATCCGTGTTGGCCATTTTCGCCTTATTTTCGCCTAAGATGCCTCGCGACGCAAGCAGTTAGCTGCCGCGCTACTCAAGCGGGCGCCAACCAACTGTCCTTGCTGTTCTGGCAGAGAAGGAGTCTGACAGCTATCGCGCAAACGTCAACCGTATGCGCCTGTGGACATCTGTGGAACCTGTGGATGCTTTCCAGAGCGCAAAATAGAAAAGGGCGCGAGCAAGTCGCGCCCCCGGGAATTCAGCAGTGGAATGGAAGTGCCTACACTTCCTTCGTGACGGCGAGCTTGACGTTGGCCGTGACTTCGCGATGGAGCTTCAGCGGAATTTCGTACTCGCCCACGAGCTTGATCGGATCGGTGAGCGCGATTTTGCGCTTCTCGATGGTGTAGCCTTGCGCGGCGAGCGCTTCGGAAATGTCCCCCGTAGTGACGGAGCCGAACAGCTGGTCGTTCTCGCCTGCCTTGCGCGAAAGTATGAGAGAAACGCCTGCGAGCGCTTCGGCCAGTCTCTGCGCGGCGTCCTTCTCCGTGGCTTCCTTCTTCGCGAACGCTACGCGCATCTTTTCGAGCCGTTTCATGTTGCCCGGCGTGGCCTCGAGCGCGAGTTTGCGCGGCAGAAGAAAATTGCGCGCGTAGCCCGCGGCCACCTCTACCAGTTCGCCGCGGTTGCCGAGCTTTTCAACGTCTTCCTGCAAGATAATCTGCATAATCGTTTCTCCGAATCCTTTTTGCGATTTTCGTTTGCCGCCCGCTGGCGTTGGAGCGCCGGCCCTTAGAGTTCGGCCGCGAACGGCAGCAGCGCGATGTTCTGCGCCCGCTTGATTGCGACGGTGAGCCAGCGCTGGTGACGCGCGCAGGTTCCCGTCATGCGGCGCGGAAGAATTTTTCCGCGGTCCTGGATAAAGGGCGCAAGAATCTCGGCCTTCTTGTAATCGATGTAGTCCGATTTATCCACGCAAAAGCGGCATACTTTCTTCTTGCGAACAAAATTGCGCTTGCCGCGCTTGGCGGGTCCACCGGGACGCCCGCCCTGAGGCCGAGGCCCGGAGGACGGTCCCGAGGGGCCGGAAGGTGCGGAATTGTGTTGCTGTGGTGCGCGTTCGTCTGCCATTCGATTTCTCCCTTACCGATAACTATGTGATTGCGGCTTGTTCCCCGGCCGGTGCGGGGGTTGGCGCCGGAGTCGAAGCCGGCGCAGCCTTGCGCGGACGGCGCGCGGCTCGGCGCTCGCGGTGACGCTTCAGTTTGTCCTGCCGCTTCAATTCCTCGTCCAGGCGCACGGTGAGATACTTCATCACCGGGTCCGAAACTTTCAGCCGGCGTTCGAGCTCCTTCACAACTTCTCCGTGGGTCGACTTGAAAACCATATATACGTAGTAACCCTCGCGGAGCTTCTGGACGCGATACGCCATGCGCTTCCGGCCCCATTTCTCGGTCTTCTCGATCTTGGCGCCCTTCTCGGTAGCCGTGTGTTCGAGGGTCGCAATCACTTTGTCGATGTCCGTCTCCGGAGTGTCCGGGCGGCATATGAAAATCAGATCGTACTGACGCTCTTCCATGTGTCCTCGATTCCGTTCAGTCTGTACCGCTGATAAAACCTAAATTGCGCGGCAGGTCAGCGCCCCTATTGCGAATTCTCCTCCGGCGGCGCGACGCGGCGATTGAAACGCGACATCGCTTTCTCCACGCCTTCGGTCAAAATCAACTCGACCGCCTCTGCGGCGTCCGCAACCATCTGCGCCGCGATTTCGCGCTCGGCGCGGCCCATCTTCGTGAGGACGTAATCCCGCAGGTCGCCCCACACTTTTTCCGGTCCCACGCCCAGCCGGATGCGAATGAACTCATCGGTTCCAAGCGCACCGATCACCGACTTGAAGCCGTTATGGGTGCTGCCGACTCCCCGCTCGCGAATCCGGATCATGCCCCATGGCAGATCCACTTCGTCGATCAGCAGAATCATTTCTGCCGGATCGCATTCGTATTTTTCGAGCAGCATCCGCACGGCGACGCCGCTCAGATTCATCATCGTCTGCGGCTTCGCAAGAACCACTTCCTGCCCGGCGAACTTGCCGAGACCTACGTACGACTTCGCTTCCGGCCGGGTGACTCGAATGCCGGCGCGTTCCGCCAGCCCGTCGATTGCGAGAAAGCCCAGGTTGTGCGGCGTCGTGGCATATTCTTCGCCGGGATTGCCGAGGCCGACGATCAATTTCACAAAAAGCTCACAAAGGGCTCACAAACACTCACAAAGAGCTCATGGTGGCGCATACACGTGCGCCGGGAAAGCCGACTCGGTTACTTCTCCTTGTCCTTGCCCTTCTTCTCGGCCTTTTCGGTTTTCGCAGGGGCTGCTTCGGCTCCCCCCTCGGCTTCGCCTTCTTCTTCCTTCTTGCCCTTCTTGATGACTTCCGGCTCCGCCGGCGCCGTCTCGGTTGCCACAGCCGCCTCCGCCACGGGTTCTTCTTCCTTCTTGAGCGTCACGACGTGCGCGAGCACGCGCTGGGGGTCCGTCACCAGCTTGACCTTGTTCGGATCAAGCGGCAGGTCCGCGGCCCGGAGTTGCTTGCCGATCAGCAACTCGCTCACGTCCACTTTGAACTCTTCAGGAATATCACCGGGGAGACATTCCACTTCCACTTCGCGCGTCACCATTTCGAAAACGCCGCCCTGCATCTTGACACCCTGGGGCTCACCGAAGGTATGCACGGGAACTTTGAAACGCATGCGCACGTCCATGGCAACGCGGTAGAGGTCCACGTGCAAGAGCGCTCCTCGCACCGGGTCCACCTGCCAGTCCTTCACGATGGCGTTTTCTTCCTTTTTGCCGCTTACCTGGACGCGAAAGATCGTGTTGTGGCCGGTCTCCGAGCGCAGAATTTTCGCGATCTGCTTGGCATTCACGGAGAGCGAAACAGCATCGCCCTTGCCGCCGTAGAGCGTCGCCGGAACAAGTCCGGTAAGCCGCGTGCGCCGGGCCGGCCCTTTTCCGCGCTCTTCTCGAATCTTTCCTTCGACTGTGAATGTCTCCATGTGCGTTTCCTTTTCCAATGCCCGAGATGCCAGATGAGAATCGCTAGATGAAAAGCTCGCTGATCGAAGTTTCTTCGTGTATGGACTGAATCCCTCGCGCGAGCAACCCCGCCACGCTGAGCACTTTGATCTTCGAAAGTTTTTTCGCTGCTTCGTTCAACGGTACCGAATCCGTCACTACCACTTCCTCGATCTCCGACTTCTCAAGGCGTTCCACGGCCGGGCCCGAGAGCACCGGGTGCGTGCAAGCGGCATACACCTGGGTCGCGCCGTTTTCGAGCAGCGCCTCCGCCGTTTTCACCAGCGTGCCCGCCGTGTCTATAATGTCGTCAATTATGAGCGCCGGACGCCCGGCGACATCGCCGATCAAGTGCATCACCTCGCTCACATTCACATCAATCCGGCGCTTATCCACGATAGCAAGGGGCGCATCAATTTTTTTCGCGAAGTAACGCGCGCGCTCCACGCCTCCCGCGTCGGGCGAAACCACCGTCATCGGCCCCAGCCGCTTCTTCTGGAAGTATTCAACCAGAACCGGCGCCGCAAACAGGTGATCCACCGGGATGTTGAAATATCCCTGAATCTGCGGCGCGTGCAGGTCCAGTGAAAGCACCCGGCTCGAGCCGGCCGTTTCCAGCAGGTCCGCCACCAGCTTCGCCGAAATCGCCACGCGAGGCCGATCCTTCCGGTCCTGCCGCGCATACGGGTAATACGGAATCACCGGCGTAATCCGCCACGCGGACGCGCGCTTGAACGCGTCCACCATCAGCAGCAGTTGCATCAGGTGGTGGTTCACCGGGTGGCTGCACGGCTGCACGACGAAAACATCCGCGCCGCGAACGTTCTCCAGCACCTGGTAGCGCGTCTCGCCGTCGGAAAACTGGCCGTGCTCGGCCCGCCCGCGCGTAACGCCCAGATAGCCGCAGATCGAATCCGCCAGAGCCGGATTCGCGGTGCCGCAAAAAATCTTGAATTTCTCGTCGGCCAAAGCTTTCCCCTCAGCCGGTCACACGCCATCCCAACGCCCGGCCATACTTTTCCCTGGATAGGGTTTCGACGACGAAAACCGAATCTTCCTGGAACGCACGAGCGGCTCGGCGCGCCTGCGCTGGGTTTCGGAAGATTCCGAACACCGCCGACCCGCTACCCGCCAGCGCGGCTTCTGCGGCTCCTCGTTGAAGCAACCCGTCCCGGATTTCTCCAAGGCGCGGATGGCGGCTGAAAACCGGCCCCTCGAAATCGTTCGAGACGCCCGTTCCCTGCCGGCTCCAGCACAGAGCACAGAACCCAAAGATTTTATGGGGTTCAGCGCGGTTTGTCAATTCAGCAGAAGCCCACTGAAACGCGTCCTTAGTGCTGACTCCGATGCCCCGCGGAGACACAACAACAATGGTACGGGCGGGCGCGTCCGGCAGCGGATAGATTTCATCGCCGCGGTTCACGCCCAACGCGCGGCCGCCGAAGAGGAAAAAAGGAACATCCGCGCCGAGGTTTGCGGCAATTTCCATCAATCGCTCGAGCGGTAGCTTTTTCCCAGTCAACCGCAGCATTCCTATGAGGGCTGACGCGGCGTCGCTCGAGCCGCCGCCAAGTCCTCGCGCCACCGGAATGCGTTTTTCGAGCCTCGCGCGGATACCGCCGCGGATGCCGATCTCTTCGCGCATCGCCTCGATCGCGCGCCAGACGAGATTCTCAGGCCCGGCCGGAAGTGCCGTATCGTTCGTTTCGAGGGAAATGCCGCTGCCGGAATTGAGCGAGAGTTCGAGCGTATCGCGCAGAGAGACCGCCTGGAAAATCGTGCGCAGCTCGTGGTATCCATCCGGCCTTCGCCCGATAATGTGCAAGCAGAGATTGATCTTCGCAAACGCAGGCAGGCGCACCGATCGTCTCTTAAGATTCTTGGACGTCATGCGGGGAGCTTACTGCGGTTTAGCCGTTTCCGGAGACGATTTCTGCGCGAGCCGGCGCTTCAGGATTTTCAATTGCCCTTCGAGTTCGGAGACCTTGTCGGGCTCGTAATCCGCCGGAAGGGAACGCTGCCATTCGGCGAGCGCGCGTTCCATTAGCTCCGTGGCTCGTTCGGTCTGGCCAAGTTTCATGTAGACGTCCGCGAGATGGCCAAGAATCGTGGGGTCGTGGCCGGAACGGTCGTAAGCCTTGCGCAGATAGTCCTCCGCTTCCGCGAGCTTATTCTGCTTGTAATAGACCCAGCCGAGGCTGTCCAGATACGCGCCGTTGTTTGGCTCCTGCGAGACCGCGCGCCGGATGAGCGATGTAGCCTCGTCGAGCCGCACGCCGCGGTCCGCCAGCATATAGCCGTAGTAATTGAGCACCTGAGCGTTGGCCGGGTTCGCGTCCAGCACCTTGCGGAACTGCTGCTCCGCCTGATCGAATTTCTTCTCCCGCTCGTAAATCGCGCCCAGAAGGAACCAGGCGGTCTGCTTCTCGGAGGCTTCGCCGGCCATCTGTTCGGCTTTCTGGGCAGACTCCTCGGCATCGGCGTAATGTCTGCCGCGCTCCTGGATTTGCGCGAGATCGATATAGATTTCCTGGTCGCTTGCGTTGGCGTGCAGCAGTCCATTCAGGAGTTTCGTCGCCCCATCCACGTCGGTTTTTTCGCCATAGAGCATTGCCAGCGTAACGATGAGGTCCCGGTCATTCGGGCTTTCGCCAAGCGCTTTCTTCGTTTCGGCGACGGCGCGGTCAATGTCGTGGCTCTCGCGGTAAGCATCAATCAGCAGCATTTGCGCGCGTTTTTTTGATTCGGGCCCGAGCTTGCCCATTTCCTCGAACGTGCGGATGGCCGCCGGATAATTTTGACGCTCGCGGTACGCGCGGCCGAGCTGTTCGTAGAGAATCCCGAGCGCGCTCGGATTTCCATCGCTGCCGGACTGGCTCTTCACGCCTGCGATCGCGTCGGTAAGAATCTTGACGGCATCGTCGTAACGACCCTGGTCCTCGTAGAGCAGCGCCTCGTTGTAAAGCACTTCGAGGTTGCCGGGCGCGAGTTGCTTCGCACGCAGCAAGCTCGACTCCGCCTGATCGAATTTCCCAAGCCGCCGGTAGAGTTGCGACATCCGGAGATAATTCTCCGCGGTTCCCGGCTCGAGCTCGGAGAGCTGCTGAAACTGCTCGAGCGCTTCGGCATACTTGTCCTGCGATAGCAGCGCCTGCGCAAGGCCATGGCGATGGCCCGGCTCATCCGGGTCCTCTTCCACGGCTTTTTGATAAGCCTCCTCGGCCTTGGTGTAATCCTTGGACTGCGAGTACGCATCGCCCAGCAGATCGTACAATTCGGGCGATGCGGAATCTCCCGCTGCTTGGCCAAGCAGCGTAATGGCCTCCTGGGCCCGGCCCTCATCGATCAGAAGCTGGCTTAACTGTTCGAGCGCGGGGCTGCTATCCGGATCGTGCTCGAGAACGCCGCGCAGCACTTTTTCCGCTGCGTCATGGTCGTTCTGGAAGCGGTAAAGACGCGCCAGCCAGAGCGCCGAGCTGATGTCCGCGGGATCACTCTTCAATACGGCGTTGAATTGTTCGACCGCTTTCGTCAGATTTTCCCGTTGCACTTCGCCCGCATTCATATCGCCGAGAGTGCGCACGTAAATGCGCGCCAGCAAGCGGTGCGTTTCCACTTCGTTTGGATCGATCTTGAGGATCTCTTCCGCTTCACGCACGGCATCGCTAGTATGCTGCGACTTGGCGTAGATCTCCGCGAGGCGCTCCATGATCACGGTCGAGCCGGGTGTGATCTCAAGGGCCTTTTTGTAAGCGTCGATCGATTGCGTGGCCAGTTCGCCGCGCCCCGTCAATTCATACTGGAGCTCGTCCACGTGGCCTATTGTGAAGTAATAGAAAACATCGTTATGGTCGTTGGCAGCCGCTGAGGTTGCCGGGGCCTGCGCAAGGGATCCAGACTGCGCGCTGACTGCTGGAGCAACAAAGATAAGAGCCAAGATAGCTGTACTCAGAATCGTTTTCATGTGGTATCCGAAGACTTTATTATCGTATACGTCGGGAAGAGGGTCAAAGAATTAGCCTAGAACCTGTTCCTGCCCGTATTCGGGGCGCACCTCAACCCCTATTCATGAGACGGAAGGAAAGCCTTTAGGGGTGCACTGAAATAAGAGAAATTTGCCCACACATTGTATTTACTTGTGGAGCCAACGCTGGTGTCCTGAGAATAGAGGGGGAGATTGGTGAACGAGAATTGCCCTCGTGCGCGTGGGGCTCACGGGTAGAGCGAGGGTCTCATAATCCCTAAGTCGCGGGTTCGAGTCCCGCCGTCGGCACCTCCTTCATTGCACGCTGGACCGATTCTCCTGTGCTCAGCCTCAGCAGCAGCCGCCTGAAACCGGCAGCCCCGCAGCCTTAGCCGACTGAGCCTCCAATCGCGAATCTAAAGAGCGTGGCCAGCTAGTGGCGGAAGTGCCGGACGCCAGTGAAGACCATCGCCATGCCGAGTTTGTTCGCCGCGGCAATCACATCGGCATCGCGCAGCGAGCCGCCTGGCTGAATCACGGCGGTCGCACCCGCTTTTCCCGCTTCCTCGACGCCGTCCGGGAAGGGGAAGAACGCGTCGGATGCGACAACGCTTCCCTTCAGCGAAATGCCGTGCGTGGCCGCTTTGATCACCGCGATCTTCACGGAATCCACGCGGCTCATTTGCCCTGCGCCAACGCCCAACGTCTGCCCTTCACTTGCGAAGACGATCGCATTCGACTTCACGTGCTTGCACACCTTCCACGCGAACAGCAGCCCGCGCCGCTCCGCATCCGTCGGCGGCCGCTCGCTGGCAACCTTCAACTCCGCCTCATTCAATTCGTGGAGATCCGGTTCCTGCACCAGCACGCCTCCCGAGATCCGCTTGAGCTCAAGCTCTGCAGGCGCGGCGGCGCGGGGCATTTCCAGCAAGCGCAAATTTTTCTTCGATGCAAATTTTTCGAGCGCCGCAGGCTCATAGCCGGGCGCGGCGATGCACTCGACGAAGATTTTCGCCACTTCTTCCGCCGTCGCCCCATCGAGCGCGCGGTTGAATGCCAGCACGCCGCCAAACGCGGAGACAGGATCGCACGCGAGCGCTTTCACATAGGCATCGCGCAGCGATTCTTGCTCGGCTGCGCCACAGGGGTTGTTGTGCTTGATGATGGCGGTTCCGGGGCGCCGGAATTCCGCCGCAAGTCCCCATGCGGCATCGAGGTCCACCAGATTGTTGTACGAAAGTTCTTTTCCTTGGAGCTGCGTCGCGCCGGCAAGTCCGGTTACCGGGCGTCCCGCGAGCACGTAGAGCGCCGCGGCCTGATGCGGGTTTTCGCCGTAGCGCATGGCCTGCTTGCGCTCGAGAGCAATGTGAATCCGCGCAGGCAATTTCTCGAGCTCTCCGATTGTGACGTTGCCGTCGGCCGCGAGCCGCTCGAGTTCCGTGGCGATCTCCCCGTCGTAACGCGCCGTGCGCGCGTACGCTTTCCCCGCCATCGTGAGCCGCGTTGCGGCGCTCAGGTCGCGCTTCTCGCGCAGCTCCGCTGCAATTCCAGCGTAGTCGCCCGGATCGGTCACCACGGCGACGCTATGAAAGTTTTTCGCTGCCGAACGAATCATCGCCGGCCCGCCGATATCAATGTTCTCGATCAACTCCTCGGGCGTAACACCCGGCTTCGCCGCCGTTGCCGAAAACGGATACAAATTCACGGCCACGAGATCGATCGGAACGATGCCGTGCGCGTTCGCCTGCGCGCGATCTTCCTGCTTGCCACGCTGAAAAAGAATTCCGCCGTGCACTTTCGGGTGCAGCGTCTTCACGCGCCCGCCGAGCATCTCGGGCCACCCGGTGAGATCGGCGACGTCGCGCACCGGGATGTGCGCCTCGCGCAGAAGCCGCGCCGTGCCGCCCGTCGAAACGATTTCAATTCCCAACAGGGCCAGGTCGCGTGCGAACTCCACCACGCCCGTCTTGTCGTAGACGCTGATGAGCGCCCGTTCGATTGACACGAAAGAACCTCCTGAGATGGGAAGGGCTGGCTAGTGTAAGCGTTTGGGAGAATTTTCGGAAGAGGACGGTCAAAGCGGTGCCGGACGCGGCGGGTTTTGACCCTTGCTTGCCGCCTATGGCATACCTACACTTGGGGTGGGTCGGAACAGGCGACAAAAATACTTCGATGAAAATCCCTACAGAGCCCATTGGAAGCATTCCGAGGCCAGTGGTATTGATTGAAGCGATCGCCAAAGCCGGCGACTACGCGGATCCGAGTCTGGACCCCCTGTATGAAGAAGCAATTCGAGACACAATCAAGCAGTTTGAGGCGACGGGTTCGCCGGTCATTACCGACGGCGAGCAGCGCAAGTATCACAATTTCTGGACGTACAGTGTGCATGGATTGCACAACACGGCGCCGGATGGTTTCAAGATTCCGTTCTCTGCAGGCCACGTGCGGCGGATGCCGCGATTGACGGCAGGCCCGTTTCGCTACAGAATTTGTGCGGATCGCTACCTCGATCTGGCGAAGCGCTACGCGCATAGGCCGCTGAAGCAGGCAGTCATCTCGCCGTCCGCGCTTAGCCTCATGTATCCGGCAGAAGACATTCCGGGTTACTCGCGGCAGGAATTCATCGACGATTTGCTACGCGAGCACGAAATGGAGATTCGCCGGTGTTTCGAGAAGGGCGCGTACAAGGTCCAAATAGATTTTACGGAAGGACGCCTGGCAGTCAAACTCGATCGCTCAGGCAATCTCCTCAACAGCTTCATTGGCCTGAACAATCTGGCGCTGTCGCGGTTTTCGGCCGAAGAACGGCAACGCATCGGTGTGCACACCTGCCCCGGGGGCGACCGCGACTCGACGCATAGTGCTGAAGTCGATTATGCGGATCTGTTGCCAAGCTTGTTCGAATTGCGCGCCGGGAGTTTCTACATCGCTCTCGCCGGCGAGAAAGATCGTGAGCGCGTGTTGAAGATGATTCGCCAGTATCTCAAGCCGGAACAGCGCGCCTTTGTGGGGGTCGTTTCGCCGATCGACCCGCGCGTCGACACGCCCGAGGAAGTTCGCGACCGTGTGCTCGAGGCTGCCAAATATATTCCGCTGGAACAACTTGGCACCACCGACGATTGCGGGTTCTCGCCGTTCAGTGATGACACTTCCACCACGCGCGAAACTGCGTTTGCAAAGATTCGCGCTCGCGTTCAAGGCACTGAGCTTGCCGAAAAAGTCCTTGGAGACTGCTAAATGCAGCTGGACGAAGACGAAGAGAAATTGCTGCGTGCTGTCGCGTTGCAAAACGCCCAGGCCGTTTTTCTCGCCCGGGAGCGAGCGGAGCGCGAACTCATTGCGGCGAAGGAGGCTTTGGAACGCAAGACGTCAGAACTCGCCGAGCAGCGCGAATTTTTTCGGGTTACGCTCGCGAGCATCGGCGACGGCGTGATTACCACGGACACCCACGCCAGGATCACGTTCTTGAATCCCGTGGCGGAAGCCATGACAGGATGGAAATCGGGCGACGCCATCGGGCAGCCCCTGGAGAAGGTATTCAACATCATCAACGAAAAGAGCCATAAGCCGGCGCCTAATCCGGTGGCCAGAGTGTTACTTGAGGGGGCGATCGTCGGACTGGCCAATCACACATCGTTGATTGCTCGCGATGGAAGGGAGACGGCGATTGCCGATAGCGCGGCGCCGATTCTGGACGCTACCGGTAATATTTCCGGCGTGGTGATGGTGTTTCACGATATCACTGAGGAGCGCCAGGCGGAGATCGCGCTGCGCGAATCAAATCAGTTGTTGAGCGAAACGCGCGACAATCTTGAGAAGCGAGTGGATGAACGGACAGCCGAGCTCAACAGGGCAACCGAGAGTCTGCGTAACCTTTCGGCCCGTCTGCTGCAGATACGGGATATTGAAGCGCGCACTCTAGCCCGGGAACTGCATGACAGTGTGGGGCAATTGCTTGCGGCTCTCAGTATCAACATTGCCGTGGTGAAACATCAATCTCATAAGCTCGACGAAGCGGGAGCCAAAGCCGTCGCGGAAAATATGTTTCTGGTTGAGCAAATTACCACTGAGATTCGCACGATGTCGCATCTCCTGCATCCTCCACTACTCGACGAATTAGGTCTTCGGTCCGCCCTGGGCTGGTACGTCGATGAATTTTCTGAACGCAGTAAGATCAAAGTTGAATTGGAAGTCCCGTCCGATTTCAGCCGGTTGTCGACAGTCCTTGAAACTGCTATATTCCGAATCGTTCAGGAATGTCTCACGAACATTCATCGCCATTCCGGGAGCAAGACTGCGGCGATACGCATCCTTCAGGAAAATCGCCAAATTCTTGTTGTGGCCCGTGACTCAGGGAAAGGCATTCCTCCCGACAAATTGCGCGCAACTTCCGATGGCCGTAGTGGTGTTGGCTTTCGGGGGATGACGGAGCGGATTCGGCATCTAGGCGGCGATCTGAAGATTCATTCCGATAGCAAGGGAACGGTGGTTACTGCAACGCTCCCATTGGAACAGACTGATGCTGTTTCGGGAAACGAATAAGTCCCCCGACGTTTTCACCAGATCTACATCCCAAACTTCAAAAGTTCATTCCGGATTTGGGCTTTGGCAAGAAACCTGATTTAAAGCGCAAACCGGACATCTGGATTTCGGCATTTGCGGCGGGGGTCTCTCTATTCAAACAGGAGTTAGCCTGCGATCTTGGCCAGACTTCCACCTAATAACTCGCGCAGTGGTACGGTCAGGAACCTGGACTATGTCAATTCGTTGCCCATGATAAAGAGAGGCTTGTTTTCGAAGCTGGCGAATTTCGGGCGCAGGCGCTCGGTATTGTAGTGTATCTCGATGTCGACGACCTTCTTGGCGGTGGCGATGGTTTCGATCGGGATATCGCCATAGCGGCCGTTGGTAAGGACCACGAGGCGGCCGTGGACACCGCGCAAGAGAAGATCCAGGGCGATATTGCCGTAGGCCATGGGAACGATGGAATCGATGACATCGGGGTCGCCGCAGCGGGCGAGATAGCCGAGCTTCTGGTTTACGACTTCGATTTTTTTGCCGTTGTTGAATTTTGCGGAGAGTTCCTTCAGGCGTTCGGAGACGATATCGCCGATACCGCCGAGCTTTTTGTGGCCGTAAGCGTCGGTGGAATCGCTTTCGAAAGTCATTTCGCCCCCTTCGAACATGGCGCCTTCGGAAACGAGGACGATAGAGTAGCGGCTGGGATTTTTGCGTCGGTCGGCGACGAGAAGCTCGGTCAAGCGCTCGATATTGAATTTGTATTCAGGGATGACGCAGCGATTGGCGGCCCCGGCCATGGTGGGAAGCATGGCGGTGTACCCGGCGTAGCGGCCGAAGACTTCGATGACCATGAAACGCTCGTGAGAAGCGGCCGACGTGCGGAGACTGTTGACGAGTTGGAGCGTGCGGGTGACGCAGGTGCTGAAGCCGATGCAGTAGTCCGTGCCGGGGACATCGTTGTCCATGGTTTTCGGGATGGCGACCACTTTGAAACCTTCGCGATGGAGGCGTAGACCGTAGCTGAGAGTGTCATCGCCGCCGATGGGAATGAGCGTGTCAATGCGGAGCCAGGCTAGATTTTTGAGGACCTCGGGAGTGAGATCGTTCTTGTCGGCTGTGAATTTGTCCTTGAGGTGCGCAGGAACGCTGGACTTGCTGACGCGCCCGGGATTGGTGCGGGAAGAGTGGAGAAAGGTGCCGCCGGTGCGGCCGGCGCGATCAACGACTTCTTCATTGATGATGAAAAAATTGTCGGAGTTGTCGTAGTCCTTTTCGCGGACCATGTCTACCAGGCCGGCCCAGCCGTGGCGGATGCCGATCACCTGATAGCCTTCACGGATGGCGCGAAGGGTGACGCCGCGGATGGCGGGATTGAGGCCGGGAACGTCACCACCGCCGGTGAGTATGCCGATGACGCCTTTCTTGGTCTCTGCGTTTGCCATGAATCTGTGACGCGCTCCTTCGCGAGGTGTGGAACGGCAAATTATCCCCCGATGACGAGATTTTAGGAAGCCTGCGCATTGGAGGGCGGTCAACCTCGATGCGCATCGCGATGTCTATCGGCTTTCTTATGGAAGGCATTCGGCCCTGTTCCACTGACGATAAATCCCCCCCTCTACGAAGTTCCTCAAAATACTGTTTTCACCCGATGCACAGCGCCGCAAAAAAGAGTGCAAACTTCTTACGCGCAAAAAGGGCTTAGGCAGAGCAGCGAATTCGCCAAGAGGTCCTTATGACCAAACGCATTTTAGTGGCAGACGATCACGCGAGCGTCCGGCGCTGCTTGCGAATGCTGATCGCTCAGCGACAGGATTGGCAAGTGTGTGCGGAAGCAGACGATGGAGTTGACGCGGTTGAAAAAGCCAAATCACTGTCTCCGGACATTGCCGTGTTGGACATAGCGATGGGGAGATTGAATGGCGTGGACGCGGCTCAAGAGATTCGCGCGAGGTGCCCGGCCACGATTATCCTAACAACGAGTATGTATGATGCGGAGCCGCTCTTCCCTAGACTACAAACCATTGGTGTCAAAGGTTTTATACCCAAGAACAACCTCGCTACCGACCTCTTGCCTGCTATAGACGCGGCACTAACAGGCCAGAGTTGGTTTCGTGCGACTGAGTGGAGTTGCCGGTCGGGGCGGTCACGTTCGTAATCGGCAGGCGGCGCAGGCCTGCTTTTTGCCTTATCTCTAGCGGCAACGTCTGCGCGTTTTCCCGCGATTCCGTGAACGCGTCTCGCGAAAGAATGTCGCGCGAGATGGTCAATTCGAAATGCGTGCCTTCAATTTTACGCGGCCGCCCTCGATGTTGACCGTGTATTCCACTACCTGGCCGCCCTTTGTCTTGAGGTCGCTCGTCTTCTGCTGCACGAAACGCTCGAAGTCCTTTAAGCTGGGCGCGCCCGATTTGTCGCCTGCCGATGTTCGCGCTTCGATGAGCTTTTGGTAGAGCTGCTGCACTTTCTCATGCTCGCGCTCGGGATCGGAAAACGACATGGCAAAACAAGAGTGCACTTGCCTCAAAGCGAGCGGCTTCCTCGGCAGCTTCCGCAACTGCCACAGCCGGTTCCGCGACAGCCGTAGGGGGTGCGGAAGGTTGTGGGGGCGGCGCCGCTGCCTGTTGACGCGCAGCTTGGCGGGCGCGCTCGGCCTCGACGGCTTTCGCAGCCGCGCCGAAGTGATGCTGGGTGGTTGCGCTCTCCTTCTGCGTCGTTTTCTTGCGCCACATGTCCTGGTATTTGGCATAGGTTGAAGTCAGGTTGTTGTAGCGGAAGCGCTGCCCCGTGCTCAACTCCGCCACGCGTTCCGCGTAGCGTTTGATCAGGTTCTCGCACCGCCATTGCGTGTCCGCGGGAGGACGCGGACGCCCGCCGCCGAAGTATTGCTCATACTCAATCTTTAGCGTGCGGATGTCGCGTTCGATTTGGTTGAGCTCTTCGTCAATTGTGGCCATGGATGCCAGCTTATACTCGTGAGATTCCAGCGTAGCGGCTCGCTCTGGCCGGCGTCAACGATGCCGTTCGGCTGCTTGTCGCAAAGAGAAATCCCTTCGGTTGCTGTCTCGTATCGTCTTGTGTTCAAATACCTTAGCTATGAGCCCGCCAGCGAATCCCGCCGCCAAAATGCACACGGATGCAGCGGCCCGCTTGCGCGGCATTCCGTCCGTTGACGAACTTCTGAGCCGCCCCAGCCTGCTTGCGCTCGCTGAAAAGGCGGGTCGCGGCATCGTCACAATCGTCACGCGGAACGTGCTGGCTGATATGCGCGCGCGGCTGAAGGACGCTGCGCCAGTTCCCGGCGCGCAGGACGACCTGGCCGGACTCGAAGCCCTGATTACAGCCCAAGTAGACGCGACTTTGGCGCCTTCTCTGCGCCCGGTGATCAACGCGACCGGCGTGATTCTGCACACCAACCTCGGGCGTGCGCCGCTTTCGGCGCAGGCCGCCGCGCGGATGGCCGAGACGGCGACGCGCTACTCGAATCTTGAATACGACATCGAAAGCGGCGAGCGAGGCAAACGCGACGTCCACACCGCGCGTCTTCTTGCCGAGCTCACTGGCGCCGAATCCGCCATCGTGGTCAACAACAATGCCGCGGCTGTCTTTCTGGTGCTCAACACCCTCGCGAAAGGCGCGGAAGTGATCGTCTCTCGCGGTGAGCTGATCGAAATCGGCGACGGCTTCCGTATTCCGGACATCATGGCGGAAAGCGGCGCGGTGCTGCGCGAAGTGGGCACGACGAATCGCACGCGCATCCGCGACTACGAGCGCGCCATCACCGAGCGCACGCGGCTTCTTCTTCGCGTGCATCCATCGAATTTCCGAATCACCGGTTTCACGGAGCGCGCCTCGCTCGACGAAATTCTCGCGTTGGGCCGCCGCTTGCAAATCCCCGTGTTTGAAGACCTCGGCTCCGGCTGTCTCGCGGACCTCGCGGGGAGTGGAATTGCGGAACCAGTGGTGCGCGCGAGTTGCGAGGCGGGCGCGTCGGTGGTCTCGTTCAGCGGCGACAAGCTGCTGGGCGGCCCGCAGGCCGGGATCATCGCCGGCAAAATGGAATTCGTGGAGCGCATCCGGCGCAATCCGCTGTTTCGTGCGCTGCGCGTGGACAAGCTCACCATTGCCGCGCTCGAGGTGACGCTGCAATCTTATTTGCGCGGCGCCCTCGATGAAGTTCCTGCGCTGCGGATGATTCGAGCAACCCCGGAAGAGATCGAAGCGCGCGCCGCGCGCTTCGCCGCGCAGCTCCGGCCGCAACTCGCGGATCGTACGGACCTTGAAATTCGCGGCGCGTTTTCCGTGATCGGTGGAGGATCGACGCCGGATCTGCAGCTCGCAACATTTGTCTTGAGAATCACCAGCCGACGAAATTCCGCGCCGAAACTCGAAGAGCGTTTGCGCAAACCCGAGCGCGGCGCGCCGGTTATCGCACGGATCGAAGAGGATTGCCTGATCCTCGATCTCCGCACGGTTTTTGCAGACGAAGAACCTGCGCTTCTCGCGGCGCTCGTTTCCGCTCTCGCCTAGACTCGCCGGCTACAACCGGTTGATCACGCTTGCAACGCAACCGGCCCCAAAGCCGTTGTCAATGTTGACCACGCTGACGTTGGATGCGCAACTGTTGAGCATCGCGAGCAACGCGGTCAACCCGCCGAAGCTCGATCCGTAGCCGGTGCTCGTCGGCACAGCGATCACGGGCGCAGCGACCATTCCCGCGACGACGCTCGGCAGCGCTCCTTCCATTCCCGCGACGCAGACGATGACGCGGGCGCGCGCCAGCATCTGCCGGTGCTCCAGCAGTCGGTGCAGCCCCGCCACGCCTACGTCGTAGACCGCTTCGGCGTGGTTCCCCATTGTTCGTGCGGTGATGAGCGCTTCTTCCGCGACAGGAATGTCGCTGGTTCCGGCGGAGACGACCAGAATCAATCCCTTGCCATGAACCGTGCGATCGCGTTCGATCGTGACTGTTCCGGACAAGGAATGAAATTTTGCGGCGCGCGCGATTTTCTTTACCGCTGAAGAAGTCTTCGCGTCGGCGCGCGTGATCAAAATATTGTAAGAAGCTTTCGCGCGCAACATTCCGCGGACGATCTCGACGACCTGCCTGGGGGTTTTGCCCTTCGCGAAAACGACTTCAGGAAAACCCTGGCGAAGCGCGCGATGATGGTCAATTTTCGCGAAGCCGAGATCTTCATAGGGAAACTGGCGAAGCCGCTCGACAGCCGCATCGACCGTCAGCTTGCCGCGCCTTACGGCTTCGAGAAGATTTCGAACGTCGCGTTCGTCCATTGCTCGCCGTCGCGCTTGTCAGGTGGCTGGAACGGGCGCCTGCAGCGTTCCCCCGGCTATTTCTCTGCTTTCCCAGTGACGTCCACGACCGTGACGGGGCCATATTTCGCAAGCGCGTCCTGAATCTGCTTCCGGTCGCCCACGGCTACCCACTGCATGTGACTCAAGTCCACAAACTTTTTCGCCGACGCCTGCACCGCGGCCGCATCTACGCTTGCGATACGGTCGGGGTACGTATCCCAATAATCCATGGGCAAACCGAAATGCTGAGTCGTAAGCCAGTCGCCCAGCAACTGCGCGGGCTGTTCGAGCGACAGCGCGAAGCCTGCCACGATGGCGCGGCGCGCGTCGTCCAGTTCGCTCGCCGGCACGGGCTCGTCGTTGATTCGCTTGAACTCGAACATGAACCGCGACATCGCTTCATCGGTCACGGGAGTGCGCACGGACGCGAACGCGTACCAATCGCCGGGATAAACTTCCGCGTTGAAGCGGCTATAGGAACCGTAGGTGAGGCTGTGCTCCTCGCGCAAATCGAGGAAAAGCCGGGACTGCGCCCCTCCGCCGACAACCTGATTCATCACATTCAGAACGGGATACCTGGGATCGTTCCGGTGCATGGCGCGGTCACCAGCCATGATGAACGTCTGCACGGAACCCGGGCGATCCACCAGCGTAATTCCTGGCGCCGCGGGAGCGGCGGATGCAGGAAAGGACGCAGGCGCGGCGGGCTTGCCCGTCCACACGCCGAAGTATTTTTCGATCAGCGCGCGCATGTCGGCAGCTTTGAAATCACCGGTCACCCCGAGAATCGAATTGCCCGGCGTGTAGTTCTGGTCGTGATATCGCTTCAGGTCATTGGCATTCAGCTTGGCCACCGACTCCTTCGTTGCCGACGTGAGAGACAACGGGGCCGTGCCGTACAGAACGCGGCGAAACGCCTGCTGGCCGAGGAAGTTCGGATTGGCCATTTGCGATTCGAGGTCGGCCGCCTGGCGCTGCTTGTATTTTGCAAGCTCGGTATCCGGGAACGCGGGATTCAACACGATATCGCTCATCAGATCGAGAATCTGCGGCGCGCTATCGCTGAAACCTGAAGCGGCCACCGTGGTGTAGCTTGCCCCGAACCGGGAGTCGGCATTGAGTGTGGCACCAAGGGAATCGACTTCGGCGGCAATCTGCGCACTCGTGCGCCGGGCGGTTCCCTCGCGAAGCATGTCGGCAGTGAAGGAAGCGAGGCCCGGCAAATCGTCCGGATCCGCCAGTTGTCCGGGACGCATCCACATCGTGAACGCGAGGGTCGGGAGTTTGTGGTCCTCGAGAAGGACAAGCGTGAGGCCGTTCGGCAGTTTTGCGATAGTGGGGCGGGGAAGCTTTACGCGCAGGATCTCCTTATTCACGGGGGCGCGGTTCAACCTCTCGACCTTGCTTAATGGAGCGGATTTATCCTGCGCGCGCGCGGGCCTCGCTCCGCACGCGAGAAGCGCAGTGGCCGCGACAGCCACGACCAAAGCCCGACGCGAGGATTTCGAAATAACGGCATGAATTTTCATTGCGCCCCCTTGGATGCCGCTGCTTCCTGCGCTTTCGGCACAGTGACGACGACGGTGCGCTGGTCGCGCACCAGAAACTTCCGCGCCGCTGCGGTCACTTGCTCGGCAGTTACGGCGCGTTCCTTTTCGAGAATCGTGTTGATGAGATTCGGGTCGTTGAACTTCACGGTGTAATCGCCGATCGCGATCGCCGTTCGCAACGAGGAGCGGCGAATCTCGATGAAACGCCTCAACAGCTGGACTTTCGCTTTGGCAAGATCTTCCGCCGTCGCTCCGCCCTTCAAGAAGGCGGCGATCTCATCGTCCACACCCTGTTCCAGGTCTTCGATCTTCACGCCCGGCCGCGGAGTCGCGATGATGTAGAACTGGCTGGTGCCAATCCGCATTTCGACAAAGACGTTGATCTGCGACGCGAGCTGCTTTTCCTTCACGAGATGCTGGAAAAACCGCGAACTCTCGCCTTGTCCCAGAATGACAGCGAGCTCGAGCGCGGCATAATTCTCCGGCGTATTTCCCGGGGGGACGTGGTAGGCGATATCAAGACGGGGCAGACGGGCCAGCGGGTCCTCGATCACTTCGCGGCGTTCGCCATAATGCGGCTCGTCGAGCGAGTCCACTTTGGGAGGCGCGGGCTGCGAAGGAATCGCGCCGAAATATTTCTTCACTTTCGCCAGCGCTTCGGTGGAATCGAAATCGCCGACGAGCGTCAGCACCGCATTGTTGGGCGCGTAATAAACGCGGAAGAACTCCGAGACATCGTGGACATCGGCCGCGTTCAAGTCCGTCATCGAACCGATCGTCGAATGCTTGTACGCGAAATTGTCGTAAGAAAGATTATCAATATCGAGATTGGCGCGGCCGTAAGGCTGATTGTCCGTTCCCTGGCGGCGCTCTTCCTGCACCGCGTTGCGCTGATTTTCCAGATTTGCCGGCGTGATGGCGAGCGCGCGCATACGGTCCGCTTCGAGGAAAAGGCCGAGGTCCAGCTGATTCTTCGGCAACTCTTCGAAGTAGGTGGTGCGGTCTTCGTTCGTGGTCCCGTTCATGCCGCCGCCGTTATTCAGCACGGCGATGAAGTGCTCGCCTTTGCCGACGTTCTCCGAGCCTTGAAACATCATGTGCTCGAAGAGATGCGCGAAGCCGGTGCGTCCGGGGCGTTCGTTGCGGCTGCCGACGTTGTAGCAAACGTCGATCGAATAGACGGGTGCACTGTGGTCCTCTACGAGAATCACGCGCAGGCCGTTTTCCAGGTGCGTGTCGCGCAGTTCGACCTTCGGCAACGTCACGTCGGCCCACGCCAGCGCCGCGCCCAGCGCGAATAAAATCGCAAATCCCACCGCAAGCGCGGCCGACGATTTTCCCTTTACAATCATTCCATCTCCTCCGGAAGGCGATGTCCATTCTGCATGTTTTGACGGGCAGTGGCAAACCTCGGATCGATTTACCGAGGCCAAGCAACTGACTGCATATAAGAAATACTTTTGCGTTCAGGAATGATAGGTGTAATCCTCGCCCGGGAGAAAACGAACTGTGTGTTTTTCAGCAGCAGCGAACTTTGTTGGCAGCGGAGCTCTGGGGGCCGTCGGCGTCATCACACTTACGAAAGTGAAGCACAGGCGCGAATTGCTTTTCGCGGCGCTGCCCACGCTGTTCGCCATTCATCAGTTCATCGAGGGATTCGTCTGGCTGGGATTGGATGGAATTCTCTCGCCTACGGTAACGCACGACATGGGCGCGGCGTTCATGCTGTATGCGCAGGGGCTCCTCCCCTTCCTGCTGCCGCTCAGCGTGCTGCTGTTTGAGCCTAACGGAAAGAGCCGCAGGCGCATGGTGCCGTTCCTCGCGCTCGGCACAGGAACGACGCTTTATATATTGTGGGCGTTGACGGCGTATCCGTTGCAACTGTACGTCCGGGCAAACAGCATCGTGTACATCAATCAAGCGACAAACAATACAGCGGTCGCGGTTCTGTATGTGATCGCAACCTGCGGTTCGCTGTTTTTTTCCAAGGTCCGGGCCATGGTAATCTTCGGCGCGGCAAACCTTGTGATTCTCCTGAGTTGTGATGGCATTCAAGAGGTACGCGTTCACCTCGCTATGGTGTGCATACGCGGCGATCGCGAGTGTGATCATCCTTGCCTTCTTCTGGAAGAGCCGCAGAATCCGGCCCCTCCTTTACGCGTAGCCTTTGTGCAGGCCAATTCGCAACTACCTGGAAGTCAGCTTTGCGGTGCATTTCACCGCTGCCTCCTACACCCAGTTTTGCCTCGTGCGTTGCCAGAACTGAGTTCCATCCGAGCCGTCCCAGATGGATTCGGTCCATGCTAACGAAGCCCGGAAAACTAAACCGTTACCCGCGATTCGAGGAAGCCTTCTCAAAAGGTTGGAACGGGACTAGACTCGACGATTCGACAGACGCCAATGGCGAAGACTGACGGACGCATTATCACGGTGGGAGTGACGGGCGCGAGCGGCGCGATCTATGCGCAGAGCTTGCTGCGGCTGCTGGATGCGGACCGTCGCGTCGAGCGCGTTTATCTGGTGGCGAGCGATGCGGGGTTGAGGCTGATCGCGACGGAGCTTGGCGTCGTAGCGGCGGACGGGAAGAAACTGGCGTTGCTGCTGACGGGCACCGCCGCAAAGAAAATCGAATTCCTGCCGAACAAGGATATCGGCGCAAGCATCGCGTCCGGTAGCGCAGCCGTCGATGGCATGGTGGTGATTCCGTGCTCGGCGGGAGCGCTGGGAGCTATCGCCGCGGGAATCGCAAACGACTTGGTGACGCGCGCGGCGGACGTTTGCCTGAAGGAGCGGCGGCGGCTGATCCTTTGCCTGCGGGAAACACCGCTGAACCGGATTCATCTCGAAAACATGCTGCGGGTTCATGATGCGGGCGCAGTGGTGATGCCGGCGATGCCTGCGTTTTATTACGGGCCAAAGAGCATCGCGGATATGGTGGAGCAGTTTGCGTATCGCGTGCTTGCGCAGCTGGGACTAGAGCAGGAAAAGCAGTATCGCTGGAAGGGCGGAAAGGGCTGACATTTGCCGCAGAGGCGAGGCAATCTTGGCTTTGCGCCGCCAACCAAAGCGCTGTCATCCCTAGTGAGGCCGTTTTGCGGCCGACGAGGGATCTGCTTCTGCGGAAACGACCGACGGCATATTCCTCGTCGCCTGAAAAATGGGCTCCTCGGAATGACAACTCCGCAAAGCGAGGAGAGGTTCTTCGCTTCGCTCAGAATGACGGCGCATGGGATGGAAAAGCAGGAAGCAGATTCTGTTTTCAGGAGGGCTTCATGAGACTTGCGCGGTTATTGTACTTTGCAGTCGCCGTCGTTTTTCTTGTGGGCGCGGGTTCGCGCACGAACGGCAGCGCTTCGGCGGAGCTTCGAGTGACCCCAGCGGGAGCGCAGGATTTTGTTCTGGTGATGCACGGTGGCGCGGGCGACTACAGCCACGAGTCGCCGGAGAAAGCTGAAGCGGGCCGCGCGGCGATCACCAAGGCGATGGAAACGGGTTATCACATCCTCGCGAGCGGCGGGAAGAGCCTGGACGCCGTGGAAGCGGCCCTGCGCATCATGGAAGATTCGGGAGCGTTCGACGCGGGGCGAGGCGCATTTTACACGCGGGACGGAGTTGTGGAGTTGGACTCCGCCATCATGGACGGCAGCACGCTCAATGCCGGGGCCGTGGCCTCTGTAAAGCGCATCGCGCACCCCATCAGCCTGGCGCGCATGGTGATGGAACGGACGAAGCATGTGCTGCTGGTGGGCGATGGCGCGGAACAATTCGCGAAATCGCAAGGAGTGAACCTGGTGTCGCCTCTGTATTTCTTCAACGAGCGCGAGTGGAAGCACTATCAGGACATCGAGGAGCGAATGGAGAAGAAATCCTCGGAGCTCGAGAGCGACGAGGTGCATGGAACGACAGGCGCCGTGGCGCTGGACCAAGCCGGTAATCTGGCCGCAGGCACGACGACGGGCGGGACGACGTGGAAAATGCCGGGGCGCGTGGGCGATTCTCCGATCATCGGCGCAGGCACTTACGCGAATAACGATAGCTGCGCGATCTCCGGCACAGGCGTGGGGGAATTCTACATTCGCAATGTTGTAGCTGCCGACATTTGCGCGCGGGTGCGTTACCTGCACGTATCGCTCGAAGAGGCCGCGAATGACGTGGTAATGAAGGAGCTTGTGGCCCAGCACGGCGAAGGCGGGATCATTGGTCTCGACCGGCAGGGCCACGTGGCGATGCCGTTCAACACCAATGGCATGATGCGGGCCGTGGTGCGGGCGGACGGCAAGATCACGATCAAGATTCACAACGAATAGATATGAGCAAAAGCCGCATTCGAATCGTGCTCGAGATGATCAAGTTCGAGCACTCCGTGTTTGCGCTGCCGTTCGCGCTAGTGGGCGCGCTATTGGCGGCGCGCGCGGGAGGCGGATTGCCGAGCTGGCGGCAGATTCTGTGGATCGTCGTGGCGATGGTGGGAGCGCGGTCGGCCGCTATGACGATCAATCGGATCGCCGATATCGAGTACGACCGCCGCAATCCGCGCACGGCGAATCGGGCGCTACCCACGGGCGAGCTTTCCGTAGGATTCGCATCGGCGTTTACACTTCTTGGAGCAGCAGTTCTTGTAATTGCCGCGTGGCAACTGAATCCATTGGCTCTGAAGCTTTCGCCGGTGGCGCTTGCAGTGCTATTTTTTTATTCTTACACGAAGCGTTTCACGGCCTGGTCGCATTTTGTACTGGGGTTCGGCCTCGGGATGTCGCCCGCGGCGGCGTGGATTGCCATTCGCGGGTCGCTCGATTGGCGAATGCTGATCCTGTGCGCCGCCGTGACACTGTGGGTTGGCGGCTTCGATGTGCTTTACGCGTGCCAGGATGTGGAATTCGACAAAGAGGCGGGGCTATATTCGATCCCGAAAAGATTCGGGATCGCGCGGCGCGCTCGCGCTGGCCCGCGCGATGCACATTGTGATGGTGGGCTTGCTGGTATGGCTCGCCATGAGCTTCCATCTCGCGTGGCCGGCTTGGGCGGGAATCGTGGTTGTGGCCGGGCTGCTAGCGTACGAGCATTCCCTAGTGAAACCAAACGATCTGAGCAAAATCAATGCTGCGTTTTTCACCGTGAATGGCTATATTAGTTTGTTGTTCCTGCTGTTCTGGGGCGCAGCCGCAGTTGTTATGCGACCCTGAAGACGATGCAAATGTCGATATCCTTCCAAACCACGGACGCGCGGCTCGAACCCATCGCGCAAAAGGTTCTGGCCGGCGAACGCTTGTCCGCCGAAGACGGCCTCGCGCTCTATCAATCGCACGACCTGCTGGCGGTGGGCTGGCTTGCGAATTACGTGCGCGAAAAAAAGCACGGCAACATCTGCTACTTCAACGTCAACCGGCATATCAATCCCACGAACGTCTGCGTGGCGCATTGCAAGCTGTGCGCGTTCGGCCGCTCGCCGGATGCGCCGGGCGCCTACACATTTGCGCTCGATGAAATTTATCAGCGCGCGGCGGAGGGCGTGGCCGAGGGCGCCACGGAATTTCACATCGTCGGCGGACTGCACCCCGACCTGCCGTTCGAGTATTACCTCGACCTGATCCGTGGATTGAAGCAACGCTTCCCGCACGTGCACCTGAAAGCGTTCACGATGGTCGAGGTGGGCTACTACGCGCGTATTTCGAAGCTTTCCATCCGCGACACGCTGCTGAAAATGAAGGAAGCCGGCGTGGACTCCCTGCCGGGCGGCGGAGCCGAGATTTTTCATCCGCGCGTGCGCAAAATTATCTGCGACCACAAAGTAAGCGGCCAGATGTGGCTCCAAATCGCGCGGACTGCGCACGAAGTGGGCCTGCGCTCGAACGCCACCATGCTTTTCGGCCATATCGAAACGCTCGAAGAGCGCGTGGATCACCTCATGCAGCTTCGCGCGACGCAGGACAAGACGGGCGGCTTCGTCGCGTTTATTCCGCTGGAATTTCATCCGGACAACACAGCGCTCTCGCACGTCCCGAAGCCGACCGGCATCGACGATCTGAAGACCATTGCCGTCTCGCGCCTGCTGTTAGACAACTTCGATCACATCAAGGCTTACTGGATCATGCTGACGCCGCGCATGGCGCAGATCGCGCTGCGATTCGGCGCAAACGATCTGGACGGCACCGTCGTCGAAGAGAAGATTTACCATGATGCGGGTGCGACCACTCCGGAGCATCTGACGCGCGCCGAACTCGAACGGTTGATTCGCGCCGCGGGCCGCGTTCCCGTGGAGCGCGACACGCTCTACAAGCCCGTGGACCGCGCGAAGATGCCGATACCCGCGGCGCCCGCCCGGAGCAATTCCGACGGCTTCATCCCTGAAACGTCCCTCACTTTGAACCTCTAGGCGGATTCGCCCTGCACGCTCACTGGCAGCCGATCGATGGTCACAATGGACACTCGCGATCAAAAGTCGAAACGGTAGCCAAGGATCATTTTCACGATGAGATGATCGGTAGCGCGCGTTACTCCCACGCCCAGGCCGAAATTGATTTCCCATTCGGGTGCGACATTCAAATCGATGGCGGGAAAAATCTGGTGCTGCTGCTGACTGACTGGATTGAATCCCGTAATCGGTCCCACCGAGCCGTAGTATTCAAGCCCTCCGGCGATCTTGGGAGTGAAGTCGTAACTGAATTTGAAGTTCGGCGAGAAGACCACGCCCTGGTTCACATCCGGGCCGTGCCACGCGCGGTCGAGAGTGGGATTGAGTGACCAATACCACTTGCCGATCTTCTGATCCACGATCGGGCGAATCTCCCAGGTCCATGTGTCCAGAGAGAACGGCCGGCGCTGGTAGCCGATTTCGTTCGAGATGCTCACTCCGACCGGCCAATGCCAACGCTCGGGGACCCGGAACCGGGGCCGGATGTGATCGCCCACCCATTGCCAACCCTGTCCCGAGCGAAGCGAAGTGAATATATAAAAGCCGGTTTCAAACCAATCCGTGAAGCCGTGGGTGATCTCGATGGTCTCGTGCTCGGCGTGATTGGTAGGGTACAGTCCGTCGGTAATTTTCTTGGATCCGTCGATCGTGAAATTGCTGTGGAGTTCGACCATGGTATGACCCGGGTCGACGGTGTCGCCCCCGTACACCTGGATTTCGTAGTTGTCCTGTGCAACGGCCAGACTTGCGAACGCCGCCAGAAAGACGGCAAGCGATAACGTGCGCAGGAGCAATTTGAGGCTGGTTTGGCGGTCCACTCAGTCTCCTCTGCTTGCTAGCCCAACTGTACCGCAAATTGGATGCGCCGGCGCGAGCACAGGGTGCGGCGTCCGCCATACCGAAGTGGTGTGTTTCGATTCGGCACCTGGCTCGTGATCGGGAAGCACGCCACTACACTAAAACATCTAGAATGCTTGCTGCCAATCTTTGTGAGGGGAATCGGCGAGATGAATTGGCGCAAATCGGGGGAACTGGCTTACAATAGGTGTTCCGGCTTCCAGTTCCAAGGCATCGAGGAGGAGTAATGAAGATTGCTGTGCTTGGCGGAGATGGCTACTGCGGTTGGGCCACGGCATTATACTTATCGCAGAAGGGCCACACAGTCTCCATCCTCGACAACTACATTCGCCGCCAGTGGGACGTTGACCTGGGCGTTGAAACGCTGACTCCCATCCAGTCTCTGCGCGAGCGCGTGAAAGCCTGGGAACAGCTCACGGGGCACACCATCGGCATCTTCGAAGGGGACGTGGCCGATTACGAATTTCTATCCGCCGCCATGCAGGAAATGGAACCGGACGCCGTGGTCCACTTTGCCGAGCAACGTTCGGCGCCGTATTCGATGATTGACCGTGAGCACGCCGTGTTTACGCAGGTCAACAACGTAGTGGGCACTTTGAATCTGTTGTTTGCTTTGCGCGAGTTCCGGCCGCAGTGCCATCTGGTGAAATTGGGCACCATGGGAGAGTACGGCACGCCCAACATTGATATCGAAGAAGGCTACATCACGATCGAGCACAACGGGCGCAAGGACGTGCTCCCGTATCCGAAGCAGCCCGGCTCGTTCTATCACCTTTCGAAAGTGCACGACAGCCACAACATCATGTTTACATGCCGCGTGTGGGGACTCCGCGCCACGGACCTCAATCAGGGCGTCGTGTATGGCACCGTGACCGACGAGTCTGCCCTCGATGAGGCTCTCATCAATCGCTTCGATTACGACGAGGTATTCGGCACGGTCCTGAACCGCTTTTGCGTGCAGGCGGCGATTGGATCGCCCCTCACGGTGTACGGCCGCGGAGGGCAAACGCGCGGCTTTCTCGATATTCGAGATACCGTCCGGTGCATTGAGCTGGCTTGCCTCAATCCCGCCAAGCCCGGCGAGTGCCGCGTGTTCAACCAGTTTACCGAACGCTTTTCGATTCTCGACATCGCGCATCTGGTGGAAGCGGCAGGCAAAAAGATGGGGCTGAATGTGGAAATCAATCATCTGCCGAACCCGCGCGTCGAGGCCGAAGAACACTATTACAATGCAAAAAACACCAAGCTGATTGATCTGGGCCTCGAACCTCATATGCTGTCGAATTCCTTGCTGGATTCGCTCATGAATATCGCGGTGAAATACCGCGACCGCATCGACAAAGAGCTGTTCATGCCGCAAGTTGACTGGCGCAATGCGAGTAGCAAGCGGCGCATGCCGCTCACCCACAAAGCGCGCGCGGCGGCGTCCGAATCGCGCTGGGAAAAAGTGGGCGTTCCATCGCATAAGACCGGCAAGAGTTCCCGCTCCTGACCTTGTCCGTGGGTCAACTCCGCCCATCGAAGACCGCGCTTCTCTTTTTCCTTTTTCTCACCTGGCTGTTGGTCTATGTAGCCGGGATGTTCCAGCCTGGCCTTCTCGACGATGCCGATTCGGTTCACGCCGAGGCGGCGCGCGAGATGATCCTGCGGCACGATTGGGTGACCCTCTACATCAACGGCTTCCGTTACCTCGAAAAAGCGCCTCTGATGTACTGGGCCACCGCGGCGAGCTTCAAAGTATTTGGCTTCGCCGACTGGTCGGCACGGCTGCCACTCGTTTTGGGCGTCCTCGCGCTGATGGCATGCACTTTCGTTTTCGGAAGGCGCTTCTTCGGCGAGGAAGGCGGCTTCTACGCCGCGCTGATCATCGCCACTGGTCCCGGAATCTACTTGTATACGCGATTCTTGATTCCTGATTCACTCGTGGGCCTGTGGCTTGCGGCGGGCCTTTATCTTTTTCTCGTGGGCTACGAGCAGCGAACTCCCTCGCGCTGGATGTGCTGGGGTCTTGCGGCTACGGCAGCACTCAACGTCCTGACGAAGAGCTTGATCGGCGTTGTGTTCGTCGCGGCAATTATTTTCTTGTTCCTGCTGCTTCTGGGCGATCTGAAATATCTCGGCAAGATGCGATTGTTTTCGAGCAGTGTCGTTTTCCTCCTGATCGCGGCGCCCTGGCATGTTCTCGCGGCCATTAGCAATCCAGCGCAACCGAGCGGCCCAGAGAAAGGGTTCCTGTGGGAGTATTTCGTCAACGAGCAGTTTCTCCGCTACATCAACGAGCGCATCCCGCATGACTACGACAAAGTCCCGTTGCTTCTATTCCTGGCTCTTACCATTGCTTGGCTGATTCCGTGGACCGCTTTTCTTTTCCCCGCGGTCCGGCAGGTCCCTCTTCGATTGCGCGCTTTGCGGGGCAGCTTGGACGCGCGTGGGCGCGCGAATCTGCTCCTGGCCATCTGGGCTGTTGTGGTGGTGGGCTTTTTCAGTTTGTCGAGCCGGCAAGAGTACTACACGCTGCCCGCCCTTCCTGCGTTCGCGCTGCTGCTCGGGGGATGGCTGGAGCGCGAATCCGCCGCACGGGCGGAAAGCGCCGCGAAGCGCAGCGGCAGAAGAATTTCCACCGCACTGTTCGTAATCGGCGTGGCCTGCTTTGCCGTCGCCGAGACTTTGTTTCTGATGACCCGGCCTCTTCCGGCAGGCACACAAATCTCTGATGTGCTCATCGATCGCCCGGGCACCTATACACTTTCGCTCAGCCATCTGAGCGACCTCACTACTCAGTCGCTGGGAATCTTTCGCGCGCCGTTGTGGGAAATCGGCGTGGTATTGCTTCTGGGTACCGGGCTGAATTGGTGGTTTCGAAGGCGCGGCGCATCGTTCCAAGGAAATCTGGCGCTGGGCGTCATGATGATTGGAGTGCTGTTTTGCGTTCACCAGGGCTATGTGATTTTCGCACCGGAACTCTCATCCAAACCGCTCGCTCTTGAAATCCGCAAACATTATGAGCCGGGCCAGACGATCGTCCTCAACGGCGAGTACGCATGGGGCTCGACGCTAAACTACTACACCGGCGTTGAACTACACATGCTCAACACCAAGAGGAACAATTTGTGGTTCGGTTCGCAGTTCCCGGATTCGCCGCAGATTTTTGAGACGCAGGATTCGTTCGCGCGCTTGTGGAACCGTCCCGAGCGCGTATATCTGTTCACGAAGGAATTCAACAAGCAGAAAGCCCTCGCAGGTATCGACCCCGCAAAGGTCTATTTATTCGCGCGCCAGGGCAACAAACTGATTCTGACCAACCAGCCCGCGGATACGGGCGGGCCTGCACGATAGAAAAGTCAACCTGATTTCTTCCTGCTGCATTGCAACGCTTCCTTGAGCGGCACTTTCGGCGCCCAGCCAAGTTCCTCGCGGACCCGCCGCGTAACGTACCAGCGATCCTGCAGCGCACGCTCGATTTGATGTTTCGGCAAACCAATGCCGCCGCTGCGGCCAAATGATACCGCGCGCAGAAAAGAATCCGCAATAGGCGCGCCGAAAAGAACGAGGCCTCCGGGGAGGAACAACGTCTGCGTTTTTTCCTCGGCCGTCCGGACTTCGTGGTATTGCCCGAGCGTCAGATTCTCGTCGTCAATGATGTTGTATTGCCGCAGCCCGTTGCCCTTCAGTTCGGCAGCCAGTTGCATCGCGTCGAGCAAATTCTCGACGTAATTCAACGGGACGCGGTGCTCGCGATTTCCGAATACGAAGTTGGCGCTGCCGAGGCGAAATCCGAGAAGTCCCAGAGGTAGGGGCTTTCCCGGCCCGTAGATGAGGCCCGGCCGGAAGATCACGAGAGGAAGACCGGACTTCCGCGCGAAGGAGATCGCCATGTCGTCCGCCAGAATCTTCGATTGAGCGTAAAACTCGCGCAACTCAGGATGTTCGTCGTAAGGCGTGGCCTCATCAATCTTCCCGCCCGGCTGGACAAGGCCGTAAACACCCAAAGAGCTTTCGTAAATTACCCGTCCGATTCCGTGGGCATGACACGCCGTGAGAACTCGCTCGGTGCCGCGCGCGTTTGTCTCGATGAAATCATCTTTCGTACCGGAGGACTCGACCTTCGCTGCAACGTGGTAGACCACGTCCATGCCTTCCACGGCGCGCTCGATGGACGCCGAATCGCGCAAGTCGCCAAGCACCACGCGAACGCCGTGAGTACGCAACGCTTGCGCGCGAGCGGAGGGCCGCGCCAGCACCTGCACGGAGACTCCCTGGCTCAGCAAGCGGCGCACCAGCGCTCCGCCCACAAAGCCTGTGCCTCCCGTTACGCAGACGCGCATTCGCCGTCACTCCCCCGGCAATTCATCCCCAAGCGCACGCGAAGACGTGCACCATCGCTTTTGTGTTATATTTTGCGAATTGATGACAGCCGTCGAATATATCGTCCTTGGTCTCGCTGTAATTCCGTATATCTATTACCTGCTGGCTTTTTTCTGTGCCGCTCGATTTTTCACCGTCGCAAGAAGGCAAGAAACCAAGAACCTCGATTTCACTCCTCCCATCAGCTGCCTGAAACCCATCAAGGGCCTTGATGTTGATGCGTATGAGAACTACGCCAGCTTCTGCCGCCAGGACTACCCTGAATTCGAGCTCATCTTTTGCGTTGATGAGGATGACCCGGCGCTGCCGCTGCTCAAACAACTGGTCCAGGATTTTCCGCAGCGCAACATCCGCCTACTCTACGGTTCCGGCCGCAATGCAATCAACGACAAAGTGGCGCGGCTTGTCCGTTTGACGAACGAAGCAAAGTACGACTTGTTCGTGATCACCGACGGCGATATTCGTGTCCAGCCGGATTATCTTCGTTCTGTGGCCGCGAAGTTCCGGGATCCCAAGGTCGGCGGCGCTACTTGCCTCTATGTTTCCACCAAGGAAACCACGCTCGTGCAGGAGATTCAGTCCATCGGAATGGTTTCCGATTTTTTCGCCGGAATCGTGATTGCGTGGGAATTGGAGGGAGTGAAATTCATGTTCGGGCAGACGATTGCCGCCCGGCGCAAGGCTGTCGAAGGTTTCGGCGGGTACCAGTTGATCGAGAATCGCCCGGCCGACGATCTCTGGATCGGCCGCCTGATCGCGGAACAGGGATACAGAGTCGAGTTGATCGCCGAACCCGTGCAAACGGTGGCCGACTTTCGGTCCTTGAGCGAGCTTCTTCACAAGCGCGTTCGATGGATGACGGTGATGCGCCTGATGCGGCCTTGGGGCCATTTCGGCCTGATTCTCACCTGGGGACTGCCTTGGGCCCTTCTCGCAGTCGCCATACATCCGACCGCGGCTGTCGCGCTTGCCTATTTGAGCGCCTATCTCGTTCTTCGAATTGCCATGACCTGGCAGATCGGCGTCCGGGGGTTGAAGCAGCGCGGCTTGTGGATGAAGATGCCCTTGATTCCGGCATGGGACGCGCTCGCGTTTTCCATCTGGCTCGTGAGCTTCGGCCGCAAGACGATTCGTTGGCGCGGAATCGATTATTTCATCCGGGGCGGAATGCTTGAGCCCGTGGTTCCGAACACACCGCAAAATGCGTCGCACTGATGAATCCCATCTGATATGAGCGCGAAAATCGCTGTCGCCGGCGCCGGGATTTATGGAGCCACCATCGCGATTCGCCTGGCCGAGCAG
The DNA here is from genome assembly GCA_963709005.1 of uncultured Acidobacteriota bacterium. Lineage (GTDB taxonomy): Bacteria > Acidobacteriota > Terriglobia > Acidiferrales > UBA7541 > Palsa-295. The sequence continues at coordinate 187,962 of CAVPUS010000017.1, forward strand.
GGCCACCATGTGCGTCTCTTCGATCCGCTTGGCATCCTGCGCGCCGCGTCCGCGATCAATCAGTACCGCATCCACTCCGGCTATCATTATCCTCGCAGCCCGGAAACGATCAGCGAAACGCTCGAAGCGCGCGCCGAGTTCACAACAGCTTTCGAACCTGCCATCGTTCGAAACAGCCGTCACTACTACGCGATTCCGAAAGCAGGCTCGCAGACATCGCCGGACCTGTTCGAGAAAGTGATGGCGCGATACACCCTCTTCTGTCGCAGTTGCCACCCGGTGTGGATGAATTTCGGCTTCATCGACAAATGCTACGAAGTCGACGAGCAAATCTACGATCCGGAAATCCTGCGCGACGTTGTGACCTCGCGCATTCAATCGCTCCAGATTCCGTTCGAGCAGCGCGCGTTCACCCCGCAGATGCGGCCCGATTACGACTTCGTCGTGTGGGCTACGTATGGCCTGGGGCCGAGCCGCGGCCTCTTCAAAACCGCCAAGTATCAGGTGGCGGAAAAAATCCTGATCGAGCTCCCGCGCGCGCTGCGCGGCATTTCCCTGGTCGTCGTGGACGGCCCTTTCACCGCGTTCGACCCGTACGGCAACTCGACTCGATCTCTCTTCGGTTCGGCGAAGAACACGAATCACTGGACCACCACGGATCCTTTCGAGCCCATTCCCGAGCCTTACGCAAGCCTCCTGAACCGCCCGAGCTTCGAGCCGCTGCCGTTGCCGCTCAGCCGCTTCGATGCGATGAGAATAGACTCGGCGCTCGCCGTGCCCGCATCGATCGACGCCGTCTATCTTGGGTCGCGCTTCACCATTCGCGTTGTCGAGAACAATCCCCAGCAAGACCGCCGGACGCTCTACGTTCAGGAAGCTGCACCGGGAGAATTCCACATTTTCTCCGGTAAGGTAGTGAGCGCGGTGAAAGCAGCCCGCATCGTCTGCGAGAAGATTGCGAAAAGTGGTTGAGACTCCTCCATACGCGATTCTGGGCCGGGGGCGCTGGGCGCGCGCGATCCGCGGCGTGCTCGCCGGCGAGAATCGACGGACCATACAGATCGAAGAGACACGTCAGCATCCATCTGAGAATGACTCCGCCTATCAGTCGCGCATATCCGGCGCCCTGGCTGCAGGCGACGCACGAATCGCGTGGCTTTGCGTGCCGCCAGGCCCGCATATGGCGGCGATGATTGAAGCGGCGCTCGGGGCAAATCTCCACGTCGTGGTGGAAAAACCGTGGCTGTGCTCGCCAAGTATCACGAATGCTCTTCTCGATCTTGCGCGGAAGCGTCAGCGAGTTGTCGCCATTCATTATCAATATTGCTTTCTCAAAGAAGTCCAGGTCTGGCGACACGAATTCAACCGCGGCGGCGGTTACCGCTTCGGCGGCTGTTTCACGGTGAGCCGCCGCGACCATTTAGGAATCAATGCAATGGACGAACTCGGTTCTCATCTGCTGGCAATACGGGAGCACGCTCTGCCGCAGTCGAGTGTTTCCGAGATCGTCTGCGGCTATGAGATGCCCGAGGAGCGGCGCATCTGGGTCGAGAAACCGGACAAACAGACCGCGTCCATCGATTTTCTCGCCGCCAAAGAACCGATCATTCAGCGGTTTATTGCGGAGGTGGAAGCGGCTCTCGATGGGGCCGGATTCCAATTCGGGCTGGATTTTGCGCTGCGCGTGGCGGGCGAAATAGAGGCGCTGAAGATGCGAGCGCCGCTCTGATTTCAGGCGTGCGGATGCGCCTTGTCGTACACGGCCATCAATTGCTGGATGTTGGTCTGCGTGTAGCGCTGCGTGGTTGAAAGCGAGGCGTGTCCGAGAAGCTCCTGAATCGCGCGCAGGTCGGCGCCATCGGCCAGCAGATGCGTGGCAAAAGCGTGCCGCAGCGAATGCGGATGCAAATCCCAGTTGACATTGGCGAGCCGAGCATATTTTTTCACCACTACGCGCACGGAGCGGTCTGTTAATCGCCCGCCGCGAAAATTGACAAACACGGCTTCATGGTCCGGCTTCGTGCGGGGGTGTTGCAGGATTTCACCGCGGACGGGCCAATACGCTTCCAGCGCCGCCTGTGCCTTTGCGCCGTAGGGAACCACGCGCTCCTTGCGGCCCTTGCCGAGAACGCGCAGCATCTGGCCCTTCCTGTCCACGCTGCCGAGGCTCAGCCCCACCAGTTCGCTTACGCGCAATCCGGACGCGTAAAGCAATTCGAGCATGGCGCGGTCCCGCCGCGGAATCAGATGGGAGTCTTGTTCAGAGCCACGCTTGCGGGTGCGTGAGCCTTTCGCGGCCGCCGGTTCCTTCGACAGCGTATCCAGGAAATTGTTCAGTTCCTCCGCGGTGAGCACGGCGGGCACGCGCTTCGGAAGTTTCGGGCTGCTTACCAGCCGCGCCGGGTTCTGGGTCGTAATTTTTTCACGCATGCAGTACTTGAAGAATGACCGCAACGCGGCGAGCTTCCGCGCCACCGAGACTTTTTGAAGCTTGCGGTCGTACAGCCACGCGACAAATTCCCGGACCACGCGATGGTCCACCTGGCGGAGCGGCATGGTTTTCTCGCCGGGCGGAGTAAGGAATTCGCGAAAACGCATAAGATCGCCGCGGTAGTCGCCGAGCGTTTCGGGCGAAGCGTTGCGCTCGTATTGAAGGTAGTCTATGAATTTGTCGATCGCCTGCTTCATCGAGCCAGTCCTCAATCCGTGTAGCTTGGTGCGTGAAGATTGATCCCCAGAGATTATAGAACGAAATTCCGGATGCGGCCGCCAAAGGGACAAATCGCTTATGTGCGTGGGATCGAGACCGGTGTGTGCTGGCGCAGCGTCATGGAATCAGGTAGAAGAGAGGGAAGCAAATTCATGTCGCAGCGACGATGGTTCCGGTGGGCTCTCGCATTTCTTGGCTGGACGTGCGTCGCCTTTTTTTTCGCGAGCCAGACATACCTCTCCTACAAGTATTCAGGCGGCGAAGCCCACTGGGGCATCGTCCTGAAGATCAACCTCTGCCAGTGGTACGCGTGGGGATTGCTCGCGCCAGGAATCGTCTGGCTGGCGCGGAGGTTTCCGCTCGAACGCGGGCGCTGGGCGCGCAGCATTGGAGTGCATTTGGTCGCGGGCGTGGTCGTCGCACTCGTGAAATGGCAATTGGATAATGTTCTAAGGCACTACGTGCTGGGGTTCGAGCGCGGGACGTCGCTGATTTTCGTATTCCACCAGAGCCTGGTGACCTATTGGCTTCTGGTGGGAGCAACGCAGGCGTACCTCTACTACCGCCGCTACCGCGAAGGCGAGCTGCGGTCGGCGCAGCTTGGGGCGCAACTGGCACAAGCGCAATTGCAGGCGCTGCGGATGCAGCTCCATCCACATTTTCTTTTCAACACACTGAACGCGATTTCGACCCTCGTGCATAAAGACCCGGAAGCAGCCGACCGAATGATCGCGCGGCTGAGCGAACTGCTGCGGCTGACGCTCGAGAACGTCGGCGTGCAGGAAGTGCCGCTGGCGAAGGAGTTGGAGTTTCTGGAGCGCTACCTCGAAATCGAGCGGACGCGCTTTGCCGACCGGCTCGTGGTGCGGATGGAAATCGCGCCGGAAACGCTTGACGCGCGCACCCCCTATTTGATTTTGCAGCCGCTCGTCGAGAATGCCATTCGCCACGGAATCGCGGCGCGAGCGTCGGCGGGACGCATTGTTGTGAGCGCGCGGCGCGACAACGGAATGCTGGTGCTTGAAGTGGGGGACGACGGGCCGGGGATGGCAAGCGGGGCGGCGGCGAAGAGCGGCGTGGGAATTTCGAGCACTCGCGCACGCTTGGAAAAGCTCTACGGAAGCGAGCAGCAGTTCGAATTGCGAAACGCGGAGCATGGCGGCGTGGTGGCGACGCTCGCGTTTCCGTTCCGCGTGATCGCGGGCGGCGGAAACATGAATGAAGAAAGAGACGCGCTTTGAAGATCCGGACGCTGATCGTGGATGACGAGCCATTGGGCCGAGAACGGATTCGCACGCTGCTGCGCGAGGATGCGGATGTGGACGTCGTCGGCGAATGTGCGGACGGCCGGCAGGCGATTGCCGCGGTCGAGCGCTTGAAGCCCGATCTGCTTTTCCTCGACGTTCAGATGCCGGAGATGGATGGCTTCGCCGTGGTGGATGCCATGGCCGCCCAACGCATGCCCGCCATTATTTTTGTGACCGCCTACGACCGTTACGCTGTGCAGGCGTTTGAAGTGCACGCGCTCGATTATCTTCTGAAATCCTTTGACCGCGAACGCTTCCGTAGCGCCGTTGCACGCGCGAAGGAAGAAATCCGCCGCTCCCGCGAAGGTGCTTTGAATGACCGGCTGGCAGGGCTGCTCGAGGATCTCGAATCCCGGAAACAACGAGCAACACGCGTCGTAATCAAGTCAGCCGGTCGAATCTTCTTCTTGCCCGTGGAGGAAATTGACTGGGTGGAGGCAGCGGACAATTACGTCCGTATCCACGCAGGGGCAGAGGCGCACTTGGTCCGCGAAACGCTGCAATCACTCGAGGGCCGGCTCGATCCGGCAAAGTTTTTGCGGATTCACCGGTCGACCATCGTGAATCTCGACCGGATTCGGGAGCTGCATCCGCTTTTCCACGGAGATTATGCCGTGCGCTTGCGCGACGGCACCGAATTGACGCTCAGCCGCAATTACCGGGAAAAACTGGGCGAACCTCTCGGCCAATTTCTGTAGCGCCAGCAAGGTTGGGCTTCCGCCCCTCGCACCCAACCGGCGCCTTGCAGTCCGCCCTGCCCCTGTTTTGTCGCGTCCTGCCCCAAATGCATTGCGACGTGTTCCGGTTTAGGTGAGCATCGCGAGCGCGCAGGCTTCGCGCTTCGACTGGAGGAGCACATCATGCCGAACAAGGTCTGGGAAAAAATCGCAGGCGCCATTTCACTGGTCATGCTGCTGGCTCTTCCTGCGCGTGCGCAAGACCAGTGGCAGTGGCCGGAAAAGCCGTCGAACCTCCAGGTGTTCCCAAAGGATTGGCCGGGCACGCGATTGCGACCCGTGATGATCCAATTCACCACAACGCTTGGCGTGCGCTGTTCGTATTGTCACAAGGGCGTGGAAGGCAAGCCCCTGAGCACGTACGATTTTGCGTCGGACGTAAACCCGAACAAGGACCGCGCTCGTGAAATGCTGAGGATGCTCACGGACATCAACGCTCATCTGCAGAAGATCCAGCCGAGCGGCGACAAGCGGGTCAACGTCTGGTGCCATACGTGCCATCACGGCAAGCCGAGACCCATCACCCTGGAGGAAGAATTGATGGAGCAGTACAGAGCGAAGGGCGTTCAAGGTGCGCTCGATCGCTACGCCGAACTGAAAAAGAAATACTACGGTCGAGACGCATATGACTTTGGCGAGGGATCGCTCAACGCGGTTGGTTACCTGCTACTGGAAAAAGATCCGCCTGGAGCAATCCCCGTGTTCCAGTTGAACGCCGCGACATTCCCGCAGTCGGGAAATGTCTGGGATAGCCTGGCAGAAGCGTACATGAAGGCAGGAGATCTGAAAAAAGCGCAGGAGAACTACGAAAAGTCTCTGACGCTCGACCCCACAAACGATAATGCAAAAGAAATGCTGAAAAAGATAAAAGAAATCAAAGACAAGTGAAAAATCATTTCGCCGGCCGCACTTCTGAGGAGAGGAGTCGCGGGCGGCGCTTGCGGCGCCACCCGGTCGTCCTCAACCTAAACTCTTCTGCCCATCAGGATAAAAATAATAAGTATTAATAGAATGAGGCCTAATCCACCGCTTGGGTAATATCCCCAGGCCGCGCTATAGGGCCATGTTGGTAAGGCACCGAGCAGAGCTATCACGAGAATGATGAGCAGGACCGTTCGCAGCACGGTATTTGCCTCCGCTATGAAACCTACAGCAAAGCGGTGAAAAGGGAAAATCGGGCATTCACCCTATTCGCGGAAGGGAAAACTACGGAGGCCGGATCGAAGATTCTTTCTATTGTTGCGCTTTCAGCTTTTTGAGCATGTCGATGCCGTTTTGATTCGTGGGATTCAGCTCAATGGATTTCTCGTAGTTCTGTATTGCAGCTTCCTTCTCGCCTGCTTTCATGTAGGCCTCGCCGAGGCTATCGTAAGAGTTCCAATACTTCGGATAATCCTGGACTTCGCGCTGAAACACGGCGAGCGCATCCGCAAGATTGTCGCGTTGCAAAAGCCGGTAACCCAGGCCAATCAGAGTGTTCTCATCCACTCGATAATCGGTCGAACCGGATTGTTTCCACTCCGAATACTTTTCACGCGGCCTCCCCGCCTCTTGCGCTCAGCACGAGAGAAAGGATCCCTTCGGTCGAAGGTTTAATTGGATTCGACTGCCAGCCATACTCCCTGGCAATGTTCGCGATCAGAAGGTCCGCGAGATTGATGCCGTTGTCGGAATTCGCCATCACTACGACGCCCTGGCCCGAGTCCGCAAACATGAGTAGCTGCGCCTGAAAACCTTCATCGGCGCCTCCGTGTCCGAACTGGCCTGCAGTTTTCGTGTCGCCCAGGAAGAATCCGAGCCCCACTAGATCAATTTGCGGCGTAAGCATCTGCTCCGTCATGGATTCGGACAGCACCCGATTCGATTTGCCGTGCTTCGACAGCGCGATCTCGATAGCGAACTTCGCCAGATCCGTCGGCGTGGTCCACAGCCCCGCGGCGGCCATTTCCGGATACACATGAAATTTCCCCGGCACAGCCTTGCCGTCGGCATAAGTTCCGCCGGCGGCCAATGCGGCGCGCGCGGCGGGAAGCGGCTGCTCGTAGGTGCTATCGGTCATTCCGATCTTGTCGAGCACGGTCTCGCGCATGAATACGGGAAATGGCTTGCCGGTGACGTCCTGCACGAGCAATTGTTCGATCGTCACTCCGCCGCCGGAGTATTCCGACTTGGTCCCGGGTACGAAAAAAACGCGCACGGGCGCCGTGTTTGCGGGCTTTTCGCCGTTGAGAACCTGCACGACCGTGGGTACAGGCGCGTCAGCCGCGTAGCCGGGAAAACCGTGCACCGTCAAGCCGCCGCTGTGCGTCATCAGGCGGCGCAGCGTGACTTTCTGGTCCTTCGTGAAATCGTTGTCCGGGACCTTCCAGGAGAGGAGTTTCTTGTTGACGTCCTATTCGAGCGACAGCTTGCTGTGCTCGACGAGATAGAGCGCTCCGGTGGCAGCCACTGGCTTGCTGATCGAGCCCGCCTGAAACAGGGTGTGCGTCGTCACCGGAGTTGTCCCGCCCGTTTCCGTGACGCCGTACGCCTTCGCCCAGACAATCTTGTAGTTCTCAATGACGGCGATGCTGACCCCGGGAACTTTGTAAAGCTCCATCAACTTCCGAAGGTTGAACTGTAGGGGCGGCTCATTTGCGCCGAGGGGTATGGGAGCGAAACCGGTCTCAATTCGGTGGATGCGGTCGGCGATAGCAGCGTCCGCCGTTTGCGGCGGCTCTGTATGGTAAGCGCGCGCGGCAACTGAGGCGACGACGGCGGCAGCCAATACCAGCCGCGCGATTCTCAGAGTATCCGGCTTCATCAGAGCCTCCTTCCAATGAGCGGGGATGCCGTGCCACAGCGGTGGATGAGGTCAGATGCGGAATGCTGTTGCAACGCCCCGATGAGTTGTTCGACGCGGGAAAAAGGATAACGTAACCACGCAATCGCGGCTGAAACGTTCGTCCCAGGGAACGTTCGGCGGCTTAGCGGGTAAGCTGCGGCTCGGAGGCGGGGGCGGGCGGAGCCGCCACCGGCACGGCCGGCACAGGTTCAGGCGCCGCTATTTCCCAGTCACAATTCTCGCGGATGCAGGCGCGGAAACTTCCCTGCTTGGTGCGCTTCTCGACGATGAACGGAGCACCGCACTTCGGGCATGGCTCGTTGATGGGTTCGTGCGGCGAAGTGTAGTCGCAATCGGGGTAGCGGCTGCATCCGTAGAAAATCCGGCCGCGCCCGCGCCCGCGCGAAGTCCCTCGGCGGACGAATTCGCCTTCGCCGCATTTCGGGCACTTGATGCCGAGCGTGATGGGCCGCGTGTACTTGCACTTCGGATAGTTCGCGCAACCGATGAAATCGCCGAAGCGGCCTTCGCGCCTCAGCAGTTCGCCGCCGTCCGTGGGGCACTTTTCGCCGATGGGCACGTCAGGCTGCCGTGCTTTCTTGGTGCCGGTGACCAGGCGGCGCGTCGTCTTGCAGTCCGGATAACCGGTGCACGCAAGGAATGTGCCAAAGCGGCCGCGCTTGATGGCCATCTCCTTTCCGCAATTGTCGCAATATTCCGTCTTGGCTTCGCTTTCCACTTCCTCGCTGCCGGTCTCCGCAAGGTCGCGTATGAAATCGCATTCGGGGTAACGCGAGCAGCCGAGGAAGAATCCGTGGCGACTGATGCGTTCGAGCAGTTCTCCCTGCCCGCACTTCTCGCACTTCTCGCCCGTCGGAATGCCTGCCTTGTACGACTGCATTTCGCCGCCGGCCTTATCCAGGTCTTCTTCGAAGCGATCCCAGAATTCTTTGACCGCTTTCTTCCACGGGAGCTTGCCCTCTTCGATTTCGTCCAGCTCTTCTTCCATGCGCGCCGTGAAACCCACGTCGAAGATATCTTCGAAACTCTTCACCAGCAGGTCGCTCACTCTTTCCCCCAGGAGCGTGGGGGTGAAGCGGCCCTGGTCCTTATTCACGTACTCGCGCTCGACGATGGTGGAAATGATCGCCGCGTATGTGGACGGCCGGCCGATGCCCTTTTCCTCGAGCTCCTTCACCAGCGTCGCTTCCGTGTAGCGCGGTGGAGGCTCCGTGAAGTGCTGCTCGGGGCGGATGCTCTCGAGGCGTAGCTTTTCGCCTTCGCTGACGCGCGGAAGCGCGCGGCTTTCCGTGTCGCCCTCGTCTTCCTTTTCTTCTTCGTCCTTCACCGCCTGATAGGCGGCGAGATAGCCGTCGAACTTGATCACCGAACCGCTGGCCCGGAACGTGTAATCGTTTGCCGCAACGTCGATCGTGGTCTGATCGAAAACGGCGGGAACCATCTGCGACGCAACGAAGCGCTGCCAGATCATCTGGTAGAGCTTGAACATGTCGTCGTCCAGATACTTCCTCACGCTGTCGGGTGTTCGGGCCACGTCCGTTGGCCGTATCGCTTCGTGCGCGTCCTGCGCGTCCTTCTTCGACTTGAAAAAATTCGGCTTTTCCGGGAGATAGTTCGGGCCGTAGGTCGAGCCGATGTGCTCGCGAACCTGCGCGAGCGCGTCGTTCGAGACGCGGACGGAATCGGTGCGCATATAGGTGATCAGCGCCACCGAGCCCTCATCTCCTAGCTCAACACCTTCATAGAGCCGTTGTGCAAGCATCATCGTGCGCTTCGCCGTGTAGCGAAGGCGGTTGTAGCCGGCCTGCTGAAGCTTCGATGTGGTGAACGGCGGCGGCGCGTAACGGCGCTTTTCTTTCTGTGTGACATTGGCCACCTGCCACGTGGCCCGCTCGACGGCTGCAAGAACCCTTTGCGCCTCGGCCTCGTTCGCGACTTCAATATCTTCGCCCTTGTACTTGGTGAGTTTGGCTTCGAAGGCAGGCGGATCGCCTGCGGCAAGAAGGGCGTGGATCGTCCAGTATTCCTTAGGGACAAACGCGCGGATTTCGCGTTCACGTTCGACGATCACCCGCAGTGCCACAGTTTGAACTCGCCCCGCCGAAAGCCCCCGGCGAACCTTGTCCCACAGGAGCGGCGAAATCTTGTAACCCACCAACCGGTCGAGAACGCGGCGCGCCTGTTGTGCGTCCACCAGATTCTCATTTACTTGCGTGGGATGCTCGAAGGCTTCTCGGATCGCCTTCTGCGTGATTTCGTTGAACATCACGCGATAAATCTTGGGACCCTTTCTTGCCGGCTCGATTGTTTCGGCTTTCGAAGCTTTCTTCTCGGGCTTGCCCGTCTCGGCGTTGCCGTTGGCTTTTGACTCGGTTTTGGCTTTGGCCTCCGCCTCAGCTTCGGCCTGTGCCTCTTTCGCATCCTCCACGACCTTCACATACTTTCGCGGCTTGCCTAGTATCTCCGCGAGATGCGCGCAGATCGCTTCGCCTTCGCGGTCCGGGTCGCCCGCCAGGTAGACTGCCTCGGCCGTGGACGCAGCCCTCTGCAGGTCTCCGATCACCTTTAGCTTGCTGGGGATCACTTCATAGGTGGGGTCAAAGATATTCTCGGCGGTGACCACAACCTGCTTCGCTGCTTTTTTCTCCGTGACCTTGCCTTTGGCCTTGGACTTCCTTTTCTTCTTGCCCCTGCCATTCGGCTCCCCGGGCAGAAGTATGCCGATCGTCTTCTTCGGCAGGTCCATCACGTGGCCGTAGGAGGCCTTCACCGTGTAGTTCCGGCCGAGATACTTGTTGATCGTTTTCGCCTTTGCCGGCGATTCGACGATGACGAGTGATCTTCCCATGCTCTCTTATGTTCCTTGTGAAACACTACATCACATTCCGCGTTTCGCGAAATGTCCTACCATCCTAACCCTGGAATGCCTGTGAGGATTACAACAGGACTTTCAGGAATTGCTTACCCGGCAACTGCCGCACGACGCCCTTGAGTTCCAGTTCGAACAGCGCAGCGAGTACCTCTGACGAGCTTAACCCGGAAAGCTCAACCATCTCATCCACGTGCCTCGCTTCGTCCATGCTGAGAAGCGCATAGAGAGGCCGCACGGTGGGTGCCAGACTTTCCTCCACCAGCGAAGCCCGCTCCTCGGAAGTTGCCACATCCACCGGCAGCAGCTCGGCCCGAACCGGCGTCGGCAACTCCTCGACCACGTCCTCCCACCCCGTCACCAGCTTGGCTCCTTGTTTAATGAGCTGATTCGGTCCGAAGCTGGCGGGTTGCGTGGCATTGCCGGGCACGCCATACACCTCGCGTCCGAATTCCATGGCTAGGCGCGCTGTAATTAAAGACCCGGAATACTGCGCTCCCTCGACCACAACCACCCCCAGCGCCATTCCCGCGATAACGCGGTTGCGAATAGGGAAATTTTGAGGCGCGGGAAAAGTCCCCAGGGGGAACTCGGAAATAATTGCGCCGCGGCGCGCGACTTCCTCAAAAATCTTCTTGTTCTCCTTCGGGTAGACCACGTCAATCCCGCATCCCAGCACCCCAATCGTGCCTCCCTGCGCCGCCGCGAGCGCTCCTTTGTGCGCGCTCGAATCAATCCCTCGCGCCAGGCCGCTTCCGATGACGAGGTTTCGGTCGGCCAAGTCCCTTGCCAGGCGCTCAGCCATTTGATTCCCGTAAGGGCTCGGGCGTCGCGACCCTACTATCGCAATCATGTTTCTGTTTAGAAGCTAAATATTTCCAATGACATACAGGAGGGGCGGGGGATCATATATCTCTCGCAGCCGCGACGGATACTCCGGCTCGTCCCAAGTTAACAGCCGTCAGCCGGCAGTCTGCGCTTGCGCCAGCTCTTTCGCGGCGGCGCTCAGCGGCTGTCGCGTGTGGATTGCCTGCGCCACTGCGGCGGGCAAACGCTGTGCCTCCAGCGCTGTTAGAGACGCGTTGAAAATTGCCTCGGGGCTGCCGAACTCGCGCAGCAATTTTCCCGCATTGCGCGCGCCGAGACCCGGCGTCAATGCAAGCGCCAACCATCCCAAGTACTGGTCGGAATCCATCGAAGGGGAGCCTGGGGGGCGAGCCTACGCAGGGTGTCGCGGCGCTGTCAAGCGACGGCTCGACGAACAAATACGTAAAAGCCGTTCGTAGTTTCCGCAACCAGGTTCCACCCAGCTACTGCTTCCGTGACGCTTTGAGGATCTTGATCGGCGGCTTCAGCGATTGGCCGTCCGCCGACGCATTCTGGATCGCGCGCACCACGTCCATGCCGCGCACGACGCGCCCGAATGTGGCAAATCCCTGGCCGTCCGGGTTGCGCTGGCCGCCAAAGTCGAGCGCGGGCTGGTCGCCGATGCAAATGAAGAAGTCGGATGTAGCGGTGTCCGGGCCATCGCGTGCCATCGAGATTGTGCCGTCGAGGTGCCTGCGTCCCGTCACGCTCGTGCGCTCCAGAGGAATCGCCGGCCCATCTTCCTTGTTGCGCGCCGGATTGATCCCGCCCTGAATCACTTCAATCTTGATTTTATTTTTTGGCTGGTTGTCAGGATCGAGTTTCACGGTGCGGTGAAACACGCCGCCATCGTAGAACCCGCGATCCACGTAGCGAAGAAAATTCGCGGTCGTGGCCGGCGCGTGCCTGGCGTCGAGCGCGATCTCGATTTCACCGCGCTCAGTTTCGAGGATGACGCGTACCATCCCATCGCCCGTTTGCGCGCGCGCCACGGGCGAGACGATGGCAAGTGCCGCAACGAAAACCATCGCAAAGTGCGTCACACTATTTCTCCTGTTCCCTGATTCAGCCTATGCAGTGCTTCCGCTGATTGTCAACCACAGCATCAAGTCGGCACGCTTTTCCGCCGCTAACTGAGTTATATTCCCTCGCGTTATCCCGGCAGGGCGGAAAGGAGGGCGCATGGCCGAAGCTAACCGCAACAAAACAACACTTTCGATCGTCGTCTACTTGGCTCTCACGTTCGCGCTCAGTTCGATCTTTTACGTCTTCGTGATCCGCCGAACCGGTCTTGGCCAGAGCGTCGGCTACCTGATTCTCGGTTTGATGTGGTGCCCCGGAATCTCGGGGCTGCTGACCCGCTTCATTTTTCAGCGCAATCTGCGTGGCCACGGCTTCGGCTGGGGGAAGACCAAGTATCAATTCGCGAGCTACTGGATTCCGCTCGTCTACGCCTCCGCGGTTTACTTGCCGGTTTGGTTTGCAGGTTACTTCAATTCCGAAAGCCCCATCTTCACTGGATTCGCGCTGCGCTTTCCCCGAATACCGCACGCGGCAGCACTTCCTCTGTTCTTTGTAATTCTCGCCACCGTGGGAGTTCTGTCGTCGTGTGTCTCAGCGCTCGGCGAGGAACTGGGCTGGCGCGGCTTTCTTGTCCCGCAGCTTGCCAAGGTCATGCCCTTCCCGCGCGTCGCCTTTGTGAGCGGCATCATCTGGGCCCTGTGGCACTATCCGATTATTCTCTTTTCTACCGCTTACCGCGGCGCTGGTCCGCTGTGGTACACGGTCGCCTGCTTCACGATCATGGTCGTCGGCTTCGGTTTCCTGTTTGCGTGGATGCGGCTGAAATCCGGCAGCGTCTGGACCTGCATGATTTTGCACGCCAGCCACAATCTTTTCATTCAGGCCTTTTTTGATCCGCTCACTCGCCACACCAAAGTCACGGATTTATGGACCACCGAATTCGGCGCCGGGCTCGCGATTGCCGCCGTCATCATCGGCGTGATTTTCTATGCGAAAGCGGGCGAATTGCCGGACACGGCAGAGCCTGCCACGCCGTCTTTCGCGGCTATTCCTAGCAAGTCGCCTGAGTAGAAACTTTAACTTCGCGGTAGAAAATGTCGGGAAGGTCTTAGCGCGCGGATTCCTCTGGGCTGTCCCAGTGCTTGAGGTAGGCAAGTCCGAGTTCTCCCTTACCGTGAGCTTGGAAGATTTGATCCAGCACCGCCAAATGCTCTTCCCTGCTGATACGGTATTCGGAGCGCAAATGAGTCATGAAGCTGTCTTTGGGAATGCCGCCCGCCTCCAAAACACGCTCGAGGTAGGCCTTAAGCACTTCGGTATAGCTATCCAATTGCAGCCGTTTTTCGGGTGACAATTGTTGCAGTGACGGGCGGACACGCGTGCGCTCCTGCTCCGCAAGGTCGGCAATGATCGCTTCATAATCCGCAGGCTTGATCAGCAGCATGTCGCGCAACGACTCCATGAGTCGCAGATCTTCTCGGCTGACAAGACCGTCAGCGACGGTCTCGCGCACCGCTTCTTGGTAGGTGCGAAGGAGTTGCTCGTAGCCTTTCTCACTTTCGCGCATGCGAATGGTGTGGACCCAGAAAGCCTCCCGGAGATCCCCGGGCGGTTGTTGATCGGCCCATGTCCAGCGTTTGACGACGTTGCGGGCCACGCTCTCCTCCGTGAACCTCTTGCGGGTACGGGGCAATCGCCGGACCAGTGAGAATGTAGCGACGACCACCACGAATACTCCGAAGAATTGAGGCGCCCACGAGACTCGCCTCAGTGTCGGCGCTCCGGCAAATGTGTAGAACGTAACGAAGGCCGCAAATGCGCTCAGGCTGAACATCACGTGACGAGCGCTAACTTCGTCCGCGTCTTTATTCCTATGCTGTAACCACCGGCCGAGAGGCGGCTCCAATCGGGACAGCATTTCGTAACTGAGGAAGCCAAAAAGAGCCAAAGTGAGTAACGAAGCAAGAGCGCGCGGAACCCAGGGTAGAAAGAAGAAGCCCGCGGTTTTGGAGTCGTGGCCTGGTAGAAAAGCACTGCCGATGACTCCCGGCTCGTTAGTCCAAGTGCCACTGAAATAATATTCCCATGTTCCCGCTTGCAAATAGTAGTAGAAGTAAAATGCGAAGACGACTCCCCAGAACGCAAAGAACACAACCTTCTTCGAGTGGGAGCTAATCTCCCTCCAGTAGCCATTTTCCTGATTAATGTCCGGGCAGGCATGCTTGCATGCGGTGCACTTGTCACACTGCGAGTTGAGCGTTTCGCGCAACCCGTGCGGTTCGGTGTAGATTTTCTCGATGAAGGAAACGGGGCAGAAAAAGTTGCACCACGTCTTGCCCGTGTACAAGAATCCGACACCAAACGCGCTGAGCGTCACGATCACAAAAAATAGGGCAATGGCATAGCCGCTTCCGTTGGTGGCGTTCAGCCGTAACCAAAGAGATACAAAAAAGACCCCAAACGCGACGTAGTAGTAGTGTTCTTCGAGCCATTGCGGAGCTCTGCGCTTGCCCGAACGATTTAACCGGGCAGGCATCTGCGCGAAGAAGGCGAGCGGACAAAGGCGCCGCCAGCGGTGGTAGCCCACCAGAACGATGAAAAGCGGGAGGCCTGCGATCAACACCGTCCAAACGACTCGACCCGTGAGCGAAGGAGCAAGCAGACCCATGATAGGAACCCCAACGAAGACGGCTAGGGCAATTTTCCCGACGGGCCCAACCCATCGCTCTGGATCGGGCTGCAGGGAACGAGGTTGGAGGACAGGCAACAAAGGCGTACCCGGAAGAGCCGTCATTCGGGGAGAGGCGCCCGCCATCGGAATGAAACCCTCAATAACGACCGGTGATGATTGCACGACTCAGCACAATTCGACAATCAAAACTCGCTAACGTCACTGCAAACGATCGGAAAACCTTGTCGTCCTGTTGTTGCTCGCGCTGGGCGTATCCAGCGCGAACACGCAAATGCCGAATCCGTACGGCCCGCCCGTCAATTCCTGAAGATCGAAGGCGCCGTGCCCCTGGAGGGAGGTATTCCACTGATTATGGACGGCAAGATTGTTGGTGCCATCGGAGTCTCCGGCGGAATGAGCTCGCAGGACGGCCAGTGTGCCTAGGCCGGCGCCGATGCACTGAAGTAGTGTGGACAACACGGCGCCCCACGGTCAAAATACCAGCGCCGGAGACTCCATCTCGATGATGAAGAACCTTTCACTCGCAGCGTTCGCTGGTGCCGCCATTTTGTTCGCCATGTTTTCCTCAGCGCGCGTTCCTGCGCAGGAGCGCGGCGAAAAAGGAATCGAAGGAACGTGGGAAGGTGTTCTCGCCGGGCAGCTCCATCTGGTCGTCACACTCACTCCCGCCGGAGAAGGCGCATACACTGGCGAACTCAACAGTGTGGACCAGCACGCCATTCTTCCCATCGAGAATGCCACGCTCAAGGGCGACCGCGTCCGCTTCGAAATCGCGCGCGTCGGCGGCGTTTACGAAGGTTACCTGATCAAGGAAAACGAAATGCGCGGCACATGGACGCAGACCGCTGCTCCCGCGCCCCAGCCGCTCAATTTCAAGCGCACGAGCAAGCCGTCCGAGACGCAGGCCCCCGCTGCCTCGACCCCCACGCCAGCTGCTCACACGCCTAAGCCGCTCACCGCGCCTCTCGATGTAACCGTTCCCATCGCCCCCACCGCATTTCAAGCTGGTGGCAAATGGCATCTCGTGTACGAACTCCACATCGCGAACTTCGGCCGTTGGGATTGTTCGCTCACGCAACTGGAAGTCGTCTCCGCGGACGCAGCGCACAAACCCCTCGCCAATTCTGCCGACGCCGATCTTGCCGCACTAATCGCGCATCCCGGGCTCGACGCACCCGCCAACGCGACAATTGTCCCCGGTGGATTCGTAGTGGCCTACCTCTGGCTTGATTTCGATCGCCGTGAAGACATCCCGTCCGCGCTCGTCGCGCGCATCAGCATGAAGATCGGCGATTATCCGGAAGGCTTGCGCATCGACGCGCCGCAGGTCGCTGTGGACCGTAATCCCGTCGCCGTCATAGCGCCACCTCTCCGCGGCGATGGCTGGGTTGCTGCGAACGGCCCGTCGAATTCCTCTCATCACCGCCGCACCGGTTTGACAATTGACGGGCGCTATTACCTTGCTCAGCGCTTCGCCATTGATTGGGTCGAGCTTTACCCGGACGGAAAGACGTTCCAGGGCGACGCCGGCGACAACAAGAACTACCGCGCGTACGGCGCGGAAATTCATTCCGTCGCCGATGGCGTGGTCACTGAAATCAAGGACGGCATTCCGCAGAACGCTCCCGGCGCCGATTCCCGCGCGGTTCCCATGACCCTCGAAACCCTCGGCGGCAATCACGTCATTGTGGACATCGGCAGCAGTCGTTTCGCGTTCTATGCCCACATCCAGCCGGGTTCCCTGCGCGTGAAACTCGGCGACAAGGTCCGCGCCGGCGACGTTCTCGGCCTCGTCGGCAACTCCGGCAATTCCACCGAGCCGCATCTCCACTTCCACATCTGCAACGCCAGTTCACCCCTCGCCTGCGAGGGCCTGCCCTACGCGCTGTCAGCATTCGACGAGGAGGATTGGGAGGAAAAACCCGCCCCGCATCGCACGGCCAAGCCGCCAGTGCCGCATAAAATGGAACTCCCCCTCGAAAACGACGTGGTCCGTTTCACGCCATGACTCTTCGATTGTCATCCCGCCTGCTCTCGTCATTCATTTCGTAGGGGCGCAGCATGCTGCGCCCGGCATCCGATCTTGGCGCCACCCACCATCTCAGCCACGGGGTAGCGTCCGGCTTTGTTCAGCTCGCATTCGCGTGTTGTTTCGGCGCACAAGATTCTGGCAACTGTCCAAAGACGTGAACGCGCACGCGCTTCATCGTCCGGCTCCTGACTTGTAGTATGCTGCTGCGCCTGAAGACAAGAATTGCCCAAACCTCCTCGCGATTTGCGGCGTACTAACAAAGGCTATGTCGATGAACCCTTGGTTGCGACGAATCTTGCTCGGCGCTCTCGCCGGCGGCATCGCCGGCATCGCCCTCATTTACACCGTCCCGCACCCTCTGGCGGCAGAGTTGCTGGCAATTGCTCTAGGCGCGGCTTGTTCGGCAAGCATGTCACACACACGCGGCGCATACGTCGACAACATGTTGACCGGAGCAGCGCTAGGCGTGCCGCTCTGGGCGTTGATCAGCGTAATCGCTGTTCCGTTACTTTCCAGCCGGGCTCCGGACTGGGGTGCGGAGCAAATGCGCGCTCACTTCCCGATGCTCGTCGGTTGGGTTCTTTACGGGGCGTCGCTCGGTTTGCTGACGCAAGGATTCAAGGATGTCGCTGAGCGTTTCCTCGGCGCCGAGCCACCGCGCGCGATTAGCCAGCCGAAGGAAGTAAGGCGCATCGTCATCCTTGGCGGCGGATTTGCGGGTATGACGACGGCAGATAGCCTGGAGCATCAGTTCCTTCACGACGGTTCCGTCAGCATCACGCTCGTCAGTGAAACGAACGCCCTCTTGTTTACTCCCATGCTGGCCGAAGTTGCCGGCGGCAGCCTCGAGCCGAGCCATATCAGTACCCCGCTGCGCTCCAGCCTTCCGCGCACCGAATTCGTTCGCGCGACTGTGGAGAGCGTCGACTTCGAAAAACGCGTGGTGAAATTGGCTGCCGATCCCTCCCGCGACGCCGGCGGGCCGCGCGAGATTCCGTACGATCAACTCGTGCTCGCTCTGGGTGCCGTCTCGAATTACCTGGGAATGGCGAACGTCCAGAAACACGCTCTCGACTTCAAGAGCCTCCTCGATGCTGTTCGAGTTCGCAATCGCGTGATCGAAATGTTCGAACGCGCCGATGCCCAAACGGACCCCGGCTCGCGCCGCCGGCTGCTTACGTTCGTGATCGCCGGAGGCGGCTTCGCCGGCGTCGAGCTCGCCGGGGCGCTCAACGACTTCGGTCGCGGCATCCTCGCCGATTACCCGAACATCCAGCCCGATGACTTCAAAGTTATTCTGGTCCACGCGAGAGATCACATTCTTCCCGAGTTGAGTGAATCCCTCGGCCGCTACGCGCAGCAGAAAATGGCCGCCCGCGGCGTGATCTTCCGCCTCAACGTCCGTCTCACGGATTTCCAGCCCGGCGTCGTCACGCTGAGTGACGGCGAGGTCCCGGCAAACACGTTGGTTTGGACGGCTGGCACTGCTCCAAATCCTCTCCTGCGCACTTTCCCGGTCGAGCGCGACAAGCGCGGCGCCGTCATCGTCGAAACCACTCTCGCGGTCAAGGGTCATTCCGGCGTTTGGGCGCTCGGCGATTGCGCCGCCGTCACCGATTGCGTCACAGGCAAGCCGTGCCCGCCAACCGCGCAGTTTGCGATTCGTGAAGCTCCCGTTCTCGCGAAAAACATCCGAGCTTCCTTCGAAGGACGCCCCTTGCAGCCCTTTCATTTCGATTCTCTGGGCGCTTTGTGCGTCGTCGGCCACCAGACAGCTTGCGCCGAACTGGCAGTTCCGTTTTCGCGCACCAAGTTCATGCGCTTTTCCGGCTTGCTGGCCTGGGCCATGTGGCGGGGCATCTATCTTGCGAAACTTCCCGGCCTCGAACGCAAGATTCGCGTCTCGATTGATTGGACGGTCGAGCTTTTCTTTCCGCGCGACATCGTTCAGACCATCGATCTGAAATAGGATTCGCACCATGAGTCAAGAAACCAAAGAAATGTCACCTCCACCTCTCGCGGCTACGAAGCCTTCCCCAGTCTGGATCGACGCCTTGCTCGGTCTTGTCATCGGATTCGCAGGCGGTCTGCTTGCAAAGTCGACGCTCGGCTCATGGACTTCGCGCGATATTCTCTTGGCATCCTTGTTCGGATTGATCTTCGGCTTGTTTTTTTCGAAGAGAGCCACGACTCCCGGCGCCGGCCTTATCTGGGGTGTGGGCTTTGCGTTTTTCGCTTGGATCGCTCTCCCCGCAGGTCTGCTTCCTTTGCTTTCTGGTTTCGGCCACTCCGCGACCATGCTCAGCGACGCGCAGGAGCATTTCCCGGATCTGGTCGCTTGCATCGTGTGCCTGGGAACGCCGGTTGGCCTCGTTCTTGGCATTCGCGGTGCTCTGCGCTCCACAATCGATCGAGCAACGTTTAGTTGGGGCCGAGCCATCGTTGTCGGAGGCTTCTCGGGCCTGCTCGGCGGAATGATTTTCGGCCGCTGGATGGCCGCCGGTGAGTTCTTTCCTCTGCTTGCCGGACTGGGCGTAA
The DNA here is from genome assembly GCA_963709005.1 of uncultured Acidobacteriota bacterium. Taxonomy (GTDB): domain Bacteria; phylum Acidobacteriota; class Terriglobia; order Acidiferrales; family UBA7541; genus Palsa-295. The sequence goes on from CAVPUS010000017.1 coordinate 207,582, forward strand.
TTCATTCGCGCGACGCTACCATCGCCTTGCATTTCTGCCTCGCCATCTCCATCGGCGCATCGTTCGGACTGTTGTTCCAGCGCGACGTTGGCGGATACGGTTCATGCATGGGCTGGGGTCTCGGCTACGGAATTCTCTGGTGGTTTTTGGGTCCGTTCACGGTTTTGCCGTTGCTCGCGGGAACTGGTCTGGACTGGTCCGCCGACCAGGGTGCCAACTTGTTCGGATCGCTGGTCGGCCACATTCTCTACGGGCTGATCCTCGGCGTGGCCTATGCGACCGTGGATCGGCTGTGGGTGCGCCTGTTTATAGAGTCGGATCCTCTGAATCGGGAACCCGAGGGCCCCGGCCTGCGTTTCTTCCGCTCTCTCGGCTGGGGAGCGTTTGCCGGCCTCGTGGGGGGACTTGTGTCGAGTCCGATTCTCATTGCCGCCGGGGTTCTTTCCTCGGTGGGGGGCCTTGACACACATCTCTCCGGCTTTCAAGGATTCTTGCTTCACTTGCTCGTGAGCGCTCTGATTGGGGCCACATACGGTCTTCTGTTTCGTAACGAAGCCTCAACTTTGGGGCTTGGTGTGATGTGGGGCTGGCTCTTCGGACTCATCTGGTGGTACATCGGCCCGATGACTCTCTTGCCTCTTCTTCTCACCGGCGCGTGCGACTGGAGAGTGAGCGCAGCATCGGCGCTGCTGCCGTCGTTGACCGGACATCTCATTTTCGGCGCAACCACGGCTCTCGTCTTCCTCTTGCTCGAACAGCGCTACACACGCGCGCTTTTCTTGGACCCGCGCACCGCCGCTCGCGAGATGCGCCGCATCCGTCCCGTCGGAACGCCCGCACCCGCCTTGTGGGTTTTCGCCCTCGGCCTCGGCGTCTTACTCCCCATTCTGCTGGGCTAACTCCCGAGGCGGTCGCCCCGGCTATTCGAAACCCCCGCTCGGCGCCTAATTTCAACCGGCCGCCGTGTCCATTGCCCCGCTCGGCCCAAAACGCTTGCCTTGGTGTGCTAGGCTAATAATGGAGGCGCATGCTCTGGTTCGCGCGTGCCCTCAGAGGGTCCGGCGACCGAACGGAGGAGGGGGACGTAACAGCGTGCTCAAGCGCACGACAAGTCTTGACCCAACCCAAGCCCTTCCAACCCCGCCTCGAAGAAATTCTAATCGCAACATTCCATTATTAGAAGCCTTGCTAACCATCGCAAAATCAATGACATCCAAATTTCTAATCGCAACAAGAACGCCATGTGGCGGTTTCGTGGCGATTAGCTTTGAGCCGCGTTGTTTGCGTCCAGGTCGGTTCTTCGGGACTGGGGGGATGGATCGGCGTCCCGCCCGCCCTCGCGAAGACCAGGGCTGCCTCGCAGGGGGCCAGGCGCGGCTATGTTATAGTCTCAGCGAGAACACAAATGGCTAAGCTTCGCATTTCCATTGTCGAGTATCTGAATACGGCGCCGCTCGTCTGGGGCTTCACCGAGGGGCCGCTGATGGGCAAGTACGACCTCTCGTTCACCGTGCCGTCGCAGTGCGCTGAAGCGCTCCGCCGCGGCGACGTGGACGTGGCCATCATCCCCGCGATTGAATACCAGCGCATCGACAACCTCGTCGCGCTGCCGGGAATGGCGGTGGCGGCCAAGGGCGAAGTGCGCAGCATTCTCGTGGTCGCGAAAAAGCCCATTGATATGGCGAAGCGCATCGCCCTCGACACCAGTTCCCGCAGCTCGGCCGCGCTCGTGAAGCTTCTTGCCGAAGGCTACTGGAAAATTCAGCCGGAATGGATCGAGGCCGAGCCCGAGCCGGCGCAGATGCTGGAGCAAGCCGATGCAGCGCTCATAATTGGCGATCCCGCCCTGCGCATCTCGCTCAAGATGGAAGCGCTCGCCGCGAAATCTGTTGGCAGAAGTTTAGGCGATGGCCAGTGCTGTCAGGGCGACCCGGATGACATGCCCGTGCCGGGGTTTGAGACGCTGTTCGTGTACGACGTCGCCTACCAGTGGCGCGAAATGACTGGGAAGCCGTGCGTCCTCGCCATCTGGGCGGGACGTCGCGACGCCGTCACTCCGGAAGTTCTCGCCGATTTTCAGGCGTCGAAGCAATACGGCCTCGAGCGGATCCGCGAGATCGCCGAAGCTGCTTCGATCAAGCTCGATTTGCCACCGGCCGCGCTCGAGCGGTATCTGATCGACAACATTCATTTTGACCTCGACGAGGAGAACCTTGCGGGCTTGCGCCTGTACTTCGAGAAGGCCGCGGCTGCGGGATTGATCCCGCGCGCGCGCCCGCTGGAATTTGCTGCCGCGCCGGCGGCGTCCAGCGCGCGCCGCGGTGCCTGAGCCCGTGAACGGCTCCCCGAACCTCGGGACGGTCACCCGCGTGCGCCGCTATCCGGTGAAAAGCATGGCCGGGGAGGATTTGCAGGAAGCCCGCGTCACCTTCGCCGGGCTTGTGGGGGATCGCGTGTACGCGTTCGTGCAAAAGGACAACCATTCGGACTTTCCCTGGATGACGGGGCGGCAGGGCCACGAGTTGATTCTTTTCCGGGCGCGATTTCTCGAAGCCCCCACGACCGCGCAAGAATTCCTCGCTGCCGAACAATTCGGCGCCGAAGTCGCCACCCCGGAGGGCGAGATGTTCCGCGTGGGCGACGCGAAGTTCACCGCGTACATCGAGAAGCGCTTCGGCAAAGCCGTGTGGCTGCGGTTTTCCGAGCGCAGCCAGACCGACGCGTGTCCCGTTTCGATCTTCGGCTTGAGCACGCTCCGCGCTCTCTCCGAGGAGACGGGCATGCAGCTTGATGCGCGCCGCTTTCGCGCTAATTTTTACGTACGCTGGAACGACGATCGCCCCTACTTGGAAGACTCGCTCGTCGGCAGCCAGGTGCGTATCGGCGAAAAAGTGGTAGTGCAGCTGGTGAAGAAGGATTCGCGGTGTATCATGATTACGCTTGATCCGGAAACGGCCGCGCCTTCGCCGGTAGTTCTGGAAAAGGTCGCGCGCGGACATGAAAACTGCGCCGGCGTGTACGGTGCCGTGTTGCGCGAAGGCATTGTGCGCAGGAACGATCCAGTGTGCCTGGTGAATTGACGATGGGCATCTCCCAACAGGAAGCGCTCGAACTTTTCAGCTCCGATGACCTGATCGGCATCGGCATGGCGGCCAACGAAGTCCGCCGCCGCAAGACCGATCCGCGCATCGCCACCTATCAGATCGACCGCAACATCAACTACACGAACTTCTGCACGGAATACTGTTCTTTCTGCGCGTTCTATCGCCCGCTCGGCGCTAAAGACGGCTACATCCTGCCGCTTGAAACCATCTACGAAAAAATCGAGGAGATGCTTGAGCTCGGCGGCACGGGCGTGCTGATGCAGGGCGGCTTGCATCCGGATTTGCGGATCGGCTTCTACGAAAACATGCTGAGCTCGCTCAAGAAGAAATTCCCGCAGGTCCACCTGCACTGCTTCTCCGCGCCGGAGATCACCTGTATCGCGGAAGTTTCCGGGCTCACGCTGCACGACACGATTGCGCGCCTGCGCGATGCCGGGCTCGATTCGATTCCCGGCGGCGGCGCGGAAATTCTCGACGACGAAGTCCGCGCGCGCATTTCACGGCTGAAATGCACGTCCAAGGAATGGGAAGAGGTCCATCGCACGGCGCACGCCCTCGGCATGCGCACCACCGCGACGATGATGTTCGGTTGCGGCGAGGAATACCGCCACCGCGTGAACCATCTCGAGCTGCTGCGCCGCATCCAGGAAGACACCGGCGGCTTCACCGCGTTCATTCCTTGGATTTTCGCGCCGGAAAATACGCCGCTCGGAAAGAAAATCCCGGAAGCCACCGCCTTCGACTACCTGAAGACGCTCGCCATCAGCCGGATGTATCTCGACAACATCGACCACATCCAGTCGAGCTGGCTGACACCGGGAATCAAAATCTGCCAGGTTGGATTGCAGTTCGGCGCGGACGATGTGGGCAGCATCTTGATCGAAGAGAACGTGGTGTATGCCGCCGGCGTCCGCAACCGCACGAACGAAGAAGAGCTTCGCCGCATCATCTCCGACGCAGGCTACATCCCCGCGCAGCGCGACACCCTCTACCGCTCCTATTCCTTGAAAGCCCTGGCCGCTGGTAGTTAGGCCGCGAAAAGTTAGGCGGAGATTGCCAGCACGGGTTGCGCTACGGAAACCGAAACAGGAAGTTCGATGCTGACGGCGGCGCCGTAGGGCTGCTGGTTTGCGAGCGTAATTTCGCCGCCGCATTCCTGCGCGATGCCGTAGCAGATGCTGAGGCCGAGGCCGGTGCCCTTGCCGACCGGCTTCGTCGTATAGAACGGGTCGAACGCGCGGTTCAAATCTGTAAAGCCCGGACCTGAATCCTCGAATCGGATCCGGACGCGATCGTCGTGCCGTGACGCATGAACGCGGATGATCCGCTTCGCGCTTTCCTCCACGGCGTCAATCGCGTTGTTCAGGATGTTCAGCAGCACCTGCTTCAATTCATCTTCACCAATCGCAAGAGGCGGCAGAACCGGCGGGGCATCGATTTCGAGATGAATCCCGAACTTGCGCAGATGGTATTCGCGGAGCTGAACGACGTCGCGCAACGCCGCGTCGAAATCGGCGGCGCGCGCGGCGGGATTGTTCTGCCGCGCAAACCGGAGCAGGCCGTCCACGATGCGCTTCATGCGGCGCGCTTCCTTGCCGAGTTTTTCGACGCGCTTCGCGCTTTTCTCGTTTTCCACTTCCTCGCCCAGCAATTCGGAGTAGCCGATGATGCCGGTGAGGGGATTGTTGAGTTCGTGCGCGACGCCGGCAACGAGCTGGCCGAGAGCCGCGAGTTTTTCCGAGCGCACCAACTGGTGGTGCAAGCGCGAGTTGTCGATGGTAACCGCAAGATCGGAGGCCAGCACCTCGAGTTTCACCATCTCGGACGTGCCCGCGAACAATTCGTCTTGTGGAGCGGAGAGGCACAAACAACCCAGGTGCGAGCCGCGCGAGGATACGAGCGGAACCAGCACGAGGTCCTCGGCGGTGATGCGGAACGAATTGTTTCCCAGTTGCGTCCCGTTGGCGCAGAGTTGTTTCACATCGTCGATCGTCCAGCGGATTGTGCGGTCTTCAAAATCAGCCATTTCTGCGCGCGAAAAACCGCTTGAACCTCCCAGGCGCAGCGAGCCGCCCTCCGCGACGAGGAAGAGCGCCGCGCGGCGGAAGCTGCTGGCGCCGGTGACGGCCACGGCGATCTCGCCGCACAGCGCGGCCGGATCCTTCCCTCCGAGCAGGCGCGAAGTGATCTGAGAAAGGCTCAGAAGCAGCCGGTTTTCCGCATGCTCGCGTTCATGTGCTTGCTCGATGATGCGCGATTTATCTTCCAGCAGAGCGAGCACCATGCCGAACGCCACGAAAAATTTCGGAACGTTCCACAGTTCCGGATTCAAGTGGAGGTTCGGAGCAAGATAATCGACCAGCGCACCCGCCGGAAAGACAGCGCCCCAGCACAGGAAGCCGCCTGTGACGACAATCACGCCGGGCGACCGACGCGGGTAGCGCCGCCAGAACAGGAAGCCGCACAGGCCAAAGGTGATGGTAAGGATCGCGTTGACGGTGAAATCAGAGTTGAGCAGAAGCTCGTCGTGAATCGCCCAAATTCCCGTGCCTACCAGAATCGCGGCGAGGGTGAAGGTGAACGGCACTCTGTTCCCGGCCGGAGAAAGCGCGAACGCCGCGCTTCCAAAAAAGAAGACAGCGACTGCGGCCGACATCGTCCAAGGAATATGCCAGCCAAAAGTAGCGGCGACGGCGTGAAATGCCGTAGGCAGGCCCATCAATGCGAGCAGGGCGAAACGCTTTGCGCGGTTCTCAACCGCGAGAATCAGCGACACCACGAAGACAACGCCTGCGAGTTCGAGCGCGCCCAAATCAATGGATTCGAATATCTTCTCGATCGTGCCGGTGCGAGTTTCGAACGCTTGAATGAAGAAGTGAAGGAAAATCAGCGCCCACGCGTAGGTCCAAAGACGCATCCGCGCGGACGGAGCATGCTTCCGCAGCGATAGAAATATGCCAACGAGCACAGCGAGAACCAGGATCGTCGGCAATCTGTCTAGCAGCGTGGTCACAACATCCCCTCGACTGCATCGAGAGTACTGGCCCGTGCAGAGAGGCGACAATAGAGCGGAGGTACCAGAAATCAACCAAGCAGGGACAAGGTTAAAAAGGTTTACATACTTACTAAGCCCTATGGTTTCAGGGGGATGCGGATGTCAATTGCGACTTCGCTGTTTTCGGGCAGATCGAGCGGTTCGACTGGAACAAGTACACCCTTCACAAAATGCGCGCGGATGCGGCGAGATGCGGGCGCGGCCGATGCGTCCGGCTTCGCGATCCGCTTTTCGAATTTCGGCACACCCGCCTGGTCGAGCGCGACATTGGCGAGCGCGTCGGCATCGCGATTCATTTCCCGGCGAACGTGCTCGATGGCGAAGTATCCAAGCTGGCGGGCCAGTTTCGAGGCGCGCTCGTGAAGCTGTTTCAGGTCCGGACTCTTCACTTTGTAACGGCCCTGCATCTGGCGGACGAGCAGCTCGGAATCGCTGCGAATTCGAAGCGCCGTGATTCCGTGGGTGGTGGCGTAATCGAGCGCGGCAAGCAAAGCATAATATTCGGCGACGTTGTTTGTCTCGCGGCCAAGATTCTTCGCGAGCTCGAGAATTATTTTCCCCGCGGGATCGCGCACGACAATCGCGTAAGAAGCGGGACCCGGATTGCCTCGTGAGGCGCCGTCTATATTCGCAACGTGGACGCTGGCAGGAGGCGGCGCGGCGGCGTGGGATTCGCCGAACGATTTTCCGGGCAATTTGCCAAACAGCGGCGCACTCCCTGGCGGTGGAGTTTTTGACCGATGCTTCATGGTTTGAGAGCAAGACGAAATCGTCTCGCGGGGAAAAGAGCGCTAACTCTCACTGGTCGGAAAACCAGCGGCGGAAGCCTGCACCTCGGCCGTCGGCGGAGGAGCCGGCTCGATGTAGTAAAGGATGCGAGTGCAGGTCTCGCAGTGAAACATCTCCTCGCTGCCGGAGCGCCGCATCTCCTGAAATACGTGAGGCCGGACGCGCATGCCGCAGGCCGTACATTTTTCATCGCGGACTTCGGCGAGCGCGACGCTGTTGTGCTTCCTCGCAATGCGAGTGTAATGGTCCAGCATGTCTTCGGGAACGCCGGCGACCACCTGCGCGCGCTCGGCGTTGAGCGCCGCCAGATCTTTTTCGGCCGCGGCTTTCGCGGTTTCGATCTTCGACCGCTCGCCACGCACGGCTTCCTCGACTTCCTTCAACGATTTCTCGGAAGCCTTGATCCGCCGGTCATATTCTTCACCAGCGACCATTTGTTCGAGCAGGCGGTCTTCGGCTTTCGCGATTTCCTCTTCGGCCATTTGGACTTCGTGCTGGAGCGCCTTGTAGGCTTCGTTCGTCTTTATCTGCGCCGTCTGATCCTTGTATTTGCGGGCCTTTTCCTTCCAGATTTCGACGTCCAGCTCGTATTTTTTCCGGTCTTTCGTGGTGGCGATCTGCGCGGCCTTGCTCTTTTCGACTTCCGCGCGCGCCGCCGCGACGCGGGCATCCACTTCGGCGATCTTTTTGGGGAACGTGGCGAGCTGGGCGTTCACGTCGTGCAGGCGGAGGTCCACGCCTTGCAGCTCGAGGAGGTCCTGAACAATCTTTAGCACTGACTCATTCTAACACACCGGCTCACCCTTGGATTGGAGCGCGGCGTGGGGCTTCCCCATCGTGGTAAGAAAGCCTCACCCATGCAAGCACAGCGAATGCGCCCATGGTGAAGATCGAGACCAAAGCACAGGCTTGGGCGATGCTGCTTACGTTCCACTGTGTCCCTGTGGGATCGGAAACCACAGAGACAAGTCTTCTTTGCGGAATCGCAAGGAGAAGGTTTCCCGCCGCAGAAACTCCGTAGAACAGTATCGCGAGATGCCAATAGCCAATCGGCAAGGGACCGGAATCATCTGAGCGAGCCTGCAGATAAACCGCAAACAATTGGTAGAAGACATAGACCGTGAGATACCAGCCGAAGAAGTTAAGTGCGGGAACGCCGAAGTAAACCCCTCCATCGAGCCAGATCCAACAGTGTCCGATAGTCGACCAGATGGGATCCATGGACAGGTCCCAGGCGACCATGATGAAGCTCGCCAGCATAGGCAGAACCACAATGCGCCAGCCCGCAAGAGAACTTCGCGTCCCTCCCAGAATCAGCCGACCAAGAGTCCACGACAAATAACCCATTCCCAGATACGCAAATCCGAGCAAGACAGGAACAAGGAACAGCTTTGGCCCCATCACATCGGTAAAGTAGTAGCGGCCGAAGGGAAAGCCGGTGAGAACGCCTAGATTCTCAATCGCGTTCCCGACAACCAGAAAGAGGACAACGAAGACAACCATGCCGCGGAGGCGGTACGACATGGCGCCGTGAATCAGCGCAAAGATCAGGGGAGGAAAAACATGTAGCGCCACGATTACCAGGATAGGGACCTTATCGGGAAAGACCTGCAACACCCGTGCAGCGGCATACAGCCCCATAAGTGCCCAGAGGACGAAATTGATTTTCTTCCAGTCCTTTGCAAGCTTGCCGGCGGACTTGTTCATTCACGAGCCTCTTGAGCTCATAGGTTGGCCCGGAGGAAAGTGATGGCGCGATGCCACGATTTTTCCTGCGCTTCGGCGTCCGCTTCGGGAGTGCCGCCGAAAGAAAAGCGCGCATTGCGAAGATGGGGGTTGCGCGACTGGCGCGACGTGGCGGGAAGATACGGATAGCGGAGCATGTGCCCGGCGCGCGGATAATGAAGGTGCTCGACCGGATGCGGAAAGGAGTGGCGCTTCAAGCGAGACATGATGGCTTCGCTCATTTCCGCCGCCGGCCAGACGTGGTCGTCGCCGCCCGAAACGAGAAGCACCGGCCCGCGAATCTGCTCGACGGGAATAGCGGCGCGCGCGACCGCTTCGTGGTTGCGCAAAGCCATGCGGAAGAGGTTCCGAAACATCACCGGGCGGCGCAGGGCGACCACGGGCACAGCCGAGCGCAGCATGAATCCGCGCAATGGAAGCGGAGCAAACGGAACGGGCTCGCCCTTCCATGTCCAACACGGAACGATCTCGCCGGTGGAATTGTCGCGTCCTCCGGCGGCCCACGCGACAGAGCCCGGCGCATAAGCGACGACTGCGCGAATCCGAGAAAATCGCGAGGCGCACAGGAGAGCAAATTCGGCGCCCCGGGAAACACCGAGCACGCCGATCCTTCGCGGATCGATTTCCGGTTGAGCGGTAAGCCATGTAAGCGCCGCCTCGAAATACTCGAGAGGAATGCGATGCAGCCATGGCGGCAACGGGGGGATACCGAAATACGCGAGAGCCAGCGCCGCAAAGCCGTGACGCGAGAGTACGGCTGCCTTGTCCACATCGAATCCGCCGCCGGAGCCGCTGAGAACGATGACAACGGGAAGCGGTCGACTTGCGTGGGCTTCGCGCGGGATGAACAGACGCCCGACGGTGCAGCTTTGCCCCGCTTCACCCGGGATCGTGAGATCCCGCGATTCCGTGCCCGGAGCGATGAAGTTTCTATCAAGCGATGCGGATGCAACAACGCGCCCGCCGGTTATTGCTGGCGCGAAAGCGTCGAGAAGCACTCGATGAGGCGAGGGATCCGTCTTGGCAAACGCCGCGCGGCCGGCCTCGTCCTGTTCCGCCCGCTGCATAGCCCAAAAGAGGCCCATCGGCGAAATGCCGCGATAGCTGCCGCCGCGAGACTCCTGCGCGGCTACGTCCACACAGCCGTTAGCGTCCGCGCGAAACTCTGCGTGCGAAGTCCAGGGGCGCTTTTCGTCGTCCTCGGTGGCGGCGCGGATTGTGACGCGCGAGCGGGGCGGAAGGCCGATGAGGCAGATGCGGACTTCTTCGTCCACAAACGCGGGATTGGGCGAGATTTCAAGCTGGATTTTGGCGGTCTGGGCGAGCGTGATGGCGATCGGATTCCTCAGGACAACGTCCGCAACTTCTCTCCCTAGCTCCCCTTACCGGGGACTTATAGCACAACGCACCGGGGCGGCCTGGCCCTCTTCTTGAGTCTTTTTCCCGGCCTCACCCGTAGTGTAGATATGGTAGTGCAGATATGATAGGCGGCTTAGCCATGAACTGGGAGGCGCTAGTGGGGCTGGAAAGCGAAGTGGCCCAGCTTCGACGAGGAGACCTGGAGGCGCTTTCGGCGCTCCTAACGCGCTATCAGAATCGGCTCTACCGTTATTTGTTGCGGCTGGTGCGCGACCGGGCGGAGGCCGAAGACCTGTTCCAGCAGACCTGGGTGCGCGTGGCGGAAAAGATTCTGCAATTTGATCCGCGCCGCAATTTTGAGCCGTGGCTTTTTGCGCTGGCGCGAAATCTGGCAATCGACCATCTGCGGCGCATCCGGCCGGGAAGCCTCGATGAACCTGTCGCGGGGGATGAGCCGGGAGAAACGAAGGCCGAGCGGCTCGCGTCGCACGAGCGCCCCGTGCTGGATGGGATCCTCGAGCGCGAGCGGTCCGGGCGGCTGGCGGCAGCGCTCGAAACATTGCCGATTTTCTATCGGGAAGTTCTAACGCTGCGATTCGAGGAAGAAATGAAGCTCGAGGAAATTGCGGAAGTGCTTAGCATTCCGCTTTCAACGGTGAAGACGCGGCTGCGACGCGCGCTCGACCGAATGCGGGACGCGCTGGAAACACGCTATCCCGGCGAGGACTGGAGAAACCGCAATTAACGGGGCAGCAAAAATGGACTCACACGACAAAATTCGCGAATTGCTCGGGCTTGCGGCAGCGGGCGCGCTCGACGCGGGAGAGGAACAGCGCATCGAACGCCATGCCGCTTCCTGTGCTGCGTGTGCCGCGGAACTCGAGAATTGGCGACTGCTGGCCGGCGGGCTGCGGCGGCTTCCGACGCCGCAACCGGGAAACCTGGTGGTGGAGCGGGCACGCGCACTGGCCGAAATGCGGCTGGCGGAAGAAATCGAGTATCGCGGGCACCGCAAAGTGATGATTTTTCTTGTGGCGTTTGCATGGGTGGTGACGCTCGCAAGCTGGCCGCTTTTCCGGATTTTCACGGGCGGGCTGCTGGTGTGGTTTGACCCGCGGTTCAATCAAACGTGGCTGGTGTTTGCCGGCTTTACAGGACTGATTTGGGCGACGGGTGGGCTGGCAGCGGTGCTGCTTGGGCAGCGCCGGCAGCAGGAAAGGAGAATCGCATGAGCCGCTTTGGTGAAGGATTGAGAATTGTTCCGCGAACGGCGTGGGCAATCGCCGTCTTCTTTTATCTGGTGATGTCGAACTTGGCGTTCTTCGTCCTGACGGCGAGCGACAAGGAAATGCGGAAGTGGCCGGTCTATGGACGGGCCTTGCTTTTCATACGGCATTTTCCTGCTGATTGTCGCGTGGATCTTGCTGGTAGGCTTTGTCTACGCCGATGCCAAGAGGCGTGGAATGCGCTACGTCATGTGGACGTGGCTGGCTGCGCTTAGTTCCGGACGGGATCGGGATCATTCTCTACTTCATCCTGCGCGATCCAATGCCGAAGGCATGTCCGGGTTGCTCGTCCGTGGTGCCGAAACGGTTCACGTTTTGTCCTCAGTGTGGTACCGCAATGCAACCGACTTGCTCGAACTGTGGGCGCAGTGTGGAGCCCGGCTGGGCCAACTGCCCGTACTGCGGAACCAAGCTGCCGTCTGAGAGCATGACCGTTGCGGAGCAGAAGCGCACGCCGTAGTCACCGCTTGCACGGTATTCGGTTGCGAGCGGCCGAGAACGCGTATGTTCGCGGGAGCGCTTACGGAACAGGCTGGACTTCCATGTTCTGGTCAATTGCGTAGTTCGAGCAGCCGGGATTTGTCGCCACGGGACAGTGCGCAACGACGTGGAAGCCCTCCGAAGACGTTTCGATTTCGTAGGTGTAACCGTCTCGCCCCTTTTTGGCCATGGTCAACGCGCCGCTGGAGATGAGTTCGTCGAGCGAAGCATACGAGGCGTGCTCGATCTGATAGGCGCGTTCGGCCTGGGCGATGGCCACCAGGTCATTCTTTACGCCGACAACGTTGATGGTTTGCACGGGCGTGGCGGTTCCGGATGATTGCGACTGGGAAAAGTAGAATTGGTAAGCCAGCAGAGCGATCGCCGCGACGATCAGAAGCCCCACAATACTGCCCATGCTGCGCATGCTTGAACCTCCCGAATCAATAGATGCGCGGGAGAAAACGGGCGGTGCGAGCGGCGTATGCTTCGTATTCGGCGCCGAAGAGATTGCGCAGGTGCGCGTCTTCCAGGCGCACGCGCCGCAGATTCACCAACAGCCACCCGAGAGCGAAACCCCACGCGAGAATGCTGGCGAGCGTCAGAGAAAAAGCGATATGCGAGGCGAGGAGCCCGGCATAGCGGGGATGGCGCACGAACCGATACGGTCCGCTGGTGAGCATTTTTCGGTTGGACAGGTCGCCTTGAAACTGGCGAGAGAGATGGCGGTCGGTCCAGATAAGCCAGACGGCGCCGAGGAAGTACATGACGAGGCCGATGGCTTGCAGAACGGGTTTCTCGAGCTGAGGGACAAGATGCCAGTGGCCGTAGTCGGCGAAAACGCTTAGCTCGGCGACGCCGAAGGCATTGATCCAGGTGAGCATTTCGGAATCGAAGGTCAATCCCGCGGCTTCGCGCATCACTTCGCGCGAGCGGAAAATCGTGCGATGAAACTGCATCGTCGCGTAAACCCACATCAGGCTAATCAGGAGAAAACCGCCGGAGAAAATGTCCACACGCGACCAGGGCCGGGGCGTTCCCCACTGCCACAGAAATGCCAGCGCAACGACAAAATGCAGCGCGATGAACAACAGCGTGCCCCAGAAGGCCCTTGCAGGTAAGTGATCCCTCCTCGAGGGAGTTCGGGGTCGAAAAAGCGCCTTGATTCCGAACGGTGGGTTGGGAGCCGGAATGGAACCAGGATTCCGCATGTACAGTGGGATGCTATTTCGCGGGGAAGTGTGCGTCAACGGAGAAATTAAAATTCGAGCTTAAATTTGCGAATCAGCAAACAGCCGTTTATGGCGAGGAACGGCGGGGGCGATGCAATCCTTTTGAGGAGCGGACACGTCTAAGAAATAGTGCCGTTTGGGCGCGACGATCACCATGCGCATGATCCGCGAGTGATCTTGCGTGGCCATTGCAGCGCAGTTTGACACCCGCAGGCAGTGTCTTGGATACTTGACGAGCTTCGACGCGTCACCGGTCTCAAGGCTCCGCGCGCAGTGAATCTCCTTCGATGGGAGCAAGCGATATGAGGAAATGGGTTCGAGTCGGTCTGGTTACGCTCTTCGCGCAGGGGCTCGTGTGGCCGGTTGCGGGGCAAGAGAAGGCAGTGCCGGAGAAGCCGCCGCAGGTTTTGCCACAGAAACTGGCCTTCACCACGCAAATGCTCTCAAACGGCTTGCAAGTAGTCCTGCTCGAGGACCACGCCGTGCCGGTGATCAACCTGCAAGTGTGGTATCACGTGGGCGCGAAGGACGAGCGAGAGGGGCGCAGCGGCTTCGCGCACCTTTTCGAGCACCTGATGTTCAAGGGTTCGGCGCACGTGGGAGCGGAAGAGCATTCCAGAATCATCGAAGCGATCGGCGGGTTCGACAACGCCAGCACGTATGACGATTACACGAATTTCTTCGAGACTTTCCCCAGCAATTATCTCGAGCGCGTGCTGTGGCTCGAAGCCGACCGCATGGGCAGCCTCAATGTGGATGAGGCGAATTTCAAGTCCGAGCGCGAAGTGGTGAAAGAAGAGCGCCGCGTACGCGTGGAAAACCAGCCCTATGGCTACATCGAAGAGGACCTTCGAGCCGCGGCCTTTACCATTCACGGCTACCATCACACGCCCATCGGCAGCATGGCAGACCTGAACAAGGCGACGATTGAAGACGTACGCGATTTCTTCAATACGTTTTATAAGCCGAACAATGCGACGCTGATCATCGTCGGGGATTTCAAGTCAGGCGAGGCTTTGGCCTGGTCGAAAAAGTATTTCGAAGGCATTCCCGCTTCGGCGAAACCGATTCCACGCATCGACAAGCCCGAGCCCCCGCAGACGGAAGAGCGCGATGTGAAAAAGTCATACTCGAACACGCCGCTTCCTGCGATCGTGATCGGCTACAAAATCCCCGCGCGATATGCACCGGATGCATATCCGCTCGACCTGGCTGCGAATATCCTTGCCGGAGGCGCAAGCAGCCGGCTGTATCAGAAGCTCGTATACAAGGACCAGATCGCGGCACAGGTGGCAGGGTTCGCCAATTTCACCGAGGATCCGAACCTTTTCCTCGCCATCGCGGTCTTGAACGCGGGACACACCGCGGAGGAAGGCGAAAAAGCGATTACGGGCGTGCTCGACGGACTGAAGACGAACGCTGCGGAGACCTCGGAGATCGAGAAAGCCAAGAATCAGGAGATCTCGGGATTCATCCTGGGGCGCGAAACCGACGAGGAGAAAGCCGTTGCTCTCGGCTCGGCGGCCGTGATCGGAAAGAATCCGAATTTGGTCAACACCGAGCTCGAGGACTACACAAAGGTGACTGCCGCTGATATTCAGCGAGTGGTGAAGGAATATCTTGTCGCGCAGCACGCGACGGTGCTGACCGTCATGCCTGCAACGTCCGGTGAATAGTCCGGCTCATAGAAGATCAATCGAGGAGTCCGAATGAAGCGCGCAATCAAGTGTTGGTGTCGGCGTTGGATTTTTCTTTCCGTGGCGATGGCAGCGGTCTGCGCAGGCGCAGCGGCGCAGCAGCCCGCGCCGGCTCCAGCGAGCGCAGACAAACCTGCGAGTGGTGCTACGGAAGAACAGAAGACAGGAAAGGGGATTGTGCCGCCGGGCGTAAGACTCTCACCCCAGATGCCCGCGCCCGGAGCGCCGAATCCATTCGCTTTTCCCGAGCCGGCCACGCGAACTCTTCCCAACGGCTTGCGCGTGTTCGTCGTCACCGACCATCGTGACGCGGCGATTGCCGCGCGGCTCGTGATTCTGGGTGCTGGAGCAACCCAGGATCCACCGGGAATGCCCGGCGTATCGCAAATGACCGCCACCCTGCTCACACAGGGAACCGAAAAGCGTTCCGCGCGCGATATTGCCGAAGCGATCGATTTTGTCGGTGGTTCACTGAGCGCATTGACCGGTAAAGACGCGCTTACAGTGACGCTCGACGTTGTGAAGAAAGATCTTAATCTCGGATTCGACTTGATGTCGGACGTTGTGCTCCATCCGGCATTCCGCCCCGAGGAGCTCGATCGCCAGCGCCAACAGCTTCTTTCAGGGCTAACGCTGCAGTATTCCGATCCGGAGTATTTGGCTTCGGCGGTCTTCGGGCGCGTCGCGTATGGCAGCTCGGCTTACGGTTGGCCTTCGGAAGGGACGCCCGAGACTGTAAAGAAACTCCAGCCAGAGGAACTTGAGAAGTTCCGGAGCGCGCACTTTGCTCCGAATCAGTCGCTGCTCGCCATCGCAGGCGACATTACGCCGGAAGAAGCGTTCGCCGTTGCAGAAAAGTTCTTCGGCCCCTGGCCCAGGCTGGACGCGGCGGCGGTCGTGCCGCAATCGGCCGCGCCCACGACAGGCCAGCACATCTGGCTGATTGACAAGCCCGACGCGGTGCAGACGCAGATTCGCGCCGGCAAGCTTGGCATTCGGCGCGGTGATGCGGACTATATCCCAGTCCAGGTGGCGAACCGGATCTTCGGCGGCGGTTACAACAGCCGTCTCAACACGGAAGTGCGAATCAAGAAAGGACTCACCTACGGAGCATTCTCTTCCTTCACACCGCACCGTTACGCGGGCTTGTTCACAGTAGGCACGTTCACCCGTACCGAAGCCACGGTGGAAGCCACGAAGCTGGTGGTGGACCTCATTTCCCGGATGTCCACCGGCGAAGTAACGCAGAAAGAGATGGATTTCGCGCGGGATTACCTCGCGGGCGTTTATCCCATCGAATCGGAGACGGCCGAGGAAGTGGCGGACCGCGTCCTCACGGCGGCCGCTTATAATCTTCCCGCCGATTACAACCGGACGTATCCGGAAAGAATCCGCGGCGTTTCTCCAGCGCAGGTGAAAGCAGTGGCGCAGCGGTATTTCACCACGAAGGATCTCGATATCGTTCTCACCGGAAACGTCGGCGCGTTTCGTGAGGCTTTGAAGAAGGAATTCCCGGGGGCGGAGTACGTGGAGATTCCATTCGATAAGGTGGACGTACTCGCTGCCGATCTGCGTAAACCGAAAGAGCCATCTGCCGCGGCGACGCCGGAATCGTTCGCGCAGGGCAAGGAAATCCTGCTCGCCGCCGCAAAGGCTGCGGGTGGCGATGCCTTTGCGTCCGTTGCAAGCATCGGTCTTACAGAGAGGGGAAAACTCTTCGGGGCACAGAACGAGGTCGTGATCTCGGTAAAGTGGACAATTTCGTATCCGAATCGTACACGGGGCGAGGTAAATTACGGCGGCCAGAACATTGTCCAGGGGTGCGACGGCAGAGTGGCCTGGATTCAAACGCCGCAGGGTATTACCGATGTGAGCCAGGTCCTCGGAGAGTTCGAACGCGGGATTTCCCTGTTTGGCGGCGGGTGGGGAATCTATAAGCAGGTTCTCGACGGGAAAATCGCCGGGCACGCCGTCGGTGAAGAGGAGATTGACGGCAAGAAAACGCTCGGCGTGGCAATCCAGACTTCCTTCGGCGCGATTCGGCTCTACTTTGATCCGGCAACCCACCTCCTTGCGGCAGCGCGCTTTCAATCGGCCGGCCCCCAGGGCGCGTCGGACAACGAACAGCGCTGGAGCGACTATCGCGCGGTGGACGGTCGCCAGTTCGCCTTCTCGTCCATCATTTATCGTGACGGCGCAAGATTCGCGCAAACGACAATCCAAGATGTACAAATCAATCCCACGGTAGTCGACACGCTCTTTGCCAAGCCGGACGCTCTGCCCGCGAAGTGAATCGGCGGCGGCTAGGTTACGGTGAGAATTATTTTCCCGATGTTCTTGCGGTCGTGAATGTAGCGGTGCGCGGCGGCAGCCTCCGTCAGCGGGAACGATTTCCCGATCACCGGCTTGATTTTCCCCTCGGCGTACATTCGAAAGATCTCGCCGAGCTCTTTTCGAAGCAGGGCGCTTCGGGATTGCATTCGCCCAAGATTCACGCCGATCACCGCGTGGTTCTGGCTCATCAGCTTCAGGGGATGAAACCGCGGTGTCTGAGCAAGCGCCAACGTACCTCGCAACAGGCTGCGCTTCCCCTCGGGTCCAGCCGCAGCCGAAAGACCGTAAACCACCAGACGCCCCGTCGGTCCCAAGCACTTCTCGCTGCGAGAGAAGGATTTTCCGCCGATCGCATCCATCACCATTTCGATTCCGTCCGGGGCAAACTTCCGCACTACCTCGACGAAATCATTCTTCGTGTAGTCAATCGTGTGGTCCACACCGATCTTGCGCAAGTATTCCTGCTTGGCCGGACCCGCCGTTCCGAATGTCACAAGGCCGCGAGCGCGCGCGAGCTGTACCGCAGCGATTCCAACACCGCCGGCGGCTCCGTGAATCAGGATTCGCTCGCCCGGCTGGAGGTTCCCCATCGCGAACATCGAGTGATAGGCCGTCAGGTAATTCACTGGGATCGCGGCTGCCTCGTCAAAAGGCATGCCGGCGGGCAGGCGATATACATTTTGCGCCGCGGCAGCAACCCATTGCGCGTAGGCGTTGAAATGCGTCATCGCCGCCACCGCGTCGCCGCGCTTCAACGTCTCGGCGGCCGGCTGCTTTCCGCCATCGGCTATTTTCTCGACGACTCCCGCGATTTCGAGCCCCGGGACAAAGGGAGGCTTGGGCGTGCCTGGATATATCCCCATGCGCTGGAGGAGGTCCGCGAAATTGATCCCGATTGTCTTGACCCGGATAAGCACCTCTCCCGGCTTCGGTTGCGGGTCGGGCACGTCCTGCGATTCAAAAACTTCGGGCGGCCCATACTTCCTTACCACCATGGCGCGCATCTAACTCTCCTTCTGCCGGAAACACCCGGTTGACTGTTGTGCCGCCGCTCTTGCTTTAAAGTTCGGGCTGAATTCACCGCGGCTTTTCATATGGGAATCGAGTGCGTCTTATTCTAAACTGTTAGGCTTTGTGTGACTATGAAACGCAAACTGAGAAGTCGCCTTCTGATCGCCGCAGCCACTCTGGCCGCAGGTTGGGCTTGCCTAGCCGCTGACCGGCCGGGTCGATCCACCATTCCGGCCACCGTTCCGGCGGCTGCCCCGGCCGTGCTCACAGCCATGCAGGACGAAGTGGACCGCTCGATGGCGGCTCTGTCGAAGGGTGACCCGCCAGCCTACTTCATCAGCTACACCGTTGCAGACCGGGAGGAATCGGAAGTATCCGGTTCGAATGGGGCGCTGCTCACAAGCGGTGACAACCGCGGCCGCTGGCTTGAGGTCCAAACGCGTGTCGGAAGCTATCAGCTCGACAACACGCACAAGCTGGGCGATCGCCGGCCGAGTTGGACGAGTCCCGGGACCAACGTCGCGCTCGACAACGACATTCCGATTCTTCGCCGCGAAATTTGGCGCGAGACCGACCGGCAATATCGTGCTGCTTCCGAGGCATTGATCAAGGTCAAGACCAGCCAGCAGGTGCAGGTGCAAACGGCGGAAGGCAACGCGCCCGATTTTTCGCGGGAAGCACCTCACACCTCGATCGGCACTCCCGTTGAAATTCACGTGGAGCGCAAGCCGTGGGAAGAGCGCGTGCGGAAGTACACGGCCGCGTTCAGCAAATCGCCCGCCGTCCTGAATTCCATCGTCACATTTACGGCGCTCGGGGCCAATCAATATCAAGTAAATACGGAAGGAACGAAACTCGCGTTCGGCCAGGTGCATTACCGGCTCGAGCTCTACGTTCAGAGCAAAGCTCCCGACGGTATGGACATCAACCGCTACGCCAATTTTGACTGGCTCACGCCGAAGGACGCGCCGGACGACAAGACCGTCCTCGATCGCATCCAGACCATGATCCAGGAAACCGAGGCGCTTGATAAGGCACCGCTCGTGGATCCCTACGCGGGCCCTGCGCTGCTCACGGGGCGCGCCGCCGCTGTTTTCTTTCATGAAGTTTTCGGCCACCGCGCCGAGGGTTTCCGCCAGAAAGACATCAACGAGGGCCAGACGTTCACCAGCAAGATCGGCGAGCGGATTCTTCCGGATTTCATCTCGATCAAGGACGACCCCATCGAAGCACAGTTCCACGGCCAAATGCTACTGGGCAATTACGCATTTGATGATGAAGGCGCGCCGGCGCAAAACGTTTCGCTCGTGGAGAGCGGTGTCCTGAAAACGTTTCTGATGTCCCGCTCGCCGCTCACGGACATTCCGCACTCGAATGGCCACGGGCGGCGCCAGCCCGGCTTCGTTCCCGTGGCACGCCAGGGGAATTTGATCGTCTCGAGCACTCATGCTGTGACGAATGACCAGCTGCGCGCGAAATTGATCGAGCTCATCAAAGCGCAAGGCCGGCCCTTCGGGCTTCTGATTGACGATATCGCGGGAGGATTCACATTTACCGGACGCGGCCAGCCGCAAGCCTTTCAGGTACTCCCGCTCGTTGTGTACAAGGTGTTTCCAGACGGACGCCCGGACCAGCTCGTGCGCGGCGTGGACATTGTCGGCACGCCGCTCGTCTCATTGACCAAGATTGTGGCAACTGGTGACACGCCCGACATTTTCAATGGTTACTGCGGAGCCGAGTCGGGCTCTGTGCCGGTTTCCGCCGTCGCGCCGGCGATTCTGATTTCGGAGATGGAAGTTCAGAAGAAAGAGACTTCCACGGACAAGCCCCCGATCCTGCCGCCACCGGCGCACGATCCGGAATCGAAAGGGAACCAACCGTGAGGAAATTCGCAACGATGGGTTTGCTCGCGGCGTTGTCGTTCCCTGCCACCGCCGTTGCCGCTGGCCGCGCGAACGATACGTCCAAGCTGACTCGAGCTGTTCCTCAACCACAGCAGAATTCGGCCCCGGACAACGATCAGACACTTCGCGCATTACACGACGAAATGGAACGCTCGCGCGCGCGGCTCTCGATTCCCGGCGTGGAAAAGCCTTTTTTCATCGAGTATCGCTTGCTGGACCTTGATGTCCGCGCTATCACGGCTTCTTTCGGTGCGTTGCTTTCGAGCAGCCCCACGCGAGTCCGCTATATGAACGTGGATGTTCGCGTCGGCGACTACCATCTTGATAGCTCGAACTTTGTTAGCGAAGACGGATTCCAAGGATTTCTCGGCCCTTCCGGCCAAGTCGGAATCGATCGTGACTACAACTCGCTGCGCCAGGATTTGTGGCTCGCCACGGATCAAGCCTTCAAATCTGCTCTCACGCAAAAATCGCTCAAGGACGCTTTCCTCGGCAGTTTGACCAAGCCGCCCGAGATTGATGACTTCTCGCAGACCGTGCCCGTTGTGGCTGTGGATCCCCGGCTCGAACCTGAGTGGACCTCGCGCAAATGGGAGGATGAGGCGCGCACGGCCTCGGCGGTGTTGCGGAGTTTTCCGCAGATTTACGGCACGCGCGTGAACTACTACTTGATCTATGTAACGTCCTATCTGGTGACGAGCGAGGGGACCACCATGCGTACGTCGCGGAGCCTCGCCGCCATCGAAGCGGCTCTCGACACGCAGGCGGACGACGGCATGTCGTTGCACAATTTCTTCAGCCTATACGTCGAGAAGCCTGCGGACCTGCCAGATCCCGCAACCGTTTCGAAGTCGATCGCGCAAGCCGGGACGGAGCTAATGCAGCTTCGCGCTGCTCCGCTGGTTCCCGATTACACGGGACCAGTGTTGTTTGATCCGCCCGCCGCCGGTGCAATCCTCTCGCAGATGCTCCCGCCCTCTCTTTCCGGCGCGCGTCCGCCGCTTTCCATGCTTCCGGCGTTTGACCAAATCATAGAGCGCATGGGAGGGCGAAGCGAATGGAACGGGCGCATTGGCACGCGCGTTCTTCCGCAGGGTGTCACGCTCGTGGACGATCCTAAAGCCACGGAATTTCAGGGCCAACCGCTGCTCGGGAGCTACGCGGTGGACGATGAGGGGGTCACCGCGCAGCGCGTCGAGCTTGTCCAGAATGGCGTTCTTAAGAATCTATTGATGTCGCGCCGGCCCGGCCCGGATTTTCTCAATTCCAACGGCCACGCGCGTTCGGCAGTGCTTTCTGACACAAAACCGCTCAACAGCAATCTATTCTTCCAGTCGAGCGATGCTCTCGGCATAGCCACCCTGCGCAAGAAATTCACGGACGCCTGCCGTGAGGATGGACACGAGTGGTGCATCGAAATAAAGCGCATGGACAATCCTGCGCTTTCCTCTATCAACCAGCAGGATTTTTCGGATTATATCGGCGCTCTCGCGGGCGGAATTGCAGGTGGGGAACATGTTCCTCTGGTTGTGTATCGCGTCTATGTGGCTGACGGGCGCGAGGAATTAGTGCGCGGAGGAAGAATTGACGGGCTCACGCTGCGATCTCTGCGGAACATGCTCGGTGTCGGCGACGACGCGAGTGTCTATAGCTACATGCAGAACGCCGGTGGCGGATTTGCGGGAACGGCGCTTGGCGCTTTCGGCTCCGCACAGGGCGGCATTCCAAGCACGGTCATCGCTCCATCGCTGCTGCTCGCTGACGTAGAAATCCGCGGCTTCCATGGCGAGCCTCGCCGCGTCCCACTCGTCCCTGCCCCGCCTCTTCGTTGAATTCCACAAGGAAAGCCGATCGTAATCCGGCCTACGGATGGATGGTGATGAAGGTGATTTCAGGGCGGCAATGGAACCTTATTGGCAACCCCGAAGTGCCGAGGCCACGGCTCACATACATCCTCGTCCCTTCGCGCTCGTACCAACCCTCCAGGAATTGACCGGAGCCTCTGGGAAGCCAAAGGGGCTTGACGAACGGGAGCCGCACCTGTCCGCCATGAGTGTGGCCTGCAAGAGCCAGGTTCGCGCGCCCGGCTACGTCCCGGAAGAAAAACGGTGAATGGAAGAGAACAATTGTGTATGCCCCGGCAGGAATTCCCGCAAGCGCCAAATCAAGTCTCGGTACGCCCGATTCAGGATCATCAAGGCCGGCGAGCCACACATCGGGCCTTACGGGTGCACTCGAGTTGACCAGCAGGTTTACGCCGGCCGCCTGATAGAAGGCGCGCTCGTTGTGCAGAGGCCTCGAGTTCTCCCAATTCCCGCGCACGAACCACACGCCCAGAGGCGCATGGAGTTGCTCGTAAAGCTGCCTCACAGGCTCGTAGCTTGCGTTGCTGGGAGTGCCAATCCAGGCCCCGAGCGTATCTCCCGTGATAAGGATGACGTCGGGCTTTTCATCGGCCAGAATCTCGAGCAGCCGGTGCTCGCGCCGCCCCATGCCGAGCGCGTGCAAATCGCTCAGATGAGCAAGCTTCAGCGGCGATTCGACGGCTCCTTGCACGTCATAGTGGTTCACCTCAACCCGGTAAGGCTCGACAAATAAACCGTCCGCGGCCGCAACCAGCGCGGTCAATAAAATCAGAAGAAGAGTTATCTTGATTATCTTCTTGCGTGGCCGAGGTTTGCTGGATGCCGTTTCAACTCGATCGCCAGGCAGGTTATTCAGACGGGAACTCATCGTTGCGGAAATTCGGGCCTTTTCTCCTCAACAAATATACAGGTAATGTACGGGTTCCGCCATCGGGGGCCAAAATACCTTCGTGCAACTCCCAAAGCGTATAATCCACCGACGATGGTCCCAGGACTCGAAAGTGCCACGCTCGACAAAGCCACACAGGAAAAGCGTCTCGCGGCTCTTGCGTCCGTCGGTTCGGCTGTTGTCCTGTTGTCGTTGAAGGTTTTCCTGACCGTTCTTACCGGGAGCCTGGGAATTCTCTCGGAGGCCTTGCACTCCACTCTGGACCTCGTTGCGGCGGTGATCACGTCTCTTTCCGTGGTGGCTGCCGACCAGCCCGCGGACGCCCAGCATCTCTACGGCCACGGCAAGATCGAGAGCTTTTCCGCGTTCGTCGAAACGGGCCTCCTGCTTCTCACCGCGCTCTACATCATCTGGGAGGTATTTCAGAGATTGCTGTTCCATGCGGGCAATCTTAGGCCCAGCCTCACCGCCATCGTGATTCTTGCTCTCGCGATGGGAATTGATTTCATTCGGGCGCGCGCGCTGACCCGCGTCGCAAAAAAATATCCCAGCGAAGCGCTTGAGGCAGACGCGCTGCATTTTTCCACCGATGTCTGGAGCACTTTCGTCGTGATACTCGGAATCACGGGTGCGTGGCTGGGCCAGCGATTCGGCATCGCCTGGCTCGGAAAACTCGACGCGGTGGCGGCACTCGTGGTAGCGGGCGTCATCATCTGGATCGGCTCGCGGCTGGGAAAAAAGACGATCGACGTCCTGCTCGACGTGGCCCCCTCCGGCCTTCGGGAGCGAATCGAACGCGCAGTGGGCGAAACCGAGGGAGTGCTGCGCAGCGAGCGCGTCCGCGTGCGCCGCGCCGGCCAGCGATTTTTCGTGGACGTCACCATGAGCGTTCCACGCACGGCGAGCCTCGAGCAGGCGCACGCCGCGAGCGAAGCCGTCGAGAATCGCATCGCGCAAATCGTGCCCGCCGACGTGGTGGTTCACGTTGAACCGCGCGCGCCGCGCAATGAGCCTCTGCTCGAGACCATCCGTGCGATGGCCCAGCGCCGCGGACTGGCCGTGCACGAACTCGCGGCGCATAATCTCGATGGCCGCCTGTTTATCGAACTCCATCTCGAAGTGGACGAACGGTGGAGTTTGCGCGAAGCCCATCAAAAAGCCACCGAACTGGAAGAAGACATACTACGGGCGACGGATAAGGGGGCGCGCGTGGACATCCACATCGAGCCGCTCGGCGCGCGCATTGCCGTCGCGGAGGATATGAAGGGCCTTGCCGAATCCGTCCAGAATTTCCTGAATTCATTGCAGGCGGAATATCACGAGCTGACGAATTGCAGCGAAGTCCTCGTGCACAGCGTGGATCACAAAATCATCGTCTCCTGTCGCTGCGCCATGGATGGAGGCCTGCCCGTCGCCGAAGTTCACGACATCACGGTCGCGCTCGAAGATCGCGTCAAGGAACGCTTCCCGCAAATCTTTCGCATGACGATTCACCCCGAACCGGTGGAGGAGAGCGGCGGGTGATGAGAGAAAATCTGCGCGGCGAGCGCAAGGACGGCCGGAAAACATTCCAGCACGTAGCGCGGCTCGGGCGTCTCGATGTGGACGAAATAAAAAGTGCGCACGAGTATGAACATCAAGAGCAGGGCGCACCCCGGCCGTCGCCATGCCACCAGTGCGCCCGCAAGCGCTAGAGCGGCGTAGATGCCGTTTGCAAGCGCGAAACTTAGCGTGACGACAAGGTCCTCGCGGTCATCTTGCCATTCTTCACGAAGCGGCCAAATGTGACCGGAGAACGGCAGCAACTCGAGGCGCGGCGTGAACCATAGCGTCAGCGACCGGAGCAACGGAATCGTGACGTACGTCCGCAGCGGATGGCGCGCCGTGCGCTCTCGCGCGATCTCCCGAAACAGACCATCGAGGCTCGGATCAATCGTAATCGTATCGTTGTATTGCTCCATTATGCTGGCAACGCGGTCGCGCTCTTCAGGAGAATCGAACGCGTAGGAGGGCAAATCGTCCATGGAGATTTCTTCAACGTTGACCTTCCACTGCGTCAGGTACACGTCGCGGAACCGCCAAAGCCAGGTATTTGTCCAGGCGTTGAATCCCTTCGGCGTGTATTCTCCCGGCAACTCGCTGTAGCGAGGCGCAAGGAATTGCGCGTCGTGGAGCACGCGCCAATTGCGCGCGGCCCAGGGCACCAACGGCAGGATTAGTCCCACTCCCATCAAGACGCCTGCGCGGATGAGTTTTGGCCAGTCGGCAGGACGCCGCCACTTCGCCGCGAGAACCACCCCTGCCGCGATCAGCAGCAAAGGCGTTTCCGGCCGCACGAGAGTGCCGAATCCAACGACGATCCCGCCGAGCAACCAGCGATTCGTCAACGGTGCCATCCTGCTGGAACTCCTCGCGACACCGAGATCGGTCTCGAGCAGGACGAGAATTCCGAGCGCCGTCAGAAAAATCGTCAGAGTCTCCGTGAGCACCACAGCCGTATAGTTCGCCGTTAACGGGCAGAGCGCCGCGAGCCACAGAGCCGCCAGCGCAACGCGTCGGCGCGAACCTTCCGGTGCCAGCCTCGCTGCAATCAGCGCAACAATAAAGCAAGTCGCCACATCCAAGACTGCTTGCGCAATCGTCACCGCTCGCGGCGAATTTCCGGCGAAAGAGAAAATGGACGCGATGAACGCAGGATACCCCGGCACGCGCATGTCCACGGGCGTGAGTTGGCCGTTTACCTTGAATCCGTAGACGCCCTTCTTCAGCCAGTTCCACGCCAATTCGATGTAAAATGGCGAATCGCCCAAATCCGCCACAGGAAACTTCAGAATAAAGAACAATCTGAGGGTCAGCCCGGCCAATGCGGCGAGCGCAACGCTTGTGCGCATCCTAACAGTGAAGGTCATTGACAGCTTTCCGACGGACGGCTAGCTTGGATGCCCGAATGCCCGAACGCAAGCCAATTTTCTACGACGAGCAGCGCCGCCGCTGGCGCCGCACCCGCCGCATCCTGGAAATTACGGGCGGATTCTTCACGCTTCTTCTCGTCATTTTTCTCGTCAACGTGGTCCGCAAGCCGGAGCTTCCAGACATTCTGCGCGGCGCCACACGCCCCGGCTTGCACTCGGTCCGGTTGCACGCGAAGCCAAAGCCGGTGCGACCTGGGCGCAAACGCAAAATTGCAGCTCTAGGGAAAATTCCAGAGAACTACGATCCGCTCCGTGCAGCCTTTTACGTCAGCGATGACCCGACGAGCCTTGCCTCTCTCAAGCTTCACTACCACGACATTGACCTCCTGATCCCTGAAGGGTTGCACGCCGTTTCGGGCGATGGGCGGCTCGATGCTGATCCTGACCCGAAGCTCACAGAGTGGATGCAGACTCTTCGCGAGCGTGGCGTGGAGCTTCCCGTCATGTCCATGGTCAACAACTACGACGGAAAACAATGGAACGTCCCGGAGATGGCTGCGATGCTCGCGAACCCGGCGTCGCGGCAGAAAGTGTCAAAAGAACTTGAGAATTTTGCGGCGGCACAGCACGAACCCGGCATCGTCGTTGACTTCGAATTGATGCCGAAATCGAGCCAGGTGAACTTCCAGTATTTCGTCCACGATCTTGCGGCAGCGTTGCATTCCGGCAATTTGAAATTGATGGTCGCGTTGCCTGCGGCGGACTGGGACTACGACTACAAATATATCGCTTCGCAGGCCGATGCAATCATTGTGATGAACTACGACTTCCACTATCCCACTTCATCGCCCGGGCCGATTGCGCCTCAGGACTGGTTCGTCCGAAACATCGACAACATCCTTAAGATCGTTCCCCCCGACAAGGTGGTGATGGGCATCGCCAACTACGGGTACGACTGGCCGGCAAAATCCAAGAGCAACCCGCATCCCACCGGGCAGGCGGTGACTTTCCAGCAAGGAATCATCACGGCGGTCGAGTCACAGGCGGACGTAGGATTTGATCCCGACTCGCTCAACCCAAATTACTCCTATGAGGACGAGAACAACGCGGTTCACAGCGTGTGGATGCTCGACGGCGTCACGGCCTACAACGAACTCCGCGCCGCGGAGCGCGCCGGCGTTCGCGGGACGGCAGTTTGGCGCCTCGGAATGGAAGACCCGTCACTATGGTACATCTGGGACACAACTCGCCCCGGCGATGTGGAACGTGCCAAGCTTGAGGAACTTCCCCCCGGCTACGATCTGATCCTCGAGGGTGACGGCGACATCTGGAAAATCACGGCAACTCCGCAAAGCGGCCGTCGAACGTTTGAATACGACAGGGATTCCGATCTCATCGACGATGAAAGCTTCCAGAGCTATCCGCTTTCCTGGCGAATCAACCAGATAGGGGCCGCGCCGCACAAAGTTGCTCTCACGTTCGACGACGGCCCCGATCCGAAATGGACGCCGCAGATCCTGAAAGTTTTGCAAGAAAAACAGGCAACCGCGACTTTCTTTGTCATTGGCGAGTCCGCGAACCAGGAAACCAGCCTGGTAAGGAGCGAGTTCGACCTTGGCAACGAGGTTGGCAACCACACGTTTACACACCCCGATTTCGAAACGATCTCGAAGTCGCAGCTTCAGATTGAACTGAATCTCACGGAGTTGCTGCTGGAGAGCGACCTCGGCGTGAAGACCCTGCTCTTTCGTCCGCCCTTCGGTATTGACCATCAACCGGAAACAGCGAGCGAAATTCAAATGCTTCCGATCCCGCAGGCCATGGGTTACATCATCATCGGCGCGCGAGTGGACCCTCATGATTGGGGCGAGCCGAATGGCGGAGGCCCTCCGTCCGCGGACACGATCGTTCAGAGAGTTCTCGCCGATGCAACCACCGGCAAGGGCAACATCATTTTAATGCACGATGGCGGCGGCGACCGCAGCCACACGGTCCAGGCGTTGCCGCGGATCATTGATGATTTGCGCGCCAAAGGCTACGAATTCGTCTCCGTCTCGAGCCTCTTGGGCCAGACTCGCGCGCAAGTGATGCTGCCGCTGAGCCAGCAGGAATGGCTGATGGCTCGCGCCGACGCCTTCATCTTCGACGCCTTTCGGTGGTTCCGCCTGGGCATTGCATTCATTTTCATGTCGGGAATTCTGCTGGTCAGCGGCCGCGCGCTCGTTATTGGTTTGCTGGCCTTGGCGGAAAAGCTGCGTCCCACCCCGGAGGATCATCCCGAATATCAGCCTCAGGTTAGCGTCATAATCCCGGCATACAACGAAGAGTCAGTCATCGTGGATACCGTGCGCTCCGCGCTCGCCTCCAATTATCCGAAGCTCGAGATCGTTGTAGTGGACGACGGCTCTATCGATCGCACCGCCGAGCTGGTCCGCGGGAATTTTGGGCACGACCCGCGCGTCCGTCTGCTGCTGCAGCCGAATCGTGGCAAGCCCGCAGCCCTGAACAATGCGCTTAGGGAAGTAACCGGCGAAATTCTAGTTTCCATTGACGCGGATACGATGGTCGATTCCGAAGTAATCCCGCGGCTTGTCCGCCATTTTGCCGACCCCAAAGTAGGTGCCGTGGCCGGAAACGTAAAGGTGATGAACCGCAATCGCTGGCTTACGCGCTGGCAGGCCCTCGAGTACATCACGAGCCAGAACCTTGAGAAGCGCGCATTCGACCTTTTGAATTGCATTCCCGTCGTTCCCGGAGCGGCAGGCGCGTGGCGGGCCAACCTCCTGCGCCGTACCGGCGGATTTTCAGGCGATACGGTAGCCGAAGACACGGATTTGACGCTCACGATCCGGCGCAACGGCTGGAAGATTCTTTACGATGAAGATGCCATCGCCCGCACCGAGGTTCCAGACACCGTCGAGGCTTTGATCCGCCAGCGGTTCCGCTGGACGTTCGGAACTCTCCAGGCCGTGTGGAAGCATCGCGACGCGGTGGGAAAGCCGCGCTACGGCACGCTCGGGTGGGTCGCGATCCCCAATATCTTTCTGTTCCAGATTCTGCTCCCGCTCGTTTCTCCGTTGATTGACCTCTTGTTTCTGCTTTCGATCGCTCTCTGGGGTCTCGCGCAGCTCCGCATCGCGCAGCTCCCGCAACTCTGGACGCTGCAGGACGTCGAGCGCTCGTTGGTCTTCTTCGCCCTTTTCATGCTGATTGACCTTTTCACCTGCGTCGTCGCCTTCGCGCTCGAACGCCACGAGGACTGGACGCTTCTCGCGCCGCTGATTCTCCAGCGTTTCTACTACCGCCAGATGATGTATGTCGTGTTGTTCCGCGCCATCAAGGAGGCCGTTCAGGGGCGCCCGGTCGGCTGGCGCGGAGTCGAGCCACAAGTCCCAGCAGCGCCTCCGCCCTCGCCTTCCGTTGCTAAGGCTTAATTTTCCTCTAATGCATGGCCTCGCATTTTGCTGAAAAGGAAGGGCTGGGCTTCGGCCCCGCCGAAATGCCATGATTTCAACAGGGCCTTAGCCTCTGAAGCCGCCTTTCTGCATACTTTTCAAGTGTGCCCTGACCCGCTTGCAAATCTTACGGTGAAATTGGGACATTGCCGCGTCGCCTTATCATTTGCTTGAACCCGCCAAAATCTGCTAGCATCGAATTGCTGTTGGGCTGCATCCCGAAGCTGGGAGCGGCACCGGAGGCAACATGAGCGTCGCACCCCGTGCGGGCAACGGAAAAGTCACCGTCCCCGACATACTTTCCCGCAAGTCCTTGGCCGGCTCCCCTGAAGCGAAACCGAAAATTACCTGCTTGACGGCGTACGACTATCCCACGGCGCGTCTGCTCGACGAAGCGGGCGTGGACATTCTGCTCGTCGGCGATTCACTCGGCATGGTCGTTCTTGGATACGACAGCACTCTGCCGGTTACGTTCGACGAAATGCTGCACCACACGCGCGCTGTTCGCCGCGGAACGAAGCGCGCGTTGCTCGTTGCGGATATGCCCTACGGCACATTCCACGTTTCGATTGAGGAATCCGTGCGCAATGCAATGCGAATGGTGAAAGAAGGCGGCGCGGAAGCCGTGAAAATCGAAGGCGGCGAGCGCCGGCTCGAATTGATTTCCCGGCTGGTCGAAGCGGAAATTCCCGTGATGGGGCACGTGGGTTTGACACCGCAGTCGTTCAACACCCTCGGCGGGTTTCATGTGCAGGGCAAGACCGCAGAGGCTGCCGCGCAGCTCGAACGCGACGCGCTGGCGGTGGAAGCGGCGGGCGCGTTCTCCGTGGTGGTTGAATCTGTGCCGCGGGAAATCGGTGCGGATATTACGGCGAAGTTGCGCATTCCGACGATTGGAATCGGCGCGGGTCCCGATTGCGACGGTCAAGTGCTCGTTTACACCGATCTCGTCGGTTTGACGTTGGGGCGCACTCCGAAATTCGCGCGCCAGTATGCGAATCTCGCGGGCGAAATTTCGCGGGCCGCGACGGAATTCTGCAACGATGTCCGCGGCGGCCAGTTCCCATCCGATGCCGAGTCGTATCATTTGCCGGCGGAGATGCGCGAACAGTTGCTCGCGCGCCAGCGGCCCTGACAATAGAAGCTCTTAAACTTCCCGCTCGAAAAAGCGAAGGGAGATGCGCCGCATGAACGTCGAGGATTTCCGCCTGCTCTACGAGTACAACTCGTGGGCGAACCACCGTACGCTCGATGCCTGCGCCGCTCTCAACGACGACCAATTTACATGCGACCTTAAATCCAGCTTTCCCTCCGTTCGCGATACGCTCGCGCATCTGTGCCTGGTCGAGTGGATCTGGCTGGAGCGCTGGCACGGGCGATCGCCCGCCGCGTTTCCTTCTGCGTCCGATTTCCCGAACCTGGACGCCGTTCGGAGGCGCTGGGAAGAAATCGAACGCGATCTCACCGACTACATCGCCAGCCTGACGCCGGACGACCTCGCGCGCGTGATTCATCACAAAACGATGAAGGGCGATCCACAATCCGCGACGCACTGGCAGATGCTCCAGCACGTGGTCAATCACCAGACGTATCATCGCGGCCAGGTAACAACGATGCTGCGCCAGCTCGGTGTAAAGCCAATTTCCACGGACATGATTTTCTTCTACCGCGAGCGCGCCGCAAAGGCTTAGCGCGGATTCGCTCTCCGGATGGAAATCATTCATACCGTCGCGTGGATGAAGCAGGTGGGGCGGGAAGCGCGCGCGAAAGACCGCATTCTGGGATTCGTTCCCACGATGGGCGCGCTTCATGAAGGTCACTTTTCGCTCGTGCGAACTGCCAAGAAGCAGTGTTCGCCCGTAGCCGTCTCGATCTTTGTAAACCCCAAACAGTTCAGCCCTGCCGAGGACTTGAAAAAATACCCAAGGCCGTTCGAAGCTGACCGCACGGCGCTCGAAAAACTCGGGGTGGATTATTTGTTCGCCCCGCCGTCCGAAGAAATGTATCCCGATGGCTTTCGCACAGCTGTTTCGGTCGAAGGCTTGAGCGATCGCCTGGAAGGCAAGTCGCGCCCCGGCCATTTTCGGGGCGTTGCGACAGTCGTGTTGAAGTTGTTCGAGATCGTCCAGCCACGCTTCGCCTATTTCGGACGCAAGGATGCGCAGCAAGCTCGCATTCTACGCCAAATGGTGATGGACCTCGATCTCGATACGCAGCTTGTCGTTTGTCCCATTGTCCGAGAGCCAGATGGCCTGGCGCTTTCATCGCGGAATGTCTATCTCGACGCAAACGGCCGCCGCGCAGCGACAGCGCTCTATCGTTCGCTCGACGCCGTCCGCCGCGAAATTAGCACGGGCGAACGCGATTCCGCGCGGCTGCTCGTGGCTCTGCGCCGCGTGATTGACGCCGAGCCCTGCGTCAACCTCGATTACGCCGAGATTGTAGATGCGGAAACGCTGGGACCCGTGGTGATGCTCCGCCGTACATGCCTGGTTCTTGTCGCGGCTTTCGTGGGCGAGACGCGCCTCATTGACAACGCGCTTGTCGAAGCGGACGGAGAATTCTTCAACGTTTTGCTGTAAGGCGCGCTATGCGGAACCGTTCTCGATCGCTGCGAGAACTTCGGCGGCGTGCCCCTTGGGCGTCACCTGATCCCAAATCTTGTGAATCTTTCCGTCTGGACCAATCCAGTAGGTCATGCGCACGATTCCGAGGAAGGATTTCCCGAGGAACGTTTTCATCCGCCGCGCGCCATAGGCCTCGATGACGTTAAATTCCGTGTCCGCGAGCAGCGGAAAATTCAGTTTGTGTTTGGTTTTGAATTTTGCCTGAGCTTCCGCCGCATCGCCGCTGCACCCGACAATCGCGGTGTTCACCGCATCGAATTTCTTGATGGCGTCACGAAACTCGGACGCTTCGTTCGTTCAACCCGGTGTGTTCGCCTTAGGGTAAAAGTACAGCACCAGGTTCTTCCCTTTGTAGTCCGCAAGCGAAACGGTTTCGCCGTCGTCTGCGGTCGCGTGAAATCCCGGCGCTTTGTCGCCTTCTTTCAACATTCCTTATCCCTTCTGAGCTCTCCGTACCGCCCGTCTTAGGGTTCCCCCAACATGCGCTTCAGAATTTCATTCACAACTTGCGGATTGGCCTGGCCACGCGTCTCGCGCATTACCTGTCCCACAAAAAACTTGAACACTCCTTCGTTTCCGGCCCGGTACCTCGCTACGTTTTCGGGGCTTTTCGCCACCACCTCGCGCGCCACCTTCTCGATCGCGCCCGTGTCCGAAAGCTGCGCGAGTCCCTCGGAAGCAATAATGTCCGCGGCGGTCCTTCCGGTGTCGAACATTTCCGCGAACACTTTCTTTCCGGTGGCCGCGGTGATGCCGCCGCTTTCGACTCTCCCGAGCAGTTCGGCAAGCGCTTCCGGCCGCACGGGACATTCCTCGATGCGTTTTGCCGCGTCGTTCAGCCGCCGAAGCAGTTCCGTTGAAATCCAGTTTGCGGCGGCCTTCGCCGTTGCGCCCGCGCGCGCAGCCGCTTCGAAATAATCCGCCAGCGCTCGAGTAGCCGTCAAAACGCCGGCGTCATACGGCGTCAAACTGTATTCGCGCATGAATCGCGATCGCTTCAACCCGGGCAGTTCCGGCATCGCGCGACGCACATCCTCAATCATCGCGTCTGAAACGGCCACCGGAAGGAGGTCGGGATCGGGAAAATAGCGGTAGTCGTGCGCGAATTCCTTCGAGCGCATCGACTCGGTGCGGCCTCCGGCGACGTTCCACAGCCTCGTTTCCTGCGCGATTGTGCCGCCCGATTCGAGCACGCCGATTTGCCGCTCGATTTCATGTTCGAGCGCGTGCACCAGGTACCGGAAGGAATTCAGGTTCTTCACTTCCGCTTTTGTTCCGAACCCCTCCGCGCCGCGCAAACGCACGCTGACGTTGGCGTCGCACCGCAACGATCCTTCCTCCATGTTGCAATCGCTCACGTCCGCATACTCCAGCACCTGTTTGAGCGCCGTCAAATAAGAATACGCTTCGGCAGGCGTGCGAATATCAGGCTCGGAAACAATTTCCACCAATGGCACGCCGCCGCGATTGAAGTCAATGTAGCTCCAGCGGTCGGAGTCGGGAAAGCCCTCGTGCAGGTTTTTCGCCGCATCTTCTTCCATATGTAGGCGCGTGATGCCGATCCGCTTCGACACTCCGTTCACTTCGATATCCAGCCGCCCTCCGGTCGCAAGCGGCAGCTCGTACATCGAAATCTGGTAGCCCTTCGGCAAATCCGGATAGAAATAATTCTTTCGCGCGAAGCGCGAGCGCTCTTGAATCTTGCAATCGAGCGCGAGCGACGCCCGCAGCGCCAGCTCGAGAGCCTTGCGGTTCAGCACCGGCAGCGCGCCCGGCAATCCGAGGCACACGGGGCAAGTGTTCCGATTGGGCGCGTCACCGAAGCGCGTCGAGCAGCCGCAGAACGCCTTTGTCACCGTTTCGAGCTGCGCGTGCACCTCGAGGCCGATCACGGCCTCGTACTTCGCCCGCACTTCTGGCGCGACGCGCGGCGTTTCTTGGGCAGTCCGGCTCATGAGAAGCGGAGAATTATAGCATCCGCCAAAAGGCCGCGCTTGCAGCGCTGCCGCAACGGCCATTTTGGCCAAGACCTCATGGATTGGCCACACGCCGGCTGAGCGCGCTCAAGGAATCTTCAATCAACGCGTCATGAAATGGGCGAATCGCGCGCCAGTAGAGCCGCCCCTGCCGCGTCGGAAAATTCGCGCACGTCACATTGAACACCTGCGTGCCGCCGGTGGATTCCCGAAGGACCCAGGCCATCAGCGCGCCCGTCAGGCGGTTCCCCACGCTCATCCCCACTTCGCGCGGCTCATCCACATGCTCGATGAGGAAAAACGCGTAGTGCCTTCCGCGCTCCATCGGTTCTTGCTTGTGCCCGTGCCACGAGAGGCCGCGATCCCAACGAAAAAGCTTCCCGATGGCGGCGCGAACGGCGAAAAGAAACTGCCACCGCCATGAGGGTATAAGCAGCTCGCGGGCGCCCAATTCACGAAAAATGCGATCCGGCGGTGCCGGAATTTCCCGCATATGAACGTTGAGCACGGAAAATTCCGGTGCACGGCCCGCGATCCAGCTTTCGCCGTGCGCTCCGAGAAAGTCCGCGCCCGGTACTTTCAAGCGCTCCTCATTCGCGGCCCCAGACATACTTCATGCCGAGGCGGTAATTCAGTCCCAGCGCCGGATATCCCACCGCATCCGAATAGCGCCGGTCGAAGAGATTTTCCACTCTTGCCGTCGCGGAAAGGCCGTAACGCAGCGGGAGAATCGTCGCCAGGTCCCAGCGAACCCAGCTCGGATTGCTGGTGATTCTGAGGCCAAGAAAATCGCTATCTTGCGCTCGGCCCACATATGTGCCGGCCAGGTTCCAATTCATCCGTCGTATCGTCGCATTGAGAATCAGATTCGCCGAATGCAGCGGGCGGTGAATCAGGCGGTTGCCGGGTTCGAGTGTCGGATCAATCAGGAAAGCATTCGGCGCGGCGAGGACTTTCGTATCATCGTACGTGTAATTTCCCACGATACGCAGCCACTTCGTCACCTTCGATTCGAACGACGCATTGGACCCGAACGCGCGCGCCTTGTCTGTGTTGAAAAATGTCCCGGTGCCGAACGGGCACGTGGACGTAGGGTTTAAGTCCTCGCTGAAGCTGACGATGTCGTGAAAATCGTTATGAAAATACGTCACAGAAACCTTCAGCCGGTCGGACGCAAGTAATTGCTCGATTCCCGCGTCGAATGTTGTGCTCCGCTCCGGCCGCAAATCCGGATTGCCAGGAAAACAAGGGCCGGCCTCGAAGGATTGAACGAACGTCGGCTCCTTGATCCCAAGGCCGTAGGAAGTGCGCAACCGCGTTGCGCCCCAGAAGTCGTGGCCGAAGCGGGCCGTATACGCGATCCCGGTCCGAGGAACCACAGCCGTTCCGAAGCTTGCGTTATCTTCCGCTCGCATGCCGGCGGTAGCGGTCACTCGCCGCCCGAACTGGTAGTGCACCTCGCTGTAGCCCGCTTGATTGTTGCGCCGGACGTGCTGAGGCGCGCCCGGCTCGCCGTTTTCGACTTCATAGTTGTAACCAAGGGAAATTCCTCCGTGAGGAAACAGATACGTGGATTGCTCCTGGAATCCTGTACGGTAGAAACGGTCAAGCTCGCTGAACCCAAATGCCCCATCGTCAATCGACTGCCGGACATACGAATCCGTTGCCATCAGCCGGTGCTGCCAGTGATCGCCCGTTGAAAAATCCCACACGAAGCTCCCGAAGAAATCATGCTGGCCGAGATGATTCCCAATCTCGGGCGGCATGAGCAATGTTTGCCCTGGCTCGCCCGCATCATTCACGTCGTCGCGCAGCGAAAGCCGCAGTTGATCTGTCTTGGTGAATTTGTAGCCGAATGTCCCGGAAAGCGCGGTGTTGCGGAAATAATCATTCGGGCCCTGGCCTTGCGTAGAGAAGTATGCCACCGAGCTGGAATAGTCGAACGCTCCCAGCAGCCCGCTCAATTGCGCGCCGCCATAGCCCGTCTGAAACGTGCCACCTTCTCCTTCGAGCTTGAACTCTGGAGTCGTGGTCGTCCCGCGGTGCGTGAAAATCTGTATCACGCCGTCCAATGCGTCGGAGCCGTACAGCGCGCTCGAAGCGCCGTGCACAATTTCAATTTTGTCAATGTTGCTGAGGTCGAGGCCTTCGTAATCCATGTCGCCGCCCGGCTGGTTCGCCGGAGCGCCGTCAATGAGCACCTTCGTGAACTGCGAGTTGCCGCCGTCCAGAAACAAAGTCGTGATTCCGCCAAACGGACCTTCGCGCGCGATGCTGACCCCTCCGCCGGTCTGAAGAATGTCGGCAATCCAAATCTCTTCCCGATCTTCGATGTCCTCGCGAGTAATCACAGTTACGGGAGAGGCGGACGATTCCGCCGGCAGCGGCTCCGCGTTCGCCGTCACAACCACCCGCGACGACATTTTCTCGAGTTGCAATCGGACGTCCCATGTCCGCATTTCGTTTGCTGCAAGTGTGAATTCCTGCCCGGCCTTCTCGAACGACGGATGCTTTATGTTCACGCGATAGCGCCCCGATGGAAGCACCATCGAAAACTTCCCATCGGGCCCTGTTCGCGTGAAGCTGTTGTCTAAGGGAGGGTCGATTCTTTGAGCGATGATCATAGCGTCCACGACGGCAGCGCCGCTGGGATCGGTCAATGTTCCTGTGATTGTTGCGGTTGATTCTGTTTGAGCGTTTGCGGAATGGACAACAAGAATTCCCAGCAGAACTTCAACTACGCAACACAGCAGAGCGTGCGGTCTCATTTTTCCTCCTCTCCCTCTCGCGCGGGAGTTGAAGGTTGTCCCGACGTAGCATGCGAATGGCATGCTCATCCGGATTGAGACTCCGCCGGTCTCCTGGCTTGGCGGCTCCGCACCGGTTGCCCGGCGCAGCGGCGCGGCCTTCCCACTTTGATTTTGATCGCCTCGTCTTGCGGCGATTCGTTTCCAAAGCAGTGGCCCGCGTCGAAAACTTTCCGCCTTACAGTCGCGCGGCGGCGACGGCTTTTCACCGTCTTCCCGTGCGCGGAGTCTCCTGTGATTGTCGACGGAGCCCGGTCATTTCACCGGGAGGCCGCTTGCGAAGGCTGATGCTCACCTCCGCGGGAGATCAAATTTCCAAACTCTCAGTGATTGCCGCGCACGATCACGCGCGGCCTGCCGCCTGGACGAACCTCCACTTCGAGGGGCGCTTCAAAAACCGTTTCGAGTATTTCGCGCTCGTACACTTCCTCGGGCGATCCGACTCGCAGGCACTTGCCGCCGTGCAGCAACACGATGCGATCGGAGAATTCCGCGGCGAGATTCAGCTCGTGCGTGATGACAATCACCGTGTACCGGTTTTCATCGGCCAGTTGCCGCAGGCGCCGCAGCAATTCCACTTTTCCGCCGATATCCAGATGCTGTGTCGGCTCGTCGAGCAGCAGAAGCGCGGGCTGTTGCGCAAGCGCCCGCGCAAGGATCACACGCTGCTTCTCGCCGCCCGAAAGTTGGTCCATCCAGCGGTCGCGCAGCGAGTCGGCCGCCACCTGCGAGAGCGCCTTGCCCGTCAGCAGGAAATCTTCGTCGGATTCAAACCGCAGCCGCCGCCCGTACGGATATCGCCCTTGTAGGACGTACTCCCAAACGCGGAGCGGAAAGATGAGTTCGCTTTCCTGCTGAACCAGAGCGATCTTTTGCGCGCGCGTCCGCAAATCGAGGTCGCCGGCTTCAGCGCCGTCCACTTCGACACGGCCCGATAGCGGCTTCACCAATCCGGCGAGCAATCGAAGCAGCGTGGACTTTCCGCTCGCGTTCGGACCCAGGATGGCGACGATCTCGCGCTGCCGCGCTTCGAACGTTACAGGACCCAGCGTGAACTTCGGCGCCGAGCGGTCCGTAGCCGCATAGGCGTAACTCACCTGCTCCACCTTCAGGCGCAGGAGCGGGTCCTGATTCGCTGCAAATGGTTGTCGCGCCACTGAAGCGCTCTCTCCCGCGGGCGGGTTCATCGCACCCTCCGGCGCATGAGATAGATAAAAACAGGCGCGCCCACGAGCGCCGTCATTGCGCCGACGGGCAATTCCGTTGGCGCCACCACGGTGCGCGCGAGCATGTCCGCGAAGACAATCACAATCGCGCCGCCAATCGCCGAGGCCGGAATCAGCACGCGGTAATCAGTGCCAAACAACATGCGCATGAGATGCGGCACCAACAGGCCAACGTACCCGATTGCGCCGCTCACTGAAACCGCGAGGCCCGTGAGGACCGATGCTGCAACGTACACGACCAGTTTCACGCGGTTTACGTTCACGCCCAGATGGCGCGCCTCCTGCTCGCCCGTAAGAATCAAGTTGAGATCGGAGGAGGTCGTGTAGATGGCTCCCATGGCGACGAACAGGACAAAATATAGAAACCGCAAATCAATGGAAGGCGACGTGGAAAGCTCTCCCATCAGCCAGAAGGCCATGCCGCGCAAATCACGCCCGCTCAGGGTCGTCATCAAAAACATGATGATGGCGGAAAGAAAAGACGCCGCCACAATCCCCGCGAGCAGCAGCGTGGCGCTGTCCAGCTGGCCGCCGCGCCGTCCGAGAAAATAGACAGCCGCAATTGTCGCCGCCGCTCCCGCAAACGCGGCCATTTGAATTGCTCCCGCCACGTGCGGAGCTGCAATCAGGCTCGCAATCGCTCCCAGCGCTGCACCGCTCGAGACGCCCAGGACATAGGGATCGGCGAGCGGGTTGCGCAAGAGTGCCTGAAAGCCGGCACCCGCAACAGAGAGCGCCGCGCCCACCAGAATACCGAGCGCGATGCGCGGAAGTCTCAAGCCGAACACCACCAGCCAGAACTCCGAAGGGATCTCGTCTTTGCGGCCGATGGCGCCACGAAAAAGCGTCATGATGATGTCGCTTATCGAAATAGGATACGCGCCCATTCTTAGCGAGATCACCACGGCAATAAACAGCGCGCCCAGCAGCACAGCGCAAATTCCGACGATGCGTCTCGGCGTCAGCGGGCGCACGGAGCCGCCTTCTGATTCTCAGCAAGAAAGACTGCGGGTCCGGGCCCAATTTCGAAGTTCGGGGTCCGCGTTTCACTTCGCGCCGCAAATGCATTGGAATGCACTTCGCGGGCGAGTTGCTCGATCACATCAATCAAACCAGGCGAAGGACGAGTGATTTCCTCGCTGACTGTTACGACGTGCCCCAGCTCGACGGCACGGAGACTTTTCCAAACCGGCCGCAAACGCAACTGGCTCAGTTGCGTGGATTTCGAGTCCGTGTGATCGTCCGCGAACACGATGTAGTCCGGCTGCAGCCGCACCACTTCTTCCATGCTTACCTCAGGCCAAAACTGCTTCGATGCGATCACGGATTCAGCGCCCGCCCAGCGAAGAGCGTCGGCGATCAGCGTATTCTGGCCAACGGTGATCAGCGGTTCATCCCAGATGACGAACAGCACATGCGCGAGCGGCAATTCCTCAAGCCGCGCTTGCAATGCATCGAGCCGCGCCTGTAACCGGGCCGCGAGCTCCGTTCCCTGCTTTGCGGCACCTGCCAGATCCGCGATGTGCCGGATCGAATCGAGCGTGTCGCGGACAGTATGAGGATCCATCGCGTAGACGGGAATGCCCAGCCGGTCCAGCGATTCCACCGTCTCCTTGCGATTGCCCGAGTTCGCCACCGCCAGAACGAGATCGGGATGCAGGGCGACAATTGCTTCGAGACTTGGATTCAAGACCGAGCCAACGTGCGGCTTTGTCCTGGCAGCCACAGGCGTATCGCAGTAGTCCGTGTCACCGGCAAGTTTGTCGTCGAGTCCCAGGGCGTAGATGATTTCGGTGAGATTGGGCGCGAGGGTCACGATGCGTTTTACGTCGGCTGGAACCTCGACGCTGCGGCCTGTTTCGTCGGTCACGGTCCGCGACGCAGCCACAGATTCTTGGGCGCGCCCGCCCGGCGATCCGTTTGCCGCGGACACGCGCGGCGCGGAGAACAGCAGCAACACGGCCGCAGCGGCGAATGCGGCGAGCATCTTTTTGCACCACGCGCGAGGCAACTTGTTGTTCCTCCCCAAAATGCTGGCACGGCAACAAAAAAGCCTCGCGAGAAAAGCGAGGCTCATCGCCACACTCTTTCTCGCGAAGAGTGGCAGCTTCGTCTTGCTCGGGTACGTTCCTGACTTTCGGCTATCGCTTTAGCGGCGTGCCGATCACAGTGGCGGGACCGTGGCCGATTTTCACGGCCTTCCGTTTACCCCAAGCAAGCTCAGTTATCCACGGCGAGTGTAGGCCGAGCGCCTGCCACTGTCAATCCAAGTGCGACGCGGATTCACCTAGCGGTTTTTCCACTTCGGGGAGCGCTTTTCAACGAGGGCGCGCAAACCTTCCTGGGAATCTTCCAGTTCGGCGAGCTCGTTCAAGAACACCTTCATCGAATTACGAACGCCGTCGCGAAGAGGCAAACCGATGCTGCCGACGATGGCCTTCTTTGCCATGGTGAGCACGGGGCCGGATTGCGCGGTCACTCTGGCCACCACCTCGTCCACTTTTTTCTGCAATTCATTTTCCGGGACCAGCCAGTTGACGAGGCCGAGTTCACGCGCGCGCTCCGCCGTCATGGATTCTCCGGTGAGCACCAACTCGGACGCGATTTTCGGTCCGAGGATGTTTGGGAGAATTGCTGCGGCGAGCGGCGGAAAAACTCCAAGCTTGATTTCCGGCTGCGCGAAACGCGCATTCGGAGTGGCAATCACCAAGTCACCCAGGGCCGCAAGCTCCGCTCCTCCGCCGGAAGCAGGGCCGTTGACGATCACAAGCATCGGCTTCGAGGTATCGAGCATCGCCGAGAACGCGCCATGAAACGCGTCGAGCAATTGAAATACGCGCCGCGGTGTGTATTCGTCGAGCTCGATGCCGCCGCAGAAGGTTTTTGCTGCCGAATCGAGAATGATGAGTTTGATTTCACTCTGCTCGGCGAGCTTGTTGATTCCGGAGGCGAGCTCAGCCAGCATGCGCTCGTTGAGAAGGTTGTGCTCGGGACGGTCCAGGGTGAGACGCGCAATCTCACCTTGCACAAGGAACCGGACAAACTGGAAATCGTCGGGCTGTGGCGCCGCTTGACGCAGCGCGCCAAGAACTTCCACGGTCCCCGAATTCCCGCCCGGCCTGCCGCTTCTCAAAAGTGCCATCGTTGGTTTCTCCGGCCACGATTGCATTCAAATCTTCAGCGACTATGGCGTTCCATCTCCGGGATATACTTCACCGCCCTCGAGAGGCGGAACAATACGAGCTTAGACTGTTTCGATTTCGACTGCCACGCCCATCCCGCCGGACACACACAATGTGGCAAGACCCCGCATACTGTCCTTTCGGCCAGTGTCGCGGGACAGGCCAGCGAGTTGGTGAACGAGAGTGGTCATGATGCGTCCGCCGGTGCAGCCAATGGGGTGGCCGAGCGCGATCGCGCCGCCATTGGGGTTGAGCCGAACGCGATCGAAATGCAAATCGCGGTCGCAGGCAATCACCTGCGCGGCGAACGCTTCGTTTAGTTCGACCGCGCCGTAATCTTCGACTTTCGTGCCGGTGCGCTGCGTGAGCGCGCGCACCGCAGGAACAGGGGCGATGCCCATCACGCGTGGATCAACGGCTGCAACGGTTGCATCCACGATACGCGCAAGGGGCGCGAGCTTGAGCTCGCGCACTTTTTCCTCGCTGGCGAGGACGACGGCAGCGGCGCCGTCCGCGATGCCGCTTGAATTCCCCGCGGAGACGGTTCCTGTCTTGCTGAAGACAGGCGGAAGCTTCACCAGCGCTTCGAGAGTGACTTCCGCGCGCACGTGTTCGTCCTTGTCGATGCGCGTGACGTTGCCCTTCTTGTCCGTCTTTTCGATCAGGACCATCTCGGACTTAAAGTGGCATGCGGATGCGGCGTGCCCGGCTCGCCGATGACTTTCGAGAGCGAACGCGTCCTGCTCGTCGCGCGAAATCTTATATTGCTCGGCGAGAATTTCGGCCGTCTCACCCATGATGAGTTTCGAGAGCGGGCAGAGAAAGCCATCGCGGTACATCGCGTCCACGAGCGGCTGATTGCCCATCTTGAATCCCCAGCGGCCTTCGAGCAGGTAGGGAACGCGGCTCATGGATTCGGCTCCGCCTGCGACGACGATGTGCGCCTGGCCGAGCAGAATTTCCTGCCACGCGAGAACGATCGCGCGTAGGCCTGACGCGCATGCCATGTTGATGGTGAACGCGGGAACGTCGTCGCCCAAGCCCGAGCGCCACGCGATTTGGCGCGCCGGATTCGGGGCGACACCAGCAGGCCGCGCATTGCCCATGATGACTTCGTCGACGTGCCAAGGCACGGATGCGACGGATTTCGGCGCGGGCTCGCCGGGCGTGCGCTCAGACGGCAGGGGTAAACCGAACGCGCGTTCGAGGGCCGCGCGAACTACGATCACACCAAGGTCGGGCGCGGTGAAATCGGCGAGCATACCGCCGAATTTGCCAATCGGCGTCCGCACCGCTGCGACGACGTAAACGGGTTTCGTCATATGGCCTTCTGCAATCGCAGATTAATCCACGCTAACATATTTTGACGCAAGATTTCCTCCGGCCGCGCGCGTGACGATTCGCGCGCTCGCCAGCCAACGGAAGGCATATCGGGACGTCATTGAGAAGATTGCGCGGGCCAGCTTCTAGAGGGAAATCCACGCGGCGCGGATGAAGAACAGCGAAGCGGCGCCGACTGCGATCCAGAGCAGAACGCCCTGCGCGAGCGGACGCCAGCCCACTTCGCGCAGCGTGGCTCGCGATATGCCGCCGCCTATGAGGAAGAGCGTCGCGGTGAGGCCGAGACGTCCTAGCTCGAAGAGCAACTTGCTGTAGTAAGAGAACGATGGCAGCCACGTGTTCAGAACCGCTGCGAAGCAGAAGAACATGATGAACCAAGGAAACTGAACCGTGGACTTGCTGCGTCTCACAGCGGAAGTGGCAAGAGCCAGCGGCACAATCCACAAGGCGCGCGCGAGTTTCACAGTCGTGCCGACGATTAAGGCCTCCGCCCCGTAACGCGAGGCGGCTCCCACCACGGAACTGGTGTCATGGATGGCCAGGGCAGCCCAGATGCCGAATTGCGATTGCGACAACTGAAGGTAATGTCCGAACGGCGGAAAAACCAGCAAGGCGACGGAATTCAAGATGAAAACTGTCCCGAGCGAAACCGCCATTTCTTCTTCGTCTGCGTGAATAATCGGAGCGATGGCTGCAATTGCGCTGCCTCCGCAGATCGCCGTTCCAGCCGTGATTAGGTAGGAAGAGTTGCCGCGAACCTGAAGCAGTTTCCCGAACGATAGTCCCAGCAGAATGGCGAACACAAGACCGAAAGCGGTGTAGAG
Source organism: uncultured Acidobacteriota bacterium (assembly GCA_963709005.1). Taxonomy (GTDB): domain Bacteria; phylum Acidobacteriota; class Terriglobia; order Acidiferrales; family UBA7541; genus Palsa-295. The sequence goes on from CAVPUS010000017.1 coordinate 250,683, forward strand.
GAAGCCGCTGCGTCCGGCTTTCAGCACTTCCTGCAGATTCATTCCAAACCCCAGTGCCACAACCGAGCCTTGAAGCAGCAACGGCGATCCCTTCCGGCTTTCACGGGGGAAGGGGTTCGTCACGATCAGGCCGAATACAATGCCGAGTGTGAGCGCAATCGGCGGCGATAGAAATCCGCTGAAGCAAAAAAGGAAGATGAGAACGAACAGAATCCTTCGAGCAAGGTCACCCATGGAAACGCACAGCCTAGCAGGAAGATTCCGCAAATGCGAACGCTGATAGCGGGGACTAGTGCGCTGCCTCAATGACATCACCAACCCTTTGCGGCACTCCTTCCGAGTGCTGAGGATTTCGGGTATTCTCGGAAGCCTATGCTGGACCTGGGATACGTGCGGGAGCATCTGGACGCCATCGAGAAGATGGCGCGCGATCGCGGAATCACGCTCGATCTTGCGCCGTTTCGCGAGATTGATGCGGACCGGCGCGCGCTGATCACGTCCGCGGAAAAGCTGAAGGCAGAGCGGAACAAAGCCAGCGAGGAAATCGCGAAGCTGAAGAAGGCAGGGCAGGATGCTTCCGCCATTCTGGCGCGGATGAAGAGTGTGTCGGACGAAATTCAGCGTGACGACGCGCGCATCACCGAGCTCGACGAGCGGCTAAGCCAATTTCTGCTGACGATTCCGAATATTCCGCATGCAAGCGTCCCGGTGGGAAGAGGCGCGGCGGACAATGTGGAGGTGCGCCGGTGGGGCGCGCCGCCAAAGTTCGATTTCCCGCCGCGTCCGCACTGGGAGATCGGCGAGGGCGCGGGGATTCTTGATTTCGCCGCGGCCACGAAGATTGCAGGCGCACGGTTTGCCGTTTACAAGGGGCTTGGCGCGCGCCTGGAGCGGGCGCTCGCGAATTTGTTCCTCGACGTGCACACGCGCGAGCACGGCTACACTGAGATTCTTCCGCCGTTTCTCGTCAACACGGCATCGCTGACGGGAGTGGGGCAGCTTCCGAAATTTGCCGCGGATATGTTTCATCTGGAAGGAACGGACCTGTGGCTGACGCCGACGAGCGAAGTGGAGTTAACGAGCCTGTATCGCGATACGACGCTGGACGTCGACGTGCTGCCGATCAAGGTGTGTGCGTGGACGGCGTGCTTTCGCTCCGAAGCCGGTGCGGCGGGGAAAGACACGCGAGGGATCAAGCGGCAGCACCAATTTCAGAAAGTGGAGATGTTCAAATTCACGCGGCCGGAACAGAGTTACGACGAGCTCGAATCGCTGGTGCGGGACGCCGAGGAAATCCTGCAGCGGCTTGGGCTGCACTATCGCGTGATGCAGCTCTGCACGGCGGACATGGGATTTGCTTCGGCGAAAACGTATGACATTGAAGTGTGGTTGCCTTCGGCGAACGAGTTCATGGAGATTTCGTCGTGCTCGAACACAGAGGCGTTTCAGGCGCGGCGCAGCGGAATTCGCTGCAAGCCGAAAACGGGCAAGAGCGAATTCGTACATACGCTGAACGGTTCGGGACTTGCGGTGGGGCGGACGTGGATCGCGATTGCCGAGAATTATCAGCAGGCGGATGGATCCATCGTGGTGCCTGAAGCCCTGCGGCCGTACATGGGTGTGGAGCGCATCCCGGCAAATTCCTAAGGAATTGCCACGGAGACGCAGAGGCACGGAGGAAACCGAAGGCTAGGAGGCGGGGCCGACGAGGACTTGAGGGCCGGTGGGATGCGGCATGCCGCCGGCGGGTTCGAGCGTCACGGCGAAGGCTTTTGCAGTGACGCCCTGCGGCATTTTCGCCATCCAGGTGGAGGAGTCTGCCGTAACCGGATTGAAAACTCCCACGCTGATGGGGTTGCCGTTCATGGGAACCATCCAGAGCTGGTAACTCTTGTCCGGCGGAGGAGGACTAATCCAGCCGTCGTAAACCAATTCGCCCATACCCGAGTTGTAGAGCACCTGAGCGGTCCCTTGGGCCATGCCGGGCATGGGCTTGAGCAATACGGAAACTGTGTCGTGAGCCTGAATGACGTCAGCGATATGGCGCAGCTCATCTATCTGGTTTTGCTGCGTGTGCAACGCGGATTGCAGGCGCTGGTCTTCGTCATGAAGGCGATTGTTCTGAACCCAGAGGAAAATCGTGGCGAGCGCGAGGGCCACGGCGGCCGGAGCAAGCACGGCGGCCCACCAGCGGCCGAAGAATCCGCCGCCCATTGATTCAGGCTCGATGCGCGCGGGCGAGTAGGCGCGGCCTTCGGCCGTCGAATGGAGCTGGCGCATCAGGCGCTCCTTCACGCCGGGCGATGGCTCGACGCGCGGCGCTGCAAATGCGAGAAGCGCCATGCGGCCCTTCGCGGCGGCGAGCCTGCGCGCGCATTCGGAGCAAGCCGCCAGGTGCGATTCGAGCGCTTGCTTCTCATCGCCTTCGAGCACACCAAGAGCGTAGAGATCGAAGTCTTCTTCCCGAGTTGGATGGCCGTTCATGTTCCTCTTTGCTACGAGTTCATCATCCGTGCGCTGATTGCTCGCCCAGTTTGCGTTTCAATGTTTCGACGGCTGAGCGCAGACGCGTCTTCACCGTGCCCAAAGGATCGCCGGTGCGGGTGGCGATTTCGCTGTGCGTGAAGCCTTCAAAGTAAGCCATCTCCAACGCTACGCGCTGCTCCTTCGGCAGGCCGTCGAGCGCGCCCTTCACCCGGCGGAGCAGTTCCTGCTGCGCCACATCGCTCTCGACGCTGCACGGCAGAACGATCGTATTTTCGACCAGCTCTTCGCCCGCTTCCGGCCTGCGCTGGCGCAAACGCGAAATGGCGCGGTTGCGCGCGATCACCATCAGCCAGCCGGGCAGCGATCCGCGATTCGGATCGAATCGCGCGGCGGTGTGCCAGAGCTGGTAGAAGATGTCCTGCAAAATTTCCTCGGCTGCCTGCGTATCGCGAAGGATGCGATATAAAACAGATGACAGCATGCCGCCATAGCGGTCGTATAGCGCTGCCAATGCCGTTTCGTCGCGCTCCACAAGCCTCTCCATGAGCGCAGCGTCCGAGGACATCCCTTCCGCTCCGGTCTTCAAACTCACGCGCTCTCGCGGCTCCGATACTTGAATTACGCGTCAAATGTGGTTCCCGGATTGTTTGGAGGCCGGAAACCGATCGGCGTTTCAATTCCAGCGAAATGACGGGGGCAGGGTATCGCGTACGGTGGACGCGGGTCAATCCGAGGCTTTTGGAGACGATTAGGGGTTACTGGCCCAGCTGGGGCCCCGGCGCAGCGGGAGGGGAGTAGGGTATCTATAAAACATTGATTATGGAAGGTTTATTTAGATTCTCTTGATCGAACCTGCCTAGGGGTATTGCGTACCAGATAACTCAACTCTGCTGTTGATGGGCGGTTTCCATTGACATCCTTGGCGGCTTGGCTAAACTTCGAACCGCGCGAGACTTACGGGCAATCCCGTTTCCAAGAAAAAGAGTTTTGAGACATAGCAGGCGAAAGCAACGCAGTTGCACGCCCGTCAGGAGGAAGGCACGATGGCTACCGTGGCCAAACCGGCTCCCCAGCCGATTCCGCGCATCGCACCACGCGAGGATTTAAACCCGTATCGCATTTCACAAATCCAGTTCGATATCGCGGCTGAGTATCTGAAGCTCGACGTGGGCCTGCGCCAGGTGCTTCGCACGCCCAAGCGCATCATGGAAGTGTCCGTCCCCACAAAGATGGACAACGGCCAGATCAAGGTGTTCACCGGCTATCGCGTGCAGCACAACATCGCGCGCGGGCCGGCGAAGGGCGGCATCCGCTATCACCCCGGAGTGACCCTCGATGAGGTGAAGGCACTCGCGGCGTGGATGACATGGAAGACCGCGGCGGTAAACATTCCGTATGGCGGAGGCAAGGGCGGAGTGATTTGCGATCCGAAGCGGATGAGCAAACCGGAACTCGAGCGCATGACGCGCCGGTACACTTCCGAGATCCTGCCGATCATCGGGCCGGAGCAGGATATTCCGGCACCGGATGTCTACACGGATTCGCAAACAATGGCGTGGATTATGGACACTTACTCCATGACCAAGGGCTATTCGACGCTCGGTGTGGTTACCGGCAAGCCGGTTTCGATCGGCGGCTCGGAAGGACGCAATGAAGCGACGGCGCGCGGCTGCCTAGTGGTGGTGGAAGAGGCGTGCAAGGTGAAGAAAATGTCACTGCGCGGGTCGACCGTTGCGATTCAAGGATTCGGGAACGCGGGCGCGCTGGCGGCGCGGCTTTTCACAGAAAAGAAGGCGAAGGTGATCGCGATCAGCGATTCGCGCGGGGGCGTGTTCAATTCGCGCGGCATCGATCCGCTGAAAGCGATGCGCTACAAAGACCGCTCGGGCACGGTGGTTGGAATGCCGGGGACTTCGCGCATTTCGAACGACGACCTGCTCACGATGAAGTGTGACATCCTGATCCCGGCGGCGCTTGAAAATGTGATCACCCTGAATAACGCCGATCAGATCAAAGCGAAGATCGTGGCCGAAGCGGCGAACGGCCCGACCACCCCACATGCGGATGAAGTGCTGGCGCGAAAGGGTATCGCGTTGCTGCCCGATATTCTTGCGAACGCCGGCGGAGTGACGTGCAGCTATTTCGAATGGGTGCAGGACCTGCAAAGTTTCTTCTGGTCGGAAGCGGAAGTGAACGCGAAGCTGGAATCAGTGATGCGCCGCGCATTTCACGAAGTGCATGAGACGATGCGCAAGCATCGCACGCACATGCGCACAGGCGCCTACGTGCTCGCCGTTGGGCGCGTTGCCGATGCGACGCTGGTCCGCGGACTTTTCCCTTAGAGTCGCCCTGAGGCACCGGCGATTCAAACTGCCGCGGCGTCTCCTTACAATTCTTCCTGTCGCTAAAATTAGGCTTGCGTTGCGCGCGAGGATGCGCGTACATTTTTCTTTGCCGGCGTCCCCAGCATTATCGGCGGAGCCGGCATTTGTGCCTCGCGCGGAAGGCACTGGAGAAAAGTGGACAACCACATCAGCCACGTTCCACCAATTCTTTTGACGATTGCGGGATTCGATCCCTCGTGCGGCGCGGGCGTTGGCGCCGATTTGAAGACGTTTGCGGCGCACAATTGCTACGGGGTCGCGGCGGTAACGGCGTTGACCGTGCAATCAACGCAGGGCGTGCGCGACGTGCACGCTACTCCGTCGGCGACGCTGCGCGCACAACTTGAGATGCTCATCGAAGATGTGACACTTTCAGGCGTCAAGATCGGCATGCTAGCGAATCGGGCGAATGCAGCGGCGGTGGCGGAGTTCCTCGACAAGCACAAATTCGCGCACGTCGTCCTCGATCCGGTTTCGCGGCCGACGGCGGGCAGCGGCGAACTGCTGGACGCGGCGGGACTGAAATTCGTTCGCGACGAGTTGCTGAAGCGCGCGACCGTGATTACACCGAACATGCCGGAAGCGGAATTCCTTACTGGCATGGAAGTGAAGGATCTGAACGCGATGAAAGCGGCGGCGCAAAAGCTGGTAGAGATGGGCGCGCGGGCTGTGGTCGTCACCGGCGGGCATCTTGATAAGCCGATTGACGTGCTCTGCGAGGGCGCGGAACTGGAAACGTTTGGGGGCGATCACGTGAAGAGCCCGAACACGCACGGCTCCGGCTGCACGTTTTCATCGGCGATTGTCGCGCAGCTTGCGCTTGGGCAACAGCTCCGCGAGGCGGTGATTCTCGCAAAAGCCTACGTGACGAAAGCGATCGAAAAGTCGTATCAGATAGGAAAGGGCGCCGGACCGCTGAACCAGCTTTTCCGCTTCCATCAGGAAGCGCCCGCGCGCGGCATCCACGAAGTTCCACAGCACGGAATGCACCCCGCGGCGGAGCCTGCAGCGCACTAGCTTGCGCTGACTGCTCTCTGCTAGCTACTCACCAGCCTTTGTCGCCAGCGCTTCCACCACTGAGATATTCGGAAGCAGATCCGCGGGCAGATTGTACCGCTGCTTCAGGTAGTCAGGCGAATTGTAAGAGAGCCAGACCTTCCCGTTCACGTCTTCCGACACGAGAATTTTCAACGGAAGATCGATCGCGATGCTTGGCGAAGCCAGCATCAGCGGCGTTCCGGCTTTCGGATTGCCGAAAATCAGAAGTTTTGTCGGGGGCATATTCATCCCGGCCTTTTCCGCTTCACCGCTGTGGTCCACAACGGCAAACAGTTTCACTCCCTTTGCTTCCAGAATGCCTGTGAGCTTCGCGACCGTGTCGTTCACGGAGTAGTTGCTGGGCTTTCGAATGATTCCATTACCCGCGTTCATGCTCATTGATTTCTCCTGATTCTGCTGAGATTGTGGCCCTTCGTGGATGCGATACAGCGTCACGTAAATTGCAAGAGCCACGCCGGCCGCCGCCAGAACCAGCGCGACTGCAATCGCGAGGGACGACGGCCGTCTGTATGCCGTCCCGCCGCGATTCAATTCGCGCACCAGCCGCACGTGCTGCCATGATGAAAATAAATTCACCACGACGCCGAGAGCAATCAATCCCGTGCCAAATGCGAGGGACAGTCCCGATGAGCGTGCGGGGAGACTTGATTCCATCGCCTGGAACTCCTGAAGGAACAATCCGAAGCGCGCAACAACGAATCCAAAACCCATCAGCGCGATGCCCGTGCGAATCCAGGCAAGAAAAGTTCGTTCGGCCGCCAGGTAGTCGCTGGGGCCAAACCGCGCATCGCCGCCAGTAGCTTCAGCCATTCCTCTGTTCCATTTGATTGGACCAATGCTAGAAGGTCGATTCGAAGCCTCGGAAACGGCGCTCGAGTTCCCACTGCTGCTGCGCCTTTTCACTGGATTTCAGGAACGCCGCGCAGGTGGAAGTCGGATTGCCGCCGCCGAGCGCGTTCTGCGAGCAAGCAGGCGCAGGCCGCGTGAACGAATCCTGTTCGCGCCACAGGCTTGCACCCGGGAGAAAACTGTGTTCGAGCGATGTGCGCACTATCTGCTTTATATCCGCATAGCGGAGACCGTACGTTTCGACCGCGCGCACGTACTCGTGAGTGATGTCGATGCGCGAAACGCCTTCGTCGTCGGTCGACAGCGCAACCGGCACGCGAAACTGGCGATACATGGGGAGTGGATGTTCGTTCCCGCTGACCCCCAGGATCACGTCGTTGCTTGTGAGATTGATTTCCACCATAACGTGCTTTGCCGCCATCTCCTTGAGCAGTTCGTGCGGGCGGTCTTCGTACATCACATCCACACCATGCCCGATGCGTTCCGCGTGGGCCTCTTCGACCGCGAGCCGAATGTGGCAGCAAAGACCTTCGTAGGTAACCAAACCAGGAGCGATTTCTCCCGCGTGAAGGCTGATGTGCACTTTCGGATAGACACTGTGCAGATAGCCGACCATCTTCATGTGCAGCGCGTAGTCCGACATTGACGTATAGCCGTCTTCCGGCATCACAAAGTTGACGCCCACGAAACGAGGATCGGCGGAAGCCGTCTCAAAACCGAGCAATGCTTGTGCGAAAACCTGCTCCTTCGGGAAGCCGCGCAGGACTTGATAGAGAAAACGAATCTGAACCTTGCAAGCGGCGCCTTCATCGGGCTGGCCGCAGTGTTCGCGCGCGCTCCGCAGCGCTTCGGCCTGATCCACGAGGGCGCGCGCGGCGGCGACTTCGTCACGCAACCCGCGAGCGAGCAGTTCGTCGCGGAAATGAGCGAGATCCTCCTGCCAGCCTAGTTCGCGCGCGATGGAGGCAGCGTGGCTGAATTCAGGCGTCTCCATCAATTCAAGATATTGCTCGTTCTGCGCGGCGGCGCGCGTGGCGACTTCATCCAGCCACTCGCCCACATGACGCTTGTCCGTACCACCGAATTTCGCGAACGTGTTGAAGAAGTGATCGTGACCGCTGTCGCCAGCGGAAGGCACGAAGCTCCGCATGGAAAATGCGTCCACGAGCGCGTCGTAAAGGTGCTGGTCCTTGAACGCCTGCGCGGCCGGGACTTTGCCCTCGCCGCAGTTCAGCCCAGCGGAATCCATGTTTAGACGCGGCAATGGCCGCACAAACGCGTGCGCGGCAAGATCGACGCAGAGATTGTCTTCGGCCCCGGCGCGAATCCATGATTCGGCGTAGACGGCGCCGCTCAGATGATTGTGCAGATCACCGCCTTTCGGCATCGCCAGAAGAAAATGATACAGAGCGAGCGGATTCGAGCGCGCAGCTTTAAGCTGGAGTTCTCCGCGCTGCTCAGACGTTGCGCCGGCAGCGCGATTCGAAATCGATTGAGGGGATGTAGTGATAGAAATCAGACCCAGGCCAGCGAAAAGTCCGGCGAACCCCATCGCGCGACGAGCTCTATACGTGCGCATATCCGTTTACCTGGCGACCGCCGCGGATTCGCGGCGATAGACGATGCGCCCACCGACGATTGTGGCCATCGGCGCGCCGCGGAAGGCGCGGCCATCGAAAGGCGTGTTGCGCGACTTGCTCGGAGACTCCGCAGAGCGGAACGTCCACGGATGATCGGTGGAGAAAATCGTCAAATCGGCGGGCTGGCCTGCGGCGATTTTTCGTTCGATTCCCAGAACGCGCGCGGGGCCGGAGGTAAACAGCTCAATGAGCCGCGCCAGTGAAATTTTCCCCGCGTGCACCAATTCGTTCAGGCCCAGCGCAAGTGCCGTCTCGAAGCCGGTGATGCCGAAGGGTGCGCGATCGAATTCAACGTCTTTGCTCGCGGGGTGGTGCGGAGCGTGGTCGGTGGCGATCGCGTCCACACTGCCGTCGGCAAGGCCGGCGATCAGCGCGTCGCGGTCTTCGCGTGAGGCCAGCGGCGGATTCATTTTGTAACGCGAATCATAGCGCACATCTTCATCCGTAAGCGTGAAATGGTGCGGCGTGACTTCGCACGTCACCTGCAACCCGCGCCGTTTCGCGAAGCGCACGTATTCGAGAGAGCCCAACGTGGACATGTGCGCGATGTGCAGACGCGCTCCCGTAAGCAGGGCGAGCTCGATGTCGCGGCCCGCGCAAATTGATTCCGACTGTGATGGAATGCCTTTGAGGCCCAGCTTCATCGAGTTCGGGCCTTCGCGCATCACGCCGCCTGCAAACAGTGACGCGTCCTCGCAGTGGTCAATCACCGGCAGATCGAGCGAGCGGCAATAATCCATCACCTGCCGCATCAGCCGGGCTGTCGCAACTGGCCTGCCATCGTCACTGACGCCAACAATTCCGGCATCTTTCATTGCGGCAATTTCCGCCAGCGCTTCGCCTTTGCTTCCAACCGACGCTGCGCCGATCGGCCACACCCGCACGCTCGCGCCTGCCACTGCTCTTTCACCGATCCCACGCGTCACGGAGGCATTGTCGTTCACCGGCTGGGTATTCGGCATGCAGCACACAGCTGTGAACCCGCCGCGCGCCGCCGCGCGCGTGCCCGTCTCGATCGTTTCGGACATTTCCTGCCCCGGCTCGCGCAGGTGGCAGTGCAGATCAATGAATCCCGGCGCGACAACGAGAGCCTTTGCATCGAAAATTTCCGCGCCGTTCGCGACAAGATTCGCGCCTGCTTGCGCGATGCGCTCGCCATCGAGCAGCACGTCGAGTGTCGCGTCTGTACCGCTGGCCGGATCGACCACACGCCCGTTCTTAATCAGCAGCATTCGACCGTTCCTTCGCCGGATGCGGCGCATCTACCGGCGCACCGCCCACAAGATGATAGAGAAGCGCCATGCGCACGGCGAGACCGTTCGCCACTTGTTCGAGCACTCCAGACTGCGCCCCATCGGCCACGGCAGAATCAATCTCGAGCCCGCGAATCATCGGCCCCGGATGCAACACGAGCGCGTCCGGCTGCGCCAGCCCCAGCCGTGCCTCCGTGAGCTGGTAACCGAGGATGTATTCCTCATCCGCGATCGCCGGCTCGTGGATCCTCTCAGTCTGAACGCGCAATACAATGATTACCTCCGCACCAGCCAGCGCATCTTCGATTCGCGACACCCTGCGCAGATTCGGCGCCAGGCATTCGAGCTCGCGTGGCACCCACATGGCAGGTCCACAAAGGGTGATTCGCGCTCCGAACTTGCTAAGCAGATATATATTCGAGCGCGCCACACGACTGTGCAGGATATCGCCAAGAATTGTGATGTTGCGGCCTTCAAGGCTTCCCTTGCGGTCGCGGATTGTCAGCGCATCGAGCAAGCCTTGCGTAGGGTGCTCGTGCGTTCCATCGCCCGCATTCAGCACAGGAATTTCGAGCCGCGCCGCCACAAAGTCCGCCGCGCCTGAAGAGCTGTGGCGGATCACGATTCCGTCCGGCCGCATTGCCTCGAGTGTGCGAACCGTATCGAGCAACGATTCACCTTTCTTCAGGCTCGACGACTCCGCCTGAAGATTCATGGTGTCTGCGCCGAGACGCGCCGCAGCAGTCGCGAAGCTGATTCGCGTGCGGGTGGAAGGCTCGAAAAACGCGAGCGCCACAGTCTTGCCCCGCAGCGTCGCCAGTTTCTTCAAAGGATAGCGCTGGAATTCTTGAAAGGGTTTGGCCTGATCGAGAATGAATGTGATTTGCTCGCGGGTGAGAGGCTCAATTCCGAGCAAGTCTTGCAAGCGCTGCAGCACGTTTCCCTTTACAGTGAAAATCGCGATTCCAAGCGAAGGCTGGGTCAGGATACGCGGTCAACCAACACCACCCGCTCGTCGCCGTCCACTTCCCGAAGGTGGACTTCCACAATTTCCGTATCGCTCGTCTGGATTGTCTGGCCGATGAACGAAGCTTCGATCGGCATCTCGCGATGCCCGCGATCAATAAGCACGCACAATCGGATCCGGCGCGGGCGCCCCAGATCGAACAGCCCGTTCATCGCAGCCCGGATTGTCCGCCCGGTGTACAGCACGTCGTCCACGACCACGAGGTCGCGGTCGTCCACCGGGAAACTGATTTCCGTGGACTGTACCACCGGCTGCGGGGCTACAGTCGAAAGGTCGTCACGGTACAGCGTGATGTCCAGCGTGCCCACCGGGACCTCGAACTTGGAAAAGCCGAAAATGGTTCGGGCCAGCCGCTGCGACAGTGGCACCCCCCGGCGCCGCACACCGATCAAGGCGAGGTTTTTCGTCCCGCCGCTTTTCTCGACAATTTCGTGCGCCAAACGCTGAAGCGTACGGTCGATTTCCTCGGCGGAGAGCAACTGTCTTTTTTCGACGACTCGCATGGCGCACATCCTAACATAGACCGCAGCCCCTCCGCAGCGGAGCCGCGTGCCTTCTCTTGACCGCCGTGGTAGACTCATCGGCAGTGAGCTCGCCCGAGCCGGCACGCATACCACGGCCCGCGGAAGTTGACCTCCAAGTCAGCGTTGGTACCGTTCACCTCAAAAACCCAATTCTCGCTGCCAGCGGCACCTTCGGCTATGGCGTTGAGTTCGCCAATATTGTGGACTTGAACCGCCTCGGTGGACTCGTTGTCAAAGGGCTTTCCATTGAGGCAATGAACGGCGCGCCCGCCCCGCGCATCTGCGAGACCGCCAGCGGGATGATGAACGCAATTGGACTCCAGAATATCGGTGTCCGGCAATTCGTTGCGGAGAAGCTCCCACTGTTGCGTCGCTATGACACGGCAATCGTCGCCAACGTGTTTGGCCACGCAATCTCCGAGTACGTCGAGGTAATTCGTGTCTTGGAGGATACAGAAGGGCTGGTGGCGTATGAGCTGAACATCTCCTGTCCAAATGTGGACCGAGGCGGCATTGAGTATAGTACTGACCTTGCCTCAACTTCAGCAGTTGTTGCTGCCGCCAGAATGGCTTCGAGGCGCCCGCTCTGGGTAAAACTATCTCCTAACATTGGAACGATTGGACTTACAGCGAAGATCTCGGAAGGGGAAGGCGCCGATGCTCTGGTCATCGCAAACACATACCCTGCATTGTGTATAGATACACACAATCGGAAGTCACGCCTAGGTAGTACGACGGGGGGGTTGTCCGGGGCGGCGGTCAAACCTATAACGGTAAGGTTGGTTTACGAGGCGGCTAAGGCAACCAAGATCCCCATTTTAGGTCTTGGGGGTATTGAGAACCCGGCAGATGTAGCCGAATACTTACTGGCTGGGGCCACTGCCGTCGAAGTCGGTACAGCGCATTTTGTGGACCCGAGGGCTTCTGAACGCCTCGTGGATGGTCTAGAAATGTGGTGCCGGAAGGAAAGTGTATTTGAAATCAGCAGTTTACGGGGTTCCTTACAAGCATAATGTGGTTGCTCTGGGGGACCCCGCAAGGGTAAAATATGCTGATTCAAAATAGGTTAGGAGAATATGAAAACTAAGCTACCAATGGTTCTCGCATCGGTGTTCTTAGGACTGGGTCTGCTCGTTTTTACTCCGGCGGTGAATCCCACCATCGCAGGGAGAATGAGCAACCCTCCCCAAGCATCATCTCCCGCGCAGAACCCATCCCCTGCTGCCCGATCTATCTCTAACACCAGCCGCCAGCCCAAACCCCTGGCAGTTTGGGAATGTGTGTCAGGCTGGTACGGGGAGCCTTTTGACGGGCAGCCCACCGCCACGGGCGAGATTTATGATATGTATGCCACGACAGCGGCCCACCAGACACTCCCTTTGGGGTCGGTCGTGCGAATCGTAAACACGCGGAACCATCGCAGTCAAGTGGTCCGCATCAATGACCGCGGCCCATTCGTTGAAGGACGCGAGCTCGACGTCTCCTACGAAGTCGCCCGACGACTTGGCTTTGACCAACGCGGCCTAGCCAAGGTCCGCATGGAGCTTCTCGAGGTACCACAACGCCCCGCCCCGCCTCGTCACGACTGATTGTTGCCCTTGATGTTGACCGCTTGGGGCAGGCCTGCACCTTAGCGCGGCAACTTCGTGGTGCGGCTGGCCTTTTGAAGGTCGGTAGCCAGCTATTTACCTCCGAAGGTCCGCGGGCTGTCGAAAGGCTCGCCGGCCTCGGTGCCGGTATCTTTCTCGACCTCAAGTTTCACGATATCCCAAACTCGGTGGCCGGAGCGGTTGCCGCCGCTGCGGATCTGCCCAGCGTCGTGATGCTGACGCTGCACACCACCGGCGGCCTCGCAATGATGCGCGCCGCCCGCGAAGCAATGGCGGGCAAGAAACGCCGGCCCGCCTTGCTGGGCGTGACCATTCTCACGAGCCTCGATGCCCCGGCGCTAAAGAGCGTTGGAATTTCGGGTTCCGTCGCATCGCGCGCTGTTGCATTGGCGCGCCTCGCAAAGCAGGCAGGACTTGATGGGGTGGTGACTTCCATGCGCGAAGCGAGGGCGATTCGCCGCGCCTGCGGCCCCCGATTCCTCATCGTTATTCCCGGCGTGCGGCCGCGCAATGCCTCTGTACAGGATCAATCGCGCGTGGCGACGCCGGCGGATGCCATTTGCGCGGGAGCAGATTATCTCGTGGTCGGGCGCCCCATAACAGGCGCGCAATCCCCGCGCAATGCCGCGCTTTCGATTGCCAAAGAGATCGCCGACGCCTCTCGCGTTACCCGCTAAATCAGCCCTCCGACTATTGACAAACGCGCGCTTGCGGTTCAACTTCTCACGGGGCGAAATGTGAACCGGAGGGGGTGTGTTCATGCGGGTTGCGAAGATATGGCTGGCGATGGTGGTGATAGCGGGCGCGATGGGTTTCGCGCCGATCCTGGGCGCGACAGGAAGTGGGTGCACCGCCGACGCCGCCGAAGGTGGCGACGATGGAGGTTACCCCGAATGGAACGAAGGCGAAGGTCGGCGATAAGTTGCAGTTCGCGGTTGCGAAAGGATGCATCGGGAAAGATGCTCGATTTGAAGCCGATGATGTGGGTTGCGACGCCGCCTGATGCGGCCGGGGCTGACAAGGACGGCAACGTTGTTTTTTACACCCCGGGCGAAATCACGGTGATCGCGATCGTGGGAGGGAAGCCCGGGTTCGGGCACGTGACGGTGTCGCCCGCGCCGGTGGCGAGCGTCGAGATCGCTCCAGTGGCGCATGCGGCGCCGGTTGGATCGGCGATTCTGCTGACGGCGACGGCACGGTCGAAAAACGGTGATCCGCGGACGGACGAGGTGATTCATTGGAAGTCGGAGTCGCCCGCGGTGGCGAGGGTAGATGACGCGGGGATGGTGACGGCCCTAGCACCCGGAACCGCCAAGATCCACGCCACGGCGGGTCCTGCAAGCGCCGAGACGCAAGTGCGCGTGGTGGCCGATTCGATCGGCAAGCTGACCGTGGAACCGGCGACCACGAGCGCGAAGACGGGCGACGTGGTTCACTTCACGGCGCAGACGCTTGATGCAAAGGGCGCAGCGATGAAGGACGTGCTGACGACCTGGAGCGTGCGGGGAACGGGCGCGGAAGTTTACCCTGACGGCGCTTTTGTTGCCGAGCGGCCCGGCACGTATGAAGTGATCGCGTCGTCGGGGCGGCACCGCGCGGTAGCGTCCATCACCGTTGCGCCGCGGAACGCAGAACGCGAGGTGGAAATCGTTGCGCATATTCCGACGAAGGATAAGGACGGCAAAGTAATTCAGACGACGGAGGAGTGGATCGTCGGGCATCACCTGTTTTACTCGACACTTTCGGACCGCATTTTCTCCTATGACATTTCCGATCCCGCGCACCCGAAGCAGCTCGATTCGATAAAAGCGGACGCGCGGCTGATCAACGACATCAGCACAACGCCGGATGAGAAGGTGGGCGTGTTTACGCGCGAAGGGGCGTCGAATCGGAAGAACGGCATCGTGTTTTTCGATCCGTCGGACCCCGCGCACCTGAAAGTGCTGTCGGAATACACCGAGACGGTGACGGGCGGCGTGCACAGCGCGTATATCAATTCGCATTACGCCTACATCACGGACGACGCGACGGGTTCTATGCGCGTGATCGACTTCGCCGACGCGCAACACCCGAAGGAAGTGGCCCGCTGGCAGACCGAGCATCCGGAGGTGACCGTAATCGAGAGTCCGATGGGATCGCTCGCGAACGGGCGCTACCTCCACGATTTGCAGGTAAAGGACGGGTTGGCGTATCTGGCGTACTGGCACGACGGGCTGGTTATTCTCGACGTCGGCGCCGGAATCAAGGGCGGCAGTCCCGAGCACCCACAGCTCGTTTCGCAGTTCAAATTCAACCATTACGAGCTCTACGGCAATGGCTGGCTGGCGGGAACGCACACGACGTTTCGGTACAAGAACTACGTGTTCGTGGGCGACGAAGTGTTTCCCGGAATATTCGATCTCGACAGCAAGCAGCGGATTCCGGTGCGCGGAATCCTGCATGTGATCGACGTATCGGACATTGAGCATCCGCGCAAGGTGGCCGAGTACGAAGTTCCCGAAGGCGGCATGCACAATGTGTGGGCGGACGACGACATTCTGTACGCGGGCGACTATGCCGGCGGCGGGCGCGCCTTGGATATTTCTGGCGAGCTGCGCGGCGATTTGTACCGGCAGGGCCGCGAAATCGCGCGCATCTGGACAGGCGACCCGGATGGCTACCGGCCGAATTTGCCGTTTGGCTGGGGAGCGCAGCCGGCCAATGGGCTCATTTTTTACAACGACATTCATTCCGGCATTTGGATCACGAAACTTGGCAAGCCGCGATTCAAAGGCTCAACGACGGCACCGCCGCTGCAGGAGAAAAACGAGGAATTGAGATTCTAACCTGACGGCGCCGATCAACATTGCGAGGGCCTTCGTTGCGAACGCCAGCGAGGCCTCCTCAAGTGCTCCTGTCGGTAGCTGAGCCGCACGAAGCCTGGTTTGACCTTCACTCACCCGCTTCGCTAGCGTCGCTCTGCGACGTGACGCTGCACCTTCAGGCTTCGTCTATGGAAACGGTTCGACACGTGATTGTCGGCACCGCCGGCCACATTGACCACGGCAAGTCATCGCTCGTTGAAGCGTTGACCGGCACGAACCCGGACCGCCTCGAAGAGGAAAAGCGCCGCGGTATCACCATCGACCTCGGTTTTGCGTTTCTCGATCTCGGTTTGGATTCCGCGAATAACCGTGTTCGCCTCGGCTTCGTGGACGTGCCGGGCCACGAGCGCTTCGTGCGCAACATGCTTGCTGGTGTCGGTGGCATTGATCTCGTCCTTCTTGTCATCGCGGCCGACGAAGGCATCAAACCTCAGACTCGGGAGCATTTCGACATTTGCCGCCTTCTCGGAATCCCGCGCGGCATCATTGCGTTGACGAAATCCGATCTTGTCGATTCCGACGCCCTCGGCCTCATGCGCCTCGAAATCGAGGAATTCGTGCGCGGCTCTTTCCTCGAACGCGCACCCGTGGTTCCGCTGAGCGCTCGGACCGGCGTGGGCATAGACGCCCTGAAATCGGAGTTGCTGCGCGCGATTGAGGCCATCCCGTCGAAGAATGCCAGCCGGCACTTCCGGCTGCCGATTGACCGCGCTTTTGCGATGAAAGGGTTCGGCACCGTCGTCACAGGCACCCTGATTTCCGGCGCGGTCAGACCCGAAGACGAAGTCGAGGTGTACCCCACGCGGAAGCGCGTTCGCGTTCGCGGCCTGCATTCCGGCGGGCAATCTGTCGCTGTAGCAGTTGCGGGCCAGCGCACGGCCGTGAATCTTGCGGGAATCGAGCGCGAGGAAATCCGCCGCGGAATGGTGCTGGCACCGCCTGGAATCTTTCGTTCCGCGGATCGTCTCGACGCGCGCATCACTCTTCTCGCTTCGGCGCGGGCGCTGAAGAATCGCGCGCGCGTGCATTTTCATCAAGGAACGCTCGAAACCGTCGCGGATGTGGTCTTGCTGGGACTTAATGAACTGCCCCCCGGGGGATCAGCGTTCGCGCAGTTGCGATTGGACGAGCCGGCTCTCTTGCTCCCCGGCGACCGTTTCATTCTTCGCCAATTTTCGCCGGTGGTCACCATTGGCGGAGGCGCCGTGCTCGACGTGCGCGCGCCTCGTCATCGCCGTCAGGATCCCGCTGTCGCCGCTTTTCTTGAAACGCTCGAGCGCGCGAACCCCGACGACGTGCTCGCCGCGCTTGCCTCCGCCGCGGCTCACGGCCTCACCTTGACGGACTTGATCGTTCGCACGGGATGGACGGAGATCGAAGCCCGCGCCACCATCGAAAAGCTCGCTCAAAGCAATCGCTTGCGTATTCTGAACGAAAATCCGCTGATCGTTTCTTCACCTGCGGCGCTGGAAAACGCTGTCGCCGCGCTCAAAAAGGCCGTCGAGGATTTCCACCGCGCGAATCCGCTGCTGCCCGGAATCCCCAGACAGGACCTTCGCGGCCGCGCCAACACAAGGCGTCCCGAGCTTTTCCGTGCCGCTCTCGACGATCTCATCAGCGCGAAGGCCGTGACGCTGTCTGGCGACCTGGTCCAGCGCGCCGGACGGGAGATCTCACTCTCTTCCGAAGAAGCGCGCGCGAAGGAACTAATCGAAAAGGAATTCGAGCGCGCAGGACTTACGGTTCCCAGCTTCGCCGCGGTGCTCGAAAAATTGCCTGTTGAATCTTCGCGCGCGCAAAAAATCCTGCAAATCCTGTTGCGCGAAAAAGTGCTCATCAAGGTGGCCGAGGATCTCGTTTTTCATTGCACCGCTGTCGCCGGGTTGCGCAACGCCCTGGCCAAGTACCGCCATGACCGAGGCAACCGCCTGCCGATAGCTGCATTCAAAGAACTTACAGGAATTACGCGAAAGTATGCTATTCCTCTGCTCGAATACCTCGATCGGGAACATGTTACGCGTCGCGTCGGGGACGAGCGTGTTATACTCTGATTTTGAACTGGAACACCCCTGGCCCGAATCTCCAGGAATCAGGGCGTGAAAGGTAGGTGCCCATGTGGGATAGCCCATGGCATTTGCTGATTATTGCGATCGTTATCCTTGTGCTCTTCGGCGGAGCCAAAATACCTGAGGTGATGCGGGGCCTCGGGCAGGGTGTCCGCGAGTTCAAGGAAGGTATGCGCGGTAACCAGCCCAACACGAATCCGCCGCCTAATCCGCCGCCCGCGGCGCCAACCGTGCCGCCGACCGAAGAGAAGAAGTAACTGGCATCGAGAACTCTTTTCTCCTCGCGACCTCTGACGCAATCTAGCGCGTCTCGCGCCAACCGAGCTTTGCAAGCATGGCCGATAGGCGGGCGAGCGGCAGACCCACCACGTTGAAGTAACAACCTTCGATTCGTGTCACGTACCGGCCCGCGATTCCCTGAATTGCGTACGCTCCTGCTTTGTGAAACGGCTCCCCCGTGAGTAGGTAGCAGTCGATTTCTTCGTCCGGCAGCCGCGCAAACGTGACCCGGGTCTTTTCGACGTGCACGATTTTGCTTCCGTCCGACAGGCGCACCATCGCGACGCCCGTGAACACGTCATGCGTCTTCCCGCTCAGGGTCCGCAACATCTTGCGCGCGCTTTCGACATCCACCGGCTTGCCGAGGATTTTTCCCTTCGCCACGACCACCGTGTCCGCACCAATCACGATCGTCGCCTGGTTCTTCCAACGGCCGTGATTCGCCACGTGCTCGGCTTTCGCGGCCGCCAGCCTGCGGACGTAGTCCCGCGCTTTCTCGCGCGGCAATCGCGTCTCGTCCAAATGCGCCGGGCGCACGTCAAACACGAATCCCGCATGCCGCAGAATTTCCGCCCGCCGTGGCGAGCTCGATGCAAGGATGAGTTTCATGACGTGCTCGCGCCGGCCGTTTTCACGAAGAACCGTCTGCGCGCATAGCCGCGCTTGCTTCCTCTTTCGTCCAACCAAATAAGCGCGACAACTGCATCACCGGCGCATTCGGATACCACTCGAGATATTTCGCGGTGAGCGCGGCCCGCGCTTCGGCAGGCGCAATCTTTTGCGCTGCGGCTGCCTGCTTCGGAAATGCCCGGCACGCCAGTTCGTAGCGGCCCGAAGCCCACGCAGAGGTTTCCTGCTCCGTGCCGGAATGTACGACCGCGAGCAAACATTGCAGATCGAGTATCGCGCGCTTGAAGCGCTTGTTGCCCGCCTTCGTCTCCATCCTGCAGGCGTGGCGCAATTCGAGCGTCGCCATCGGCCCGTGCGCGGCGAGGGCTTCCCAGATCGCGCGCGCGTCCTCGCGTATGCGCCCTTCGGTGTAAAAACGCTCGTGATCACCCGGCGCAAGGCGCCGCTTCGCGCATGGCCAGAAAATGCGGTAGTGAGCCGGAGCGAGATCAGCGTTCCGCGCCCGCGAAAATATTTTGTGTAGACCGCCCGCTTCCGCTTCGGCAATTCGTCCTTCCACCGCCACACCATCTGCGCATATTTGTCCCATACCATCTTCTCGCGCAGGTTGCGCCGCGTGACAGCGTAATAAAGCGACGGAAGCGGCACTTTGCCCACGGGGAAGAGCATGCAGAAGCCGGCCGCTTCAATGTACTTCACCGCGTCGCCGAAGGTGACGATGCGCTTCGGCCAGCGGATCTCGTGCTCGAGTGTTGCTTTCGTCTTTGCTGCCATCTGGCGTCAGCGCGCTCCCCAGCAATGACCTTCGAGCATCACGGATTCGCCCTCTTCAGAAGAAAGATCATCTCTTGGGCGTTATTGTCGAGTGGCGCGCGCGCGAAGGATCCGCACTCTTCCACTACTTCGAGGCCGGCGAGCAAAAAAAGCGCACGGAGATGAGGATATGTGTAATAGGACAAGGCGAAAGGCTCGGTTTCCTCCCGCACGAGATTGTCTCCCTCGTACGTGCGGAAGATAAATGTGAACTGGAACATCTGCCGGATCTTGTCGACCGAGTCCTTGCGGAAATATCGCCGGACGATTCTCTCCCCGCTGGAATCGGCAGGCCATTCCAGCTCCAGGACCTCCTCGCCGACGTCTTTCGCGATTAAATCGAACTTTGGATAGAACACGTCGAAAGCGAACATTCCCGCGCCTTGCAAATGAAATGCGGCGGTCGTAAGCGCTCGCACCTGATCCTCGACACTGTGCATGTGCTGCAGAGGCCGAAACGGCATGATCACAAGGGGATACTTGCCGCTCAGGCGAAACTCGCGCATGTCCCCTTGGTGAAGCACGACGCGGCGCCGAACCTCCGGAGGCTCGTTTTCGATGTGCGTTTTTAACACCTTGAGCATCGCAGGCGAATTGTCCACGCCGTGGATTTCGATTCCTTCGCGCGCGATGGGAAGCAGCAGGCGGCCCGTTCCGCAACCGACCTCGAGGACCGGCCCGCCATGTTTGCGGGCTAGCTCGACGTAGAACGGCGCATCCACCAGATCTTGCTTCGCGGCATACGCCGCGTCGTAGTATTTGGCGGTGATACGGCAGGCTTCATTCGTCGCGCTCATTGCAACTCCTTCTTGCCGCACGAGCGTCGTGACCTATTTCTCGCGGCCGCGCTCGGCTTTTTCCCAGTAGGGCCAAAAGCCGGAGGATTTCATGTCCTGGTCGAGGCCGGTGTCCTTGAACAACTGCTCGATTTCGGCGCGCGACTGGCGCGGGCCAATGCGGTTTTTCGCGTCGGCCAGAGCGTACGCAGTGACGGCGGCGATTGCGACGTTCCGCTTCAGCTCGGCGATGTCGACCTTATCGAACGTGTCCGATGCGGCGTGATAATTCAGCATGTAATTCCCAGGCTCCTGGTTCGCCACAAGCGTCGGCACACCTTCGAGCAGAAAATCAAAGTTGTCGGTGTCCATGCCCGCGTCGAGCTTGTGTTTTGTCACGCCGAGCGATGCGATTGGTTCGAGCTCCTGCGTTACGGCATCGAGCGTGTCTTTTCTTCCGCCCAGCGAATAGCCGGTTGTGCGGCCAGCACCCGAATCGAAGATCACCGCGGCAACCATTCGATCGAGCTCGGCGCGATGCGCGTGCGCATACGCTGCCGAGCCGAGCAGCCCTTCTTCTTCCCCGGTGAAAAGCACGAATCGAATCGAGCGATGCGGCAGCGTTCCCGAGGCGTGAATCACGCGCGCAGCGTCTATCACCAGCGCTGAGTTGCAACCATTGTCGAGCGCGCCGGTGCCCAGCTCCCACGAATCGAGATGAGCGCCGAGCAGGACAAATTCACCGGGCTTGTCGTAACCGCGAATTTCAGCGACGACGTTTTCGGATTCCAGCGGACCGGTAATTCTGTTCGACGCGTCGAATTGCACGCGCACCTTCTGCCCCGACGCAAGAAAGCGCGCGATGAGTTCCGCGTCCTCGCGAGCGACAATTCCCTGCGGCAACTTCTCGAGCTGGCCATCCACCGTCAGCGTGTGGCGATAAAGCAGCAGGTTTGGGCGCGACGACATCCAGAAGATTGCAGCGGCGCCCGACTTTACCGCGCGCTCAACAACGCCTGGACCAATGGTGTACTCACTGAGCAGATCATCCCAGGTGACGAGGAACTTCGAATGCACGAGAACGATCGCGCCTCGCGCGGCCGCACTAGCCTTGGCGAACCCGGGCTCGTCTCCCATTCCAACATCCACAACTTCCGCTTTGATCCCGCCAGCAGGCGTTGGCCGTGTCCAGGCCTTGGAGACGAGGCGCACAGGAATTTGCTCGGGCGAAAGGATTTCCGCGCGCGTGCGACCTTCGCTCCAGCCAGCCGGAATCGTGAACTTTTCGGTGTGCACTTCGCTTGCGCCGGCACGGCGAAACGCTTCCACGGCCCAGGCCGCTGCTCTGTGAGCTGCCGGAGAGCCGGTGACACGTCCTCCGATCGTGTCTGTGAGATAGCGCAGATTTTCTTCGAGCGCCGAGGGACCGAGCGCGCTCTGAATCATTGCAGGTGCTACTTCGGCACAACTCTTCTCAACCGAGCATGTTTGATCGCTCGAAGGAACAGGCTTCGAGAAAGGCGCCGGTTTGCTTGCCGGAATCTGCGCCGATGCGGCTGTTGCAAACAGAATCAGAAAAGAAGTTATCGCAAGAGCATTCTGGATCGCTCGATAAAGCACAAATCCCCCCGGCTGGAATTCCGCGGCCATATTCTAAGCATATACGGATCAGTCCCGCTCTGATGAACAGCCTGAATGTATCAAGCGCGAGGATTATAGCGGGACCGCCCCGAATAGACGGACAATTTCCTTTTCGGTCCGGCAGATACTCGGGCGATGCGCTCAGTCTACACTCTGTCCTCGAGGCGCTCCGCCACCAAGTCGGCTAGAGTTTTGCGTGGCTTCGTTCCGTCATTTTCGCTCGGCGGCGGGGCGCCGCGTTGGGGTTCTTGCTGACAGCCCGCTGCTTCCTCTGCCTGGCTGACAGCCAGTTCGCCCACCTCGGCCGCCGCCACCGGTGGCTTCGTTCCACAACTTTCGGGTGGTTGGGGGTCGCAGCGAGGTTCTTTTAGATGCTCCCCGGTCTGGTCCTCCGATGCCGGGGCCGACTCGTCGGGCGGTTCTTGGGATTCTGCGTCCGTGCCGTGCGGCTTCGGGTCGTGCTGCTCAGGCAAAGGCGCTTCGGCCTTGCGCTTTTGCTGCAACAGCTCCAGTTGCTCGATAGCATCTGTCAATCGGCGGTTGGTCGTAGTCTGGTAGCGCAGAAGGCTGTCTGATGCACGGCCGGCGAACGGGTACCGCCAAGTCATCATCTGCGCCTGTTCGTATCCCACGAGGCGGGCCAAGCGGAGAGCCTCGGTTGCAATTTTCTCCACCCAGAAGTTCTCCATGTAACCTACCGGTTGATAGTGGCCATACACGCCATTGGCCACAGCCAAGTAGTCCGTCTTGTCCTTGGCCGCTTGCGCGGCGGTGGGGAACAGATGCTTGGCGAAAAACCCATGCTCGTAGCTGTTGGCGGCAGCCTTGGCCTTGCCGGCCTCTGTTCTTGGCCCGGTCGATTTTTGAGCGTTCTTTCGGTTCGCTTCAAGCTTCTTGGCCGAAACCGAACCCTTCTCAGCATCTGGGCGCCCCCCGTTCGATGAGAGTGGGCCAGCCTTAGTGCCCCCATCTTCGGCTAGGGGTGGCGTTGGCTGGCCTGTGGGGATGGGTGGTGCCGCCTCAAGGCCATGAGCGGCCTCAATCGGGTGTTCTTCCTGTTCTTCATACATCGTGTTTTCCTCGGTGTGGGCACCTCGTTCCCGCATCGTGTCGTTGGCAGCGAGGGCGGAGGGCGCTGGTTATTTGTCGGCCCTGGTTCCGGGACGCCTGCCAACGGACATCCCCTGGCCACTTCCGGGCTGAACAAACGGGTCGACACTAAAGGGTTCCGTATTTCAGAAACGCTTTAACTTGTGATCCTCACCGCGGGTCGGCTAGGCTGGAGACTCTGGGGCCAACGGCCTAGCGCCCGTCGACGGCCCCTGATCTTCCGTCTAAGCCAGCTGGGTAAATACGAGAGAACTGGTGAAAGAATGCGCTCTTTTTTGGCCCGGGCCAGTATTATCTGATACTGCTGCTGCGTCAAATTCTCTGTGGAACCAGCGCAGGGCAGAATTTGTTTAAAGGTGAGGAAACAAAGATGAACCCATCCCAATATATCTACGGACGCATCGTACCGAATCCCCGCAAGGCGCCGGCGGACATCGAAGAGGTTTTCGCTGACGCCGTGGCGGAGCACCTCAAGGAACACGCAGACGACGGCATGTCACTGTTCGTGTTCGGAACGCAGAGCAGTCTCAAGCCCACGCTGCATGTGTACCCCATCAGCGCCGTCGACTACCAGACGGCGCTCCTTATCGCCCAAGGTCTCCACGAACGCCGTGGCTTGCCGACAAGTGGCGAGTGGATTCTCCTCTTTAGCCACGAGGACGCAGACCAGCGGGACTTCCCAATTCAGTGAAGCGATTTCCACGGCCCTCAGCAGGTTCCGGTGGTCTTAGCCTCGGCGGTGCTCCAACCATCTCTCGTTCCGGCCTGCCTGGAACAATGTGTTGATGAACCGTGATGACGTCCCAAGGGATGCGGCCCAAGGTCGAAGGCTCGTGGACCGAAGTGCGATTAGAGACGCCCTGCTAACAAGGGCATCCTGGCCGTCCTCATTTATGCGGTCGATCAAGGCGACCTAAGAAAACAGAGGCAAGCGCGACTCTGGGGAGCACAGTTATGGAAAGGCCCAAGCCCGGATTGCCCGCGAAGCCTACCGCGATTTCGGCAAGTGCAGCGGTCATCCTGCGGGTTTGAATTTCGGGGACTGCTTCGCCTATGCCCTGGCCAAGGCGGATCCTCGGCTTTCGAGCGATATTTTGAATTATTCTCAATAATGGACAGTGCCGAACGGCCAATAATTCCTTTAGATACAACAAAAGATTTTTGAAAAAAGATTTCGCGGATGCGAAAAAAGAGGCTCGGGATCGCTCCAGCCGTTTTTGGGGCAACGTGGCAACGGATAAGATCCCGACCCGGCCAGAGCGGAGGCTGCGAACCGGCATACGTTAGTGGCGGGTTTTGTCGTCGTCGTGGTGATGGTAGTGGTGGTGATTTTCACGGTCGGTTCGACGGTGATGATGATGGTGGCGGTGATCGTGAGGGTTGTGATTCTTCGAGACCGAACGCCTGCCACTAGAGTAGCTAATCTGAGAAGGCGCTTGACAAATGGCGAGAATAATGGCTAGAATATGGCGAGATTAATAATGAGGATATGGCGAGAATAAAGACGAGAATATGGCGAGATTATATATCCACGAACACGATGATTGGCCCAAATTTCATTGGGATGCTAAGGCCCTCGCCGGACTATTGTCTGATGTCAGACTCCACCAAGGAGCTCTGTTAGGGAAGATGCAGAGCTACGGTCTTTCCTCTCGTTGGGACGCAACATTGAAAGTCTTAACCGAGGAGACAATCAAATCTAGCGCAATCGAGGGTGTGGCTCTCGATCCAGAAAGTGTTCGTTCATCGATAGCGCGTAGGCTGGGCCTCGAAAAAGCCGGCGTCCAAAAAGAAAACCGCAATGTCGAGGGCGTTGTCAAAATGATGTTGGATGCAACACAGAAATACGAAATGCCCCTAACGAGCGATCGGCTATTTGGATGGCATAACTGGTTGTTCCCCACGGGCTACAGCGACCTCCGCAAAATTCGTGTTGCCACATGGCGCGATGATGAGATGGAAGTTGTCTCCGGACAAGAGGGGAAAGAAAAAGTTCATTTTGCTGCCCCAGCGGCTAATCGAATCGAGTCCGAAATGGCGGCGTTCTTCGCTTGGTTCAACAGCGAAAGTAAGTCCGATCCTCTCTTGAAAGCCGCGATTGCTCATCTTTGGTTCGTCACAATTCACCCTTTTGATGACGGCAACGGAAGGATCACGCGAGCAATATCGGAATTGTGTTTGGCTCGATCCGACAGCAGCGCACAGCGCTTCTACAGCATGTCATCTCAAATCCTTGAAGAGCGAAAAGGTTACTATGCCACTTTGGAAACGATACAGAAGGGATCTCTAGATATCACCGAATGGCTCACTTGGTTTCTGAAATGCCTCGATCGAGCGATCGATCAATCGAATGTGATAACAGACAGCGCATTGAAGAAGGAAACTTTCTGGCGAAATATAAAAAACAAGAACATTGCGCTAAACGGCCGGCAAAAGAAAATGTTGAAGAAATTGGTCAACAAATTTGAAGGTAAATTGACAGCAGAGAAGTGGTCGAAAATGACGAAGAGTTCACCCCGCACCGCTCTTCGTGACATCAATGAGTTGATTACTATTGGGATTCTTGAACAGGAAGAGGCGGGCGGGCGAAGTACGAGCTATCGACTGAAGAGGACTTAAATCATGCTTCAAAAACTAATCTGGATCGTTCACTTGCTGGAGCGACACGCGGTCACCGTTCAAGCGTTCGCCGCGATCGGCACCTTACTTCTTACAGCAATTCTCGCGGGTGCAACTTTATGGTAAGTGCGGATCGAACGGTGGTGGGTGGAGTACAACACGTGGCGGCCCGCACTCGGCGCTCGGATATGCGATAGTTTGTCTACAATCGCCTCACATATCCTTACAAACGCCCATCAGCCGCTATCGGGCGGGAAGCGTTAGAAGCGGGAACGTTAGACGGACCTGTTAGACAAAACAAAAGCGTCTGTACTAATAGAAAAGTGGCGGACAAGCCTATAAGCCGGATTCTGTGCAAGAAGATTTTTCTACGTTCGGGAAGTTTCTACAGGGAACGCTGTATGCATGAAATCAGGAAGAGGGCGCAAAGCAAAGAATAAAAGCTAGTTAGAGAAATTGCCATTCTTTGGCACTGTACCTGCCAAGGGTCACCGGTACCGTACTATAACGTCTCGAAGGCACTTCGCGGTGGAGTGCCCTCTTCGGGGAGGGGGTATCGCAATCGCGGTCTTCCACAGGGCCCGGCTCGTTCCTTCCTTCGACAGTTCGCCGAAATGGCTTTTTGCAATACAACAGCAGTTAAACCACAGCTTCGCCACATGCAATCCTGGGCAAGCACGGGAAGGCTGACATTGAAGAAGATCCGCGAATTTCCACAGTTCGTTCCTCAGGAAGTAAAACGAGAAACCAATCAATCCAGCTTAGTTGTTTTTTGCGAGAAGTCCTCCGGGGTAGCACAGTTTCGCGCTGAATCTTGCGAGGACGAAGATCTAACCGTAGAACGTGTCGCCGGGATGCTCGCCATGCAATGCCTGGTACGGGGGTATGACCCGGATGATTTCGTCGTTCTTGTGCCCGCAGAAAAGACGCTCGTAGGACGGCTGGTTTCGCGCGCGAAAGACCTTCTTCAGGAAGGCCGAGCAATCCCCGGCCCGACGTCGCTCAGCCCGCGCCAGAAGGAAGTGCTTCATTCGGTGATTTGCAATCGCGGGAACAAAGAGATTGCATCGAAGCTAAACATCACTGTGCGGACCGTGAAATTCCACATATCGTCGCTCTTGTGCAAGTTTGGCGTTGGGAGCCGCACAGAGCTTGCGCGGCGGGCTGCGGGACTTGCTCGATCAACCGCTTTTGAAAGCGGCTCAGCATCACCATCCGCAGAATCTTCCGTAGAGTCTGATGGGACCTCGATTGGGTCCCGGGTCCTAAGCTCGACTCCTGATCTGTCACCCAGAATGCAGACCGCGCTTCCGTGGACGGGGCGGAACGGGATAACGGCGACGAGATCGTAACTGGGCTTTCTTCTGAGCTATCTTTTGGAATCTTCCTGGCCCTATGCTGACATCCTTCTCGTTCGCGAACGTGAAGAAGGATTCTTCGCCTTCGCATCCCAGAATGACAAGCTCGCGAGAAGAGGTCCCTCGGAGGAATCAGCGTTTGCGTGAAGTCGGTGTGTAGTGTGCCAGCAGGTATTTGATGATGACAGGCTGCACGTCTTCAGGAATCGGCTGTCCCATTACTTTCACCATCTTGTTCACTTCCGCTTCCCATGTTTCCGGAGGAAGCGGCGGCTGCATGGTGATGTATCGCGTGCTGTGGCAAGTGGAGCAGTAAGCTTGCACCGCCTCACGGCCTTCTCCCGGAGCCAGGTTCACCGGGTAAAGAGGAAATGCGGCGACGCTGTATGTGGCGCTGTCGGAATCCTTGGGCGAGGCGGACTGCGTGATGGAACCGGGATTTTCCTGCGAATAGTAGCCACGGTCATATTGCGCGCAGAGAATTCCCGCGGCAAAAGCGACAAACGCGCCCAGAGATACAATGAATTTCATTTTCGAGCCTCTCACGATTCTCATTCCCCTCGCCCGACGGTGATTTCCTGGCGTTCGATTCGGTTCCACAAGTATCCGCCCGGATTCCAAACGCCTTCATCCGATTGTGTATTCCCTTTCGTGTCCGTGGCGCGCGCAGCCAGCACGTAGCTTCCCGGCTTTGCCGGCGTCCACGGAAATGACCACGTTCTGAAGGAATAAGGTCCATGATCTTCGTCCAGTTCGGCAGGGCTCCACGACTTGCCGTCGTCTATAGAGATTTCCAGTTTGTTGACAGTACCGTAGCCACTGAAAGCAATTCCGCGAACTATAACCGGCAACTTCGTGACCAGCTTGGCCTCGCCATCCGGAGTGATGATGAATGAGCGCACCGGCATGCGGCTGATAGGCACTGTCTTGACGTTGCCTGTCTTCATGTCCTCAGGTGTGGTGTTGCCATGCGGCGTGTCCGGCACGCGATAGCCCGTCTTCATCCAGAAATTTTCGTCGGGCTTATCGAGCAGGCGAATCCAACTCAAGCTCTTCACCCAATACGTCGCGAAGTAGCCGGGGACAACGAGGCGCACCGGAAAACCGTTCAGCAGCGGCAGCGGCTCATCGTTCATTGCGTAGGCGACGATGCAGTCGTCAAGGACCGGGTCTTTCAGGTCGAGCGATTTCAGGAAATCATGCGAACCGTGTTGCTCCGGACCTTTCCCCTGATCGAGTCCCTGAAATTGAACAGCGACAGCGTTGGGCTGCACGTTGGCAGCATCCAGCAGTTCCCGCATGTGAACACCAGTCCATCTTGCATTGCCCATTGCGCCGTGGCCCCACTGGCCGCCTGGCACGCGAGGCTGCACTTTGCTGCGGCTGTTTCCCGAACACTGATTCACAGCCGCGATGGTGACAGGCTTGAAGCGGCTTAAAAGCTCGCTCATCGAAAACTTCGCGGGATGTCCCACGCCGCCTTCGACACGTAACCGCCAAGCGGATAGGTCAACGCTGTTCGGGAGCTCGTCCAAATGCCAGCGCACATAAAAAGCGCGGCTGGGCGTGAAGGCTGTTTCAAAGTAATGCCGTGGCGTTTCGAGCTGCGCGGGCCGGTCCGTCAGCAACACGAGAGGAGCCTTTTGGGGAAAATCCACGAACGGCCCCACTCCATTCCAGTACGGGTTCGGTGATGGGCCGGTAAAAGTAGGGAGGGGTTGCGCGGCGCCAGGCGCCTGCGATTTCTGAGTCTCAAGCTTCTTCGGCCCCCCGGCTCTTGTTGCGGCGGCAAGGCTTCCCGTGGCAAGTATACCTAGTAATCTACGACGTGAAATGCCACGCTCGTCATTCATGGAAATTGCCTCCGGCGAACTCTGCCGTTATTGGCGGCGTCATAGTTGTCCCAGGCCCTCCTGGATTCTGAATCCTCACCTTGAGCTGATTTCCGAGGAAGGTGTTACGGCCGCTCGCGTCAATCACCGTCTTCACACTGATGCCCATTTCTTTCTGGCCCATGCCGAGCTTGTTGGCGTGCTGGAGAAGCAGCAGGTCGAAGCGGTATGTGACAGCACTCGGTGCTGCGGCACCGTGAGCATCTACGGTCTCGATTCGCCAGCAGAAACAGGCGCGAATTGACCGACCCGAAACTTTATTTCCTCACCGAGAAGCGGCCCGCAGGCGATAAGTCCCGCGAGGCGAATAGCCCGATTATTGAACGTGGGCGGCAAACCGGGGAGGAATTGCACAAAGCCTCCCGCCGCTTCCACCAAGGCGACGCCAGCAGCAACGTCCCATTCACTCTTCGGCTTGAGAGTCCACGTGGCATCCGCCAATCCCGCTGCGACGAGTCCCAACTTATATGCGACAGATCCCACTGGACGAATCACAAAACCCGCGCTGTGAAATATCTCCCACTCTCCCCGATCCATCTCGCTGCGGCTGGCGAGCACCGTAGCTCCCGCCAGGGATTTCCTTTTGCTGGCGCGAGCTTCTTTGCCGTTGTACGTGACTCCCGTTTCACGCGAGCCGAGGAATATTTCTCCGGTCGCGGGATTACAGATGCCTCCAGCAATTGCCCGGCCTTCTTCCACCATGGCGACCGATATGCTCCACTCCGGAATCCCCTCAACAAATTCCCGCGTCCCATCCAAAGGATCCACGACCCAGACCCTGGACTTTTGCAACCGGCTTGGATCGTCCGTGCTTTCTTCGGACAACCAACCTTCTCCGTCGCGCACGAGCTGCTCGTGAAGCACGTGGTTCAGCAACCGGTCGGCCTCCGTGACAGGACCGAGGCCAGATGACTTGTGCTCTGCTTTCACGTTGCCGGAGACAAACGGCGAAAGGGCCGCAACGGCAGCCTCGAGCGCCTTTCGTATCCTCACGACTGTTTCCGTATTCGTCATGACCGAATAGCAAGCCTGTTCGCGCTGAGAGATCAACTCAGACAAATCAGCAATGTTTGCCGCCCGCTCCAATAAAGCCTTCCCGCTCCAGGTAAAGAAGAATCTCCTGGGCCGCTTCCTCCGGGCTCAGATCTTTTGTGTCGATATTGACTTCGGCATCCGCCGGAGCTTCATATGGATCGGAAATTCCGGTGAATTGTTGCACCAGTCCCGCGCGCGCCTTTGCATATAGACCCTTACGGTCCCTTCCCTCACACGTGGCAAGATCCGTTGCGAGGTGCACCAATACGAAACCTCCTGTTGGTTCCACCATCCCGCGAACCTCTTTGCGAACGGAATCGTACGGAGCGATCGGTGCGCAGATTGCGATGCCGCCATTCTTCGTGATTTCGGAAGCCACGAAGCCGATCCTCCGGATGTTGATGTCGCGATGCTCCTTGGAAAAACCGAGCTCCGAGGAAAGATGCTTTCGTACCAAATCCCCGTCGAGAAGCGTGACGGGCCGGCCTCCCATCTCAAGGAATTTGACGCGCAAAACGTTGGCAATCGTTGATTTCCCCGAGCCCGAAAGCCCGGTGAAAAAGACCGTAAAGCCCTGGCGATCGCGCGGCGGATAGTTCCGCTGCAGCTCGCACGCCACCTCTTCAAAGGTGAACCAAGAAGGCAAATCCTTTCCTTCGGCGAGACGGCGGCGCAGTTCCGTTCCCGAAATACTGAGCGTTCGTGCGCCGGCAGGCACCTGGTTCTCTTCCACATAAGAGTCCTGATCTTCCAGGTAAACCATGTTGTTGAATGGAACCGCCGTGATGCCGATTTCTTTTTGATGAGCCAGCAGCGCCTGCTGCGCATCGTACGAGCCATAAAAAGGCTTTCCGTTTCGATCGCTTCCCGGACCCGCATGATCGCGGCCGACGATCAGATGGCTGCAGCCGTAGTTCTTGCGAATGATTGCGTGCCATACGGCTTCCCGGGGACCTCCCATGCGCATAGCCAAAGGGAGCAGGGAAAGCTTCACGGTGCCCTTCGGATATTTCGAGAGCAGCGACTGATAGCAGCGCACCCGCACGTAATATTCGACATCTCCCGGTTTTGTCATGCCCACGCTGGGTTGGAGCAGGAGATTAGCCTCTACTTGCTTCGCCGCGCGAAATGTGAGTTCCTGATGCGCGCGATGCATCGGGTTGCGGGTTTGAAAGGCAACAACGCGGCGCCAGCCGAGGCGCGAGAATTCCGATCTCAATTCCGCCGGAGTGAGCCGCAATGCGGCGAAGTCATAGTGCGCCGGCAGATGGATACCGTCTAGTTTGCCTCCCACGTACCAATCGTTCGTCTGCTTCAAAAGATGCTCAACACCCGGATGATCGGTGCTCGTGGTGCCGTAAACCGATTGAGCCTCGGCAGCGCGGTCCGGTCGCCAAACTTCTTCCACGCGCATCGCTGCAAGCATCACGCCTTCTGGGTCTCGCAAAGCGATCGAAGCCCCCGGACCAATGGACTTGGCAAGCTTCTCCGGCACATCGAGGATGATCGGGATAGGCCACACTTTTCCGTCTGTGAGGCGCATCTTGGCGCAAGTCCCTTCGTAATCGGCGCGGGTCATAAACCCGTGAAGGGGAGAAAAACCGCCGTTCAAAAGCAATTCCAGATCGCACAGCTGGCGGGGCGTAAGTTCCCAGGACGGCCAATGTTGCGATTCCAACTGGAGTACAGAAACTCGTTCCGGTGATGCCAGCAGGTTGATTAGTTCTCCGCCATAAGGTGGATTCAGGTGGTCTTGCACTGTTGAGATGCTCCTTTGAGCCGATTACCTTTCTTCTTAGCGCTCACTTCTGATTTTCACATCACGGAAACACGCGCAGAGGAAACTTCCCTGCGCGCTCGGCTGCCCGGAGCGATCACGCTGCCTGAGGCGCGCCTTGTCGCGAGGAGGATGCCTCGTTGCTATTCCGTGAGCGCCGGCGAGGCGTTGCATTGCTGGCGCCTTGCTCTGTGCCGTCTTCGAGTGATTCGATCATTTGCTCTGCCATTAAGCGGGTTCGACGTCATAGCCATCCACACTATCGAGATCGACTTTCGGATAACCTCGACCAGTTGGACTGGTCGGGCGAGCTCCTAGGGTCCTTTTGAACCAATGGTTTATCTGCGGCCTGATACAAGTTGCCCACAGCTTGCTCTCTCAGCCCCATCTTCGAAAACTCGAGCCAACAAACGTTGAGGGCGAGAGCCCCTGCCCATTGACCCGATCACCGTCACGCCGCACCAAAGATCGACCGACTATACAACCTGACTGTAATGTATTGCAATTCGATCTCCGGTCTACGCTGGCTGTGTTCCTCTGTGCTATGTCCGCATATTATTGACTGCACTTACTTTAGCCAAGGATTACCTCTTGAAGGTGAGCGCGCAAAGCAGGCTCGACGACGTTAAGAATCCAAAAGATGGAAAGCGTTTTCACCGCACGCAGGCACACCCTACCAAGGTGTCGTTGCATGCGATTCCCACCGATGCGCGCCCAGGACCGATTTGGCGTAAAATGAACGCATGTCGAAAAACCCTGCAGCGACATTCGAAGTCGCTTGCCCATGCTGCCAGGCCAAGCTGACCCTCGATCGCCATCTCGGCGCTGTGCTCTCGCACGTCCCGCCGCCGAAAGCGCCCCCGTCAGTGGATCTGGACGACACCGCGCGGCTGCTGCGCCAGCAAGAGGAAGCCGTGGAAGCGAAGTTTCGTGCGTCGGTGGAAGCGGAAAAGACCAAGGAAGACGTGCTCGCGCGGAAATTCGCCGAAGGCCTCAAGAAAGCAAAAGACGGCCCCGTCGAAAAGCCTCTCCGCGACTTCGACCTCGACTGATTTCCGTCATGCGAGCGCTCTCTCGTCCATCGCTCGCTGCAATCAAGATTATCCCGTCATCCGCCTCCGCCATACTGTTCACGATTGGTCTCGCTGCTACAGTGACATTTCTCCTCTTGCCGCCATACTTGCATTCCCAGGCGGCTCAAAGAGAAAAACTGCCGAAGCCGCGCCAACTCGACAAGGAACTTGCTTGCCGTCGCAACCCAGCGACGGCCGAATTGGTCTGCGCCAATTCTTCAAACGAAAGCACTGCTCCGAGTCAGCTCTCCGGGAGCCGGATCGCTGCGACCACGCGTCTGGTTCCGGTGACGTGCGGCGTTTTCGGCGCGGATGGTTCCGCATTGAACGATCTCGCAGTTCAGAACTTCCGCATCTATGACGATGGTGTAGAGCAATCTGTAGCTTTCTTCTCCCCTCCGTCGAAGGATCCAGCGGGAGTGGCCCTGGTCATCGACGCAAGCCCCAGCGTGCTGCGCGACGCAAAGGAAATGACGGATTCGGCGCGCGCACTGATGGACGAGCTCTCGCGGAACGATGAGGTTGCCATCGTGGATTTCTCCGCGCACACCTACCTTCAGCTCGGATTTTCGAGCGATCGCGATCTCCTGAGCCGTGCGGTATCGCGCGTGGATGTTCGCTCGTTGCTGGGCGATACCGGCGGGTCGAACATTTACGCGGCAGTGTACCTGACGGCGCACGAGCTTTTCGCTCCGTCGCGGCGCCATGCCCGCAACGCGATCGTGCTGTTCACCGACGGCCAGGATAGCGGCCTAGGTTTGACGCTCGATCCGGCCAGCGCCGCGACCCATCCCGGAAGCGAATCCGCCCGACTGACATATGAAGACGTCGTCCGCACGCTCGCGGCAGGCAATATTCAGGTCTTCGCTATCTCCACGGAGAATCGTCCTAAGATCATGACTCCCAAGTGGCTCGCTTCGCACCGCGACTCCACTTTGATTGTTCCCGATGCGCGCAAATCCGGCATTCCCGCCTACACGCTTTATCTCGCGGAACTGGCCCGCAGCACGGGTGGCCAGATTTATTTCCTTCACGAAGCGGAAAGCATGGCCGAGACATTTCAGCAGATAGGGCAGCGTGTGAATGCCGAGTACTGGCTCGGATTTACGCCCGGCGCAGCGCTCACCCAATCACAAGACGCGCCACCACGACCGGGTTGGCATTCGCTGCGCATCGAAGTTGTGGGCCACGCCGGAGCAACCGTCGTTCATCGCACGGCTTACTACGTTTCTGCGGCGCAGTGAATCCTTATCCTTTGCATTAAATCGTGATTCAATAGCGGCTCATGTTCGCGCGAAAGAAGTTTCGGTTGAAGTTGCGCACGCGGACGCTCCTGCTGGGCGAGCGCACGCTCGTGATGGGCGTGCTCAATGTCACGCCAGACAGCTTCTCCGACGGCGGGCTTCATCTCGCCGCCGATGCCGCCATTGCGCGGGCTCTCGAAATGGAGCGCCAGGGCGCGGACATAATTGACATTGGCGGCGAATCCACGCGGCCAGGCTCGCAGGGAATTTCTGCCGAAACGGAGTTGCAGCGCATCCTCCCTGTGCTCAAGGGGCTGCGCGGCCGGCTGAAAATTCCGATCTCAGTGGACACAAGCAAAGCCGAAGTTGCCGAAGAAGCCGTTGGCATGGGCGCCGAGATATTGAACGACGTAACTGCGCTGCACAATGATCCACGCGTCGCCGAAGTTGCACGCCGCCGCAAGCTTCCGCTGATCCTGATGCACATGCGCGGCGAGCCGCGCACCATGCAAAAGCTGCCGTTTGCCCGCAACGTTATGCGCGACATCACCGAAGGGCTTCGCCGCGCGGCAGCGCTCGCGAGCCGGGCTGGCGTTCTAAAATCGCAAATCATTCTTGACCCTGGGATGGGCTTCGGAAAAAGCCCTCAGCAGAATTACGAAGTGCTCGCGCGGCTCCCGGAGCTGGCTCGCCTTGGTTTCCCGTTGCTCATCGGCACGTCGCGAAAATCTTTCGTCGGCCGCGCACTCGGCGGCGTGCCGGAATCCAAGCGCATCTGGGGCACCGCCGCGACGGTGGCCGCAAGCATCCTCGGTGGTGCGCACATCGTGCGCGTGCACGACGTCTCCGAAATAGTACAGGTTGCCCGCGTGACGGACGCCATCCTGTCCCCTCGCCGGCTGGCCGCGCGAATCACAAATTGACCAACGGAGGAAAACATGGGACTCTTCGAAAATTTTCGTCAGCTCACGCGCCAACAGCGCAACACCTTCGTCGCCTGTTTTCTCGGCTGGTCGCTCGACGCCTTCGATTTTTTCATCCTGATCTTTTGCATCAGCGCCATCGCCGAAGACTTTCACACGAAGGTGTCCGCGGTTGCGGAGGCACTTTTTCTGACGCTGGCGATGCGGCCGATCGGCGCGTTTCTCTTCGGCATGCTGGCCGATCGCTACGGCCGCCGCCCGGCGCTGATGCTCAACATCATTTGCTACTCTATTTTCGAGCTTGCCTCCGCGTTTGCTCCCTCGCTTCACGTACTCCTCATTTTGCGCGCATGTTTTGGCATCGCGATGGGCGGCGAGTGGGACATCGGCGCCGCTCTTGCCTTCGAGACGCTTCCCGCGAAGGGCCGCGGATTCTTCTCCGGCCTGCTACAGGAGGGCTACGTAGTGGGCTACCTGCTCGCGGCGCTGGTGTACGGCACTCTGTTTTCGCACGTAGGGTGGCGCGGAATGTTCGTGATCGGCACGTTGCCCGCGTTCCTTGTGATTTATATCCGGTCGAAGGTGGATGAATCACCTGCATGGAAGCACGGCCAAGCTGCAAAAGCTACGCAACGAAACATTGGCAAGGACATCCTGAAGTTTCTGCCGAGTTTTCTTTTTCTTGTCGTGCTGATGTTCGGCTTCAATTCCTTTAGCCATGGAACGCAGGACTTGTACCCGACGTTTCTACAGAAAAACCACCAGATGTCGCCGCGAGTTGTCGGCACTGTGGCGATCGTCTATAACATCGGTGCACTTCTCGGCGGCATCTGTTTCGGGACGTGGTCGGAGCGGATCGGCCGCCGCCGGGCAATTGTGATTGCTTCGCTGCTGGCGATTCCCGTGATTCCTTTGTGGGCGTTCGCGAATTCCACCGCGATGCTGGCCGCCGGGGCGTTTCTCATGCAATTCATGGTGCAGGGCGCCTGGGGAGTGGTTCCGGCGCACTTGAACGAACTTTCGCCGCCGGCTGTGCGCGGCACCTTTCCAGGCCTCGCCTATCAGCTTGGTAATCTGCTATCGTCGCGCAACGGTGTGTTTCAAGCCAAGCTTGTCGAGCAGCACTTCCACGGCAGCTATGCGCCGGTGCTGGCGTGGACGGTGCTGATAGTTGCGAGCCTCGTCGCGGTGGTCACGCTCAGCGGGCGCGAGGCAAAGGGCGCCGATCTTTCCACCACCGCGACAAAAGCAACCACAGGCTGAAGCAACACGTTAGCTCATCCCGGTCATTGCATTCAGACACCGAGGCTTCACATCATGCCCGCGCCAGCTCCTGCGTTTGAAACGGCAATCGCCTCAGCCGCTTGCCGGTAGCCGCAAAAATGGCATTCGCCACCGCTGGCGCAATCGAAGGCACCGGAGGTTCGCCGGCCCCTCCGGGCTCCTCATGGCTCGGCACTATATGGACTTCCACGCGCGGCATATCGCTGATGCGCACCATCGGATAGTTATCGAAATTGCTCTGCTGCGTTTGACCGTTTTCGATGGTGACTTCGCTGAAGAGCGCTGCGGTCAAACCGAACGCAATGCCGCCTTCCATCTGCGCCGCCACCATGTCCGGATTGATCACCTGACCGCAATCGATGGCGCACACCACGCGGTCCACATGGACGCTTCCGTCTTTCGCCACCGTTACTTCCGCCACTTGCGCAATGTATGTGCCCCACGAATACAAATTCGCGATCCCGCGCCCGCGTCCCGCCGGCAGTGGCTTGCCCCATCCGGCTTTCTCCGCCGCGAGATCAAGCACGCGCCGCAGCCGCTTGACGTTCACCGGCTTTTCGTCCCCACCCGCCTCGACGGCAGGGGGCTTCGCCGCGATCAATTGCCTACGCAGCTCCAGCGGATCCTTGCCCGCTGCAGCCGCCACCTCATCAATAAAACTTTGCACCGCGAAATGGTTCCAGCTGACGTCCACCGAGCGCCAGTAGCCTCGCGGCACGGCGGTGTGCAGGAAGCTCGCCTCGAGCAGATAATTCGGAACGCTTCCGTTGGGGAAGCCCGCGCCTCCAAGCTCGGTTCCTCCCGTGTCGGGAATGTCGCCGCCAAGATAGAAGCCGTCGGTGGTTGGCGCAGCGACGTGATGCAGCCACGCGGTGACCTGATTCTGTGCGTCAAGCCCGGCGCGCAAGCGATGATGGCTCATCGGGCGGTAGTAGTCGTGGCGAAGATCGTCATCGCGTGTCCAGAAAACCTTCACGGGAGCGCCCGCCGCCCGCGAGATGAGGGCGGCTTCCACGCCATATTCAATGTTCAACCGCCGCCCGAAACCTCCGCCGAGCAGCGTGACGTGAATCGTGATCGCCGGAAGCGGAATATTCAGCGCGCTCGCAAGCGCTGTGGCCATGCCCGGCGCGTTTTGCGTCGGTGCCCAGATTTCGCACTTTCCGTCGTGGACGTGCGCCGTGCAATTGGGCGGCTCCATCGGAGTGTGCGCGACGAACGGAAGCTCGTACTCGGCTTCTACTTTTTTCGGCGAACTCGTGAGCGTCGCAGCCGGGTCGCCGATCTTGCGCAGTTCCTTGCCGGCACTTTTCGCCATTTCGGCGCAATTTGCGCGCTGTTTTTCTGTGGATTCGTCGGCGCCCGCGCCGGGTTCCCATTCCACCGTAAGCACCTTGCGCCCGGAGATGGCCTGCCATGTGGAATCTGCGACCACCGCGACGCCACCCCACAAATAATGCTGGTGCCCTGAATTTTCCTTGCGTTCTTCTCCGAAGAGTGGCGGCATCTCCACCGCCGGAACTTCCACCACCTTCCGCACGCCGGCCACGGCTTGCGCGTGCACGGGATCAAATGTCTTCACGCGCCCGCCAAACACGGGAGGCCGCGCGACAACGGCGTACAGCATTCCCGGCACCTTGGTATCAATTCCGTAGTGCGCTTCGCCGATTACGATAAAAGGACCGTCAACGCGCGCTTTCTTCGTCTCGAGGATGCGATAGTCCTTCGGATCCTTCAGCGGAACGTCTTGCGGAACCGGAAGCACCGCGGCCTTCGTAGCGAGCTCGCCATACGCAAGCTCGCGCTTCGTTTTTGCGTGAATCACGGTGCCAGCGCGCGTCGTGCACTCACTCTTGGGAACACTCCAGGATTGCTGCGCGGCTGTGACGAGCATGTCGCGCGCGGTTGCACCGGCCTTCCTCAGCGGGGTCCACGACCCGCGCACGCTCTCGCTGCCTCCCGTCGTCATGTCGCCGTATTTGGCCTCGAAGTCCGCCTGTACCACCTTCACTCGCGTCCAATCCGCGTCTAGCTCTTCCGCAAGGATCATCAGCATTGACGTCCGCACGCCTTGCCCCATCTCCGATCGCGCGCACCAAAGATGAACATCTCCTGTGGGCGTGATTTCCACGAATGCGTTCGGCGTGAAATCCTTTCCGGCCGCTTCCGCCTCTCGCGCGAGCGGCGGCAAGTAGAGCCCGATCACCAGGCCGGCGCCTGCGGTCACGCCTGCCTTCAGAAAATCGCGGCGCGCGACTTGACTGAAATTGTGGAGCTGTGAATTGCGTGACGCTGAACTCATTGTGCGCCTCCGCTCACAACCTTCTTGGATTGCGGTTTCGATTTCGTGGCAGCCTGATGGATCGCCTCGCGGACGCGCTGATACGTTCCGCAGCGGCAAATATGTCCGGCGAGCGCATCGTCAATGTCGGCATCGCTCGGCGCGGAGTTCTTCGCGAGCAGCGCCGCCGACGTCATGATCATTCCCGCCTGGCAATAGCCACATTGCGGCACCTGCTCGGCAAGCCATGCGAGCTGCACTGGATTGCGCCCGTCGGGCGAGAGCCCTTCGATCGTGGTGATGCTCCGTCCCGCCGCAGCCGCGATTCGCGTGGTGCACGATCGCGTTGGCTCGCCGTCAATATGCACCGTGCATGCGCCGCACAGCGCCATTCCGCAGCCGAATTTCGTGCCTGTCAGTCCCAGCGTGTCGCGTAACACCCAGAGCAGCGGCGTATCCGGAGTCACCTCCACGGAATGCGCCTTGCCGTTCACCGTGATGGATATGGCGTCCATTGTTTTCTCCCGAAGGCTCTAGGCAAACTTTACGTTTAGACTGGGCGGAAATCAATCCGTCTTTCGCGGCCCCTGAGATACTCTCCCCCGCTTCAAACCGGCTCGCGGGCGAAACTGGAACGCGGTAAGATGGGCCCGAGCAGGCAAGGAGCGATCATGAGCGCTACATCACCCGCAGGGCCCTCATCTTCCACGATTGCCGCCATCCGCGAAAAAGCACGGCGGCTCAGCATCTATTCGATGATGTCCACCACCGCCGCAGGTTCCGGGCATCCCACGTCATGCATGTCCGCAGCGGAACTTGCCGCCGGAGTTTTTTTCTACGCCATGAAGTTCGATCCGAAAAATCCGAACTCCCCGGACGCGGACCGCTTTGTGCTGTCAAAGGGCCATGCTGCCCCGCTGCTCTATTCCGCGCTTGCCGAAGCGGGTGTTTTCCCGGTTTCGCGCGTCATGACGCTGCGCCAATTCTCGAGTGAGCTTGAAGGCCATCCCACCCCGCGAATTCCCGGCGTGGATGCGGCCACCGGTTCGCTCGGGCAGGGATTGTCTGTGGGCGCGGGCCTCGCGATCGGGGCGCGCCTCGATAAGAGTCCCACGCGCGTCTACGTCATGATGGGTGATGGCGAGATGGCCGAGGGACAAGTCTGGGAAGCAGCGGAATTCGCCGGCCACTACAACCTTGAGAATCTCACCGTCCTGGCCGATGTGAATGCGCTCGGCCAGAGCGAGCCCACGATGTACCGGCACGATATGGAAATCTACAAGCGCAAATTCGAAGCGGAGGGCTGGGCCGCCGAAGTGATTGATGGGCACGATGTGGCCGCCGTGCTCGCCGCTCTGGACCGCGCCAAGGCAACAACGGGACGCCCGCAGGCGATTATTGCACGCACGATTAAAGGCCACGGCTTCAGCCTCGTTGCCGGAAAAGAGAATTGGCACGGCAAGCCGTTTTCGAAAGAGCAGCTCGTGCTCGCGCTGAAGGAGCAGGGCGAGTCGCTGCCTGTTCCTATTGATCCAGGAAAATCGTATGCGCGAACTTCTTTGCCGGAGCCTCCCGGTTTTCCCGCGCCCGCGCCGCCCGATTACGAAGCGGGCAAGCTCGTCGCTACGCGCGAAGCATACGGTTACGCGCTCAAGCGGCTCGCGGCCGTGAACCCTCATATCGTAGCAATCTCAGGTGACGTTAAGAACTCCACCTTCTCCGAGATTTTTGGCGACGCCTATCCCGAACGCTTTTTCCAGGGTTACATTGCCGAGCAGAACATGGTGAGCGCGGGCGTTGGCCTCGCCGCTCGCGGGAAAGTGCCGTTCGTAGATTCGTTCGCCTGCTTTCTCTCTCGCACCTTCGACCAGGTGCGCATGGCGGCGATCAGCCGCAGCAACATCAATCTCTGCGGCTCTCATTGCGGCGTCTCGATCGGCGAGGACGGACCGTCGCAAATGGCGCTCGAGGATCTGGCCATGTTTCGCGCCGTACACGGCTCGACCGTCCTTTATCCGAGCGATGCGGTTTCGGCCGAACGCTTGACGGAGACCATGGCACGACGCGGCGGGATCAACTACCTGCGAACGTCGCGCCCCAAGACTCCGATTCTCTACAAGACGGACGAAAGGTTTCCTATCCCTGGATTCAAGATTCTTCACCAATCCGGCCAGGATCGCGCCACCGTCATCGGAGCGGGCATCACGTTGCACGAAGCATTGAAAGCCGCGGAACAATTGAAAGCGCAAGGCACATCCATCCGCGTGCTGGACCTCTACTGCGTGAAGCCGCTCGATGGCAAAGCCCTCGCGGAACAAATCAGCGCCACGGGCGGGCGTTTGGTCACCGTGGAAGACCACTGGCCCGAGGGCGGAATCGGCGAAGCGGTCCTCGCTGCTCTCGCGCAAGCCGGGACGGCCCCCAGCCGTTTCCGAATGCTTGCCGTGAACGGGATGCCGCACTCCGGCAAGCCGGATGAGCTTGTGGATGTCTTCGGAATCTCCGCGCGGCATATCGTGGAAGCCGTTCGCGAGATTGCATAGTTCACAACCGGCGGCGTAGTTTTCTGCCAAAACGCGCGCTCGCGTAATATACCGGATTCGCGTACCGCGCGTTACGCAGCCACCCCTTGTATTCTGTATTTCCGGTGCGTACTCTCACGGGGCCGTCTAATTCATACGGAAGGATGAAGCAGATGGAACACACAGTAATCTCCGGCACGGAAATGAATGTTTCGCGAATTGCTCTCGGCACGTGGGCAATCGGTGGTTGGATGTGGGGAGGCACAGACGAAAGAGAATCGATTCGAACGATTCACGCCGCCCTCGATAAAGGGATCAGTTTGATCGACACGGCGCCGGTTTACGGTTTCGGGGTTTCCGAAGAAATCGTCGGAAAGGCAATTGAGGAGAGAGGACATCGGGAAAAGGTTTTCATCGCGACCAAAGTTGGACTCGAGTGGCACAACGGCTCTGTTTCGCGAAATTCGTCGCGCGATCGCATCCGCAAGGAGGTCCAAGATTCGCTCCGTCGACTTCGCACGGACTACATCGACATCTATCAAGTCCATTGGCCGGATTTGGCCGTCCCGATCGAAGAAACCGCGCGGACCATGCAAGCTCTCTATAAGGAGGGGCTGATCCGTGCGATCGGTGTGAGCAATTATTCGCCGGAGCAGATGAACCAGTTCATGTCTGTCTCTGAGTTGCACACCGTCCAGCCTCCTTACAACCTCTTTGAGCGGCAAATTGATCGCGACGTGCTGCCTTACGTGCGCGAAAAGAATCTGAGCGCTTTCGCTTACGGGCCTCTCTGCCGGGGGCTCTTGACCGGGACAATGCGGCCGGACACGAAGTTCACCGGCGACGATCTGCGCAAGTCCGATCCGAAATTCCAGCCGCCGCGCTTCGCGCAATATCTGAATGCGGTTGAGCAACTGGATGATCTGGC
Organism: uncultured Acidobacteriota bacterium; assembly: GCA_963709005.1. Classification (GTDB taxonomy): domain Bacteria; phylum Acidobacteriota; class Terriglobia; order Acidiferrales; family UBA7541; genus Palsa-295. The sequence goes on from CAVPUS010000017.1 coordinate 292,631, forward strand.
ACAAAAAAGATACGGAAAACACGTGATGGATCTTGCCGTGCGTTGGGTGCTAGACCAGCCCGGAATCACCGCGGCGCTGTGGGGTGCGCGCCATCCTGCAGAACTGGAAGCTGTGGCGGGCGCGCTCGACTGGAAGCTCGACGCGGATGCGCGCGCGGCGATCGATCAGATTCTGCAGCAGGCGATCCCCAACCCGGTCGGTCCCGAATTCATGGCGCCGCCTGCAAGAAACACCGCCTCCGCCTAGGATACGTGGAGCTGCCAATCAAATTGAGTTTGTAAATAACGGAAACGAAAGTCCAATTACAAGTGGCAAAGAACTTTTTCAACCCTGGCCGAAAGGAAATTCCGTATGAATCCAATCACACCAGAAAAAAATAAGCTCGGATTTGTCGGAATCGGCTACATGGGCCGGCCGATCGCGCAGAGATTGCTCGAGTCCGGCTTCAAGCTGACTGCTTATGACCGGAACCACAGCGAGGCTGAGGAACTAATTCGATATGGCGGCACAGTGGCGAAAAGCATTGCGGAACTTTCCTCCCGTTGCGACGTCGTGTTGTCGTGCCTTCCGAGCGATGAAGCTGTCCTGAATGTCCATAGCGGACCAGAGGGCACGTTCGCCAATGCACAGCGGGGCTCACTGATCATCGATATGAGCACTGTGTTTCCGGAGACTTCCCGGCAACTCTTGCAACTAGCGTTCGAGCGTGGAGTCAACGTTCTTGACGTGACCATATCGGGGAGTACCCCGGCTGCCCAGCAGGGAGCGTTAGTTTTATTTGGGGGCGGAGAGCGGGAGTGCTTCGAGGCCGCCGAGTCGATTTTCCGAGTCATCGCCGGAAAGTATTTTTACTTGGGGCCGACCGGGGCTGGAGCGACGATGAAGCTTGTGGTGAACAGCTTGCTCGGAATCGGAATGCAGGCGATTGCCGAGGCCGTTGCACTCGGCGAGAAAGCTGGTCTCGATCGTAATCGTTTGCTCGACGTGTTGTCGCAGACTGCAGTGGTGGCACCGGCACATGTGGGAAAACTGAAGAGAGCTATGATGGGCGACTACAGCCCACAATTTCCGCTAAGGCTTATGAACAAGGATTTCGGACTCATTCTCAAGCTCGCGGCGACGATAGGTGCGCCGATGCCCGCGACACGAGCGGCTTTCGAGGTCAATGCGGCACAATCGGAGGCAGGAAACGAGCAGGACTTCTCAGCCGTGATTCTTCAAATGGAAAAGCAAGCTCATGTGGATTTCACGGACAAAGGGCGGAGTCGGGCGGGCGCCGCTTCGACGACGAAGTAGGTGAACCCAAATCCGGGTCTAATTCTGTTTGATGGAGCGATGAGTGACTGAAAAGCTGGTCATGGTTGGGATGCTTCCTGAAGTGGTCGTTCTCGATTCTGGCGACCAGGCGGAATGGATTTCGAACGCGGGCAACTTGAAAGTGGAGTTTGACGCACAACGCTGCCCCTTCGGGTCGAATGTTTTTCAGGCGCCGCCCGGCGTGCGCCTGCGCAGCGGCCCAATGCGCCCGGGAACCAATCCCGGTTCCTACAAGTACCGGCTGTCGCTCAACGACGCCGTCGTTGCCCACGGCGAAGTCCTGATTCGCGGGAAATAAATCCGAAGGGGGGACACCCGCTCCCCCGGATCCTCGTACACCGCACACTCAACGAAGAGAATCATGCGATGGCTTTGGCGCTCGTACTGGCATGGGCGGCCTCTTCGCGGATGCGTTCCCAAGCGCGCTGGACGTGGCGCAATTCGGTTTGTGTCTGGCCGATGCATAGGCGCAAAGTGAAGTGGCCAGCCAGCTTTGCGTGAGTGAGATAGAGATCCCCGCTTCGATTCAGGCGGTCCATGATCTCCTGATTGATCGCGTCGCCGCCGCGATGGCGAAAACATACGAGATTCAACGGCGCGGGCGCGGCCAGCTCAAATTGCTTGTCATCCTTAACCCAAGATGCGAATTGTTGCGCGAGCTCGACGTGACGGCGGATGTGATGGCACAACCCCTCGACCCCATAGTGGCGAATGACGAACCAGAGCTTCAGCGAACGGAAGCGCCGGCCGAGCTGGATGTGCCAATCGCGATAGTCGATTACTGCGCCGGATTCAGTGGCCTGATTGCGCAGGTATTCGGGAAGAATGCTCAACGTTTGAATGAGAGCCTTGCGGTCCGCGACGTAAAAGCAATTGCAATCGAAATTCGTGAACATCCACTTGTGAGGATTGAAGGTGTAACTGTCGGCGAGCTCAAGACCATCATGAATCGAGCGAAATTCCGGGCAGAGCGCCGCCGTGCCGGACATCGCGCCGTCCACATGAAACCAGATGCCATGCTCGCGGCAAATCTCGCCGATCGCGCGTAACGGATCGAAAGCGTTCGAGGCGGTGGTGCCGACGGTAGCGGAGACGAAGCACGGCATAAGTCCCGCGTCGCGATCCCGCTTGATTTGCGCAGCGAGGGCTTCGGGACGCATCGCGAAGCTTTCATCCACTTCAATCAGGCGTAAGTTGTCCCGCCCCAGACCGGCGATCTTCACGGCTTTTTCGATCGAGGAGTGCGCCTGCGTGGACGTGTAGGCGACGAGGAGGCCATTGCAGCCGCGATCGTTCGTGGCGTAGTTCGTGGCTCGCTCGCGGGCCGCGAGCAGCGCGCACAGAGAAGCGCTCGATGCCGTGTCCTGGATGACTCCTCCGCCCGAGCCAGTGGACAGGAATTGATTGGGCAGGCCGAGCATGTCCACGAGCCAATCCAGGACGTGCGTTTCGAGTTCCGTGCAGGCGGGACTGGTGGCCCAGAGCATGCCTTGCACGTCGAGGCCGGCAGAGAGGAGTTCGCCAAGAATGGAAGGAAACGAAGCGTTCGAGGGAAAGTAAGCGAAGAAATGCGGCGATTGCCAGTGCGTGACGCCCGGCATGATTTTCTGCGCGACGTCGCCGAGGAGCGATTCGAAGGGCTCGCCACGTGCGGGGGGATTTTTCGGAAGCGACGCACGGATCTCGCCGGGCTTCACTTGCGACAGCACGGGGTAAGACTCGATGCGCTCATAATAGTCGGCGATCCAGTCCACCATGGCCTTGCCGTGGCGGCGGAATTCGTCTGGCGTCATGTGATAGCTTGCGTTTTCAAGCATATGTTCTCCATCTGTCAGTACGCCCAGTACGTCCGAAATTACAGTATTTTTCGCGTGCATTATAGGCTTAGACATGTATTGAATAGGTGTGAAAAATCGCCATGATGGACGGACCCTTTGATGCCTTCCAGACATAGGCGTGGATGGGCGTTCGGGAAAGCAATCCGAAGACGATTGGGATTCGGGGTGTGACATGGACGAACAATGCCAGAAACCTGCTTCAACAACCAATATAAACGAGAAATTCTTCGATTTTTTCGGGCTTCGTGAAAACCCGTTCAGCGCAAACCAAGATCCGCGGTATTCGTTCTCTACGCGAATGGTGAAACAGGCGTGGGCTGAACTGACTTGCGGGATCCAGACACGCAATGCATTCGCAGTGCTCACAGGCGAGGCCGGGACAGGGAAAACCAGGCTGGTGCGCCAATTGGCCGAGTGGCTACGCCAACGGGAAACGCCAACGGCGTTTATCTTCAATCCGCAATTGCACACCGACGATTTATTCGAGTTCATGCTGGCCGATTTCGGAATTCCGCCGGGTGAAAGGCGCGGAACAAAACCTCTGATGTGCCTCAACAACTGGTTGTTTGCGCGCTACCGCGCGGGCCGCACGGCCGTTTTGATTGTGGACGAGGCACAAGGGCTGTCCACGGAGGTGCTCGAGTCCATCCGATTGCTGCTGAATCTAGAGACCGCGCAAGAGAAGTTGCTCCAGATCGTGCTTTCAGGCCAGCCGGAGCTGAATGACAAGCTCAACCGGCCCGAGTTGCGCCAGTTGCGCCAACGGATCACGCTGAGAAGTTGGACCCGGCCGCTGACACTCGACGAGACTCATGCCTACATCCAGCACAGGCTGCACATTGCCGGAGCTGGAAGAGAATTCATTCTCTTGCCCGAGGCGGTGAATGCGGCATACGAGTATTCGCGAGGAGTGCCGCGCGTGTTGAATCTTCTCTGCGAGAATGCGCTTATCGCTGGGTTTGCGAAGGCGATCAAGCCGGTGCCGGAAGAGGTTGTCGACGAGGTCGCTCGCAGGTTTCAGCTGGATAGGTCCAGGCCAAACTCGCAAACGGAAGACTGGAGATTTTTCGCCAGCCCGAACTTAGCTGCTGCGGACCCCGCGATCCGTCTGGCTCCAAGTCCGAAGGGAGACCTTCTTGCATTCTCCGAGCAGCACGGGAACATGGAGACAATACACGGGTTATCGAGCATTTCCGGCGGGCGCGCGCCTGCGGATTCTGACGAGCATGTGATGGAGATCGAGTTGGCTCTTGTAGCGAGCGCAAACTGCACCAGAAAGCAAGAAGGAACGATGAAGGTTTTGGATCGTCCCGCGGCTGCTCCGCAGCAGCGAGCGATTCCGGGACGGAACGAACGAGCGCTGCATCTTCTTGCGATTCGCGTCCGAGGGCAAATCAAGCGCATGGGCAGTTTGATGGAAAACTTGTTTTCGCCGCACCGATTGTCCGAATGGAAGACCAAATTAATCGCATTGGCGGACATCTTTCACGAATGGCGCCGAATGCGAGCTTCTTTGCTGCGTTGGTTGCGGCAGCCTGTTCAGATGCCGCGGCACTACCATTAGACCTCAGGCAAGAGAAGATCCCACGTCACTTCGCCTCCCCTTCGTTGTTGCGCAGGGCAGGCGGGATGACAACGCTGGGATAGAGGCGCGGCAGGCCGACGAAAAGCCCAAAAGGAGAAGCAAGGTGTCGCGCTAAAAGCGCGGCGCTACGGCTTGAACCTTGAGGCAAAGCTCTTAGTCGCTGGCGATGGCGTTGCGCCACTGGTGGACGGAATCGGCGAGGACGCGGCGGACGGGCGCCAGCACGGCGGCCGGGACGGGGCGCTCGCGCGGGATGCCAAGCTCGGCCACTTTGCGCGGAAACTCGCGGCGACGGTCGAGCCAGAGGCCGAATTCCTCGAGGAGGTCGCCCGCCATGTTGGGGTCGTCGGTGCGCTCAAGGCCCCAGAAACGGAGGCGCTCCTCGTTCTTTTGAAGCGCCTGGAGGGACTCTTCAAGCTTCTTCATGGCCGCGTTGAAGGACGAGGCGAGGAAGTAGACGGGCAAGGTCCAGCCGTCGCGAGCGAAAACGGCCCGGACGCGGACGTTGTACTTCCCGTTCTGGTTCCTCTCCATGGCGCAAAGGTATTCGTTTGCGGACGCCGTGCTTTTCGCGGACATTGCGTTCCTCAACTTTCCGATCCCTGCCGCGGCGGGATGACCCGTCCGACGGGATGGCCTACCACCTATGGCAAGGCCGAGAACTTCCAGTTTGCGAGCCTTTGACCTTCGTTCCGGCATGGGAAACCCCCTAGAGTTGAGCGATCTCGTTGCTGCCAATCTGCGTCAGGCTGGGAGGGCTTAGCCATCAGGTCACGCCCCGCTGGCTTCGGGGCAGGCACCGCGGATGGGAGGTATTCTAGCGAAAGAGGATGTATCAGGGCAAGTAGAGACTAATTTTTTGTAAGTCTATTGTATAGAATTACTTACGGACTGTCAGGAGTGGGTGATGCGCTTGACAGCGTCGGCGTTGATTTTGAGTTTGCCCTCGGCTTTGAGGCGATCTTCGAGGGCGGTGCGGAACGCGTCGAACGCAGCTAGCTGCCTCGATTGAAGGAGTTCCTGTTTGATCTGGTCGTGCTGCAGAGCCAAATCGGCCAAGTTGACTGCTTCGTGACCGACAACTTTGTAGACGATCCAGTTTGCCGCGACCTGCATGGGGGCGCTCGATTGTCCGACGGACATACCGAAGGCGGAACTGAGTTGCTGGGCACCGCCCACTTCGGGAACCGAACCGGTGCGGGTAAAGGGGCTGGCATTTATTACCGAGAGGTCGAGAGCCTTGGCGGCTTTCTCGAAGTCCTCGCCTGCTTGAACGCGCTTGGCGATCTCTTCTGCCTTGGTTCGGGCCAGATCCACGGACTTTTCCTGCTGGTAGGCCGCAAGAACCTGATCGTGGACCTCCGCAAGCGTTCCGGGGTGCGCGGGTTGGATATCTTTCACGGTGACGATGGCGAAGCCCTGAGCGACCTGGAATGGGGCGCTCAATTCGCCGGGGCGCAGTTGAAACACAACCTGATGGACTTCAGGCGAATTGCCAAGGGCGCCGACAGGCTCGGTGAAGGCGGCGGGCGCGGTCTCGCCGAGCTGGAGATTGAACTTCTTCGCGAGGTCGTCAAGCGATTGGCGATTCGACTGGCGAACAGCGGCGGCCATTTGATTGGACATATCGTTGGCCTCAGCGGTTACCTTATCGGCGAGGACAACCGGTTGAATCTCGCTGCGGACTTCTTCGAGAGTCTTGGTGTGGGCCGTTTCGCGATCGAGAACCTTGATGATGTGAAAGCCGTACTGCGTCTTGACGAGATCGGAGATAGAACCCTTCGGAAGGTTAAAGGCAGTTTGCTGGAATTCAGGAACAGTCTGGCCTTCGACGATCCAGCCGAGATCGCCGCCTTTGGGCTTGGTCGCGTCGTCTTCGGAGTACTTCTTCGCGAGATCCTCGAAATTCGCGCCGCTCTTGGCTTTCTTCAGGACGTCGGCGGCCTTTTGGCGGATTTCGGCGATTTCGGCGTCGGTCTTGCCGATGGTCTTAAAGAGAATATGCTCGGCGTGGACGCGATTTTCGACTTTGTACTGATCAATGTGCGCATTGTAATAGGAGCGGAGGGCATCGTCGCTGACTTGCGTGCGCTCACGGAGCTTTGAAACATCGAGAAGAGCATACCGGGTGGAGCGCTTTTCCGGGACCTGGTACTTGGAAGCGTTCTTAGTGAAATAAGCCGCGAGATCCGCATCCGAAGGATGAATCGTGGCGGCGAGATCAGCCGGCTTGACGAGGACGTACTGGATCTGCACCTTCTCATTCCGGCGGCGAAATTCCCTCTGGATTTCGTCAGGGCTGACTTCGATGCCGTCGGTGACCAGCGCGCGGAATTTTTCGAGCAGCATTTCGTTGCGAAGGAACGTCTCAAAATCCTGGACCGACATGCCGGCGCGAGACTGAACTTCGGTGGCGTAACGGTCCTTGAGCCAAGTGTCGCCGGCAAAAACGCTGGGCAGGATCTGCTTGATGCGATCGCGTTGCTCTTCAGGAGTGACGTGGATCCCCAGGCGGTCCGCTTCGAGCTCCATGGAGCGCTGGAAGATCATCTGGTCCAGCACCTGCTTGGCGTACAGGCCCTTCAGCATCTCGGGGATGGACTGGCCGCGCATCGCCTGGTTCAACTGGCGCTGCACGTCGGCGGCGCTGATGTTCTCACCGCCCACGGTGGCGACCGCATCCGGGCTGTTCGCGGCCGACCCGCCCGTGAGCCCGGGAACAAGCGTAATCACCATGCTTACGGAAATAATCACGAGGATGACGCCCATGGTGATCTTAATCCACCGGTTCCGGTCGAGATCTCGTTGTTGTATGCTTCTCAGCATATGTATGCACGGCCTCACGCACACGCCGCAACCTGTAATTATAGAGCGTTAGTGCTTCGGTCTCAATGATATTCGCCGGGGCTCGCGTGCGTCAGCCGCCTGTTGCGTGACACGCCAGCACCGAGAAATCGAAACGCCGGGCTGCCGGACAGAAGTTTACACGCGGGCCATCTTCTTCTCCTTCGCAGCCATTTGCTTTCGCTCCTCCGCAAGGGCGGCGAGTCGCTTGAAATCTGCCCCGATCTGTTTCGAAATCTCAAAATCCCGAGCGCGTTCTGCAGCCTCATCCATGACTGTCACGGGCACCGCCAGAGGGTTTCTACCTGTCGGCAAGGGCGCGGACACCGTGGCGTGCTTGGCCCTCTCGCGAGCGCGGAGCACGGGCCGGTCAGCGACCAGCCGGAACTGCGCTTCGAATCGATTCCGGCGACTGTCGAAGATGCGAAGGATCACGATTATGCGCGCAAGATCGGGAAACTCTTTTGGAATCTCCGCTTTATCCACGGCCAACAGCATGCCCTCCACCTCTTCGCCGGGCTGCAGGCGGCTCTTCTTTCGAGCGAAGAGATAGTTCATGACGTATTCCCCCTCGTAGTAATTCCCGTCTGGAAAGTGGTAGGTGGAATGTTTCCCCAAAGATTTTTTCCACGGGGGCACCAGCGAAAGCTTCGGCAGTCCCCACGGTGTTTTGATCTGAAAGCCCACAATGTCGATTGGACGATCCGAATCGTTCCGAAGTCCGAGTTCGATTGCATAACCCGTCCCCCCGCACATGAGGTCGCAAATTTCGCTGTGGCTGATCCCGGGAATCTTTTCTATCGCCAATCCAAATGGTGCGATTTTGTAGCCGTGCTTCGGCTGAACCGGGCAACCGCCCTGGTTGAGGCGGTGAAACAACCCCTCGTCCTGCGCCTGCGTCATTTTCATATGCCCTCCTCAGGCACGAAATACGTGCACGACGTGCACGACGTGCATTCCCGGCGTCACTAAATCGTGAGCCGCGCATCGAAACAGAATTCGCACCGTTTCGCTGTATCTTCAACCGATCGGACGTCAAACGCCCAGGCAAGCTCGTGAATCTTTTTCCGATTCTCCCTGGTTAGGACGATGCCGCGTCCAGCGCGTCCCAGGCGTTGCGTGAACAAACCGCCGGAACGCAAGATGTCTCCCACGGCGCGTGGCTCGAGCTCGATCGACTCTCCGCGGCCCTTGAAAATCCCGTTCGCAACTGTGGCGAATTCGCCCACGAGAGCCCGGCCACGACGCGGCTCGTGGCAAAGAAAAAGTCCGGATTCGAAAACCACCGCTCCTGGTGAATTCGTCCGGCGAACGCGCGAATCCTTCTCCTGTTCGCGGAGCAGTCGGATCACACGCGCCTGAAGCTCGGCGTCATCGACGATGACGCTGCCAAGAAAAGCCGTGATCTCCCGCGTGGGGGAGCTAAATTCTGGCGCGTCGAACTGCGACGCGCGAACTTTTGCGAGATTATCTTCACGATATTGATGGAGCCTGGCACGCATTTGTTTTGAGGTGTCTTCTGCCCATTCCAAATCCAGTTTCGGCAGGGCGTTGCGCGCCGGTACCAAGGGGATCTGAATCGCTTGTTCGAGAAGTCGAGGATCGCTCAGGGACTCCGCTGTACACAGAACCACGGGACGAGACATTTCTCGCAATTGCCCCTTCCAGGGTACGCGGGCTCCAGGCCGGCTTACGATGCGCAACACCCGCAGCAGTTCCTTGCTTGGCGCCGGTTGGTCGATCAGCAAAGCCTGGCCCTGCGATTCTGGCAACGAAAGGAGTCCGGCCAACGAGCACTCCGCCAAGTGCACCGGCTGCGCAAAAACGAATTCCAGGATCCGCAAGAACAGCGTTGACGCAGCTGCATCGCTGGTCACTACGGAAACGAAAGGCAAGACCGGCGCGAATTCCGGGAAAAGGGTCGCAAATGTAAAGTAGGTCATCAAGTCCACGCCATTTTCGTCGAGCCCGGGGTGCAGGGCGACGAAATCGTGGACGGCCGCGAAGAGCTGCCGCGTTGAACTCGCCCGATGCGTTTCCTGGCTCATAGACCTCATTCCAAGTGCAAAAAAAAACGCCGGACGAAAACCCATCGTCTCGGCGTTCTTTTCGATCTTAGTTAGGCGGCCCAGCTTCTGCTGGGCTGAAGATAAGTATCTCGCGACGCTCGCTGACAGTCAAGTGGGCATTTTTGGCGACCCAGTGTTTCTCGAGTCATCATTCAAGTAATAGGGCTATTCTTGGATCCAACGATCACGCTAAAATTCTTTGGGCAAATTCCTGCAAGTGCATATCCTCGGCATCTCATCGCTGGAGCACGACCCGGCCGCCGCATTATTCGGCGAAGAAGGAATCATCGCCGCCATCGAAGAGAGCAAGCTCGTTCGGACGCGAGAGTCTAAGGGTATCCCCCGCAGCGCGGTTGAGTTCTGCCTCGCAAAAGCGAAAATCCAATGGAAGAACGTGGACACGATCGCCGTCGGTGGCGATCCGCTGCGCAGATGGGGCCGCGAAGCTTCATTCCGGGCTCGGGAGACGTTCGTTGCTCCGATTTCGAGTGTCTATTACCAAACGAAGGCGCTGGGCGAGTTGGCAAGCGAGCTGAACAACATTCGTATCCTTAGGGTCCTTCGAGGCGAGCCAAAGTGCCCGCTCTTGCGTTTTGAGCATGCTCTTTGCCATGCCGCAAGCGCGTTCTATGCCTCCCCTTTTGACAATGCTTTGATACTCACACTTGACGAACGAGGTGACGGTCTTTGCGGCCTGGTAGCTAAAGGAGAGGGAAATCAGATACGTGAACTCAGGTCGTTTCGCTTTCCGAATTCTCTCGCCTGGGTATATTCACAGGTGACGGAGCTTCTCGGGTTCAAGCAACACTCGGAAGAGCACAAGACACAGTGGCTTAGCCTGACGGGAACACCGGTCTTTCGCGACCTATTCTTACAAATCCTGCGTGGGGGCAAGAGTGTCTGGCCACGTGCCAATCCTCAATTCTTCAGGCGCGGTTTTGTGGGACAGGTCGCATTTTCAGACGAATTCTACCGGCAACTCGGAATTCCTAGGCCCTCGCGTGGTTCGGCCGATGAGCAGGTTCGCGCCAATCTCGCCGCGAGTCTTCAGGAGGCATGCTCGACGATTGTAGTCGAACTGCTCGAATCGCTTCGCCGGCGCTACGATGCAAAATCCCTCTGCCTGGCAGGGGGGCTATTTCTGAATCCGTTGATCGTGTCCGAAGCGGAAAAGAGGGCCGGCTTTGAGAAAACGTACGTTCAACCTGCGGCAGGAAATGAAGGGACGGCCCTCGGCGCCGCCTGGCTCGCGCTCCACCAGGTCCATAAACGGCCGCGATCCGCACCTCTGACCAGATTGGACTGGGGACCAAGTTATTCGAATGAGGAGATCAAGCAGGTGCTGGATAACTGCAAGGCTTCCTATCGCTGGGCGAACACGGATGATCAAAAGGTCGAAGAGGCTCTCCGATTCCTCCGCGCGGGCAAGATTGTTGCTTGGTTTCAAGGCGCGGCAGAGTTCGGACCGCGGGCACTGGGAAACCGCAGCCTATTGGCTTCTCCGTGGAGCCCATACGTTAAGGAGAACCTGAACGACTTTGTAAAGCATCGCGAATCCTACCGACCCTTTGCACTCTCTGTTCCGGAAGACGAATGCAGCCGTTATTTCGATTGTTCCCCGGCGGGACGTTTCATGGCAACAATGGGGTTCGCGCGTCCCGAATATCGGAAGACCTTGGAGCGATTCCTGCTGCCAGACGACCGCGTTCGGCTGCATATAGTCGAGCGGGCCACCTATCCCCTGCTTTGGAACCTGCTGAGGCGATTTGGAGAAGATTCGCCGGCACCGCTCCTTGTGAACACTTCGTTCAATCTTTTCGGCGAGCCGCTCGTCATCACGCCGCGGCAGGCGGTGCGAAGCTACTTCTGCTCCGGAGCCGATGCACTGATCGCGGGAAACTTCGTTCTCTCGAAAGCTTGATCTGATCCGTTCATTCCTTGCTTGAGCCGAAAACTACGACCCTTTTGTGACACTCGTTGGGAAGTCATTGCTTTGTTCTCGTCTAGGCACCGTGGACTGCTTCCTGGATTAGGCTGACGCCAGCGGACAGTGGTGATAATTAATTAATTGTGAAGGGCAGTGGGGCGGTTGTTCCACCCGGCGTCGTCACCTTGACGTTCGCCTGTCCCATGGGCGCAGTCACCGATATATTGAATGTCGCCGTCAGCTGGGTTGCGCTTACCACCGTAATGTTGTTCACCGTGATGTTCGGCCCCGCGTTGATGACCACGTCATAAGCCAGATTCGTGCCCGTTATCGTGACCGGAACGGCCGCACCAACCGCGCCCGTATTCGGCGTCATCGAAGTGATGGTCGGAGCCGGCGGCGTGCCTGCCAGGATCTCTATGGCATACACTCCGGTGGCGCTTAACACCGGCACAAACTCAATCGCGATGCTCCCATTCGTCACCGTCACCGGAATCGGAACGTCCACCGCCTGGTATTGCGCCCCGGCGGCCGCGAACTCGTCGAAATTAGACAACACCTCCTGGCCGTTGATGAATACGTTGAATACCCGCTTCCCGCTCTGCGTGAACTGGTTTTCCTCGAACTTCAAGTTCACCGTGTAATATCCGTTCGGTACCGCCGTCTGGTAGGTGATCGGAGTGTTGAAACTATAGTGCACCGTCTGATACAGCACCGGCACGGGCGTGCCATTGATCGCGTGATTGATCGTATACAGGCCCCCGCCCGTGAACCCGGTATCGGCGCTCCAAAGCTGTCCCAACGGATCCGTATACGGTGTGCTCGACCCGGCGTCAACGCGGATGGGTGTGAATGGCGGCTGAATCGTGAATCCCACCGCGTTGCCGGTGCCATTGGAAGTCGTCACCGTGATCGGGGTGCTACCCAGAGTTGCATTCGCCGCCATGCTGAACGTCGCGGTCATCTGCGTGGCACTGACTACGGTCACGTTGCTGAAGCTGAGGGATGGATTGGAACTCGACAGCATCGCTCCGGCCATAAAGTTCGCGCCCGTCAGCGTCACCGGCACGCTGTTGCCCGCGCCCCCGCTGTTCGGGCTGATGGAGGTCAGAACAGGAGCAGGAGCCGTTGACGTAACCGTGAATGCAACCCCGTTGCTGGTCCCTCCGGTAGAGGTCACGCTCACGTTGTCGGACCCGACTGTGGCGTTCGATGCGATCCCCAATGTGGCCGTGATCTGAGTTGCGTTCACCACGGTCACGTTGCTGACGGTGACTCCGCTGCCGCTCACGTTGACGCTCGCGCCTGCCGCGAAGTTCGTGCCCGTCAATGTCACCGGCACATTCGTGCCCTGCACCCCACTGTTCGGATTGATTGAGGTCAGCGTGGGTGCCGCCGCGTTCACTGTGAACGTTACCCCGTTGCTGGTCCCTCCTGTAGAGGTTACGGTCACGCTGCGGGACCCGACTGTGGCGTTCGATGCGATCCCCAATGTGGCCGTGATCTGAGTTGCGTTCACCACGGTCACGTTGCTGACGGTGACTCCGCTGCCGCTCACGTTGACGCTCGCGCCTGCCGCGAAGTTCGTGCCCGTCAATGTCACCGGCACATTCGTGCCCTGCACCCCACTGTTCGGATTGATTGAGGTCAGCGTGGGTGCCGCCGCGTTCACTGTGAACGTTACCCCGTTGCTGGTCCCTCCGGTAGAGGTCACGGTCACGTTGTCGGACCCGACTGTGGCGTTCGATGCGATCCCCAATGTGGCCGTGATCTGAGTTGCGCTCACCACCGTCACGTTGCTGACGGTGACTCCGCTGCCGCTCACGTTGACGCTCGCGCCTGCCGCGAAGTTCGTCCCCGTCAATGTCACCGGCACATTCGTGCCCTGCACTCCACTGTTCGGATTGATTGAGGTCAGCGTGGGTGCCGCCGCGTTCACTGTGAACGTTACCCCGTTGCTGGTCCCTCCTGTAGAGGTTACGGTCACGCTGCGGGACCCGACTGTGGCGTTCGATGCGATCCCCAATGTGGCCGTGATCTGAGTCGCGTTTACGACGGTCACGTTGCTGACCGTGACTCCGCTGCCGCTCACGTTGACGCTCGCGCCTGCCGCGAAGTTCGTCCCGGTCAATGTCACCAGCACATTCGTGCCCTGCACTCCGCTGTTCGGATTGATTGAGGTCAGCGTGGGTGCATTGCCGATCGTGAAGGGTATGGGGGTGATGGTTCCACCCGGCGTCGTCACCGTGACGTTCGCCTGCCCCGTGGGCGCAGTCACCGATATATTGAATGTCGCCGTCAGCTGGGTTGCGCTTACCACCGTAATGTTGTTCACCGTGATGTTCGGCCCCGCGTTGATGACCACGTCATAAGCCAGATTCGTGCCCGTTATCGTGACCGGAACGGCCGCACCAACCGCGCCCGTATTCGGCGTCATCGAAGTGATGGTCGGAGCCGGCGGCGTGCCTGCCAGGATCTCTATGGCATACACTCCGGTGGCGCTTAACACCGGCACAAACTCAATCGCGATGCTCCCATTCGTCACCGTCACCGGAATCGGAACGTCCACCGCCTGGTATTGCGCCCCGGCGGCCGCGAACTCGTCGAAATTAGACAACACCTCCTGGCCGTTGATGAATACGTTGAATACCCGCTTCCCGCTCTGCGTGAACTGGTTTTCCTCGAACTTCAAGTTCACCGTGTAATATCCGTTCGGTACCGCCGTCTGGTAGGTGATCGGAGTGTTGAAACTATAGTGCACCGTCTGATACAGCACCGGCACGGGCGTGCCATTGATCGCGTGATTGATCGTATACAGGCCCCCGCCCGTGAACCCGGTATCGGCGCTCCAAAGCTGTCCCAACGGATCCGTATACGGTGTGCTCGACCCCGCGTCAACGCGGATGGCTGTGAATGGCGGCTGAATCGTGAATCCCACCGCGTTGCTGGTGCCATTGGAAGTCGTCACCGTGATCGGGGCGCTACCCAGAGTTGCATTCGCCGCTATGCTGAACGTCGCGGTCATCTGCGTGCCACTGACTACCGTCACGTTGCTGAAGCTGAGGGATGGATTGGAACTCGATAGCATCGCTCCGACCATAAAGTTCCCGCCCGTCAGCGTCACTGGCACGCTGTTGCCCGCGCCACCGCTGTTCGGGCTGATGGAATTCAGAACAGGAGCAGGAGCCGTTGACGTCACCGTGAATGCAACTCCGTTGCTGGTCCCCGCCGCAGAGGTCACGGTCACGTTGTCGGACCCAAGTGTGGCGTTCGATGCGATCCCCAATGTGGCCGTGATCTGAGTTGCGTTCACCACCGTCACGTTGCTGACTGTGACTCCGCTCCCGCTCACGTTGACGCTTGCGCCTGCCGCGAAGTTCGTCCCCGTCAATGTCACCGGCACATTCGCGCCCTGCACCCCACTGTTCGGGTTCACCGAAGTCAGCGTGACGGAGCCGCCGAATTCCACGACCGAATACGTTAGGTCTCCGATCGTGATGCTTCCCGTTAATTGTTGCCCTTGGGTATTTGGCGCGACGCTGTACGAGATCGATCCCGATCCCGCGCCCGACGTGGTAGACATGATCGTTATCCACGGGTTGTTGCTCGCGGCCGTCCACCCACACTCCGGTGTCGTGTTAATAGACACACTTCCCGATCCCCCGCTAGAGGCAAATGATGCGCTGGGCGGAGAAAAGGTGAAATCGCATGTTGCTATGATGGCCAAGAATGCGTCTTCCGGCCCTCCACCGAATGTTCCCTGTAGAGGAGCAACTGTCGGGAAGTTCGAAGATGCAGTTGCCCCGATGATGTAGACTCTCGATGCAGGGTCTATCGCGATCTGCCTCGCGTAATCTGTTCCAGCCCCTCCCAGGTAAGTCGAGAAAAGGATAGCCGATCCGGTGCTGTTGATTTTCGTCAAAAAAGCGTCGTCGCCGCCAGCATTGCTACTTTGTATGGGGTTTACGACAGGGAAGTTAGTTGAGTACGTTTGTCCCGCAATGTAAACGTTGCCAAGCGCATCGAGTCGGAGGTCATAGGCATCGTCCTCACCGTTGCCGCCGATGTAAGTCGAATAGAGCAGCGCGGATCCAGTAGGATTGAGGACCGTCACAAACGCATCGTTGGCGCCGCCTCCGTAGCTTGGTTGGATCGCATTCAAAATAGGGAAATTGGGCGATGACGTATTGCCAGCGAGATACAAATTTCCGCTCGCATCCACCCTAGCGCCTCGCACGGAATCTCCACCAGTACCACCTAGATAAGTCGAGTAGAGGAGATTTCCGGTTGGGCCGAGCTTGGTGATCCAACCATCAGCACCCCCTCCTCCGTAGATGGGTTGGAACGGATTCATCAAGGGGAAATTAGTAGATGCAGTATCGCCGAACACATACAGATTGCCGCTCGAATCGATTGCCAAACCATTGCTGAAATCACCGCTGTTACCACCGATATAGGTGGAGTAAATCAGGGCGGTGCCTCCGGCTGCGATCTTGGCCGCAAACGCGTCTTCTCCCCCGCCACCATACGCAGCCTGCATCGCATTCTTCGTGGGGAAGTTGGTAGACGAAGTCGCCCCCGTCACATACGCATTTCCGTTGCCGTCCACTTCCATCGTCTCGGCGTAGTCAAGTTCGCTGCCTCCCAAGTAAGTGGAATAAACCAAAGCGCTACCACTGCTATTCAGTTCCAATACGAACGCGTCGGTAGAACCTTGATAAGCGGACTGAATTGCGTTCTTGGTCGGAAAATCGGCAGCGGAAGTGCTACCCGCGAGGTATACGTTTCCGTTGCTGTCAACCCCGACGCCGGCACCAAACGCCTTGTCGTCTGTGCCTCCAACGTAAGTGGAAAAAATCAGCGTGCCGGACGAGCTGATCTTGGCAACGAATGCAGCGGTTCCAGTGCCGTTGAGCGGTTGTCCGGAGGGAGTTCCCGGAACAGGATTGCCTGAGAAGTTTGTCGAGCCGGTTCTTCCGCAGATGTAAATGTTGCCGGCTGGGTCCAGTTTAACGCCGACACCGAAATCATCGCCATTACCGCCGAAATAGGATGAAAATACAAGCACGGGATCGATAACCAGCGGCTTGCTCCTGTCATAGGCGGCGACTTCAAATCCAACGCGATTCCTGCCGCGAACTACGTACCGGCCGTCTATCTGGATTCTCCCACTTGGAGTCTCCTGATACACAACTGGCTTTCTCTGCCGCACTTCACTGGAATCTACGGTTAAGACCAGATCGCCCAGTTCATCGATGTGAATTCGATCTGCCCTTTGGAACGCGAGACGAATCTTGCGTGGATCAGCCTGTGGTGCGACGATGAAGTCGTATTCCAATTGTCGGTTGTCGCCGTAATAAGCCACGTTAATTCCTGGATAGATATCGCGGTATTCCACCCGTCCATATCGAAGAATATCGGTTCGCCAAGAATTGGGATTAGTCCCGATAAAATAATTGCTCTTCCCTGCCTGCAACTCGCGCCCGTCTGCATGTGCGTGCGGATTTGCACCTAGCAGTTTCATGCGTAAGGTGTTCTTTCTGATCTGGGCGTGTGGCCCTGCCGATGCGGCAATGAGTTGCAGATCAGCCTCTTTGGCAGAAAGCAAAAAGCTGTAACCAGGCCCGTGCGAGATGAAATCTACTTTCTGATCTGCCTGCCCGTGGTTAGGTTCGAAGCCCTGTGGCAGAGCCGTTTGAATCTGCTGCGGCTGCTTTGGCGTTTGAGCATAACCCGCGGTCGAAACGAGTACGAACGCAAGTGCAGTCAAGGCGCGAGTCAAATTCCGGAGACTGCTTCCCGAGTGGAGTATCCTTTCTCGGCTGTGCATCATCGGCATCGCGACCGTCCGCCTCGCTTGGCAAGGTTCTGCCGGATGGCGGAAACCCCGGCCCTGCTCCAGTAGATTCGTCTCTTCGGTGCGGATTGAAATTGTGTGCAGTGGTTCAATTTGACCCGGGTTCAACGACTAAAATTGAAATCAGCGTGTGCGGCATGTCATCTGAACTAGGTTCGAACGGAACCTACCCTGAACAAGCAAACGTGATACCCAACTAGATAGGCATGCCTTGGTCGACCTTCCGATCTAAAGGTCAATTTATGAACTACTTGCAAGCAGCGGCGCATTCCGGCCTTCTGGCGTTATTCCGGCTATGTGCAAGAAAATGGGGCAGGTTGGGAAGTGCCTGGGCAAGAAGATATTTGCCGGGAGCGACATCCAGATATTCGGACGAGGCCGAGCCTCTCGTCACAGGTCATCAGATCAAAAATATGAAGTAATTCGGCAGCCCTCAAAGCCCTGTCCGGCGAATGACGAACGCGAGAAGCCCCGCGGCACCCAGGAAGGTCAAACCCATCGTGCCCGGCTCAGGCGCCGACGCCGCAAAAGAGAAATCGGAGATTAAAACGTCACCCTTCGTCGCGGTAATGTCGATGTATTCGTCCTTGCCCCAATTGACATTGACTGGCGCTTCGTCGGCGTTACCAGAGAAGCAGGTGGCGCCCTTCAGTGTTCCCGGGGTATTGGTGACGCAGATCTCGTATCCTTCGCCCGGTTGTACGCTTCCAAAAGTCAGAGTCCCGCTGCTGATGCCATTTTTGTCGAGATTGGAGACATTCAGCTGAATGAAATTTCCCGGCTGGATTTCGCCGTCCGACTGGCCGACCAAGCCAAGGCCGTGCTCATCTCCGCCGTTTGTTTTGATGAAGAGGTCATCCTCCTTGCCGGCAGACTTGAAGCCAGTGGCGGTGATTGTCAAACCACCTGAAGTCCAGCTTTCGACCTTTCCAGTTTTTCCACTGCACGGGGGCGTGGCCCCCTTCGGGCAGGAATTAAAATTGACATTGTCGGCCTTTGCGACCGATGGCGAAAGAATCACCAGGCCTGCAATAGCCAAAAGCGTTACGATCTTAAACTTCATTTGGTGTCTCCTGTCTCGACGGACATTCAGATCGCTAGTTCACAACCAATTGAAGCAAGCGCAGTGCCATGGGCAAGCGACAAAATTTGTCGGCAGGTATTATTGTAAAGGACTTAGTATGAGGTCCTTGTGGACGATAATCACATTTTGGCACAAGACACTTTTCGAGCCATGTGCACGAAAATCTCTCGATTGAGAAGCAATTTACCGCAGCACGCCGTGTCTTGAGAGACGCGCTATGTCAGCGCGTCTTGACGCGATCAGAAGCTGCCCGCGAAGTCCGAGTAGCCTGAAGAAGAGAGGCGAAAAGGAGACGCACCATTTGGGCGGCACCACAAGTCACGAAAACCACTCCGCTGTACAAATAATAGAACCAGTGCATCGGTACAACCCGAGCTGCAAACCACCATCCGCGCCTTTTCCTGAAGAACGAGTACATGTGCCAATTCAAAACAACGAGCACGCCCGCCAACACCGCTACCACTGCCAGCTCTTCGATTAAAGTGCGCGGAAGCGAGATTGTGGGAATGAGGTTCGCGGCCTGCAAGAATAAAATGACCCATCCCAACGATAGCAAGCCTACGAGACCCGTACTGACCCTAGCTCCAGATGTCAGGTTCAGGTCGCGCGGAAGACGACGCGTCTCAAGAATGAGCCTTGTCCAGGGGACCGCCCGAGAGAGGATGTCCGTTCGTATGAGGCTTCGCAGTGTCCATTTTTTCAGGTGCTTTACCTGCAGTTGCTTAATGAGGCGAATTTTTTGGTCGCCTCGTGCCAGCCGGTAACCGAGCTCAATGTCCTCAATCGATGGCTTGTGATAGCGGGCGGCGTCAAATCCGCCAAAATCTAGAAAGACCACTTTCCGCACGGCGCCGCATCCTGCCCAGAACGTAGTCGCAACTTCGTTGGAATTCTGGTGTACGTAACAGTGCATTAGGTTTTTGTATTGCGAGAGGAAATTCTCCCAGGCCGGCTCTTCATCGTACGAGCCGAACGCCGCAGCCAGTTGCGAGTCGTGCTCGAACTGTTGGGCAATGAGCCCCAGGGCATTGGGCGGAAGCACCACGTCGGCATCCACGAATACGAGAATGCAAGCTTGCGCAAATCCGGTTCCCCAATTTCGCGCCCCGGCTGGCCCCAAGGTCCGCGGCGTGCGCGTCGAGTGGACTCCAAACCTCCGCAGTATCTCTTGTGTGTTGTCCGTAGAGCAGTCGTCGACCACGACCACTTCAAAATCAGAATACTCGGAGAGGCACAGCCCTTCCAAGCACCTAGAAAGTTGCAAGCCTCCGTTGAAAACGGGAACGATAACGCTTAGCTTCGGCACGATTGAATCGTGGGTGTGGGCCAGGGAGGCCTCGGGCTTAGGGGCAGGCAATCTTTTTTCGTTTTCCACACAGCTCCCCTGATAGTTGTACATTTAAACAGGCAACCATGCTTCCAGTCAGGATTCCTTGTATCTTGCCTTATCTACAACACTTTACGGAGGGTCGGTTGGTCTTCCCGCGCACAGGATAGCCATGGAAATGGCAAAATTGAGCAATCTTTTGCTCAAGCTGCTCAATAAAGTGCCCTGACGGCTCATCCTACCGCGTGTGACTTATGTCTTGGGACGTCACACCTACCATCTCTTCCCGTTCTGCCCAGAGAGGTCTCACTGGCCCTGGCTGCTTCAGCTCGGCCAAGACACCTGCCGTGGCCGGCTGGAAAAATTCCTGGACTGGGGTCTGTGCCTGCGCGGAAGACGGTTTGACCCGGTTCGTCAAATGGTATCGGTCGGCTGCGCCGAAGCCCCTTGGTTAACCTGCTAGTTCTGTCGCAATTCGTCAGGGGTTGAATCTTCCTTCCTGTTGCTCTTGGGCCCATAGAGATCCAGATCGACCCAGAAATAGCGCCTTTCTTCGATTCGGACACGGCCGTTCTCGAGCATTGCCCGCGCCTCCTTGCTCTCCCTTACAGCGGGTGGGGTTGATCGATACATGACCGAAATCAGCCACACTCGCTGGCAGTTCGCCTGAGGTGACATGACCATGTCCAGAGGGGTCAACGAAAGAATTGCCTGGTTTCCCTGATAGATCGCCCAGGCCCATTTAGCCTGGCGTTCTTCGTATGTAGGCGCCACGACATAGCAATCACCGGCTTGGCGCGATTGCGCCAGATAGGCATAAGCATCGCGATAGTCCTCTTTGTAGGCAACGAAATAATTAGCTCGCAACGAATAGATACTGTACGCCACGCAAACAGCTAGAAAAGCTGCTCTCAGCGCAGGACGATCGAGCAGAGATATGCCCCGAGCGACGAGAAGATAGTAGGGCACGGTGAGGAATGTTACGTAGCGAATGTTGTATGCTCCGGACTTAAAGCCCAGAGCCAGCGCTGCCGAAAAAGGAATGAGAAAGAGAATAACCAGGAAGAACAAATTTTCACGAACGATTTGATCGGCGGGGTCGGCCGGAAACTTTTTTACAAGTGGCTTCAGGGCAATGAGGGCCGGAACGCTAAAAAACAGCCCGCCGATCACGAAAGTCCACCAGGGAGAAGATTCCAGAAGACCGGCGGGCCTGCCGTTATTAAACGTATTGACGGAAGTCAAAATCGTCCACCAGGGCAAATCGGGCCGTGACGGACCGTGGGTCAGGCCCCTTGAGCTATGCAGCCACTCGCTGATGATTCCGCTGCTCAGCCAAGGTAGATAGAGCGCCAGTGTTAGAGCAACTCCTCCAACCCACCGGGAAACCGGAAGATGGTAACGCTGCCGGTAAAGAACCGCGAAAAACAACAAAGAGGCAACCACGAAAAAGCCGTAGTAATGCGTGTAAATCGTGAGGATGGCTGCCCCGACAAAGCTCCACCACGGTCCCGCGCGACGCGTCCGAAGGGCAACCAGGAAAAGATAGCTGCAACACGGCACGAGGAAAAGGATTTGCGCGTAAGGGCGTGCCTCCTGAGAGTACATGACTGCGAGCTGAGATAGAGCAAGCAACAAAGCCGCTATGATGGCGGCTCGACGACCGAACAAATAATCGCCCAGCCAGTAGATCGCAGCAATCGCCAGCGTTCCAAACACCACCGACAGAAGCCGAGCTTGGTATGGGCCAAATCCAACCACCATGAACCAGACATGAAGCAGGAAGTAGTGCAATGGAGGATGCACGACGTCCTTAACCAGATACTGAATCATTTGGCCGAGCGGCATGTGACTCAAGGTGAGAGAAAAAATCTCGTCGTACCAGACGGATTGGTAGTTCAGGCGAAATAGGCGCAGTGCCATCCCGAGAACAACGATCGCCGATAGGAGCAACCAATGGGAGCGCGCTTCGATTGGTCCCGGCTCTCTGGAATTGGACATCGCCAGAAAGTCTACTGCAATTGGTGCGGGGGCGTGCAGCGAAGCGAAGTCTTGAGTGTCGAACAATGAAGCTGGTTCGTGTTCCGATAGAATAGAGAAAGAACTCGTTGCCTTTGGTGCAGGGCCTTGGATGCTGAACTGGATGACGGCATCAGAACGACATGCATAAGAATTGCCGCTTCGCGAGGTCTCCAGTACAACCCCAAGGAATAGGCAAGAATTTTCCTTCATTTGGAAGGCTCATTTCGTTCCCGGGGAGGGCCTGCACGGCCATTGGACCAATCGGGGCGGGCTATCACGCCAAGAATCCTTACCATCTCTCACTATCTCTTTTATTTTCAGTTAATTAGTACGTATTTGGAGGGACTCACATTGCGAGATGAATCGGAACCGGTTTAAGGGGAGGAATGTAGCTCTGGCCACCGGTGTGCAATAACCCTTACGGGTACCTCAGAAGGCGTTGGCCGTACACCTAGGACTCTAAAGTCTCATGCAACCAAAGCCTTGGATCTTTACTACCCGCGGGATAGCCGTTCGGCTCTTCCTGACTTGTTGGATGATCTACTCCGCGCACGTCGCCACCAACACGGTGCGGGAGATTTACCTCGGACTCGCCATTGGCGACCACTTTTCGTTCCGCGTCGACGAGTATGCCAACATACATTCCGATCTCTTCGAAAAAGAGGGCTTTGGGTGGCACATTGGGGCCAATCCTGGAGCCTCCATGCTGGGCGCAGTGCCCTATTTCCTGAGCCGACCTTTGATCGACCGGATCGTCGACAGAGTCAATCGCGCCCGCGCTGCCGGCGGGCCGAAGGAAATACCCAAGTACGACTCGCCATGGCCGGCCAGGAGGGAGTTTTATCAGGAAGCGTGGCGCCGGGGTTTCGATGTGAAATTCGGCCTCGCCGCGATTGTAATACAGTGGTTTTGCATGGCGCCTATTTGCGCGCTGGGCGCAGTCTTGATGTTCTACGTGTTGCGCCGCGTATTCCACTCTGACCGTATTGGCTTCTGGCTGGCCTTGCTCTATGCATTCGGCACGCCTGTGTTTTTCCGGGCAGGCTTTTTGAACCAGAATATGATCCTCGGCCATTTCGCGTTCGCGGGATTTCTGGCCTTGTGGAATCCGGGCCAGGATTTCCGGTGGCCGGCCGCGGCCCGATGGTTTCTCGGCGGACTGGCAGGAGGCGCGTCAATACTGCTCGATTACTCGGGCGTCGTGTTCCTGACCGGACTTTTCTGCTATGCGGTGGCGAAAGCTTGGGAAGCAGGGCTGCTTCGTCGTGTGATCCGTTGCGCTTCATATTTCGTTCTTGGCTCCATCGGCCCCATACTTCTCCTGTGGTTCTACCAATGGCGGAGTTTCGGCAACCCGTTTTTTCCCGGCCAGCACTGGATGCCGCCGGTGGAATGGATCGATGTGGGCTACCGGGGATTCACATGGCCTCAGCCAGAACTCATGTGGCACCTGCTCTTTGATTACCGCTACGGTCTTTTCGTGACCTGCCCGTTGATGCTGCTTGTGTTGCTCTCTCCATGGTGGAATCGAGGCGAGAAACGGGTGATCGCCTTGCCAGAGTTTGCGGCAATGTTGCTAATTCCACTCGGTCTCTGGCTATTCTGCAGCTGCATCAGCTACACGCGGCTTCAATACAATAATGGGCTTCGCTACCTAGCCCCGCTGTTGCCTTTCCTGTATGTAGCAGTGGCCTTGGTCTTGGTACGGATCCCGCGCCGTTTGGCGTATTTCATTCCCATTCTCGCTGTGGCGCAGGCCTGGTCGATGGCCATGTCCCGCGACGTCGCGAGCGGATTCGGCGCCCTCGACCCGGTCGTGCACGTTTTCATTGGTGGATTTCAATTGCCCTTGCTCACCCTCATGTCGCGGATGAGTAGCGGACAGTATGGTAATTACACTTCGCTGGGCGTTTCTCCGTTGCCGATCTTTGCCGTGGTGGCCGCGCTGATTGTGGTCATTTGGTGGCGTGGCCAATACACGGCCCCGGGACCGAACGCCGATGATGCGGCGGAGCGATTCGTCATGGAGAACGTGAGCAGGTAAGGCCAGCTGGCGATGGCAAAGTGCGGATGAAACAAGGCAACCGATGAGCGAACCACTCGTGAAGGATAACGCCAAGTTGATCGTGGATGTGGTCATCCCTGTTCTTAACGAGGCGCACGTACTTCAAAGGAGTGTTGAAACTGTTTTGCAGTTTTTGCATTCGCGCTCGCAATACCGCTGGCGGATCGTCATTGTGGACAACGGCTCGACAGATGGCACTGACAACGTCGCGAAGCAACTTACCGCTGTGCACCCCGAGGTGC
Source organism: uncultured Acidobacteriota bacterium (assembly GCA_963709005.1). Taxonomy (GTDB): domain Bacteria; phylum Acidobacteriota; class Terriglobia; order Acidiferrales; family UBA7541; genus Palsa-295. Next base: position 316,809 of record CAVPUS010000017.1, read on the forward strand.
AGTTTGTTCACTTGCTTCAAAAAGGGCGGGGGCGCGCACTTCGCCAAGCGTGGTTGCAGAGCAAGGCCGACATCGTTTGCTACATGGATGTTGACCTCTCGACACACCTCGACCATATTCCCGAACTAATCAGAGCCATCGCCAACGACGGCTACGACATCGCAATCGGCTCGAGGTTGATGCGGGAATCACAGACGACACGATCTTTCAAGCGCGAGATCATTTCGCGGCTCTACAACATTCTCGTCAAAGCGGTCCTTGCCACCCATTTCAGCGACGCTCAGTGCGGCTTCAAGGCTCTGAGCCGGAACGCCGTCGCCGCAATCGTCCCTCAGGTCGCAGACCAGGCCTGGTTTTTTGATACTGAATTGCTCGTCCTAGCTGAAAAACATGGCTATCGGATCAAGGATGTCCCCGTGCTGTGGGTGGAGGACGATGATAGTCGTGTTAAAATCCTTCGAACCGGTTGGGAAGATATTAAAGGCGTAGTTCGGCTGCGACGGCAGCTATGGAGCCGGCGAGTAGCTGGCGCGGCGGTCGTAAGACGCTGAAACACACGATCGTGTCCTCCCGGTTTTCTCGGCCCCCAAGACTGTGAGCACGTGTTGGGCCTCTACTTCCGGGAGCTGAAATGGAATCCGCGGAGTTGCCCGCAGAATCACCTGCACCCTCCATTGAACATGCCCAATATGCTTGTGCGAGCGACGCGCAACCCAGCAGAACGTTGCTAAGAATGACCGGCTCAATCTTTCTTACGGGGGCAACTGGATACCTCGGCAGGCGCTTGCTGTCACGTCTTGTGGCGGATGGCAATCAAAGGATTGTTTGTCTTTGCCGAAGGAAGCCCGCCAACTGCCCGTCCGAACACGTGGAGTTCATCCAGGGCGATTTACTCGATCGCGAAAGTTACGCGGGGGCGATAGCGGGTTGCGACACGGTTGTACACCTCGCAGCGGCAACGGGCAAGCATGCTCCCGCCGAATATATGCGCATCAACCGGGATGGCACGGAGGGCCTTGTGATCGAGGCGCGGCGGGCTGGCGTAAAGCGTTTCTTGCACGTCAGTACCATCGCGGTGAAATTCCTTGATAAATCCCGCTATCCCTATGCGCAGTCCAAGGAACAGGCGGAGGGAATCGTAGCGAAGAGCGGGCTGCGTTGGATCATCGTGAGGCCGACTCTTATCCTTGGCAAAAACGCCCCAGGTCTGATTAGTCTCTCGCGTTTAGCTGGCCTTCCGATCGTGCTGGTCTTTGGAGATGGCCGCACTTTAGTACAACCCGTTTTCATAGACGATCTGGCAGTGTGTCTGGCAGCGATCCTCAAGGACGATCGATTCGAAGGTCAAACTATTGAAATCGGCGGCCCTGAAGTGCTCAGCATCGAAGATCTCCTGCTGAGTATCCGCCGTGCGCAAGGTGGCCGAGGATCGCCGGTAATACACTTGCCCGCGCGCCCGATTGCGGCGTGCCTCGGCTGGATGGAACCGTTCTTGCGACCGCTTCTCCCTTTCACGGCCGGCCAATTGGCCTCTTTTTGGAACGCCGGGACCATCGACCCCGACCCGTGGGTTGGACAGCAGCAAGTCAAAATGAAAAGCGTCGACGAAATGCTTCAGTCGGTGGCCAATGAACAAAGTCCAGCTTGAACGCGAGTGTCGCACCTACACGCGATTTTTAATCGGGCAAGCGCCGACTCCCTACGTTCTCGAGCATTACCTCGACTTTCACCAAAAATCAGATGTCATGGAAGCCCTGAAATTCGACCGCTTTGACCAGTTTCTGGTAGGAGTGTCCGCGAGGGGTCCGTTCTGGGCTCGCGTGGCGGACAGTTACGCGAGCGTGTTCCGCAAGAATTCCACGGTGCGCAAGAAGCTCGTGCTCACGCTGGCATTGTTAGAATGCGCGCCGCCCAGCTTTGAAACGCTCGACCGAGCAGACGGCCGGGGGCCGCTCGGCGCCGTCATTCGACTCGGATGGGGAGCAGCACAGTATGCGCTCACCCTAATCGTCTCCTTCGTGATCTTCACCCCTGTCCGCCTGGGTATAGTGCTTTCTTCGGGACGCCGACCTGTGGCGACGGTGGAGCGTTGATGGACCCGATCGTCGTCGTCGGCTCCGGCGCGAGCGGCGTTCATTTCGCTTTGGCCGCGCTGCGCAAAGGAAGGCGCGTCCTGATGCTGGACGTAGGCTATACCGGACAAGATGCAGTGCGTCCCAGCGACAATCTGAATGGGCTGAAACGGAATCTGCCGGACCCTATCGGCTACTTTCTGGGAAAACAGTATGAATCGCTCGTGTTGCCCGGCGCTTCCGGCGAATACTATGCGTTTCCGCCGACAAAGGAACATGTCTTTCGATCTCGGAGTGAATTCCAGTTTGATGCAAGTGGATTCTCGCCGCTGTATTCGTTCGCGGCCGGCGGCTTGGCCGAAGCATGGACGGGTGGTTGCTATCCGTTCAATCAAAGGGAATTGAGCTCGTTTCCTCTTGCCTACGAAGAGCTTGCGCCGTATTACGCGAAAGTGTCGGCTCACATCGGGATCACCGGTGCCGACGACGATATGGCCGCTGTCTTCCCGCTGCACGGCGGACTGATTGAGCCGCTCGAACTTGACGAGCACTCAGCGGTCCTGCTCAACACCTACAAACGACACCGCAGCTACCTGAACGAAAAACTCGGATGCCTTATCGGCCGCGCCCGAGTGGCCACACTCAGTCGCGATCTGGGCGACCGCAAACAATGTAGCTATCTGGGACGCTGCCTTTGGGGATGCCCGACACAGGCGTTCTACACACCATCCATCACACTCGCCCAGTGCCGGACCTATCCGGAATTCCAATATGTTTCGGGACTGTACGTGGATCATTTCCGGATGGACACTGTGGGCAGAGTGCGCAGCGTCGTCGCTCTCTCGTCGGATGGACAGGCTCGTGAATTCGCGGCCGACTCCCTGGTGCTAGCCGCTGGAACACTTTGCTCGGCTAAAATCTTTCTTGAATCGATCTACCGGGAAAGCGGAAAGGCGCCGGAACTCCACGGTGTGATGGACAACCGCCAGATCCTTATGCCTTTTGTGAATCTGCGGATGCTGGGCCGACGCTGGAATCCAGACAGCTATCAATATCATCAAGTCGCCATTGCGGTGCAGATGCAAAACACCGGCCAGTATATTCACGGCCTGGTGACCACATTGAAGACGGCCCTGATCCACCCCCTCGTGCAGACGCTTCCCTTCGACCTGGGGACGAGTGTCTCGGCGTTCCGCAATGTTCACGGCGCGCTGGGTATGGTGAACATCAATTCACCGGACCATCGCCGAGAGGAGAATTACGTTACGCTGGACGTCGGTTCCACGCCGCATCGACTAGCCATCCACTACCGGCCAGACAGCGCGGAACCCGAGCGGCTGAAACGCACCATCTCGACGTTTCGAAAGATCTTGTGGAAGCTCGGTTGCTTCGCTCCATCACACACCGTGCATGTTCGTCCGATGGGAGCGAGTGTGCACTATGCTGGAACGGTGCCGATGAGCGACAAACCCGCGCCGTTTACATCCTCGAAGCACTGCCGCAGCCATGATGTCGAGAATCTGTATTTTGCTGACGGTTCGACTTTCCCGGATCTCCCCGCCAAGAACCTCACATTTACACTCATGGCCAACGCGACGCGGATCGCCGAAGAGGCTTTCTAAATTGACTTTCGCGACGATGGTGAAGTTTTGATCCCAGCGGTTTCTGATGGAAACTCGCGCGGCAATCGCGCATGGACGTGGCGGGTTTTCCTGACGTGCTGGCTCGTCTACACCGTTTTCTGGGCCCCTTACATCGTCCGCGAACATTTTCCGGCGGTGGCGCTCGCTGAGCGCGGCAGCCTGAACGTGGAGCGTTATCTCGGGTGGACGGAAGATATCTTTCGCGGTCCCGGGGGAGGCGCGTACATCAACAACAATCCCGGAGCATCACTGACGGGAGCCGTCCCGCTGGTTCTGCTCCGCCCTTTTTTGACCCGCGTGGACGCGTGGAATCAAAAACTGCCCCGGAGAGATCGCAAGAGCGATGATGGGGATCTTTTCTGGCGCACGCTGGCCGAGGGTCGCGCATTCTATTTTCTCCTTGTGGGATTCGTGACGGTTGCCTTGGTGATGGCTCCCGCGACTGCTGGGACGGCCGCCTATCTTTGCTCCCGCTTGACCGAAGCGGGCGTGCCGGCTGCCCATTCGGCCGGAGCGGCCATCCTCTATGGCCTTGGCACGCCGGTTCTTTTCCGCACGGGATACTTGAATCACAATCTGCTGGTCGGTGACGCCGGTATCACTGCTTTGCTCCTGCTCTGGGATCCGAAGGACCGCCCAGTTCACGCGTTGCGCGCGGCCTTGGCGGGCCTGCTCGCCGGATATGCTGTTCTATGCGATTACAGCGGCGTGGTCGTGGTTGCAGTAGCCGCACTTTATGTGTGGCTGCGTTCCGCGGGGCTGCCGGGAGCGCAAAGGTGGCGCGTCATGGCTGCGTATGCGGCAGGAATTGTTCCGGCTGTGGCAGCTCTGGCGGTTTATCAGGCATGGGCTTTCGGTTCGTTCTACAGGCCTTCACAGCATTACATGCCTCCCACGGCTCCGACTTCGCAGGGGTACCGCGGGTTCGACTGGCCGTCGCCGGCACTCATGTGGGCCAATTTTTTCGACCCGCGGTTTGGACTTTTCGTCTATTGTCCTGCACTGATCCTGTCGTTTGCGGCCCCGTTCACAACTCGTGTCCGGTACCGGATCCCCCAGCGGGAAACGAGGATTCTTTTTACCTATTTCGCGCTGTTTGTGCTGTTCTGCGCGGCGAACCGGTACTCCTGGCTCCAACCATCGACGGGGTTTCGCTATCTTGTGCCGGTAGTACCTGCGCTGGCGCTACTCGCCCTCCAGGCCGCTCAGGCCCTGCCGCGGATTGTGCAGTGGGTGATCGCAACTTTGTCGTGCGTGCAAAGCCTGATCATTGCCGCCGCGCACCGAAACGACGTTCGCCTGGCCCTGAGCACACTCTGGCGAAGGAAATTTCAGTTGCCTTGGATGATCCGTCTGGGCGACGCAGGCGTGCCGGTGAATTGGGCATGGCCATTGGTCACATTCGTCTTGCTTGCCCTGGCGTTGGCAATCATCTGGCTCGCGCCGGAGTTAAGAAACGACCGCGGTGGGCATATGGAAACCGAGGGTTCGAGTTTTCACCCTTCTAGCTGAGGAAACTCACTTCGATAGGCCATGAACGTCAGCGCTTGGACCGCTCGGGCCCGCGCGCGCCTTGGCAACTTGACCGTCAGAATGCAGAGCTAGCTTCTCCGCGACTTGAGGGATTGCAATCAATCTGGCATACAGTTCCTTTGCGACCCACTCGTGCCCTTGATCGTCGTAGTGGCCGGGAGCTTCCGCAAAATATTGCAGCGAACCGGGCCAGATAAACATCCCGTCCCTCGTTGTCACCGGCAGCTTCTGAAAGTCGTCGATCAGGTCAATGTACAGGATGTCCCTCTTCGCGGACTCCGCGCGAAGCCAATTACGCCAGGCCGGCGTGGGTCCGTCCTCCTCGTAGTGATGCAACTTGCTGGGTAGGCAAAACAGGACGAGGACACTATTTTTTCCCCTCTCGATCGTCTGGAGATCTTCGAGCATCGCGTCGAGGATCTGACTTTGCTCCTCCGAAGGGCCATCCGAAAAGGCGTCTTTGGCTGACACTGCGTGTCCGACAAACGGCCCAACCAGCTTCACAGACCTTAGCTCTCTGAGCTGGACGCGCTTGGTGCCTAACCACGTCAGGACGCGAGGTTCCTTCGGCACGGGGACGTTCTCTGTCACGAGTTTTCCATTCTGCAGTTTCAACACTGGCTTTCCATGCCCAACATAAACCGTAAGGGGCATGCTTCTGAAGTTTTCGGTGGTAAAAGCAAACACATGAATGTCGTGGTCCAACACGGCGCCGTCAAGCTTGTACCGCAAGTACATCTGGTCGGCGCCGTATCCGCTTTCGCTCATGTTGACCGTCTGGAATCGATCATCGATCGTTTCCAGATCCTGGCACCACGTGCGATCGTTGCTCACGCCTTCCCCGAATGCGAACGAGCCCCCGGAGCAGATGATTCGGAGCTTGCCCGGGGGAACTCGCTCCGTGAATTCCTCGTTGGCTCGAAATCCGCGTGAGTTTGTTCGCAAATAGATGTTCGGGGCAAAATAATTCTGATCGTAATAATTCGGAACGCTGACCCAGCCGAGCTCCGGATGGTATTGCATCGACGGGCCGGTCATGGTCCGGCGTTGCGGGGACCACATTTCGTAGGCAACAAGCAAACTGCTGAAGAAGCCCTCGAGAAGCAAAAAGAAGAGCACGCACGATCCAACGGCTAGACAGAATTTCTTAAACATCTTTTCTCTGACCGTACTCGAATTGAGGACTCATTCCCTCGCTCCAGCCGCGTTACCGTTTCGGGAGCTCATGTTCTTGCTCTCCTTGGCCGCTTGACCGTCGGAATGCAGGCCAAGCTTTTCGGCCACCTGAGGTATCGCAATCAGCCTGGCATAGAGTTCTTTCGCAACCCACTCATGCCCTTGATCGTCGAAGTGGCCTGGAGCTTCGGCAAAATATTGCGTGGAACCCGGCCAGATGAACATTCCGTCCTTCTCCGTCACCGGCAATTTCTTGAAGTCATCGACGAGATCAACAACGACGAAATCCCTCTTCGTGGATTCCGCTTGAATCCAGTTTCGCCACGCGGGCGAGGGTCCCCCCGGTTCGTAGTCAGACACCCTGCTGGGTATGTAGAGCAAAACGAGGACGCTGTTTTTTTGCTTTTCGATCGTTTGAAGATTTTCGAACATTTTGTCGAGGATCTGGCTCTGCTCTTCCGTGGGGCCGTTCGCGAACGCGGTGTCTTGAACAGGCATTGCTCGCCCTGCAAGCCATACGAGCGCGGCGAGGGATCTGAACTCCCTTAATGGATTGGGCTTGAGCGCCAACAGGTGCAGAATATGCGACCTTCTCGGTACCGGAACATTCTCTACGGTGAGCTCACCATTCCGCAACTTCAACACCGGCTTCCCGTACCCGCCAACAACGTTAAAAGCCATGCGCCGGAAGTCGTCGGTTACGACGGCAAAAACATGAACGTCATGGTCCAATCCGGCGCCTTCCCGCTTGTACCACAAGTACATCTGGTCGGCTCCGTATCCGGTCTCGCTCATGTTGACCGCCTGGATTCGATCGTTAATCGACTCCAGGTTCTGGCACCAGGTGCGCTCGTTCGCCACGCCGTCGCCATAAGTTTGCGAATCTCCGGAACAGATCACCCGGAGCTTGCCGGAAGGAACCTGCTGCGTGAACTCTTTGTCCGCTCGAAACCCCCGCGAGTTGGTCCGCAAGTCGGTGTCCGGGGCGTAATAGTTCTTCTCGTAATAGTTGGGAACGCTGACCCACCCGAGCTCCGGGTCGTACTGCACCGACGGTCCGGATAGAGTTCTGTGTTGCTCCGGGGCCCACAATTCGTGGACGACGAAGAGAGTGCTGCAGAGACCTTCCAACAGCAGAAAGAAGAGAACGCATGTCCCGGCGGCTAGGCAGATTTTCTTTAGCATCTTTTGATTGACCGCACTCGAGTCGAGTTCTCCATTACTTTTTCTGCGAGGACACGAGATAGTCGTTAATCGCATCCGCGGCGATCTTGCCCCCCTCGGGCGACCAATGATCGTCATCCACATGAAACGGGAGCACGCCACTTTTGACCCCATCGATGAGTTTGGGAGTGAGGTCCAGGAATTCGATTTCAGGGGAAATCGATTTCATTGCTGTCTCGAGACGCTCTGGCATGTCGTTCACCGTCCAGTTGCGGCACTCGGACTGGGGAGGGAACTGGCAAAATCCATGGAACACCCTGAACTTCGTCGGTATGAATACGAAAAGAAGCCGGGCCCCTTGAGCCGCGCTGAGACTGCGTGCCGCCGCCAGCGTGTGAGCTGTTTCATCGAGAGCGCCGAGATCGGTTTTGCTTAAGGGTCCGGATGGATAGACAAAATAGACTGTGAGCTTGTCGCCGCCCGGCGTTTGCATGACGCCGGAGCGCTTTACACCTGAAGGTTTGGAAACACGCTTGAACTGCACGTAGATCTGCGCCAGTGCGTTGAAAGTGAATGAATGATGCCAAAAGGTCCGCCAGAAACTTGGCGGCTTACGCAGTTCGGCGGTCGCCTTGTGGTAGTGGACCACATCCCCCAGGTCGTTGCCCTCATAAAACATCCAAACCACGGTTCGCGGCTGCAGTGGCAATCCATAACGTCTTAAAACAGCCTGTTCCTCCAGCGGGCCGTAACCGTACTGTCCGAGATTCGCGACCACCTTTCCTTGCAGATTGCCCAGGAGAGACGTCATCAACCGCGGAGTAGGGGTCGTCATATCCTCGACGAAGGAATCACCGATCACCACGATGTCCGCGCTCTTCAGATCCGTATCATTGCGAAAGCCGTTTTGATCGTAATTCACGTCCCATCGGTAAAGAGTCATATCGGAGGGTGGCACGCGGTATCCGGTCGTAATGTTCCCACCGCGAAATTCACCGCTGAAATGAGAATGCGGAGGGTGAACGTGCAACAACTCCGGATCACCCTTGTTTGTTTTGGCAAACAAATCATAGGAAGAGGGCCCGATGACGTGCTCGTAATTTACGGCCTTGATCAATGCAAGAAATTCAAGCAGGAACAGAGCGAAAATAAAGGAGAGGAGAACAAGCAAGGCCCGGCGCGCATTTCCTGATTTCAAGAATGGGATGATACCACTCCTTACAAGAATCCGGCCTCAAGCGAGATTATACGAGGCATTCGATGAGACCGCTATTTCTCGACGATGAAATTGCCCAGAACCAGCGTGTCCATTTCACTTTTTGAGAATGTGCTGAATGCGTTCGCCGGGGTGGTCACGATGGGTTCGCCCTTGAGATTGAAGGACGTATTCAGCAGTGCCGGCATGCCGGTCGCCTGCGCAAATCTTTCGATCAGTTGATAGTAGCGGGGATTCGCGTCGCGAAATACGGTCTGAAGCCGGCCTGTTCCGTCCACGTGAGTGATGGCCGGCAGCTGACTTTGCTTGCAGGTCCGCACCGGAACCACATACAGCATGTAGCGCGCCGGATAATGATGGACGGCGTTGGGCAGATCGAAATACTTCTCCGCGCATTCGGCCAGCACCGACGGAGCGAATGGACGGTAGGGTTCGCGGAATTTGATCTTGGTGTTGACGATATCCTTCATCTGAGGGTTGCGGGGATCGGCAAGAATGCTGCGATTTCCAAGTGCGCGCGGTCCCCACTCGAAACGGCCCTGGAACCAGCCTATGACCTTGCCACCTTGCAGGTGATCGACCACCTGATCCATGAGCCGGTCGTCGTTTTCGACATACTTATAGGGGATTCGATTCTGGTCGAGAAACTCACGGATTTCGGATGGGTCATAACTCTTTCCCCAGTAAGCATGGTCCATCCGAAAACGCCGGGGGTTCCCCAGCAACATGTTGTCCGCCCACAGCGCCGCGCCAAGCGCGCCACCGCCGTCTCCGGCCGAAGGCTGGATAAATAGTTCCTCGAAAGGGGTCTCACGAAGGATTCTATGATTGGCGACGCTATTCAGACCTACTCCGCCGGCGATACACAGCCGCTTCATCCCTGTCTCTTTTTGGATGTGCCGCGCCATCCCGAGCAACACCTCTTCTGTCACCTTCTGGATGCTTGCGGCAATATCCGCATAATGCTGGTTCAATTTGCAAAGCTCGTTAAAGTTCGCCGGCGGCTCGCCAAAATAAGTAGGAAATCCGGAGTCGGCCGTGAAGAACAACATCTTGGGTGGACGCGGCTCGCCGAACAACTCGACGAAACGATGGGTGTAGGTTTTGTCCGTGGAGTGATGGAAACAGAAATAATCCATGTCGAGGTAAAAGGAGCCGTCGTCATCCTGCTTGATGAGTTTCCAAACCTTGTCGACATAGCGAGGCTGGCCGTACGGCGCCATCCCCATGACCTTATATTCGCCCTCATTGACTTCAAAGCCCAGGAACGCGGTAAACGCGCTGTACAGAAGCCCGAGCGAATGCGGGAAAACCATCTGCTTCCGCAGATCGATCTGATTGCCGCGGCCGGTGCCCCAAGTCCCGGTTACCCACTCTCCCACGCCATCGACCGTCAAGATCGCGGATTCATCAAAGGGCGAGCACAGAAAGGCGCTTGCGGCATGGGAAAGATGGTGTTCGCAAAAGAGAACTCGATCTTTCGGAATTCCCAGTTCCGACGCAATCGTCGCCCCCACCCAGAGTTTGTCGATCATCCAGGTGATCATCGACTCGCGGAAGACTTTGTAGGATTGCGGATAGGTCTGGAGAACCGTCATCAGGATGCGGTCGAATTTTCGGAACGGCTTCTCGAAAAATGCGACGTAATCAATATCCTTGCCTTGAAGGCCGGCGGTATCGAGACAGAACTGAATGGCGTTCTTGGGGAAGTTGTAGTCGTGCTTCACGCGGGTGAAGCGTTCCTCTTCCGCGGCAGCGACGAGTTGGCCGTCGCGCAAGAGTGCGACGGCTGCGTCATGGTAATAACAGGAAATTCCGAGGATATTCATCTAGCCTTGGCTACGAGCCCATTTGAGATCGATGGCTTCCTGGGGATGCTCCAGCCATTTTGTGGGTCGCTTTTTGATGTGTAGAGAATCTGCAAAGAATCGCACGGCCAAACCGAAAGGCAGCACGAGAACGGCGTAGATGACCGTCAACAGAACGCGTGCCTGAAAGTCGCCGATCTTATGGGCGATCCGTTTATAGCCCGCCCAGAATTTCTTGAGTTTTTCTATCAAAGTGGCCGCCTAGAAAAGAGTGTAGATGAACGGAGCGATTGCCGAGCTCTGCGCTAAAATCACCAGCGCTCCGAACAGGAAGAGCGTGATTAGCATCGGCACCATCCACCAGCGCTTGTTAGCCCAGAAAAAGGAGAACAGTTCTCCGGCGATTCCGAAGCGATGGCCTGTTGTCCGCAAAAAACCCATAAGGATCTCCCTACATCAAAATTAGATTACTCGCCCAAATATTGCAATTCCGTACCCAACCAGCTTAGGAGGTAATGCTATGAAAAGGAAGGAATTAATCAAATTACGTCAAGTTTGTCCTTCAAACAATCACCCCCACTTGGGATAATATGGGCAGACGTTTTCCCACAACTGGGAGGTTCCTTCCACTTCAAGGCGGGACCCTGAATTATCTATTTACGATGGGCCTGTATAGCTGGAAAACGAGAACTGCGAGTGCCACAGGGACTTGCAGGTTTGGTCTCGGACTTGCACTTCCCAGATTCTGAAACAAAGCTCATTCTTGAGGATTGCAGCCGAGCGAAAGCGGCTGTCGAGATTGGATTTCGGAAGAAGCAACCGGACCCTCAATTGTCCTTCGGTGGGCTTCTCTTCAGACATACAATTTACGCAGGACACAAAATTCTAGATAGAATCGCACGGCTCGACACGGGAAGGATTCCAGCGAGCTTCTTGCGGAGAGATTGAATGAATCGAAACCGGCTAGCCACATTGGCGCTAATTGTCTTTTCCTTGCTCATCATGGCCCTTCTTCTAGAAGGCGCCCTTCGCGTGGCTTTTTACCATAGCAAGGACTTTTCCATGGAGATGTGGAAATACGCTACGCAGCTGAAGCGCCCAGTCGATAACCCGAAGTTGAGCTTCGCGCACAAGCCGAATGGTCACGCATTCCTGATGGGGTCGGAAGTGCAGATCAATTCACAAGGGCTTCGGGATTACGAATACCCGCTGGCAAAGCCCTCCGGCGTGTATCGGATCCTGCTGCTTGGCGATTCGACCACATTCGGATGGGGCGATCCCCTGCAAGATACGGCGGCGAAGATTCTGGAGCGAAAATTGAACGCAGAGCACGTGCCCGGCATCGAACGGTTTGAAGCCATCAACGCCGGTGTCGGTAATTACGATACGGTCCAGGAAGTGACTTATTACGAGACGCGCGGACGCGATTTCCATCCGGACCTGGTCATTCTCGTTTATTTTATCAATGACCCCGAGCCGGTACCGGTGGAGAAGAAAGGCTTTCTGATCGACCGATCCTATCTGATCGCCTTTTTGACGAATCGATTCGATGGAGTGCTGAGGCGTCTTGGAACTCGGCCGGATTGGAAAACGTATTATTCGTCACTGTACAACGACGACCTTCCCGGTTTTCAGGCATGCAAAGCCGCGCTGAAGGATTTGGCAACCGCAACCCGGAATGACAATACGAAGCTCGTTGTAGCCATCCTCCCGGAGCTGCATCAAATCAACAACGATTACCCATTCACCGCAGCTCATCAGAAAATCAAGGATGTGCTGGCACCCGAGCACGTGCCGGTCTTGGATTTGATTGACGGTCTGCGAAATCACGGCCCGGAAATCACGCTCTGGGTAACGCCGCTCGACGATCATCCAAACGGAAAAGCCAACACGTTGATCGCGGACCAGATGCGGGAGTGGATCCTGAAAGACCTCAACACAGCAGGCGGCACTACTTCCAAATAACGAACTGCGCCTAATGACGAGAGTCGGATGGAATGGACAGAAAGGGATTCCCTGCTCCACCCAACGATGCGTCCGGTGTTAGTCCCGAAACTTTCAGTTCGGTGAGGACTGCTTCTGCGCCGATATGAGGTAATCGTTGATCGCATCCGCGGCGATCTTGTGCCCTTCCGGCGACCAATGATCGTCAATACGCGCGAATCTGGAGGTCAGGCTGGAGCTATCTGCGGCCGCAACGCTCGGACGGCGCCGATAGATGCCGACCTCGTCAACCTTGTCCACCAACGAATAGTTGGCATCTAACGCGGTTCCAAACGCTCGCAGCTCCTCAGGCGACATGGTGATGTCCAAGTAAAACGGGTAAGGGGTAGATACAAACAGGGGCACGGCCCGGGTAGTCACCGCCTTCATAATCTCGTCCTTGGAGACAAGATGATATCGAGCCCTCGCCTGGGGAGTCAGCAGGACGGCGACCTGATACGCGAATTCGTTTTCCGCGCCGGGGAAGTTTCGCCGGCCGGATTCGAAGACGTATCCGGGCCAGACGGAGAGCACCGTATCGCCAGCCTGGCTATTGGCTTCGATCACTTGCGCAACCTTGCGGTACGATGACAGCTGCAAATGGGGGACATGCGCGTATGCCGATACTTCCTGGCGAACATCGCGGAAAGAAAGGGCCGCGGCCACCAGGGCCAACACGGCCAACCTCTTTCTCCCGCCCTGAAGAATGATGCGCAAGCCTTCGGCGACGAAAAAGACAATGAAGGGGACCAGCGGGCTATCGAAGTACTGGCCAAAGGTCGGAATGGGAATGAAAGCCGTCGCAGAGTAGACGAGGAGCAACAGAAAAGCCAGGCTGAAATATGAATAATCCCGGCTGGTGTAAATAGCTTCTTGCTTCTTGCGAAGCTTCAGCAGGCTCAGTACGCCCACCAAGGCCAGCAACATTTCGGCGGTGAAGTAGGGGTTGAGCAACAAGAAATAAATGCCTTTCAAATGGATATAGATGGATTCACGAAAGCTCGCGGGACCCTGCAGGATATGGCGGTAACGGGCATTATTGAAGATGAATGCGGACGGATCACCGGCAAAACTGAATATTATGGGGAGCAATCCGGCGATCGTACCCGCAAGGAATGTAAGAGTCTTAGGGAAGGGCGGCTTGGACATGCGCCATTCCCGGAGGAGCAGCCATGCCAAGGCACAAGGCACTAATGGCGCGTAGAGCATGCGCACGGACGCGCATGCGCCCATGGCCATGCCGCCGATAAAGTACCACCTGGCTCGCTCCGATTGCAGGGCGGCGTAGAGGCTGATCATCGCGATGGACATCAGGAGGTTCGCCAGGGCAAAGGTCTTCATCACGACATTCCACGACACCCAGTAAGGATTCAGAAGCAGAACACCGAAAGTCGCCAGCGCGGTTTTGGGAGAGAGCGGCTTGGCAAAGATCAGGCATACGCCCCACAAGAAGATGGCAATCCCGCCGCACGCCGCGGATAGGAATCGCATCGCCACCAGCGACTGTGGATGGACGGCCCAAACCCAACTGTAGACGTAGGGGAGCAGTGGGCCCTGAGGATAGGAGAAGTCGCGATAGGGAGTTTGGCCTTCCCAAACCAGCCTTGCCGCCGTCGGGTAGTAGCCCTCATCCGGATCAATGGGGCGCACCTGCGCGTAATAGACGAGCCCCGCGAGGTACACCAAGGATGCGAGGGCTATGGCCGCGAGGAGCAGCCGCTTGGTCTTCATCTTCACTTTCTCCCGTAGGCCCGGAAAATTCCGGATCGAACATTATGATAGCAGCCGTGTTCAAAGAAAGTCCGAACGGTTCGCTGGAGAGGTTTGCTTATACGAAATGGGGCTCCGCGAGTGATTTCGATTTCAACGTTTCGCCTCTCTTTTGGCGCGATCCTACTGCGTTCAGTTCGGTGAAGACTGCTTCTGCGTGGAAATGAGGTAATCGTTGATCGCTTCCGCGGCGACCTTGTGCCCTTCCGGCGACCAATGCTCGTCATCCGGGTAATAGGGAAGTGTTCCTGTTTTCACAGCGTTCATGAGGGCTGGAGTCAAGTCCAGATATCCGACTTCAGGAGAAATTGATCCCAACGCTTTCTGGAGGCGGTCTGGCAGGTCGCTGACGACCCAGTCCCGGCACTTGGATTCCTGGGGAAACCGGCAGAAGGAATGAAATACGCTGAACTTCGTAGGAACATACACGAGAATCAGTCGAGCCCCTTGAGCTGCGCAGAGTTTATGCGCGGTTCCAATGGTCGCTGCCGTCTCGTCGAGGGCGCTAAGGTTTTCTAGTAGTTTTACGGGTCAACTCCGGCACATAGTACAGCCGGATAGACCGACCAACAAGACATACGGGTTTGTAAGCCTCGAGCCACCAGAAGCCATCATCTGGAAGGCCGAGCCCGCCTATTTTGAGCCGCAGCAAGCTAATGGCAATCCAACCGGAAGTTGGCTCATGCGGGGCGAGCACACGGAAGGGTGGAAGACCAAACTGGTGCAGGTCCAGTTCCGGACTGCCCGCATACGCGATGGATACTTCTTCGACGTGTTTCTGCTGCAGGGCGGGGGATAAACGCAGCAAGTCCTGGCCCCAATCCAAATCACTATCAATCAAAATTCTTTCAGGATGCTGACCTGCGAGCTCATTGAAATACGCCAGATAATCCGGATGGGCGCGAATCGACGACGTCACCTGCCAGGCTAAAAGGATTAGAACGACTGCGAGTCCTGTGTGTTTCGGCTTGGCGTTGTTCCAGAGGCGGCAAGCGGCGACTCCGCCGATGAGGGCAAGCAAGGGATAAATGGGAAGAATATGGCGAAGTCCGATGTTGATGTGACTGGGCATGCTGACCAAGAGAAGCGCTAGGGCGGCGATGACGGGGGCTCCCGTAATCCAGTTCCTTTCGAGCCAAGCAGATTTCCCGAGA
>CAVPUS010000018.1:0-128256 GCA_963709005.1 uncultured Acidobacteriota bacterium
CTCACTTGGTCATCTCGCTACTGCATCGGAGAGGAGCCTCGTGGCTACGTTGTGATGGTCCGGGTAGGAGACGCCGTTGTAACTGCACTCGACGAATTGGTTGAAGCTGGGCTGTTCGAGAGCCGCTCAGAGGCTGCCGCTTTCCTTCTCGGCGCTAATGCAGTGAGGGCTTGACTCTGGAGTTAGCTCCAGACTGTAAGCTTGAAGTGATGAGTGCTGCCTCTCTTCAAATTGGCCAGGTCGCGCACAAAACCGGCCTAAGCGTCGATGCCATCCGCTTCTATGAAAAGTCGGGGCTGTTGCCGCGACCTACGCGGACGCAGGGCGGCTATCGGCTTTACGAAGAGCGGGAAATTGCCGACCTCGAATTTATCCAGAAGGCGCAACGGCTCGGGTTTTCGCTCAACGAAATCCGGGAGCTGTTTTCGATCCAGCGTCACCCCCATGAGGTTTGCAAGGACGTCCGCGATTTGATCGCGCAAAAGCTGACGGTCGTCCGGGGCAAGATTGCGGAGCTACAGGGGATGGAAACGGCGCTGGCCGGTGCTTTGCGGCAATGCCGCACGGCCCTCCGGCAACCATCGAAGCATCAGGACTCCTGCCCGGTTCTGGAGGCAATCACGAAATCCCGACCGCAAAGGAAAAAGCATGAAGGTTGAAATTCTCTATTTTTCGGGTTGCCCGAATCATGTCCCGGCTGTCGATCGCGTGCGCGCAGTGCTCCAGCAAGAGGGAACGCACGCGGACATGGTTGAAGTCGAGGTGAAGGATGCGGCCACCGCGCAACAAGTCGGCTTTCTCGGTTCACCGTCGATTCGAGTCGACGGGCAGGATGTCGAGCCTGCGGCGCGCGTGGTTCGCGCTTTCGGAATGATGTGCCGCACCTATATCGACGGCGGCCGTCGTGCCGGCGTGCCACCTCCAGAATGGATTCGGGCGGCAGTGCGGGAAGCAAAGGGGGGATAATGCGCGTCACCGACAAACTGACTCCAATGGCCGCTGCAATGAGCGCACTAGCAACGCTGGCGTGCTGTTTGCCGCTCGGCATCGCCGGGGCGGTGGGCGCGCTGGGATTGAGTGTCGCGCTGGAACGCTTGCGGCCGTGGCTGATTGGCTTTGCGGTGATCCTGCTCGGCATGAGTGCTTTTCAGATGTACCGGAGCGGAAAAAGTTGTCAGCGGCGTAGCCGTCTAAGTCTGGTGTGTTTCGGACTGTCGGCGGCCATCGTGCTCGCCGTCGTGATCTTTCCCCAAGAAGTCGCGGCGCTGCTGGCGGCTCTGCAATAGAGGCCCATGAAGCGCACCTGGTATAATTCTCGCGGCGGTCGTGGTGTCGGTTCTCGGCGGCGTTTACTTCACGAGAACGGGACACGTCCCCGCGGTCAACCGCCGTTCGTGGAAATGAACAGCTCGACGCTTTCCGCGCTGCAATCGGAATTCAACCGGACGTCGGCCGAGTTGCGCGTGATTCTGTTGCTTTCCCCAACTTGACCGACTTGTCTGCGGGGGTCTTCCGCAGTCGAGACGATTCTTAAGAAGTCACCCCAAACGCTCGGTGGTCGTGTTCGCGGTGTGGGAGCCGATTCTTCCGACCGATTGGAGTGCGCCGGGTACGAGTGTGCTGCGTCGGCTCAACGATCGCCGGGTGCGGCAATTTTGGGACCCCGATCATCTTCTCGCGGCGGCGATCAAGAAAGCGGAGACCTCCGGCAAGCTTCATCCCGACTGTTGCGAAGGCAAAGGGTTCTTGTGGGATTTGATGGCGGCGTATCCGCCGGGAGCACGCTGGGGCGACACGCTGCCAGAGCCGATTCTGCTGAATGGCACCATGGTACAAAACGCGGCGGCCCTTGAGTCCATCGTGGCGAAAGCAAAGTAAGTCCCGTACGGTATCCCCTGACAGGCAACTTCCACTTGGCCGCATGACGCGCTACGTGTTGAAGTGCGCTTCCCGCCAAGTAGCGTACCGGTTGCGCCGTGATACAGGCGCTATCCGCTTCAAGCTCAGTAAACACTAGGCGACTCCTGCTTATCCGGTTGTCTCAGCAAGCCACAATAGGTTGTGGAATCGTGGGGAGCGTTTCAGGGGCGCGGAATGTCGGCTGCGCCACGGATTTGCCTATAGGGAGTCGGCGGTTTAACCGAACCCAGGCCGAGCAGAGTCTGAAATGCGGCCATCGGCTGCCTTCGCCGGTTGTGACGAAAGACGAACTCGTCCAGGTACACCTGGAGTTGCTCCTTGCTCACTCCGTGGTAGGTTCCGATCAGCCATTGTTGGAGGTTGCCGATCGCGCAGTCTGCAAGGGGAACCGCCGACTTGGTGCCCTTCCGGAGCGCCGACCGGTGCCTGCTCTTGACGTGATTTTATGATATCGCGTTTCCACAATGGACTTGCGCGAGCGACGAAAGAAACAGCGGTTAGCGGCTCGACTCTGAACCTCGCTTGTTCTCCGCTTCTACTCCAGTTCGAGTAGGGTTTAAGCTCGTGGCACATGCACTCCTGCGTGCCGCGTTCACACCAATGTGAACGCAAGGCCGGGCCATCTAGAGGACCTCAAGAGCAGTTGACAGCCGGCTCTACCCGTGCAATAGTGAACCAATAGGTTCAGTATCATGGCGAACAACCTGGATCACGTCATGGTGGCAATTTCCGACCCCACGCGACGGGCCATCATCAATCGCCTCGCGCGCGGCAAAGCCCGCATCTCCGATATCGCTGCACCGTTCTCGATGTCACTTACGGGCGTCTGCAAGCACGTCCGGGTGCTGGAGCGCGCCGGACTGGTGCGGCGTACTCGTCGCGGACGCGAGAGCACGCTCGAATTATCCGCCGAACCCCTCCGCGATGTGGCGCGCTGGCTCACAAGATATGAGCGATTTTGGACCGGACGCCTCGATCGACTCGATCGGTTCTTTGCCGCAAAACTGGAGAAATAACAATGAAGCTCATCGATATTACCGTCACCCACTCCTTTCCTGCGCAAGTGGAGAACGTATTCGACGTCTGGATAGACCCCAAGAGTCCCGGGGGACCGTGGTTCGGCGCCGAGCGCGTAATCCTGAACCCGGTGGCGGACGGCCTTTTCTACTTTGCCGTGATGCACGAAGGACGAAGATGGCCGCATTATGGGCGCTTCCTTCGGATCGAACGCCCTCGCCAAGTGGAGTACACCTGGATGTCTGAAGCGACCCAGGGTATCGAATCCGTTGTCGCGGTCACGTTCGAGCAGCGCGGAGACCAAACGCATGTCACCTTGCGCCATTCCGGTGTACCAGACGACGAAATGGGACACCGGCACGAGGAAGGCTGGACCTGGGTCTTATCGATGCTCGCCGATTCCTTCGTTGCACGCTCGTCAGTTCGCACTGGAACATGACGGGGTCGGGATCAAAAAACACTGAACAAAACGCCTCCGCGTGGGATTTCTCAACAGACACCCCGGATGGACTACAGGCTCGCCCGCTTCCTAACTCTCGCTCTTTGTAGCCTCCGTCTCTTAGCCCAAAGCGACACCGGCGAACTCCGTCTCAGCGTCAAGGATGATGGAGGATTTCCTCTTCCCGCCTCGGTCGAATTGGTGAACCGCGCCACCAGCACTCAAAGAAAGATCGACCTGCCATCCGACGGCCACTACACTTTCAAGAACCTTCCGTTTGGCTTTTACCGTTTGCTGGTGTCTTATTCCGGTTTCGCCCCATCGTCCGAACTCATCGAGATCCGCTCTTCATCGCCGCAAGCCCACTCGGTCACAATGAGCCTCGAGTCGCTTCATACTTCGATCGATGTCAAGGAATCAGATACTCTCATCGATCCCAATCGAGCGGACGCCGCCAACTATGTCGGCGCCGAGGAGATCAAGGGACGTCCCACCGGACTCCCCGGCCGCGGGCTTCTCGACCTGGTGGCCATGCAGCCAGGTTGGACCTTCGAAGCCAACGGCATCCTGCACCCGCGCGAATCCGAGTACGACACTCAGTTCATAGTCAACGGCTTCCCCGTCTATGACAACCGCTCGCCGGCATTCGCTCCCACCGTCGACGCCGACAACGTCGAGTCCATGAAGATTTACGCCTCGGGCATTCCCGCCGAATTCGGCCAAAAGCTCGGCGGCGTGATTGAGGTGAACACGGAACGAAACACTGCGCCGGGATTTCATGGCGTGGCGGTCCTCCAAGGCGGCAGTTTCGACACCGTCTCGGGCTTCCTCTCCGGTCAATATGTATGGGGCCGCACTACAGCCAGTCTCACCGCCCAAGGATTTCTTACCCTTTGATGCTGACCAAGATCAAAATTCGAAATTTTAAGCGCTTTGGAAGCGTTGATGTTGATCTTGGCAATCCTGTTGTTTTTATAGGCCCGAATAATTCGGGGAAGACATCCGCGCTGCAGGCCCTCGCATTGTGGCAGGTGGGACTCAGCAGATGGAATGAAAGAAGAAAAGGGGAAGGGTCTCCCTGAGAAGAGACCGGGGGTCACGATTAACCGTCGGGATCTAGTGGCAGTTCCAGTCCCCGATGCGAAACTACTTTGGAGGAATCTTCATGTCAGAGACGTAAAGAAGGACGAGACAGGCCAAGTTACTAAGAACGTCAGAGTTGACATCATCGTTGAGGGCGTTACGAATGACAAGCCTTGGAAGGTGTGGCTTGGAATTTGATTACGCAAACGAGGAGTCCTTCTCCTGTCGTCTCCTCCGTGTTCCCGAGGACGCGTCAGGGAGACGGATGTCTATACCTCAAGACGCGATGAACGTGCTTGTTGCCTTTCTACCGCCCATGTCTGGCTTAGCGGCTAATGAAACCCGACTCGACCAAGGGGCCATCAATGTCCGAGTGGGGGAGGGGCAGACGGCAGCGGTTCTCAGGAATTTGTGCTATGTCATCCACGCTAATAAGCCAGAGCTGTGGAATAGACTCGTTGAACAAATACAGGAGCTTTTCGGTTCAGTGCTCGAATCTCCTCGCTATATCCCGGAGCGAGGAGAACTGGAAATGACTTACCTCGAAAAAGATGTTCGACTCGATCTGTCATCCTCCGGCCGAGGTTTGCAACAGACGTTATTATTGCTCGCCTATATGTACGCTAACCCTAACTCAGTTCTTCTACTTGATGAGCCGGACGCGCACCTAGAGATCCTGCGCCAACGTCAGATTTACCAACTCCTGACCGATGTAGCCCGCCACGTCTATCTCGACCTCGACAGAAAGGGTGACGAGGCTCTCGAAGCGATTCGAAATTCGCCTTCAGTGCCAGCGCCAAACTTTGTCCTCGATACCTCTCCCGGCAAGCACCAGGTCGTATGGAAAGTTAGCGGATTCAGTCAGGATGAGGCGGAATCTTTACTGCACAGCCTCGCCAATCAATTCGGCGGTGATATGGCAGCGACAGACTCGACGCGCGTGCTTCGCGTGCCGGGATTCGCCAATCGGAAACTTCCCGAGGAATTCATCGTACAAGCGCGCCAGGAAAGCGATGCGGTGTACACGCTCCGCGATTTCACTATCCATGAAGATTCACCCGAAACACCCCGACATCTAAACGACGATCAAGAACGCCCACGGACGGTCCCCAGTGACCACAAAAGCCAATCCGAGCACGATTGGGCCTACGCGAAGCGCGCCCTCGCTCGCGGCGACGACCCCGAAGTCGTGATCCAGCGCATCGCCGACTACCGCGCAGACGACAAACACAATCCACAGGATTATGCCGTGCGCACGGTCACCAAGGCGCAAGCCGAGTTGCAACTTGGATCGACTCTCTCGCAACCCGCCAACAGAAGCCCATCTCTCTCAGGCGGGCCCAGCCATGAACCGTAAGGGAAGACCGCAGGAACACATAAGGCAAGCAGGTCAGATTGAACCAAGCAGGTAATCGCGTGTCATGTCCAACAGCTCGGTGCTAACGCCTTCATCAAAAACTCGTGGACTGTCAGACTGCCCGCTTACTACAATCGCTACCGCAACGCACTTAGAGGGCACAGGCCGGAAGAGAGGCCCAGTGCCTAAGAGGCGGTTTCAAAAGGGTAGTTTTCAAGTGCAAAACGGCAAAGCGTACACGTTGTTTTACATGGACGTTGAGAAGCCTGATGGGACGATCACGACTGAGCGTGCTCGTCATCTGATTGGCGATCTCAATGCCCTGTCCGAACGTGCCGCTCGCCGAGAACACGATCTGTTCATGGCAGAAATCAATCGTCGTCGTGGAAGCGTTCCCGTCCCCATCAAGGGTGAAACGTTTCAAGACGCCGTTGACGCATGGAAACGGGACGTGGCTCCGCAGCTCTCGCCGGCAACGGTGCGGCAGCGGGAAAGCTACCTCCGTATTCATGTTCTGCCAGTCTTCGGGAAAGAAGCGCCACACGCTTTGGATGTTCCTCGTTTCAGCGTTTCGCTACTAGTCTGCAAAACGATTTGTCTCCTAAGACCATCATCAACGTTTTGGAGACGATCTTTGCCGTGCTGCGTTATGCGAAAAAGTCTGGAATGAGAACAAGTACGGTTTCTTTCTCTGATTTAACGGTGAGAGAGCCTGAGACACCAGAGCAGGCTTTCTTCACGAGTGAACAGGTAGGCCTGATCGTAGGAGCCGCAAAAGAGCCTTACAAGACGATGTTCGCCTTGGCCTCGGTTATGGGCGCCAGGGCGGGCGAGTTGATGGCTTTGACGGTGCCCGATCTGGATTTTCGCCGAAAGACGATTCGTGTCAACAAGTCCGCGGATGATCTGACAAGGATGGTCCGTCAACCCAAAACTAAGAAGTCTGTGGCCCTGCTTCCGATGCCGTCTGACCTGGAAGCAATGCTCCGCGACTATCTGGAGAACCACTGGAAAGAGAATCCAAATCAACTTCTCTTCCCTGCTCCACGCAAAAACGGATTTTCCAGGTCACGAAATAACGTGGTCCGCTCAGGACTAAAGCCGATCCTCCGCGAGCTAGGCATCTCTGCCGAGAATGTTGGTTTGCACGCATTCAGGCACGGCCTAGCAACGGAGTTGGCCGAGAGCGAACCTATCACCGTGCTGCAGACTCAGATGCGGCACGCTGACGTTAGAACGACGCTAAAGATCTACGCTCACGTTATTCCGCAGTCGCAGCGCGACTCTATGGAGCGCATTGCGAAACGGTCAATTGGAACAAATGTTCCGATTGGAACAGGAGTGGAGGCTTAAAGCATTGAAAGAAAGATGGTTGGTAGGGGCGGTGGGGATCGAACCCACGACCTTCGGCTTAAAAGGCCGCTGCTCTACCACTGAGCTACGCCCCTGGAATTGTTCAGAACATCTTACCTGAAAAAGAGTTACTGCACATGCGCGACGTGAGCGGCTTACTGCGGAATAGTTCCAGTGCTAGTGGCTTCAGGGGCTCAAGCGGTGTTGAAATTATGCCGTCTTCGGCGGGCCAATCTGCACGGTCGTATCCGTGCTGGTAGGATTGTGCTGGAGATTCACCGCTGCGTTGTAAGCCCCTCCATATTCTCCGCTGCTCCTCCCAGGCGCGACCGAGGCGCAGCGCGAGCGCAACCAGCAGGATGACACTGAGGGATGTTGCTGCGGCTCGGGCTCGTATTCTCGCGCCGGAAGAACATAGCTCAGATCGCTCAGATGGATGAGGAGTGAGCGCCGAGCCCGTAATCTTCCGGCGAAGCGGAGTCGCCGCCGTTGAATTGGTAGCGCTTGCGATATGCGCAGAATAAGATCGCGCCCATAATCAAGAGCGGCGGAAAGAACATGATTAGTATGCCGTGCCTGAGGGCCTGAATAAACTTCGGGCCGGACGCAGAGGCGCTCTGGTAGCAAAGCGCGCAACTTTGAGCGTAGAGGGCCCCCGGGCTCAGGAACAATGCAAACGCTGCGACGGCGCATGCAATTCGAGAGTTGAATTGTCTTCGAGCGCGCATCTGTTTTCCTGGTGGGTATTCTACCCTTACATGCGTCTTGATTCCACAAGCTGCGCAAAAAGGATGCCGTCTTAATTTCAGCGGAAGATTTGTTCGAGCGTCAGAGCACGCTTGAACACTATGCGGAAAGATGGCTTCAGGGACTAAAGGCCGTCCTTTTTGGCCTTGCTTACGGCGGGGTTTAAACCCCACCCTTCCATTTTCAGGAAGCGATTCGTCAGTCCGCGGCTGAGGCGCCGTCAGGGAGGGCCGCACGGCGGACGCGCTTTCGATTCCAGGCGTAGTCCTTGCGCAGCTTCTGCTGGTGCTTCTTCACCTGAACTTCAATCTCAGCAAACGCAATTCTCGCGCTGGCGCGCACGTCGGGCGCGTCGCCCGTGGCGTGAAGCGTCCCGGTGGGAAGCTTGAGATTCAGCGAAAAGGTGTAGGCTGTCTTTCGCGGGTGCCTTTCCAACGCTCCATGCAGATGGACGAGATCAGGAGCATAGTGCTTCAGCAGGCGCCCCAGCTTTTCAATGCGGTGTTTGGACTCTTCTTCAACGGCTTGCCGAACTTCAGCATGTACGTTGCTGTAGGAGATTTTCATTCGAGCACCCCTTTTCCGGATTCGCTGTTCCGATTCGCATTGCCAACGGAAGGGGCATGGGCCTAAACACAAGATTAGAATAGCGCGCTGAAATGTGCGTTTCAACCCGCGAATGCCTTCTATGAAGCTCGTTGGGTCGTTTGACACGATCAACGGCGCCATCGTAGTCTCGAAGAAGAGCCGCGCGAACACGATCATGTCTTCGAAGACGCAGATGGGAGCACCCAAAAAGGCGCGCATTCTTGTCGGAATCGCAGGGTGGTCGTACGCGGACTGGAACGGGATCGTTTATCCCACGCCACGGCCGCGAGACTTTCACGAGGCCGCCTACTTGGCCGAGTTCTTCGACACGATCGAGATCAACACGTCCTTTTATCACCCGCTTAAAGCTGCCTCCGCCTCGCAATGGATCGAGCGCATCGCGGGAAATCCGCAATTTATCTTCACGGCCAAGCTATGGCAGAAGTTCACGCATGAAGGAAGAACCGGCGCCGAAGACGTGAATATCGTGCGGGAAGGTTTCGACGTTCTACACGATGCCGGCCGCCTCGGAGCCGTGCTGCTGCAGTTCCCGTTTTCATTTCACCACACGACGGAGAATGTAGCGCGGCTGAATCAGATCCTCAATGATTTTGAATATTACCCGCTGGTGGTCGAGGTACGCCACGCTTCCTGGACACAAAACAGCTTTTATGAACTGCTGCGCAAACGAGGCGTCGGAATCTGCAATATCGACCAGCCCTTGATCGGCCGCTCCGTGAAGCCAGGTGAGAAGACTACGTCTGCGGTGGGATATGTCCGGTTGCACGGCCGGCGATACGACACATGGTTCAGTGACGATCCCGAATCGCCGCCGTCAGAGCGATACAACTATCTTTATTCCGCAAAGGAACTGGAACCCTGGGTGGAGCGCATTCAGCACGTAGCCGAAAACGCCCAAACCACTTTCGTGATCACCAATAACCACTACCACGGCAAAGGAGTGGTGAACGCGCTTGAGCTAGTCCGCATGCTCAGCGGAAACAAAGTGAAAGTGCCGGAGACGCTGCGCCACCACTACCCGCGCCTTGAATCCATCGCGGACGAACCTGCAAAGGAACCGATGCTCTTCCCGCTGCCGCCGGAATAGAAGTTACAAAACGATTTTGGACACAGCCATTGCGCCCGACTTCGTGAAGTTCGCGATTGCGGATTGCGACGGAAACTACTTCTTGAAGAGATCTTCGAAGGCTTTACGCGCGTCGTTCGGGCGCGCAGCAGCGGCAGCACCAGGGATGGGAGCGCTCGCGGCGTAGTTCACTGGCGAAGTGTCCTTCTCGACCGTCACGCGAAATTCAAAAAAAGTGCAATCGTTCTTCGCGTCTTTTTTCGCTATGCGCTCGGGAATCGGCTGCGTGCATTCAAACTGCGCCGCGGTGTCGAAGTGCACGCACTGCTTGCAGCAATGCAGGGCCGCATGACAGCGCGGGCACTCGCCGTTCGCATCGAAGCCCGACATCAGCACGGCGCCGCAACTTTGACAGCGCGCGCGCGTGACCGTGCCCACCATACGCGGCGTGCGCGGCCCCAGCATGTCTTGCTTCGGCCGTGGTTCGCTCGGGCGGCTGGCCCGATCGGCACGGTCTCTCTTTTTGTCCGCGGCCTCGCGGTCGCTGTAGCCCCTCTGCTTATACTTCCGCTCCATGAAATCCTCCTGGGGGTTGCCCAATCATAACCTGAAACGCCGCTTCTAGATGGCCTATTCCACGCGACGTGTGGAAGAGTAATGGAAATTTATGCCGGCACGCGGTCATTGTTGTGGTTACGGGTTATGGTTATGGCCGCGCGCCATTGCTTCTTTTCGCCCAGAACTTCGAAAAACCCTCAAAGGCCAGATCCGGTTGCAAGAATCTGCGTGGCTCGCCGAAACTGCCGAGCAATGCTTCAGCAGCCAGGTAGCCGCTGCGGACCGCACCTTCCATCGTGGCGGGCCAGCCCGTGCTGGTCCAATCGCCCGCGAGGAAGAGGTTTTTCGCGACACCCGCCTGCGTGGGACGCCAGCGGTCCACACCAGGTTCCGGCGAGAACGTCGCATTGATTTCCTTGATCACCGTAGCCTTTCGCACGACAGCTTCGCGCGTTGCCGGCAGGACATCCGCCAGTTCGCAAAGGCAAAGGTCAATAATCTCTTGCCGGGAGCGCTGAACCAAATCGTACGAAGCGCTGATCACAAGCTGGATGTATTGGCCGGAAGAATCGCTGTCATGCGCCCCACTCCCGATCGGACCCGCCTTTCGACCATCCGTCCCAGCTCCGGCGTACAGGAGCGTCTTGTTGAAAACCCATTGCGTGGTGTGATCGAGAAGCGTCAGAAACGGCTCGGTCATCACCGTGCGGTCAAACCACATGTGCACTCCGGTGATCGGAGACGTCCGCAAATGGCGCAACCCTTCGAGCGGAGCGTTCGGCTCCGACATTTCCGCCGGCAGCATTCCCAGGAGCACATCGTGCGGGACGGCGACAACGCACGCATCCGGGCGAACCTGAGATCCGTCGTCGAGCAGCGCTCCCGAGAAGCAATGGCCGTTCATTTGGATTTCGCGAATGCCGCAACGTAGCCGAACTTCCCCGCCGCGCCGTTCGATCGAATCGCGGCAACCCTCGTAAAGCTCCGCGAGCGGTACGGACGGGATGCCCACTCGATACCCTTCCCTGTTCCCGAGGAACGCTTTCCAGAACACTTCGATTCCGTAGCGCGCATCCGTGCGGGCCAGCTCTTCGTCGAGCGCGCTCACGAGCACGACGCGCCAGTATCGCTCGATGGCGCCGGGTGTCTGCTCCATCTGGCGCAACCAATCGAGCATTGAGATTCCGTCCGCGCCGGGAGGATAGCCGCCCGCCCGCGCAATCGCCATCAAGCCGCTTGCGATGCTTCGCTTATCGGCGAAGCTCAGCGCGTCAAAAAGCAGGAATGACGGCGCCATATGAAGGGGCGGAGGCAGTGGCGCGGCTTCGATCGTTGACCGGCGCCCTCGCGCATCCACAAAATATAGACGGTCGTAAAAGCGAATCTTGTTCGCAGCGCCTACGCGCCGGTAAAAATCTGAAAGGTTCGTGCAACAACCGAGCGTAACATGTTGGCAATTGTCCACTTCGCTGCCGTCGGGCAGCGTATAGGAAGTAGCTCGGCCCCCCAGGTGGGGACGCTTTTCCAGCAAACAAACATGGAAACCAGACTCACCCAGCGCGACGGCGGAGGACATCCCCGCCAGACCGCTGCCGATCACCAGAACGTTTCGCGAGGACATCTTTCTTCCACCACCCGCTCACGCCAGCCGCGAGCAGATATTGCACTTTTTCCGCGCCCGACAAGGAAACGCGCGACGAGAATACATCGAAACCGCAAGCCTCAATTCGGGCGAGCAAGCTGCTGTAGGTTCGAATCAAGGCGCGCAACGTAGCGCGGCTATCGGGATCAACCCGCTCGACGAGCGGCGCGCCTTCTTCATAGAACCGCCAAGCGCGGTCCGCCTGGTGTTGCAACATTTCACGAAGCTGCGGCGTCAGCGGCCCGCGCAGGTTTTCGGAGCGGCAGTCAAAACGCTCGAGGTCTTCCTGCGGGATATAGACGCGGCCCATTTCGAAATCACCGCGCACGTCGCGAATAATGTTCGTCAACTGGAAGGCAAGACCCACTCGCTCCGCCAGGTCGGGCGCCTTCGGGTCGCGGAAGCCGAAAACGTGCAGGCACGTGAGGCCGACCGTGCCGGCCACGCGATAACAATACTCCGAGAGTTGGTCGAATGTCGCGTATGAAGCGACCGTCAAATCCATTTCCGCGCCGAGAATCAGATCGTGGAAATAGCGCGTCGGGATGGCGAAACGCGAAATCGTATCCGCCAGTGCGGGAAGAATTGCGTGCGCTTCTGTGCGTCCGGCAATGGCTTCGTCCAGCATGGCACGCCAGCGCGCCAGGCCGTGACGCTTCGATTCGATGTCGCCCGGCTCGTCCGAAACATTGTCGATAAGCCGCATGAAGGCGTAGAGAGCATACAGGGCGTTCCGCTTTGGCCGCGGCAGACCGAAAAACGCAAGATAGAAGCTGCTATGCGCCCCGCGCGCGATTCGATTGCACTCCGCATACGATGTGCGAATCCTTTCTGCGTCCGCCTGCGAGGGCGCACGGTCCCGGGCAGCGGTGACTTCCCCAACCTTGCCGATTTCCTCGATGCCTTCCGTAACCGTTGGCGTGCCTCCGAACATTCTTGAGCCTAGCGCGCGCGCAACGAGCTTGAGTTTCGCCGCCTTGCTGAGCGCGGGCCGATGCTCGAGCGTGTTGTAGCCGGAAGCTTCAATCGCGTCGAGCACGGCCATGCCACCGCGGCTGAACAACTCGATATCCACGCGAAGGAATGGTTCGACGTGAGCATTGAGTGGGGCGCCGCCGCGGAACAAATCCCGGGTGCGCGTGATCAGCGACTTCATCAGCGCGACGTAACGCTGGTCGAAACGGCGCGCCACGATGTCTCCGTCGGTTAGTCCGTGTTCGTGCAGCGCATCGAGAGGAATGTAAATGCGGCCTTTTTCGAGATCGCGCGAGACGTCTTGCCAGAAGTTCGCAAGCTGCAACGCCGTGCACGTGGAATCGGACAACCTTTGCCGCCCTTCGTCTCGGTAATCACAAAGATAAAGCACCAACTGCCCGACCGGATTCGCGGAATAGACGCAGTAGTCGAGAACATCATCCCATGTTGGATATCGCTGTACCTTCTGATCCTGGCGAAACGCGCGCAGGAGATCGCTGAATGGCTGAAACGGGATGCTTTTTTCACGAACCGTCTCAGCAAGAGCAACAAGGACTGGATGAGATGGCGCGCGGCTACCGGAATAAATCAGCCGCAGCTCATCTTCCCACGCGTCGAGCAATTCGAGCGCTCGCACGGGATCTGGCACTTCATCACCGAGGTCGTCCGACCAGCGGCAGTAGGCGTAGACGTTGTGAAAATGCTGGTGCAGCGAGCGAGGGAGCAGCCACGAAACTACGCCGAAGTTCTCATAGTGATGCGTCGCCAGCCAGCGCGTGTAGCGCTGGGCGTCCTCGAGCGAACACCCTGCCGAAGGCAGGTTGCGCGCAATTTCCAGTTCAGGTGTGGCAAGCATGGAGTCGTGACGCCGGAAGTAGTTCGCGCCGTT
The DNA here is from genome assembly GCA_963709005.1 of uncultured Acidobacteriota bacterium. Classification (GTDB taxonomy): domain Bacteria; phylum Acidobacteriota; class Terriglobia; order Acidiferrales; family UBA7541; genus Palsa-295. The sequence goes on from CAVPUS010000018.1 coordinate 13,656, forward strand.
CCAACAGAACGAGCTGGAACGGCATCAGGGAATAACGGCTGTTTTCAGTTCGCCATTCCGGTGCTTCATGTCCTCAAAAACATGCGGCAATTCGCTCAAAGGAACTTCGCCGGTGATGAAATCGCGCGCACTGATCTCGCCGCGAGCGATCGTATCGAGAGCTTCGCGCATGAACCGCGGCGTATGGTGAAACGTGGACTTGAGCGTAATTTCCGAATAGTGCAGCGCCGCGGGATCGAAATTCACCTGCGTCCCCCGCGGGCAGCCGCCGAATAGATTCACGCGGCCGCCTTTGCGCACCATCTGGACTGCCCATTGCCATGTGGTTGCGGATCCGACTGCTTCAATCACGGCATCCGCGCCGCGCCCGCCTTCCGTCAATTCCCGGACGAGAGACAAAGGATTCTCGATTTCTGAAACATCAAAGGTTGCAATCGCTCCCAGCCGCTCTGCCGCGCGCATCTGGCTCTTGCGCTTGCCGAGAGCGATCACGCGAATCTTCCTGCCGGAAAGAATGCGGATGAATTTCAAGCCAATCGGCCCGCAGCCTATCACTACGACGGTGTCTCCCGGCTGGATTCCGGTCTCATGAATGCCACGCAGGACGCAGGCGAGCGGCTCCGTCATTGCCGCATCCACGAACGACACGCCATTGGGGATCTCCAGCATGTTCTGCCGGACGATGCGGCCGGGGATGCGAATGAACTCGGCGTATGCGCCGTTGTTGAACAGCAAATCCTCGCAAAGGTTTGGCTGGCCTTTGCGGCAAAAAAAGCAAGTGTCACAGGGCGCGGAGTTCGCCGGGATCACGCGCATGCCTTTGTGCACGCCGCCGTTTACCGCACTTCCCTGGCGTTCCACCACGCCTGCCAGTTCATGGCCAAAAAGCGCGGGGGGCTGGATCATGCGCGCGTGAAAGCCCTGCTTCCAAACCTTCAAATCCGTGCCGCACGTGAGCGCCACTTCGACGCGCACGAGCACATCGTCCTCCCGGAGGGCGGGGATATCCACGCGCTCGATCTTCATGTCCTCGCGGCCATACAGCACCGCAGCTGTCATGTGTCCGTTGGCTTCGGTTCTCATTCGTGCACGATCATCACTTTCAATGTATTATCCGCCGGCCGGGCCGCCAACTCCAGGCCTTCCGCAATTCGGTCCAGCGGAAACCGGTGCGAGATCAATTCGCGAACCTGGAACCGCCGCTCAAAAACAAGCGACGCGGATTCTTCCTGATCTTCCAGAGACGCGCTGTAGCTCCCCAGAATCTCTTTCTCTTCCACGCCGACGGCCGCCGCCGGAAAGTCTAACTGCATCACCGGATCGTTATGAGCAAACAGTAGCACGCGCCCCCCAGGCCGCGCGACGGCTAGGGCTTCGGCGACCAATGACGGGTTGGGCACGGCCACCAGGACAGCGTCGGCGCCCCGGCCCGCCGTAAGCTTTCGGATTTCGTCGAGCACACTCACGGCCGATGGATCGAACGATTTCATCGCGCCGAAGCGAACGCTCGCCGCGCGGCGGCCCGGCATCGGATCGCTCGTGAACACTTCCGCGCCTTCGTAGTTTGCGAGCAGCATCAAAAGCATTCCGATCGGCCCTTGCCCGATTATCAGAACGGTCTCGCCTTTTGCGACGCGCGCCTTGCGAACTGCTTTCAGGCACGTATTCACCGGCTCGACAAACGTCGCTTCTTCAAAGCTCACTTCCGGTGGAAGCACGATCATGCCGCGCTCGACAATCCACGGCATCGCACGCACATATTCCGCAAAGCCGCCACCGTTGGGATCGAAACCTGCCGTGAGTCCCACCTTCTTGTAACCCGCGCACTGCGAGAAAAGTTTCCGTTCGCAATAGAAACACGCTCCGCACGGAATATGGTGAAAGCTGACGACGCGATCGCCTGCCTTAAATTTCTTGACGCCGCGGCCAACCTTCACAACTGTGCCGGCGAGCTCATGCCCCAGAATTTGCGGCGGCGCGATAAAGCCGTGGTGGATCTTTTTGGTGTCCGTGCCGCAGATGCCGCAGGCGGCCACGCGAAACAGAACTTCGCCTTCGCGGATCTGCGGAATGGGCACCGATTCAACGACGACACGGCCTTTGCCGCGGTAAACGCCCGCACGCATCTGGCCGGCCAGCCTTCCACTCGTCTCTTGCGCGCCGATTTGTGCTGTCTGACTCATACCGCCAAGGCTTCCGCCTTCGCAATTTCCGGCAGCGGTCCACATGCCATGCGCTGAACATACCCATCGAGGAAGCGCGTCAACGAAACCGCTGCCCTCTCACTGTTGTGCGCAAGGCGGATAAGGCCAAAAACACGGCCCGGCCGTCTTGCAAGTTGTCCCACGACTCGTGGGACGCTCACGGTTCCTTTCTCGCTAAAAACCCGCTCAAAATCGAGAGGCAGGTCCGACTCGGGCCCGTCGCTGACCGCTCGAATCGCTATAGAGCGTACGGCTCGATGGTTCGCCGCAGTCAGAACAGAGAGGCTTTCCATATCGATAGCATCACCGAAAATTCCAAGGCGTTGCTTCTCCGAAGCTTCGGTAACGATGCGCTTGGACGTGAGGAATTTCTCGACGACTCTCGCGCCTGCGTTCGCTGCCAGCACAAGCAAATCCGGATCGTTCTGAATCTCCCGTGTGCCGTCGGCAGTCGTGATATTCCTCGCTACGAGAACCTCGGCAAGGCGATGCTCCGGCTTGAGCGAGCCTGTGAACCCGGATGCGATGCATCGATCAGGAATCTCTTCAAACACATGCGCCATCGCATGACTCACGGCGAACTCGCCCACGCCCGTCAGGACCACTCGAACCTTCGCATCCCCGATTTCGGCTTCGAATGTCCGATCCCAACCGCACGTCACTTGCCGGAAACGGCGCAAATTTCGCCAGGGTGCGAATTCGTTTTCGAGCGCGAATGTGACAAGTATCTTCACTGAGATTCCCTAGGCTGCCGTCGCGTGCATCATCGCCTTGCGACCGGCTCGCCCACTGACGTACCCATTCTCCTCATACCAGCGCACCGCGCGCTCGAGGGCTGCTTCCACGGGTGCGGGGGCATAACCCAATTCCCTTTCGGCCTTATCGCTGGCAACGAACATCCGATGCCGTGACATTCTAACGCCGTCCACCGGAATCTGCGGCTCGCGCCCCGTGAAACGTGAAAACAACTCGTCCGCGTAGCCAGCAGCGAGTGCCACCGCATGCGGCAACTTCACGCGCGGCGCGGGACGCCCTGTAATTGCCGAGAGTGCGTCCAGAATCTGCTTCAGTGTCATGTTCCGTGCGCCGAGGATATATCTCTCTCCAACGCGTCCTCTTTTCGCCGCGAGCAAATGCCCCGCCGCCACGTCTTCCACCGCGGCCAGATTCAAACCCGTGTCCACATACGCCGGCATTTTTCCGTTCAAAAAATCCAAAATGATGCGGCCGGTCGGCGTCGGCTTCCAATCCCCAGGCCCCACCGGCGCCGTCGGATTGACGATCACCACCGGTACGCCCGCGGCCGCGGCCTTCATCGCTTCCTGCTCGGCGAGAAACTTCGAGCGCTTATAGTGACCGATCATTTCGCCGAGCGTCGCGTGCGTGTCTTCATTCGGAAGCGCTCCGTCGCGCGGCACGGCAATCGTAGCCACCGTGCTGGTGTAAACGATTCGCTCCACTCCCGCGCGTTTTGCGGCTTCAATCAGGTCGCGCGTTCCGCCTACATTGCTCTCGTAAATCTCCTCCGGCTTCCGCGTCCACAACCGATAGTCCGCGGCCGCGTGAAAAACAAGCGCGACCCCATCGAGCGCGCGGCCGAGTGAGTTCGCATCCCGCAGATCCCCTTCGATGCGTTCTGCGCGTAAGCCCTCCAGCATTCGACAATCGCTGGAACGCCGGAGGAGAACTCGAACCGAATGCTCTGCGGTGACAAGTTGACGGGCGATATGGCTTCCCACGAATCCCGTGGCACCCGTTACAAGCGTGGTCATAAAATGCGGAAAACCTCGTTGTCCTGCTGCGCGGGTGCGAGGGGTATCGCGCGCGGCGTGCCGCCACCATGGCCATTCCCGTTGCCATGGCCGTTTCCATGGCCGTTCGAATGCCCGTTGCCGTTGTCGTGCTTGCTTTCGCCCTTCCCGACCCCCTTACCAATTAGGCCGCCCATCTTTCCTGAAACCGTCCAGCTCAGCATCTTCCACGTGTCGCCGAGTTTCTTGTTGCCGCCGAGCACCGCCGACGCCTCATAGCCCACGTGCACCATGCAATCCTGGCAACGAGGGTCGCGGCCGCGGCCATATTTCTCCCACGGGGTATCCTCGATGAGGCCCTTGAACGTCTCATGGTGCGTGTCCGTCATCAAGTAGCAGGGACCTTTCCAGCCGCGCGGGTTATAGGTGGGCATGCCCCACGCCGTGCACATCAACTCGCGCTCACCGCGCAGATATTCCATATAAATCGGGGAAGTTACAATGTTGTAGCGCTCGAGAAGCTGGCTCGCGCGCCGGAACTTCTCGCGAATTTCTTCGCGCGACATGAAGATTTCCTTGGTCATCACCGCCGCGTAGGAATACGCCGGCGACAACATATGGCCATCAACGCCAAGCGTCTGCAAATAGGCGAACAGGTCGGCAATTTCCTCGATGTCCGTCTCTTTGTAAATCGTGGTGTTGGACGTAACCAGGAATCCCGCGGCTTTCGCGGCCTTGATTCCCTCGACCGCCTCGCGGAAAACGCCGTCGCGTTCGACACAAATGTCGTGCGTCTTTTCCAGACCGTCCAGATGAACGTTAAAGAAAAACCGCGAAGTGGGCTTGAAATTTCGAAGCTGCTTGCGGATGAACATCCCGTTCGTGCACATGTAAATGTGCTTCTTGCGGGCGAGGATTTCGCTCGTCAGCCGGCCAATTTCCGGATAGATCATGGGCTCGCCGCCGCAAATGGAGACGATTGGCGTCCCGCATTCATCCACTGCCTTCAGGCACTGTTCCACAGTCAGCATTTCGTCAATCGTGGACTTGTACTCGCGAATCCGGCCGCAGCCCGTGCACGTCAAGTTGCAGGCGTGCAGCGGCTCAAGCATCATCGTGAGCGGAAACTTTTTCACCCCGCTCAGGCTCTTGCGCGCCAGATAGCCCGTCATGCTGGCCGTCATGCTCAGCGGAACTCTCATCCATTACCCCCGTTTGCAGTTAGATGCTGCAACTCCTCCGGGAGAATCCTCACAGTGCAAAATCTCCGGCGGCCTTTGTTCATGTTGTTATAGCGGCCGAGCGCATAGAGCGGGAAGGAGTTTCGGTACTGGTGATACTTCAAATAAAAAACGCACGGGAAACCCGTGCCGGTAAATTGATCTTCGTCCCAAGTGCCGTCGGCGTTCTGATGCTCAACGAGCCATGCCACTGCTCGTTCCACGGCCGGATCGCGCGAGCCAACCACGGCGAGAAGGCCGATCAATCCCCAGGCCGTCTGCGACGGCGTGCTCGTTCCCTTTCCCTTTAACGATGGATCGTAATAGCTGAGGATAGACTCACCGAAGCCGCCGTCGATGTTTTGAACCGAGCGCAACCAGTCTGCTGCGCGCTCGCAATCCAGCTGTGACGACAGTCCCACGGTTTCGAGGGCGCGCAGCACGCCGCTCGTCCCGTATACGTAATTCACACCCCAGCGACCGAACCAGGAGCCATCGGCGGCCTGATCCTTGCGCAGAAATTCGCGGGCGCCGACCATGGCCGGGTGCGTCGCCGGCCACCCCATCTGACCAAGGCATTCGACCACACGCGCCGTTACGTCGGAGGTCGACGGGTCGAGCATGGCATTGTGATCGGCAAACGGGATGTGATTCAGGAACTCCAGACTGTTCTCGTGGTCGAAGGCGCCCCATCCGCCGTCGCTGTTCTGCATGCTCAAGAGCCAGGCAAGTCCGCGGCGCGTTGAGTTGCGCAGCCGGGTCCGGTCCGGGTCGGCAACGCGCGTGAGCGCCATCAGCACAAAGGCGGTATCGTCCACGTCCGGATAAAAATCATTCTGAAACTCGAAGGCCCAGCCGCCTGGCGCGGCCTTGGGGTTTTTCACCTGCCAATCGCCGGGGCCGAGAATCTGATTGTCGAGCAGCCACCGCTCCGCGGCAATGAGGGATGGATGCGCTGCATCCAATCCCGCTTCTTCAAGCGAAACCATCGCAATCGCCGTGTCCCACACCGGCGAAATGCACGGCTGGACGCGCAGGGTGTTCTCTTCCTCGATTTCGTAGTGCTCCAGGTGCCTGATCTCTCTCGCGATGAGAGGATCGGCCGGGTCGCCGCCATCGGCCAGCAACGCATAAATCGAATTCATCATCGCGGGGTAGATCGTTCCCAGTCCTTCGCTGCGTTCCAGCCGCTCGAGCATCCACTTGCGAGCGCGCGCCAGAGCAACCTTGCGAAATGGCTGCCACGGAAAGCGCTCGTGAAGCTTGATCGCGCGGTCCAATAGCAAAAAGAGATTCTTCCAGGAGACGATCTGCTTGTCCCAATTGAATGATTTAGGCTTCGCGCCGGGATCCTTGAACAGCTCGTCCACCGTGACGCCTTCCGGCAGATGCCAATCGGGCTTTTGCGAGTAGATGATCGCCAGCGGAATCACGATCCCGCGCGTCCACGACGACATCTCATAGAGATTCACCGGAAGCCACGTCGGCAACAGCATCAGTTCGGGCGCAATGGACGGTACGATGCTCCAATCTACCGCACCCACCATGGCCAGATAAAAACGCACGTACGAATTCGTCACCTCGATGCCACCCAGTTCGCGGACCCGCTCTTTCGCACGCTCGAGATGCGGTGCTGTCGCGGGATCGCCCGCGAGCCGCAGAGCCACGTAGGCCTTTACGGTCGCATTTACTTCGGATGGACCGTCTACGAAGATGTTCCAGCCGCCATCAGGAAGCTGGCGCGCGCGGATGTACCTCGCAAGCTTCTCCACCTTCTCGGACCGCAGCCGACCCAAAATGTGCAGATAGAGAATGTAATCGGATTCGAGTGTGGTGTCTGCTTCCAGCTCACCCCACCAATAACCCTCTTGCGCCTGGGTGGACAAAAACCAGTTCACGCTTCGAGTGACAGTCTCCTCGGCCAGCGATTCCAGATTCCGGCTGGTCGCGACTGCCGCGCCCTGCGCGATACCTTCCCAGCGCAATCCTGCCTCACGGTTCATCAGCACCTCAGTCATAGGAAGTAATATCCATCGCAAGCAGGCCACTTCGGAACACCGAAGTTACAGCTAAGCGGCCTATATCTAACCCCGCCTGCTCTCGGGTGAGTACAGTTAGAACGTGGAACGCCTGCCGTTTTCCCCGTCGGCACGCGCGGATAGACTCACCGCTTTCCCTAGCTTCACGCCTAAGGCGTCCAAGTCCGCCCCTGCCTACCACTTTCTGAGTCGGGCTTGCGTTATCTACGAGAAAGCGGATATCACTTCAAGTCCGAAATCGAGTCCTGTATTACGCTAACACTAATATTGTCTTTGGCTTTCCGCCTGCGGTCAACTAAAAAGAGAGGCGGTTGCCTTAATTGGGATGTGGGGTGTGTCGGAAACGCTGCCTGACAAGCCTTACCAGATCCTGCGGTAGTGGGCTTCCCAAGCGCTGCAGGAATCCCGGTTTGCTTTTGGCCAACAGCGGTAGGCGCGTCGCCGTCTTGCTGCCATCCCTCGGCGAACGGAAAACGAATATGTCAACAAGGCGCAGCGCGGCCCGTGCGGATGGCTTGAAATCGGCTGCAGAAGGGTCAAGCACCATCAGAAACAAGTCGGGCTTCCAGAATCTTACAATCGCGCCGCTTTCGATGATGACGTTTTCTGCACCCTGAAGCATTGCGCCGAGGGGATCGAGTGCATCTTTGAGTTGGCCCTCCTTCGTCCGTACCCAGAATGCTCGCTCCGCGCCCGCAGCGAGATAGCGCTTCGTGTCGACCATATTGAGCCTATCGCTATCGCCAGAGCGCTCGAATTCTTGGCGAATCGCGTATGTGTGTGCTCCTGCTGCACAAGTGCAATCCGGCCCCACGACCGGGCAACCAACTTCGATGTAGGGAGTAATTTTCACGGCAGTCCAGCGCGCTTTCGGAAAGGCTCGGATCAAGTCCACCGCAAGCGCGGTCTTGCCGACCTTTTGAGATTGTCCGCCGACAACGAATAGCCGGGCGGAGAATGGAGCCCTCCTGCTTCGCACGTGATTTTCCTCGCCTATGAAAGAAATCAATGTGAAAAAGGCCGCTGAAACTAAAAAGGATAAATCGGTTTCTCTCCCGGCGGGCGCGTCTTCCATCGCTTGTGGACCCACAGCCACTGGTCCGGGTGCGCCCGGACATATTCTTCGATCACCTTCGTGAAGCGCGCGGTAGTCTCGCGTACGTCGGCTTCTTCGTCGCCCGAGCGGGCGAGTTCCACGGGGTGCTCGAAGCGAAGGCGGTATTTGCAGCGATCGACATCCCACGAAAGAAATCCAGGGACCACCGCCGCATCGGTGCGCAGCGCCAGACGTGCGAGGCCCGAGGTTGTCGAAGCCGGAATCCCGAAAAAATCCACGAACACACCTTCTTCCAGCGAAGTATTGTGATCGGACAAAATGCCCACCGTTCCTCCGTCGTTTAACACTCTCAGAATCGCGCGCGCCGAACGATTCTTATCTATCGGCCGGTTGCCCGAAAGGCAGCGGTAATGATTGATGAGCGCATCCACGCGGCGGTTTGCTATCGGGCGCACGAGAAAGTGGAGCGGATAGCCATACAGCGCATGAGCGAAAGGCGCGAGCTCCCATGCGCTCATGTGGCCGGTCAGAAAAAGGACGCCCCTTCCTCGACGCCGTGCCTCGTCGAAATGCTCGAAGCCGTCGAGAACCACGATGCTCTCGATTCTTTCGCGGGTGTATTTCGGAAACTGGGAGAACTCGCCCGCCATCCATCCAATCTGCCGAACCATTCCGCGAATTACTTGCTTCCGCTTTTGGGCGCTCCAGTCGGGAAACACCAGATGCAGGTTGAACATCGCTGTGCGGCGCAGAGGTGTGCGAATCGAATACGCAACGGCGGCAAAACTCGCGCCCACGAATCGCGCCGCCCGTCTTGGCAGCACTCCCAGCGACTTCACCCCCAGCCACGCTGCAGCGTATTCAATCCATTCACGCATTGGCGAGCATTATGCCGAGGCCAGGCGTTGCGCGCCAGTGTCCGAACCGCTCGAACGCCTCGGCAGCCGGAATCTGGATTGCGATGATAGACTCGTCGCCCTGTGAGTGACTCCTCACAACAGATGCGAAACCACGGCCGCCGGCTCTTTGTCGGTACTGCGCTCATCATGCTCATTTGTCTTTTCGGGCATCTCGGCGCAATCGGCCTTGTTGGACCGGACGAGCCGCGCTACGCCTCAATAGCGCGCGCGATGGCGGCCACAGGCGATTGGGTCACCCCGCGTCTGTACGGTCAACCCTGGTTCGAAAAGCCAATTCTCTACTACTGGGCTGGTGCCGTGGGATTTCGTCTGCATCTCCCTGATGAATGGGCCGCTCGGCTGCCTTCCGCGTTTGCCGCTCTCGCCGCCGCGATTGCAATCGGTTGGCTTGGGTGGAAGCACTACGGTCATGACGGCGATCCGGCGGCAAGTCCCGTGTTGATCGCGCCCCTTCTCTTTTCTACGAGCGTGGGCGCTATCGGTTTTGCGCGCGCAGCCGGCCCCGACATGCTCTTTGCAGCCTCACTCACCCTCGCGATGGCAACTGCGGCGAGCGTGCTGCTCCCTTCCCGCATTTTGCGGAACACGGATCGCTCTTCGCCCGGAGATGCCCGGAGCGGATCGGCAATTGTCGTCCTCTTCGGCATGTCTGTGGGCCTCGCCGTTCTCGCGAAAGGGCCTGCCGGAATCATTCTGGCAGGCGGCGCGATCGGAATCTGGGCGATTGCGACGCAGCAGTGGAAAGCTGCCGTTCGGCTCGCGCACCCGATTGGGATCGCATCGTTCTGCATCGTGGCTCTGCCGTGGTACGTGCTCTGCGCGCTGCGGAATCCAGAATTCATTCGCGTTTTCCTCGTCGAACACAACTTCCAGCGCTATCTCACCCCCGTGTTCCAGCACCGGCAGCCATTCTGGTTTTTCGCGCCCATCTTGCTCCTGGCGCTGTTTCCGTGGACCGCGCTTCTCTTCCCCGCCGCAATGGAAGCGCTGCGGATCCGGCGCGAAAAATCCTGGAATAAATCGCCGGGATTATTCTTTGCCTGTTGGACTTTCTTTCCTGTGCTCTTCTTCAGCATTTCGCAATCAAAGCTGCCCGGCTACATCCTGCCCGCCGTCCCCGCAGCCGCACTACTTCTGGGGATTTCACTCTCTCGGGGGATGCGCGCTGCTTCGGCGTCTGGACGATGGGGTTTGGCCGCTGTGGGCGCCACTTGGATCGTGGTGGGGGCAACGGCCCGCTGGACCGTGCGCCTGCCTCGTGGCGCCATGGACGATCTCCAAAATGCGTTCTTCTATTGCGCAATCATCGCGATCGCCGCGGGTTGCATGATAACGGCTCTCGCGTTCATTCGCATGCGCGCTGCGCTCGGGTGTTCGCTCCTTCTCGTTTTTTTCTTCGTCGAAATTGCCGGCCTTCGCCTGCTGCCTGCGCTCGATCCGTACATTTCGGCGAGACCTCACGGAGAAACCCTTCGCAACGACCGTCACCTTGACCGTCTGTTTACGTTCGAGTTGCAGCGGTCATGGAGCTATGGCCTGGCGTTCTACCTCAACCGCCAGATTCCTGAATGGTCGCCGTCCGATCCCGAAGGGGCACTCGTTCTTACGACGCCGGCGGGATTCGAACAACTGAAACGCCTCGGCCGCTTTCACGGCACGCTCGAAGAAGAATATGTGGGGGTTTTCTACGTGCCTGTCGCGCCGGCCCCGCACTAGCAGCGTTCTTGGCCAAAATGGCTTTCCTGGCAGGCCAGAGTTATCCCAATTTTTTCGATGCGTTGGAACTAGCGGGGCGGAATGTATTGCAGGAAGAAATTCACGATTTGACTCTCGTAGTTCTTGCGGTCATCATCGCCCATTTCCCGGTAGCTCACATGTTCGCGCACGAGCTCCTTGGGATCCGGCGAGTGATCAAACAGACGAATCGTTTCGTTGGTTAGGTCCGACCTGTCGTCCGCCTGGAAAAAGAGTTTAGGGACTCCCCTTAACCGGATCAGAGCTGCCGTCACCGGTGGCTCATGACGATACCCGTAGTTCAGCATGCGGAATCCGAGATCGCAGAAACGGCCGACGTAGGGCAGCACAGCGAGCCCCGACTGTTGTGCTTCGATCTGAACCATGACGCGTGGATCGCTGTACGGCGATTCCAGGGCGAGCGCGGCGATCCGCGTATCAGACGAGGCCACTTCAAGCGAGGCGTACGCGCCCATGTCAGCGCCCCAAAGGCCAAAATGCTTCGTGTCCACGTCGTCGCGCGTCGAAAGGGCTTGAACGGCCGAGCGAAGCTCGCTCGTCTCGCGATAGCCAAGCGTCGTGAGGCCTGCGCTCGATCCATGACCGGTGAAATCGAACAGAAAAACGTTGAACTGATGCTCCTGGAGCGATGACACAAGCGTCAGAACATCGGAGCGCTGCGAAAGGTAGCCGTGCGTGAGAATCACGATTGGCGCTCCGCGCAAGCCAGGAAAGAACCAGCCTTCGCGAGACGTGCCATCCGCAAGCGGAAAAGTGAACGTCGTGGGATGCCCCATCATCACAGCCAAATCGAAAGTGGATGGGTTCCGGGACGGGTGCACGATCTGGTAAAGCAAAATCCCCGAGATTGTCGAAATGGAAACGAAGACGAAAAGAAACAGCGCCAGGACGACGGAGAGAATCTTGGCGAGACGCGTTGTGGGGTAGCGCAGCTCGGAAAGGACGGCCATCTAAGAGCGGGCGTTCAGCAGTCGCACCTCTGCGCGCCGCATGTTAACACAATTCTCCGGCAACCTTCTTTCCCGGCGAAACCCCTGTCGACTGAACCGTGGAGGGTTGGGTTCTCCAGCCGCTCACAGCTATAATATGCTTGAGGGCGTTTACCCCTCTTCGATGCCGATCCCAACCTCCACGCAACTCGTCGATCTCCGCCAGGTTCACTCGCGTTCGCTGGAAGTTCTCTTCCAGGAAGAAGTGCAGCACTGGCGCGACGAACTCTACTGGGACTACCGCCCGTCGATCGATCTTATCCGCAAGTTTATAGACTCCCGCTCGCTGGGCGGCTACGTGGCCATGAAAGGCGGGCAGCCGGCCGGCTACAGCTTTTACGTTCTTGAGGATCACAAAGGGCTAATCGGCGGCCTCTTCGTATCCTCGCGCGTTCCCCAGGCGCCAATCACGCAGCAGCTACTGGACGAAATCCTTTCGACGTTGCGCGCCACGCCGCGATTGCAGCGCGTGGAAGCGCAATTGATGCCGTTCGGCATCGAGCTCGAATCCGGCTTTCTCTCCAAGCATTTTCACCTTCATCCGCGCCAGTTCATGCTGCTGCCGCTGGCGGGCGCAAAGCTTAGCGGGAAGCCGCTATCGGGCGGCTTGCGGCTCGAGCCCTGGACCGACAAAGCCTTTGACCCCGCAGCGCGGCTGATCCAGCTTGCCTATGCGGATCACGTGGACGGCGAGATCAACGATCAATACCGCAGCGAAGCGGGCGGCATGAAATTCCTGCGCAACATCGTCCTTCTCCCCGGGTGCGGCCAGTTCATGGCCGAGGCTTCGTTCCTCGTGCGGCCGGCGACCGGAGACCGGCCGGTCGGAATGGTGTTGACCTCGACAGTTGCCCAGGGCGTAGGCCACACAACGCAGATTTGCGTCCTCCCGGGCTATCAGGGCCACGGCATCGGCCGGTCGCTGATGGAAAGCTCGATTCAGGCGTTGCGCCGCCGGAATTACGAATATCTCTCGCTGACGGTAACCGCCATCAACAAGCCGGCTGTCGAGCTGTACGAGCATCTCGGCTTCGGAACGATCAAGACCTTCGCGGCGGGCGTCTGGGAGGGGTAGCCGTTGCTACTTTTTCGCGCGATCTTTCAGCAGGCCTTTTAGCTCGTCCATGAATTCCTTCACGTCTTTGAAGTCGAGGTACACGGACGCGAAGCGGACGTAAGCGACCTTGTCCAGTTTCTTGAGCCGGTTCATCAGCAATTCGCCGATTTCAGACGTGGTGCGCTCGCGCTCGGACGCTTCGCTGACGAATGCTTCGGCTTCGTCCACGATCGCCTCGAGCTTGAGGACCGGCACGGGACGTTTCTCGCAGGCTTTCAGCAATCCTTGCAGAATTTTCTGGCGCTCGAATTTTTCGCGGCGGCCGTCCTTCTTGATGACCATGTACGGAATTTCATCAATACGCTCATAAGTCGTGAATCGGCGGCTGCACTTCAGGCATTCGCGGCGGCGCCGAATTAGATCGCCCGTGCGCGCCTCGCGCGAGTCCACCACCTTGTCGTCAAGATGCGAGCAGAACGGGCATTTCACCGGCGTATCTCTTTCTGCTTTTCCGAGGTTGTCTCTTTCGAGATCTTCGACAATTGCTCGGCTTCTTCGGCCTTTGCTTCCTCGGCTCCGGCAGCAGCCATGCGCTTCAATTCGCCCATGGACCAGCCCTCACGGAACAGCAACGGCACCCCTACGAGACACACCGAAGCAAATGTAACGAGCCAGAGAATGATCGAAGCGGCGGCCGCCGGCTCCTTTTCTACTCCAAAGATCAGGGTGAACACAAGAAACGTGGCAAGTTGCGCGCCGCCACCCACGCCCGGCAACTGAGCGGCTGAGCCCACCATTGTGAAAGCGAGCGTGAGAACCGCGCCAGTGAAATCAATATCCGCGAGATCGCCGCCAAACGCGTGCGCCACCCAAAAATAGATGAATACGACAAGAATCCAATGCACGGCGGTGTATGCGGCTAGCGCGCGCAGATCGCTCCACGTTCGAATACCTTGCAATCCTTCGCTGAAACCCTCGAGGAGCAGCGCCAGCTTGCTCCGCCAACCGGTGCGCCAGGCCGGTTCTTTCAATTTTCTGGCGAGCCACTGGCCGCCGTGATAGCGAAAATAAACAAGGAAGCTGATGAGACCTACAAGCAAAACGAGAAGCAGCACGCCGGCCGAGCGCGCTACTTTCATCACGGGGTCATCTTCGCCGCCGACAAGTCCCCTGCCCTGAAAAATCAGCAGCGCGACACCAGCAAGAACCACCGTGGCGGCCATATCGGAAACGCGCTCAAGAACGTAGACGCCGAACATTCCCGGAATCGAGAGCGAATTCTTTTTGGCGATCAGGACGGGGCGGATCGGCTCGCCCGCGCGACCCAGAAGGAACGTACAGGCAAAGCCCATCAACGTCGCCGAATAGACCTTAGCGAAGTTGCTGTGGCCAAGCGTACGCGAAAAACGCATCCAGCGGAGCGCACGGATTGCATAACACAGGTAAATGGCTGCGACCGCGAGGAGCAAAAGCAAAATTCGAGCTTCGCGCAGCGATTGCCCGACCATCCCCCAATGAAATCCCTCGAGCGAGATCGAGTTGCGAAACTTGTAGAAGAAAAATCCGAGCGCCAGAACGGCGAGCAGGAGCAGAAGATAGCGTCGCAACCGTCGGAGCATGGATTGCGCACCGTAGCAGTTCGGTTCCGAGAGTGTCAAGGCAGTGTTTGCGGAAGCTGTCGCGGGAGTTGCGGGGGCGGCTGCGGAACTTGCACCCAGCCTTCTGCAGACATACAGATTGAGGGCAATCCCGATGCTGGCCCAATGACCACAGCGCTCCGAAAGTTGACACCACGAAGACCGGTAAACCTCCCGATATCAAGGCGTAAGCGGGTCAGCGAGAAACCATCCACAGATAAGGAGCGAAGCATTGTTGTTCTGCTGCAGAGGCGGGAGAGTGTGCTCGTCAGGCGAGGCGATTTCGGAAACGGCATCGCCGGACCAAATGAAGAGAAGAAGGAGGAATCCATGAAAAAACAAATTCTTAGGCTGGCGGCAGGGCTACTGCTCTCCGTCGCTTTCGCAAGCACGTCCTACGCCCAGGGACGTCCAATATCGGTGGACATTCCTTTTGCGTTCTCGGTCGGAGGCCAGATGCTCCCTGCCGGGCAATACGAGGTTCGGACACTGACATCCCACGGTAACGATGTACAACTGATTCAGCGAAAGAGTGGCGAGCCATCCGCGATCGTGATTACGATGCCAGTGGATGCAAAGAGCGGCGAATACAAACCGAGGCTGGTCTTCAATGAGTACGGAGACATGCACTTTCTCTCGCAAGTGTGGACCGGCGAGAGCCAGGGGCGGCAACTGCACAGGTCGCAGCGCGAGAAGGAAGTGGCTCGGATGGAAACCCGAACCGAGCTAGCGCTGTATGGGCACTGATTGCACCATCGCACTCAATTCGAACCCAACAACGAAAGGAACGGGAGGCCGAAGCGACTGATGCCGCTCGGCCTCGTCGTCTTTCGATACGGCTTAGCTCAGGAGCGAGGCGGAAGGCATGCTTGTGTTGGCGCGTGAAAGGCGGATAAGATGCGCGAGAGCTGTAGGTGCAGGCTCGACGGGCCACAGACGAAGGGAACTTTTCGACTCTAATTTGCGTTCTATCATATGAGGCCAAGAAGTGATGAACGCAGCGAGGCAAAGAAAGATTGGAGCCCGACGCCCAATTGGTGCAGCAATGTCTCCGGGGCGAAGGGCCGGCCTGGGAGGAACTCGTGCGTCGGCATACGAGGCGCGTGTATGGTCTGTGCTACCGGTTCACCGGCAACTCCGCGGAAGCCGAGGATCTGACCCAGGAAGTTTTTCTGCGTATCTATCGCACGCTGCAGAGCTACCAGGCCGCATTCGGAGGTTTTCCGACGTGGCTTACCAGCGTGACGCGCAATCTGCTGGTGGACAATTACCGCCGCACCCGGCGGGACCGCATGACGGATTCAATCGAAGAGACAATGCCGAAGCTCGAGGAGAAGCATTCGGCGGCACGCACGCCAGACCGCTTGGTGCAAGCAGCCGAACTGAGCGAGCAACTGCAGCGCGGATTGGCGCGGCTTTCGCCGGAATTGCGCGAGGCGGTGATCTTGCGCGATTTGCAGCAGTTGGAATACAACGAGATCCAAACGGTGCTGCAAGTGCCGTCGGGAACGGTAAAATCGAGAATCAACCGCGGGCGGATTGAACTGGCGCGGATTCTGGGGGAAATGGGAGTCACGCCGGATAAGGCGTAGAGAACGCAAGTAAGAGGTAAAAAGAAGAGATCATGGACTGGAACTGCACATATACGGAAGAGCAGCTGAGCGATTTCCTCGACGGGCAAATGACGCCCGAAGAGGCCGCGGCATTTTCCTCGCACGCAGCGGGTTGCGCCAATTGCGCCCGTCTGATGAAGCAAGTAGGCGGCATGGTCCGGGAGATGCGGCTGCTCGAGCCGGTACGCGAGCCGGCTCAACTTGCGTTGAAGATTCTTGCAGCGACTACCGGCGCGCGGCCAGAGAAGCAAGGCTGGAAGCGGATGTTCGAATGGGTTCCCGTGCTGTGGCAGCCACGATTCGCAATGGGAGCCGTGACGGTGGCCGCGTCGCTCGTTATCGTGTTCCACTTTGTGGGCGTGACGCCAGGCAAACTCAAGAGGACGGACCTGAGCCCCGCCGGCCTGGTCCACTCAGCAAACCGCCAGGTGCATCTCGCGTATGCGCGAAGCGCGAAATTCGTGAACGATCTGCGCGTAGTGTACGAAATCCAGTCGGCGCTGCAACGCCCGCCTGAGCCGCAAGTGACACCTGCGTCCGAACCTGAGCCAAAGTCGGATTCTCCTTCGTCGAATCCGGACCAGAAATCGCAAACGGAACCGCGGCCTCGCTCGCAAGTTCACAACAGCGTAATGCTCGCGTTCATTTCGACGGATCCGTTCACTTCGCTGACCAGGAGCGCCCGATGAAATGCGCCGTGCACGCAGACGTTGACGCTACAGGTTATTGCCGCGATTGTGGCAAGGCGATGTGCCCGGGGTGCACGCGGGAAGTGAACGGCGCGCTCTACTGCGAACAATGCCTCGCCGCGAAGGTAGCGACGCCACCGACGCTGCCCCCTGCGGGACCTTCGTCGTCGAATCCGGGCCTGGCAGCGACGCTTGGATTTATTCCCGGCCTTGGCGCGGTGTACAACGGCGAGTACGTGAAGGCGCTGATTCATGTCGTCATCTTCGCGGGATTGATTGCCGGGCTTGCCAGTGACTTAAGCACGGGGTATATCGTCTTTTTGGCGATTGCGCTGGGATGCTTCTACTGTTACATGCCGATTGATGCCTATCGCGTGGCGAAAGCGCGGCGGCTGGGGCAACCGGACCCGAGCGTGCTTCCGGAAACCGCGAGCGGGCGCCCGGTTGGCGCGATTGTGCTGATCGTCATCGGTGTTCTGTTTCTTCTCAGGAATTTCGACTTATTCGATGTGGAATGGTTCTCGAGAATTTGGCCTTTGGGGTTGGTCGCGCTAGGCGCGTACCTGGTGTGGTCGCGGATGAAGAGCACTTCTTAGGAGACGCTGGCATGGCGGATGCAATGAAAACAAGATGCGGCTGCGCTTGCTGCCGCGTACGAGGGCTGATGGGCCCGGTGATGATCATTACGATTGGCGTGCTTTTTCTGCTTCGTGAGTACACGCGCTACAGCATCGGCGACCTATGGCCGATTCTGCTGATCGTCGCCGGCATCGTTCTATTGGCCCAGTCGCTCGCGTCGAAGGCCGGGCATATCGCCTCGTGAGATGCACTCGCGAGTAACCGCATGACCAATGGCGCACGACAGCGAAGCTCGATTTTTACCGGCCTCCTTCTGATTCTGCTTGGAATCCTGTTCCTCCTGCAGCGTTTCGATCCACAGCTCGGAATCGGCCATCTTCTCTCGCGGTATTGGCCGGTGCTGCTGATCCTGTGGGGCCTCGCCAAGCTGATTGATCATTTCACCGCGCAGCGAACTGGCGAAGGTCGCCCGCCGATTCTAAGCGGCCCGGAAGCGGCACTGATGATTCTGGTGATCGCGGTGCTGATCGGGATGTCGCTGAGGGAGTCGATCCTCGACCGAGTCTCATCGTGGAACTCAGACGTAGATGATGACGCAGGGTTCTTTGGGCAGAAATATTCGGATAGTCAGGAGCTCCCTGCGAAGATGCTTGCCCACGGCGCGCACGTGATAATCCGAACAGGCCGCGGAAACATCACCATCCACTCGGGCGGAGGAAGCGATCTTCGCGTGGAAGTCAGTGAAACCGCCTCCGGCGCGAACGAAGTAGAGGCCCGCCAACGCATGAAAAATGTGAGCGTCGTAATTGATGAATCCCGGAACGAGTACACGGTCCACCCAGTGAATCAGGGCGATTCGGATAGCCATGTGAGCGTGGACCTCGACGTCGAGTTGCCAAAGCAAACCGCCGTGTGGGCGAGGTCCGAGCACGGCGACATTAACATTTCGGGAGTGGCAGGCGCCGTCAACGCCGAAACAGGCAACGGCGATATTGAAATTCATGATGCCGGCTCAGACGTCATAGCGAAGCTCCAAAAGGGCGATGCACGAATTTCGAACGTGGCCGGAAACATTGTCCTCTCGGGCAAAGGCAACGACATTGAAGTAGGCGACGTGAAGGGCAACGCAACACTCGCGGGCGACTTCTTCGGCTCGATCCACATACGAAACGTCTCGAAGACAACTCGCTACACTTCGCAGAGATCCGATCTGACGATTGTGAATCTCACGGGGCGCCTGGAACTTGATTCCGGCGATCTGCAGCTGTCGGATGTGACCGGCGATGCCAAGCTGGTGATGCACAATAACGACGTTGAGGTCGAAAACGTGGCTGGGCGGCTCGATATCCAGGATACGCACGGGGACATTCGGATAGGCCTCGCGCAGCCTCCGCGTGAACCAATATCCGTAACGAACGAATCGGGAGACGTGGACCTGGCCCTTCCTCCGGGATCGAGTTTCGAGGTCTCGGCAGTTTCGAAGTCGGGCGAGGTAAAAAGCGAATTCGATGATTCCGGGCTCGAACCGGTTAATGATAGTTCCACCGGCCGGCTCAGCGGGAAGATCGGGACGCACGGGCCGAAAATCACGATCGCGACAACCTACGGCACGATCAGCTTGAAGAAGTCTTCCTGACGAAATCTGCTCTGCTCTCTATTGTTCACCGCCTCGCAGCCTATCAAGCACCGCAAAAAAGTCAGGGAACGAAACCGCAACGCAATCAGCGTCGCGAATGATTGTGTTGCCCTCGGCTCCGAGGGCTGCCACGGCGAGCGCCATCGCGACGCGATGGTCGCCTTGCGCATCAATCTTCGCTCCACGCAATTTCCCCGAGGATTTTCCTTCGACGCGCAGCCCATCTGGAAATTCTTCCACGCTCGCGCCCATCCGCCGAAGGCCTTCCGCAAGGGCCGCGATGCGGTCGCTTTCCTTCACGCGCAATTCCTGCGCGTCGCGAATCTCGATTCCCTTCTCCGTGAACGGGCCAAGAGCCGCGAGCATCGGCAATTCGTCAATCATTTCGGCCACATGCGCCCCAGAAACATCTCCTCCGGCAAGCGGCGCGTGCTTCACGGAGACGTCACCCGCCAATTCAGTCTCTCGCATCTGCAGCGATGCCACGTGGATAGGCGCCCCAATCGAAATCAGAAAATCGAGCACTCGCGCACGCGTGGGATTCAGTCCCACGTTGTGTAGCGTAAGCGAAGAGCCCGGCAGAACCAGAGCAGCACCCATCAGGAATACCGCCGCGGAGAGATCGCCCGGCACGATGAGTTGTTTCGCCTGAAGGCAAGGCCGCGGATGGATTCGAGCGGCGCCTTTGGTGACTTCAATCGTGGCGCCGAATTCGCGAAGGGCGAGCTCCGTGTGATCGCGGGTACGAACGGACTCGCGAACAGTCGTTACGCCATCGGCGAAAAGTCCGGCAAGCAGAATCGCCGACTTTACCTGTGCGCTCGGGACGGGAAGCGAGTAATCGATCGCATGCAGCGGACCTCCCATAATCTCGAGCGGCGCGACATCGCCATCGCGTCCATGAATCTTCGCGCCCATCTGCCGCAACGGCTCCATCACGCGGCGCATCGGCCGGCGACGGAGCGAGGCGTCGCCTGTGATGCTGGAGACAAAGGGCTGCCCGGCCAGCACGCCTGCGAGCATTCGTATCGTTGTGCCGGAGTTTTCTGCGTCGAGCGCGCGAGAGGGAGCCTTCAAGCCGTCGAGGCCCGCGCCTTGGATACGGACATGCTCTTTGCGCGCCTCGATTTCAACTCCCAGTTTTCGCAAACAGCCGAGAGTGCTCCGGCAATCCGCTGCCGGAGAGTAGTTCGAAATCTCGCTGTGGCCTTCCGCAAGCGCTGCAAGGATGGCGTAGCGATGGGAAATGGATTTGTCGCCGGGCAGTTCGACGACCCCGCTGACGCAGCCCCCGGGCGAGATGGTCTTCTTCGCCATCGCGCGATTCTAGCATGCGGGTTCGGTCACGCCCTTACGTCCACCGTCCCACCTCCTATACGCCCGCTCCATCCAATTTGGGGCACGCGACGTCTAATGAGCATGGTGTACACATGAACTCAGAGCGCGAAACCTGTGGGAGCAGCCAGGTTGCGTGTAGTAAGCGCGGCGGGTATGCTTGTTGCATGCCTTCGATATTGCGCAAATTGCAAGCCGTTGTTCTGGTAGCGCTGGCCCTTCTCCTCGTTCTCCCACTTCGTGCGAGCGATGACCCTGCAACATTTCCGCTCGAGCGGGTGACCCCTGGTATGAAAGGGGTTGCTTACACGATATTTACAGGCGACCTGGTTGAGAAAATCGATCTTGAAGTCCTGGGCGTTCTGCACAATGCACTCGGCCCGAAGCAAGACATCATTTTGGTGCAGCTCCTTGGTGAGAAAGTGGAGCATACGGGCGTGGTTGCGGGGATGAGCGGCAGTCCAGTGTATTTCGACGGCAAACTTGCAGGGGCGTTGTCTCTGAAACTTGGGGTCTTCACGAAGGAGCCAATCGCAGGCGTCACGCCCATTGCCAACATGCTCGACGTCGAAAAGTCCACGATCCCGGCCGCCATGCCGCCGCAGACGTCACCGGCAAAGGAAGAAGGCGGTAGGGGAGCAGAGGCACGCGTTCCTGTCCCGGCAAGTTTCATGCAACGTGTGAGCGCGGGCTCAGGCCAGTTCCTCGTGCCGATTGAAACTCCGCTGATCTCGACGGGCCTTTACCCGGAGACTCTTGCACAATTTAGCAAAGAACTGTCGTCGTGGGGAATGACGGCCATGGCCGGCGGCACCGCGGAACCTTCGCCGGACGATGCGAACATCAAGCCCGGAGACATGGTGGGCATGGATCTGATTCGTGGCGACCTCTCGCTCTCTCCGGGATGCACGGTCACAAGCGTCGTGGGCGATCGAATCCTTGCGTGCGGGCATCCGCTATTCGGATTCGGCTCCGTGGCGGTGCCGCTGTCTCGCGGTCACGTAGTGACGACGCTCTCCTCCGCAATGGCGTCCACGAAGATCATGACCACCGGAGGAACGATCGGTACGCTAACGCAGGACCGTTTGACGGCCGTGATGGGCAAGCTCGGCGTGGGACCTTCGATGATTCCGATGGATGTGACTCTCACGACTCCGCTCGCTGAAAAGAAATTCCATTTCGAAGTGATCGAAAGTCCGCAACTGACGCCAGTGCTTGTCGCGCTGGCCACGTTTAATGGCATCGTCAGCAATCCGGCGTATGGCGAAGGCTTCACGCTGCAACTCGACGGCTCGATCGAGATGAAGGGCCACACACCCGTGCACCTGGAAGATCTCTTCGCGCCCAGTGATGCGCCTGTGCCTGCGGGATTTTTCGTTGCGACAGCAGTGCAGGGTGCTTTCACCCGTATTTATTCGAACCCGTACGAGCTGCCTAAGATTGACCGAATCCAGTTGCACGTGACGAGCCTGGCCGAGCGCCGCTGGGCCACGATCGACAATGCCTGGATCGAAAAGAACGAAGTACGGCCAGGAGAGACCGTTTCGGTGAAGGTGTTGTTGCGGCCCTATCGCGGCGCGCCTTTCATTCAGGAAATCCCAATTACGATACCGTCTCAGGCGGCGCGCGGGACGCTGCAACTGGTTGTCAGTGACGCGGACACACTGAATCGAAACGTCCTGTCGCTTGCCAATACTACCCAGGGGCAGCTTCCGGGCCTGGAAGAGCTTATCAAGCTGATGAATCGCGAGCGCCAAAACAACCGTCTCTACGCCACGCTGCTTCAGCCCACGCCAACATTGCTCGTGGAAGACAAGGAAATGCCGAACGCACCGGTCTCCGAAATCAGCGTGCTCGACCAACGGCAGAACCCGGGAGCTTCGCGCGTGCTGTGGCAATCGAAGGCCGGAGAATGGTCCGTCGAGATGAACCGCGTGATTGCAGGCGAGCACGCCCTCACGATTACAGTGAAGTGACGCCCGCAGGCAAGAGGAGATCATTACAGATGAACCGGCAATCCACACTCGTGTGCCTCTTGTTGATGGCTTTCGTCATGCCTCTGCTCGCACGGGCCGAGCACACGCGCTCTTGGCGGGAGACGGATTACTCCGAGTTCGATAGAGGCACGGCCAAAGGCGTGGCACTGCGAAGCGACGGAAGACTCATGCCCGCACCGAAATTCGCACCGTTCGCGGATCCGAATATGGCGTATCTGTGGCAGCTACGGTTCGATTCACGCGGGCGCCTCTATGCAGCCGGCGGATCAGACGCCAAGGTTTTGCGCTTCGACGACTCCGGAAAATCCACTACCATGTTCGAATCACCCGAGTTGGCTGCCCAAGCGATCGTGTTTGACGCGCATGACAATCTGTACGTAGGCACTTCGCCGGACGGCAAAGTCTACAAAGTAACGCCTGACGGGCAGAAGAGCGTTTTCTTCGAGCCGAAAACAAAATACATCTGGGCGCTGGCAACAGATTCGCAAGGCGAACTCTTCGTCGCCACGGGCGACGATGGCAAGGTGTTTGCCGTGAGTCCGGACGGCAAAGGCCAATTGTTCTACCAAAGCGATGAGCGGCACGCGCGCTCGATAGCATTCGACTCCAAGGGAAATCTCCTGATCGGCACCGACCCAAACGGTTTGATCGTGCGCGTGGACATCGTTCGAAAAAACCGGCATCCGGTTCCGGAAGCGGGAACGGCATTCGTTGTTTACGAGACGAACAAGAAAGAAGTCACTTCCCTGCTTGCTGCGGCAGACGGAAATCTGTATGCCGCGACGGTAGGAGAAAAAGCGCGTCCTGCTGGAGCAGCGGCTCTTCCGCTGGTTCAGTCGTTCTCGCCGCCGCAACCTTTGCAGGCAATTGTCGCGGCGCAGGCGGGGATCACAATTCATACACAGGTGGCCGCGCCCCAGACTGCCGTCAACTATCCCTACTTTCCTTCAAC
Organism: uncultured Acidobacteriota bacterium; assembly: GCA_963709005.1. Classification (GTDB taxonomy): domain Bacteria; phylum Acidobacteriota; class Terriglobia; order Acidiferrales; family UBA7541; genus Palsa-295. Next base: position 37,086 of record CAVPUS010000018.1, read on the forward strand.
TACTGGCGGCTCGGAGGTCGTAAGGATTTCATCCGACGGCTCACCTGAGACGCACTGGACGTCGCGCGACGAGCTTATCTTTGCGCTCGGCCAATCGCCCGCGGGAAAGATTCTGCTCGGCACGGGAAACAAGGGAGCGATCATCGAGCTCGAAGGCGACTATTTGTTTTCGAGCGTCGCCAAGACCGCGTCCGCGCAGGTAACCAGCCTCGTTTCCGGATCCGGTGGAAAGATTTTTGTCGCAACCGCGAATCCGGGAAAAATCTTTGCGCTCGGTCCGGGCTATGAATCGGAAGGAACGTTCGAATCCGATACATTCGACGCCAAGATTTTTTCGCACTGGGGACGCCTGACGTGGTGGGGCGAGAACGGCGCCACTGCGGGCAAGGTTGCATTCTACGTTCGCTCGGGCAACACATCCAGCCCCGAAAAGAATTGGAGTCCGTGGGCCGGTCCTTTCAAGACCGCGGGGAACGAAACGGTAAATTGCCCGCCGGCGCGGTTCGCTCAATGGAAGGCAGTCTTCCTCGACTCGGAAAACGGCGCAGCGCCGAGCATTTCCGCGGTCAGCCTGGCATATCAGCCGAAAAACGTGCCGCCGGTGATTGACGACATCGCGATCCAGGAGCCGGGAATCCGGGTTCAGGGCTTTGCCTCAGTGCCCGGCGCTCCCGGAACTCTCTCGCCGGTGCAACTGCGGATGCCGGCGCGCGCAGGGTCGAATTTCCCTCTGCCGAACGCGAATCCCGATAGCTCGGCCAAGCCGCCGCGAATCGATGTTCCCCCGCAGGGGTTCGAAGACAAAGGATTCGCGAGCGTGCTCTGGAGCGCGCACGACGACAACGACGACGACCTGGTGTACTCAATCTTTTATCGAGGCGAGGGCGAAGCAAAGTGGCGTTTGCTGAAAGACAAACTTACGCAGCGTTTCTATTCCTGGGACACTTCGACGATGCCGGACGGCGCGTACTATCTGAAGATTGTGGCCTCGGATTCGCCTTCAAATCCCGCTGACCTTGCGCTCACAAACGAACGTGAGAGCGACCGCTTCGAAATTGCAAACACGCCGCCGCGAATCGAAAACCTGCACGCGCAGCAGGCGTCGCCCACGGTGCATGTCGGGTTCGACGGAATCAGCTCTTCAGCCGCAATCGCCCGCGCGCAGTATAGTGTCGATGGAGGCGACTGGCAGGCCGTGTTCCCTGTCGGCCTGCTCTCGGATGCACCCAAAGAAAGCTACCAACTCCAGCTACAAGACCTCACTGCGGGTGAGCACACGATCGCGGTCCAAATTTCCGATCGTTATGGCAATACGACCAGTGCGAAAACGACGTTCGTGGTGACGGCGCACTCGCCGCACTGACGCGATTTTCGTAATTTCTTGCCCGTGACCAATGGGCGACACCAATGCGCATCCAAACTTGCGTTCAGTTGTCCCAGCTGCGCATGTCCCTTACCGGTTCGAAACGTTCAATGGCTGCTCCTACGCCGCTAGTTCCCATCGCATCCAGGCCGTGATCGATGTGGACCACGCGCGCGGAGCACCGAACCGCTTCCGGGCTGCGCCCTGTCAATTCCGTTGGCAGCGTAAAGTAGATCTCGAGGGGCTCGCCAACGCTGAGCTGCGAATGGGCTTTGAAGTAGATGCCGCGTTCCGAAAGATTGATCGTTTGGCCGTCCTGAATGCCGGCGCGGCCGGATAATTTTTGCCGCACTTCCTTACCAGTCGAGGAACTACCGGCACTGACACCAGCGCCAACACCGGAGCGTACAAAATGCGACAGCACTCGAAACCGAAGCGGAATCGCACAAGCCTTTCGTGGAGCGATACGACGCTCTTTTGCGGACATGAATCCTCCCGGATTATTTGTAGTTCCTCTGTGGAATCACTGCGGGAAGGGGTTTATTCAGAATGGCATTGGCCACTGCGCGAGTCAATGCTTTTAATGTTTTGGCCTTTGTGGCGCCGGCGCGAAATTCATAGGGGCGAGCCACGTATGCGAAAACGTGTGCCATAATGCACCAGCACCATTGCCAATTGCGAGCCATCCCGCAATGAATCGTCCTATAACGGAACAAGGACTTCCTCAATCAGCGCCTGATCTGGCAGCAATTCGTGCCGCGCACGCGCGAATCGCCCCGTATATCCATCGCACGCCGGTGATCACGTGCTCGACGCTTGACGAAATTGCTGGCACACAGCTCTTCTTCAAATGCGAGAACCTGCAAAAAACAGGTTCGTTCAAGATGCGCGGTGCAGTCAATGCTGTCTTCTCGCTGAGCGATGAAGAAGCAAGAAACGGCGTCGCAGCGCCTTCTTCGGGGAACCACGCCGCCGCGCTGGCACTGGCCGCGCGCCGCCGCGGCATTCCGGCATACATCGTGATGCCATCGAATTCCTCGGCCACGAAGAGACAGGCGGTTGAAAGTTACGGCGGCAAAATCACGGAATGCGAGCCGAACATGGCGTCGCGTGAAGCAACGTCCGCCGCGGTGATTCAGAAGACCGGCGCCCATCTGGTGCATCCGTACAACGATCCGCGCGTAATAGCCGGGCAAGGGACCGCGGCACTGGAACTTCTGGATGATGTGCCCGACCTCGACGCAATCATCGCGCCGGTGAGCGGTGGCGGGCTGCTCAGTGGAACGGCAATTGCTGCGAAAGGCGTGCGTCCAGGAATTAGAGTAATCGGCGGCGAGCCGCGCAATGCCGACGATACCGCGCGTTCGCTCGCTTTGGGCGCAATCGAACCGGCATCGCCATGCGAAACCATGGCGGATGGGCTACGCGCAACACTCTGCGCGCTGACGTTTTCAATCCTGAGCGCTTTAGTAGACCAGGTTTCTCTTGTCGAAGAGGAAGAAATCGTTTCGACGATGCTGCTGCTCTGGGAGCGCGCGAAACTTGTCGTGGAGCCTTCTGGAAGCGTCGCTGCTGCCCCCGCCCTTCTTCGCCGCATCGGAGCAGAAGGCAAGCGCGTTGGCGTGATCCTCAGCGGTGGCAATCTCGACCTCCGCCACCTTCCATTCTAACCGCGAAACTCCCCTGGCCTTTTCGCTATGACCCTTCTACTTCCCGTTTGACTCACTCCAGGAATCCGTACTTGCACGCATCTATCCATGCGTGTCTCAGCAATCAGGTGAATCCTGTATTTCTTGATCGCAGCAAAGACGAAGGGAAACTTCGGGAGAACTAGAGGGGAATTCCGGGCTAGAGGCAAGAAGGGAGTACTCCGCGCAATTTTTCGAAGGCTAGTACCCAGTGCGATACCTTCTCTACGGCCAACTAAATTTCAGCGCATCAATGGGTTAGACGGATGTGGGGTGTTGGCACGCCCGTTGCCCCCTTTTCCAGCGACCAGCGAGGAAGGAGCCACAATATGCAACAGGCCCACTTAGAAACCCTAGTAGGGAACCGGTATGTTCCGCCGCCTACCTACATGCGCGATGAGGACTTTGAAGAGATTGAAGCGTATGTCGAGAATTTGAAGACCGCAGTCGAAGAGTTTCGTGATTCCTCATGGACCGCATGGTCGGGAGCTGGCAGGCAGGTTCGCGAAGCGGCGGATGCGCTGTGCCTGAAGGCCGAAGTGATCCTGTGGAGGCTCCGAATCGCCAAACACTTTACGTATCCGGCGCGCCAAGTACTCTGGGAAGACATACAGACGTCTATCGCCAATCTTGAGGAAGGAGCCGAATCTATGGTCAACGGGCGAGTTTGGACGCCTACAGGACTCCACTGAACCGCCCGGAACAGCGGGCTAGAAAGCGTCAGCCAGCCCTGCGAGATTTCTTGTGGGACTCGACGGCCTTGGGTGCTGACACCTGCAGCAGCGACTTCTGGCCGCGCTCGCTATCTTCGAGGCTCTTTTTCAGGGCGGCCATCAAGTCAATCACGGGCGCGCGCTGTACGTGCGGCACGGCAGCGATTTCGCGGCCCTTTGCTTTGTCCTCGATCATTTCGCGAAGGCGCATCTGATAGCCGTCGTGGTATTTGTCCGGTTGGAATGGCGCGGCAAGGTTCTTGATGAGTTGCTGAGCCAAGGCGCGTTCCGCGTCTTTGATCTCAGTCTTCGTGGTGCTGCCCGCGTCGGCGGATCGAATTTCATTCGCGTAGAACATCGTATGCAGCGTAAGCCCGCCCTTGCGCGGGCGGACGATCACGATGTGCTCGCGGTTGTGCATGCTCAGTTTGGCGACGGCGGCGTAACCCGACTTCTGCATGGCGTCAAGCAGAAGTGCGTACGCCTTCTCGCCGCCCTCCTCGGGTGCGACGTAGTAAGATGCGTCGAAATAGAGTGGGTCGATTTCTGCGACCTTCACGAATTCGAGGATCTCCATGTTGCGGGCGGATTCCGGCTCGGCCTTTTCGAGCTCGTCTTCGGAGAAGAGCAGGTATTGGTCCTTCTCGTATTCGTAGCCCTTCTCGATCTCGGACCGCTCGACCATACGGTTGCACGTGGGACAGAAGAGCGGCTGCTTCAGTCGCGTGTGGCATACCTTGTGAAGCTGGTTGAAGCTAATGCGCTCCGTCCGCGCGGCCGGAGAGAGACGAATGGGAATCGAGATCAGGCCAAAGGAGAGGAAACCCTTCCATGTTGACGCAGCCACTGCCCACCTCCGGAAGAACCTGCGCGTGACCCCGCGCAGGACTGAGACGCGGATAGAAGGCTAGCAATGGTGGCAAGGCATGTCAACGAATGCGCGCGGATGCGTTACAAATTGGGAAGCAGGGGCTCGCCCGACCAGCCCGAGCGAGGTTACAGGTCGTCTGGCGGGCGCCAATCGCAGGGGGGAAATGCGATGCGCCAGAAGTTCGGCGCGGGCGTGTCGAATTCAAGAGGAATGTGAAACCCTTCGGGCGTCTCGCGAGCGGAGCGCGCAACACGGCAAGCTATTTTCTCATTTGTGCCCTTGTGCTCGAGCACGACGCGCGTTTCCACAGGCAGACTCTGGCGCATTACAACGAGCGCTCCGCGATCGGTCACGCTAAGTGTGGTGGCTTCAATAGTGGCGGGCTGGCCTTCGATATGGATATCGGCGCGCACGCGCAAGAGCACGCGTTGGCCGCGTTTCCGCTCCTGAGCCATGACACCGGCTGATCGGAGACGAGCTGCGGCAGTCGCGGGCTTCGCGCCGATCGCGGACGGCTTGCCGGGAGACACCGGGGATTTTGCCAGTAGCGCGCTCGTCTTGACCGGAGACACAGAGGCCGACTTGCCCTGCGGCGCCGACGGCTTTGCCAAAGGAACTTTCAAAGTTTGGATTTTCAAAGGTCCACACCCCAGAAATCAAGTTCGGCAGCGACGAGTTCAACCCCCAAGTCCCATCCGTCGGGCCGCTGAACACCCTTCCATACGACGACGCCATCCGCGGAACGCCGCGTGGCCAGATTCGTAACGCGCAAGTTCTGCTGCACGTCGATTTCTTTCGGGCTTACGAGCAAACAGCCATAGCAATTTACGACGCGCGTAAAGCCAGCTTCAAAATGGAGCGGCCCAGCAAGTCCATTCCATTCAATCGTTACCGGAACGCGAGAGTTCATACGCGGGCCGCGGCGTTTGCGCCTTGTGCGTATGTCCCGAGGCAGGTCTTCCGTGTACGGCATTCAGTTCAACTCCCCGCGGTGTGCCAGAACAAAACACGGGGAAAGGAATCCCATGGGCTGGCGTTTTGCGTCTGATTATGATGCTAAGAGCAGAAAATGGCAGGGTCAATGGTACGGAATGACAGGGCGAAACTGTCCGAAGAGACAGCGAAGGACAGTTTAACAGTTTCGAAATGGTACGAGCAAATTTCGAAGTGGTGACAGAAAAGTATTGCAGGTATATCAGCGCTGAGGTCCTTCAGGATACTCTCGGGATAACAGGCCAAACCGTGTTCGTTAGTCGGCGGAGGCAGGGCGATCTGTGAGGGCGCGCTTCCCTTTTCCTGAGGCCCGTCCAAAACGGCGTGCGGTCCAGTCTTGGAACAAATCCATGTAGGTGTAGAAAACCGGTGTCAAATAGAGAGTGATGAGTTGAGAGAAAATCAGGCCGCCGACGACAGCGAGGCCCAGGGGGCGGCGAGAATCTGCGCCGGCGCCAGAACCAAGAGCGATCGGCAATGTGCCCATTAGCGCAGCCATTGTGGTCATCATGATGGGGCGAAAACGAATCAACGAGCCCTGGTAAATCGCTTCCTCGGCCGTGATATGGCCCTCCCGTTCACGCTCGATCGCGAAGTCAACCATCATGATCGCGTTCTTCTTTACGATGCCGATGAGCATGATCACGCCGACAAAACCATATATGTCGAGGCTGTAGCCAAGCACCTGAAGCGTGAGCAATGCACCGAATGCCGCAGAGGGCAGGCCTGAAAGAATCGTTATGGGATGGATGAAGCTTTCATACAAAACGCCGAGCACGATGTAAATCACCAGAATTGCCATAAAGAGCAGCACACCCAGCCCAGTCAATGAGGCCTCGAATGCTTGCGCCGTTCCTTGAAATTGCGTCGTCACGGTCGCGGGCATTTCCTGGCGCGCGAGCTTCTGGACCGCGGTCACTGCATCCCCAATCGCGGTGCCAGGCACAAGGTTGAATGAGATCGTGACCGCGGGAAACTGGCCGAGGTGGTTCACGGTGAGTGGGCCGAGCGTGCTGGTGAGATTCGCGACAGCGCTCAGCGGAACCAGATTGCCGGTCGTGGAGCGTACATAGAGCATCGAGAGAGCGGCGGGGTCGCGTTGGTACTTGTCCTGAAGCTCCATTACGACCCAGTACTCGTCATTGGGCGCGTAGATGGTGGAAACCTGACGCTGACCGTAAGCGGAGTAAAGAGCGTCTTCGATCTGCTGCGCCGTGACGCCGAGCGACGAAGCCTTGTCACGATCAATGTTGACGTTTACTTGAGGATTCGCAATCAGGAGATCGCTGGTGACGTCGCGCAAGCCCGGCACCCCGCGCAGCTTGTCTGTAAGAAGTGTCGCTGCCCGGTACAGTTCGGACGTGTCCGGACTCTGAAGCGTGAATTGATACTGGCTCTTTGTGAGCTGGCCTCCGACTTGAATTGGTGGCAGGTTCTGCATGTAGACGTTAATTCCCGTTAGACCGGCGTATTTGGCGCGCAGCTCGTCTATCACCTCATCGATTTTTGGGTGATGCCAGAAGAGCGGGTCCATCGCGTGCAATGCGCTACCGAGGACGGGTACTCCACCATATTTCTGTTCGAGCGCGAGCATCGCCTGGCTTGGCACTTTCGGGCGATCCTTCGGCTCCTTCAAATGGAAAAATATGATGCCTGAGTTGCTGGAGGAGAACAGGCCAAGGGCAGAGAAGAAATCAACGCGGTTTGGATCTTCCAGCGCAATTTTGTTGACTTCCAGCTGATGCTGGCGCATCGAGTCGAAAGAGATTCCCTGTACAGCCTCGGTGAAAGCGAAGATGTTGCTGTTGTCTTCCGCCGGCAAAAAGCCCTTGGGGATGGCCACGAATTGCCAAACCGTCACAGCCAGGATCACGCCCGACACGACCATTACGAACACGCGATGCCGCAGCGCCCACAGCAGCGAAACGTCGTACACCTTGAGCAGGCGGTCGAAAAAGCGCTCGAGCGACAAGTACACGCGGCCGTGTTTCTGTTCATGCTGCGCGCGCAGGAAACGGCTGCATAGCATCGGCGTCAGGGTGAGCGACACGAAACCGGACACGAGAATCGCCATCATGATGACGACCGCAAATTCGTGCAGAAGCCGCCCCATAATTCCACCCATGAAAAGCACGGGAATGAAAACGGCTGCCAGCGAGAGCGTCATCGAAAGGATCGTGAAGCCAATTTCCTTCGAACCCTTCAGCGCCGCTTCCATCACCCCTTCGCCCATTTCCATGTGGCGGACGATGTTTTCGAGCATCACGATTGCGTCGTCCACAACGAAGCCGACGGAAAGCGTGAGCGCCATGAGCGAGAGGTTGTCTACCGTGTAGTTGAGCGCCCACATCACGGCGAAAGTACCAATAATGGACATCGGAAGCGCGAAGCTCGGAATCAGCGTGGCCGAAAGATTGCGCAGGAAAAGGAAGATGACCAGCACGACCAGCGCGACTGCAAGGAACAGAGTGAACTTCACGTCGCCGACGGACTGGCGAATCGATACGGAGCGATCATACAGAACCTGAACCTGTACGGAGGCAGGGATAATGGCCTGGAATTGCGAGAAGAGTTTTTTTACGGCGTCCACAACCTCGACGGTGTTAGTGCCTGGCTGGCGCTGAATGGCCAGGACGACCGAGGGCGTGTCGTTCCACCAGCTTGCAATCTTGTCATTCTGGACGCTGTCGTAGACACCCCCGAGTTCCTCAAGACGAACCGGAGAGCCATTTCGATACGCGACAATCAGAGGGCGATAGAGTGCGGCGCGCGTGAGCTGCCCATTCGCTTGTAGCGTAAATGCCTTCTGCGCGCCGGACAAAAGACCGGTGGGAAGATTCACATTGGCGTTTTGTATGGCAGCTTCAACTTCGTCGATGCCGATTTGTCGTGTGGCCAGCGACTGCGGATCGAGTTGCACGCGTACGGCATACTTCTGCGAACCATAGACCTGCACCTGCGCAACCCCGCTAACCATCGAGATGCGCTGGCCCATCAGCGTCTCGGCGTACAGGTCGACGGTGTACAACGGCAAAGTTTTCGAGCCCATCGCGACGTAGAGAATCGGCTGGTCCGCCGGGTTAACTTTGGTGTACGTCGGGGGCGTGGGCATGTTCGGCGGAAGTTGCGGAGCGGCACGCGCGATCGCGGCCTGAACGTCCTGTGCGGCGCCGTCGATGTTACGACTCAGCGAAAATTGCAGCGTGATGGCGCTGGTGCCGAGCGAACTCGTTGATGTCATCGAGTCGATGCCGGCAATCGTCGAAAATTGTTTCTCGAGCGGCGTCGCGATCGCGGAAGCCATTGTGTCCGGGCTGGCGCCGGGCAAGCTGGCAGAAACCTGAATCGTCGGATAATCAACGTTGGGAAGGTCGCTGACGGCGAGAGCGCGATAGCCCAGAATGCCGAACAGAAGAATCGCGAGCATGACAAGGGTCGTCATGACCGGGCGGCGGATAAATAGCTCGGCGATATTCATGGTCTAATTCTTAATCTCCGGAGCCGCCGTTCCGAACCTGTACCTTGATGCCAGGGATCAAGCGAAGCTGGCCATCCGTAACGACGGTTTCTCCCGGCGTAACGCCATTCGCGATCACCGCATCGCTGCCGATGATGCGCGCGACTTTGACGGGACGATTCTCCGCGGTCATATCGGATTTGACGACGAATACGAAATCACCCGTTTGGCCGGCCTGAATCGCCTGCGAAGGAACCACAATTGCATTTTCTTCCTCGGCGAGCCTGAGCGAGACTGTAGCAAACTGACCGGGCCACAGGCGGTGGTCCACATTGGCGAACGTAGCCTTCAGCTTGATTGTGCCGGTGGTGCTGTCAACGGCGTTGTTAATGAACGTCAGGGAACCCATTTCCGGCGCTGTGTCGCCATAGGGTGTTGCCTCGACACGCAGAGATCCGTTCGCCATGTATTTTTTCACAATACCGAGGTATTGCTCCGGGATCGAAAAATTCACGTAAATCGGAGTGATTTGATTGATCACAACCAAGACGGGAACGTCGTTCTGTTTCACTAGGTTTCCCGGATAAACCTGCAACGCACCTGCGATCCCGTCGAGCGGCGAGTAGATCGTGCAGTATTGCAGTTGCAATTTGGCGGAATCCACCGCTGCTGCATCGGCGTGAACGGCCGCTTCCTGAGCATCCGCGGTCGCCTGATTCTGGTCCAGTTGCTCTTTGGGGGCGACACCCGCCTCGTACAGCTTGGAGTAACGGTTCGCCTGGACGCGCGCGAGCTCGAGCTGTGCCCTATCGCGTGCAAGATTTCCTTGCGCTTGAGCGAGCGCCGCCTCAAAGGGCCGTGCATCGAGTGTAAATAAGAGTTCACCCTTTTTTACTAATTGTCCCTGAGTAAAATGCGACCCCTCCAACCGGGCGTTCACCTGCGACTCAATCGAAACGGTCGAAAAAGCCTCGCCCGTGCCGATGGAAGTGAGCTCGATTGGAACGGTTTTCCGGAGCGCCTTGACGACCGTGACGGGCACGGCAAAATTCGGAGCCGTCTGCGCTGTCTGTGAGCTGCACGCCGCGGTGCCAAGACACAGAGCAAGGAATGTAAAGGCGGCTAGGAGGCGTGACCGATTCATGCTCATCTCTTATTGCGTCTCCGTGTTTTTCGCACCGGATCTCCGTTTCGCACGTTCAAACCGCCCAGCCAGATATCCGCGATCGTTTCACTGACGTGGCGAGGATTGAATTTCTGATAGCGCTTGGCGCCAAATAGCTCTTGCGTCTGGTAATGCTGAGCAATCATGCCGATAAAACTGCGTGCCGCGAGCCGCGGGTCCACGTTGCGGAATTCGCCGCGCCGGATCCGCGCACGGATATAATCCGCGAGGATTTCGTAGTAGCAAAGCGCGTGCGTCCGGAAAAGGCGATGCGAGAGCTCATGATTCTCCAGCGCCGTATACAGATATATCCTCGTGAGGTCGGGATCTTCCATATTCCGCCGAAGAATCTCCTCGGCCAGCCCCGTGAGCACACCTCGCGGAGGGGCGCTGTTCAGCCTATCTCGGAACTTGCGTTGCGCTTCGGTGCTCGCACACTTGCACTCCACTACGGCCCAGTACAGATTCTCTTTGTGAGGGAAATGACGGAACAGGATTGCCTCGTTCACGCGGGCGAGACTTGCGATCTCCCGCGTAGTAGTTCCGCGAAAGCCTTTCTGGGCGAAGAGCCGCATCGCCACATCGATGATCTGCTGGCGGCGGTCCACCGAAGACACGCGACTGGGTCTTGGGGCCATTGTAAGTAAGCACTTACTTTAGACCAAACGTAGCGCGCCGTCAAGGAACTTGCGGCGATTTGTCCTAGCTCCATGTTTTTGTCTCCCCTTAACGGCTACGTGAAAATGTCACCCTACTCGGTCAGCAACGACAATTTCGTGCAATGGGGCGGTGGCCGTTTCCAAATCCCGTCCCAACCTCAACGCTTCAGTTTCGCCGGGGCCAAGGTCCAGCTGTACGAATCTCTGGGAGAAAGAGTTGCCATCTATTACGGAGATACCGAACCACCCCGTAGATCACTCACCAGGGAATGGCATTTTCACGTTGCTACAACATTGCGATTCGTGCGCGCCGTGAGGAACGAAAAACGGATGTGCGAATCCGGCGCCCAGGCGACTCTGCTACAATCATCCAATTTTGATTGAGGTGCTGTTGCGCATGGTGCAGGTGAAGCCACCACATTGGCTGCAAGGGATTGTCGCGACAATGGGTGGCGGCGGACTTTTCCTAATTGCGTTCCTTGATTCATCGGTTCTCACCTTCCCGTTCGTCACAGACGGTCTTTTGATCGAACTCTCGCGTGAAAGGCCGGTGCGCATGCCCTACTATGCCGCGATGGCTTCGCTGGGCTCGCTTGTTGGGTGCATCTGGCTCTACATTCTCGCGAAGAAAGGCGGCGAGGCGTATTTTCATCATCGGCATGCACAAATAGCCGACAAAGTGAAGAAATGGGTGGATCGAAACGCATTCCTGAGTGTATTTGTTCCGGGGATTTTGCCGCCTCCGTTTCCCTTCAAAGTGTTTGTACTTGCAGAAGGAGTTTTTCAGGTCCCTCTCAGGACCTTCGTGTTGGCCCTGTTGTTCGGTCGCGGTGTGCGTTATTTTGCGGAGGGCATTCTCGCAGTGCGTTATGGCGACGCTACTCTGCTGTTTATGCGGGCGCACGGAGCGGCATTCGCGATGGGCAGCCTGGGATTTCTTCTGTTGATTTACCTGATGAGCCGGTTTCTCGTGCATAGGAGTTCCGACTGAGGGCGCTCCCCAAACGCTCATAATCAGGGATTCGGAGCGGACGCAAAAAGAAATGATTCCCGCTTCTCTGTGAGGTCGCTCGTCAAATCCACCCGGACGAAAATATTTTCTGGACTTGTGTCGCTCGACGGGAAGCGGGCATCGTGCACTTCGAAACGATAGGCTTCTTCGACGTGGATGACGTTCGCGAGTGGAAATCGCGCGTATTCAAGGAATCTTTTCGCAGCAGGACTTTTTTGCCCAGCCTCGAGTGCAGGTGAGTCTTCGGGCTTGTATCGAGTAAGGCTGCGGTCCGGATCAAATTCAGCTCCTGGCGCAAGCGAGATGTCCATTTCCTCGATTGTGTTGTCCGTGGAAACGACGCCGCTCCAGACGAACGGGGCGGAAACAGAGGGGAATGCCCCGGCGTCGAGCGCCACGCGGCCGTGGTATTCACGTGAAAGTAGCAGATCAACAGCGCGACTGTGCAGATTGGCGCGCGTGCCCAGGTAAACCGCGACAAGCGCAAGAGCAACGATGGCTCCTCCTCTTCCTCGCGCCCCTTTCTTGCGATCGCCGATTTCTTCACTGACCAGACTGAAAAGCAGGGGCAACAGGAGTCCGCCGACAAGTAGGATCAGAATCCACGGATCGAGACTTGCTGCCAGATACCAGGCTGACCAGCCTTCACGGAACGGCCAGAGCAATCGCACGCCTACGCCGCTCGATAGATCGAGTAATACATGGCCTGAACACCCTGCGGCGCAAGTAGCGGCCGCTGGTCCAAATCGCAACGGCGGCTCAGAATCTTTCAATCGGCGCTTTCGATCTATGGAGCAGAACGCGGCTGCCACACCTGCCGCCAGTACCGCCGACGCCGGGAGAGAATGCAGGAGGGTTCGATTGAAACGCAGGAAGGAGAATGGTCCGGCGAGGTAACTCGCATAATCCAAGTCGGCCGCCACGCCAGATATCACAAGCATGGCCGTCCCGTAGCGCGGCAGATGCTTCTGCGCAGCGCGCGCTATCGCAAGGGACGTCAGTGCATGGGTGATCGGTTCCACGTTGGGTCTAGAAGTAAATTACATCTGTTTCGCGCCCGGAGCTATCAGCGATAAAGCATCGGGGACAATCCGGAAAATAAGCGGCAAGGTTCCTATCGCCTCGCCGTCTACTTGCGCGTACACAGGAGAAGCAGTCATGGCCTCGCACAAAAGCTCAGCCGACTTCCACGTATCGATTCCTTTCATCGAGCGAATTTTGCCAAGCCACAGTGCCGGCAGGCATGCGAGATAGCGCAGGCGGCTGCGCGTCGAATTCGTCAGCAGCTCGAAGGAGTCCTCGAAAAGGCTCGCGCCGGTTGTAATTTTGAACGGCCCCCCATAATTAACGGTACGTCCGACCACAACGATTGTGGCCTGGCGTTCCTTTCCGGCTGAGCGGATTCGAAATTCCGGGAAGTCGTATTGAACGATCTGTCGTAAGCCTTCGGCCCAGTAAGCGAGCTCGCCCGCCTTTTTCTTCAACCCATCGTCCACCGCGTGGACTATCGCCCCATCAGGTCCAACGCCGGCTACACAAAGGAAATAACGACCCTCTGCGGGTATCGTTACAGAGTGATTACCATCCGCTGGTATGGCAACGCCAAGAGCTATGCGGCGAATGATCCCGGTTGTTATCAACCGGGATGCGTGCGGAATATCCCACGGTATTCCAAGCTCCTTTGCCAGAATGTTCGCAGTTCCCGCAGGCAGCAAGGCCATTGGGACATTGCTTCTAGCAAGCCCATTGATGACTTCGTTGATTGTGCCGTCGCCCCCGCAAGTGATCACCATTCCGCGGCCCTGCTCCACGGCCAAGCGGGCGATTTCCTTCGCACTGCCTCGTCCATCAGTGGCTGCAAGCTCCGCCGTGATACCCGCATCCTTAAGAATGCGCACCGCCTGTTCGACTTCAGCAAAACGCCGGTGGCGCCGGCGCCCGCTCGTGGGGTTGTAGATCAGAAGCGCGTTGGTGATTCCATGGGGCATGGTGTCGGCAAACGTTCAAAGCAAGCGCGCATTGTATAATATCCGGCGAAATTGACCGATTGCATCCTCCTGGGGTTTCCATGTCCAAGAGCCGCAACGTCGCCAAAGAAATCGAGCGCCTGCGCGAAAAGATTCGCCATCACGAGTACTTGTACAACGTGCTCGACGATCCTGAGATTTCCGACGCTGAATTCGACCGCATGATGGAGCGGCTGAAGAAACTCGAAGCCGAAGATCCGAAGCTCCTGACGCCCGATTCGCCGACGCAACGCGTCGGCGGCCAGCCGCGCGCAGGGTTTCAAACCGTTCAGCACAAAATTCCGATGGGAAGTCTCGACAATGCCTTTTCGTTTGAGGCGCTGGCCAATTTCGACAGGCGCGTGCGGGAGCTGACGGGCCGGCACAAAGTGGACTACACCACCGAACACAAGTTCGATGGCTTAAGCCTTTCGCTCCAGTATGAAAAGGGAGCGCTGGTTCGCGGCGTCACTCGCGGCGATGGCACAACCGGCGAGGACGTTACGCCGAACGTCAGGACGATCCGCTCGATCCCCCTGAGTGTGGATCCAGCGCGGCTGAAAAAAGCGGGCTTGCCCGGAGATTTCGAAGTGCGTGGCGAAGTGATTATGACGCGCAAGGCCTTCGACGATTTGAACGAGCAGCAGGATGCCGAAGGAGGAAAGCGGTTCGCGAATCCGCGCAACGCGGCCGCTGGCGCGGTGCGGATGCTCGATCCGGCCGTCACGGCTTCGAGGCGGCTCGACTTTTTTGCGTACTACCTTCTCGCGGACGGCCGCGTACCGAAGAAGCGTCACTCGGAAGTGCTCGAGACTCTGGCCGATGTTCGCTTCAAAGTGAGTGAAGATTGGGAGTTGCATCATTCGATCGAGGAAGTTGAGAAGTACATCAACAAATGGGAATCGAAGCGGGCGAAGTTGCCGTTCGATATTGACGGCATCGTGATCAAAGTCAATGAAATCGGACTGCAGAATGAATTGGGCCTTACTTCGAAGGCTCCTCGCTGGGCCATCGCGTACAAGTATCCCGCCCATCAGGAAACGACCATTGTGAAGGAGATATTGGTTAGTGTGGGGCGAACGGGAGTTCTGACTCCGTTCGCTGTCTTCGAGCCCGTCCAGATCGGCGGCGTCACCGTGGTGAAGTCCACGCTTCACAATATGGACGAAGTGGAGCGGCTGGGCGTTCATGCGGGTGACACGGTTCTGGTGGAGCGCGCCGGCGAAGTGATTCCACACGTCCTGAAAGTGGTGAAGCACGGAAAAGAGGAGAAGCCGTTCAAGATGCCGGACAAGTGCCCGGTTTGCGGTACGCGCGTGCATCGCGCCGAGGGCGAAGTTGCGTACCGCTGCGTGAATGTATCGTGCCCCGCGCGCCGAAGGGAATCGATTCTCCATTTTGCGGGGCGTCACGCGATGAACATCGACGGCCTTGGAGAGAAGATTGTCGATCAGCTCATAGAGAATAAGCTCGTGAAGGATTTCGCGGATCTCTACAAGCTGGACTCAGAGACCCTGGCCGGGCTCGAACGCATGGCGGAGAAGTCGGCGCAGAACCTGCTCGACGAAGTCGCCGCCAGCAAAAAGAACAGTCTGGCGCGCCTGATTTACGCGATCGGGATTCCCTTCGTCGGCGAGCGCACGGCGCAGCTTCTTTCCGCGCATTTCGCCTCGATGGACAAGCTAGCCGATGCCACCGCCGAGGAGTTGACCGAAGTGCACGAAGTCGGGCCGAAGATCGCCGAAGGTGTGCGCGATTTTTTTTCCGAGTCGGCCAATCGGAAACTCATTGATCATCTGCGCGACGTTGGAGTGAACATGAAGGAGGAGCGGAAGGCTCCCAAAAGCTCAAAATTTGCGGGGATGACGTTTGTTTTCACCGGCACTCTTGCGCGCCTCTCGCGTGAAGAAGCGGAAGCTCTGGTTGCCGATCAGGGCGGAAAGGCTGGCTCGTCGGTCAGCAAGAAAACCAACTACGTGGTCGTCGGCGAAGATCCCGGCTCGAAATTCGACAAGGCAAAGTCCCTCGGTGTCGCAATCCTCGACGAAGCAGGTTTTGAGAAACTTCTCGCCGCGAAATAGAGTTAGCCCTGCCTGGTCTAGTATAATGAATACGGCGGATGAGCTGGGTGATCGCCGGTTCGTTTCTCGCAAGGGGAATGAGCGGGAGGAAAGTCCGGACTCCGGTCGTCGCGAGCTCGCAAGAGTCTGCGGCGATAGGGCAACGCGCCTGGTAACGCCAGGGGGTTGCGTCGCAAGTTGCGCGAAAGCGCGGCGCTGCGGCGCGGCTACGGAAAGTGCCACAGAAAATAGACCGCCGGTGATGCTTGTACCCTGCGGCAGGCCCGAGGCAAAACCAAGGGCTCGCCTCTTTCGGTCGAGCGCATTTGGCAAGGGTGAAAAGGTGGGGTAAGAGCCCACCGCCCGGGTGGCAACATCCGGGGCACGGAAAACCCCGCGTGGAGCAAGGCCAAATAGGAGGGGAGGGCTGGCCCAGCCCGAATTCGCGGCACCGCAAGGCGCCACGATGCGACCCTCGGGTAGGCTGCTCGAGTCCCGGAGCGATCCGGGACCTAGAGGAATGATCGCCGCGCTACATCGGGCGAAGCTGGAATGTTTTTTGGGCCAGCTAAGTCAGATGAAGCGCACAGAATCCGGCTTACAGGCTCATCCGCCATTAACTCTTTTATTTTCAATTGTATCTCTCTTCGGCGGGTTTCTGCTGTGCCCGTTTTGTGCCCGTTATCTCGAGTCCTTCGACAGGCTGTAGGTTCAAGTCCTACCCGGGGAGCCAACCTCTCATTCTTCAATGAATTGGGACCTCTCGGAATGTTCGGTCTGTGACCGAAGTGTTTCTACCAGGCGGAGATGAGAACGACCTTTGGTTTGGGTGAACGATTGGGCGCAACTAGAAAAGTAAGAAGGGCTATGAGTCTCATGTAAGGTTGAGCGTATGATACGGCCTACGTACCAAAGCTAAGGCAGTAGAGCACCCAAGTCATGAGGAGCACCGAAGATCGATATCGAACTTTGCTGGATGCCTCCAGCGCCCTGGCCGATCAGCCCACGGTCAAAGCCGTTCTGCACAGCCTGCGTGACGTTCTGTCCAGCACTTCCAGGTTGCATGGAACCGAACTCTACGTTCTGGACGATGACGAACAGAGTCTGCACGTGCTCGAATTCGATCGAGACCCCGACGCACCTGCGTTCAAGATCGGAACCAAAGTGTCACGAATTGGCGCGGCGGCGCGGGTGCTTGAGGAACAGAAACCAGTTTTCATCCCGGACACATCACAGGAAATGATGAAGCATCCTGAGCTGGCTCCGTTTGCCGGCGAAGTTGTCGGACGAACTTCGTATTTGTTTCCAGTTTCTGCCGCCCAGAAACGATACGGGTTTCTCGCCGCGACAAAGTTGCAGGGCGAGGAATTTGCCCCCGAAGATGTCGAGATGCTCCGTTCTCTGGCGTCACACGTCGCGGTCGCGCTCGAGTGCGCTCTGGCGAGGGACAGCGCAGAGCTGTACCAGCGACAGGTGGTGAAAGAGCGGGATCGCCTCAGGCTGTTGCTGGAGATCAACAATCACATCGTTTCCAAGCTAGACATTAACGAATTGTTCCGGTCGGCGTCGGCATCGATCCGGACGTATTTTCGGAACGACTTCACCGGATTCTGGTTAATCGATAAACAATCAAACCAGCTTCAATGCGTCGTATTGGATTTTCCCAGCGGCAAAGGCTCGTTAGTCGCTGTGCTTAAGTCCGAACTTAGCGACACCGATCACGAAAAGCTGCGTGCCCACACCCCTGAACTGCTGTCGGTCGAAGAGATCAAGAACCTCCCGGCCGGAATCGTTGAAAGGCTCAAAGCTGAGTCGATCAGCTCGATGGCGATCGCCCCAATGTCAACCGCAAGCGGTCCTCAGGGTGTGATAACGATGGGTAGCCGACAGCCGAACAACTTTCGACATGAAGACCTGGACCTCTTGTCGCAAATCAGCACTCAGATCGCGCTCGCGGTTGACAACGCGATTGCTTATGGACGCGTCACGGAGGCCCGGGATCGCCTTGAGCAAGAGCGCTTGTACCTTGAATCGGAAATTCGGGCGGAGCACAACTTCGAGGACATCGTCGGAAAGAGCCCCGCTCTCCGCAAAGTGCTCGACCAGGTTGCGATTGTCGCTCCCACGGGGTCGACAGTGCTCCTGCACGGCGAGACCGGGACTGGCAAGGAACTGTTCGCCCGGGCGATCCATAACATCAGCCCGCGTCGAGAGCGCACTTTCGTCCGACTTAACTGTGCCGCCATACCCTCCGGGCTGGTAGAGAGCGAACTGTTTGGTCATGAAAAGGGCGCGTTCACCGGAGCCCTGATGCAAAAGAAGGGCCGGTTTGAGCTGGCAGATCAGGGCACTCTCTTTCTAGATGAAATCGGTGATATCAGTCTCGATCTGCAGCCAAAGCTGTTGCGCGCTCTGCAGGAACATGAATTTGAGCGACTGGGAAGTACGAGAACGATTCGCGTGAACGTTCGCCTGATTGCCGCAACCCATCGCGATCTGCAGACAATGATACGTAACAACCAGTTTCGCGAAGACCTTTTTTACAGACTGAATGTTTGCCCTATTGAGATTCCTCCGCTTCGCCAAAGGCGCGAGGACATTCCGCTCTTGGTGCACTATTTTGTTTTGCGCCACTCCCGGCAAATGCAAAAGCGCGTCAAATCAGTTCCGAAGCAGGCAATGGAGGCGCTGGTGAACGCCGACTGGCCGGGCAATATTCGGCAGTTGGAAAACTTCATCGAGCGTTGCGTGATCTTCACGCAAGGGGACGAATTGAATGTCCTAAGTGCAGAGCTTAAGAAGCCACCCGTCCGTCCTGTTGCCTCCGCCGCACCAAATTTCGAGCAGGCCGAGCGGCAGGTCATCATCGATGCTTTGATGGCGGCCTCCGGAAGAATAGCGGGCAAGGGCGGGGCAGCAGAGCGCCTTGGGCTGAAGCGAACGACACTCCAAAACAAGATGAACAAACTGAATATCAGTCGTGCCGACTACTCCGGGTGAGAATCCGGCCACCCTGGAAACCAGACCTTAACTCTATCTTCAAAGCGGCCTTTAGGCTCCATGGGTTTTCAAGGAAGAGGCAATCGTGCCCACATCACGGCACTGCCCGTCAGTCGGGCACAGGCGACCCCAAACCACGCCCAATAATTTCTTGTAGTTTCCATAACTTACGTAGGCCGATCCCTGGCATTAAACCTGCAACAGCTTGACAGGATTCTCTCCAGCCGACTGCCGTTGGCTTCTTAGATTCTCACGGAGGTGCAATGCTACGCGTTGACATTCGACATTCCGCGAACGCTCTGAGTCTCACGCTTGAAGGTCGATTCACCGGAAATGACGCAGAGAACACCCGTACGCTCACGGCGCGTCGCGACGACGGAATGAAACTAATCGTCGATCTAACGGAAGTCACGTTCATCGACTCGGTAGGGGAAGAAGTACTATCGTATTTTGGTCGGTTCGGGGCAAAATTCATCGCCCAAACATCCTATACACTCGATATATGTGAGCGTCTGCATCTTCGGCTTGCTCCGAATCAGTCAGCGGATGGGAACACGCCAGGCACGTCCCGCACGACCGCTGGCCGACGCAAGCCCCGCTGAATACAGCCGCGAAACGCAGCCTGAAACTCTCGGGCACTCGACTTATCAACCCGCTATGTGACCCTCCGCGTGGGTGTCCCTCCTGGTTTTGCACTCATCAGCTTGCTGTTCTCCGGATAGACGAAGTTCCGGACACCTCTTAATCGCTAGCGTCCGTTTTCTTCCGCGAAAGTTTCACGTTGCGACCCTGTCTGATCGCCCTGCCGAAATGAATCAAGTCCCCGAACGCCGCCGTGCTCACGCGCCCGCGGCAACTGGCAGCGGCATTGCCCGCATACGGGCAGCGCACCACGGCAAGAGTCTCTCCTGCCCATGTAGATTCAACTACTTGCGAGACACATGAATTGGCATGCCTTATGCACTGCTCATAAATGGGGAGCAACACGATGAACTTAATTGCTTCGAAAAATAAAGCGACGCGCTGGAGGACAGGCCAGTCGACGCAGCCGCATTCACTCGGCACCAGAGGATCTCGCAAGACGACCGCGTGGAAACGCCTGTTGCTGATTATCGCATTCTTGGCCGGAGCATTCCCGGAGATGACATTGGGTCAACAACAACAGGTCTCCTCGGGCGATGTCGATGCTCAGCTTCTCACGCTCAATGACGCGGTGACGCTAGCACTCCAACAAAACCGACTTGTAAAGAACTCGGTGCTGGAGGCTCAGAAATACGACTTTCGGGTGAATACAGCTCGCAGCCGCCGGAAACCCCAATTTCAATTTTCCATGCTGGGAGGCGAGCTCTTGCAGCCGTTTGACTTTACTATCCCGAAAGGTTCGTTAGGCACCTTTGCGAACACGGGTCCAATCCCAGCGACCAATGCCAAAATCCACACGCCCGCGGTGTTCACTACTTATCTCACCGGCAGCATCGATCAACCGTTGACACAACAATACAAGATCGGTCTAGGGATTCACGCGACGGAACTTGGACGCGACATCGCCCGTGAGGACGTACGCGGCGAGCGCCAAAAAATCGCTGCGGAAATTCGATGCGCATATCTTCATCTTGTCGCCTCCCAGGCGGGCGTCGATGCAGCGCGCGAGGCGGTCAAAACACTGGAAGAAGCAGAGCGTGTCACCAAGCAGTACGAGACCGAAAAGAAAGCGCTGCGGGGCGATGTACTGGATGTCGAGGCCCGCTTAGCTAAATCACACTACGACTTGTCCGTTGCCGAAAATGGAATGGCAACCCAGCGGGAAGCTCTCAACCAGCTTCTTGGCCGCGATGTAGCCACGCCCTTTCGTGTTGACTTCATTCCAGAGCAGGATGCCAGCGATCTGACGCTCGATTCAGCCCGCCAGGAGGCTCTGGCAAACCGCCCCGAAAATCGGCAAGCGCGTCTGCAAGAAAAGCAAGCGGAGTATACCCGGCGTCTCGCGAAGGCCGAATACATCCCGGACCTAAGTCTCTCCGTGCGCTATCAGGGAATCAACAACGTGCAAGTTCTTCCTCAAAACGTTGCCACGGCCGGTTTTCTTTTGACTTGGGAGCCGTTCGACTGGGGACGCCGTCACAACAAGGTTGTCGAGGCAAGCAACACTATCGAACAGGCTCGCAACGGTATTCAAGAGACAGAATCGGAGATCGCTGTCGAAGTTGGCGCGAAATTCCGCAAATGGCGGGAAGCCTCTTTGCTGCTTAACGCTTCGCGTACCGCTCACGAAGCGGCCGTGGAACAGCTCCGGGAGACTGACAACAAATATAAACAGCAGGCTTCGCTTTTGAAAGATCTTCTCGAAGCCCAGGCCAGGAGTTCGGAAACCAATGCTCAGTATCAGGAAGCGCTTTCCTCCTATTGGAGCGCCTTCGCTGAGCTGCGCAAGTCGATGGGAGAAGAGTAGCCATGAGAACACCCTCATCCCAAACCGGCAGCCGAGGAAGCCGAGGTACAGTGCCAGCGGGCGCATCCAGAATTTCCGAGAATCAGAACAGAGCTCGAGAAAGCAATTGGAACGAAGTAGAAATCATGGAGAACAAACTGAAGTTAGGGCTCGGGATAGCAAAAGCGGCTGTGCTTCTGGCCTTGATGGCAGTAACAAACGGCTGTCATCAACCCACGCAAGTCGAAGCCAAGTCTCCCACGCCAGTTCATCTGGCAGAGGTGACTTTGGATTCGTCTTCAGAAGATTTTCGCTACTCGGCTTCGGTTTTGCCATTCGCCCAAGCGAGCTTGTCGTTCAAGTCCGCAGGATACGTAACGGAGATTAAGCAGGTCGTGGGCGCCGACGGACGGCGTCGAGATATAGGCCCGGGAGATTATGCTAGCCGCGGGTCTGTTCTCGCGCAGATTCGGCATCAGGATTTGAGGAATCAGCTTGACCAAGCGACCGCAACTCTGAGTCTGGCCCAAGCGCAGCAGGTCGAGGCAACGAAGGATTACGAGCGCGCGAAGACGCTTTATGCCTCAGAGAGCTTGATCAAGCCCGATTTCGATAAAGCGCAGGCCAGATTCGATTCAACCCTCGCGGGCGTGGATCAGGCTAAGGCTAGTCTGCACCAAGCGCAGTTGGCTCTCCAGGATGCCGATTTAACGGCGCCGTTCTCGGGATACATCCTTGCCCGAAACATTGAACTGGGCAACCTGGCAGAACCAGGGTCGACGGCCTTTACGATCGCCGACACGAGCGCGGTCAAAATCGGTTTCGGCGTCCCCGAGTACGCCGTAAGGCATCTACGCCTGGGGCAACAATTCAGCATTCATCTCCAGGATGATCCGAAAGAATACAGCGGGCGGGTCACGAGTATTGCCGCGAGCGCCGACGAAAAGAATCGCGTCTTCGCTATTGAAGTGACCGTACCTAATCCCAAGAGCTATTTGAAGCCCGGGATGATCGCCTCGCTCACTTTGTCTGGCGTCCAAAAGGCTCCCGTTCCCGCCGTCCTTCTGAGCGCCGTTGTTGCCGACCCTGCTTCACCTGGCCGCTATGCGGTTTTCGTCGCCAGAGAAGAAGGGGGCAAATGGGTGGCGCATTTGCGTGAGGTCACGCTAGGCGAAACGCATGAGAGCGATGTGGCAGTCGATGGTGTAAAGCCAGGGGAAAAGATCGTCGTTGTTGGAGCCGCCGGTTTGAAGGACGGCGATTCAGTACAGATTATTCCATAGAGGTAGGAAAAAAATGGCACATGAAAACGAGCAGGACATCACAAATCGCCGCAACGTTCCAAGGTTCTTCGTCGAGCATCCGCACATCTCCTGGATGCTTCTGGCCGGAGTCCTCATTTGGGGTTGGTTCGGCTATAAGTCCATGCCGCAACGAAAGGACCCGGAAATCCCCGTGCGCGTCGGCGTCGCGGCTTGTCCGTGGCCCGGAGCGACGGCGCAACAGGTCGAGCAATTCATTACACGTCGCATTGAGGATGTTGCCGCCGAGAATAAGACCATTCATCCGGGAACAGATGCGGACTACGGCATTAAGTCCATATCCCTTCCCGGCTATTCGTTTGTGACCATACAACTCGATGAGGGCGTCACCGATACCAAGCGGCAATTCAGCGATATCAACCTCAAGCTGAATGCCCTAAATTCTCAGTTGCCTCAGGGGGCGGGCCCAATCGTTTTCCAGAGCGATTTTGGAGATACCGCTGCTCTCATGCTCACGGTCGCCAGCCCAAAGGCGGACGACGTTGAAATTGCAGCCCGCGCCAATTCCGTTGAGGCTGCGATCCGCAAAGCTCGCGATGCAAAACAGCTGAATCGAGAGGGGCAGCGCATAACGGTGGTAGATTGCTTTCCAGAATCCATCTCCGCAAAGGAGGTCCTTGACACTGGATACCTGTTTCAAGCCGAAGCGCAGAGCGCTGGAATCATTCTAGACTCGGAAATCATTCAGGGGAGTGGATTCATTGGCGTCGATGGTGTTTCCGATGCAGATGACAGCTCCATTCAAGCGTTCATCAAACGATTTATCGCGGAGCGCCTGAAACGGTCCGAGCTGCATCCCGATGCGTGGGAGCCAACGATCATTCGCGATCCGAGCGAAACACGGACGAAACTGGGCAGCGTCGCCGGCGACAAATACAGCTATGCCGAACTCGACAATTATTCTGACTTGATTGGCCGAACGGTCCAGGGAGCTCCCGAAGTTTCCAAGGTCGAACGGCGGGGCGTTTTGTCCCAGACCATCTATCTGGATTACTCACAGGATCGCCTCGCAGCCTACGGATTGCGTCCCGCTGATCTCTCCAAAGTCATTTCGGCGCGGAACATCATCGCGCCGGGTGGGACTGTGGAAACGGGAGAGCACAGAGTTACACTCATCCCTTCCGGACAATTCGATACCGCTAAAAGCATCGGCGACGTAGCTGTATCCGCCACGTCCCAGGGTGCCCCAGTCTACTTGCGGGATCTCGTGCAAATCAGCCGCGGGTATCAAGCTCCTGCCGCGTATCTGAATTACTACACATGGCGAGACTCCAGTGGGCACTGGCAACGTAGCCGGGCGATCACCTTGGCAGTTTACATGCGCGATAAGAAGCAAATCGCGCGCTTCGGACAGTCCGTGAATGCAAAGCTCGAGCAGCTTCGCCAAGTTCTTCCCACCGACCTGATTTTGGCGCACACGTCCGATCAACCGCTCCAGGTGAAGGAGAACATCAGCCTGTTTATGCGCGCTCTTGTCGAAGCCATTATTCTCGTGGTCATCGTTTCGCTGCTTGGATTTTGGGAGTGGCGCCTGGCCCTGATTATGGCTCTCGCCATACCGATCACACTGGCGATGACGTTCGGCGTCGTATATGTGTTGGGAATTGATCTTCAACAAGTCTCCATCGCATCGCTGATCATCGCGCTGGGCCTTCTCGTTGACGTGCCGGTAGTCGCTGGCGACGGCATAAAGCGTCATTTGGCAGAAGGGTTCCCGCGCAAGACAGCGTGCTGGCTCGGACCCACAAAGCTTGCCACCGCGATTTTCTACGCGACGATCACGAACATCATCGCCTACCTGCCATTTCTGATGCTGAGCGGCAATACCGGCGAATTCCTGAAGAGCCTTCCCATCGTAATGACGGCTTCGCTGCTGTGCGCACTCTTTGTGGCGATGACGTTTGTCCCGTTCCTGGGTTACTACATTCTGCGCGCCCCAGCAAAGCCCGAACCAACCATCGAGGAGAGACGGCGGCGAGGGTTTTACGGCTTCTATAACAAACTCGTCGGCAGGGCCATAAAACACCGTTGGGCCGTCCTCGGTGGGTCCCTGGTTTTCCTAATCATAGGCGGGTTGTTCGGCTCTCGGCTTAAAACCCAATTCTTTCCTGAAGATGTCCAGTATTGGTTTTATCTGGATGTATGGCTGCCGAATGAAACTCCTTTGAGCGTCACCAACGATGCTGCCGTGCAGGCCGAACGAGTGGTCCGTCAGGTAATTGAAAATCCAACGGGCGCCACTACCAAGGAAAACCGTGGGCATCTTCTTAAGTCATTGACGACTTTTGCCGGTGGTGGCGGACCTCGCTTCTGGTTCTCGGTATCACCGGAAATGCCGCAGACCAACTACGCGCAAATGATTGTTGAGGTTACCGACAAGGAAGCTTCGCCGAAGTTAGCTCGCCCGATCCAGGACGCGCTGGCCAAGGAAGTACCAGGAGCGTGGATTACGGTACGCCAGCTTCAAACGAATCCTGTCGAGAATCCCGTAGAGCTGTTGATTTCCGGGCAGGCAGACGTCGATGCGAGAAATGAAGCTAGCGATATTCGTACGCTTCGACAGATTGCCGGGCAGGCTCAAGACATCGTCAGGCAGGCTGGTGGTATTGCCGTTCTTCGCGATGATTGGTTCCCTGACGATGTTCAGCAGAGGATTCAAATCGATCCTGACCGCGCAAACCTGGTAGGAATCACCAACGCCGATGTCGCGAACGCGTCGACCGCCGCCATGAGCGGCACGACAGTGGGCGTGTTCAAGGAAGGCGACAAGAACATCCCCATTGTGGCGCGCCTTCGTATGGAAGAGCGTGCCCACCTTGCCGACATCAAGAACCTGTATGTTTACTCTTCACAGACGAACAACCGAGTACCTTTGGTGTCGATCGCGACGGTCGGAAATTCTTTGGAAACAGCTCGCGTAGCCCGGCGTGAGCACTTTCGTACTATTTCGATACTTTGTTATCCCCGGCCTGGCGTTCTCGCCTCGGAAATACTCGATCCCATTCTTCCAAAATTGCAAGACTTCCAGAAAAACCTTCCTCCCGGTTATCAGCTTCGCATCGGGGGAGAAAGAGCAAAACAACTGGACGGATTCAGCAACCTGAAAATCGTTCTGCTGATTTCTTTGATTGGAATCTACTTGGCGCTACTCGTTCAGTTCAACAACGCGGTAAAACCTCTTCTGGTATTCGCCGCTGCTCCCTATGGTGTGATCGGCTCCCTGATCGCTCTCTCGATCATGCATACGCCCTTTGGGTTTATGGCTTTTCTGGGCATCGCCAGCTTGATCGGCGTGATCGTTAGCCACGTGATCGTGCTGTTCGACTTTATCGAAGAAATGCATGCGAAAGGGGAGCCCCTGGAGCAGGCGCTTCCAGACGCGGGAATCCAGCGAATTCGGCCGGTACTGATCACTGTGCTAGCGACTATCTTGGCCCTCTTCCCACTGGCGCTTGAAGGAGGGCCCCTCTGGCAGCCACTTTGTTATGCACAGATAGGCGGCCTTGCCGTCGCAACGTTTATCACGTTGCTCCTGGTGCCCGTCCTTTACAGCATTTTTGTGCTGGATCTGAAAATCATCCGCTGGGAAACGAAGCAGCCTGCGGAAGCGGCTGGAGTTGGCACAGCTGGGGAAAGGGTGCTGTAAACCAATTAATGGTGTTAAGGCTTTTCGCGATGATTATTCTCAATCAAATTGGCGCGGCCGTTTTTCTAGTAAGTCTTACGCTCTGTTTACAGTGCGCCGGCATAGTTACGCTAATCGAGTGGCTCAAGCGTGTTCTAACCAGGGACATTCACAAGCATGGGCCGGTTTACTCGGCCGGCCTGGTTGTGAAATCGACGGTCGCAATTGTAATTCTGCACGGGCTCGAGATTCTTCTGTGGGCCACTTTCTACCGGACGCGTTGTTTCCCGTCATGGGAAATCGCCTTCTACTTTTCTGCGAGCAGCTATTCCACTGTGGGTTATGGCGATGTGATTGTCCCGTCCACGTGGCGACTCCTATACCCGCTGGAAAGCGTCACCGGTGTGTTGATGTGTGGGATATCGGTCAGTGTTCTGTTTGCTTTGGTCACCCGGTTGCTCGATCGCGACACAAAATCTTCGCTGACGAATTCAACGGAACAGAGCCATGCCTAACGTCAATATCAAGACTCCGAATTGGCTTCGCCAGATGGAGAGCATCCTTGAAGAACTCAACGAAGGAGTGGTCATTGTTGATGACCGACTTCGCATCATTTTTGCCAATGAAGCGTTGACACGATTGTGGCAATACGACCTCGACGAATTGCGGGGCTGCGCACCCGAGGCGATTTTCCCTCCCGAGGATGTTCCCCATATTATCCGCGAGCACAAATTGGGGCATCGCTACGGTCGGCATCGCCGCGAGTTTTACTTTCCACGTAAGGACCGCAAGAGGATCCCGGTAATCCTCAGCGGGCGGGTGATTCAAGGACCAGACGGTCAGGACTACGTTGTGGTGACCGTGACTGACATCAGAGAACAGAAGCGAGTGGAAGAACAGCTCCGCGAGCGTCAGAGTGAAATTGATGCCGACCTCTCGACCGCGGCACTCATCCAGCAATCACTCGCGCCACATAATTTGGCATGGAAGAACCTCGCCGTCGAGGCCTACTACAGCCCTGCGCGTACGATTGGCGGCGATTTCGGTATCGTCCTTCCTCAAGGTGACGAATTTCTAAACCTCATCCTGTGCGACGTCTCGGGCCATGGCGTAGCTTCGGCCCTGATGGCCAATCGTATCTACTCTGAAACACTTCATGCGCTGGATCGTAAGACTGAGCCCGGCCGTTTGTTGCAGTGTCTCCACGACTTCGTACATGATCGCATCCCACAGAACGGTTTTTATTTCACCATGACCGCAGCCCGTTTTAGTCAGTGCGGCCGCCGCATGACCTTTGCGGCCGCCTGCCAACCTCCAGCAATACTCGTCTCGAAGGGCACTTTGCGTCTGCTCGATTCGCAAAACGGTATCCTCGGTTACCTCCCCGAGATTGCACCGTCGGCGGCGGCGGCGGAAATCGAGCTCGCGCCGGGCGACCGTTTGGTTCTCTACACCGATGGGCTCATCGAAGTGTTCAACAGGTCCAAAGACATGCTCGGCGTTGAGGGCCTTCAAGAGTTGGTCCGCCAGTCGGCCACACGATCACTTCCCGGAATGAAACGGGCCATCCTCGAGGGCGCGGCCGCTTGGAGCCACGGCGCTTTGGCCGACGACGTGTCCCTCGTCATCGTTGAAGTTCGCTAGTTCCGGGCTTCATTCTCAACCTGTTTGCAAATACTTCCTTGGGTGCAGGATTGGGTGCAGCTAGAGAGGGGGGAGAATGGCTCAAAGTATCCGTTAGCGACACCAGATAGGGCACTTAGATTTTTTGACCTCCTCGGCTGTTAACCGACAGGCTGTAGGTTCGAATCCTACGCGGGGAGCCAACCTCGGATTTCTTAGTCAATTGGATGTCGCGAGAACATTCGGTTCTTCCCCGAAGGGTTGTAGACCCGGGGCCACTTCGGCATCTCTTTTTCTTTCATAGTTTTTGTAACAAGTTTCACGGGGTTAGTTTGTGGTGGTGTGCGAGAGTAACGCAAAGTCGCAGATTGTTAGAGAAAGTTTCCAATCAGAACAAACGGTGCCCAGTAAAACGGGTGAGCGTATCCAGCTTCCCGCGCCGTGGCCGTTGCTATTGCCTGCTGATGGTTTTGAAGGTCGCCGTCATATTTAGCTTTCGGTGACTCGTCTGTGGACCCTCGCATTAACGCAAGCTGCGCCTGGCGCAATGATTCCACCTTGCCATCCGCCGGATGCGCGACCCATCGCGCATAAAAATCACTCATCAGCCGGCTTGTGCTCGCGTCATTCACATCCCAAAGCGTGGCCAGCACAGCTCCGGCATCTTTCTGCTGGGCAATCATTCCCAGGCTGTCCATTTCTTGGCCGTCTTTAGTGGCATCGCCTTTCGCCGTGCTGCAGGCCGAAAGTGTCAGCAGTTGCGTTCCGTGGAAACTGATCGAGGAATCTTCCATCTTCGACAGAGTCAATGCATACCCGTTTGCTTCTCCGGAATTTTCCCCACCGAGCATCAGATACGGCTCCTCGCCGCTGCCTGCTTCCACCACAAAATGGCTGGCAATATGCACCACGGGAAAACTCTTCCCTGGGCCAAGCTCTGTTTTGAGCGCCGCGAGCGTGAACTGTTCATTCGGCAGCAGCCTTCCCTCCATCGGGCCATGAGAATCCGGCACCGCAGGATCATGGACCACGGCCTCGAGCTCCGGCATCACTCCTGGCAATGCGGGCAGACCGCCATAGCTCTTCGACAAACCCATCGCCAGCACGCGAAGTCCGACAGATTTTGCGTTAGGAGAAGCCGTCAGATGTCCGTAGCTCTCAGGAGTAAACAAAACGTTGTTGAATCGCTCGATCAGGTAGTGTTGGCCGTCATAGAGCGCCGCCATCGGCACGTAGCGCAGCACACCATCGAGTGACCAGAGCAGGGTCGCGACATGATCTTCACTGGCAGGATCTTGCGCAGTGTTTCGCTCCAGGGCTTTCAGCTCATCTCCGAACGGAGCCACAACCATCGCATATAGCTCCGCCAGATGTGGTTTCGGATTGGAGGAGGGGAAACGCAGATCGCGCCGCACCTGCAACACCTTGCTACGCAACTCCGCCGGCGTGGCCTTCAGTTCAAACTTCTGGCGCGTGTGCGCCGTTACAACGATCGCGTACGCGTGCTCCTCGCCCAGTAGCAGCCGTATGCCCATCACGCGTGGTCCCAATTCCGCCAGCGTATTCTGCAGGCGGCTCACCTCCGACTTCTCTTTACTCAGAAGTGCGTTCGCATCCTGCGTGCCCGTCTTCTGCGCCAGTTCCGGATAGAGCGTGTTCTTGAAGAATGCCGAAACCTCGCCGTTGCCTTGCTCAATGCTCGCGTCCAGCGACTTCAACCGAGCATCTTCTTCCGGTGTGCGCTTTTCTTTGGCCAGCAACGCGGCGTACTCAAGACTTAAGCCCGTGAGAGCCTCAGCCGTCTTCTCTGGAACAACTAGCTCGCTTTGCGCACTTTGTTGCGCTCCGGTGAGCTTCAGTGGCTCGACCTTGGCCGACGGATCTATGCCCGTGCCGCGCACGACTTCCTTCAGTTCCTGTTCTTTCAGGAGATCGAGAACCTGTTCCGCTTCGCCGAGGCGATCGGTTTGTACCAACAGCTCCGCCAGTTCGCGGTAAGCTGCCGACTTCGATTTCGTAAATCCAGTCTGCAAGTCCTTGTCCAGCCCGGAAATGTTCTTACGCATCTGTTGGTAGGAGTTCACTGCATCGATTCCAAATAAGATCGCGGCTTCCGGACGATGGAGATCGCGGAAAAAGTTCATCAGGGACGAATCAATCCTGCCCCGCAATTCTGGATTACCCATAGCCTTGGCCAGGGATAAAGCAGCTATCTCGTTCGATAGTGCCTGCTGCTTCTGTCCCAGAGCGTCATAGATCGTGCCAATATTGTTCAACGTAGCCGCCTCGCCTCGACGGTCCCCCACGGCACGCCGAAGTGGCAACGCGCGGTTATAGTAGTCGAGCGCCTTCTGTTTTTCCCCGAGGTCGTTGTAAGCTGCACCAATGTTGTGCAGCGTAGCCGCTTCCAACGAGCGGTCTCCCACGGCCCGCTCGAGCGGCAGGGCCTCGTTGAGGCACTCGAGAGCCTTCTGGTTTTCACGCAGGTCGGTGTAAACTGCGCCAATGTTGTTGAGCACACCCGCCTCACCCTGGCGGTTCTTCACGGCGCGCTCCAGCGGCAGCGCCTGGATGTCGTATTCCAGCGCCTTCTGGTTCTGTCCCAGAGCGGAATAAATCAGAGCGATATTGCCTAAGCTAGCCGCCTCGCCGCTGCGATCGCCCACCTCGCGCCGAATCGGCAACGTCTGCGTGTAGTATTCCAGCGCTTTCTGCTTTTCCCCCAGGGCGGAGTAAACAGTACCGATGAAGGTTAGTGTGAATGCCTCTAACGGGCGCTCTCCCACGGCGCGCTCGAGGGACAGGGCCTGGGTCAAGTAATCCAGCGCTTTCTGGTTTTCCCCCAGGTCGGAGTATTGTGCACCGGTGCTGTACAGCGAAAGAGCCTGGCCATATTTGTCGTCAAGTGACTGCCAAAGGGCAGCGCTTTCCTTCCACTTCACCGCCGCCGCTCTTGCGGATTCGGCCGTACCTCGCAACCAGAGCAAGGCGCCCTCCTGGTAGGTTCCCTCAGCTTTGATCCGGGTTCGGTCCGTTTCCGTCGGCGCTCGCAAATCCGTGAGTTGTATCCGGTAATGTCCGGCTGGAGCATCACTAGAACCCGCAGAGACATCAAACTGGAAGTCGCCAGAGCTTTCGGCGATGATCGAGGCGGGCTCGGGTCCATATTGTTCGTTCAACGAATCCGCGGTCAGAATCTGCTTCCCGCTGGGATCGAGCAGTGTCACCGCGACATCAATTCCCTCTTGTAACGCGACGACGTGAACGAATTGGCCCGCTTCGGCATGAACCTTGTACGAATGTTTTTCGCCGCCGCGCATCTCGCGTTCGATCGGCTTACCAAGTTCAAGAAGTATGGGTTCGCCTTGCGGATTGCCGGCGGTGCCTGGAGAGCTTTGAGCGTGCAGGAATCCAGTGATCGCCAGGCACGCGATCGCTAAACACGTCATGCGCCGCGCTATGAGGGACGCGCCAACTAACGGAATATTGAAGTGGACTCCACTGTCTTGAGCTCGCACAAGCTACCTCCCGCCTGCAAGGAACAGCGCAGGTGGAACGCGGTTAAGCGGTATCCCATCCCGATTGCTCTTAAATCAATTTCTCGGGGGAAGTCGCTCGCCGGTCCTAAGATCATTCGAACAAATTACGGCGTGTTTGCATCCTGGCCGGAGGTACAGGTGTGATGGCAAAGTTAAGCCAGAAGCTTAGATGGTTTTGGAAATCTGTACGCGCCACGAGAACTGCGCCCTGTTTGTGTAGCGGCGCTGTCCGCGCACCAGCGAGTTGAACCGGCGCTCCTCGAGTTCGTCTTGAAGCGGCGGCCAAAGCAGCGACGAGGAGGCAACCGATAACTCCGAATTTCACAAAGGAAGGTCGAAAGTGAGTAATTGCTATGGTCGGCTGCACTTAATAATCATTTCTTCGGGGTGCCGCTCCCTTGCAGTTTTTCCGCGTTAGCGAAGTCCGCCTCGGCAAGATCGCTTGTTTCGGTAATTTGATCGTAGATTTCGCCGCGGCGCTTGTAGGCTTCTGGCGCGCGCGGGAATTTAGCGATGACGTCCGAATAGGCCGCGACAGCGTCGTACCAAAGTCTTGCGTCCTCGAAGATCTGAGCGCGGCGCAACTGATCTTGCAGTCCATCGCCTGATACTGCCGCGAGCGCGCTGTCCACTGGCTTGCGCTCTGCCAGTGATTGCAGTACGAACTCGACAGGCTCTGCGGGCTCTGCCATCAGCCCGCTGGCGAGTTGCACGGTCCACGAATAGGTCGCGCCGGGTCTCAGCGCAGGAGCGTCGGGAGGATAGGTGTAACTCTTTCCGTGAACGGCCTTTTCGAAGATGATGTCGTCGCTTGAATTGTAAACGCGCAATGTGAATTCGTTCATGGCGCCCGGCTGGCCCCAATAGAAAGTCGGATTGGCGGAGTAAGACTTGGCACGATGGGGTGCATACAAGGACGGGCCGGGCAGGCCGCCTCGCGTTCCACCCCCAATCTGGACTGAAGAATCTGTTGATGGTTGCTTGGGTGCCAGCTCGAACCCCGAGAGGTTGGCGCGCACGCGTTTCGGATGGCCTGCCCCGGAATCTGCGTTTGCTGGCTTAGCGGGCTGTGAGCTTGCTGGTTGTTGCGTTTGACCCGCTGATGCAAGGGCAATCACAAACGGTAGAACGCTCACTAGAAGAATTCTCTTCATTCGTTCACCTCTTTGGACCTGCTGAAGCCACGCTGCTCGAAAGCCAGGTACTGCCAACATCAAGGGTATAAACATGAATCGGAGAATCGAATCCTTTCACCTTCGCCGATCCCAGATCGCGCGCATCCGCTGCGCGCGCGCCAATTGCTTCATAGGTGCTTGCGCTCATAACGAGCGGAACATCAAAATCCTTTGTGGCACTTTCGAGCCGCGAGGCAAGATTCACAGTCTCGCCGATGACACTGTATTCGAGGCGGCTTTGCGACCCGACGCTTCCGCACGTCAGAACTCCAGTGTGGATTCCCACGCCGATACGAATTGGAAGATACGCTGGATCGTGGGCGTTTTCCTTGTTCATTTGCTCCACGCGCTCCAACATCCGCAGACCGCAACGGACCGCGCGCCACGCGTCCTCCTCGAGACCCTCACTGAGCGGCACGCCGAAAAGAACCATGAGACCGTCGCCGATGAATTTATTGAGGAACCCGCCCTCCTCGCGGATCACTTCGTCCATCGCAGTGAGGTAGCGGTTCAGCCAAGTCAGAACGGCGGGTGAGGATTTGCCAGCCGTGAGTTGCGTGAAGTTACGAATGTCCGTAAACATCACGGTGGCGGAGCGTTCTTCACCTGCCAATGATAGCTCGGATCTTCGCTCCCAGATCTGTGCGGCGGCTTCGGGAGAAACATATCGCGAGAACATCTGCATGATTTGCTGCCGCTCCGCCAGCGCCGATGCGCTACGGAAGCGCTCCAGGACAAACTGATACGTGAGGGTCACCGGAAGGGAGATGGCCACAGCTAACTCGCCAGTGAGGAATTTCATCCATTGATGGCCGAAATCAAAGGCAAGCTGGGCGCCAGCATACAAAGCGAACATCGTGATACCGACTCCGGCCAGGCCGTAGCGAAGAGGAAGGCGGAGCGTGAGCCAGACTGCGAGCAATACCGAAACCAGAATCAAGGCCCAAGCAATCGAACGGGAAACAACGGAAACCGTCGGTCCGTCGAGCAGAGTCGCAATCGCAGCTGCATGCACCTCCGTGCCAGAAATGAACGCCCGCTGCGGTGGCCGAAACACTGGAGTGAAGTGCCGGTCCCGGGCAGCATCACTTCCCTGACCGATAAGGACCAATTTGTCGCCCAATTCGTTTGTCAGATCCAAGCGGCCTTTGAGCACGTCGATTGCAGAGAGCCGCTTCACCGGACGAGGATTCCACCTGCCAATCAACGCCGATTTGAGGTCGGGATCGAAATATGGAATCTCGCGGCCGAGAAAAATCACCGCATTGCGTTTCCCCGCGTGAATCGCCTGGCCGCTATACTGCTGCGCTAAAGCCAGAGGAAACGAGAGCGGCGCGCCGGGGTAATCGGGAAGAAGGCGCATGCTGCGAATGAATCCGTCGGCGTCGATTGGCATGTTGACGAACGCAAAGCCCATGGCACCGGGCTTTCCCTCCTCGCAAAAGCCTACAACGGAGGCGCCCGTTTCAGGGGGGCAGAAGAGCGGCATCGGCACGACAGCGGGCAAACTCCGAGCGGCAAGTTGGCTGGCGAGGATCACGTTGCCGGCAGTGGTCAG
The DNA here is from genome assembly GCA_963709005.1 of uncultured Acidobacteriota bacterium. Classification (GTDB taxonomy): domain Bacteria; phylum Acidobacteriota; class Terriglobia; order Acidiferrales; family UBA7541; genus Palsa-295. Next base: position 71,343 of record CAVPUS010000018.1, read on the forward strand.
GGCCTTTTGCATCGCCGTATCTTCCGCTGCTCCGCGCGACTCGGACAGAAATACGTCGAGACCGATCACGCGCGGCTTTGTCGCCGCAATCTTTTCAATCACGAGCGCCATGGTGCTTCGGCGTATCGGGAACTGGTTGAGCGCCGAAACAGTTGGGTCGTCGAAATCGACGAGGACGATGTTAGGGTCGGGCGGGCTGTAGCCGGCATGATTGACGAGAAAATCGTAACCCCACAGCTCGATGTCGGCCATGGCGCCAGAGCGACTCATCGCGAACGCAACAGCACAGACTCCGAGAGCCAACACGAAGCAGATGGCGACATGGCCGATCTTCGATCGCATTTTGGAGTCTGGAGGCAACATCGCGCTACTTGTTTGAGCCCCGACGTCCATGTTCATCGCTCCGCCACGCTAACACGACGCGGAAGCCGTTCAAAGGGTATAGGCATTTCTAGGTAATCGCAGGTCCGCCAGCAAGCCATGATGTGCTGTTTAGCCGCGTCAAGGACGTGCCTGCGACGAGCAGGCATCGCTTTCGGCGAAAACGCCATGTTTGAAAGTCTGCGTGTTACCACTTGACATCGCCGATATGCGTTTCTGGTCAGGTCAGAGTGGTTCGAATCTATGATAACGAGGTACACACCCATTAGCGTAATCAAAGTTGAGCAAATAATATGCGCCCCCTCACCCTCTGTTCTGCCCTCCTGCTCAGCGCGATCGGCGCACTTGCCCAGTCTCCTTCTAATGGCGTCCCTGCACCACGGGACCAAAATACAAAACCCGAACTCGTCATGGAATCGGGACATCACAAGCCAGTCATGTCAATCGCTTTCGGACCCGACAGCCAGTGGCTGGTTTCGGCAAGTCAGGACACCACGCTCAAACTATGGGATCTCAAGACAGGCCGCGAGCTGAGGGCGTTTACAGGTCACCCTGGCATGGTCGAGAAAACCGCAGTGACTCCGGACGGGAAAACTTTAATTTCGGCTGCCACCGACGGCGCGGTGAAATCGTGGGACATCGAAACGGGACTCGAGCTAAGCAGTTTGGGTGGGCGAACTCCGGTATGGGCGCTGGCTTTGAGTCTGGACGGGCGGACGATTGCGGCCGGCAGCAAAGACGGATTGATCAGGGTCTGGCCCATTTCGACAACACGGAAAATGAAGACGCTGCATGAATCCGTTGAAGTAACCGGCCTCGCGTTCGGCAGTAACGCGGAATGGCTCGCTGCATCGGTCGGTAAGAATGTGGACATCTTGAAGATCAGCAGCGGGGAAAAGATTCAAACTCTCACGGGCCACCAGAATGTTGTTTTGGCAGTCGCCACCAGTCGAGACGGCGTCTGGCTGGCGTCCTGCGACTTGGACGGATCCGTCAAGCTGTGGGAGACGAATACTTGGCATGAGATCCACGCATGGGTTGCAAAACCGGGCCAATCTTCTTTTGCTCTGACATTTAATCCAGATGGGACGTTACTTGCCGCCGTGGTGGGAAAAGGTGTTGAGATTTGGGAAACAAATACCGGACGCCTTGTGAAGTCACTGCCACTTCCTGGCAATCACACAACAAATTTCGCGGTGAGCTTCAGTCCTAATGGGCACTGGCTAGCCGCAGGCTCGGACAACCGGATCGCGCTCTGGGATGCGAGTAGTTGGCGGGAAAAACCCGTTCTTGGCGGTCAGGTTCTTGATCAAATCCGTCCCCTTGCCAGGACGGCCAGCGGCAAAACTCTCGCGCTCGGGAGCAGCGACCACACCGTTAGGTTATGGGATCTATCAGCCGGGCAGCAAATGCACGTTCTGACAGGACACACTGGCATGATCACCACCGTGGCCATGAGCCCCGACTCGCGATGGTTAGCGTCAGCGGCCGGACAGCCATATCCCGGCGAAACTAAACTGGATGCAACCATACGGATTTGGAATTCGCGTGACGGGCAGCTCCAACACGCGCTGATTGGACACACAGATACGGTCAATTCCGTTACATTCAGCCCAGATGGAAAGCTTCTCGCATCAGGAAGCAGCGATAAAACGATAAAACTGTGGGATCCAGCGTCGGGCAGCGAACTGCGTATGCTTACCGGCCACACGGGAGAAATAAATACGGTGGCCTTCAGTCCCGACGGAAGACTTCTTGCGTCCGGTGCTGGCGTGTTGGACGGAAGCAGTCCTCAAGGAAACGATCATCCGGCCGACAAAACCATCAAATTGTGGGATGTAGCTACTGGCCGCGAGATTCGAACGCTCGTTGGCAGCGCGGGGGAGATTACTGCGGTGGCCTTCAGTCCCGACGGGCGCGCTCTCGCTTCCTCGTCAGGAGCCATTCAGCGGTTCGAACGGGGCGAGTGGATCATGGATCGCGTCGTTCGCCTTTGGGATGTCGAAACCGGCCGCGTCATTCGGGAACTCCCCGGGTTGAGCGGTTATGCGGTCGCCTTTAGTCCTGACGGCCGATGGCTGGCATCGGCAGGCGGTGATGTGAAGGTGTGGGAGCTGGCCACTGGCCGTGAAGTGCGGACAATACACCCGCCCAGTACTGCGTGGGACGTCGCATTCAGCGCGGACGGGCGATGGATTTTCACAACAAGCGAGGATAGCGGCACTCGCGTGTGGGATCCCCAAACGGGCGATTTGATGGCCACGTTAGTCTCGCTCGCAACGGCCGCGGATTGGTTGGTGATTAGTCCCAACGGCCTTTTCGATGGCTCGCCGCGCGGATGGCAGCGCATCTTATGGCGCTTCCAAGGAAACACGTTCAACGTCGCTCCCGTCGAGGTTTTCTTTCGGGAGTACTACCATCCCGGCTTGCTCGCTGAAATCTTGGGTGGAAAGTTTCCGCAGGCCAAACGAGAGATCTCGCAAGTGGATCGGCGGCAGCCACAGCTCGAATTATCGCTCGAGGGTATGCCTGCGGGAGAAGGCGTGAGCAATTCTGCCCGCAATGTGACCGTAAATATAAAAGTGCAAGAGGCGCCGGCGGATTCCACAAACCGGGCCGGGAGCGGAGCTCGTGATGTGCGGTTATTCCGCAATGGATCCCTGGTCAGGATTTGGCATGGGGACGTATTAACGAACGGCAGTTCGGAGACAACCCTGGAAGCCACAATCTCCACGGTCGCAGGCGAGCAACGCCTGGTCGCTTATGCGTTCAACCACGAGGATGTCAAAAGCGCAGACACGGAAATCACTTTCGATGGCGCTAATGACCTGAAGCGACCTGGGATCGCCTACATTCTCGCTGTGGGCATAAACGAATATGCCGATGCGCACTTCAATCTGCATTACGCCGTCGATGACGCCCGTGCGTTCAGTGAGGAGTTACGCGTGCAGCAGGCCAAAATTGGCTCCTTCGGTGATATCCGTGTAATCCTTCTTTCGGATCACGAGGCCACGAAAGCAAACATTCTGCAAGCGCTCGCTCGCCTGGCTGGCTCGCAAAGCGGCCAACTGGCGGAAGGGGTGCCAGAAGAATTGAGTAAGATCGAGCCCGCGCAGCCCGAGGACGCGGTTTTCATCTATTTCGCGGGTCACGGCGCCGCTCCAGGGAAAGAAAGCAAACGCTTTTATCTGATCGTGCACGATTTCGAGCTCCAAGCGGAGCCGGCCGGCGCGCGTACCTCCGCTGATGCCACCGTCCCAGGCGCGATCAATGACCTCGAGTTCGGCTCCCTCGTCGAAAAGATTGACGCCGCGTATATCGTACTTGTGATTGACGCATGTCAATCCGGGAAGACGCTTGAAGCCGACGATCCGCGGCAGGGCCCCATGAATTCGCAAGGTCTGGCGCAACTGGCTTATGAGAAGGGAATGTACATCCTTGCCGCAGCACAGGGGAATGAGGCCGCACTGGAACTATCGCAGTATGGTCACGGTTTGCTCACCTTTGCCCTCGTGGAAGAGGGATTGAAGCAGGGCAAAGCGGATAACGCTCCTAAGGATGGCCAGATCCTACTGCGCGAGTGGCTCGACTACACCACGACCCGTTTGCCGGAACTGCAAATGGATGGCATGCAGCGAATGGCCGCTCTGGGCCGCGACATTTCAATCGTGGAAGGTGAACGATCGCGAGGCGTCTTGCCCAAGGACCGCGCGACACAACGCCCTCGCGTGTTTTATCGCCACGAATCTGATCCGCAGCCGATCCTGATCGCCAAACCATAATTCGTCAGACACGTTCTCGAAGTTTTTCTACATCCATCGGCCCCAGCGACGAAGAGATACGCGGACACTCCGATGCAAGTCTAGGGGATGCCGCCTGAGGCTGAGCTATTTGCAAGTTCATCTAACGAGTGACCGGGCTACACCCTCACGCGGTCAACTCCCGATAAGTTGTGCGGGTTCAATGGGTCGGCGCAAGAGAAGGGCGGAAGAGGATGTCCGCGTCTGCTTGACGCCTCCCAGTTGAATCGAACGTGATGATGGCTGTCTCCGGCCGACAATGTTTGGGACGGTGATAAACCCAACGCGGGAACCGGATGCTGCCGCCTAGGTCCCGTCTACGGCTTGGCGATCACTAAAGGTTGCCAGTCGGCGTCCCGGCGATAGAAGACTCGGGGGCGTTGCGTTTCGCGGTCTTCAGGAGAGACGCGGCGCCCCTTTGCACCTCGGACGATGGAAATGTCACGGCCCAGCGAAGCCATTCGCTTCATCCCGTCTATCTGTAGTTGCGGCACACGCTGCGTCGCGTAATCGAGCCATTCTCGTACCAGAATCTTCCCATCCTTCGGGTTATCGTCCGCCCTCGCTTGCCGCAGTCCTTCTTCTACCAGCGCATAGGTAAGAAGTCCGTGGCCAAATTGCGAAAGCTCCTTGGCTGCTTCGTCTCCCTGGGCAGCTGCAAGTATGTACATCCCTTTCTCATAGGCCAGCTGCGCCAACCCTTGCGAGTTCATCGGGCCTTGCCGCGGATCATCGGACTCGAGCGTCTTGCCCGACTGGCAAGCGTCGATCACGAGAATGATCTGACTAGCATCAATCTCCTCGATGGCCGCCTCAAGTTCTCGGTCATTGACTGTCCCGGCGATCGCTTCTGCGCCAGCTCCTCCTGCATAATCATGTGCGATCAGATAGAAGCGCTTGCCTTTTTCCGGTGCGGCGCCGTGGCCGGCGTAGTAGATGAACACAGCGTCCCCGGGTCGCGTGGCTTGGATCTGCTCGAAAGCTCTTGGCTCATCTGGACGCAACTCACCCCTGGTTTTTCCAGCCAGACGCGTTAGCGCTGAGAGGATGTTCGCTTTTGTTGCCTCAGCGTCAATGATCGGAATGATGCGGATATCCCCGTAACTCGCAAGCGAGCCCTGAAAGGCTGCTACGGTCTGGGCGAAGTCATCTGCGTCCGCAACGGCGTAGTTAAGGTTGAACGTTGAGTTGGCGTATTTGTTGATCCCTACCGCCAAAATATAGGCGGTGCCTTTCCGTGCAAGCGACTCGGGACCGGCGAGTCTCATGGTCGCATCTTCGCTCTTGATATTGTCGTTGTTGAAGGCGTAGGCGGTGAGCTCATTCTCGCCAGCGACAATGATGGGCTGCGCTGAAAGAACGGCCTGCCCGTTGCGATCCAGAGTGATCGGCCCATGCCACATTTTCACCAGCGAGCCATTCCGAAACAGTCGCAAATCCCGTACCCCACTACCTTTTGTATGGGTCTTGTCTGCGGGTGCTTCAGCCACGTCAATTCGCACCGCGGGCTGCGACGGTGATTTGTTCGCAGCGGTCGGACTGGCGTCCAAGGTCAATTTGATTCGAGGCTGCCGTCTATCTTTCCCTGTGATGCTCGTTGTTGGCTTCGGACGCTTCCCGGACATGATATCTGCCAGCAGACCAGGATGGTAGAACTCATTGAAGAAAGCTTCGACAGGAACGACGTTGAACGTGTCGTTGTCGAACCTCCACAGCACTTGCCTCCACGCATCGCTCGATCCGTCAAAGAGTCCATCCGGCGTTAAAACGAGCCATCTCCTGTGCTCAAGTGACAGCACCAACGTGGCCAGTAGCTCGCCGCTTTCCCGGTCCCAGATACGGCTGGTTCCGTCCCAACCTGCCGTGACAAGACAGCTTGAATCTGGGCAGAACTCTATTGCTAAGACGTCGGCGGTATGACCGACGAATGTTCGCACCTCTTGCAAAGTGGACACATCCCAAAGCTTGACCTCATCGCCTCCGACAGCAGCGAGCCACCGACCGTCGGGACTGAAGCACTCGGCATTGACTCTCCTTATTGTCTTGCCAGGCAACAAAACTTGTTCTTGGGCTTCGATATTCCAAAGCCTGACGGTGCGGTCATCTCCGAACGCGACAAATCGACTGTCAGGACTGAATGCTAGATTTGTTCCTTGCTCTCGGATTTCATTTAGCGTTTGCTTAGGAAGGCCCGTTTCAACGTCCCACAGCGTCAAAGGAGCCATGAAGCCACCGGTGGCGGTTGCAAGCCAGCGACCATTTGGGCTCAAAGCCATCCCAAGCCGGTTTTGATCAGCCGGGATGATTCGCAGCATTTGTCCCGTTGTTGCGTCCCAGATCGTAATCGAGTGGTCAGCATTGGCTGCCGCAAACCGGTGCCCGTCGCGAGAGATGGCGACTTTCAGGATTCCGTCTCCCCCCTCCAATCTGCGTACGCTGCCGCTTGCGACTTCGGACAGCAGAACGTGATCCGCCGACACAGGTTTTTTGGCATCCTCATCCCGATAACCTGAGGCGATCGCAACGCTTCTGCTATCGGGCGTGAAAGTCATACCCCCACCGCCCCAATATTGCACTGGTTGACCTATGCTTAGGTCCCAGATCGAATCCCGGAATCCTGACCCAATGGCGAGCCAGTGAGCATCGCCACTTACGGCGATTTCCGAGAAGGACCATTCAGCTTTGCCAAGTGCGTCTAGGAAATGCAGCTCCTTCCGATCGGTGCTCAGATCCCACAGTTCGACACCGTAATCTGTCCCGAGTGCAAGGCGATGGCCGTGAGGCTCAAAGGCAATTGCCAGCACCCTTCCTTCCAGCTTGCCTTCAATACTTCGCGGGATCGTCCGAGGGGTCGCCTGTGCGCCCACGTCCCAGATTGACACGGTCTCGCCGTGCCGCTCCGGAGGTGACCAGGCTAAGAGCTTCCCATCGGGGCTGAAGGCAACTTCGCAGAAGATTGAGCTCGAGAAGCTCTTAACTTGCCGTCTTGAAATCAAGTCCCAAACCTCAAGTTTTTGATCGTAGGTTGCAGAGGCAAGGTAATGGTCGTCAGGACTGAATTCCAAGGTGCGAATCTGGGTCTTGTTGAGAGGTGCTGTAAAACCGTCGTCTGCGTGACGGTTGAGAATATATTCGATTTTGCCGGATGTTAGGTCCCAGAACTGAATTTCCTTGCCCACCACTGATGCTAACCACCGGCCATCACGGCTGAATCGCATCATCGATATCACTTCGGATGGACGTGGACGGGGGACCAGAGTCCGCTTCATCTCCCAAGTTCGAACATCTCGCAGTTTAATCATTCCGCCGTAGTCGGCAGTGGCGAACCAAGTACCGTTCGGGCTCGCAGCTAGTGCTGCGACGTCTACGTCTCCGGGGAGGGTCCGAGGTTGGGTGCCGCTAGTTGTGTCCCACAGGAACGCTTGCTTAACCCCTGGCTCATCAATCGTTGATAGAACGAATCTTCCCCCGGAAGCAAAAGCGACTGACCCTATACGCTCGGCGCATCGCAACGTGCGGAGCATTCGCCCTGTGGCGATGTCCCATATCTTGATGGTTCGGTCGGCGCTGCCGGACGCCAGCCACTTGCCATTTGGGCTGAAGGCCACAGCATCAACCGTGCCAGTGTGGTTCATTTGGACCACGACTTGCGGAGGGTTGATGCTGGACCCGGACGGCGAGGCGTGATCTTTCGGCTCATCCGCGTAAACTGTCCCAAAACAGGCAGAGATGATGACGAGGGCCGAAATAAGTCGATGGGCTTGCACGCACACTCCTCTGAAATCGGGTGCGACATCCTCGCGCTTCTTCAGGAAGCCGTCAAGTGAGGAGGGCGATTGTCAGCTCGATATGCTGTTTCGCGTGAAAGAAGCTGTTTTGGTCACTCAAATCTTGCTGCCGTTGATGGTGATCGTTTTCGTGGGACCACTGATCAGCGATGATTCGCGCCGCTGCGCTTCGCGCGGCATGGCGCCCGCGAGCAGAAGTACGGCGCCGCAAAACATCAGTGTATCCGCCACGTAATTAAGGCCATTGCTGAGGCTGGCGCGGTCCACTACTCCGATCGGCACGTAGACGACCAACTCCACGAAGAGCACGGTCAAGCCCAGCCACGTCGCTGCTGCGCGGGTCTTCTTGCCAATAAGCAACAGGGTACCCGCGACTGCGTAAACCACGGCCGCCAGGTACGTCCAAATGGCGTGTCCGAAGATCCCCTCGGGAGTCACCCGGTCCAGCGGAATGCCGGGAACGTAATTGCCGTGCATGAATTGCTCGAGGCTGAAAAACAGCACGGGAATTGCAACGAAGTATCGCGCAATCGTCGCAAAGATGTGCGTGCCGCGCTCGCGCCATTGCTCGGTGAGGCTGACCGCCAGCGCCAGAGCGCCTCCGCTAAAGGATGTTTCCCGCAGCGCGACCGCCAGAGCAAACCGATTTCGCGGATCTTGTGTCCAGCCCGGGCCGTGCATCAGCACTACGAAAAGGAAAAACGTCAAGGCGAGCAAGCTCGCCGAAAGACGCGCCTGAATCTTGGTCACCAGGCTCAGCGCGGCTGCGATAAAGCAAGCGCCTACGAAGTAGGCCCAAAACTGATGCCACGGTATCCAATCAGGTATGATCGACGTGATGGCCTCCGTCACCGTGAAATGTTCGGTGCCGAAGGCCGCGATTGGTGCCGCGTAGAAAAGCGGCCCGAACAGAATCAGTTTGTCAAATCCTCGCGCCTTTTGCCAATCGCCACTAAGAAAAGTTGCGACCAGCCCGATTGCAAAAACCACTCCACCGGCAAAATATGACCAAATCACCCGGCTCGGAATCGCGATGAGAACCATGGCTGCCGACGAATTCACTACGCTGCCGCTCACAGTGATTCCTTCCAGCCCCCTTGCGCTCTAGCCTACTACCTCGATTTTATTCTGTGTATTGGTTTGTTGGCGGCGAAGCGGAGGCGGATGTAGTCGGCGGTCCACTTGCCTTCAGCATCGCAGAGTTCGGGACGCAAGGCTTCTTGGACTTCGGCGAGATAGGAGGATCTTTCGACGAGGAGCAAGGTTGAGGCACATGCAATTCTGCTGCTGGGAGCCACGCGAAGAAAAATGCAACACTACGCGAGCCCAAGGTCAAAGCTTTGAGGGGTTAAGTCCTCTGGTAAACTATGGTGTGACCTTTGCGGATAAGAACAGCTGCCTTCCCCGCTTGATTTTTCAATCATTTAGAGACTCCTGACTGTCTCCATCTGTTGCGTCCACGGCTTGCGAGAACCATCCCGGAAGCTTTCCATCTCGCGCGTACCGATTCCAACTCGCCTTCGCTCATTCTCTCGAAAAGATCGTGCAGGTTGACTGTCTCCTTGCGATCAACCCAATTGCCCCTGGGCATTAATCTTAGAGTACGCTTGCGCGGCGGCAACGACGGACGACGCGCTCACTTCCACTTCTCCTGCTCGTTCGATGATGTGCTCCAAGGCTGCTCGTACATTCCGGCGCCTCTTTGCAAACAACCCAAAGGCATGCGCGTGACGGTAGACCGTACCGCGGTCTGAAAGTCGGTATTTCTTTGCAATCTTTGTTGGGCTGCACCAGTGGACGAAGTCGTGCTCAATCTCTTCGCACTTAGGATGCTTACAGATTGAGCAGAACTTCTGATGACGCCCGCGACTGACTACCTTTGGGTGATCGGATTTTCTTCCATCTGCCATCCGAACTTGTTCTCCTTACATCTAGGAAGTTCAAACACTCCTTGCTCCGATCTGCCAGCTTGGACAAGTTGGGAACCACGGTAGGAAGTCCCCACAGGCTAACGTACAGCAGTCTTTCGGCAAGCTAAACACCTCTGCGAAGTTCACGCGGAATTGAGGGTTATTCGTGCTTCAGCCAAGCCAAAATCATTAAGAACAACATGCCGAGGAAGATGAGAGCTAACGTCTCAGGCTCTGGGGTGACGGCAACGGGCGGTGGCGGTGAACCGCCTATAATGATAATGGGTGGAGGAAACAAGTCACAGCACTCCCCGGGCGGTACTGGCGGCGTAAACGTGCCTGGTGGAATCTCAGCAACCGTAGGAGGCGCGGCCGGGCTCGAACTTGATTCGACTTCAGGCGGCAACATTGCCTCGGCTTCAGACGGCGGCAATGCCTCAAGTTGGCCGATGTCCAAAGGCTCTTCGGGAGCGACGGGTGACTGCGGCGCGTAAGCGATCAGGTTCCCACAAGAGGCGCGGATATAGCTTGTGCCGTCTGTAATGACAAGCTCGCCGGCATGAATCTTCTGCGGTGCAGCAGTCCAATAAATTCCTTTTTCAACTCGATAAGAAACGAAAGCCCACAAGTCATGGTCCAATACGATGATGTGCGCCTTCGACACGTCGAAGCCCGAATAGTGCGCGGCTATAGCCGGATCCTGGAGGGCCTTCATTAAATCTGCAAGAGAGTAAATTCCGCCTCGCACGACAGAATGCCGCTCGACGCGCTTGATGCCGACAGTCTTCGCCGGCAGGTCAGGCAGGGTGGGTACTACTAGGACGTGAGGTACTTCCTTCGAGCGTGGATAGAACAAAACCATCGCGGCTACCAGAACAATAGCCACAACTGAAATACCCAGAATTGAAAGCTTTTTTAGCACTCGTTTAGTCTAGGCAAAGCAAATGCCAATCGCGATCCGCCCAAGACAGCGGACAGGTACTGGGCAGCCCTTTTGCGCGACCGGGCATGTGTATTGAGTGGGTGGGGGAGGGGGCATACCCAACTCTGTTCCGTTCGGCTAGTCATTTCCGGGCCTAGCCGCATCGTCTTGGACAGGCTTGTTTTACACCCTGGGCGGGCGATGTACAACTCTTTTTTGGGGGCGGGGGGGTCAGTTCGGCTTGTAGGGGCTCTCCGAGAGCTCGCGCCATATTTCGTATGAAATCAGCCCAGCGGCTGCCGGAAAGAGAATGAAAAACAAGAGACGGCGACGTCGCTTTTTGTGTACTCCATAGGGGCGCTCAATGGGTGGTGTCGAGTCGGGTTCCTGCTCGATCTCGACACGGTAAGCCTTACCCTCGGCGATGGTGTGAAGCTCGCCGTCGTTATCGAGGATCAAATTCCCACGATATGCGGAAATGACGATTTCGTTTGCGCTTGTAATCGTCATCTGGCCGTATGCCGCCTTGCCGTCCGCTCCGCGAACAATTCCCGCGGGCGTCTCAATCTCCAGCTCCTCTGCCGCCGGAGAAGAGAATACCGCCGTCCCTCGAATTAAATTGATGTGTGCCAGGTTCGCATTCTGCGTAACTGTTGCAGCGCTCGATGCCAGCAGATCGACTTGACTTGCCGCTCCCATCTTCAAACGCAGCGTGCCGCCGGCATCGGTGTCGAAGGAGTCGCCTGCATAGATGGTTGTTCCCAGCGAAGCGCTCATATTGTCGAGACGCGCGTTTGTGGCTTGGATCACCATGCCTAACGGCTTCTCTCCGGACGCCATAGCAGGAAAGTTCATCAAGCTGCTCGCCAGAATCATGGCCAGAAACGAACGGGCAAACGATCGCATGCGGGCCTCCCCAAGGTACGCCGACAAAAGCTACGCCATTAAATTTGGACTCGGGAGCCATGAGGGTCAACGCGGAAGGAGCTCTGTGTTGTCAGGATTGCAACTGGGCCTGATGCTGGCTAACCGATTCTAGTGAAAAGACTTCCGGCATAATGTAAGATGCCGGCGTGAGCGATCGTTCAAGTTCCCATAGAGATTACAAGCCCGGCATACCTGGACTCTCCAGCAACTTACTGTGATTGATACTTCATAATCTTGGCTGAAGGTTTGCAGGACAAATAGAAGTGAAAATCACCGGCACGCTCGGGCCTAAGACCAATACAATAAACGTCCACGCAATCAGATTATCTGCCGAGACCAGCCAACCAATTGAAATCGCGAGCCCACATCATTGGCATTGTGTTTTTCATCGGCGATCGTTTCAATCCCGCTTTGGCGCGTGCCCATCCGATTCAATGGCCGCCCTCTTTCGGATCAGATTGGTGAAAACGCTTGCCGAACGCGGCAAAGTCCGGTCGCGCCTATAGACAAGACCCAATTCCCTAGATAAGTCAGCGCCCTGGATTGCAACCAGCTTTAGCTTTCCGGCGCGCACTTCGTCGCGAACAAAACTGGCGCTGATTAGCGACACACCCAGCCCGGCAGCGACGAACCGCTTGATCATACTCACGCTCGGCAGCTCCATGGTCACGCGGATCTGCGACCGGTAGGGCTGAAAGAATTTGTCGAGGAGTTGGCGCGTTGAACCGGTCTTCGGAAAGATGAGGGGCTGTTGCGCGATGTCGCTGGTGCTCACCGTCTTGTGTTTTGCCAGCGGATTCTTCGGATTCACGACGAGCATCACGCGGTCGCGGAAGATGGGGTGCACTCGAAGGCTCGGCGATTTCACCGGGAGCGTAACAATACCCACGTCAATGCTGCCGTCTTCAACTTTTTGCACCACTTTGAGGCTGAAGTTCCGGTAGATGCTGATTTGCACGGAAGGGTATAGCCGATGATATTCGGCGAAGATCTCGGGAAGCACGTAGAGGCATGTTGCCTCGTTGGCTCCTATGGCGAGTGTGCCCCTGGGTTCAGTCGCCTGGTCGGCTACGGCTCTTAGAGATTCATTGCGCAACGTCAGCAGGCGCGAAGCGTATTCGAACAATGCTTCTCCGGCCGGAGTCAATCGGACAGTCTTTCCCGTACGATTCAACAGCCTCTCCCCATACTCCAGCTCGAGTTGGCGAATTTGGGCGCTCACAGCGGGTTGCGAGCGGAATAGCTTTTGGCCGGCGCGCGAGAAACTGCTTAGTTTGACGACTTCGAGAAATGTAGTTAGCTGGTCGAAATCCATGGTGCTTGGCGCGATTATACCAGAGCAGAGGTTAGCCGCAGGCCCGACGCCGTATTATCTGGCTACGGGTGCAGATAGCTAACTTGTTACGCAGTCGAATCACAATCAGAAATTTGGATAGGTCTTATCCACACTTTGATGCCAAACAAGGATGTTGACACGGGGCAAGAGGTTCACATACATTGTTTTTGTTAGCCATTGTTGAGGGAAAATGAATAGAACGTCATTCGAGTTCTCCTTTATGTTCCGCTTCCCGAATCGGGGGAAGCGGTCCGGGGAAACGCGCATGACGGCAAACGAGATCTAAGAGCTCCACAGCGCGAGAAGTTCCCGTAAACGGCCGCAGCCCAAGAAGGTTTGCGGCCTTTTTGTTTAGGTACGGACAAGGCGAAGAAGGAGGGCCTCTCTCGTGAAAGACTTGGATCGCTGGCGCGGCGAGATCGACGCCATTGACGCTAGAATTCTGCGTCTGTTGAGCCGTCGGGCAAGGATTGCCGTTAAGGTCGGCAAGCTGAAAAGGAGTTCAGGAATTCCATACCGCTCCCGGCAGAGGGAACGCGAACTTCTTGCGCGCCTCCTCCAGGCAAATCCGGGCCCTTTGGATCGACGGTCAATCTCAAGAGTTTTTCGGGTCGTTATCCGCGAGACGCTGCGCGTCGAAGAAAATCGCACCCTTGCCGCGTCGCCAGAATAGGAGGGGATTTCAGTGAGCAAGATGGCCAATTCGACCGTGTATCGGCGCGTCGCATATCAGGGAAACCGCGGCGCGTTCAGCGAAGAAGCGGCAGTTAAATTGTTGGGAGAAGGAATTCAGCTTGTCCCGAGGCCCACGTTTGACGCCCTATACTCCTCGATCCAGGAAGGCGTCGCCGATTGCATCCTTGCGCCTATCGAAAACAGCCTTTCGGGATCGGTGCACCGCTCCGTTGATCTGCTCCTCGAAGGCGAATTGCGGATCAAAGCCGAGGTCGTTCTCCCGATTGTTCATTGCCTGATCGCCGTGCCGGGCGCCACACTCGACGGGATCACGCATGTCGAATCGCACCCGGTCGCGCTCGCCCAATGCGAGCGTTTCTTCGAGAGCCACCCTTGGATCAAGCGCGCCGCGACCGACGATACAGCAGGAAGCGTTCGCGATGTGCTGCGAGCCGGTGATCTGGCTCGCGCTGCGATCGCAGGGCGTCGCGCGGCCGACCTTTACGGCGGGAGCATTCTGCTCGAACACCTGGAAGATCATCCACAGAATCAAACGCGATTCCTGCTCCTTTCATCGTCGGATGAAGTTCCAGAAAATTCGAACAAGCTTTCTCTCGTCGTTTTGCTCGCTCATCGCCCTGGCAGCTTGCACGACGCACTCGGCGTATTCGCATGGCGAGACATCAATCTACTCAAGATCGAAAGCCGCCCGATCCAGGGCAGTCCCTGGCAGTACCGGTTCTATCTGGATCTTCAAGCGTCTATCAGCGATCCGCGAACGATCGGCGCGCTGGCTGAAATGGGCCACTTCGCGGACGAGGTAAGAGTACTGGGCTGCTACCCTCAGGCGCAGACCGCCGTTGGAGAAATGTCCGCAAAGAAAGCAGGGAGCAGTCAATGATCATAAATATGATTTCCGGCGCTACCGAAGAGCAGATCAACCACATTGTCGAGCGGATCAAGGAATGCGGCTTCCAGGCACACTTGATTCAAGGCGCTGAACGAACGGTTATCGGAGTCGTGGGCAAGAACCGTGGCCGCCGCAATGAAGTGGAAGCATTGCGAGCGGCGCCGGGCGTCGAGGAAGTGATTCCGATTGCACAGCCCTTCACGCTTGTCAGCCGCGAATTGCAGCCCGAGCGCACGGTCGTGGAAGTAGCCGGGGTGCGCATTGGTGGTCCTGAAATCGTGGTCATGGCCGGCCCCTGCTCGGTCGAGTCGCGCGAGCAACTTCTCGAGACAGCGCGTTCCGTAAAAGCAGCAGGTGCGAACATGTTGCGCGGCGGCGCCTACAAGCCCCGCACGTCGCCGTATGACTTTCAGGGGCTGGGCGTCGAGGCGCTGGCGATCCTGAAAGAAGCGCACGAGGAAACCGGGCTCCCGATCGTCACAGAAGTGATGGGCGTTGAAGAGATTGAAGCCGTTGCGGAATGCGCGGATATGCTTCAGGTCGGCGCGCGCAACATGCAGAACTTTCCGCTCCTTCGCCGCCTCGCCACAGTCCCACGTCCGATTCTTTTGAAACGCGGGCCTTCCGCCACCGTAAAGGAGTGGCTGCTTGCCGCCGAGTATTTGCTCTCCGGCGGGAATTCGAACATTGTGCTGTGCGAACGCGGCATCAGAACATTCGAGACGGAAACACGTAACACCATGGATCTCGCGGCAGTTGCCCTAGCGAAGGAGCTTTGTCATTTGCCGGTGATCGTGGATCCTTCCCATGCCACAGGACGGCGCAGCCTCGTCCCGGCTGCGTCACGCGCAGCAATTGCGATTGGAGCGGATGGCCTAATGATCGAAGTTCACCCATGCCCTGAGCGTGCCCTATCCGACGGTCCGCAATCGCTCGACCTGGCTGGGTTTGCTGACTTGATGCGTGGCTTGCGGCAGCCGCTGAATCGTTTCGTTGCTGCTGGGTAGCTGGGCCAAGGGAGCCGATAGAGATTTCTTATAGGCGCGATAAAAAGTAACAATTTCCTTGAACCGTGCCCCGCATGTAGGGTATGTCGTTTTATGAGTGTGTCGTTCGCCGGCCCGGTCAGGTGCAAGTGCTAAGACGCTCAATTCCGCGATTCGCAGCCGTCGTTCTCTTCGTGGCCTGTACCTTCCCCTTGGACCTTCTGGCACAGATAGCAGCGCCTACGGCGCCCACCCCAACGGAAGCCCCATCCTCAACCAGAGCTCTTGATAAGCAGCAGAGCGCGGCGATTGCGGGTCTGCAACTTCAGGTTGCGGACGCGAAAAGTTCCGCCGACAACGCGTGGATGCTGACATGTTCGGCGTTGGTACTGATGATGACGGGACCCGGGCTTGCTTTGTTCTACGGCGGCCTGGTTCGAAAGAAGAATGTCCTCGGCACGATGATGCAGAGCTTCATCCTGATGGTTCTCGTTACTGTTCTATGGGCGTTGGTCGGCTTCAGCGTCGCGTTTGGGTCGGGGAATGGATTTATCGGCGGCTTCCACAACATTTTTCTTCGGGGTGTAGGGCTCGCGCCCGATGCGGACTACGCAGCCACGATCCCGCTTGAGACTTTCATGATCTACCAGCTTATGTTCGCGATTATCACACCTGCCTTGATTACAGGGGCATTTGCGGAACGCATGAAATTCAGCGCTATGCTGCTTTTCATGGCCCTATGGTCGCTTGTCGTCTACGATCCGATGGCACACATGGTTTGGGGAAAGGGTGGATTTCTGAACGCATCCTTAGGTGGCAGCTTTCCGACGCTTGATTTTGCCGGAGGAACCGTTGTGCACGTGACCTCCGGCGTTTCGGCGCTGGTTTGCGCTTTGTATCTCGGGAGGCGTCTCGGATATCCAAAGCAGCCGATGCCGCCGCATAGCGTCGTTCTGAGTTTCATTGGTGCTTGTCTGCTTTGGGTGGGTTGGTTTGGATTCAATGCAGGCAGCGCGTTGTCGGCGGGAGGGCTCGCAACGAGCGCTTTTGTCGCAACGCACTTTGGCGCTGCAGCCGCGGCGATTGGATGGAGCACCGCGGAGTGGATGCGGAACGGAAAACCAAGCGTTCTAGGCGCGGTCTCGGGCTCTGTGGCCGGTCTCGTCGCAATCACGCCTGCAGCCGGTTTCGTAGGTCCGATGTCAGCGCTGGTCATTGGCCTCATCGCGGGAGTGGTATGCTTCCTGATGGTAGCGAAAGTGAAGGCGCGATTTGGCTACGATGATTCGCTGGACGCTTTTGGCGTTCACGGCGCCGGCGGAACGATTGGTGCGCTCCTGACGGGTGTTTTCGCAGTGAGTTCGATCAATCCGATTTTCAAGGATGCGCGCGGCAACGTCACCGCATCCGGCCTGATCGAGGGCAACGCGCATCAACTACTCAATCAATTCGTGGGAGTGGCGATCGCGTGGGTTCTGGGCATTGTCGGGACCTTGGTGATTCTGCTGATTGTGGATAAGGTGATCGGCTTGCGCGTTTCCGAAGATCAGGAAATGCAAGGTCTCGATCTTTCACAGCACGGCGAGGAAGGATATTACTGGGAGACCCCCGGATAGCATGCGGTCAAGACGGACGACCATGACAAAAGTCGAAGCGATCATACAAACCTCCAGGCTGGACGCCGTGAAAGAGGCGCTCCATGAGATCGGTGTCGAAGG
This sequence comes from uncultured Acidobacteriota bacterium, assembly GCA_963709005.1. Taxonomy (GTDB): domain Bacteria; phylum Acidobacteriota; class Terriglobia; order Acidiferrales; family UBA7541; genus Palsa-295. Next base: position 88,696 of record CAVPUS010000018.1, read on the forward strand.
CATGACCGTCCTCGAGGTGCGGGGGCACGGGCGGCAGAAGGGCCACACGGAGTTCTACCGCGGACGCGAATACACGGTGGACCTTATCCCCAAGATCAAAATAGAAATCGTCCTCACGGATGACATGGTGGAAAAATCTGTTCAAGCCGTCATCGCGGCGGCACGCACCGGAAAAATTGGCGACGGCAAGATCTTCCTCACACGCGTGGATGAAGCCATTCGAATCCGCAACGATGAGCGCGGGGAGAGTGCGCTCTGATGATCGCGCGAAAATTCGCAATAGCTGATTACGTTCTCAATGCCACCCACGCGTATCTCTCTCGTTAATGAACTCCGCGCTCTTTATGCAGAGGAATCCGCACGCATCAAGGCTCATTTTGATGCCACGAGCGACGGTCGAGCCGCGGTTTTGGGCCGTACGGCTCTCGTAGACACGATTGTCCGCCGCCTGTGGAAGGAATTCATCTCCCCGGAAATCGATGGCCCCGTCAACTTCGCTCTTGTGGCGCTGGGCGGGTTCGGCCGCCGCTGGCTTTTTCCTTATTCAGATATTGATCTCCTGTTTCTCCACGCCGGGAAAGGCACCGAAGAAAAGCTCAAGGATTCTATCCGGCATTTCTCCCAGGAAATTTGGGATTTGCGTCTGAAACTCAGCCCGATGACGCGAACGCTCTCTGAATGCGAGCGCTTCGATCCACAGAATCTCGAATTCGCTACCTCGTTGCTGGATTGTCGTTATGTGGCGGGCGACCCGCATCTGTTCGCGCGCCTTCGCGGCCAGTTGATTCCCAAGCTGGTTACCTCTCATCACCGCAAGATCGCGGAACGCCTTGCCGATCTGGCTCGCGCACGTCACGCCAAGTTCGGAATGACCGTATTTCATCTTGAGCCCAACGTGAAGGACGGCCCTGGCGGCCTCCGCGACTACAATACCGCTCATTGGATTTCGCTCATTGCCGCGATGGAGAAGCAGCAGGCATGGCCGGACGAAAATATGCTCTTACCAGTTACCGCAGCCAAGCGGCTTGATTCGGCGGTCGACTTTTTAACGTCCGTGCGCTGCTTCCTGCATTTCCGCCAAGCAAGAGACGACAACTCTCTCGCCTGGGAAGCTCAGAATGATGCTGCATCCGTGCAAATCGGTGTTCGCGGAGCGAGTATTTTCGGCGCTTCGGAATGGATGCGCATCTATTTCGGCCACGCGCGAGAGGTCCATCGTTTTTGCGCAAGGCTGCTCGATGAAATTCCCAAAGAGCGTGCATCACTTCATCGCCAATTCCAGAGCTTGCGATCGCGCCACGCGAATCCGGAATTTACGGCGATAGACGACCGGATCTTCATAAGACAACCCGAACAGCTCTCTAATCCGGAGATGCTGCTTCGCACGTTCCGTTTCATGGCGCGGCATGGCTTGAAGTTAAGCTCCGATGCGGAAGGCCAGATTGAGCGTGTCATGCCCGCGCTGACTGGGAGTTCACCGCAGGGCGCGGAGTTGTGGATTAATCTCCAGGAAGTCCTCGTCGCCCCGCACGCAGCGGACGCTTTGCGTGCGATGCACGCGCTTCATGTGTTGGCTTTGCTCTTGCCGGAGCTTCAGGGCATTGACGCGCTCGTGGTGCGCGACTATTCCCATCGCTACACCGTGGACGAACATACGTTTGTCGCCATCGAGAATCTCCACCGCTTGCGCCAATCGCAATCAAAATGGGACCAGCGATACGCGGAACTTCTCGAAGAGCTCGAACAGTCGGACCTGCTCTACCTCGCTCTCCTCTTGCATGACTCCGGTAAAGGTGCCGGCACCGAGAACCACGTGGAGGCAAGCGTTTCGCTCGCCGCGAACTGCATGGACAGGCTTGAGCTCGATCCTCCCGACCGTGAGACCGTCCTCTTTCTCATTGATCGTCATCTGGAAATGAGCGCTGCGCTTCGCCGTGACATCTTCGACCCGGAGACAATTCAGCAATTCGCTGAAAGGGTGGGCACGCCTGAACGCCTGAAGATGCTTTGTCTGCTCACCTACGCGGATATTAAGGCTGTGAATCCGGAGTCCCTGACTCCCTGGAAAGCGGAAAACATCTGGCAGCTCTACATTGGCACTGCGAATCACTTGTTGCGAAGCTTGGACGAACGCCTCCATGTGAACGCGGATGATGAAACCCTGGCTCACCTTCGAACACTCGCGCCGGCTGCCGGCAAGAGGTTCGAGGATTTTCTCGAAGGGCTCCCGCGGCGATATCTGCGCTCGCACTCGGTGGAGGAAGTCTTAGCTCACGTCGAGATGACGAGCCGGCTCGGGCGAGATCCCGTTCAGCTTAGCTTGAAGCGCGGCCGCCATTGGTACGAGCTCACTCTCGTCACGGCCGATCGGGCTTTTCTGTTCGCAAGTATGGCCGGTGTGCTTGCCGCGTGGGGAATGAATATCGTGAAGGCCGCCGCATTTTCGAACCAGGCGGGGACGGTGGTGGATACTTTCTACTTCACCGATCGGTTCCGCACGCTGGAATTGAATCTGACCGAATGGGAGCGATTCAAGGGAAGCATCCACTCGGTTCTGCTAGGGAAGGCCGATCTCGCTCGCATGCTTCAGGACCGGCTGCGTTCTGAGAAACACCGCGCTCCCAAGGTTCGAGTGGAAACTCAAATCGAGTTTGACTCCGATTGTTCAGCGCACAGTACGCTTGTGGAGGTGATTGCCCAAGACCAGCCCGGCCTTCTTCACCGCATCAGCTCCCAGCTTTCGCGCGAGAACTGCAACATCGAAATCGCGTTGATCGACACCGAAGGCCAGACGGCTATCGACGTCTTCTATCTCACTTCCACCGGAAGTAAGCTAACCCTTGACCACCAGGAACACCTCCGGCATGCTTTACTCGCAGAGCTTGGCGGCTAGAGCTGCCGAGCCACCGAGAACGAGTAAATCGCTGAGTCGATGCAACCCTTCAAGCCATCCAAAACAAGAGATACACGGAGGGAATCTTCTGATGAACATGAATGACTACACTACGCTGGGACGTTCTGGGCTTCGCGTGAGCCCCCTGTGTTTGGGCGCGATGACATTTGGGACGGAATGGGGCATCGGTGTGGAGGAGGTCGGTTCGCGTGCAATCTTCAATCGTTACCTCGAGCGTGGCGGGAATTTCGTGGATACAGCCGACGGTTACAACGCCGGAAAGAGCGAAGAGCTAACTGGGAAATTTATCGCGGAGCGAAGTCTGCGCGACCGCGTCGTCCTCGCGACGAAGTTTACGTTCAATGCGGAACCCGGAAATCCGAATGCCGGAGGCAACGGCCGAAAGAACATTTACCGGGCATTGCAAGGTTCCCTGCGTCGATTGCAGACGGATTATATTGATTTGTACTGGCTGCACGCCTGGGACACGGTTACACCGGTCGAAGAAGTCATCTCCACGTTGAACGATCTTGTAAGAGAAGGGAAGATTCTCCACTACGGCTTTTCCGACACGCCCGCGTGGTATGTCGCGCGAGCCCAAACGTTGGCGGAAAAAGAGGGCAAAGAACGGCTGATCGCGCTGCAGCTCGAGTATTCTCTTGTCGAACGGAACATCGAGCGCGAACACGTTCCCGTCGCGCAGGAACTCGGCATTGGCATCTGCCCTTGGAGTCCACTTGCCAGCGGTTTCCTGAGCGGAAAATACAAGCGGGAGGGAGGCACATGGCGCGGCGACGGCCGCCTCCAGACAATGAAAGATTCTCCGAATCCCGTCTTCAACAAATTTACCGAGCGCAACGCGCGCGTGCTCGACGCTTTGATTTCCGTCGCGCAGCAACTGAACAAAACGCCCGCGCAAGTCGCGTTGAACTGGACGGCAACGCAGCCGGGAATCACTTCGACAATCATCGGCGCAACGAAGGTAGCCCATCTCGATGACAATTTGTCATGCTTGGACTTTTCCATTCCGTCCGAGCTTCGGAGCAAACTCGACCAAGCGAGCGCCCTCGAATCAATTCATCCGTACATGTTTTTCGAGGCGACGCTTCAGGGCATGATTAGCGGCGGAACCTCTGTACATGCTTGGAGCCCGGCGCACGTCTACAGGCCGCCGGCCGGAGAAAAGGCCACGAAGGCGGCGACTGCCGAGAAGTAGCCCGACGACAAGGGATTACCTGACAATTTGAATCACTTCTCACTTCGCTCCGCGAAGTCCATCGCACTCTGCACTTTTTCGCTCGGATACGTAATCTCTGTGCCGTGAACCCGGGCGAACGGAGTCATCTCGTGAGGCCGGCGCTTCGATCCGCTGAGAATGTGCTCGACGAAAATTCCTCGGGTGGTCAATGCGTCTGCCACAAGCGACCGATGACAACGCCACGGAACGGCCTCGGCGCACATCAATGCGCACTGCTTTTCCTGACTAATCCGAATCGCTCGCTCAAGCCCGCTTTCGAAATCTTCCGTTTGCATGTAGTCAGCATACCCGCGAAAACTGGCATTGCGCCAGCCGAGATTCACCGAACCTTTCTTCGCGTGCCGCAGCCCGCCGAGTGCCTTCAAATGCAGATAATCAATCCCGGCGGCGCCCAGCGACGCTTCGAGGGCCTCGCTATTGAATTGCGGGTTGCGCCGTGAACGCGGAATCGTACGAATGTCGAGCACGCTCTTCACACCGTTTGATTGCAGGAGCGCGATGAATTCTTCGATCGGCTTCGTCGAATGCCCGATCGTGAAAATGATCGCCTTCGATTTGTTCCGCTGCGCCATTGCTCCGTCCGGTTTTATCGTCTCCATAATATGACAAACATCGAGCGGTGCGGCCAGTCCCATCTGGCCCAGTTGAACGGCCGGGGGAGTTGCTCTCGACAAGAATTATGATAGAGTCGCCAAGCCCGAAATGGGTGTCCGCGCCTCCATTGTTTCTTGATGGTGCGGCGAAGGGCTTTTGTAATCGGAGGATCAATGGCGGCTGCGACTACGGTGTTTTGGGACAATGGCGGCGTGATCCTGACGAACGGATGGGATCGCAACGGTCGCCGCGCGGTTGTGGACAACTTCTCTCTCGACTGGGAAGATTTTGCCGATCGCCACGAGCTGATGCTCAACGCGTTCGAGACCGGCCACGCCACCCTCGACGAATATCTTCAGCGGGTCATTTTCTATCGTTCGCGCCCCTTTACTCCCGACGACGTCAAGAAATTTATCTTCAATCTCTCGCAGCCGTTGCCGGAATCGTTCGAGTATTTCAAGAAGCTCGCCGCCACGAAGCGTTACGCGATGCTCGCGCTGAACAACGAATCGCGCGAGATCAACGAGCACCGAATCCGGACTTTCAATCTCCGCAAGTACTTCGAGGCTTTTTTGTGTTCCTGCTATCTGGGCGTGCGCAAGCCGGACGAGAAAATCTATCGCATGGCCTTGAGCCTTACGCAATGCCCGCCGGATGAATGCGTTTTCGTGGATGACCGCGGCCTGAATCTCGAGATTCCCAAGGAATTGGGGATGCATACGGTTCAATTCAAAAATGCCGCGCAAATGCGCGAGGATCTGGCCCGCTACGGCGTGACCGCCGATTAAGAATCGCAAGGAGCTGGGATAGGCCATGAAACTCGACACGCGGGTTTTTCCCGATCTTGAAGCTTTGAGCCGTGGACTACTGGACGAAACGCTCCCCATTCTTAAGGACGCCGTCGCCAAACGCGGCCGCTTTTCGATCGCCCTCGCCGGCGGGCACACCCCGGCGAAGATGTATGCCATGTGGGCGGAGAAATACAGAGACCAGACGCCCTGGGACAAGGTTCACTTGTTCTGGGGCGACGAGCGGTATGTTCCCCAAGACGACCTGCTCAGCAACTACCGGATGACTCGCGAGACCCTGATTTCACGTGTCCCGCTTCCCGCGGCCAATGTGCACCCCGTGCAGACAAATCTTGCGCCGTCTGAAAAAGCCGCGGAGGCTTACGAAGCCGAGTTGCGGAAGTTCTTTGGTTCTGCTCTTCCCGAGTTTGACGTCCAGCTTCTCGGCCTCGGTATTGAAGGCCACACGGCGTCGTTGTTTCCCGGTTCCCCTGCGCTGGAAGAGAACCAACGGTGGGTAATGCCGGTCACGGCTCCGGCCGAACCGCCGCAGCGCCTTACGTTTACGCCAATCGTCCTCAATTGTGGCCGGAACACATTTTTCCTTGTTGCTGGCGCCAACAAGCGCGAAATCATGACCGCCCTTCGCAACGAGCCGGAAGGGAAGCCCAGCCAGTATCCTGCGGGAAGAATCCGCCCAACCGGACGTCTACTCTGGCTTCTCGATCAGGCCGCTGCCAGCTAAGTAATTTCGCCTGCTGCTGAATCTTTCATCGGTTCCGCGCAGTTCACACCATTTGGTCTCTTGTAGCAAAGATTCTCCCGTCTCATAGGGTGACGTTTTCACGTTGCCGTCTAGGGGTGACAAGATTATGGAGCTAAGACAGCGCACGAATCGTAAATTGCCGAATTGGAATCGCTCAGCTAGAATTCATGTTTGACTACCTCGCCTCGCCCGACGACACTTCTGCTGCGCGATCTCAACGAGCGCCAGCGCGAAGCTGTGCTCTTGACCGAAGGTCCCATCCTTGTCCTTGCCGGTGCGGGCACAGGCAAGACCCGCGTAATTACCTATCGCGTCGCGCACCTAATCGAGCAAGGCGTTCCCGGCCACGCAATCCTGGCCGTCACGTTCACAAACAAAGCGGCGAATGTGATGAAGGAGCGCATCAGCGCCCTACTCCGCGCAACCGGCCGCGACACCTCGGGGGTCTGGGTCTCCACCTTTCACTCTTTCTGCGCGCGGCTTCTCCGTCGCGAAGCACAACATCTCGGCTTGCCGCGCGATTTTGCGATTTACGATGACGACGCTCAAACCTCTGCGGTGAAGCGTGCTTTTGAGCAACTCGATATCTCGGCGCGAGATTTCACTCCGCGCAGCGTCCGCGAGCAAATCAGCCACGCGAAAAATCACGGCATCACACCCGATGCGATGGAAGCCGAGGCGTTCAATAACACCCGCAGGACAGTCGCCAATGTTTTCCGCGTCTACAATGAAATCCTTCACAAAGCTGGCGCGCTCGATTTCGACGATCTGCTCCTCTGCGCTGTCGAACTTTTACGGAATCACGACGACGTTCGTGCCGCATGGAACGCTCGATTCCAGTATCTAATGGTGGACGAATTTCAGGATACGAATCACGCGCAGGAGGAACTCGTTCGCCTCCTTGCCGAGTCGCGCAACAATATTTGCGTTGTTGGCGACGAGGACCAATCCATTTACAGCTGGCGTGGCGCACGAGCCGGCAACCTGAAGCGTTTCACGGAGGACTTCCCCGGCACGAAAATCATCCGCCTCGAAGAGAACTACCGGTCGTCGCAACAAATCCTCGATGCAGCCGCCGCCGTCGTGCGGAACAACACGAATCGCCTTGGGAAAACACTCCAGGCTACCCTGGGCGCGGGAAGGCCGTTGCGCTTCTTTGAAGCGGCGGATGCGACTTCCGAGGCTGAATTTATCTGCGGCGAACTCTCCTCTCTCGTTCGAAGCGATCCGGGCGCGCACCTTGCGGTCCTTTACCGCACGGGATCGCAATCACGGTCGTTTGAAGAGGTTCTGCGGCGCCTCGGTATCCGCTACCGCGTTGTCGGCGGCTTCAGCTTCTACGAACGGGCCGAGGTACGCAACGCCCTGGCGTACGTTCGTCTCCTGTTCCACCCGGAGGACGATATCGCTCTTCTTCGCGTGCTCAATGTCCCGCCACGTGGAATCGGGGCCGCTACGGTTGCAACAATTCAAACGCGCGCCAACGAGACCAACAAATCTCTTTGGGATGTGATCGCGTCGTATTTCGCCCCCGGCAGTTCTGGCAGGAAGGCCGGCGCGCTCCAAGCCTTCCGCACGTTGGTCGAAGAGCTCCGCGAGGAATGCGCGGAGCTCCCACCCGCACAATTGATTGCTCGCGTGCTTGACCGCACGGGTTATCTCGATTGGGTTGAGCAGCAGGACAATCTCGAGCACTCTTCGCGCGCTGAGAACTTGCGCGAACTCGCGAATGCCATGGCCGAAGCAACCGAACAGGGCCAAACGCTCGACGACCTTCTCGACCACGCGGCTCTGGTGAGCGACGCGGATGAATACGACGAAACGATACCGGTTTCCTTGATGACGCTGCACAGCGCCAAAGGCCTCGAATTCGACGCCGTATTTCTCGCGGGACTTGAGGAAAACCTGCTGCCGCACAGCCGATCACTCGATCGTCCTGGCGATATTGAAGAAGAGCGCAGGCTCTTTTACGTCGGCATGACCCGCGCGAAGCAGTCGCTCGTCCTCTCGCGCGCCGTCTACCGCCGCAGTTATGGCGAAGAGCGTCTGCGCGCTTCCCTACCTTCCCGCTTTCTTGCCGAAATTCCCGGCGAACTCGTCGAAACGGTTGCGGGCTCCCTTTCCGATCCCGGCGAAAAGCGCCGCTACGAGGCGGATCCTGAGTTTTCCGGATACTCCTCATACCGGCGTCGTGGCCCGTCCGTCTCGCTCACACGGTATGGAAAGCGCGCGCCAACTCGCTCGTCGAACCCACTATCTCGTCCATCGAAAGATCCTCTCGTCGGGACGCGCGTCCGTCATTCCAAATACGGAATTGGCACGATTCTCGAAGTCGAGGGCGAAGGCGAAGACCGCAAGCTTACGGTCAGCTTCCGGGACTACGGCGCCAAGAAACTTCTAGAGCGCTATGCGAATCTCGAGCTCGCTTAGAAACCGTCACCTCGCTCCGCGGAATGCTTTCGCAGCGCGGCACATCGCTTTTGGGCAGCACTATCGCCCGGCAAAGAGTACGGTTGCGCATAAAGGCCGCACAATGTACAGTTTTTTTCTTTCGCACGGGGATGGCGGCATACTTCTCGACAGAAGGTGACATTTGAACCCACAGCTCTTCCGCACAAAGAGCATTGACCAGCTCATCTCCGACTCCGAGAACCCGGAAAAGCGTCTGAAGAAAACTCTCGGCTGGCTGAGCTTGACGTCGCTCGGCATCGGCGCCGTGATCGGCTCCGGCATCTTCACCGTGGTCGGCACGGCGATTGCCGGGCAAAAGATGCAGTTCAAATCCATCCTTAACGCGCCGCTGCTCGAATACCTGATCTATCATTCCGCATCGTTCGGAAGGCCAGGCGCAGGCCCCGCCATCGCGCTGTCGTTCGTCCTGGTGGCAATCGCTTGCGCATTTGCCGGGCTTTGTTATGCCGAACTGGCCGCGATGATCCCCATTGCCGGCAGCGCATACACCTACACCTACGCGACCATGGGTGAGCTCATCGCCTGGATTATCGGCTGGGACCTCATCCTTGAGTACGCTGTCTCTAACATGGCTGTCAGCGTCGGTTTCTCGGCGCATGTTGTGGACCTCATTGATTGGTTTGGCATCCGTCCCAGCCTGCGCTGGATCACGCCTGCGTACCTGCCCGCCGGGCTAAGCGATTTGCAAGGAAATGTCCTTTACGATCCCGGCTGGCACTTCGGTTTCAACTGGCCTGCTTTTATCATCGTTATGCTGTTGACGATCGTCCTCGTGCGGGGAATTCGCGAATCCGCCGGCGCGAATAACGTGATGGTCATGCTGAAAATCGCCGCCATCTTGATATTCGTGAGTGTTGCGTCGCGTCTGGTTAACCCGGCTCACTGGCACCCGTTTGCGCCCAACGGCTGGCCCGGGATTCTGACGGGCGGTTCGATCATATTTTTCACATACATCGGATTTGATTCGGTTTCAACCGCCGCAGAAGAATGCAAGAATCCACAAAAGGACCTGCCGATCGGCATCATCTTGACGCTCGTGATTTGCACGGTCCTTTACATCGCTGTTGTCGTCGTGCTCACGGGGCTTGTTCCCTGGCAGAGTTTGATGGACGACGCTGCCCCCATCGTCAACACCATGAAGCGCCTCCACTTTGGAGGCGTGGAAATCGTCGTTTTGTGCGGCGCATTGATGGGTATGATCTCGTCGCTGCTCGTCTTTCAGTTGGGCCAGGCGCGCGTATGGTTCGCGATGTCGCGCGACGGCCTTCTCCCAGGCATTTTCAGCCGCGTTCACAAACGCTTTCGCACGCCGGATTTCTCCACTTGGGTTGCGGGGTTCGCCGTTGGAATACCCGCGGGCCTGCTCGACATCGGCACGCTCTCAGATCTCTCTAACATTGGAACGCTCTTTGCGTTCGCGCTCGTCGCCGGAGGCGTCCTGATCCTGCGCTACCGGGATCCGGATCGTCCGCGCGCCTTCCGCGCCCCTGGTGGCATCCTCGCCCCAGTAGCTACGATTCTTACATGCGTACTCTTAATGGCCGGATTGCCGATCTTGAACTGGATTCGTTTCTTCGTTTGGATGGTAATCGGATTGGTTCTCTATTATTTCTATGGCCGCAGGCACAGCCAACTCACCAACGAAAAGCTCGCTGCCGCGGCGGCCTCGGCTCCCACGGAGAGGAAGCTCTGATGCGCGTTCGGCTACCCGCCGCGGCTGCTTTGCTGCTTGGTGTTCTATTCCTCGCACTGCCTTCGTCGTTCAGTTGGGGCGAGAACGCGGAGCGGCTCATCACCAATAAAGCCGTGGACACGTTGCCGGATGAAATCCAGCCGTTCTTCGAAGCGAACCGCCGGTTTCTCGTCCAGCACGTTACCGACCCGCAGGGCTCCGAGGCAGCAAGCGCATCCGGCCGTCGCGTGGACTTCATTCAGCTCGATCACTACGGCACGTTCCCTTTCGCGGCATTGCCTCGCGTCTATACCGCCGCCGTGCAGAAATACACCCGCCGTTCGCTCGAGCAGTATGGATTGCTTCCCTGGCAGGTCGGGCTCTACAGCAAGCGCCTTACCGACGCCTTTCGCGACCACAATTGGAATGACGCGAGAATCGCCGCCGCCGCCCTGGCGCACTATGTCGCCGCGGCTCACGATCCATTCAACACCACCATGAACAACGACGGAAAACTCTCGAATCAGCCCGGCGTAAACGAGCGGTTCGGAACCGCGCTCGTGGATCGCTACTCTCTGTTCTTTTTCGTCAAGCCCAACGAAGCTGCGTTCATCCATGACCCCACCGACCACGCTTTTGAAATGGCCTTGAGCGCGCATTCCTGGCTCGAAAACGTGCTCCTGGCGGACCGCCGCGCTCATGAAGGGCTCTCCAGCTATTCGGACGATTACTATGACCGCTTCTATGCTCAGGCCGGGGCGGTGCTGATCCGGCAGTTCTCGGACGCTTCCACGGATCTCGGTTCATACTGGATGACGGCATGGATCAACGCCGGCAGGCCGCAATTGCCCTCTCAATGAACGGCCTGTGAGAACACAAACAGAGCGGCAACCCACGATCCTTGATGCCTTCCCCAAGGCAGAACTTCATTTGCATCTTGAAGGCTCAATTCGCCCTGAAACTGCTGTTGAGCTGGCCGCGCGGCATGGTGTGACGCTCAGCCTCCAAGAAGTCCTCGCTCGCTACAGTTATTCCGATTTCCTCGGCTTCATCGAGACGTTCAAGTGGGTCACCTCGTTCCTCCGGGACCCTCGAGATTACGCACTCATCACGCACCGGCTTTGCGAGGAGCTTCTGCGCCAAAACGTCATCTATACCGAGATTACGATTTCCATCGGCGTCATGCTGCGCCGCATGCAGAACGTCGCCACGAATTTCACCGCCATCCGCGAGACGGCGGAGAGTGTGCCATTCAGCCGCCTGCGCACCGCGTGGATTTTCGATGCCGCTCGGCAGTTCGGGGCAGACGCTGCGACGGAAGTGGTGCGCTGGGCCGTGAAGCTTCAGCACCCGAGCCTGGTTGCATTCGGGATGGGCGGTGATGAACTTTCGTTCCCCGCTGCGAATTTCCGGCCCGCCTATGATCTCGCGCGCAGCGCAGGCCTGCACCTTGTTTGTCATGCAGGCGAGATCGGCGGTCCCGAACACGTGCTCGAAGCAATCGAAATTCTCGGCGCCGAACGCATCGGCCACGGAATTGCCGCGATGCGCGCTCCCGCCCTGATCGAATCGCTCGCGCGGCGGCGCGTCGTTCTCGAGAACTGCCCTACAAGCAATTTGTGCACGGGCGCTCTCGCCAAACAGACCGGCAAATCAGATGCCTCGCTGAAAGACCACCCGCTGCCACGATTCCTCGAACACGGGATCGCCGTCACTCTCTCCACGGATGATCCTGGGTTGTTCCATACGGATCTGTTGACCGAATACTCGCGCGCCGCGGCGATGGGCCTCTCGAATGCCCAGTTGATTCATCTCGCCGAACAAAGCTTCCATGCCGCATTCCTGCCCGCAACGGACAAGCGCCGCCTGCTCGAAGACTTTCGCACCGCCGCAAAATCCGCTGGCCTTGCTTAGGGATTGTATGGAGTGCGGCGGCCTTTGCCCCGAGCGAAGCCGAATGGACTTATCCGTCTCCGAGGTCTCTGTGCCTTCTCTCTGTCCTCTGTGTTGAGCTTTTGTTTCGCGAACGCTGCTATAATCCCGCCATGAAAGCTCACGTCTGGGTCATGCTGAAATCCACCGTGCTCGATCCGCAGGGGCAAACAATTCATCGCGCGCTCGAGTCTCTCGGTTATGCGAAGGTGCAGGAAGTTCGCCAGGGGAAATTCTTCATTCTCGCGCTTGACGGCATGAACCGCGAAGAAGCAAGAAAGCAGGTCGAACGCATCGCCAAGGACGTTCTGACGAATCCCATCATCGAGGAATTCCGCTTCGAGATTATTGACTGACGGCCGGATTGCTGTGTGCCTCCGCAGGATACCCAATCAGGTAGGTCACCGTCGCAGGAACCGCCCCTTCCCCTCTCTGCTCTCCGCTTTGCCAGTGATATCCGTTCGCCGAAAGCCCGTGTGCAAGCTCCAGCAGTTCGGGCGGTGAGTACGCTCGAAGGCAAGAAACGATCCCGTCGAACCACAGCACAGCGGGAACGACGGGGATCAGATACGTAAACAGAAAACGCGACCACTGGAGAGGCCGCATGAATGGAGCCGAAAGCAGATAGCCTATGGGCACGAGAAAGACGAGAAGAATTGTCTTCGCGCTCCGCTTGGGCACTTCAAAAATTCCGATTCCCTGATTCTTCTCGACGGCGTCCTGAAGAATTGCGCGCGCCTCTGCCGGACGAAAATGGTGAAACGAAGTGAACATCGTCCGGAAGCCAGCGAGCGAGGCGGGTATATGCATCGCGTCCACCGGCTCCGCATGAAAGCGGATCGAGCAGCCGCCCGAATATCGCGCCTGTTTAGCTGCCCTTGCGTTCGGGTGCTTGTCAGTCAGGGAAACATCCACTGCCACCCGCTCCTGCTCGAATATCAGGCACAGCCGGGGCCAAGGACCACCGGCGCCGGAACACAAATCCACAACGTGGTGCGTGCCTGCCTGGTCCAAAGCATTCCGCAGACGCCCGGCAATCGGCCTGTAAAGATTCACGAGGTCGAAAATGAATTGGATCCCGTCTGTCACGTGATCGCGCAGAAAGTTCGGAAACCACCCCTGGTCCTGAATTTCGATCAAGTGCAACCGGCCCACCGCGCACCCCTTTGGAATCAACCTGGTATAGGCGGGATTATAATGGATTCCGCCAACTGCGCCGCCTATTCGGAATCCGGATTTGCTTATGTGACGCCACCAGCACGCGAAACCGAGCGGCGATTGCGACATCCAAAGAATGTGCTAGGCTAGTGGAATCGGGTTGTTGGCTACCGCAAATCTCTTAGGAGCAATGTCCGTGTGTGGGATTGTCGGCTATATCGGCCCCAAGCGCGTTGTGCCACTGATCATTGACGGTCTCCGGCGCCTCGAATATCGCGGCTACGATTCGGCCGGGATTGCGGTCGTAGGTGAAAATGGAAAGTTGGACGTTCGCCGCGCCCCGGGCAAGCTCCGCAATCTCGAGGAAGCGATCCGCCTCTCGCCGCTCGAGGGCTTGTACGGCATCGGCCACACTCGCTGGGCAACGCACGGCCGTCCCACCGAGGAAAATGCGCATCCGCACCGCGACTGCTCCGGCGAGATCGTTGTCGTCCACAACGGAATCATTGAGAATTACCTGGAGCTGAAAAACCAGCTCAAGCAGGAAGGCCACAAGTTCGTAACGGAGACGGACACTGAAATCATCGCGCATCTTATTGAAAAATTCTCGAAAGACGCTTCTCTCGAAGAAGCAGTTCTGAAAACGGTCAAGGTGATGGGCGGCGCGTACGCGCTGGTCGTGATCTCCACGCGCGATCCCAACAAAATTGTAGCGGCGCGTTTGGGTCCGCCGATCGTCGTGGGCATCGGCGAGAATGAGTTTTTCGTCGCCAGCGATATTCCTGCAATTCTGCTCCACACCCGCAATGTTTTTTTCCTCGGGGATGGCGAAGTTGCCGTTCTTTCCCCGCAAGGGGTTCGCCTGCTCGATTTCGAAAGCCATTCGATCGATCGCCCGGTCCAGCGCATCACCTGGGACCCCATCATGGCCGAAAAGGGCGGCTTCAAGCATTTCATGCAAAAGGAAATTTTCGAGCAGCCCCGCGCCGTGCGCGACACGATGCTCGGCCGCATCTCGCAGGAAACTGGAAAAGTATTTCTCGACGAAGTCAATCTCAGCGAAGAAGAATTCAAGAAGTTTCAGGAAGTGCGGATCGTTGCTTGCGGCACGAGCTGGCACGCCGGACTCGCGGGCAAATTCATGATCGAGCGTCTCGCGCAAATTCCCAGCGAAGTGGACTATGGCAGCGAGTTCCGCTACCGCGATCCGATCATCACCGACCGCAGCCTTGTAATCGCCATCAGCCAGTCGGGCGAAACCGCGGACACGCTCGCCGCTGAGCGCGAAGCCCGGCAAAAGGGGGCGAAGATTCTTGGCATCTGCAATGTGGTGGGTTCCATGCTCACGCGCGAGGCCCATGGAACCATTTACACGCACGCGGGCCCTGAAATCGGCGTCGCATCCACAAAAGCATTCACCGGCCAGCTGACGGCCCTCATGCTGACTGCGCTCTACCTCGCGCAGGTGCGGGGCAAGCTCAACCCGGCAACAGCTCAGAAACTGATGCAGGAGCTCACTCGTATTCCGCACAAGATTGAAACGATTCTCCAACACGATGCCAGTATCGAGGAATTGAGCCGGCAGTTTTTCCGTCACACGGATTTTCTCTACTTGGGGCGCGGGATCCACTACCCGATTGCCCTCGAGGGCGCTCTCAAGCTTAAGGAGATCTCCTACATCCACGCCGAAGGGTATCCCGCGGGCGAGATGAAGCACGGGCCAAATGCCTTGATTGATGAGAATCTGCCCGTGGTTGTGATTGCAACTCGCGACGAGGCCGATCCTTCTTCGATGCTTCGCTATGAAAAGACCGTCTCCAACATGCAGGAAGTGAAAGCGCGCGATGGCATCGTCATCGCCGTGATCTCCGAGGGTGATCACCAAGTCCGTGAGATCGCGAATCACGTCATCGAAATCCCGACTGCGCCGGAACTGATTTCGCCGATACTCGAAATCATCCCGCTGCAGCTTCTTGCCTATCACATCGCTGTGCGCCGCGGCTGCGACGTGGACCAGCCTCGCAATCTCGCAAAATCCGTCACCGTCGAATAACGACCCATACGCGACAATCTGCTTCCACGCGCCAGGCACAAAATGGGTGTTGACCTCCGCTCTACATTCGCTGATTCTTTCTTCATGCGTTTGGGATTCTTGCTTCTCTTGATGGCTTCGGCCGTTCCGGCACGCGCACCCGCGCAAACCTCTGCAAAGGTGGATATGGCGCGCCTCGTTTCGCTCGAAGTGACAGGTTCCCAACGTTTTACGTCCAGTGACATCGCGAAAGTCGTCCCGCTTCAAATCGGCGCGGCAACCACGAAAGACGACTTGCAAGCCGCGGCTGACCGGCTCGCGCAACTGGGGCTATTCGCTACCGTGCAATATCGCTTTACGAGCGTTGAATCGGGATTGAAGGTCGAATATCAGGTCACCGACACCCCGGCAGTTCCGGCAAGTTTCGACAATTTCCCTTGGTTCACCGACGATGAGCTTGACGCAGCCGTGAAAGCATCGGTCGTACTCTTCGACGGCAACGCACCGGAGGGTGGGGCGATCCTTGACGGGATTTCGAAGGCGCTCGAAACGCTGATTGCCACGCGCGGTGTGCATGCGCCCGTCTCGCACACGCTTGTGAATGCCCCGGGGAGCGAACAACGCATCCTGTTGTTCCGCATCGAAGGCCCGGTTCTCAAGATCCAAAGCGTCCAATTCTCGGACGACCTCGCGAAGAATGATCGCGCGATCCAGCAAAGCCTCGCGAATCTCCTCGGAAAGCCCTTCTCTCGGAGAATGTTTGATCTTTTCGAGTACGAGCAAGTTCGTCCGGTATACCTGTCCCATGCTTTCCTTGGAGTCAAGTTCGGCAGGCCGTTGCCCCGTTTTGCGGGGAATCCCAATCAGCCGCTGCCGGACACCGTCGTGGTCCTCGCTCCCATCAATCCCGGCCCGGTGTACGTCTGGGGCGGTGCCTCCTGGACGGGCAACCGCACAATCCCTACGGACGAACTGGCGAAGCTCATTGAATTGAAGCCTGGCGAGACGGCCGACGGAATCAAACTCGAGGAAACGTGGCAACACATCCGCGATGCCTACGGCCGCCGCGGATATCTCGATCTCATTGTTAATCCAGTGCCGCAGTTTGATGGCAACTCAGCGCGCGTTTCCTATTCGGTCTCGATTACCGAAGGTCCCCAATATCGCATGGGCAATCTTGTGCTCACGGGACTCTCCTATGAAGGCGAGAAGCGGATTCGAGCGGCGTGGAAAATCCCGACCGGCGCCGTCTTCGACAAGGAGTTTTACGAAGAATTTCTGGAAAGCGGAGCAAAGCAGGCATTTCAGGGCCTCCCGGTTCACTACGAAAAAATCGGGCACTTCCTTCAGCAGGACCCGGCCACCGGCAAAGTGGATGTGATGCTCGACTTTCAATAACCAGGGCGAGTTATACTGGCGTGCAATGATTCGCGCTTCATTTTCGACTCTCTCCGGTGATCGCGCTGCAAAAGCGGGCGACGAAATCGCAGCCCTCGAAAAGCAGTCACACCTCTTCGGCGCTCTGCGCGGGATTGATTCCCTGCTCATCGCATTTTCCGGAGGCGCGGATTCCGCATACCTGGCTTGGGCCGCTCACAAGGAATTGGGAACACGTTCTCTCGCCATTACGGCGCTTTCGGCAAGTTTTTCGCGTCACGATCGCGAACAGGCGGAGCGATTCGTGCGGTCTTCGGGCGTGCGCCATGAATTCATCGAGACGCGCGAATTTGAGAATCCGCTTTACATTGCGAACAACGCAGACCGTTGCTATTACTGCAAAAATGAGCTGTTCGATCGTATGGAAGCGATCGCGCGCGAGCGGCAGTTCGGCGCCATCGCCTACGGCATCAATGCCGACGATACGCGCGACTTCCGCCCCGGACATCGCGCCGCGCGCGAGCATTGCATCCTCGCTCCCCTGCTCGATGCCGCGCTGACAAAATCCGAAATCCGCCTGCTCTCGCACCGGGCCGGACTGCCCACTTGGGACCGGCCGGCTTCCGCGTGCTTGTCGTCCCGCGTCCCCTACGGCACCGTAGTGACGCCCGAACTGCTCGGAAAAATCGAGCGAGCCGAAACCGTGCTGCGTGCCCTGGGGTTCAGCCAATTTCGCGTACGGGCACACGGTGAACTCGCCCGCATCGAACTCGCGCCGGAGGAGTTATCCCGCGGGCTCGAACCGGAGATTGCCGGCCGTATCAGCGCGGGCGTAAAGGAAGCAGGATTTGCCTTGGTGACGCTCGACCTCGATGGTTATCGTCAGGGATCGCTCAACGCCCTTCTGAAACAAAAATGAATCGGATTCTGGGGAATTGCCTTGGCGCTCGTTCCAGCATTCGGCTCGGGAACTTCCGGTGGCGTATCTTCGTATCATTGAGTAGAAAGGGCGGGCATTAGAGGTGCGGCAGAGGCCGCGAATTGAAATGACGCGAACCAGCAAATCCGCCTGCTTTGCGGTATCGGCCCTTGCCGTGGTAGCCCTTGCAGGATGCAGAATGCGAGGCTCTGCAAATGGGTCCTTCAACCGCACCTTCACGGTCAACGGCCCTGTCCGTCTCGATTTGACAAACGGCAGCGGCGACAATCAAATAAGTGCCGGGCCCGCAGGCGAGGTTCAGATCCACGCGGAGCTTCACATAAAGTCCTGGTCCACGGAAAGCGGAAAGCGCCGCGCGCAAGAAATTGAACAAAATCCTCCGATTTCGCAGGAAGGCAATCTGATCCGCGTGGGTGGATTCGGCAAGCACACCAGCGACGTGTCCATTGACTACACGATCGTAGTGCCGCCCGACACGGAAATCCGCGGCGTCACAGGCTCCGGCGACATGGAAGTAAACGGCATCAAGGGACCGGCGAATTTCACCGCCGGCTCGGGAAACATTTCGGCCTCAAACATTGCATCGGACGTCCAGGCCATCGCGGGCAGCGGCGACCTGTATTTTTCGAACGTTCGGGGCCAGGTGCAGGCGACCGCCGGATCAGGCAACATCAGTTTGGATAGTGTGCGCGGCGAAAGCCGTCTGCAGACGGGCTCGGGCGACCTCAAGGTCGCTCAGCCTGGTGATGTCGTTGTCGCAAACACCGGCAGCGGCAAGGTCACTATAACAGGCGCCTCGGTGGACCTCCGCTTGCGCGCCTCTTCGGGGGACGTCGTCGTGGACGGCAATCCCGGAACCTCAAACTACTGGGATTTCCATACCGCCTCCGGCAATGTGACGCTGCACGTTCCCTCCGCATCCAGCTTCCGGTTCTACGCGCACACAGGCTCGGGCAGCATTAACGCTGGGATTCCGATTGTCATGGAAGGAACCGCCGGAAAACACGAACTGCGGGCGCGAATCGGCGACGGCAAAGCGCGCGTGGAGGTGGAAACTTCCTCGGGCAACATTGCCATCCGCTGACACAGCCCCGCAGATCGAAAGCCTGCCCCTGGGACGTTTCGCGATAGAATGTCTTCGATGCGTTCCGCTCGGCTCCTTGTTTGCGTCTCCATTCTTCTCGCGTGGTGCCCTGCCGCCTTGCCGCAGGATTCTTCTCCGCCCGACCCGCAATCCAAGTCCGCTTCCGGCACGATTTCGAAAGCCGACACCGACGCCGAGGTACAATTGCAAAAAGCTCTCTCCGACGCCGGAAACGACCGCGCCGCGCTCGTCCGCAACCTCAGAACGTACCTGCTGCGCTTTCCGGATTCGCCGCGAAAGGCCGCGGTCTATCGCGCGCTGATCGAATCCTGCGAACAACTCAAAGATAATCTCTGCGCGCTCGAGTATGCCGAGCGGCTGATCGCGATTCATCCGGACGATTCCGAGATGATGCTGCTCGCGGTGGGCCTCCTCGAAGATCAAGCGGACGATGCCAGCCTGATCCGCGCCTCCGGATATGTCAGCCGCGTCATTGATCGCGTCGAGAAGGCTCCCCCGGAGGAGAAGCCCGCTCGCTCCTCATTGGCCGAATGGCAGGACCGCCAGGATCAGATTCGCTCGAGCCTCTACTACATGCGCGGCGAGATCGAGCGGTTGCAACGCAAGTACGACGCTGCTGTAACGGACCTTCAGAAAAGCTACTCCACGCGCGAGAACGCTGCCGCAGCTGAACTACTCGGAGAAATTGCGGAGATGCGGAACGATACCGGAACAGCGATTGACGATTACACGCTCGCGTTTGTCCTTCCCCAAAACGGAGCCGGCGCAAAAGTGGACCGGCGCCAGGTGCGCATGAGACTCGGAAATGTCTGGCGCAAGGTATACGGCACGGAAAACGGGCTGGGTGCGCAGATTCTCGCGGCATACGATCGCCTCGCGGCTCCTCCCGCGGGCGCGGACCCTTCTGTGCGCAACAAAGATGCAAAGGATTTGTTTGCTTTTGTGTTGCGCCGTCTTGACGGAACCACGATTTCGCTCGCGCCGCTGAAGGGAAAGGTAGTCGTGCTCAGTTTTTGGGCCACCTGGTGCGGGCCGTGCCGTGACCTCGAACCCCTCTTCAATCAGGTGGCGGAAAATTTTAGCGGAGAAGCGAACATCGCCTTCTTTGCTGTGAATACGGATGAAGACGAAACGCTCGTCGCGCCGTTTGTCCTGCGGGAGAAATGGAATGTTCCGGTCGTCTTCGCCGATGGGCTCGATGACTTCATGAAGGTGATGAACTTGCCTACCGTCCTGATCCTCGACCCGAACGGCAAGATCGTGTACCGCTCCGGCGGGCTTGTGGAGGGTTTTCCCGAAACACTGACGGCTGCCATCCGGGCGGTGCTGAGCGCCGCGAAGTAAATTCATCCGCCCGGCAATCGCAGGCGAATTCATTCTATCGCGCTGCGGCAACGCTCCCTCGCTGTGCCGCATCGCGGGCAGCAAGAATCGTTCCCACGTGAATCCTGACTGTATCTTCCACTCGCCGCGCGTAGCCGCCTGCGAGTGTTATCACGACGGGAATCCTATGCCGCCGCGCGTAGTCGAATACCAGCGCATCGCGCCGCGCCAGACCGTCCAGAGTCAGCGCCAGGCCTCCGAGTTGATCTTCGCGGTAGGGATCGGCGCCGCCCACATAGAACAAAATCTGCGGCGAAAACTCATCGAACGCCTTCCGCAGATGGCTTTCGAGGATGGCTAGATAGTCGTCGTCTCCCACTCCGTCCTGAAGATGGATATCAACCGTCGAAGGCGGCTTCGGGTACGGATAATTATTCTCTTGATGGATGGACAGAGTAAAAACGGTGGCGTCGCCGCCGAAAATTGCCGCTGTGCCGTTGCCTTGATGGACGTCCGTGTCCACCACCATGGCGTTCTCAATCGCGCGATCGTATTGCAACCGGCGGATTGCTACCGCAACGTCGTGAATCACGCAGAAACCCTCGCCATGATCGGGATATGCGTGATGAAATCCGCCGCCGATGTTCGCAGCCCAGCCGTCGTTGAGAGCTCGCTGCCCCGCAAAAATAGAGCCGCCCGCCGCCAGCCAGCACGCTTCAATCAGCTCCTCCGAATATGGCACTTCCATTCGAAGCACTTCCTCATAGGAGAGCGAACCCGTCTTGAGTTTCCGGACGTAGTCCTGTGAGTGCACCCGCAAAACATCTTCGTCCTTCGCGGGCTCAGGGGATAAAAAGTCCTTCGGTTCCGCGAGGCCCTCCGCCAGCAGGCGTTCCTTCACCAAACGGTATTTCTGTGACGGAAAGACGTGCGCCCCGAGATGCAGGTCGTAACGGTCGTCGTAAATCAGCTTAAATGGCAACATGACAGCCCGAGCCTATCGCGAACTCTCTCTCAAGGCAAACAAGGGGGAATAAGTCGTGCGCCGGTCGGTCCGGCCTCGCTTGGTGTGAGAGCGAAATGAACTGTGGTACTCTACCGCCGATGCGACGCTTCGAATGCCTCCTTGTGATTTTGGCGCTGCTGGCAACGCCTCTCGCCCTGCTCGCTCGCACCGGCGCCGATAACATGGTCGATTGCGATGGCATGTGCTGTCTGCCCCACAGCGGCCACTCCCATCAATCGCAGAACGTGGAGGGCGGTCAGGACGGCATGGCTTGTCATCACGGCGCTGCCGAACACATGTTGATGTGCTCGATGCGCTCGGGTCATCATGGCTTCGATTACGGGCCCCTTGCGCCGATCGCCCCCACGCTTGTGTCAGCCGCGCGGCGCATCGCAGCGCCGGAGGCTTCCCGTAACTTCGCATCGAGACTCGTCGTTTTCTCTGCCGTCGGCTTCTCGTCCGCTCCGTTCGAACCTCCTCGGTCTTAGTCTCCGTTTCGCCGCTTTACGTTCCGAATCCATTACGGAGGCTATAGATGCGCAAGTTCGAGCTTTTCTTGCTCGCCGCGGCGCTCGTATTTTCGGCAGCAAATGCGCGCGCGACCATTTTCGGGAGTATCCGCGGGATCGTTCATGACCCGCAGCACCGTCCGGTTGCCGGCGCGTCCGTGAAGCTGAAGTCGGCCACATCGGATTGGTCTCAATCCACGCAAACCGATCAGGACGGCGCGTTTCTGTTCAATAATGTCCCGATTGGCGACTACACAATCACCGTGAGCCAGCCTGGCTTTGCGGATGTTCAACAAAGGGCTACGATCGTGGCCGAATCCGCGCCGATTCTTCACTTTCAGCTTCAGATCGCCGGGCTGAATCAGACCGCAACCGTTACGGCTGAAGCGCAGGTCACTAATTTGGACTCAACCACGCCGACCACCCTCGTCAGCCGGGAAGACGTCGCGCAAACACCCGGCGCGGACCGCACCAACAGTCTTCAGATCATCACTGACTACGTTCCCGGTGCGTACTACACGCACGACCAATTGCACATTCGCGGCGGACACCAGGTGAGCTGGCTGATCGACGGAGTTCCGGTCCCCAACTCGAATATCGCCAGCAACGTCGGCCCGCAGTTCGACCCCAAGGACATCGATTACCTCGAAGTGCTGCGAGGCAGCTATTCCGCGGAGTACGGCGACCGCACCTACGGCGTCTTCAACGTCGTTCCACGGTCCGGCTTCGAACGCGATAACGAAGGCGAGCTTGTCACCAGTTTCGGAAACTTCCTTCAAACAAACGATCAAGCCAGCTTCGCCGGCCACACCAGCCGCTTTGCGTATTACGCCAGCGTCAACGGGAATCGCAGCGACCTCGGACTCCAAACGCCCGTGGGCCAGATAGTGCACGACGCCGAGAATGGCTACGGCGGATTCGGGTCGTTCATATTCAATGTCACCCCGAAAGATCAGTTGCGCCTGGTGACATCGCTGCGCCGCGACTATTACCAAATCCCCTTCGATCCGAACCCCAACGACTCTGAGAACCAGCAGCTCGATACGCTCGGTCTTCGCGATGGCCAGCATGAAGCGGACGCGTTTGTGAATTTCTCCTGGGTGCACACACTCAATTCCAATCTGGTGCTTACCGTCTCGCCCTTCTACCACTACAACAGCGCCGACTACAGCGGCGCTCCGAACGACACTCCCATCAGCACCACGCAAGATCGGACGTCCGCTTACGGAGGCGGGCAGGCAACTTTCAACGTGAACTTTGCAAAGAACAATCTATACGCCGGCGTCTATGGATACGAGCAGCACGACGACGAGGCCTTCGGAATCATCTTCAATGACAACAGCGGAAACACGAACTTTCGTGATTCCGAATCGCCCTCCGGTGGCGTAATCTCCGAATTTCTCGACGACCGCTTCAAACCCACGAGTTGGTTGACGCTGATGGCAGGAATGCGGCCCGTGCATTTCTCAGGCGGCGTCACCGAAGATACGATCAACCCGCGCTTTGGCGTTGCTGTCGAAATCCCGCGCCTGAAATGGGTCTTCCGCGCATTCTACGGCCACTACTATCAGGCGCCACCCCTGATTACGGCTTCAGGGCCTCTGCTCCAATTCGTCACCCGGCAGGATCTCGGCTTTCTGCCTCTGCGCGGGGAACGCGACGAAGAGAGCCAGTTCGGCGTCACAATTCCCTACCGCGGCTGGTCGCTTGACATTGATACTTTCAAAACCCGCGTGAACAACTTCTTCGACCACAACAACGTGGGTGAATCCGACATCTTCTTCCCGCTTACAATTGACGGCGCCTTGATTCGCGGGTGGGAAGCGACGGTTCGCTCGCCGCGCCTCTGGAAACGAGGCCAGCTGCATCTTGCCTACTCGAATCAAATCGCTGAAGGACGAGGAGCCATTACCGGCGGGCTCACCGATTTTTTGCCGCCATCCGGTTACTTCCCTCTCGATCATGACCAGCGCAACACGCTCAACGTCGGCTTCACCGCCGCGCTCCCCTGGCGGTCCTATGCATCCACGAACGTCTATTACGGCTCGGGCTTCACGAACGGCGCCTTCGACCCGCCGGTGGTAAACAATCTCTACCTGCCCAGCCACACGACATTCGACATCTCGCTCGGCAAGTCGTTCGGCGAGAGCTATTCCGTCGGCGTCACCGCCTTGAACGTGGCGAACCGCCATTTGCTGATCGACAACAGCGTCACATTCGGCGGATTCCACTTCAACGATCCACGCGAGATCTACGTCGAGTTTCGCTGGCGGTTCCACTACTAGTGCTGGCGGCTTACCATATGCCTCGTGCGCGGGGGCTCCGAATCAAAGCGTTTCCGGCCCGGACGCCCGCCGCGCGGGCTTCCGGGCCTTTTTTTGATTCCTGCCTCGGGCTGTCAATCCGTATTAATACGGATATCCGAGCGCCCTCGCTTTGTGCTACCCTTTCTCGTTTTCTTATGATGACGGATGCCACACTGTGCGCTGGCACGTGGAATTTGATCCTCTATGGGGTTTTCGGGATCCGCTCTCTAATTTCTAATCGCAACATTCCAGAATTAGAAGTCCCGTAAGTTGTTCAAAACAAAGGCTCGCTGGAATTCTAATCGCAACACGAAACCACTTTCCGGCATGCCAATTCGACAGGCTCGAGGAGCATCCATTGGTCTCAAATGGCGCGAAGGAAAAATATTTACGGGCGCGGGCGGGTAGGACTAAGATGCGCGCGTGGTGCTGCTGGCACGCCTCGCGGCGACCGCCCGCTTCTCCGCTGTATGAGGAGGGTGTCATGAAGCGTCTGCTGCTTAGCGTTGCGATCTTTCTGGGCCTCGCGGCCACGGTGTCCGCGCAGATCGGAAAGAGCGTGTCCGTTGCCGCTGGGACGCCCGAGGACAAAGCTCTCTCGGAGATTTATGCGGCGCCCGACGGGCCCGAGAAAATCGCGCTGCTCGACAAATTCATGGCGGATTTCGGCAAGGGCGATCTCGCGCTGCTGGGCGACCAGCTCTACATGCAGACGTATTTGAACCAGAAGAACTACGCGAAGGTGGTGGAGTACGGAGACAAGGCGCTCGAAGTGGACCCGGACAATCTCGATACGATCGTCACCATGATTCACTCGGCCGATGAGCTGGGTGACGCGCAGAAGCTGATCGCCCTGGGCGAGAAAGCTACGGCAATCGTCGAACGCTATAAAGCTTCGCCAGCTCCCGAAGGAATTCCACCGGAGGAATGGTCGAAAACCAAGGCGGAGAATGTTGACAAGGCTCAAAGCAACCTGGATTACATCCAGCGAACGGTCTACAACGCCGTCTACAAGACCGCAGATCCCGCCGCCAAGGCGAGCTTCTTTGAGCGGTATGCGGCCGCGTTCCCGGATTCCCCGTACCGATTGGCGGCGCTCGAGCAGGCAGCGTTCGCATACCAGCAGGCGCGGAACGTTGCCAAAATGACGGAAACCGCGAACAAGATCCTCGCTTCAGATCCCAACAACGTATCCATGCTGCTGATGCTTGCCGACTATTGGAGCGACAGCGGAAAGGAACTCGACAAGGCCGCCGCTGACGCGCAAAAAGTGCTGGACCTGCTCGCGCAAGCGAAGAAGCCGGACAACGTCACGGATGAGCAGTGGCAGCAGCAGGTGTCGCTGCAAAAGGGGACGGCCTATTCGGCACTGGGCCAAGTCCAGGTGATCAGGGCACGCAACGCGCAAGCCGTGGATTCGTTCCAGAAAGCCAATCCGCTGCTGAAATCGAATACGTTCCTCTACGCGCGCAACCTCTACCGGCTGGGCTTCACGCTCGCGAAAATGCAGCGGATTCCCGAGGCGCGGACGGCGCTCACGGAAGCCGTGAAGCTCGACAGCCCGTATAAGCCGCTCGCGCAGCAAACGCTCGACAAAATCGGCGGCGCTGCGGCCAAGACCACGCACAAATCTTCGTAACCGCGTTCGCCCCTTGCCATGTTCACAGATCTGTTTCAACTAGAACACTCAACGCAGAGCGCCGCCAATGGCTTCTTGAAAACAGAACGCTGGTGATACGTCGGCAGCTATGTTATTGATTTCATGGTGGCCAGAGTTTGGCGAACAACAGCATTCACTGACCTTACATTTTGCGTGCGGTCGGAAAAGGTTCGTCACCAGTGTACGCCTCTCAAATCATTCAAGCGTGGGGCAAGATCCTCAAGGGTGAACAACCCTCTCTTTCGATAGAAATCACGCGGGAATGCCCCTTAAAATGTCCGGGCTGTTACGCCTATGACGATGCCCATCTTGGCGGCGGACAGACATTGCGCGACCTGAACGATCGAAGGGGCCAATCCCTCGTCGACGGAGTCCTTGAAGTCGTCGACCGGATGAAGCCTCTGCACTTATCGATCGTCGGGGGTGACCCGCTGGTCCGCTATCGCGAACTGGAGTTGTTGATTCCCCCGCTATTGGCGCGCGGAATCCACGTGCAGATTGTTACCAGCGCCTTTCGAACAATGGGTCCAACCTGGGCGAATCTGGAGCGCCTGCACGTAGTTGTATCGATCGATGGGTTGCAACCGGAACACGACGTCCGGCGAGCGCCAGCAACCTACGACCGTATTATTAAGAACATCGTAGGGCAGAGGGTCACGGTTCATTGCACGATCACTGGTCAAATGATGAAGCGGCCCGGATATTTGGCCGAGTTCCTGGAATTCTGGACCCCACGCCCCGAGATCAAGAAGGTGTGGTTCAGCCTATTCACTCCTCAGGTTGGAGATCAAATGCCGGAAATCCTGCGGTTCTGAGGAGCGGGCGCGGGCCATTGCGGACATGATGCAATTGCGAAAGGAATATCCGAAACTGGACATGCCAGAGGCGGTGATTCGGCAGTTCGCTTCGCCACCACACAGCCCCCAAGATTGCGTTTTCGCACTCACAACCCAGACGTTATCGGCAGACTTAGAGACAAAGATCACTCCATGCCAGTTTGGCGGGAATCCTGATTGCGCATCCTGCGGGTGCATTGCATCTATGGGTTTGGCCGCTGTAGCTTCGCACAAATTGGGAGGAATACTCTCCGTCGGGAGCATTTTCAAAGCCTCCATCAAGATTGGCCGGAATAGAGCGAAGTCCAGAGCGAAGCATCAAGCCAAAGACCCCCTGCGGATATTGCAAACAAAAGAGGAAACGTGCGGTAACCAGGAAAAACGGGGAATTAGTTTGTGAGGAATGCAGCCCAACCCAAACTTCTGTCCACCCGACATGAAAGGGACGTCGTGTCCCTTCGCGATCTATCCGCGCGAATCGGCAGCGATCCACTGCTGGTGCAAGCCAGCAATGGGAATACATCCATAAAGCTCGATGGAATTCTATGGATTAAAGCATCCGGCAAATGGCTAGCTCATGCCATGCAAGAAGAGA
Source organism: uncultured Acidobacteriota bacterium (assembly GCA_963709005.1). GTDB lineage: Bacteria > Acidobacteriota > Terriglobia > Acidiferrales > UBA7541 > Palsa-295. The sequence continues at coordinate 115,918 of CAVPUS010000018.1, forward strand.
TGCTCGTGCCGCTTGAATTGGCAGAAGTCAAAGAATCTATCCGGAACGACACGGAAATTGCGCCGCGCTATGTTCTGACGGATGACCTGCGCCCATCCATTGAAACAGCAATGCACGCCACCCTTCGGCATCGTGTTGTCATTCACGTGCACTCGATCAACGCCATTGCCTGGGCAATTCGTCTAGACGGACGCGAGCAACTAAAAGAACGACTGGCCGGCCTAGACTGGCAATGGATTCCTTATGCGGCATCCGGCGTTCCGCTAGCCAGAGAAATCGAAAAGGCAGTGGCCAGTTCGCCGGAGACCGACGTTCTCATACTTGGAAATCACGGACTGGTTGTCTGCGGACAAGATTGCTACACAGCCGAAAGACTTCTGAGTGAGGTGGAACGACGGATTGCGATTACTCCCCGACGATTCCCAAAGCCGGACACCACGGCGCTGGCGATGATTGCGCGTTTCTCGAGATGGCAATTTCCCGATGTCGATTCGTTGCATGCGCTAGCTACAGATGCAGTGTCTCGAAAGATTCTGAAAGGTGGCGTTCTCTATCCATGCCAAGCCATTTTTCTGGGCCAGACTATGCCTCTATTACCGCCTGCGGTTGTCGTTTCGACATTCACAGAGCGCTTGAACGGCAAAGACAGACCTCCGCCGTTTGTAGCTGTGGAAAGAAGCGGAGTGATGCTCAACGAGAAGATGACCAGCGCAGAGCGCGCCACATTGATGGGGCTTGTGCAGGTAACGCAACGAACCGAGGAATCCGCGCGACTCCGCTATCTGAAAGGGGCAGAAGTAACAGACATCCTAAGGAAGGGCGCACATGGTTCGCAAGAAAGTGGTTGTAGACTGGCTGGCGGAGAGGGTGGGATTCGAACCCACGGTTGAGTTTCCCCAACACACGCTTTCCAAGCGTGCTCCTTAAACCGCTCGGACACCTCTCCGGATGAAGGATGGCTAGAAGCCTAACAAATTGTGCGCGGACCAGCAAACGCGCCCGGCGATGGGACAAACGTGGGGTTTCGCGTTGTTTCGCGCGACGCAGTCTTGAGCAAACGCTCAAGACACTGCGTCGCGTGCCTTCAGTTACAACTTTATAGTGACCGTCTTGACCTCGGTGTAATTCTGCAGCGCGTATTCACCGAGTTCGCGCCCGATGCCCGACTGTTTGTAGCCGCCAAATGGAGCGGCGGCATCGAAGACGTCGAAGCAATTGACCCACACCGTTCCCGCCCGCACGGCGTCCGCAACGGCATGCGCTTTCGAGATGTCGCGAGTCCATACGGCGGCCGCCAGACCGTAGAGCGTCTTGTTCGCGCGGTCAACGACTTCATCGAGGTCCTTGAAGCGCAGGATGGACATCACCGGCCCGAAAATTTCCTCCTGGGCAATCTTCATGTTGTCCTGGACGTCGCCGAAGACCGTCGGCTCGATGAAATAGCCTTTGGTGCCGACGCGGTTGCCGCCCGCGAGGAGTTTGGCCTTGTCCTTCTTGCCCGCTTCGATATAGCCCATCACTTTGTTGAACTGATCGCTGTCCACCTGCGGTCCCTGTTCGGTGTTCTTGTCAAACGGATTCCCAACCGTGCGCGCCTTGGCGCGAGCGACGCTCTTTTCGACGAATTCGTCGTAGCACTTATCCTCGACGAACAGCCGCGACCCGGCGCAGCAGCACTGCCCCTGGTTGAAAAAGAGCGCCTGATGCGAGCCTTCGATGGCCTGATCCATATTCGCGTCGGCGAAAACGATGTTGGGGCTTTTGCCGCCGAGCTCGAGCGTGACGCGCTTGAGATTCGACGCGCCAGCCGCTTGCATGATCAAGCGTCCGACCTCGGTGGAACCGGTGAACGCAACTTTGTCCACGTCCATGTGGCGCGCAATCGCCGCTCCCGCCGTCGGCCCATAGCCGGGCAGCAAGTTCACGACTCCCGGTGGAAAGCCCGCTTCGAGAAGCAATTCGCCTACTCGCAAAGCCGTCAGAGGCGTTTGCTCGGCGGGCTTCAACACCACCGTGCAACCGGTCGCAAGCGCCGGACCGAGCTTCCATGCCTGCATCAGCAGCGGAAAATTCCATGGAATGATCTGCCCTACGACGCCGACGGGTTCATGGCGCGTGTAACAGAAGAAATCTCCGTTGATGGGAATTGTCTTACCCTGAATTTTGTCCGCCCAGCCCGCGTAGTACCGGTAGCAAGCAACCGTGAGAGGCAGATCCGCGACGCTCGCGATAAAGTAGGGCTTTCCATTGTCAAGCGCCTCAAGTTGTGCCAATTCGTCGGCGTGCTTTTCGATCAGATCCGCGAGGCGGTGGAGAAGCTGGGCTCGCTGGGAACCGGATGTTTTGTGCCACGGCCCGGTCTCGAACGCAACACGGGCAGCATGAACGGCCTTGTCCACATCCGCCGCGTCGGCTTCCGCCACCTGGCAGATTTCCTCGCCGGTGGCGGGATTGATGGTGGCAAACGTCTTTCCGGAAATACTGTTTACCCACTCATTGTTGATCAGCAGCTTCTTCGCTCGGACAGAAACGCTGGGTTGAACCGCGCTAGTTGCAGTAGCCATAAACCCTCCTCATCAATGGGCACTCTCAATGGAACAAACTCTTTAGGGCTGTAGTATACATCCGCGGATTTTGCGTGGCTTGGATTTTCGTGCACAACAACCACGCGCTGGCCGGTTATCGGCGCGCGGGGGGATTCGCGGCATCCGAAGTTTCGGTAGCGGCATTCCACGAAAATCAGTAAACTTTCTAGATTCAACAATTCCGGGGTAGTGCAATCGGTAGCACGCCAGCCTTTGGAGCTGGTTATCCTGGTTCGAGTCCAGGCCCCGGAGCCACTCTTGGCAGCCAAATTCGCACAGACGTTCGTATCTCTGCCTTCGCGGCTCGATTCAATTCTGGCGAGATCCTACGCAACGGAAGCGTGTCTTCTCCGTGCCTGCCGCACCGTCTTTAATGAAGGGACCCTCTTCGTCTTCAGATATTGCGAAGTGTGCAGCAGCAGAGTTTCGAGTTCCCGATCGGAGCTAACCGCTCCCGCAGCCGATTTCTTCTTCGCGGCCACGACCCCCTCCCCTCCCTACAAACACCCAAGCATGTAAAGGAAAGGCTAGTGCATTGCGGGGGAGCGTAAACTTCCGGATATGCGCTGTCAAGGGTTTTTCCGAATTCCAGCGCCGCCGAGCAGAGCGATCGCTTACATGCTTGCGGAACATCTGTCGACACCTTAGTCTATCGAGCGGCATGAATCAGGAATTCATCGTTCTCGGCGTGATCTGGTACATCATTTTCTTGCTCTCCACAACCTGCCACGAAGCTGCCCACGCACTTGTAGCCAAACTCGGCGGCGATCCCACGGCGTTTCACGGCGGGCAGGTGACGCTCAATCCGCTGCCCCACATTCGTCAGCAGCCCTGGGGAACAGTCGTTGTCCCCATTCTTTCTTACGTTTTCTCGCACTGGATGATCGGCTGGGCCAGCGCGCCCTACGATCCGTACTGGCAGCATCGGCACCCGCGCCGCGCTGCATGGATGGCGCTCGCCGGGCCTGCGGCGAATTTCACGCTCGTAATTCTTGCGGCGCTTGCGATCCGCGGCGGAATGGCTGCCGGAATCTTCCGTGAGCCGGTGTCCGCAAATTTCACGCACATCACGGAAGCGGCTGTCCCGGGATTGGCCGCTTTTGCCTCCACGTTTCTAAGCATTCTATTCGTGCTGAACCTCATCCTGGGCACGTTCAATCTTCTGCCCGTCCCGCCGCTCGACGGCAACACCGGGATCACGCTCCTGATGAGCGAATCGACCTCTCTGCGATTCCTCGAGTGGACGCGCAGCCAGGGTTTCGGAATGGCGGGGCTGCTGCTTGCGTGGGTGCTGTATGACAAGATTTTCGGCTTCATCTTCCGCGTCGCGCTTGCAGCGTTGTATCCAGGCTCGAACTGGGGATGATTGCTCCGCCAGCTGAAGCCAAGTCCTCCTTTGGCACCGTGGTTCCAGTTCGGAACGCGCGCGGGATGGTTAGTAATGCTTTGAAGCGATGACAGTTTACTTCCAACGATCAAACCCCCGACAACTTCAACGAGTAAGACAAACAATTTAGACGTGTTAGTTGCATGGTCCTGCCTATTCGCCCTGCTTGGGACCGGATGCGCACGATTCCCGAATTCGCGAGGGAATCTGGCAAAAGCCGTGCCTAACAATGCGTCATGGCTGTACTCATGGATAGGCCTGTCGCGGGCGTGGTGCGAAAAAACCTAGCCCTGTGCGTTGTGGACGACGAATCCGATCAGGTCAAACATGCCACGCTTGGACTCGAGAAGGCGGGATTTCCTGCCGTTGGCACGACCGATCCGGAAGAAGCCCTGCAAAAAGTTCGCCACGGGACCTGCCGTGTCGTTCTGGTTGGCCTCAAAATGCCTCGCATGGATGGGCTCACGTTCCTGGAAAAAGCCCTGCAATGCGATCCGGGCACGCATGTAATTCTTATCACAGAGGATTATTCGGTGGATTCTGCAATGGAAGCAATCAATCGAGGCGCCTACGATTATCTCCGCAAGCCGCTCGACTACCCGCGCTTGCTGAAAACCTTGGATGATCTCACCGAACTCTTCGCCCGCCGGTCACAAATTCGCGATCTCGAAGCGAAGCTCCTTTATAACCTCGAATTTCATGGAATCGTGGGCCGAAGTCCGAAAATGCTGGACGTTTTGGAGCTGGTGCAAAAAGTGGCGCGTCATTACACGAATGTCCTGGTAACGGGTCCAACCGGATCGGGCAAGGAACTCGTCGCGCGCGCGCTGCATCAGATGAGTCGCGCGGCACAGGAGCGGTTCGCCGTGTGCAACTGCTTGGCGCTCACGGATACGCTGCTCGAAAGCCAGTTATTCGGCCATGTCCGGGATAGATTCACCGGCGCGACGGACACGCGTTCCGGCCTGTTCGAGTACGAGAACGGCGGCACGCTCTTCCTCGATGAAATCTGCGAAACTTCTCTGCCGATGCAAGCGAAATTGCTGCGTGTGATTCAGAACCGCGAGATTCAACGCGCCGGTTCACCCGAAGTGAAGCAGGTTGACGTGCGGCTGATTGCCGCCACGAACCGCGATCTGCGCGCGGAGGTGCTCGCCGGCCGCTTCCGCGAGGATCTTTTCGATCATCTCAGCAGCATCGAGGTCCGTGTTCCCGGGCTCACGGAGCGTCCGGAAGACATTCCGATTCTCATCCTGCATTTCTTGAAGAAGTACGGACAAGTTTACGGAAAGATTTTTCAGGGCCTTACACGCCGTGCGCAGTTGGCGATGTACCAGCACAACTGGCCGGGTAATGTTCGCGAGCTAGAAAATGCAATTTCGAGCGCCGCGATTGCCGCCACGGGTGACTTCGTAGACGTCTGTGACCTGCCCGAGCAACTTCAAAAGCCGCAGCGCCGCGCCGCGAGCATAGAGGAGAACTGGCGGCCCGTGCCCCTCGACGAAGTGCGGCGAGTTCACATCCAGCGAGTCCTTGAAAAGTGCAACGGCAATCGCGTCCGCGCCTCCCAGATGCTCGGCATCGGTCGCACAAGTCTCTACCGCTTCCTTAAACGCACAGCGAAGAGGCCCATCGCGAAAGGCGCTGCCTAGAACACATCCCGGAAATCGCAGGCCAAGTTCACTTGGCGCCGGACGTATAAGCCGCGCTGTGAATCACCGAGCTTGGGAAAGCGACGCTTGAATCCATCCGCACGAGCATTCCAGTCTGCGCGGGCAGCTCCACGTCCTTTCCTTTCTTCGCCACGATATACGCAGAACTACCGACGAGGCCGATTACGGTGCCGCGCACCACGTGGCTGAAGATCGCACCCACCAGACTTCCGCCTCCGACGCCAATACTCATGTCCACTACATCCGTCTTGATATCGTGCCTTTCCTGGATCACCACGCCTTCGATCGTCTTCAGGTCCTTGCGTTGCTTGCCCATGTCGGCCCCGCCGTTGTAGAGCGCGAGGATGCTCATCTGCGCGGGGAAGATGCGGCTGTCTATCTCAATGGATTTGAAAGTGAGGTTCATGGATGCTCCGCCGCGAATCATGGAGAACCATTTCGGGCGCTGCACGCTGGAAACTTGGCCATGTATTCTTGCTCCTGCGGGCAGCACCATTTGCGTTCCGATGAAGACTGGCTCGGCTACGATCGCCGTAATGGGATCGCCATCATGCGCCACGCCCGTGGTTACGCCGTTTACCAGCGTCAACCGCACTTGCGTGCCCTGCATCAGTTCATTGGATTGGGCCTGTACCGACGGGGTCACCAACAGAAGAATCGCGAACACGGCGCCTAAAGAAATAAAACTTTTCATTCTTTCCTCCCTTGCCCTCGGTGATGGCCTGTGGCCATCGCCAAGGTATCCGGACAAATCCGGACGTGCCCCGTTTCGTGGGGTTTACCGCTGGCGCCGCGGTTGGGTGCGGAGGATGCACCCGGGCAATAAGATACTCCATGGTGATGGAATGTTGATGGTTTCCTTGGTCTATGTTCCTTGATCGTCATCCCCTCCCATCCTGTTGTTCGAAGCCCCGCCTCACCCTGCACGGCTGGTTTGCGCTGGACTCGCCTGCGTTAAAGCGACCTCTCGGAGATAAAGGAAGAGGGGAAAACCAAGAGAAACGCCGACGGTCAGCAGCCCGAGGAGTGGCAGCCACAATCGGCGAACGCCCAACCGCCTGCCCTCCGTGCGAACGAAAAGCCACAAGACCAAGGAAGACACGAGCACGTCCATGGCGAAGAACGCACTGACGCGATTGGCAAAAAGCAACTGGAAGAACCCCTGCATCTTCAGTCCATTCTTGAGGACCCAGGGGACAAATTCCCCATAAGGAAGAACAGCGCCCATAACGCACAACAAGAGATAAACAGTCTTGAGCTTCATGTTTCGTCTCCATTTACCGCACAGAAGGATTACGGACTCGACGCATGAAGGTTTCGGTTCTTGCTTGACTGCAGGGCACGAAGCATTGCCTAGGGGGGGTAGTACCAGTACCTCGTTCGACACCAATCCTTCCCTTTCCCGACTTGGGACCGTAGGTGCAATGCTAAGTTCAAAATCACGGCGGGCAACTACGGCCCGCGGAACATTTTTGAACGAAGGATTCGCGTGCCATGGGAAAACACGCTTCCATCTTCTGCTTGTTGCTTGCCCTCGTGGCCTCGGCTGTCTACGCCGCTGACCTGGCCGTGATCGTTCACCCAGCAAATCCAGTCCGAGGCATGACGCTTGCCGAGCTTGGAAAGATTCTCAAAGGCAAGTCGGCGACCTGGCCGACGGGGCACACCATTACGGTTGTGCTGCGAGACCCGGGTTCACCCGCGATGAAGTTCTTTGTCGAAAAGGTGATGGGGGTCGGCACAGAGGAAGCAAAAACAATCTTGAGCGAACCCAGCCGGAAATCCTCCGCGCCCGTTGTTTTTGCTGAGAGCGACGAGGAGATTGTGAAGTTCGTCGGATCGAACGCATCGGCCCTGGGCATCGTGGACGTTTACAACATAACCGGCAGTGTAAAGGTAATCAAAATTGACGAGAAGCAGCCGTTTGACCCGGGATATGCCCTGAAGGGGCATTAATCCCGACCATCACCAGAAGGTTGCGCAAGACACTTCATGCGAGGACACATGAAAATCCACCATTACTTTCAAGGTGCATTGCTGGCTGCACTGACGATTGCGGCAACCGGAGTTACCCCCTCCGCGCAAGCGCAAAAGCACAAGGCCGGCGCCCGGTCGGAGACGATTCCGGTCACGACACATTCGGAGAAAGCGCGGCAAGCCTATGAAACAGGCATGAGGCAGCGCGAGGACCTGCTCTACACGGAGGACGGCCTGCAATCCATCCGCGATGCCGTGAAGGCTGATCCGCATTTTGCGCTGGCTCACGCCGCCATCGCCTATTTCACCGTCGATCCGGCCGAGGAGAAGCGGGAGCGCGCGCTTTCGATCAGCGAAATCGGCGATGCCTCGCCTGATGAGAAGTTGTTGATTCGCTGGATGAACGGCACGAAGAACGGGCAGCTTGTCCCGGCCATCGCAGCGATGAACGATCTGTTGGCGAAGTATCCGAATGATAAGCGCCTCGCGAACCTGGATGCCGAGTGGCTCTGCTCCGGACAGCAGAATTACGAACGTGGTGAGGCCGTTCTCGAAGCTGTTCTAAAGGCCGATCCCAACTACTTCCCGGCCCTGAACAATATTGCGTATTGCTACGCGCTTGACGGCAAAGTGAACCTGGCGCCTGCCTTCATGGACCGCTATGTCCTGGCGCTTCCCAATCAGCCGAACCCGCAGGATTCGTATGCGGAGATTCTCCGCATGGCGGGGGATTTCCAGGGCGCGCTCGACCACTACCGCGCGGCATTGAAAATCGACCCGGCCTTCTTCTCGTCGCAAGTGGGCATCGCGTCTACTTACGCGCTTATGGGCGACCAGGAACGCGCGCGCGCCGAGTACCCGAAGGCCATTGAAATGACGAAGGACAGCGCGACGAAACTGAACTACCGGATGCTCTGGGCATTGACCTATTACCGCGAGAACCGGTCCGAAGAGGCGCGCAAGGCCTTCACCGAACTCGCAGCCGAAGCCCATAATGAAGGTTTCCAGTTCGAGAGGCGGAATCGCATCGCACCATAGCTCTGTTTAGCGCGGATGTGACGGCGGCGCTCGCCGAGCTCGATGCCGCGCTAGCTGTTCTTTCGGAAAAACACGTGCTTTCGCACGAGGACCACGACACCGAACTCGCCACGATCTTGCAGACTCGCGCGTTCATCGCCGCGCGTGCCGGCATGCCAAACGTCGCGCAGAAGGCCCTCGAGCCTCTCGTTGCGATTGCCCGCACGAGCAGGAACAACCTGGTGCAGCAGTCTTTTCACTCGGCAAGCGGGGCCGTGCTGTACGCGCAAGGCAAGTATGCCGAGGCCATCTCCGAGCTTCAGTACGATCCTCGAAATCCGCTTTCGCTCGGGCTGCTTGCTGACGCACAGGCCAAGAACAAGGATTCCGCCGAGGGACAGAAGACACTCGAGAGCCTTGCGGCAATCAACGACGAGCGCGTCGAGACGGCTTTCGCCGCGCCTCCCGCGCGTGCCGCTTTGAAGAGCAATTCTTCGCCGACTGCGCAGGCCACCGGACACATCGGCGGCCCGCTCAAGTAGTCCGGCGTTTGCCGTAGCATTCCATTCTTCGCGCCTTGGGACATCCAGGGCGCGAAGAAATCCTACCTGCCGGAACACCTTAGCGTCACTCTTCGATTTCGGACATATCTAAGCACTCGCGCTTCGGAATTGTTCGAAAGCGCGCACTTAACCCCACCAGGGCGCAGCATTCATTATTTGTGAGACTTTTTCGCTCGCCACCGTCTAAGCCAGCAGTATCTCGGTCCGCACGCGCGGTGCGGCCGGTGTTTGCGGGAATCGAACTTATTCTCGGAAGAATGGATGCGGATACATCCGGCGGTTACATCCGAGGACCATTGAAATCGCGCACGTTGTTTCGCGCGGCTGCTTGCGCGGGATCTTGAATGCAGTTTTTAGAAGAGTTTTCAGAAGGAAAGGAGAACGGAAATGAAGACACTCGTCTTATCGATTTTGGCTCTTGGTCTCATTGTGAGCGGGGGCGCGAATCGAGCCTTCGCGTCGAAGCAGGCGCAAACGACACAGGCCGTTGATAAGACAGCGCCCAGCTACGACATGAAGGCGCAATCCATTCAGGATTTGCAGGACATGCAGAAGAAATACACCAGCCTGGCGGAGGCGATCCCCGCGGACAAGTACACGTGGCGCCCGGGCGAAGGGTCCCGCTCGGTGAGCGAGCTGCTTCTGCACGTCTCGGCCGCAGGTTTTGGTATTCCAACCATGATGGGCACCGCGCCCGCACCCGATTTCAAGCCGGATGGGTTCGAGAAGTCCACCACCGACAAAGCCAAAATCATCGAGCAGTTGAATAAAGCGTTTGCGTATTCGGATCACGGCGCAGGCAATGTCCAACGCGGATTTCGCCAACCCCCAGAAGAAGCTTGGTCCGGATGCGAACTCGGCGACGTGGTTTACATTCTCATTGCCGACGCGCATGAGCATCTCGGGCAATTCATCGCCTACGCGCGAATCAACGGCGTTGTTCCGCCTTGGACCGCTGAGGCTATGAAAAAGAAAGCCCAACTCTCGCCTTAACTCGCGATACGGTCAAATCGCGCATCCTCCAGGTGTACCCTGTGTGGCGACAGGAGGAGGCTCGTGATTAAGATCGTCTATTGCGTCACCAAGAGAACAGGAATGACGGACGCAGAATTCTTTCATTACTGGAAGAACGTTCACGGACCAATCGGCGCTCGCATTCCCGGTTTGCGCAAGTTAGTCCAAAGCCACCGCGTCATGATTCGGGGAGACAAAGAAGAAGCGGATTACGACGGCGTCGCCGAACTCTGGTTTGATGACGCCGAATCCTTGTTCGCCGCGCGCCAGTCGCCGGAGTGGAGAGCTTCGACTAGCGACGAAGCAAACTTCATCGACCACAAGAAGGTCGCCTACCTCGTTTCGGAAGAACACGTCATCTTCAGCAGGTGCATTGAGGCTCGCTTTCACGCCATCGTTCGCTGTGCTAGAGTACGCGAAGCAGTTGCGCGCAAAGAAAATCCGCGCAGCGACTGCCACCGGTGGAACTTCGGGCTCTGTGCAACGATTCCCCGCGAACCCCGCCAGGCCCGGAAGGGAGCAACGGTAGCGGGTCAGCTTCGTGTGCCGCGGAGTACCCGAAGTTCCTTCAGCGGAAAGTTGGAGGCGAGGGGTAGAAGTCAGCCCTGATGAGCTACAAAGTTATCGCTCGAAAGTATCGGCCGCAAACTTTCAGCGAAATCGTCGGACAGCAGCACGTGACAAAGACGCTGGGGAACGCGATTCGATCGAACCGCGTGGCGCACGCGTACATTTTTTTCCGGCGTGCGGGGCGTGGGTAAGACGACGACGGCGCGGATCCTCGCCAAGGCGATGAATTGCGGAAAGGGCCGACGGCCGCACCGGACAACACGTGCAATTCCTGCCGTGAGATTTCCGCGGGCACTTCGCTCGACGTGCTCGAGATTGATGCAGCTTCGAACCGCGGCATCGACCAGATTCGCGAGCTGCGCGAGATGGTTCGGTACGCGCCCGCGTCGAGTCCCAACAAAGTGGTCATCCTCGACGAAGCACACCAGCTCACGGACGAAGCTTCGAACGCGTTGCTGAAGACTCTGGAGGAACCGCCGGAGCGCGTAGTGTTCATTCTCGCGACGACGCGCCGGAAGATTTGGTTGATACGATCAAATCGCGCGCGCAACTTTTTCAGTTTCGCTCGCTTTCGTTCAAGGAGATTGCGGCGGAGATAACGCGCATTGCGAATACAGAGGATTTAAAGATCGATTCCGGCGCCGTCGCGGTGCTCGCGCGCACGGCGGAAGGCAGCATGCGCGATGGGCTTTCGCTGCTCGAACAGGCGATCGCGTACTGCGGCGATGAAATCACGGACACGCAAGTGCGAGAGCTGCTCGGCGTGGTCGCCGAAGAAGCGTGCTCGACGAACTGGTCGAAGCGATCGCGACTCCCTCCGCCGAGCGAGCGCTCGGTCTGGTGCATCGGCTGATCGGCGACGGGCAGAATTTGCAGCACTTCTGCCGCGAGGCGATTCGTCATTTCCGCAATCTGCTGGTCACACGCGTGTGCGGCCCGGCTTCAGATCTCGTGGCGGCGCCGGCCGATGAGCGGCCGCGACTCGCGGAGCAAGCCGCGCGGTTAGCGAAGAGGACCTGACGCGATTCTTTCAGATTTTGCTAGTGACCGATGACGACCTGCGGCGCAAACCCGATCCGCGATTGCATCTCGAATTGGGCCTTCTGAAACTGGTGAACGCGCAGAGGCTGGCGCCGCTCGAGGAAGTGCTGGCGGATTTGCGGGGTGAAGCGCGTGCGCTGCGGCCTGCGGTGGCGGAATCCGCCGGGAACTCCGCCACGCATTATGTCCGCGGCGCAAGGAGCTTCCGGCTCTGGCTCCCCAGCAGCGGCAACGGCCGCGCGAATGGCGCCATCGCTGTCCACGAGTCCTGGCACAACGCCCGCAAAGACGGTGCCGCCGGATCCGAGCGCGGGACCCGCTCGCTTGTTGTCGTCCGTGCCGTTGCCGGCGACTCCGCCCCGGATTGTGGCCCGAGCGGCGAAAGATTCGATGAGCGGCCTCGCATCGGCGCAGATGGATGCCATCAAAGCGGCGCTCCAAGCGCAAAAGTTTTTATGGTCCATGGTGGAATACGCGTCGCGCTGGGAACTGGACGGCGGGGAGCTGCGCCT